>CAVYCN010000009.1:0-27093 GCA_963767005.1 uncultured Actinomycetes bacterium
GGCCCTCGACCAGCGCGCGTACGCGCTCGGCGAGCTGCTCGTCCCAGGCCATGCCGCCTCCTCTCCCCTTGCCACAGACTACCGGCGTCGTTCCCCGGGTACAGGGTGCAGCAGTCCGCCACCGGGTGTCGGGAGGCATCATGGCCGAGGTGCTGCTGTTCCACCACGCGCTGGGTCTGACGCCTGGCGTCTTCGCCTTCGCGACGAGCTGCGGCGGGCCGGCCACACCGTGCACACGCCGGACCTCTTCGACGGTCGCACGTTCGACAACCTCGACGGGGGCATCGCCCATGCCGGCAGATCGGGTTCGGCGAGCTCATCGAGCGTGGCGTGCGGGCCGCGGACGCCTCCCGGCCGGGCTGGTCTCGCGGGTTCTCGCTCGGGGTCGTGCCGGCGCAGAAGCTCTCGCCGACCCGCCCGGGCCCGGGCGCGCTGCTGTTCGACTCGTGCGGGCCGACTCGAAATTCGGCCCCGTCTGGCCGGCCGACGCGCCGGTCCAGGTCCACGGCATGGACGCGGACCCGTTCGTCGGGGGGGGCGCCATCACGCCGCCCGCGCACTGGTCGAGTCGTCCGCGCACGCGGAGCTGTTCCTGTACCCGGGCGACCAGCATTACTTCGCCGACTCGGCCTGCCCTCGTACGGGCGGACGCCGCGGCGCTGCTCCCGCGGCGTGTTCTCGCCTTTTTGCGGGCGGTCGACGCGGAGGCTCGCGCCGCCTGACGGTCCTCGTCGCACGCCGGCGTCGGTGCCGGCGCGTGCGACGCAGGAGCTCGCGGGCGTCCGGCCAGGTAGGGCGGTCCGCCGAGGTCTCGTCGCCATGCGCGGCGTCGCGCGATAGGCTTCGCTCGAGCGGGCGGCGGGGCGGCGAAACCGCCCCGCCGCCGGACACACGCGGGAGGGGGGACCGTGTCCGACTCAACGACGCGCGCCCGGAGCGGCGCGAGCTGGCCCTACCGACGCGTCTCGGGCGACGAGTGCCAGAGACTCCACGAGGCGGCCGTCTCGATCCTGCAACGCACGGGGCTGCGACTCGAGCTGCCGCGGGCCGTCGCGCTGCTGCGCGCCGCCGGCTGCGCGCTCGACGCGGACGGCATCGTCCACATGCCGCCGGCACTCGTGGACTGGGCGCTCGAACGGGCGCCGCGCTCGTTTACGATCTACGACCGCGAGGGCGCCCCGGCGATGGTCCTCGACGGCGCCCGCACCTACTACGGTCCCGGCTCCGACTGCCTCTCCATCATCGACCATCGCAGCGGCGAGCGGCGGCGACCCACCATGGCCGACGTCGGCGAGGGCGTCGGCCTGGCCGACGCCCTCGCCGACGTCGACTTCGTCATGTCGATGTTCCTGCCCGCCGACGTCGACGACCGCATCGCCGACCGGCACCAGCTCCGCGCAATGCTGACCGGCACGCGCAAGCCGCTCGTCTTTGTGACCTACGACGCCGCGGGCTGCCGCGACGCCGTGGCCATGGCCGAGGCGGTCGCCGGCGGCGGCGAGGCCCTCACGGCCAGGCCCTTCCTTGCCTGCTACGTGAACTGCGCGACCGGCCTGCTGCACAACGCCGACGCGCTCGAGAAGCTCATCCTGCTGGCCGAGCGCGGGCTGCCGGTGCTCTACGTCCCCGGCTCGCAGGCCGGCGTGACCGGCCCGGCGACGCCCGCGGGCGCGGTCGCGGTGTTCTGGGCCGGCGTGCTCGCCGGCCTCGTGATCGCCCAGCTCGTGCGCGAGGGCACGCCCTTCGTGGCCAAGGGCTGGGGCGGCGGCGGCCTCGACATGAAGACCATGGTCTACGGCTACGCCGGCCCCGACCAGCGCGCGACGGCGACCGCCCTGGCGCGCCATGTGGGCCTGCCCACCTTCTCGCTGGCCGGCGCGAGCGACGCCAAGACCGTCGACCAGCAGGCCGCCGCCGAGGCGGCCCTCACCCTCGCCGTCGAGACGCTGGCCGGCCCCGACCTCGTGCACGACCTCGGCTACCTCGAGTCCGGCCTCACCGGCTCACTCGCCCAGCTTGCGATCTGCGACGAGATGGTCGGCTGGCTGCGTCATCTGAGAGCCCCGCTCGACACCGGCGACGAGGCCCTCGCCCTCGATATCGTCCACGAGGTCGGCCCCGACGGCCAGTTCCTCGCCACGCGCCACACGGCGCGTCACTGCCGCGAGCTCTACTACCCCACGCTCTTCGAGCGCGCCACCCGCGAGGCCTGGGTCACGGCGGGCGCGTCGACCTTGGCCGAGCGCGCCGGGCGGCGGGTCGAGGAGCTGCTCGCCGCGCGGCCCTCACCGGAGCCGCTCGCCTGTGACGACCGGCTCCGCGAGATCGTGACCGCGGCCGAGCGAGGCGCCGCGACTGCCTAGGAGCGCGCGTCGACGTCGCCCTGCGGCGCCGTCTCGCCTTGCGCAGCCGCTTCGGCCCGCTCCGAGCCGCTCCCCGGCTCCATCGCGCCGTTCAGGAACGGCAGCACGGTGGGCACCAGCGCGGCCGACGCGAACACGTCGTAGTGCGTCTGACCGGGCAGGATCGCCAGGCGGTTCTGCGACATGTCCTCGCCCGTCCAGCCGCCGTCGCGCAGGCCGCCGCCGAGCAGGTGGTAGAACTCGACCATGTGCTCGGGGCGGAACATGTCGCTGTCGCCGTAGACGAGCATGACCGGCATGCGCAGGCCCTTGGCGTCTTCTGAGTAGTCGAAGTCCTGGCGCATGAGCTCGCCCATGCGGTCGAGCAGCCGCGGGAAGTCCTCGGGGTGCGGGGCGACCGCGGCGTAGTGCTCGTGCATGGGCGTGCCCTTCATCCGCTCGGCCGCGGCGGCGCTCATCTGCGCCTGCTGGGAGCGCATCTCTGCGTAGAACCCGTCCGGGCGAAAGCCGGCCGAGACCAGCACCAGGCGCCGCACCAACTCGGGGTGCTGCACCGCCAGGCGAAAGGCGACGCCGGCGCCCAGCGAGTAGCCGATCGCGTCGACCTGGCCATAGCCGAGCCGCTCGAGCAGCACGGCCATGTCGTCGCCCATGTCGATCAGGCTGATGGGCCGGTCGCCGAGCGGCGTGCGGCCGTGACCGTGCAGGTCGACGGCGATCACCTGGCGGCCCGCGCCGAGCAGGGCGGGGCTCGGCCCGAACAGGTTGCTCGAGCCGAGCCCGCCGTGCAGCACGAGCAGCGGCTCGCCTTCGCCGTGGATCTCGTAGTAGTAGTCGATGCCGTTGGCGTTCACGCGCCCGGCTTCGACGAGCGTGGGGTCCGACAGGGATCCGGCTTCCATGGTCGATGCCCTCCTTCTCGCGGACGCGCGGCCGGCCTGCGGCCGGCCGCGCGTCGCGTCTGGTCCTTCTGGGTGCTGCCCACGAGTGTTCCCCCGCGCCATCGGTTATGGCTCTGGCCGTGGAGTGCGTCGTCAACCTCCCATCTCGCGAAGCATGTTGTAATTCGGTCACGTCATGACCAAAATACAACACGAGCAACGTCAGACACGAAAGGAACAGATGGCCGATATCCTCCCCCGCCACGCCACGGCCAGACTCCGCGAACTGCTCGGTACGTTCCCGGTCGTCGGGCTGACCGGCGCCCGCCAGGTAGGCAAGACGACACTCGCCCGCATGTTGCTGGACGAGACCGCGGGGACATACCGAACGCTCGACGCCGTTCTCGCCCGTACGCAGGCGCAGTCCGATCCGGAGGGGTTCGTCCAGGCCGACGACCTCGCCGTCATCGACGAAGTCCAGCTCGCGCCCGACCTGCTGCGCGCGATCAAGCTCACCGTCGACCGCGATCGCCGACCCGGCCGCTTTCTGATCACCGGCTCAGCCAACCTGCTTCGCATGAGGACCGTGACCGAGACGCTTGCCGGCCGGTCGGCCTGGTACGAACTCGGCCCGCTGACGTGGTCGGAGATCGAACGCAGGCCGATTCCCGGGACGATCGACGCTGCCTTTGCTGCCGCCTCGGCCGACGCCTATGTCCGCACGACAGAGCAGGCCGGACCTTCTGCCGCTGCCGGCGCTCGCCGCCGCGCGATCGAAGGCGGCATGCCGCCGACGCTTGGGCTCAGCGCCCGGACGCGCCGTGACTGGTACGACGGCTACCGTCAGACGTTTCTCGAACGGGATCTGCGGCAGCTGGCCACGATCGAGAACCTGCCCGAGTTCTCGAGACTCCTCAGCCTCTCACTCCTGCGCACCGGCGGCGTGCTGAACAAGCACGAGCTGGCCGCTGACGCCGCCCTGAAGGACCCCACCGCGCGTCGCTACCTGAACATCCTCGAGGTCGCTTGCCAGCTGCACGAGCTGCCGCCGTTCCTGCCGAACATCGGCAAACGCCTGGTCAAGTCGTCCAAGCTCTACGCCGGCGACGTCGGCATGGCGGCCTACGTCGCCAACATCGCGTCCTGGGACGACGCCGTGTCGATGGGCCGCGAGGGAGCCCTGCTCGAGACGTGGGTGGTCGACGAGCTGCGCACCATCGATGGACTGTCCGACTCGCGGTCGTCGATGATGTACCTGAGGCGCAGTCACGGGCCCGAGGTAGACATCGTGTTCGAACGCGGCACGAGGGTCGTGGCGATCGAGATCAAGGCGTCGGCGACCGTGAGCGCCCGTGACCTGGCCGGCCTGCGCACGCTACGCGACGACCTCGGCGAACGATTCCGGCTCGGGATCCTCGCCTGCCTGGGCGAGGCCCCGGAGGTCGTCGACAGGTCGCTCTGCGTCGTGCCGATCGCGTCGCTGCTCGGGCTCTAGCAGGCTGCTGAAATTCGCCCTGCCTCGAGCTCACCGAGAGCCTGCCGCAGGAAGACCCTGCTCGTCCCATCAACCTGTTACTGTGCCAGACAGGCGATCGGGAGGTGGGCAAGATGCGCGGCGACGAAGAGCGGCAGGCCGGGTTCATCGTCATGACCACGCTCGAGGATGTCGTGCCCGATGACCACCCCTTGCGCGCGATCCGCGCCATGGTCGATGCCGCCCTCGCCGAGATGAGCCCGGCGCTCGATGAGCTCTACGCCTCGGCTGGCCGGCCTTCGATCGCCCCCGAGTACCTGCTGCGGGCGCAGCTTATCCAGATCCTCTACGCGATCAGCTCCGAGCGGCGCCTGGTCGAGCAGCTCAGGTACAACTTGCTCCTGCGCTGGTTCGTGGGCCTGCCGATGGGCGAGCCGGTCTTCCACGCCACGACCTTCACCAAGAACCGCGCCCGCCTGCTCACCAGCGAGATCGCCGAAGCCTTCTTTACCGCCATCCGCTCCCAGGCCGAGGCGCACAAGCTGCTCTCCCGTGAGCACTTCTCCGTGGACGGCACGCTGCTCGAGGCGGCCGCCTCCTTAAAGAGCCTGCGGCCCATCGCTGAGGACGAGGGCGAGCAGCCCCCGCCCTCCGGCGGCGGCCGCAACCCCGACGTCGACTTCCACGGGCAGCGTCGCGGCAACCAAAGCCACCGTTCGGTGACCGATCCCGAGGCCCGCCTGGCGCGCAAGGGCACCGGCAAGGAGGCGCGGCTCTGCTACGCCGGCCACAGCCTGACCGAGAACCGTCACGGCCTGATCTGCGACTGCGAGCTCACCCAGGCCTCGGGCAGCGCCGAGCGCGAGGCCGGCCTGCGCCTGCTGGCTCGCCAGCGCGATCGCCGCGGGCGTGGGCGCATGAGCGTCGCCGCCGACCGCGGCTACGACACGGCCGACTTCGTCGCCGGCGCGCGCGCCCTGCGCGTCACCCCGCACGTGGCCGCCAAGAAGCGCGGGAGCGCCATCGACGGGCGCACGAGCCGGCACGCCGGCTACGCCACAAGCCTGCGGCGTCGCAAGCTCATCGAGCAGGGCTACGGCTGGATGAAGGACATCGGCGGCCTGCGCAAGCTGCGCCACCGCGGCCAGGCCAGGGTGAGCGCCGTCTTTACCTTCACCTGTGCGGCCTACAACCTGGTGCGCCTGCGAAGTTTGTTGGCGGAGCCCTCTTTAACCTGAGGTAAACGGCCACAGATCGGCCCCGCAGGCCCCGCTTGAGGGCTCGCGGGGCGTCGCATCGGCCTGCTTCTCGCTTCCTGCCACTCCCTCGGCGGTTGCGTCCCTCTCAAGCCCGCTTTGTTCCGCAGCCTGCTAGCGCTTCCGGCGGCGACTCCTGGACCGGGACCACGCCACGCCGAGCGCCAGGGTGCTCGAGGTGGTCGCCGACCGTAGGACATCGGTCTGACGCCCGCGTGCTGCCGCCACTCCTCTCATCGCCCATCGGTTGCTCGCGCCGCAGCGGCGGGTACCCGCACATGGACGATGTCCAGCCGGCGACCTCCGCCGGGGCGTCGTCAGCCCGTGATCCACGAGCGCGAGAGGTGGTCGACATGAGCAAGACCAACAACCAGGAGCTGTACCGGCGGGTGACCCAGGAAGTGTTCAGCAAGGGCGACCTGAGCGTCCTCGACGAGACGATGACCCCCGACTTCCAGGAGCACGAGGGGCTCCCTGGGACCCGGCCCGGACGCGACGGGGTCAAGGACCTCGTCACGATGATGCGGTCGGCCTTCCCCGACCTGAGCGTGCGGATCGAGGACACCTTCGAGGCCGGCGATCAGCTCTGCGCGCGGGCCACCTTCATGGGGACCAACACCGGGTCGTTCATGGGCAACCCCCCGACCGGCAAGCACGTCGAGTGGGAGGCGATCGATCTCATCCGGGTGCGCGACGGACGCTGCGCCGAGCACTGGGGTCAGATGGACATGCTCGGGCTCTTCTCGCAGCTCGGGCTGATGCAGATGCCGATGGCAGCGTAGCGGACCGCAACGGCCGTAGCGCGCGAAGGCGGGGCGGCGAGCTTGCAGCTCGCCGCCCCGCCCTAGCTCACGCCAGCTCGAAAGCGGTCTCCATGAGCTGGATCAGGCGCCGCAGGAACCGCGCGACCGGCACGCCGTCGACCACCTCGTGGTCGAAGAGCACGGTCAGGCTGACGAACTCGCGCGGCGCGGCCGGCTCGTCGGTCGGGTCGGCACGCCGCCCGACGGCGCCGATCGCGACCACCAGCGGATGGATGGCGATAGGGATCCCCCAGCCACCGCCGCCGGAGCGGCTGGCCACCGGCACCGAGGTCACCATGACCGTGCCCATCGTCGCCTTGACGCGTCGCGGGCTGCGCAGCAGCGGCTCCCAGTAGAGCCACTTGCGCACGGCGAACGGCGCCCGGAAGGCCAGCGGCAGCACCCAGGCGGGCGGGCTGAAGCCCTGCGCCTCGAGCACCTGCTCGCCGGGCGCCAGCGGCATCGTCTGCACGCGGCGCACCTCGGCGCTGATCTCGGCGACACTGCGCTGGTCGGCCTTGCGCAGCACGAAGGGCATGGGCAGGCGCTCGTCTGAGTCGTCGTCGGAGAGGCGCCGGTAGACGGCGAGGGCGGTGTCGACGTCTTCGAAGACGACCAGCTTGCGCCGGCCGCGACGCAGACCGTGCACGCGCCGGTGCTCGGCGGCAGCCTGGGCGACGCACCTCACGACCCAGGCGGTAAACGACAGATCGAGGCCGGCGCGCTTGTGCTCGGCGAGCGCCGCCCGCGCGTCGGTGACGTCGATCTCGAGCAGGACAGGAACGTAGTGCTTGCCCTTGGCCACGCGGAACATGTCGAGGCCCGCGGTGCGCGCGAGCGGGTAGGGCAGCTCCTCGTAGCGACCGAGCAGGTCGTCCATGGGCGCATCGTATCTCATGACCGGCGGGCGGGGCGGCGAGCCTGCGGCTCGCCGCCCCGCCCCGTCACGCGGCCCGCCCCGCCCCGTCACGCGGCCCGCCCCGCCCCGGCACGCGGCCCGCCCCGGCCCGGCACGCGGCCCGCCCCGGCCCGCCCAACGCGTTTTCGGCCGGCCGTCGCGGGCAGCCCCTTTGGTACGCCCATCGTCCGTACCGCTCACCCAAGGAGGCACTCCATGAGCATGTTCACGACCAAAGACGGCACCCGCCTCTACTACAAGGACTGGGGCTCGGGGCGGCCGATCGTCTTCAGCCACGGCTGGCCGCTCAGCGCCGACGCCTTCGAGGACCAGATGTACTTTCTGGCTCACCACGGCTACCGCTGCGTCGCCGCCGACCGGCGTGGGCACGGGCGCTCGAGTCAGCCGTGGCACGGCAACGACATGGACACCTACGCCGACGACCTCGGCGAGCTCATCGACTCACTCGACCTGCGGGACGCGATCCTCGTCGGTCACTCCACCGGCGGCGGCGAGGTCGCGCGCTACATCGGCCGTCATGGCACCGAGCGCGTGTCCCAAGCGGTGCTCATCAGCGCGGTGCCGCCCATCATGGTGAAGTCGGCGACCAACCCGGAGGGCACGCCGATCGAGGTCCTCGACGGCCAGCGCGAGAGCATCCTGGCCGACCGCTCGCAGTTCTGGAAGGACCTCTCGCTGCCGTTCTACGGCTTCAACCGGCCCGCCGCCAAGGTGTCGGAAGGCCTACGCCAGTCGTTCTGGCTGCAGGGCATGATGGCGGGCATGCCGGCCTCGTACGACTGCGTCAAGCAGTTCTCGGAGACCGACTTCACCGGGGACCTCGAGCGCATCGACGTGCCCACCCTGATCATCCACGGCGACGACGACCAGATCGTGCCGATCGCCGACGCGGGCATGAAGTCGGCGAAGATCGTCAAGGACGCCGAGCTCAAGGTCTACGCCGGGGCGCCGCACGGCCTGTGCTCGACGCTCAAGGACCGCGTGAACCAGGACCTGCTCGAGTTCGCGCAGCGCGCCAGGATGCGGCGCGCGGCCTGAGCCACACGCGGCGCGGCGGGGCGGGGCGGCGAGCTTGCAGCTCGCCGCCCCGCCCCGCCCTGTCGGCCTGATTCGGCGGTCGCGCCCGCCCGGCTCAGTCGGCGGTCGCGCCCGTCTGGCTGGCCCGCTGCGAGGTCGAGTCGACCACGCCCGAAGCGAGGTAGACCGGCCAGCCCATCACCGTGCCGGCCGGCGCGTCGATCCTGGCCAGGGCCGGATCGACGACCACCGGCTCCTCGCCGAGCAGAGCCGGCAGTACCAGAGGCTCGCCGCACTCCTAAGGTGTCCGCACGACCGGGTCAACTCCAGTGCTCAGCCCAACTCCACTGACCGCACAACTCGCGTAGCAGCTCGACCAGCCGTAAGCAACAGCCGTATAGGATGCGATGAACTCAAGCTCGTCGCCCACTCTCACGGGAAGAGCCGCGTCGGTCACGTCGAGGACCAGGTGGTCGGAGCTTGCTCCGACGACGAAACTCCCAGCGAGGCTGGGCCGCATGAACTGAACACCGGCGTCGAGTTCGCCCATCGACAGGACAGCACGTCGACGAACGCCCAGATCGGGCCAGGTGTGAACGCGCATGAACGCATCGGTTGCCACCTCTCCGTCAGGCGTCGAGGGCTTCTCCTTCACCTCGATGACTTCCGCGTAGATCGTGAACGTGTCGGTGTGCGCGTCGGGAAGCTCGATGTTCCTCACGCTGTCGACTCCGAAGAGGATGGCCTCTCCGAGACGGAGGTGCGTGAAGCTCTCAGGCATCTGGCCGCTCATCAGGAACTGCATATCAGCGGTGTTGCCGGCTGAGACCATAGGGAAGCGATAGTCCAGCTCGTCCTCGAGCTGCGCTACCTGCCGTGCAAAGGCCGCCTGGCTTTCGACGGACGAGAGCACGCCGCAGAGACAACCGAGGTTCGTCGCCACGCCTGCCAGATAGAGCCCGGGAAGCTCCAGGACCAGGCGGCACAGGGCCGCAGCATCTTCGGGCATCGTGCCCTCGCGACGGTCGCCGCTCTCAACGATCACGAGCACGCCGTGGCGACGCTCGGCGGCGATCGCCGCCAGCGAAAGCGCGTGCACGACTTCTGCCTCGGAGTTGAAGCTGTACTCAGCCAGCTCGACGACGTCATCGACCTCGCTCAGTGCCGGCAGGCGGAGCAGCATGACCTCGCAGCGGATGCCCGCATCTCTGATGCGGCGGATGTTGTCGAGTCGGGACTCTCCGACGATGCCGACACCACCTCTGACCATCGCCTCCACGATCTCGGGCTCGCCCCGTACACACTTGCTGACACCAATGACCTCGACATCGTGAGCGCCGCACATCTGGACGACGACGGCGGCGTTGGCTGCGATCTTGTCCGCGTCGGCGACTATGCGCACGGCTGAACCCGGCCAGGTCTAGCGATAGGCCCACCTGCTGTCGCCATCACGGGGGCAGGACGAGTGTGAAACAGCTTGACCTCTCCAGCTTCCATCCGCTCGGACGCCCTCATGTTAACGGACCCGGGGCGGAGTCTCGATCCTGAACGCAGGGACATGCCTCGAAGAATCAGACGCTGCCCTGCGCTGTGGACAGGCACGCCAGATGGTGCGTGGCTCGTTCACGAAGTGCCCCCGCGACCATGGGTAGTCCGGGGGCCGGCATTCGAATCCAAGGAGGTCTGAATGCGCTGCGAGTGTAATGCTACTAGCCACTAGGTCAAGCCGTTGCACCAGCGTCACTCAGCGTCGGCGATCCGTCGCCGGATGTCTTGGCAGAGAAGGGGGGCGGCAGAGGCTTCAGCCTCCACCACCCCCTTTGTCGGGCCGTGGTCCGGTCAGAGATGCGAAGCGAGGGTCGTCACTTCTCCTCTGTTATGACGCCCTCCATGACGGCGTCCTCAGCGACCGCGCCCTGCGTGCGACCGTAGGCCCAGAAACCCACGGCAATCAGCGTGAGGACGGCGAACGTGCCGAGGTCCATGAGCTCGAACCGCAACCGGGACATGCCCCAGCTGTCGGTGATCGAGTAGCTGTGGCCGAGCATGTTGTCGAGGAGGCCCGGCCAGAGCAGGGTGATGCAGGTGATGACGGAGAGGATCCAGGTGATGGCCGCGCAGGCCCACAGGCCGACGGCGCCGCCCGGCACCACGTAGGGCCGATGGACGTGCGGGTGCGTGGTGCGCAGACGCACGATCGCCGGGACCACGAGAACGTAGACGATGACCGTGAGCGAGGTGTCAAGGGCGATCATCACGCCGATGAACTCCTTCAGGCTGCCGCTCGTCACGAGGAAGACGATCACGCACATGACCGAGCTGACGATGCCCGAGAGGACGGCCATCATGGCCGGCGTGCCCTGCTTGGAGAACTTGCCGAGTATGCGTGGCGCAGAGCCGTCGAGAGAGGCCACGGCCTGGACGCGGCACGCACCCAGCATCCAGATCGAACCGGAGCTCACGTACTGCAGGATGAAGAGGATACCCAGGAAGTAGCCCAGCGCCTTGGCAGTGCCGCTGCCCACCGCGTCCGCCATGACGGCCTGCACGGCGGAAGGGATGCCCGACGCCGCGGTGAGATCCTTCTCCTTGAGCACGAGCAGCATGCACAGCATCACGATGACGTACATGGCGGTCGTGATGGCGCCGGCGGCGAAGATCGAGCGCGGCACGTCCTTCTGCGGGTCGACCATCTCCTCGCCGGCCGAGGACTGCAGCTCGAAGCCGAACCACAGGAAACAGATGACGCCGATGATCCCCAGGAAACCGGTGACGCTCGGCTTGTACGAGCTCGCGGGCGCGATGCCCTTGGGGATGCCGTGGCGGGCCAGGAAGAGGATGCCGAGGATCGCCATCACGAGCATGATGATGGCCTTGAAGATGGTGCCCAGGTTGCCCGTCCACTTGCCGTACTTGAGGTTGATCACCGAGAGGATGATGACCACCCAGGTGTAGACCAGGCCGACGACGATCGAAGCCGCTGTGCCGAGCGGGTGGCTGGGCGTGAAGAACACGTCGATGACGCCGATCGTCACGGCGGTCAGGGTGCCGCCGACCCACACCGGGTTCGAGATCCAGTAGAAGAACGTGGTGATCTCGCCGAACAGCTTGCCGTACGTCATGCGGCACCAGGCATACACGCCGCCCTCGGCCGGGAAGGCGGCGCTCGCCTCGGACAGGAGGAGGCCAAGTGGGATGAGGAAGATGAAGAAGGTGATGATCAGCCAGGTGATGGCCTGGCCCAGACCGACCGAGGTCGTGTAGGCGAGCGAGTCGAACCCAATGAGCGCGCAGGCGGTAAACAGAGCCATGTCCCACCGACGCAAGGTCTTGGTGAGTTTGGCCTTCTCGGTTGCCATTTCGATGTCTGGCATGCGACCCCCCTTGCTTCGCACTACAGTGACCCGACCATCGTACAGCAAGTCCTGTTGGGGTGCCCCGCCCTTGCAGCACGTCTGCAACCGAACGCACGGGCAGGCCGAGCCAGCGCCTCGGCTCGGCCCGCGACCGCACCGCGAGCCCACGGAGGCATCATGAAGACCTACAAGGTCGGCTACCTGATCGGCAGCCTGTCGTCCACCTTGATCAACCGCGTCCTGTCCAAGGCGCTCGTCACGCTCATCTGCCGCGTGCTGGCGGTGGTGAAGGACAGCGGCGAGGTCGAGTCCGCCTGAGCCTCCCCTACGTCAGCACCGCGGTCTTCTCGTCGATCCCGCTCGCGCCCGACGGGAACGTGCCGTGCGGGGCCGTGATCTGCAGCGCGCCGGTGCCGTCGTAGGTGCGCACGGCAAAGACGTGCTCGCCGCGGCTGAACGGCCACTGGTAGCGCCAGAGTATCCAGGTGAGGTGCGACAGCGGGGCGCGCAGCTCGGCCGGCTGCCAGGGCCCGCCGTCGACCTGCACCTCGACCTTGGAGATACCGCGGTCGCCGGCGTAGGCGATGCCGCCGACCGGCACCGTGACGCGGCCGCCGCTCATCAGCAGGCGGTCGGTCGCCACGACGTCGATCACCGAAGTCGTCTTGACGATCGCCTGCTTGTTCCAGCCCCGCGTCACCCAGTAGCCGGGGACCAGGTCGGGCACGAGCACGATCTCGGTGATCCACTTGGGCTGCTTCATGCCGTAGTGGCCGGGCAGGAACACGCGCAGCGGAAAGCCGTGCGCCGTGGGCAGCGGCTGCCCGTTCCAGGTGTGGCAGAGGATGATGCGCGGGTCGCCGTTGACGGTGGCCAGGTCGACCGCCTCGTCGAAACCGTCCTGCGACAGCATGTGGGCGTAGCCCGCCTGCGGCTTGGTGCCGACCGCGGCCAGCACGTCGCGGAAGGGCGGCCCCGTCCAGAGCGTGGTCGAGATCAGCGGCCCGCCGACCGGGTTGGAGACGCACGACAGCGTGGCGAACTGGTCGGTCGAGACGAAGCGCGCCTTGAGCTCGTCGAGGGTGAGCGAGACGGGGCGCTCGACCAGGCCCGAGATCTTGAGGCGCCACGAGGTCGGGTCGATCGAGGGCGGCTCGAGGTCGATGTCGACGCGGTAGAAGTCGGCGACCGGCGTGTACTCGAGGCGCGTGCCCGGCACCGGCTTGACCGGCGAGCCCGCGTTGGGGAACGGGATCGGCGCCTTGATCGGCGCCGGCGTGGCGAGCCCGGCCTCGGCCATGAGGATGTCGCTCACCTCGGCGCCGAGCACGACGATCGTCGCCACGGCGCCGCCGACGCGGATGAGGAAGTGGCGGCGGTCGAGGGTGGCGGCCTCGGCAGCGGGCTCGAGGCGGCCGGGCCGCTCGAGCGGGATGTAGGCGCTCGGCGAGTCGGGCGTGGCCGGCACGGCGAGCGGCGCCGGCCCGCCGCGTCGCGCGACCGCCAGCCGCAGCCGGGCGAGCGCCCAGCCCCAGACGAAGACCGAGCCGACTATCCAGAGCGCCCAGACGGCGTGCGAGCCGAAGGTGGCCGGCGGCGACGCCGCGAGGGCGATCAGAAAGCAGGCGACGCCGAGCGCGACGCCGAGCAACTCGCCGGCGCGTGTCACCCACAGGCGATCCTCGCTGTCGACGAGCACGAAGAACAGCAGACCGACCACGGCGCCGGTGACGAGCAGGCCCGTGAGCGCGAGGGCGATCTCGGTCGCCTTGCCGGTGTCCTTGATGCTCAGGCCGAGCCCCTCGAGCACGCGCAGCGTGGTCTCGAGGCCGAAGATCACAAGGCGCCCCGGCAGCACGCGCGTGAGCCACTCGAAGATGGTGTAGGGGATCGAGGGCGCGCCGTAGTGCGCGCCGATCACCGATGCGGCGAGCAACGCCGCCGTGAGCAGCGCACCGGCGGCGAAGCCGGTCAGCGCGCGGCGCAGGAGAGAGCGACGCGGGTGGCCGGGGCGGGCGGGGCGGGCGGGGCGGGGCGAGCGGCGCGGGCGATTGGAGCGGCGCGCGCGGGCGGAGTGGCGCGACGCCACGGCCGCGGCATCACCGTCAGGCGAGCCCCCGCCATTCGGCGGCCCGCTTGACCCCTGCTCCCCGGATGGTTCGTCGCTCATCGTTTCGTGAGCGAGTGTAGCGCCGGCCAAACGCCGGCCGCGGCGCCGGGAGGCGGTCGCTACAGTCCGAGTGGCTCAGCTTCGTCCCTCAACTGGGCGAGGGCGTCGGAGAACACCGACTGGCGCCGCGCGCGGCCCGTGGGCATAGGATTGCGGCGCACGCGACCGTCACGCCGACCGGGGGGTCGACCATGGAGCAGAGCGAGGTGGACGAGGCCACCCTGTCGTGGCTGCTCGACGGCGACGAGCCCTCGGCGCGGCTCTTCGCGCTCACCGACCTGCTCGACACGCCGACCGACGCGCCCGACGTGGTCGCCCTGCGGCGCGCGGTGATGGCGCGCGGAGCCATCCCGGCCATCCTTGCCGCCCAGGGCGGTGACGGCCACTGGGAGGGCCGCGACCGCTTCTACACCGCCAAGTACCGCGGCACGGTCTGGCAGCTCATCATCCTCGCCGAGCTCGGCGCCGACGGCGCCGACGAGCGCGTACGACGCGGCTGCGAGGCGGTCCTGCGCGACGCGCAGGACCGCCTCTCCGGTGGCCTTGCCACCGACCGCTCGAAGAAGGAAGGCGGCGGGCTGCACGGCCGCGTCATCCCCTGCCTGACCGGCAACATGGTCTTCGCGCTGGCGCGGCTCGGCCTGCTCGACGACCCGCGCGTGCAGGCCGCGATCGACTGGCTCACCACGTACGCGCGCTTCGACGACGGTCCCGGGACCACGCCGGGCACCGTCGCCGGCCTGCGCGGTGACCTCGCGCCGCCGGCCGGCTGGCCGTACGAGCCCTGGGAGATGTGCTGGGGACGCCACACCTGTCACATGGGCGTGGTCAAGATGCTCAAGGGGCTCGCCGAGATCCCGCCCGAGCGGCGCTCGGCCGCGGTGCGCCGCACGCTCGACGACGGCGCCGAGTTCCTGCTGCGTCACCACGTGCACAAGCGCAGCCGCGATCTTCCGAAAGACTCCAAGCCGGGCTGGAAGCGCTTCGGCTTTCCACTCATGTACCAGACCGACGCGCTCGAGATCCTCGGGCTGCTGGCGAGGCTCGGGAGGGCGGGCGACGAGCGCGCGGGCGCAGCCCGCGCGCTCGTCGCCTCACGCGCCGACGCCCAGGGCCGCTGGCGCCTGCAACAGACGATGAACGGTCGCTTCGTCGTCGACATCGAGGCCAAGGGAGAACCCAGCCGCTGGGTCACGCTGAAGGCGCTGACCGCGCTCGACGCCGCGCCCGCCCTGTAATCCCGCGCCCCCTCGCGGACAGGAGCGTGTAGAGTCCACCGCGACCGAGGGGGGCAATGGACGAGCACGCACAGGCGCGAGAAGAGCGCTTCACCGAGCTCTACGACGCCCACTTCTCCGCGGTGCGCGCCTACGCCTGGCGGCGCGACCGCGACGGCGCCGACGACGTCGTCGCCGAGACCTTCGCGATCGCCTGGCAGCGGCTCGATAGCGTGCCCGCCGAAGCGCTCCCCTGGCTCATCGGCGTGGCGCGCAACGTGCGACTCAACCGCGAGCGCGGCGAGCGCCGCCGCCGCGAGCGCGGCGAGCGCCGCCGGCGCGAGCGCGAGCGGCAGTCGGCCCGAGACGACGCCGTGCCATCGTTCCTCGAGGCGCTCGAGGCCCACTCGGCCTTGGCCGACGCCCTCGGCCGGCTCTCCCCCGGCGACCGCGAGATCCTGCTGCTGGCCGCCTGGGAGCGGCTCGACCGCGCCGGCCTGGCCGCCGCGCTCGACTGCTCGAAGGCGGCCGCGAGCGTCCGCTTGTTCCGCGCCCGACGGCGCCTGGCCGCCGCGCTCGCCGCGGCCGAGGAACCGGACGACCACCCCCACATGGCGAGGCCGGCCGAGCAGCTCCCCACCCTGAGCACCGAGCGAGGAGGTCTCCTCGATGAGCACTGACGCATTCCGGCGCCTGCGCCGCACCGACCCGGCGGCCGCCATGCCGACCGACGACGAGCACGATCGCGAGCGGCTGCGCCGCGCGATCGTCGCCACCCCGCTCGATCCCAAGATGGCCACCCGCAGGCGCCGATTCCTGCGGCGCCCCGCCGCGCTCATCTTCGTCGGCGCCGCCGTGCTGCTGCTCGGCGCCGGCGCCGTCTACGCCAAGACGGTGCTTCTGCAGCCGATCGCCAAGCAGCCCGAGCCGAGCGTGAGCGCCGCGCAGTCACGACGCGAGTACCTGAAGTGGACTCGACAGATCGCGTTGCCACAAGGCGCCCATTGGCGCGCCTACCGCGCGGCTGTCTACGCCGGCGGCACCGTCGACTCCATCCACTTCGAGGTCGTCTCGGAAGCCATAGGTCAATGGACGATGGAGTGGCTGACGGCCGCCGCCGAAGGCGACGCGGCGCGTGTCGCGACGGCGCGGGACTGGGTCTCCCGGCTGCGAGCCACGATCCCCACCATCACGAACGAGGACACGGCGCAGGCGTTCCACAGCAAGTACGGCACCGAGTCCATGTCCGGCTTCGACGAGGACGCGGCGCGCTTCACCGACGACATGATCGCCGCCGCCAGGAACGGCCAGTTCGCCAGACTCGTGAGTTCCTATTGCTTCTACACGAAGTGGCCCGGGAAGACGACGCCAAGTCCGCGGGACCCCGGGCAGGTGCACGAGGTGGCTTGGCGCGTCACGCTCGACGGCAAGGCGCCGGGCGAGGCGACCGTGCTTCCGGCCGTTACCGCGGCCCAGGCGCGGGCCGAAGGCCAGGCCCTGCTGCGCGCGGTCGGCGCCCCCGCGGGCTCCGGCCTCGCCCGCCGGCTGCTGGATGGCGCGGGCGGCGGCGTCGACCCGCGCATGTTCCCGCCAGGCGCCCTGACCTTTGACGACCAGTACCGCCTCGGGGACGGGTTCCAGGAGGCGTTCGAGAAGCTCTGGGTAGCCTGGTGGCACGAATGGGTCGCAGCCGCCAAGGCCGGCGACCGGACCCGGATCGCCGCCGCGGTCGCGGCGACGGACCGACTCGAGCACCTGCTGCCCGCGAAACTGTCGGCCAAGGGCCACGTCATGACGCTGGCCCTGGAGCCGAAGCCGGCGCACCACGACCTCGTGGACCTCGCCGACCGAGCACGCGCAGGCGACCTGAGCGGCGTGGCCTCCTGGCTCGACTTCCAGCGACGGTACTGGGAGGTCAGGCTCGACTGGGCCGGTGACTTCGGCCCGCTGAACGTCTGCGGCGACACGCTGTACCCCGTCAGGTGGATCGTGAGCGCCGGCGTGCCGGCCCAGACCCCGGCCGTCCTCGTCTTCGAGCGCGGCGCGGAGCGCGCGTGGCTCGCCTGCTGGCGCGAGTGGGTCGCGGCGGCAGCGGCGGGCGACCAGCAGAAGGTCACCGGCGCGGAGCGCGCGTCGGAGCGGCTCCGCGAGCAGATGGTGCACGGCGAGTCGGGCAGGGTCGTCCTCTGCAAGGCGACGCTGCGGCAGTTCGACCGCCTCAGCGCACAGGCCCGGCGCGGCGATCTGCAAGGCGTCACGCACTGGCTCATCTACCAGGTCATGTACCGGACCCAGATCGGCAAGATGGCGCTCACCGGCATGACCGGCTGAGCGGCCGCCCGGCGCCGCAAGGAGCGCCCGGAGACAACCGGCCACCAAGGACCCTGGCCGGAGCTCCGGGCCGAGACGGGCGGGGCGGCGAGCTTGGAGCTCGCCGCCCCGCCCGCCGCCTTCCACGCGAACGTCACCCTCGGACCCCCACAACGTCACCGTCGACTCTTGTCACCGCGCCTGTACAGGCCGATTCCTGTGAGTACAATGTGCGTACATGGACTACGGTGTCAGAGGGTATCTCATGACCATGACCGACGAACGCAACGCAAACGCCAAGACCGAGCGGCTCAACCTCCGCGCGACCGAGGCCGAGAAGACGCTGCTCGAGCAGGCTGCCGACGTGAGTCACCAGGGGCTGAGCCAGTTCGTGCTGCAAGCCGCCCTGCGCTCGGCCGGCGACGTGTTGGCCGACCAGACCAGGTTCGTGCTCCCCGCCGGCAAATGGGAAGAGCTCGTGGCACTGCTCGATCAGCCGGCGCGCGTGCTGCCGGCCCTCAGGGAGGCCGCGGCCAAGCCGAGTCCGTTTGCCGGGCGCTGATCTCCTGCAGGGACCGCTCCCGCTCGACGCCGCGCACGACGTCGAGCAGTTCGACAGCGGTGCGCGCGACCTCGACGACTATCTCAAACGCCGGGCGCTGAGCGACCAGCGGGCCGGCAAGTCGCGGACGTTCGTCGCCCTCCGGGCGGGGCGCGTGGTCGCCTTCTTCAGCCTGGCGGCGGCGAGCATCGAACCCGTCGACGCCACCGAGCGGGCGGCGCGAGGACAGGGCGCCCAGCCCATCCCGGCGATCCTGGTGGCGCGCCTCGCGGTCGATGCCGCCGAGCAGGGCCACGGGCTGGGCGGCGCCATGCTCGTTGAGGCGCTTGCGCGCTGCGCCCAGGCGGCCGGGGTCGTCGGCGCGCGAGTAGTCCTGGTCCACGCCAAGACCGCCGGCGCCCGCCTGTTCTACGAACGATTCGGTTTCGAGCCCTCGCCGACCCACCCGCTCCATCTCATCCTGCTCATGAAGGACGTCCGCAGGAGCCTCTCCTAGGCGGCAAGCTCAGTTCGAAGCGAGGAGAGCTCGGGGCGGGGCGGGGAGAGCTCAGGTCTGGGCGGGGCGGCGAGCTTTCGAGCTCGCCGCCCCGCCCTCTCTGCCGGCTCACGCTCGCGGCGCGCGGGGGGGCACGCGCCGCCGCCGGTCAGTCGCCGCGCCCGGGGGGACGCGCGGCGGACGGTCCTAGTGACCGTACGTGCGGCCGGCCTCGATGAAGGCCTTGTAGGCGGCCGGGTCGCCCTCGTCGAGCACGACGCCGCTGCTCAGAATGAAGCCGCCGTCGCCGGCCGCCGTGGCCAGCAGGTCCTTGACGTAGGCGTCCATCTTCTCGGGCGTGCCCATGGTGAAGAGCGCCGCCGGCACGTTGCCGCCGATGCACTGGCGGGTCCCGACGATGGCCTTGGCCCGCGCCATGTCGGTGGCGTCGAACATCCAGACCATGCTGTGGGCCGGGATCTCGTCGTCGGCGATCACCTCGAGACGCGTGTTGTACGAGCCCTCGACGAAGACCCAGGGCACGAGGCCCTCGGCGATCAGGCCGAGCAGCACGCCCTTGAAGCTCGGCCAGTAGAGCTCCCTGAAGTCGGCGTCGGACATGAAGCCGTCGGCGCCCTTGTGGATCGGGATGAAGACGATCGGATTGCCGGTCATGTTGCTGGAGCGCACGGCCCAGTCGATGGCCTGCGGCACGAGCCGGTCCATGGCCGCCTTGACCTTCTCGGGCCGGCGGAACTTGTCGAGCATCAGGCCGCGCGTGCCGCGCATCGTGTCGCCCAGGATGTCGTAGGGCGCCTTGGTGGCGCCGCCCGCGGTCTGCGGGATGCCGAGCGTGGCCATGATCCTGCCGTCGACCGCCATGAACGCCTGCAGCCACTCCATGGCGGCGTCGCCGGCGTCCATCAGCTTCTGTAGCATCGCCTTGACCGGCGGCGCCGAGAAGCCCGCGAAGAACGGCGCCGAGAAGGGGATCTCGACGAGATCGGTCCAGGGCGGCAGCATGGCAAAGGGCTCGAGCGCGCCGAACGTGCGCGGCAGGTAGACGCGCTGCCAGTAGTTGCTCGGGTCCTGGATGAGGAGGTCGTACTCGTCGTCCTTCATCCATTCCTTCTCGTTGTACTGGTAGCTCGTGTCTTCGGGCGTGCCGTGGCCGGGCCAGTCGTTCAGCCGGTAGTCGAGGACGTCGAAGAGCTTGCCCGGCACGATGCCGAGGGTCAGGCCGATGGCGTCGGGCCGCGTGTCGACGTGGAAGCGGTACCAGTCTTCTTTGAACACGTCGTAGTCGTAGTAGGCGTCGTGGCCGGTGTGGCCGTAGAAGCGGAACGGCAGCAAGCCGATCCAGGGCGCGATCGGCACGGTGGCCGGCTTCTTGAGCTCGAGCACGTCGCGATAGAGCTGCACGCGGTCACGGTAGGCCTGCGCCGTCTCGGGCGAGGCGAACTCGATGGGCACGTTCTGCCAGGCGTCGAGACGAAAGGCGAGGCGCTGCTCCGGCGAGAGCTCGTTCCAGTTGTCAGGCAGCATCGCGCGCACCTCCCACCCAGGTCCTGACCAGCTCGACCGCGCCGACCGCGTCCTTGGCCCAGCCGTCGGCGCCGGTGAACACCTGCACCTCGTCGGTGACGGGCGCGCCGCCGACCATGATCTTGACGTCCTTGCGCAGGCCGGCCTGCTCGAGCGCGACGACCGACGCTTTCATCGAATCGAAGGCCACCGTGAGCAGACCGGATAGACCGACGACCTGCGGCTGGACCTCGCGCACCTTGGCGACCAGCGTCTCGACCGGCACGTCGACGCCGAGGTCGACCACCTCGAAGCCGCCGATGTCGAGCATGGTGGCGACGATGTCCTTGCCGATGTCGTGGATGTCGCCCTTGACCGTGCAGAGCACGACCGTGCCGACCTTCTTCGAGCTGGTCGAGCCGGCAAGGTGCGGCTTCAGCTTGACGGTGATGCCCTGCATGATCTCGCCGGCCATGATCAGCTCGGGGATGAACGCCTCGCCACACGAGAAGCGCCGGCCGATCTCGTCCATCGCCTCCTTGCAGGTCTCGACGATGGCGAGCGGGTCGGTCCCGCCGTCGAGCAGCCGCTCGGTGATCGCCAGCGCGTCCTGTTCACGCAGGCCGATCACCGCTTCCTTCAGTTCGTCCGTCATCACTCCTCCTTGCCGGGTCCTCAGGCGATGCAGCCACCGCAGGCGATGCGACCGCCGTCGCGCCGTCACAGGTGCAATGTCAATATATATAGATATATACTTCGTCATGCAAGACCTGCTCGCTGCGATTGGTAGGATGCGAAGGACCGTGGCTGCGTCGGAGACATTGGCCGGGCTGAAGCCCATCGACCGCTCGTCGTTCGAGCCCGCCTACATCCAGCTCGTCAACATCCTGAGCCACGCCATCGCCCGCGGCGACTACCGCGCCGGCGACCAGCTCCCCACCGAGGCCGAGCTCTGCGCCGCCTTCGACGTCAGCCCGATGACCGTGCGCCGCGCCGTCGGCGTGCTGCTCGATCGCGGCTTCGTGAGCACCGCCCGCGGCCGCGGCACGTTCGTCAAGCCGCTGCACATCTCGGCCGCGAGCTTCGAGCTGAGTGAGTTCCACGACCTGCTCGCCGACCCCGCCGTCACCGCGCGCGTGCTCGAGGCGCGCGTGATGCCGGCTGGCGCGCGCGCCGCCGCCAACCTGGGCGTGTCCGAGGGCACGCGCGTGATCAGCATCCGCCGCCTGCTGCAACGCGGCGACGAGCCGCTCTTCTACCATCGCGAGTCGCTCGCCTACGATCCCGAGCGACCGACGGTCGAGGCCGAGCTCGGCGTGACGGCGCTGCGCGACCTCTTCGAGGGCGGCGGCGCGGCCGGGCCCAAGCGCGGCGAGCTCGTCGTGCACGCGTCGGTCCTCACCGGCGAGGAGGCCCGCTATGTCGGGCGCCCCGCCGGCAGCGCCGCGCTCGTCGTCGAGCACCTGTTCTTCGACTACGACGACAAGCCGATGAGCTGGGGCCGGTTCGTCTGCCGCGGCGACCTGCTGCAGCTCCGCGCTGTGATCGGTGCCCGATGAAGCCCGCCGGTCGACTCGATCCGTCGTCGCTGCCGGGCCTGATCGCCGCCCTCGACGAGCGGGCGTCGCTTGCCGAGGTACGCCGCCGCGTCGCGGCCGGTGAGACGCCGCTCGCCGTCATCGCCGACTGCCGCGTGGGCATGGACTACGTCGGCCGTCACTACGAGAGCGGCAAGTACTTCATCGGCGGGCTCATCATGGCCGGCGAGATCTTCCGCGAGGCGATGGAGATCCTCGAGCCGCTGATGCCGGGCGACGAGGCCGCGGCCGGCGTGGCGCCGGTGGGCGCGCCCACCGGCGCCACGCCGGCCGCCGGGGTCCTGGTGTGCACGGTGCGCGGCGACATCCACGACATCGGCAAGAGCATCCTCGTCATGCT
Organism: uncultured Actinomycetes bacterium; assembly: GCA_963767005.1. Lineage (GTDB taxonomy): Bacteria > Actinomycetota > Thermoleophilia > UBA2241 > UBA2241 > Bog-752. The sequence continues at coordinate 22,266 of CAVYCN010000009.1, forward strand.
GCTGCGCGCCCAGGGGCACGTCGTGCACGACCTGGGTGTCGACGTACCCCCCGACGAGGTCGCCCGCCACGCCCTGGAGCTGCGACCCGACGTCGTCGGGCTGTCCGGACTCCTCACGGGGGCGCACCCGAGCATGCGCGAGACGGTGGCCGAGCTGCGGCGCGTGGCGCCGCAGCTCGGCCACCGTCTCGTCGTCGCGGTCGGCGGCTCGTCGGTGAACGAGCAGGTCTGCGCCTGGACGGGCGCCGACCTGTGGGCCGACGAGGCGGTGCGCGGCGTCGAGCTCATCGCCGCCGCGCTCGCGCGGCGCTGAGTCGACCGACGCGGGCCGGCCGCGAAGAACGCGGCACCGCGCTTCCCTCCGTCCCCCGCGGCGAGTAGCCTTGAAGGGCTCGACGACTCGCGGCGGCGATCAGCCGCCGATGTCGCGAGTCCGCGCGCCGATCGGGGGTAGCACATGGCCGAACCGCGAACCAATCCCTACGTCTGGGTCACCTGGCTCACCAAGCAGCTCGCCGGCGAAGACTCCTGCCGCTGGAAGCTCTGGTTTCGCGCCCACCACACCTACGAGCGCGCGCCGAGCGACTTCGACCTGGCGCGCTGGACCGCCGACCACACGAAGCTGCTGAACACCCAGGCCGACGAGCTGCGCGACCAGGGCTACGCCGTCTACCTCGAGGGCCAGAACGACTTCCGCCTGCACGGCGCCAACGGGGCCACGCTCGCCGGCAAGGCCGACATCGTGGCGATCGGCCCACACGACGCCGTCGTGATCGACTGCAAGACCGGCAAGGAGCGCAACTCCGACAAGCTCCAGGTGCTGCTCTACATGCTCGCGCTGCCGCTCACCGTGGTGCACTGCCGCGGCCGGCAGCTGCGCGGCGAGGTGCGCTACCGCGAGACCGGCGCCGGCGTGGCCGCCGACGCGGTCGACAACGAGTTTCGCGCCATGGTCAAAGACGCGATGGACCTCGCCGCCTCGCCGGTCGCGCCGCTCAAGACGCCGAGCGCCTCCGAATGCCGCTACTGCGACGTCACGGCGGCCGACTGCCCCGACCGCGTCGACGAAGCCGCGACCGTCACCGACACCGACCTCTTCTAGACGCGCCGCCCGGCCCGGCGCCGTCGCGCCGCGCGCCCGTCCCGGCGCCGTCGCGCCGCGCGTCCGTCTGAGGGCACGTCGTTCCCGTCGCGGAGCGTCGCGTCGCACCGACCCGCCACGGCCAGCCGGCATCGAACCGACCCTTGCCCGGGAACACCTGCTGCGACGAAGACGATGCCAAAAGCAAGGAGGGCGGCATGACCGAGCAAGAGGTGTTCGTGCTCGCCGAACGGGCGCTGCAGGCCGTGGTCGCGCAGATCCGCGACGACCAGTGGGAGCGCCTGGTGCCCGACGAGATGACCCCGCGGCAGCCGGGCTCGACGCTGCGCCAGGTCGTCAACTACCTCGCCTACGACGATGCCTGGGTGCCCGACGTGCTCGCCGGCCGCACGATCGACGAGATCGGCACGCCCCACGACGGCGACCTGCTGGGCGACGACCTCCAGGGATCGGTCGCGCGCCTGGCCGACATCGCCTGCAGCGCCGTCGAGCGCGTCGCCGACCTCGACACGCCGGTCCACCTGACCTACGGCGACTGGCCGGCGCGCGAATACCTCAGCCACATCACGTTCTTCCGCGCGCGCCGCGTCTACGACATCGCGCGCTTCATCGGCGCCGACCCGGCGCTGCCGCCGGCGCTGGTGCAGGGCCTGCTCGACGAGCTCGAGCCGCGCGCCGAGCAGTGGCGCCGGTACCACGTGATCGGCACGCCGCTCGAGCCGCCGGCCGACGCGACGCCGCAGGAACGCTGGCTCGCGCTTACGGGGTACGAGCCGCGACCGTGAATGAACGGACGGCCGTGGTGACCGGTGCCGTCAGGCGGCACGCCGCGACACGAAGTCGCGCGCCTCGTGAGCCAGAGCGAGCCACTGCGGCTCGGCGAGCTGCGGACCGACCGTCACCCATTCGCGCATGAGCCTGCCGCCGCCCGGATCGTAGCGCTCCCCCTCGCCCAGCGTGACCAGCGTGTCGACGCGGTGCTGGGGCAGCTTGACCACGAGCCAGCCCTGCACCAGCATCGCGAAGATGCGGTCGTCGACCTTGAGGGCCGCGGCGCCGAAACCGGTGCGGCGCGGACCGTCGTCGGTCTGCCTGCTGACTGCCGGGTCGGTGAGGAAGGTGCGGCAGAGGGTCTCGAAGCGTTCGTCGGGGGCAACGCGCGGGTCGGTCATGGGCGGACCACCTCTCTCAAAGCTCGCCGTGGAACCGTTCATCAGGACTCGTTCTTACCACGAACGGCGACTCCTCTGACACACCACTGGCCGCGACCCGAGAAAGCACGGATACTATCGCCATGACAGGACCGGTAGAGCGAGCGGCAGTCGACCTCGTGAACGCGCGCTACTCGTGTCGCGCGTACCGCGACGAGCCGATCGCCGCCGACGCGCGAGCCAGCCTCGCCGCGCACCTGGCGACCCACACCGTGGGGCCGCTCGGCTCACGGGCGCGCTTCGCTCTGGTCGCCGCGGCTCCCGAAGACTCGGCTGCGCTGCGTCGCCTCGGCACCTACGGCTTCATAAAGGGCGCCCAGGGGTTCCTCGTCGGCGCCGTGCGGCGCGGCCCGCGCGACCTCGAGGACTACGGCTACCTGGTCGAACAGGCCATCCTGCAGGCGACCGCTCTCGGCCTCGGCACCTGCTGGCTGGGCGGCACGTTCACCAAGGGCGGCTTCACTCAGCGCCTCGGCGACCTCGAAAGCGACGAGATCGTGCCGGCCGTGGTGTCGCTCGGCTACCCGGCCGGTGACGGCAGCGCGCGCATCCGCGAACGCAAGGCGGGCAGCCGCAGGCTGCCCGCCTCCTCTCTGTTCTTCGCCGAGCGCCCGGGCGAGCCGCTGGCGCTCGCGTCCGGCGATCCCTGGGCCACGGCGCTCGAGGCGGTGCGCATGGCGCCGTCGGCCAGCAACAAGCAGCCCTGGCGCGTGCTGCGACGCGGCGCCGACTGGCACTTCCTGCTACAACGCACCAGGCGCTACGGCAAGGGCAGTGCCGTGTTCGTCGTGCTGCGCCTGGCCGACCTGCAACGCGTCGACCTGGGCATCGCCCTGTGCCACTTCGAGCTCGTCGCGCGCGAGCTCGGTCTGAGCGGGGGCTGGGTGTTCGACGAGCCCGCGGCCGGCGTGTCCGGCAGCGTGCTCGAGTACGTCGCCACCTGGCGGGGCGCGACCGGCTCTAGCCGGCCCGCTCCCCGCGCTCGCGGCGCAGCGCCGCCGCGAGGCCGTCGAGCAGCACCGTCACGTGGAACTCGAAGGCGTCGTCGAGAGTGAGCAGCCAGGCCCGCGTGGGGACCGCGCCGAGCGCGCCGCCGGCCGCTCCGAGCGCCGCCTCGTCGACCTGGGCCTCGGGCACGTCGCGCAGCACCGCGGGATCGCCCGCGGCGAGCAGAAAGCCGTTGAGCGCAGTGAAGAACGACGAGAGGGCCTGCGCGCTCGCCGCGGAGCCGAACCCCGCGCTCTGGAGCCGCTCGATGAGCACGGCGCCGCGCTCGAGCAGCGCGGCGCCGGCCGTCGAGCGGGTCGCCAGCAGCACGAAGGCGCCCGGATGTCGCCGGGCGAGGTCGCGCCAGGCGTGCGCGGCCGCCGCGAGGCAGTCGCGCCAGCCGCCGGCCGGCGGCTCGGGCAGCTCGCGTGCCAGGGCGTCGGCCATGACGTCGAGCAGCGCCGCCTTGGACGGCACGTGATGGTAGAGCGACATCGCCTCGACGCCGAGGCCGTCGGCCAGGCGGCGCATGCTCAGGGCGTCGAGCCCGTCACGGTCGGCGATCGCGATGGCCTGGCCGGCGATGCGCTCGACCGACAGCGCCGGCCGCGCGGGGCGGCCCGCCCCGCGTGCTCTCTTCTCCGTCATGGTTGACACCTTACGCCGTAAGGCCTAGCCTGGCAAGCGGACCTTACGACGTAAGATATCGACCGGGGGGCGCATGGCACAACGAGACGACATCAGAGACCTGCCGCAGGACGGCGTCGTCGAGCTCGTCGCGCGCGCAGGCCGACGGCCGCATCCTGCGCTGCGTCCGCACCGACGCGCTCCAGGGCCGCGACGCTCGCTTCAACCGCCTCTACGACCGTCTGGCTCCGCTCTACGACTGGAACGAACGGATCGGTGGCCGTGTCTTCGGCGTCGACGCCGGGAGGGAGCGCGCGGCCATCGTCGAGCGTCTCGGGCTGCGGCCCGGGATGAGCGTGCTCGAGGTCTCCCCCGGCCCCGGTGTCTACCAGGGCCTCATCTCCGAGCGAGTCGGAGCCGCCGGGCGGCTGGTCGAGCTCGATCTCTCGATCGGCATGCTACGCGCCTGCGCCCGCCGCGCGCAGCGCGGCGGGCGTCACCCCCTGCTGGTCCAGGCCGACGCCGCCCGTCTACCCTTCGTCGACGACGCGTTCGACGTCGTGTTCCACTTCGGCGGCGTCAAGCTCTTCAATGAGCCGCAGCGCGCACTCGCCGAGTTCGTGCGAGTAGCGCGGCCCGGGGCGACCGTCGTGTGGGGCGACGAGGGCTTCGGGCAGGGGGCGCCGCGCGGCTGGCGCCGGCGCGTTCTGCAGCGCATCAACCCCGGCTTTCTCGAGCCCGTCCCATCGTCGCCCGCGGGCCTCGCCGACGAGCGTCGCTACGAGATCATGAACGGCTGCGCCTGGCTGATCGTGGCGCGCAAGCAGGCCTGAGGGGCTGGTCCGGCGATCGACTCCGTCGTCGCCACTCAGGCGGGCGTGACTTTGTCGCGCGCCTAGCG
>CAVYCN010000010.1:0-164058 GCA_963767005.1 uncultured Actinomycetes bacterium
GCGGCCGTGCCAGCGTATCTCGGTCATGTGCTCTCCAACGTCGTGCCACGCACAGGCCATGCCCCCATGGATGTCTCGGTCAGCGATCCACGAGCGTCGGCGATGGCTTGTTGCTCCGCCGCCAGACGCCCATCCTCTGGGCTTCGCGAATGAGCTCCTCGCGGAACTGAGGGTGCGCGATCTCGATCACGCGCTCGGCGCGCTCCCAGGTGGACCGTCCGTGCAGGTTGGCAATGCCGTATTCGGTGACGATATACGGCGACTGCGAGCGCGGGCCGGTGACGATGCTGCCCACGTCGAGGGTGGGCACCACCCGGGAACGCATCTCACCGGTCGTCTTGTCGGTGTAGGTGGACGACATGCACACGAAGGCCTTGCCGCCTCGCGACATGTACGCGCCGGTAGTGAAGTCGAGCTGCCCCCCCGTACCGCTGATCTGGCGCAGGCCCGACGACTCCGAGTTGATCTGGCCGAACAGGTCCACCTCGACGCAGTTGTTGATGGCCACCACGTTGTCGTTGGCGGCGATCACGGCCGGCTCGTTGGTGTAGTCGACCGGGTAGGAGGCCAGGCCGGGGTTGCGATCGGCCCACTCGTACAGCCCCCTGCCCCCGACCGAGAACGAGAAGACGCCCTTGCCGCGGTCGATGTTCTTCGACCGGTTGGTGAGCTTGCCCGCCTCGGACAGGTCCAGGTAGGCGTCGACGAGCATCTCGGTGTGCATGCTCAGGTCCTTGAGGTCGGAGTCGCAGAGCATCCGGCCGATGGTGTCGGGCATGCCCCCGATGCCGAACTGGATCGTGGAGCCGTCCGTCATCTGCTCGACGATGAGGCGGGCGATGGTCTTGTCCACCTCGGTGGGCGCCAGCCGGGGCAGTTCCACCAGGTCGGGGCTCTCGCCCTCTACCACGAAGTCCACCTCGGAGATGTGGACGCACTCTTCGCGGCCGCCCAGGCAGACCGGGAGCTTCTCGTTCACCTCGACGATGACCGTCCTGGCCTTCTCGACCTGAGCGCGGGTGGACGAGTTGAACAGCGAGAAGTTGAAGTAGCCGTGCTTGTCCATGGGCGGCGTAGCCAGCATGCAGACGTCGACGTCGAGCGACTGGCGATAGTGCCGCGGCTTGTTGCGATAGAGCAGCGGGATGTAGTGGACGAGCCCCTGATCGCAGAGGCGCCGGTCCAAGCCGCTGAAGTGCCAGCACATGAACGTAAACGCTTCGTTTTCGGGGTCGGCCGCCACGACGGCGAGCGGGCGCAGCGCCAGCATCCAGCGGATCTTGACGTCGCGCAGGTCGCTCTTGCGCGCGGCCAGCGCCCGGTCGAGAGCCTGCGGGATACCGTGGCCGAAGGTGTACTCCACCCAATCCCCGGAGCGGACCACCTGAACGGCTTTCTCCGCCGTCCTCTTCTTGGCCTTGTACTGGTCCATCGCGTTCACCGGGAAAGCATCTCCTTCGCGGGTTCCCCTGTCCGGGTGCCGTCCAGCAACGGTCGTGCATCCGGGTGCCTTAGCAAGGGTCGTGCAGGGCATCTTCTCGCATTCGAGGAAGAAACGGTAGCCGGCGGCGCAGATCGTTCGAGGAAGAAGCGGTAGCCGGTGGCGCAGACTCCGCGGGCCTTTCTCTCACCCGGCAGCACGGCTCGATCGTGCCGGCGTGCAGGCGACCCCGAACGCTGGCCGCGGCCACATCATTGCTCCCGCCGGGTAAGTCTCTTGTGTCGGAGCCATGCCTCCCGGAGGGCAAGAGATCCCATAACTCACGCAGGCAACGAAGACGGACAGCGGCCTGCCGCCCGGGCGGGGACCAGTGCGGAGGCCGGCACAGGGGCGGCGCTTTCGAGCGCGTTCGGCGCGTCGACTGCGACGGTGGGGACACGCGGCCCCGACAAGCCGCCGCGCCAGCGTTTTGCCGTGCCGCCCCAGCCCCGACACCTGGCGCGCCTGCGCGCTCGCGTGCGCGCTTACGTCGAGCTCTACTGGCCCGACGGGCAGCGTGTCTGGGACGTCGTGCTCTGCATGCACGAGGCGTGCCTCACGGCCATGAGCTCCAGCTGCTCCGCCCTTGAGCTCGAGGTCTTTCTCGGCTTTCGCGGCGCCGACCTGCAGATGGTGGTCAGACTGAGGAGCCAGGGTTGCGACATCGTCGCAGGCGAGCCTGGGCCGTTGCCCGACTCCGAAGACGACCGCGGCCGCGGACTCTTTCTGATGGCGCGGCTGGCCGATGATCTCGAGCTGCGTCGCGACGGTGGTCTCGAGGTGCGCCTGCTCAAGCGCGGCGCGTTCGGCCCCGACGAGGGCTACGAGGTCGGCGGTGGCGAGGCGGTGGCCGGGGGTGCAGTCCCCGCGCAAGTGGCGCTCGGCCCAATGCGCAGCGTCACCGCTGCAGAGCGCCTCGGCGCGCTCTTCGATCACGTCAGCGAGGGTGTCGCTCTCTGCGAGCTCGTCGAGCGCGAAGGTCGGCCCGTGGACTATCGCATCCTGCAGACCAATCTCGCCTTCAGGCGGCAGACCGGTCTCGGTGTGCACGACGTCGACGGCCGGCTGGCGAGTGAGCTCTCCGGTCGGGGCGAGCCGCCGTACCTGGAGCAGTTTGTGGCGCTGGCCGCCGGCGGCGGATCGCGCGTTCTCGGGCTGACGGCGCCGGCGACGGGCCGAGACCTGCGCCTGACCGCCCTGGCGCTCGGCGCCGCGCGTTTCGCTACCATCATCGAGGACGTGACCGTGCGCAAGCGCGCCGTCTCTCAGCTCGACGAGGCCGCCGCCGCACTCGAAGAGGCCGCTACGGAGCGCCGCCGCCTGCGCGCTGCGCTCACTGCCCGGGCTGAAACGATCGTCGCGCGCGAGGCCGAGCTTGCGGTCCAGAGGCGTCGCAGTGCGGGACTCAGCGCCGAGCTTGCCGTACTCGAGGGCCTGCAGCGCCAGGGTTCGCCGGGGGGAAACGGCGACAGGGCATCAGGGCCGCCACCGACCAGGGGGCAGCTCACCCAGGCGCAGGAGCTCGTCGAGCGCGTCGGCCTGGCCAGGGCGCTGAATGCCATCGACCGCCTGCTGCGCTCGGCCCTCGCCGTCGACGAGATGATGCAGCGCGCCCTGGAGGGCGCCGTGCACAGCCTTGATGCCGACGCCGGCACCATCGTGCTGCGCGACGGTCCCGACTGGGTCGTGGCCTACCGGTGGGGCTCCTCGGCGGTCGCGGTGGGCGTGCGCCTGAGCGGCAGCGCCGCGGCCGAGATGACCGCGGCCATGGCCCAGGGCGAACCCTTCGCTACGGCCGACATGCGCCCCGTGGCGGGCGGCGTGGGCGTCGCCGGCGGGTACGAGCTGCGCGGTGCGCTGGCCGTGCCTCTCGTGGTCCAGGACGCCGTGATCGGCTGTCTGCTCGTCTCCAGCGAGCAGGAGCGTACCTTCGCCGAAGCCGAGATCGACTTCTGCCGCAAGCTGGGCAGCGCCGTCGCGCTCGCCCTCGAGAACGCCAGGCTGCTGGGCGAGCAGCGCGTCATGGCCGCGACCCTGCGGCAGCACCTCATCCCCTCGCTGCCCAAGGTCGCCGGCCTCGAGCTGGCCGCCGCCTCGTGGCCGGCCGGCGACGCGACCCTGCCGGGCGCTGCGTTCCAGGACGTGATCGCGCCGCAGGATGGCCTCGTGCTCGTGCTGATCGGCGAGGTGACCGGCAGGGGCGTCGCGGCGACGGTCATGAGCGCGACGGTGCGCAGCGCCTTTCGTGCCCTGGCCCTGATCTCATCGGCCCCCGAGCTCATCCTGCGCCAGCTCAACCGGTCGCTGCTGATCGAGCCTCACGAGGACCTGTCGGCGAACGCCCTGCTCGTGCGCTTCGACCTTGCGGCGGGCCTGCTGTCGCTCGCCAGCGCCGGCCACCCGCCGCCGGTGCTCGTCGCCGCGGCCGGCGCGCGCCTGCTCGAGGTGCCCCAGGGGCCGCCGCTCGGAGTCATCGACACCGGCTACGCCGCGCGGCAGGAGCCGTTCCCCGCCGGCGAGACGCTCGTGCTCTCCACCAGCGGCGTCAGCGAGGCCCGTCACGAGGGCGAGATGCTCCGTGAACGTCGCCTGCTCACCCTGCTTTACGAGGCCAGGACCACCGAGCCCCAGGCCCTGGCCGACCACCTTCTGGGCGCGGTGGCCGCCTCCATCGCCACGCCGCGGGCTGCCGTGCAGGTCGTGGCCGTGCGCCGCCGCGGGTAGCCCGCGTCGCGCGGTCGGTCGAGGCAGGCGGCCATGTCTCGCCCTGCCGTCCGATGGACGGGAGACGCGCGGCGCTCAGGCCGCGAGCGCCCCTGGCCTGCAAAGGTCACACGGGCAGTCCCGGGCATGCCGCCAACCGAACTCGATACCCACGACTTGACCGGCAATGGCTGGGTCGTTGAGCGGCGACCCGAGGCGGAGCTCGCTCGGCGTCTGCGGTTCGCGCACGTCGAAGATCGTGCCGTTCATGAACAGGAGCACCTCGCCATACCGCGAGTAGATCGCCGGGAGGCCGCTGGCAACCACCTCCTCCAGGCCCAACGGGCGTCGTCCCGTCGTACGCAACGTCGCCAGCGTCCCTTCAAGGCTGCTCGTCTCGCCCATGCTGCCTTCCTGCCTGTCTCGGCGAGCTCGTACCGTTGGCGGCGGATCGTGGGGGACCCTACCGGCTTGGCATCTGTGCACAGGCCCTCTGAACCCCCGCAGAAGCACGGTGCCTGCCACTAAGGGTGGTACCCCAAGAGCGCCTGCGTCTGTCAGTTGATGGCTCGGGAATCGCGGCCGGCTCTGTGCCTCGAGGTTCCCAAGCGCTAGGGTTCGTCCCGGGACAGGATGGAGGGAGTACCACACACGAGCACATCGGGCAGCAATGCCGCCCGGGAGCCTCTCGGCTACGGTCTGGTGGCGGGCTCCTTCGTCATCGTCGGGGTGAGCGGCAGCCTCGTGAGCTGGGCGACCGCGCCGAGCGGCGTGCTCCTCTTCATGCGCCTCGCCGTCGCGGCCCTGGCCCTCGACCTGCTCTTCGCGCGTCGCGAGCCGCTGCGGGCGATCCTGCGTGACGGCCTGTGGCCGCGTCTGCTCCTGATGAGCGCCTTCGACTCCGGAGCGCTGCTGTGCTACTTCTTCGCGATCCGCACGACCGGCGTGGCGATCGCCACCTTCCTGCTGTTCATCCAGCCGGTCTGGGTCGCGCTGCTCGCGCCGCGCTTTCTGAAGACGCCCACCGAGAAGGTCGTCGTCGCTGCGCTCGGCGTGGCCCTGGCCGGCCTTCTGGTCATCCTTGGGCCGGCGCTGCTCGGCGGCGGTGTGAGCGTCTCCGCCCTTGGCCTGGCGGCCGGTCTTGGCGGGGGCTGGTGCTATGCCTTCTTCCAGCTCATCGTCAAGCGCCTGACGCAACGGGTGCCGAGCACGACCATCGTTTCCTGCGAGTGCACGCTCGATGCTCTGTTCGTCCTGCCCTTCGCGGTCTGGCAGGCCGCCGGCAGCGACATGAGGCTCGACGCACGCGATCTCGTGGCGGCGCTCGTCCTGGGACTGGCCTGCACGGCCCTTGCCTACACCATGTGGGTCGACGGCGTCGCCAGGATCCGCGTGCAGCACAGCTCGATCCTCGGTTTTCTCACGCCGGCGGTGGCGCCCCTGTTCGCCTGGCTGCTCCTGGGGCAGGGCGTCGGCCTCGCGACCGCCCTCGGCGGCACGCTCATCGTCGCCGCCGGTTTGCTGGTCGCGGCCTTCGGTCGTGCCGAGGCCGAGAGTGCGGCAGCGCTCTAGGGGTCGAGGTCGCCGTTGCCCCGCCGCAGCTCACGTCGCTACCGTCGTCGCCATCCGCCGCAGCGCACCTCGGTGGGCGATCGGCTCGGGCTGAGTGGCGCCGGGCGGCGTTCTCGTCTGGTGCGCTGGAGCCTGGCCGCCTTCGTCGTGGCGTTTGCCCTGGTGCTGATCGACACCCGCACCGGCATGCTGCATCGGGGCCGTTCTCCGGCGACCGCTCTGCTGGTCGACGCTCTGCTGCTCGTCGTGGGGGTCATCCTCTACGTCGCCGTGGTGCGGCGCCGGTCGCGGAGGCGCTAGAGACCAGGCCCCCGCTTGGGACGTGATGGGTCCACGTGTCCTGTCTCGTATCGAGCCGGCTCGCGACGATGTGCCCGAGCGTCGGACGGGAGCGCCGCGCGCCGGGCCGCTCGTCAGCTCGAAGGAGCGACCTTGGCGGGCCGCTTGTCGACGTCGCCCGGCATCGGCACGAGTCCACCGAGGTCGCCGATGACGTTGACGAGCTGGGCGTTGCCGGGCACGACGACCTTGCTGTTCTGGTACAGGGCGCGCTCGACGGCCTCGAGCTTGCGCAGCATCTGGGCGTTGCCCACGAAGTACTTGTCGGCCGCCTCGTTGACCAGCTGGATGGCCTGCGCCTCGCCCTGCGCCTCGAGGATCTTGGCCTGCCTGATGCCCTCGGCCTTCTTGATCTCGGCGCGCCGGGCGCCGTCGGCCTGGGTCTCGGTCGCGGTGGCGAAGTCGATCGCGGCCACCTTCTCGTTCTCGGCCTTGACGACCTTGTTCATGGTCTCCTGCACGTCGCGCGGCGGGTCGATCTCCTTGAGCTCGGTGCGCAGGATCTCGATGCCCCAGGCGGCCGTCTCGGTCTTCAGTGCCGTGCGCAGCTCCTCGTTGATCTTGCCGCGCTCGCTGTTGGCCGACTTCAGCGACAGCGTGCCGATGATGTTGCGCAGCGTGGTGCGCGCCAGGTTGACCACCTGGTTCTCGTAGTTGGTGACGTTGTAGACGGAGGCCTTGACGTTCTCTTCGTCGGCCTTGACCTTGAGGTAGACCTGGGCGTCGACCTTGGCGTTTAAGTTGTCGTTGGTGATGATCTCCTGGGGTTGCGCCTCGACCAGGGCCTCGCGGATGTCGACCTGGTACATACGCTCGATGATCGGGATGACCGCGTGGATGCCCGGTCCGGCGTAGCGGTTGTACTTACCGAGGCGCTCGACCAGGCCGCGGTGGGTGGGACGGACCATGCGCACGCTGCTGCGCGCCACGACGACCAGCACGACGACGACCACGACGATGACGACCAGCTCAGCGATGGTGGCGCCGGCGATGGCTACCATGAATGCCGCCTTTCGATTGCGGGGCTGACGCTGCCGATCTGGCGAGAACAAGTCCTGCAGCGACTCCACCCTAGCACGCTTGCACGCGTCGGCCAGATGTTCCTACGGCTCGTCCCTTCAGCCGGGGCTGCCCAGAGCGACTATCGGCCGCTGCTTCTCAAGATCACGACCGACGAAGCGGGCGGGCACGGCCTGGGGCCGTGCCCGCCCGCCAAAGCGTCGACCCAGTCGAAGAGACGCTAGGCTGCGTTCCTCAGCAGCCCGTCGCTCACCGGCTGCCAGACGAAGGCGTGGCCGACGTCGAAGACAGGCGTCGTCGGGTCGGTGCGATCGATCGGACCAGAGACGACGATCGACTCGCCGGTCGTCAGGTCGCCGAGGCCGATCGTGGTCACGACGCCGTCGGCGAGCGTGCGGATGACGCTCGTCTCGGAGACCGCGAGCGTCACCTCGCCGCCGATCGCGCTGTGGAGGGCGCGGGTGGCCTTTGCCACCGTCACGGTCACGGTGCCGGCGTTCGTGTCGAACGAGCTGACCGTGCCGTAGCAGGCATACCACGTGAGCTGGTCGACGGGCACGGGATGGTGCACGAGCACACGACGTGCCGTGAAGACCGGCGCGCTGGGGTCGCTGCGGTCTGCGGCGCCGATGATCTGGACACGGTCGCCGACCGTGATCTGGTCGAAGGTCGTCGCGCTCACTGCGCGACGCTGTAAGCTGAAGATGGCCGCACTCGAGGGCACGTCGATCGTGATCTGCTTGTGCAGGTAACGCGGCAGTCCGAGTGAGCCGCGGGCCACGGTCACCACCAGGTAGGCGGGGTCGAGGTTGACCGAGGCGACTGTCCCCACGCAGAGGAAGCGGGTGTGGAAGCGCGGCTGCCACACGCAGGCCTTCGTGACGTCGTATGCAAGCGGCGTGGCCGTGGCGTCGATCGTACCGCGGACCATCATGAGATCGCCGGTGGGCACATCTGCCGCGCTCACCGTGGTCTTCGTGCCCTTCGCGCGCTCGGTGAGCACGCTCTGGTCGGTCACCGTGAGGGTGAGGCTCTGACCGAGCGAGCCCTGCAGCGCGCACGAGGCGTGCTTGACCGTGATGGTCACGCTGCTCGAGGTGGCCGCCGTCACTTTGCCGAGGCAGGTGAAACCCTGGGGGCTGGCGCTGGGACTGGGCGCCGGAGCGGCCAGCGCTTGTGAGGCGAAGGCCAGGGCCAGCGCGCAGACGACGACAAAGGGAAGCATTCTTCTGGTGAGTCTCATGCGATACCTCCGAGGTGCAGCGTGACCGAAGGCACGGTCGTGTGGAGAAGGTATCGGCAGCGGGCTCCCCGACAGATAAGTGCGCGGCCAACGATTGTGTCGCCAGGACAGGCGCGCCGCGGCGCGTATGGGCGGCAGGTCGCGGGACGCCTTGACGAGGCCGTACCCGGGTGCCCAGATGTGGCTGCGCCGGCGAGCGAGGCGTCTGCACCCCGGCCGGAGCCGCAGCTCGTTGCGGGCAGGACGCCGCCGCGCGCGACACGAATAGACCACCGGCGGGGCGCGCCGCTTCGCGGTGCGGACAGCCCTGGCGGCGAGAGGAAGGAAGCAGCGGTGCCCAAGAAAGGATCAGCGGCGGCCAGCCGCGAGCAGCCGGGCGGCAGGCGCCACCGGCATCACGACGAGAAGCGACGCAAGCCGACGAGCGAGCCGGTCGAGATCTTCCTGGCCGAGCCGGGAGAGGGACGCCCCGACTTTGAGCCCGGCGTCCTCGAGTACCTGCCCGCCGACGCTCCGCTGCCCCAGGTCGGCGACATCCTGCTGCTGCCCCGCGCCAGCACCGGCGACGGCAAGGCCGACGCCTACGCCTGGGGCGGCGCCCTCTCGCCGTTCCGGGTGGTCGAACGCGAGCATCTGTATCACCGCGACCCGGCCGAGACCGCCCACTCGCGCAAGCCGGCGCCGGCGCACTATCTGAAGACGTTGCTGCTCGTGCGTCGTGTGCCCAGGGAGGAGTACTACGCCGACCCGGGCCAGGCAGTGATGCCGGTCGTCGAGACCGCGCGGCCGTAGCCGCAGCGCCGATCCAACGGAACGACACGGGAGACATGATGAGCCCATCAGCCGAAGAAGAGCGCGCCAAAGCCCTCGCCGAGGTCATCGCGGCGCGCCGTTCCGTACGCCTCTTCTCCGAGGCGATGCCGGCCCGCAGGGACATCGAGCGGATCGTCGCCGCCGGCATGGCCGCACCCTATGCCGCCGCCATGAGCCCGGAGGGGACGCTGGACCGGCGCTTCTTCGTGATATCGCCGGCCAGCGCCGCACTGGGTGCGGCCGTCAAGGCGATCCAGGCTCGCGCCCAGCAGGCCCTCGATGCGGCCGAGACGCCGGCTCCCCTGCGCGCTCGCCTGCAGCCGGTCGCCGAGGGCCGCATCCCCGGTGTCGGCAGCGCCCCGTACTACGTCGTCGTCGCCGAACGCCAGAGCCTCGCCGCCGCCCAGTCGTTGGCTCACGCCCTCGAGAACATGTGGCTCACGGCGACCGCACTGGGCCTCGGCATGCAGCTCGTCTCGCTGACGGCCACCATGAGCGACGATGCGGCCTTCTGCCAGATCCTCGATGTGCCGGTCGGCGTGTACGCCCTCAACGGCTGCGTCATCGGCGTGCCCGACCAGGCTCCGGCGCCGCGACCGGCCCCCGATGCCGCCGCCGCGACACGCTGGCTCGACTAGCGGCGCTCGGCCGGCGGAGCACCCGATGGATGGCAGAGACAAGGTCGTGCTGGTCACGGGGACCTCGTGAGGATACGACCAGTCATCGCAGACGATTTCTCGGCGATCCTTGCCCTCAACGATGAGTTCGTCGAGGTGCTCGCGCCGCTGTCGCGCGAGCGTCTCGAGCTGCTCGACTCGCGCGCCTCCTACCATCGCGTGGCTCTCGACCGCCATGAGATCGTCGGCTTCCTGCTCGCCTGCGGCGCCGAGACCGGCCACGACAGTGTCAACTTCTGCTGGTTCGCGGCACGCTACGCGAGCTTCCTCTACGTCGACCGCGTGGTCGTCTGTGCGGCGCGACAGGGCTCGGGGGTCGGCAGTCTGCTCTACGACGACCTGTTCGCCTTCGCCCGTGAAGGGGGCTACGAGCGGGTCGCCTGCGAGATCGACGCCGAGCCGCCCAACCCCAGGTCGGAGCGCTTCCACGAGTGCTTCGGCTTTCACGTCGTGGGCAGCCAGGAGGTCGAGTACGTCGCCGGCCAGACCAAGCGCGTCTCGCTGCGCTGCGCCGAGCTGGCCCGCCCCTGAGGGCCGCTGCCCGATACGGGAGCGAGCCGACCGAAGCGGCGGGCTGACCCGGCCGCGGCGTTCCGCCCTCGCCTGGTTCTCGCCTCGGGAGCCCGCACCCGGGTGTGATAGGGTCATTCGCCGGTGCCGCCGGCGGGCAGACGCAGTCGGATCCGCCGTACCTCCGCCGGCGGACCAGGGGGGCTCGTCCGTGGCCGACGGCCACGGTCGCGAGGCGATGTGCAGGGAGGGGGAGAAGTTCGTCAAGCTGACCCGCAACCCGTACCACAAGGACGGCTTTGGCGTCGAGCCGACGGTCGGCACCGTCCTGTTCGAGATGTACCAGCAGCAGGACAGCCTCGTCGACGACTACAAGATGGGCAACCTCGATGCCGCGATCGAGCTCGACCCCGGCTACTACAAGGTGCTCAAGAGCATGCCGGGCTCGACCATCGTCGCGGCCCGCGCGCTCGGCTTCCACGAGCTCGGCATGAACTCACGAACCCGGCCTACGACAAGCCGTACACGCAGCAGGCGTCCGCTGTGGTCCCGGCCGATCGCCAGGCGATCGTCCGCAAGATGCAGCAGATCCTCTACAAGGACGCCGTCTACGACGTGCTCTGGTACAACGTGCTGACCCAGGCCTACCGCAGCGACAAGTGGACCGGGTATGTCACGGTGCCGCCGGGGGCCACGGGCGCTTCGTTTCGCAACATGCTGCGCACCACGTACATCGACCTGAAGCCCAGGACGGTGGCCGCCGCCAAGAGCGGCGGCGGCTCGACCGGCGTCATCGTCGGGGTCGTCGTCGCGGCGGCGGTCGTGCTTGGCGTCGCGGTGGTGCTCGTGCGACGCCGCCGGCCGCAGCAGGTCGAAGCGGAATGAACCAGGCAGCGAGTGACGCCGGGGTCGGCGGCGGCTTCGCCGCCGCCGACCCCGTGGTCGTCGACCCCTCGCAGTTCGACCCCCGGCGCCCGCTCGAAGCCGAGCTCGTCACGCGCGTGCCCGACGGTTTCCGGCTGACCGCGGTCGGCGACTGCATCATGACCCGGCCGCTGTCGACCTGGCTGGCCGACCCCGGCTTCGCCGCGATCATCGACGTGCTGAGGCGCGGTCACGTGCGCTACGGCAACTGCGAGATCAACATCGTCGACCTGGCCCGGTTCAAGGGCTATCCGCACGCCTGGGAAGGCGACTACCCGATGATGGCGACGCCGGCCGTGGCGGCCGACTTCGCGCGCCTCGGCCTCACCGTCATGTCGCGCGCCAACAACCACGCGCTCGACTGGGGGATCGAGGGGATGCGCGAGACCAGCAGGTGGCTGGACGACGCCGGCGTGGTCCACGCCGGGGTCGGCGAGCATCGTGGTCTCGCGCGGGCGCCCGCCTACCAGGAGACGCCGCAGGGCCGGATCGGCCTGGTCTCGTTCGCTTCGACCTTCCTGCCGGTCTCCGAGGCGCTCCCCTACCGCGACGCCGCGCCGGGCCGGCCCGGCCTGAGCGCGCTCAAGGTGTACACCAGATGGGTCGTGCCGCCGCCGGTCATGCGAGCGCTGGCGACGATACCGGCGAAGGACACCCACGGCGAGGGCGCCGGCGTGCAGGCGTCCGACGCGACCGGCGCACAGGCTCAGGCAGGCGCGCTCGCGGTCGGCCCCCCGTCGCTCAACCGCTTCCGGCTCGACTTCGTCGAGGGCGACGAGCCCGGGACCGCCTATCGGGTGGACGACCAGGACCTCGCCGACATCCTCAAGAACGTGCGCCTCGGCAAGCAGCACAGCGATTTCCTGATCGCCGCGCTGCACACGCACGAGGCGCGCGACGAGACCCCGTTCCCGCCGGCGCCGCTGCTCCCGGCCGACTTCGTGCAGCCGGTGGCGCGGGCCGCGATCGACGCCGGAGCCGACGCCTTCCTGACCTGCGGCACCCACAACCTCGGCCCCGTCGAGATCTACCGCGGCCGGCCGATCTTCTACGGCCTCGGCAACTTCTTCTGGAGCGACCTGCAGGAACCGCTCGCCGCCGACCTGTACGAGGCCAGGGCGACGCGCGAGCGCCTGGCCAAGACGTTCGCTCACCCCGAGCGCGCCACGCACGCCGACTACACGGCGGTCGAGGAGAAGGACGAGTTCGGCCACGACTGGGTGTTCGAGAGCATGGTCACGAGCAGCGTCTTCGAGGGCGGCGGGCTGAGCCGGATCGAGCTGCATCCCGTCTGGCTGCGCTACGGCGAGCCGCTGACCAGGAGCGGTGTCCCCATGCCGGCGCCGCCCGAGCGCGCGGCCCGCATGCTCGAGTGGCTGCGCGAGCTGTCGGCGCCGTACGGAGCCGAGATCGAGATCGCGGACGGCGTGGGCTCCGTGAACGTGCGTCAGGGAGCCCCGGCGGAGTAACGCGGGCGTCGCGGACAGGCAGGCCGATCGGGTGACGCGAGAAGTCGCCGGCCCTTGCTGTCTGGCTCCAGCCTGACATTGCTGCCGCAGGCCGGTCGCTATCGCCTGATGATCCGCCAGACGAGGGGCGCACGGACCGGCGGCAACTACAGTCTCTGGGTCGCGGGTGCGAGGTAGCGGCCCGTTCCCTTGCGGACGCCGTCGGCCGCTGCCGCCCGGGCGCGCGGCAACGGCCTCCCCGGCCGACCCCCCGGACGGTCTGGCGGCGGCGCCCGGCCCGCCCTAGCCGATCTGCTCGGCCAGGTAGTTCTCGCGGCCGGCCTGCTCGATCTGAGTGAGTTGGGCCTCGAGCCAGTCGACGTGATCCTCCTCGTCGCCGAGGATCGACTCGAGCAGCTCCTTGCTGCCGTCGTCCTTGAGCTCGACGCAGATGCGGATGCTCTCGTTGTACTGCCGCACGGCGTCGACCTCGAGGGCGAGGTCGCTCGTGTGCATCTCGGGGACGGTGGATCCGATGCGGATCTCATTGAGATCGCTCACGATCGGGCGCCCGTCCAGGTACAGGATGCGTTCGATCAGCCGCTCGGCGTGCTTCATTTCCGCGATGGAGCGCTGCCTGACCGGCTCGGCCAGGTGGCCGTACTGCCAGTTCTCACACATCTCCGCGTGGACGAAGTACTGGTTGATGGCCGTGAGCTCTTCGGCCAGCCGGGCGTTGAGCTCGTCGATCACCCTCTTCTCACCTTGCATCTCACCCCTCCTGCGAGTCGGAGCCGGACGCTACCCGGACCCGCCCCGCGGGAAACCGGTGAGGGGCGCCACGCCGCCGCCGGCTGGTGCGGCGAGGCCGTTCGTAGTAGAAGAGGAACGCTCATGCCGGGGCGCGCTGCTTTGACCGAGGGGTCACCGTGCGCCGACGCCAAGGGGGTGACCATGGCGCTGACGACTCGTGTCGTCGATCCGCAGACCGTGCGGCACGCTCTCGCGCCCGCCCGCCCGTTCCCGTTCTGGCTCGACAGCCCGCAGGCGCCCGCGCCGACGCCGCCCTTCGAAGGCTCCGGTCGGTGCGACTTCGCCGTCGTCGGCGGCGGTCTGACCGGCGTGTGGACGGCGCTGCTTGCCAAGGAGCGCGATCCCGCCCGTGAGGTCGTCCTGCTCGAGGCCGACCGCGTCGGCTGGCAGGCCTCGGGGCGCAACGGCGGCTTCTGCATGGCGACGCTCACGCACGGCATCGACAACGGCCTCAACCACTTTCCGGACGAGATCGACCGCCTCGAGCGGCTCGGCCGCGAGAACCTCGACGAGGTCGAGGGCGCCGTCGCCCGCTACGCCATCGACTGCGACTGGCGGCGCGTGGGGGAGATCGACGTTGCCGTGGCGCCGTGGCAGGTCGACGAGCTGGCCGCGGTTCGCGACGAGATGGTCGCCGCGGGCCGGCGCGTGCAGTGGTTCGACGGTCCGGCCATGCGCGCCGAGATCGCCTCGCCGACCTACCTCGCCGGCCTCTGGACGCCGGATGACTGCGCGATGGTCGACCCGGCCCGGCTGACCTGGGGGCTGGCTCGAGCGGCTCAGGGGCTCGGCGTGCGCCTCTGCGAGCGCACGCGGGTGACGGCGATCGAGCCCGACGGCGCGGAGATGGTGCTGCGCACGCGGGGCGGCGCCCTCAGGGCGCGTCGCGTGATGCTCGCCACGAACGCCTTCCCCGCCCTGCTCGGCGCGATGCGCCGCCGCGTCGTACCCGTCTACGACCACGCGCTCATGACTGAGCCGCTCAGCGACGAGCACTGGGCGGCCGTCGGCTGGCGTGGCTCCCAGGGGATGTCCGACGCCGGCAACCGCTTCCACTACTACCGGCGCACAGCCGACGGTCGCATCCTGTGGGGAGGCTACGATGCCGTCTATCACCTCGGCGGCGCGATCCGCCCCCAGTACGAGCGCCGCCGGGCGACCTTCGTGAAGCTCGCGGGCCACTTCTTCGAGACCTTCCCACAGCTCGACGGCGTGCGTTTCACGCACGCCTGGGCCGGCGTCATAGACACCAGCACGCGCCTCTGCCAGTTCTGGGGACGGGCCTACGGCGGCCGCGTCGCCTACGCGCTCGGCTACACCGGCATGGGCGTGGGCGAGTCCCGCTTCGGGGCGCTCGTCGGGCTCGATCTGCTCGACGGCCGGTCCAACGAGCGCACGCGCCTCAAGCTCACGTCGACCAGACCGCTGCCCTGGCCGCCGGAGCCGCTGCGCGCCGGCGTCGTCGGGCTGACCTCATGGTCGCTCGGTCGTGCCGACGCCCGCCAAGGACGGCGCAACCTCTGGCTGCGGACGCTCGATCGGATCGGCCTCGGGTTCGATTCGTAGCGTCGCACCCTCCTTCGTCATCGGGGTCGTGCTCGTGCTGGTGAGTCTGCCGTTCCTGCTCGCCACGCCGCGGCGGCGGGGTGAAGAGAACCCGCTCTCATGCCGATAGTGTCGTCGTGAGTGTCGACAGGTGCGGGGCGCGCCGGCCGGCGTTCGGGACACCAGGGGGTCGACATGAGGATCGGCAGGGTTCTTTCGGGTCGGGGTTGCTTGTGCATGCTCGTCCTCGGCGGGGTCGCGCTCGCCGGGTGCGCATCGCACCAGACGAGCGCGAGCCCGACGGGGAGCACGGTCGCGAAGGCGAACCCCCCCGTCAGTCCTCGACAGGCGGGCAAGCGCTATTTCCGCGCCATGGCACCCGTCATCGCGCAGGACTACAAGGCCGACAAGGATGCCACAGCCGCCATCGCGCACTGGAAGAGTGAGATGGAGAGTCCGGCGGCCAGCTGGTCCACGGTCCAGGACCTCGCCTCGATCGTCATGCGGTTGGAGCCGCGGGAACGGCAGATCCTCAGCGAGTACCAGGCGATCACTCCCCCGCCACAGTTTCGGGCGGCACACGCGGCGCTCGTCGCCGACAACAGCGCGGGGCTCGCGTTGATGGGCGTACTGATCCACGACATCGACACCGAGCGGCCGCCGCTGCAATGGGCCTCCGAGGTGCCCGGCGACCTGAGGAACGCCGGGACGCTCGACAAGCGGGTCGTGCGCGACTACCGCAGAGCGGCCGCGAAGCTCCACCTCCAGGCGCCCGCCAAGCTGCTGAAGGTCTACTCGAGCTAGCACCCCGCGGCCGGCTCGGATGCCTTTCGCGGCGGGAGTCGCTGACGTAGGCTGGGGGTGCCTCGACCCGGAGGACCGATGCTCGTCGACGACGACGCTCATCTCGACAGGTACGGCGGAGAGTTCGCGGAGTGCCCGGTTGGCCTGACGGAACACGGCTCCCGTGAAAGGGTGACACGCCCTGACGTCCTGTTGTTCGACCTCGGCGGGGTGCTCGTCGACAACGACGTCTTCTCCTCGCTCCGCGCGCTGGTCGGCGAGGGTCTCACGGACCAGGCCTTTCGCGACCGGTGGCTGCGCTCGCCGGCCGTCAGGCGATTCGAGCTCGGCGAGATCCCCCCGAGCGATTTCGCTGCCCGGTTCGTCGAGGAATGGCGGCTTCCCCTGGCGCCGGACGTCTTTCTGGAGTCCTTCGCCTCGTGGGTCAAACAGCCCTACCCGGGAGCCGCGGCGCTCGTCTCGCACTTGCGCCGGCGCCACAGGGTCTGCTGCTTCAGCAACTCCAATGTGGTGCACTGGCCCAGAGCAGCCGGCTTCCTGGCGCTCTTCGACGGAGCCTTCTCGTCGCACCTGATCGGGCGGATCAAACCCGACGAAGCCGCGTTCGAGGCGGTCCTCCGCGAGCTCGCCGTCGACGCCGGCGCGGTCCGCTTCTTCGACGACACACCCGCCAACGTCGCCGCGGCTCGCACGCTCGGCATCGATGCCTTCCTGGTCGACGGCTTCGACGAGCTGCTGCGCCGTCTCGGGGCGTGCGATCTGGTCAGGGGCTGGCGGGCGCCGTGAGTGAGACGCCGCTCGACTGAGGCGTGCGCCCGCCCCGGGAGGGAGGTCCGGCGGTGGCCGGTCGGGCGGACCGCATCAGCGTCGGCCAGGCTCGGCGTACACTGACTGCAGCTCCCGCCAGGGGGTCTGCCGCGCCGCCGGGGGGCGACGAGGCGCGAAGCATCGCGGAGGGGACCTGATGAAGCGGTTCCTGGTCCTTCTCGCCTCGGCATGCGCGCTGGCTCTCGCCTTGGCCGGCGCGGCCCTCGCCCAGGCGCCGACGCCGACGCTCGAGGGGACCTCCTCGACCCCGGCGGTGACCGCCATCCTGCCGGCCATGGCGCCAAGTGACCAGGCCATGCCCGTTGTCATCTCCGGCAACGGTTTCGTCGGCGGCGCACCGGCGAGGTGTGGATCGTCTCCAGCTCGCGCACCTTTACAGGCAGACATCGTGGCGAGCCAATGAGACGAGGTGAGCGCTGCATGGACCGAGACAGGGCGCGCAAGCTGCTCGAGGCGGAGCGGGAAAGGATCAAGGGCCTCATCGGCGACACCGAAGAGGCGCGGCGCTTGGACCACGCCGAAGAGCTGGAGACGGGCGACGGGGTCGACGCGGCGCAGGCGCTGACGGCCGAGGGCACGGACGACGCCTTCGCCTTTGACCTGAAAGCGAGGCTGGCGGCGCTCGACCGCGCCGAGGAGCGCCTGGACCGTGGCGTGTACGGGCGCTCGGTGCTTAGCGGCCGGCCGATCCCGGACGATCGGCTCGAGGCCGACCCGACTGCGGAGTTGACGGTCGAGGAGGCCGCCGGCGGCCAGTGACGCCGGGGCGCCGCCCGGCGGCGTCGCGTCGTCTGCCCCGACTACGGCCTCTTATTGACATCGGACGGCGAGGTCCCACAATCACGGACAACGCCACGCGGCAGACGTCGCGCGGGTGTGCAGGAGGCTGAGATCCGTCGGGGGTTGCAACGCGGTCACCGTTCCCCGACGGGGAGTCAATGGTGAGACCGGTCCTGTCGGGCCGGTCTTTTGCGTCGTGGCGGCCCTGCGCGACGGCCGGGCGGCGGCCCGCAGAGCTTCTTCGGCGCGGTGCTGGGCGGTGGGAGACTGTCGTCCATCTGAAGCGGGGAGGGGGGAGCGCCGGCGATGACGGCGGCGGGGGAGGGGGGCTCCCCCGCCCGCCGTCGCTGTCACGACCAAGCCGGCTCAGGCTCCCGTCTCAACCGAGCGACACCCAGGCAGGGGTCGCCTCCATCGACGACCGTCGGCGCGCCTCGCCTGCGGCGAGGCGCGCCGACTCACCGTCCTCCTCCGACGGGGGTGGTCGTACATGACCGCAACCAGCGCCTATCAGACTTCCTTGCCGGCGACCACTTGACAGAACTAGCAGTGACCTGTCAGATTATGCTGACAGGTAAGGAGCGAGATGGCCGAAGGTCGCAGCGGCGACGAGATCCTGAAGATGCTGAGCGCCCTGGCGAACCCACACCGCCTGCGCGTCCTCGCGGCGCTGCGTGAGCGCAAGGTACACGTGAGCGAGCTCGCGCGCGAGCTGGGGATCGGCCGTCCGCTGCTGCACATGCATCTCCAGGTGCTCGAACGGGCGGGACTCGTGGCAGGCCACCACGAGGTCTCACCCGACGGCAAGGCGCTGCGCTACTACGAGGTGACCGATTTCGACGAGCACCTCACGCCGCAGCGGATCACCGAGGCGGTGGCCACACTCAGCCTCGACAACCGACCGGAGGGAAAGGCAAAGCGATGAACCAATGTGTGGTAGCCACGACCATAGGATGGCCTCTGGCGCTCGTGGCCGTCTTCGTCCTCATCGTCTGCGCCGTCGTGCTGTCGTCCATCGTGGCGGGCAGGTCGGCGGTCGCCAGCGAGCGCATCAAGGGTGACAGCGGCGAGCAGTACCGGCAGATCGTCGCCGACTACGAGACGCTCGCCCGTGAGACCCGCGACCTCGAGTCGACCATCCAGGCCGAGCTCACCGCGCTGCGTGAGAAGGTCGACGCGATCGAGGCCATGATGCGAGACGTCGCGTAGGGGTCAGTCGCGGTCGGGACCTGCGCGCTCCCGGTCGCCCGCGCGTCCTTGCGCCGGACCCGGCGCTGAGAGAGGGTCAGGCGAGCGGCCGGAGACGCGAGCCGCCGATCGAGCGAAGGTGCCGTTTGCGTCGTTTGCCGTTCGAGAGAGAGTCGTCGGGACCGCCGGGTCCGGACCGCACGACCAGGCAGCTCCTGGTCGTCTGCATCGCCGGCTTCGTCACGTGGTCCGGTTTCGGTGCGATCCTGCCTTACCTGCCGATCTTCCTGCGGGAGCAGGCGCACAGCTCGCTCTGGCTGCTGGGCGTGATCGCCTCGTCCTACTACGTCGGCACCCTGGCCTTCTCCGCCCTGTTCGGGCGCGCGAGCGACATCGTCGGCCGCAAGCCGCTCATGGTCGGCGGTCTCGTCCTGTTCGCGGTCGCGACGCTGCTGTTCGTCACCACCACGCAGGCGGCCTGGTTCGCCGTCTTCCGGCTGCTCGAAGGCATCGGTGGAGCGGCCGTGGGGCCGGCGAGCCAGGCCTTCATCGCCGACATCAGCGACGAGAGCACGCGCAGTCGCGCCTACGGCTGGCTGACGAGCGCTCAGTACGGCGGCCTCATCCTCGGCCCCGCGCTGGCGCCGCCGCTCTACGCCCTCGGCGGCGGTCACGGCACGCGGGCCTTCTACGCGATCTTCCTGTTCGGCACCGCGCTCTCGGCCATCACGGCCCTCCTGCTCGCGGTCACGGTGAAGGAGCCGGACCGCGCCGTCGTGGCCGAGCGGTCGCGAGAGCCGCATGTGCCGCTGCGCGCGCTCGTGACGCGGCCGGTGGCCGCCTTCGTGCTGATCGCGGCGGCGAGCAACTACGCGATGGGCGCGTTCGAGGTCCTCTGGAGCCTATGGCTGCACAGGCTCGGCGCCTCGCTTGGCTTCATCAGCGCCACGTGGGTCGTCTTCAGCGTGCCCATGCTGCTGTCGTTCGTCGGCGGCGCGATCGCCGACCGCGGCAACCGCTTCTGGCTCATGTTCTCCGGCTACACGGTCGCCGCGTGCGCCTGGATCGTGTACGGGACGACGCACAACCTGTGGCTCTTCATCATCGTCAATGCCATCGAGGGCCTCGCCTTCGCGTGGTCCTATCCCGCCAAGCAGGCCTTCCTCGTCCAGGTGAGCCCGCCGCGCTGGATCGGCGCGATCCAGGGCCTCGAGACCTCCGCGGCGCTGCTGGCCGCGCTCGTGGGCACGCTGCTCTCGCCCGTCGTCTACGGTCTGATCGGCGGCTGGGCGATCGGCATCGGCGGCGTGACGGCGCTCGCCGGCCTGGTCTGCGCGGCTCCCGTGCTGCACGGCGAATGGGAACGGATCAAGACCTCGCGCGGGTCCGACCAGCTGTGGCGCCCGAGCGTCGTGGAACCGCCGGAGGGAGAGTGAGCCGGTCGTGTGAGGAGCTGTGGGACCGGTTCCTTGCCTCGGGCAGCGAGGCCGCGGCGTCGGCGCGCGAGGCGAGGTACTCGTGCTGGCAGTTCGGTATCGGACCCGAGCAGGGCGACCGGCTCGTCGACTGCGTGTTGCGCGGCACGAAGCGCGCCACGGCCGGAGCGCTGGTCGCCTACGAGCACGAGGGCGAGCCGCTGCCCGTCTGCGGCGATCTCTCGGTGGTCACCGACGGGTCGGGCGCCGCGCGCTGCGTGATCCGCACGACCGCGGTCGACGTCGTGCCCTTCGGTCAAGTCGGCGCCGACCACGCGTTCGCGGAGGGCGAGGGCGATCGGTCGCTGCGACAGTGGCGAGCCGCCCACTGGGACTTCTTCTCGCAGGAGCTCGCCGCGTGGGGTCTGACGCCGGCGCGCGACATGCTCGTCGTGCGTGAGCGCTTCGAGCTGCTGTTCGCCGCCGGGGAGCTGCGCGCCTAGTGCGCCGCCTCCCATCGTCCTCTACTCATCATCGCCCCACGTCCTCTGCGGCTCCTGATTGGGCTTCGATCGAGTGATCCGTGAAGACTGTGCGACTTGACAGTCAGACCGGGACAGACGCAACGCTCTTCAGCGAAGGCACGACGCTCCGGCCACGCGCGCCGGTGCATGCGCTTTTTCGTTGCCGGGACACGCAGTAGAGTCGGCGGCGATGTCTGTCGAACGCATCGTCGCCGATGGTCTCTGCATGCAGTGCGGCACCTGCGCCGGCGTCTGCCCACACGACGCCGTCGCCATGCGCTGGTCCCTTGCTCTCGGCTGGCTCCCCCAGGTCGACGCCGCGCGCTGCACCGACTGCGGCACCTGCCTCGCGGTCTGTCCGGGCGGCGGCCTCGACTTCGCCAGGGCCGCGTGGTGGCGGGCGGCCAACGAGGGCGCGCCGGCGCCCGACTTCCTCGGCCCCTGGCGAGGGCTGTGGTTCGGCTGGGCAACAGACGAGCAGACTCGCTACCGGGGAGCGTCGGGGGGTGTGGCGACGGTGATCCTGAGCGGGGCGCTCGCGGACGGACTGGCCGATGCCGCCGTGGTCGTGCGCCCCGCACCCGACAACGCCCTGGCCATGGAGCCGCTGATCGCCCGGTCGGCACAGGAGATCGCCGGCTGCCGCGGCTCCAAGTACAACATGGTGGCGCTCAACGTCGCGCTGCGCGAGGTGCTAGCTCGCCCCGGTCGCTACGCCGTTGCCGGCCTGCCCTGCCACGTCCAGGGCCTGCGCCTGGCCCAGCGCCGCGACCAGCGGCTGCGCGAGCGCGTCGCGCTGATCCTGGGCATCTTCTGCGCCCACAGCGCTGAGCCGCGTGCGACCGCCCTCTCCGCGCGCCGTCTCGGCCTCGACCCGGCCGAGCTCGTCGCGGTGCGCTATCGCGGCCCGGGCTGGCCCGGCGGCCTGCGTCTCGAGACGAGGGACGGCGTCGTGCGCGAGCAGCCGTATCCCGACTACGACGACGGCGGCGTGCTGGCCCTCACGCCGCCGCGCTGCCGGCTGTGCCCCGACGGCCTGGCCGAGCTCGCCGACATCTCGGTCGGCGACGCCTGGCTCGACCGCTTCGAGGGCACGCCCGGCGTCTCGGACGTGATCGCCCGTACGCCGGCCGGCGAGGCGCTGGTCAAGCGTCTGACGGGCCGTGGGCTGACGCTCATCCCGGCGGGCCCCTGCGAGATGCTGCGCTCGCAGCACGACACGCACGGCCTGAAGCGCAGCGTGTGGCGTGGGCGGCTGTGGCTGCGGCGCCGCCGGGGCCGAGTCGCGCCCGCGTATCCGGGACTGCCCGACCGGCCCAGCCGGCGCGACGTCGCGGCGGGGCTGCTGGCGACCGCCGCCGAGGCGGCACGGCGCGTGGAGGCCGCCCGGCGCTACGGTCTTTGACGAGGAGGGCGGTGCCCGGCCGCCGCAGGGCGGCCGGGCGCGCGCTTCCCGGCTCGGGCGCCGGCCCGCTGCCGCGGGCCGGCCGCTAGCGCAGCTCGACGATGCGGCAGGGGATGTCGGCGTCCTCGTCCAGGTGGTGGCTGGCGCAGACGCGGTGGTAGCCGTCGGCGATCATGAGCGGGCTGCCGCGCGAGAGGTCGCCCCTCACCAGCAGGACGGGCGAGAGCTTGACCGACCGCGCGACCTTGGCCAGGTCCTTGGCGACGTGCACGTTGTCAGGCCCGAGAGCCGGCAGGCCGCTCGCCCGCAGCAGGTCCTTGGCCTTGCGGTGCACGACGGCCGCGGCGCGCAGGGCGCTCACCGTGGCGGCGACCGCGGCGTCGTCGAGGAGCAGGCTCAGGTAGTCCGCAGCGGCGGGGTAGTCGTGGTCGTCGGGCTCCTGCTTCCAGTGCTCGTGGGCGGTCATGGCGCGGTCTCCTTCGACGCGGGTGCGGGCGACCCGTACGTCTACCCACCGCGGGCGCCCAGGGGCCGTTGCGGGCGCTAAAGCGCGTCGTGGTCCGGGTGGGCGCGCGGCGCAGGCGCCGCGGCCGTCGGCCGGCAACCCCGGCGGAGCTTGATCCTGGTCAAGATGGTGCTCCGGACGCGTCTGGACATTGTGACGCGTTTCGCATTCCGCTAGCCTATCGCGTAGGTCTTGTTGATCGCCGACCGAAAGGCACGTCGCGACCCTGCTTGAGTGCTCGAACGCTCTGGAGCTCATGGACGCCGCCGACCCGACCACGCCATCGTGAGACCCACGCGGCACGCTCCCCGTCCGCTCGCATCGCCTTGCCACCCCCCTTGCCAACGGGTCAGTCCGTTGTGTCCGGCCGCTCGCCCACAAGCGCGAGAGCGGCACGCGTCCAACCTAGCGAGGTCCGATGACTGTCTCATTCCTGAGAGGTGACGGCTTCCCGGCCTTCGTGGCCGCGCTCATCGAGTCGCGGCCGGTGTACGGACCGGTGGCCAAGCGCTCGCGCTTCGTCTTCGAGCGCCTCGAGACGCCCGACGAGCTGCGTCTCGACTACGACGTCAGCATCCTGCCGCCCAAGAAGCTGTTCTTCCCGCCGGCTCAGGATCTCGTGAAGTTCGACGCCGAGGGCTACGGCGCCGCGCTGGAACCGACCGAGAAGGTCCTGCTCGGCGTGCACTTCTACGACGTCAAGGCGATCGACCAGACCGACCTGCTGTTCTCGGAACGCAACTACGACGTGAACTACATGGCCCACCGCCAGACGACCACGATCGTCGCCGCGAACATCCGGAACGTCTCGAGCCGGGCGTTCTTCGCCTCGGTCGGCAGCGACGTGCAGCCCCAGGGCCACGACGCCTTCCTCACGGCGATCGGCGCGGGCTACGTGCTCGAGACGCGCACCGCACGCGGCGAGGAGCTGCTCGGCTTCGGCGCCTTCGAGCCGGCCAGCGCCGCGCAGGTCGACGGGGCGGCGGCGGTGAACGCCGCCGCCCTCGAACGCTGCCCCGAGAAGCTCGAGCACGCCGCTGCGGCCATCGCCACAAAGGTGCGCGCCGCCTTCGGCGACGAGAAGCTCTGGTCGGAGCTCGCGGCCGACTGCTTCTCGTGCGGCACCTGCAACACGGTCTGTCCCACCTGCTACTGCTTCGACGTGCAGGACACCTGGAACGTCGACCAGACGTCGGGCCAGCGCACCCGCTTCTGGGACGGCTGCCTGACCGAGGACTTCGCCAAGTGCTCGCTGGGCGAGGGCGCCTGCGAGAACTTCCGCGACGACCGGGCGGCGCGTTTCCGCCACCGCATCATGCGCAAGGCGACCTATCTGAACGAGAAGCTGGGCGGCCCGGCCTGCGTCGGCTGCGGTCGCTGCTCGGCGGGTTGCACCGCCGACATCGCCGACCCGGCCCGGGTCATCAACCGGATCATGGCCTCGTGAGGTGGGAGAGATGAGCAGCCATCAGTGCCACTGGACCGAAGTCGAGAACATCTTCCTGCCCCGCAAGGCGACCATCGTCCACACCCTGCAGGCGACCCCGACCGAGACCCATTTCACGCTCGCGATGGACGACGGCCGGGCCATGGAGTACGTGCCCGGCCAGATCGTCGAGCTCTCGCTGTTCGGCTACGGCGAGATCCCCATCGGCTTCGCCAGCTCGCCGACGCGGACCGACACCTTCGACCTGGTCGTGCGCTCGGTCGGTCGCGTGTCCAACGCGGTCACCAGGCTCGGCAAGGGCGACGCGGTCTACGTCAGAGGCCCGCTGGGCAAGGGCTTCGACCTCGCCGAGCTGCGCGGCCGCGACGTGCTCGTCGTCGCGGGCGGCATCGGCATCTGCCCGACGCGCAGCCTGATCCAGTACATCCTGGACCGGCGCGACGAGTTCTCGCGCTTCGTGCTCTTCTACGGCTCGCGCGAGCCCTGCCTGCAGCTCTTCTCGGACGACCTCGCCTGCTGGCGCGGCGGCGAGGGCGTCGAGTTCTTCGAGACCGTCGACAAGGCCGACGATGGCTGGACGGGCAACGTCGGCGTCATCACCACGCTCTTTCCCAAGGTCGAGCTCTCGCCCGAGACGCGCGCCGTGATCTGCGGGCCGCCGATCTTCTACCGCTTCGTGATCCGCGAGCTCGACATGATCGGCATCCCCCGCGAGCACGTCTTCGTCGACCTCGAGCGCCGCATGAAGTGCGGCGTGGGCAAGTGCGGCCACTGCCAGATCAACGACAGGTACGTGTGTGTCGACGGCCCGGTGTTCCCGTTCGCCGATGTCCAGGGCCTCGAGGAGGCGTTCTGATGAGCAAGCCGAGGGTCGCGTTCTTCGATTTCACCTGTTGCGAGGGCTGCCAGATCGAGTTCACCAACTACGGCGACACGGCGTTCCTCGAGCTCCTCAAGCACGTCGAGGTTGTCGAGTTCCGCGAGGCGATGTCCGAGAAGACGACCGAGCCGATCGACATCGCCTTCGTCGAGGGCAGCTTCACGCGCGAGGCCGACCGCGCCCGCCTCGAGAGCATCCGCGAGCGCGCCGCCGTCGTCATCGCCTACGGCCAGTGCGCGGCGAGCGCCGGCATCAACGCGCTCAAGAACCACCAGAGCGACTACCGGCAGTTCGTCTACGGCGACGCAGCCTCGCAGTCGCACCTCGACTCGCAGAAGGCGCAGCCGATCTCGGCCGCCATCAAGGTCGACTACGCCGCCTACGGCTGCCCCGTCAACAAGTACGAGGTCCTGCAGATCGTGGCGCACCTGCTGCACGGCAAGGAGCCCGTGATCCCCAACTATCCTGTCTGTGTCGAGTGCAAGCGGCGCGAGACGGTCTGTCGCTACGACGAGGCCGACCACTGCATGGGCATGGTGGCGCGGGCCGGCTGCGGCGCGCCCTGCCCCGCCTACGGCGTGCCCTGCGAGGCCTGTCGCGGCTTCGTCGACAAGCCCAACCTGCCGGCCCTGCAGAAGGTGCTCGTCGAGCAGGCCGGGCTCTCGCCGCGGCGGGCGGCCGACAAGGCACTCATGTTCACCGCCACCGATCTCGAGGCCGCGTCACTGGAGGCCGCGTCATGACCACGACCCGTATCCGCGTCGACCACGTGACCCGCGTCGAGGGTCACGGCAACATCGTCGTCAACGTGACCGACGGCGTGGTCGAAAAGTGCGAGTGGCAGGTGCCCGAGGCCCCGCGCTTCTTCGAGTCCATGGTCCGCGGCCGGCACTACTCCGAGGTGGCCCGCATCACGAGCCGCATCTGCGGCATCTGCTCGGTGGGCCACACGCTGGCGTCGGTCAAGGCGACCGAGAACGCGCTCGGCATCGAGGTCAGCGCGCAGAGCTGGAAGCTGCGCGAGCTGCTCAAGCACGCCGAGAACTTCGACTCGCACGTGCTGCACATCAACGTCCTGGCGGCTCCCGACCTGCTCGGCGTGCCTTCGGTGTTCCCGCTCGTCGCCACGCACGGCGAGGTCGTGGCGCGAGCTCTGCGGCTCAAGCGCCTCGGGCACGAGTGGGGCTCGCTGATCGGCGGCCGCACGACCCATCCCATGAGCATCGTGCCGGGCGGCATGGCGGCGGTCCCGACCGTCAAGGAGCTCAAGGCGTTGCGCGAGCAGCTCGTCGCGGCCGTGCCCGAGATGGAGGCCATGCTGGCGACGGTCGCCGCCCTGGCGCCCCAGATCCCGGCCTTCGACCGGCCCACCGAGTACGTCGCCCTGTCCAACGACCACGACTACGGGCTCTACGACGGCGACATCCAGTCGATGCTGCCCGACGGCACGACGCAGCGCTACCCGGTGGCCGACTACAGGCAGGTCACCAACGAGTTCGTGGTGCCGCAGTCGACCGCCAAGTACACCAGGAACAAGCTGGACTCGTACGCCGCCGGCGCGCTCGCCCGCTTCAACAACAACTACGACAGGCTCCACCCCGAGGCCCGGAAGGTGGCCGAGGCGCTCGGCATGCGGCCCCTCTGCACCAACCCCTACATGAACACGGTGGCGCAGGCCGTCGAGATCGTCTCCGACGTTTACGAGTCGCTCGCGCTGATCGACGAGCTCGTCGAGACCGGCGTGGCGCTCGAGCCGCTCGTCGAGCCGGCCCGGTTCGGCGCGGGCGCCGGTGCGACCGAGGTGCCACGCGGCATCCTCTTCCACGAGTACGGCTACGACGCCGAGGGCGTGTGCCAGGGGGGCAACTGCATCATCCCGACCAACCAGAACCACAACAACATCCAGCACGACTTCGAGAAGCTCGTGCCCGAGCTCCTCGCCCAGGGCAAGGGCGAGAACGAGATGGCGCTCGCGCTCGAGATGCTGGTGCGCTCCTACGACCCCTGCATCTCATGCTCGACCCACTACCTCGACGTCGGCTTCGTGACCGGGCGCGCCACGAAGTCGCGCTAGCCCGGACGCAAGCGACAGAGCCGCTCGGCGGACTGGCGAGATGCGCTATCTGGTCGGCGTAGGCAACGTCCTGGCCGGCGACGACGGCGTCGGCCCGCGCGTGGTCGAGCAGGCCGTGGCGAGCGGCCTCGACGCCGACGTCGTGGCCGTCGACCTCTCGACCGACGCGCTCAGCCTGGTGGCCTACCTGGGCGCCGAGACCGAGGCGCTGCTCGTCGTCGACGCGGCGCGCCTGGGCATCGCGCCGGGCGACTGCCGCATCTTCTCGCCCGACGAGGTCGAGACGCACAAGGAGCTGAGCGGCCTGACGACCCACGAGGGAGACGTGCTCAGAGTGGTGGAGCTGGCGCGCACGGCCGGCTACACGATCCCGCCGCTCGCCGTCATGGGCATCGAACCGCGCGACACACTACTGGGGACGCCCCTGTCCGCCGACCTCGAGGCGCGCCTGGCGGCCTACGCCGCCACCGCGGCCGCGCACCTCATGGCGCTGTGAGCGGGTCTCGTCGGCAGGGGCGGTCAGGCCGCGGGCGCCGGCGGGGCGCTCAGGCTGAACGCGCTGCCCCGTCCCTCCTCGCTCGCCGCCGCGAGCTCGAAGCCCTGCAGGTCGGCGATCTCGCGGGCGATGGCGAGGCCCAGACCGGCGCCGTCCGGATAGTGCTTGACGGCGGTGTCGGCGCGGTAGTCCTCGTCGAAGACGTGCGGCAGGCAACGCGCCGGGATGCCGATGCCGTGGTCGGTGATCGTGACGGCGAGGCGGTCGCCGGTCGCGGCGCCGACGGCGACCTCGACCGAGCCGCCGCGCTCCGAGTAGACGACCGCGTTCTCGAGGAGCTCGCGCAGCAGGGCGACCGTCTTGTCGGGATCGCAGCGCACGAGGTCGGGCCCGGGGCCGGGCGCGACCGCGATCGTGACCTCGCGCCCGGCGGTGAGGGCGGCGAGCTGGTCGACCGCACGGTCGACCAGCTCGCCGAGACGCGCCGAGCCCGTCTCGAGGTCGCCCCGGTCGATGCAGCGCAGGTCGGCCAGCAGGCGGCGCTTGGCCAGGGCGGCGAGGGCGGCGTCGCAGCGGGCCCGGATCTTCTCCATGACCTCGCGGGTGCGCTGCGGGATCTCGCCGGTGTACCCGCCGAGGACGACGCCGACGTAGGTCTCGATCGACGAGAGCGGCGACTTGACCTGGTGCGACGCCTGGCGCAGGTAGCGGGCCTTGTCGGCGTTTGCCCGCTCGACGACGGCGGTGAGCTCGGACAGCAGGCGGACGACGAGGTCGGACCCCGCGGCGCTCAGCAGGCGCTCGGCGGCGAGCCCGCTCGCCCGCAAGGCCGCGAGGGCGCCGGCGTCGTCGCCCGTGTCGACGATCAGGTCGAGATCGGCGTCGGTGGCAAGCTCGTCGAGGCGACCGTCGGCGACGCAGCGGATGCCGCGCTCCCGCGCCAGTGCCATGCCCGGGGCGTCGGGGTCGCCGTCGACCACGTAACGGACCTCGAGCCCCGGCACGCGCAGGAACGCCGCGAGGATCGCTCTGCCGCGCTCCCCCGCGCCGACGAGCGCGATGATGTCCGTGTCATGTCCCACGTCGTCTCAGTTGCCGGGCGCCGCCCGGCTGTGGTAAGTGGTCCCGAGAGTCCGACACCTTAGACGGAGGTAGATCGTGAAGCGAGTCTACGTCATCGACGATGATCCGAGTATCGTGGAGTCGGTCACGATGGTCCTCGAGAGCAAGGGCTACGAGGTCGGCGCGCAAAACGACGCCGACCACGTCGTCGACCACGTCGTCGCCTTCGGCGCCGACCTCGTCATCGTCGACGTGATGCTGCCCGAGGACACCGGCGCCGGCTTCAAGATGGCCCGTGCCCTCAAGGCCGATCAGCGCACCGCCGCTCTGCCACTGCTCATGCTCACCGCCGTCAACGAGGCGGGGATCTACGTGGGCAAGTTCTCCAACAAGGACAGGGACGACTCGTGGCTGCCGGTCCAGGAGTTCGTCGAGAAGCCGGTCGACCCCGACATCCTGCTGGCCAAGGTCGCGGGACTCTGCCCCGACTGAGGGCGCACACGGGCGGCGCGGCGTCCGGCCGGGGGCCGTCGGCCCCCGGCCGGACGCCTGCGCGTCGCGCCTTCAGCCGGCGCGCGCGAGCTCGGCGACGATCCTCACGGCGCCTGGCCGTAGACGCCGACCGCGACGGTGTGCCCCGCCGCGACGCTCACCGTGGTCGCCGTGGGAAAGCCGTGATCCGTGGCCAGCAGCTTGAACGTGTAGGCGCCGGGTGCGAGCGGCAGCTCGAAGAAGCCGTCGCGGTCTGACCGGACCGTCCGCCACGGTCGTCCCGACGGCGGGCCCCCGCCGCGCCAGATCCCGACCGCGACGTCGGCGATGGGCAGCGGCCCTCCCGGGGCGGGCCCGCCCTCGAACATGGTGTGGCCCCAGACGCCGGTCGCCGGCGACGAGGTCGTGAAGGTGTGCACGTTGCCGAGGCGCTGCAGGCCGACGTGACCGGCGACGAGCCGGAGGGCGAGCGTGTAGCGGTCGCGGCGCAGGATGAGGCAGAGGGTGCTCGCCTTGCCGGTCGAGCCCCCGCCCGTCGCGAAGCTGCCCGTGACGACGTAGACGCGCACAGGGGAGTGGGCACCCATGACGCGCAGGAACGACCCCGAGGCGCCGGCGACCGATGCCGCGCGGGCAAGAGTGGTCGACGTCCAGTGACAGAGGTCGGGGCCGTCGGCGCCGGCCGCCAGCGCCTGCCAGGCGGCCTCCTGCCGGACCCAGGCGGGCGGACTCGCCGGCGATGAGACGGCCGTACCCGACCCGTTCGTAGACCTTGTGGCAGCGGCGCTGCCACAGCCGGCGAGGACCGCGACGGCGGCGAGCGTGCAGACAGCGTGGGGGAGCTTCACCGTGACCTCCGGTCCGTGGACGGGCTCGCCGGAGAGACGGCTCGCGGGCGGGAAAGGTTCGTCGCCGGGCGGCGGCCGCGTCCTTGAGGCGGGTGCGTCTTGGCCCGGTCTGCCGTCGTCGTTCCTGCACGAAGCCCACACCCGTGCTACGATTGCCACCGCGACGGTACCGCTTCCCCCCAAGCGGGCCGACCGCCCCGGAGGTGAGGCGCGCATGGACGACCGGCCGCAGTTCCGCGTCGAGACCGAGCACCCCGGCCATGGGCAGGTCGTCGTGGCCGTGTCGGGCGAGATCGACCTCTACACCGCCGGCTACCTCCGAGAAGCCATCGACGATCTCGACGTCGGCTCGATCCGGCGACTCGTCATCGACCTGAGCGAGGTCGGCTTCATCGACTCGACCGGCCTCGGCGTGCTGGTGGCGGCGGCCCGACGGCTCCCGATCGGCTCCCCGTTCGTGGTCGTCTGCCGCACCGAGAAGGTGCGCGAGGTCCTGCTCATGACCGGTCTCGACCGCATCTTCCGCATCTACGACACGCGCGACGAGGCGGTCGAAGCTCGGCCGAGCTAGAGGACCTCGGGGGCAAGGTGACCGGCGCCGCGATGGCGAATGGTCCCCGAGACGAAGAGCGAGTCGCCGAAGGGAGCCGGTCGTGAGCAAGTGGAAGATCCTGATGGTCCTGCTGATCGTCGTCGGCGTCGCGCTGGTGGCGGTCGCCGTGTACTACTGGGTGACGCCCGCCGGGTCGCTGCCCAGCTTCTTTCCCGGACACCTCG
Organism: uncultured Actinomycetes bacterium; assembly: GCA_963767005.1. Classification (GTDB taxonomy): domain Bacteria; phylum Actinomycetota; class Thermoleophilia; order UBA2241; family UBA2241; genus Bog-752. The sequence goes on from CAVYCN010000010.1 coordinate 30,613, forward strand.
CCGGGTCGGCGCACAAGCATCTGAAGCACGGCCTGGCGGCGCTCATCGTCGGCATCCTGTGCTTCATCGGGGCCTGGATGCTGTCGGCCAAGGAGTAGCGGCCTCTCGGAGCCGCGCCCGTCGCGTATGCCGCGCCGCTCGCGGTCACCCCCTGGGTGGCTCGAGCCCACCGGCCGTCCGGCGGCCCGGCAGCCACGTTGCCAGGCTCGGTGATGCTTTCTCGCGGCCGCGTCTTGTCGACGCTCGTGGCGCTGCCGAAAGCAGAGCGAGGCGGCGCGGCCGCCCGGCGATCCCCCCGGCGCAGGGCGGCTCGCGCCGCCGAGCTACACCGCCTCGACGCTCTTGGCGGCGGCCGTCACCACGTAGCAGCGCTCGATGTTCGACCCGTCGTCGGCGGGCTCCACGAAGAAGCCCAGGCGGTTCGGCTGGTACCCCATGGTCGTGCCGACCAGGACCTCGCCGTCGGCGAACTCGACGCGGACGTGGCGCCCCACCGCCGGGTGGGCGGGATCGAACGCGTTGCGCTCCTGGTGCTGCGGGTCTCCGCCCAGGTCCTTGACGAAGAAGACGGCCTTGAGCTCGGCCGTGCGGACCTCGAGGGGTCGCGTGCCCGGCGCCGCCCCCGCCTCGGTCACGTGGAAAAGGTCCTTGGCCGGGACGAAGTCCGAGGTCGTGCCCTTCACCGTCCTGCCGTCCGCGTACCGCACGACGACCCTGTTCACGCGACGCCTCCTCTTGGCTCTGGTTCGTACGAACGTGCACCTGCACGCGGCCGCAACCTACCGGGGGCGGCGCTCTCCTGTCCAGCGCAACGACGCTCGCGGCGTCGGCGGGCGTGCTCCCGTAACGCTCGCCCGCCGTGTCTCGCCACGTACAGCGGTGATAGCCTGTGCCTCGTGAACGGCCACCGGTCGCGCGACCAGAGCCGGGGCCGCGTTCGCCTGGAAGGGGGCTCCATGAGGATCAGACTCGCGCTCGGATCGTTGTGCGTCGTCGCTTTCGCCGGGCTGGCGCTGGCGTCGGCCGGAGGCGCCTGGGCCGGCACGCCGCCGTCCCGAGTCTTCGCGCCCTACCAGGTGCCGCCGCACGTGCCGCCGCCGAGCACGGCTAGAGCGCGCTGGCTGCTCAAGCCGGCGAGTGTGAGCGCGACCGACGGCTGGATCGTCGTGCACCTCGCGGGCGGGCCCTACCGCATGGGCTTCCAGAACGGCTACCTCACGGCGCAGTCGTCGCACTACTCGATCCTGACCGACTTCGGTGCGCCCGGCAGCAGGGCGCGGGTGCAGGCCGACAGGGTGGCGCGCCGCTTCGTGTGGGCGCGGGTGCCGCAGCAGTACCGCCAGGAGCTGATCGGCATCGCCGACGGCATGCACGCCGCCGGCTACCGCAAGGACACATTGTGGGACGTGGTGGCGGCCAACGCCTGGGCCGACCTCGACTGCTACAGCGAGCTGCTGCCCGCCGGCGAGACGCCGGCCAGGGCCGCGGTCCGCGAGGCGGCGCGCCAGGCTCACCTCGGCGGCTGCAGCGCGTTCATCGCAAGCGGCGACGCGACGGTCGACGGTCAGCCGGTGATGGGTCACGACACCTGGACCCCCTACGCGTCCGCCTTCACCAACGACATCATGTACTACGTGCACCCCTCGCGCGGCTACGACTTCATGTTCCAGTCGACCGGCGGCCAGATCTGGAGCGGCGAGGACTGGTATGAGAACAGCGCCGGCCTGCTGCTCACCGAGACCACCCTGGCCGACTCCACCTACACCCCGAAGGGATTGCCCGTGTTCGTGCGCGCCCGCGAGGCGGCGCAGTACGACAGCACGGTGCACGCGGCCATCCACACCCTGGTCCACCTCAACAACGGCGCCTACTCCAACGAGTGGCTCATCGGCGACCGCGCCGGCACGATCGCGTCGCTGCAGCTCGGCGACAAGGTCTACGACCTGAACGTCACGCGCAACGGCTTCTTCGGCTCCTCGAACTTCGATTGGGGCGCCAGGACGCGCAAGGAAGAGGCCGCCGCCGACGCCGGCTGGGCGCCCGACCCCTACAGGAAGGTCTACGTGGACTACGCACGCTACGTGCGCTGGGGCCAGCTTCGCGATCAGTACTACGGGCAGGTCGACGCCCAGGTCGGCATGACCATGGAGTCGGACACCTACGACACCTACCTCGGCAGGCAGCTCGCCGACGCTCGCGACCTGTGCGGCGAGCCGGAGCACGCCACGCCGGGCCTGCTCGACTGGGACAGCTGGGTGCTCGAGCCCGAGGGCGCGATCGACGGCAAGGTCTGCACCGAGGCGATGGCGCTCGGCGGCCTGTCGACCTGGGCCTGCTGGGGCCACGGCAGTGGCGATCACTTCGACGCCAGCGCCTACCTCGCCGCTCATCCCGGCTGGGCGGCCGCGAACGGACCGCTCGCCGTGTTCGGCCTGGCGACCTTCTCGGCGCAGACGGTCGACCGCTGGACGACGCTGGGCGCCTCGGCCACCTGACGCCGACCGCCGGTCCGCCTGCCGATGACCCGGCCGGCGCGTCGGCCCTGCGTCGCGGGCTCGACCCGCCGGACCACCGGCGATTGACCGCGGCCCGCCCACGGGTGTACATCGGCGACGAGGGGTCGGACGCGGCGACGGGCCGGAGAGGGTCGCCGCGCGCGGCGCAAAGACCGGCCGGACACGGCCGGTGTCGAGGGGGGACGTCATGCGAGGTCGATCCGTCGTCGTGTGTCTCGTGGCCGCGGTCTGCGCCGCGGCGTTGCTGGGTGCCGCCCGTCCCGCCGCCGCGCGGGCGGCGGCGCCACGGGCGGCATGGACCATCGCGATCTACGCCAACGGCGACAACGACCTCATGTACACGTGGCCCCTGTTCACCCGCCCGGCGCTCCGCGGGATCCCGGCCAGCGCGCAGGTGAACGTGGTCGTGATGCTCGACAAGCCGCAGCGCGACGGCGCCTGGCTGTATCAGATGAGTGGAGCGCATGTAGGGCTCGTCAAGCATTTCCGCGGCGAGCGCGACTTCGGCTCCGGCGCCACCTTCGCCTGGTTCCTGCGGCAGGTGCACGAGCGCTTTCCCAGCGACCACCTGCTGGTCGACGGCTGGGATCATGGCTACGGCTGGCACTACTTCAGCTGGGACGCGACCTCGGGCCACGACATGACCGTGCCCCAGCTCAGCGGCGCCATCGTGCGTTCGGGGGTGCACATCGACATCCTCGCCTTCGATGCCTGCGACATGGCCGACGAGGACGTCGCCGACGCCCTCGCCACGACGCGAAGGGTCGACTACCTCGTCGGCTCCGAGGACGAGATCGACCAGGACGGCTACCCCTACGCGAACATGTTCACGCCGCTCACCGCCGATCCCTCGCAGTCGCCCGCGACGGTCGTCGCTGACATGCTGACCGGCTGGCAGCGCTACTACGGCTCCCGGCGCAACTTCAACTGGGTCACGCTCTCCGGCATCGACCTCGCCCGGGTGCGGGCCATGAAACGGGACCTCCGCATCTGGACGAGCAGGCTGCATGCCGGCATGGCCCGCTTTGCTGCCCGCTACGGCAGCGCGATGCACCACAGCCTCTTCGCCTGGGAGTCCTGGCAGCTCGACCTGGGCGAGTTCAGCGCCGTGCTGGCCGGCGACCGGCTGATCACCGACGCAGCGCTGCGGGCGGCCTCGGCGAAGGTCCACGACGACGTCGTGGGCGCCGTGATCGGGCTCGACAAGGGCTCCTACGTGAAGCGCTACACCGGTCTGACCGTGTGGGCCGGCACGGGTCAGGAGTGGACGGCCTGGCGTGCCGCCTATCGCTCCCAGGTCGCCTTCGGCGGTGCGGCTCATCTCGGCGGCACCGGCTGGTACGGCTTTCTGCGCGCCTTCAACGCGAGCGGCAAGGCCGACCCACGCCAGCCCGTGCCCCCGCGGTGGATGAAGCGGGCCGACTACTGCCTCACCGACGTGGTGTTCCGCGACGGCCACTACGGGTGGGCGACCGGGACGGACAACACCACCAACACCTCGTTCATCATGCGCTCGGCCGGCAGCGGCGGCAGCGCCTGGCAGACGAGCGACCTGTCGGCTATCGACAACTACCTGTTCACGTCGATCGCGCGGGCGCCCGGCGGTGTGCTCTGGGCCGTCGGCGACTTCGGCTGGAACGACAGCGTGATCGTGCGCAGCGCCGACGGCGGTCGCACGTGGCGGCAGCGCGTGTCGGGGACGAAGCAGTACCTCTGGGGTGTCGACTTCAGCGACGCGCACGACGGCTGGACGTGTGGGGCCGCCGGCACGCTCGTGCGCACGACCGACGGCGGCCGGACGTGGGCGAAGGTCACGACCGCCCCGGCCGGCGACCTGCAGCAGGTGGCGTTCCTCGACGCGACACACGGCTGGGTGGTGGCCAACGACCAGCGCTATCCCGACTCCCGTCTCGAGTACACGACCGACGCGGGCGCGACCTGGACGACCGAGGACGAGGTGTCAGGCAGCCTGCTCTACGGGCTCGAGGTGCTCGGCGACGGCCAGGTGTGGGCCGCGGGCGGCGACCCGGCGAGCGGCGCCGGCGTGCTGTTGCACGGCAGCGCCGGCGGCGCCTGGACGGCGCAATGGGGCGCGACCGACGCGCCGCGCCTCGCCGCGGTGACCATGGTCGACGACAGCCACGGCTGGGCCGTGGGCGACGGCGGCGCCATCCTCCACACCACCGACGGCGCGACCTGGACGCCGCAGACGGGCGGGGTAACCTTCGACCTGACCGGCGTCTGCGCGGTCGACGACGACACCGCCTGGGCCGTGGGCGACGGCGACGCCATCCTGCGCACCACCGACGGCGGGCTCACCTGGCAGCAGGCCCGCGGCAAGGTCTGACCGGGCGCCGCGCGCGAAGTTTGCTCAAGGATCGGGACTGACAGCGCGGACCGTCCCCCCGTACGCTTTCGAGAGGCCGAGATACGGCCGGCGACACGAGGGGGGTACAGATGGATGTTCTGCCCGTGAACGGCGTGCAGGGCGAAGGCGCCAATCTCAGGCGAACCAGCGTCCGTCTCATCACGGTCTTCTTCATGATCTACATCCTCGTGTCGGGCGGCTCGTTCGGCATCGAGGACATGGTCTCGTCGTCGGGCCCCGGCCTCACCATCCTGCTGCTCTGCCTGCTGCCCGTGTTCTGGAGCACGCCCATGGCGCTCGTCGCGAGCGAGCTCGGCTCGGCGCTGCCGGGTGAGGGCGGCTTCTACGTCTGGGCGCGCCGCGGCCTGGGCGACTTCTGGGGCTTTCAGACCGCCTGGTGGTGGTCGCTGTCGATCTTCGTCGACTCGTCGGTCTACATCGTGCTCGCCGTCGGCTACCTGCAGAACTGGCTGCACTTCAATCAGTGGTGGTTCTATGCGATCTGCTGGGTGATCATCGTCGTCTTCACGGTCATGAACATCCTCGGCGTGAAGCTCATCGCCCTGTCATCGACGCTCTTCTCGGTGCTCATCATCGCGCCGTTCATCGCGCTCATCGTCGTCGGTCTGGCCAAGTGGCAGTTCAACCCCCTGACGCCGGTGACCGCCTCCGGCGTACCGTTCTTCGGCACCAACGGCACCCTCGGCCTGGGCCTCGCGATCGGCGTCTGGATGTACTCGGGCTACGAGTCGATGTCGACCCTGTCGGGCGAGATCCGCAACCCGCAGCGCGTCATCCCGCGCGCCCTCATGCTGGCCGTACCCTTCATCATCGCCCTGTACGTGCTGCCGACAGTCGCCGGCCTCGCCGCCTACGGCCATTGGGCCAACTGGGCGACGCAGGCCGGCGGCGGTTACGTGTCGTTCGTCGAGATCGGCCGCAAGCTCGGTGGCTCGGCCCTCGGGGTCGCCCTGCTGGCCTCGGCGCTGCTCGGCAACCTCGCGCTCTACCTCGACTACCTCGCCTCGGGGGCGCGGCCGCTGTTCGCCCTCGCGTCCGACGGGCTGTTCCCCAAGACCGTCTCGGGCGTGAGCAAGCGCTGGGGCACGCCGATCGCCGCGATCGTGCTCATGGCGGCGCTGAACGCCGTCCTCATCATCGGGCCGTTCCGCAACCTCGTCGTGATCGACGTCATCCTGTTCATCTCGTCGTACGCGGTGATCTTCGTGGCCGCGGTGCGTCTGAGGACGAAGGAGCCGGGGCTCAAGCGCCCGTTCCGCGTGCCGTTCGGCACGAAGGGCCTGGTCGCCATGGTCGTACCGCCGATCCTCATCGTGTTCTTCACGATCTACGTCAACGCGATCGACCACAGCACCAGCATCTTCGGCTTCACGAGCTTCAACGTGCTCGGCCTGCACCTCGGCTGGTACGGCGTCGGCGGCCTCATTGCCCTGGCGTCGGGACCGGTCTGCTATGTAGTCTTCCGTCAGGTCTTCGGCGGGCCGTCGACGCCGTCGCACGAGGCCGGCGACGAGGAGCTGCGGCTGGCCGAGGCCGAGGCCGCGGCGGCCGAGGGCAGCGAGCTCCAGGTCAAGGCCTGAGCGGCTTCGACGCGGCTGGCAAGCTCGTGATCACGGAGGTCTGAGCCCAGATGCAGACACGAGTCCAGGTGCTGTCCGACGATGAGCGGGCCCAGGTCCACGAGCGCACGCTGGCGGTGCTCGAGCGTATCGGCGTGCGCTGCGACACGGCCGAGGGCCGCCGCATCCTCGCCGAGGCCGGCGCGCAGGTCGACGAGCAGACTCGCATGGTGCGCTTCCCGGCCGAGCTGGTCGAACGCTCGCTGGCGGCCGCCGGCCGGCGCTGCGCGCTCGGCGGCCGGCGCCCCGGATGGAGCTTCGCTCTGAACGAGGGCGGCCACACGCTGCTCGCCGACGGCGGTGCCACCAGCGTGTTCGACCTCGCGGCCCGGCAGCGCCGCCCGGCGACCCACGACGACTGGCTCGCGGCGACGCGCCTGCTCGACGCCCTCGACGACGTCGGCCTGTACTGGTGCCCCACCGAGTACGCCGCCGACTACGAGGAGCCGGCCGGCTTCGTGCGCTACTTCGTCGACGTCTTCTCGACCTTCAGCAAACACGTGCAGGACTCGTTCGGCACGCCCCAGCTCACGCCCTGGCTCAAGGAGATCCTCGACATCGTCTTCGGCGGTCGCGAGCGCGTGCGCGAGCTCGCCCCGCTGTCGTTCCTGATCACGCCGGCCTCGCCGCTCACCATCGAGCGCGACTACACCGACGCCTGGCTCTCGCTCGCCGACTACGGGCTGCCGGTGGCAATCATGCCGATGCCGCTGCAGGGCGCCACGGCGCCCGGCAGCCGCCTGGCCACGATCCTCACGGCCAACTGCGAGACGATCGCCACCCTGTGCCTGGTCCAGGCGGCGGCGCCCGGCACCGCGGTGATCTACGCGCCGGTGATCGCCACCATGGACCCGCGTACCGGCCTCTACGCCGGCGGCGCGATCGAGCACGCCGTGATCTGCGCGGCGGGCACCGAGATGGCGCGCTTCTACGACCTGCCGGCCGAATCGTCGGGTTTCTGCACGCAGACGTTCGCGCCCGACCTGCAGACCGCCTGGGAGAAGGCCAACGGCGGCCTGCTCGTGACGCTCTCCGATCCCGACATCCTCGTCGGGCCCGGCCTGCTCGGTGGCGCGACCGTGCTCAGCCTCGAGCAGATCGTGCTCGACGTCGTGGAGTGGCGCCTGGCCTGCCAGGCGCGCACCGGCGTGCCCGTGCGCGACGAGCTGTGGCTCGACGACGTGCTCGGCGCGGTCGGTCCGGGCGGCTCGTTCCTCGGCGAGCGCTCCACGCGGGTCAACGCCCGCGCCGGCGAGTGGCTCCTGAGCGATTTCGGCGTGTACGGCGGTCACGACGCCTGGCGGGCGGCGGGCGCGCCGAGCACGCTCGATTACGCCCACCGCAAGGTCGGCGAGATCCTCGACGCTCACCGCACGCTGCCCCTCGACGACGACACAGTCGCGGCCCTCGCCGCCGTCCAGAAGCGGGCCGACGCGGCGACGTCGTAGGTCCGTCGCGCAAGGCGGCCGCCGGGCGGCCGCCGGCAAGGAGGAGGACATGGCGCAGGCGCGGTTCCGGTTCCTCGACGACGGCGACAAGCACGCCCTGCACGAGCAGACGATGCGGGTGCTGACGCAGGCGGGGGTGGCCTTCAACGTCCCCGAGGTGATCGACCTGCTGGCCGACGCGGGCGCGCGGGTCGACCGCGAGCGGCTCGTCGCATACCTTCCGGAGGAACTCGTCCGAGCGACGCTCGAGCTCACGCCGCGCGAGGTCCTGCTCGCCGCGCGCGATCCGGCGCGCGACGTCGTCGTGGGCGGCGGCCACCCGCTGTCGGTGTGCAGCGACGGCACGGCGACCTATCTGCTCGACGACGAGACCGGAGAGCGCCTGCCGGGCACGGCCGAGCGGCTCCGCCTGGTCATGCGCCTGCTCGACGCGCTGCCGCAGTGCGACTACGTTTGGCCCTCGCTTTCGGCGCGCGACCTCGACCCGCTGACCGCCAACCTCGAGATCGAGTACATCTCCCTCGTCGAGTGCGCCAAGCATCTGCAGGACGAGGTGCGCGGCCCGGAGTTCGTCGCACCGCTCGTCGACCTGCTCGAGGCGGTGGCCGGCGCGTCGCTCAAGGAGCGGCCCATCTTCTCGTCGATCAACTGCACGGTCGCGCCGCTGCAGCACGACGCCGATATGACCAAAGCCACGCTGGGCCTCGCCCGGGCGGGTGTGCCGATCATCGTCATGCCGATGCCGCTCATGGGCACGACCGCGCCGGCGAGCGTGATGGGCAACTGCGTCGTGACCATGGCCGAGATCCTCTCGACGGTCGTGTTCCTGCAGCTCGCGGCCCCCGGCTGCGCCCTGATCGCCGCGCCCGAGCCGGGCGTCGCCGACCTGCGCAGCGGCGGCTACCTGTGCGGGGCGCCCGAGGCCGACCTCGCGAGCCTCGCCAGCATCGAGATGTGCCGCTTCTACGGCCTCCCGAGCCAAGTCGGCGGCCTCGGCGGCGACGCCCTCTACCCCGACCTGCAGGAGGGCGCCGAGGGCATGGCGTCGGCGCTCCTCGGGGCGCTCGTAGGGGCCGACTCGATGGTGGGCTTCGGCACGCTCGACGGCGCCGAGACCTTCAGCCTGGCCGACGCCGTGCTCGACGACGACCTGATGGCCGCCGCGCGCCGCTACCTGGGGACGAGTCCGGTCGACGGCGCGACGGCCCTCGTCGACGACATCATCGAGGTCGGTCCCGGCGGCCACTACCTGAGCCGGCGCTCGACGCGCACGGCGGCCCGCGCGGGCGTGCTCTGGAGCCCTTCCGTGCTGCGCCGCGGACACGGGCAGGGCGGCGACCCGCGCGCGCTCGTACTCGAGGCAGCCGAGCGGGCGGCGGAGATCCTAGAGAGCCACCGCGCGGCGCCGCTCGACGACGACGTCGTGCGCTACGTCGAAGACGTCATCGCCCGCTACGCGCGCCTCGCGGACGCGCCGCCGCCGGCGCGCGCGTAAGGCACGCGCACGGCATCGGGGCGGGCCGGCGGGAGCCGGCCCGTCCCTCAGCGGGCGCGCGCCCACGCAGGCGGGGCGCTCCGACACGACGGGGCAGAACCGCGCGGACGGTGCCGCGACGCAGGCGGACTGGCTTGGTGGTAGGCTGTCGGGCAGTCGTCTGACCACTGACATCGCCGCGGTGAGGTGGTCGCCGCGCGCACGAGCACGAGCGACAGCGTGAGCAAAGGAGGCCGATGCCGAGCCAACTGATCGAGGCCATGGACCGTGCCATCGACGAGATGGGGCGCCTGCCCGAGAAGGCGGTCCAGGTCTTTCACCACAACGACTCCGACGGCCTCACGTCGGGCGCCATCCTGACCCGGGCGTTCGAGCGGGCGGGCTTCGCCGTGCGGCGCTACTGCCTCGAGAAGCCCTATCCGGCCGTGCTCGAGAGGGCCTTCCGTCAGGAGGGCAAGCTGCTCGTCTTCGCCGACTTCGCCGGCCGCATCGCGCCGCTGCTGTCCAACCTGAACCGGGGCCGCAACCTGACCCTCATCCTCGACCACCACGTCGCCGAGCCCGCGACCGAGCCGCGCGTCGTGAACCTCGACCCCGACCTCTTCGGGCTCAAGGGCGACCGCGACATCTCGGGCTCGACCACCTGCTACCTGTTCGCACGCACGATGGACCCGGCCAATCGCGACCTCGCCGCGGTGGCCGCCATCGGCGCGGTCGGCGACGGCTTCTTCGTCGACGGCGCCCTTGTGAGCGAGAACCGCGAGGTCGCCCTCGAGGCGGTGCGTCAGGGTCGCGTCGAGATCCGGCCGCGCGAGCGCGGCGAGCTGTATCTGTGGAACGGGCCCGAAGGTCAGCGCGACGTGGTCGCCGTCGGCGACGACCTCGACGTGCTGGGCGGCGTGGGCTACTACCAGGGCGGCCCCGACCTGGGCGTCTCGGTCTGTCTCGACGGCGTCTCGCCCGAGTCCGACCGCACGGTCGCCGAGCTCAAGGCGGTGCGCGAGAAGATCTTCGACGCCGAGATCGCGCGCCTGCGCGACGGCGGTCTGCGCCAGGCGCCTCACATCCAGTGGTTCAACGTGGAGCGTCGCCTGTTTCCGATGGGCGTGAAGATGGTGGGCGCCTTCTGCGACGCCATCAGGGTGACCGACCTGATCGACCCGACCAGGTATCTCGCCGGCTTCCAGGTGATCCCCGACGAGATCCCCGGCTTCGGCCGCATCAGGTTCGATCAGGTGAAGGTCTCCATGCGCGTCTCGCCGGCCATGGAAGAAGAGATCAGGGCGGGGCGGGTCATGGGGCTGAGCGTGCTGCTGCCCGAGGCCACCGGCCGGCTCGGGGGGTTCTCCGACGCCTGCCACAGCCTGACGGCGGCCACCATCGTGGCGATCGGCCAAGAGGAGCGGCTGATCGAAGAAATGGAAGACATCTTGAAGGGTGAAGCGCATGGCTGAGGGACGCGGCTGCGGCAAATCGATCCTGATCGGCGACCAGTTCGTGCTCGACGAGGTGCCGGCGATCGTGTCGGCGCTGCCGTACGAGACGGTGACGACGGTCGAGCGCGTCACGGGCGACGGCTGGGCGCTCCAGGACGACCGCATCGAGGTGCCGGGCTACAAGGAGCGCAAGCGCGAGCAGCAGGGCCGCTCCATCGACCGCATCCTCGACGTGATGGGCATCGACGCTCACGCGACGCCGCTGCGGATCAGGATCGGCGGCACGCTGCTCGCCGGCAGCGGCGTGGGCGCGAGCGCGGCGTCGTGCGTGTCGCTGGCTCGCGCCGTCGACGCGGAGTTCGCGCTCGGTCTATCTACCTCTGAGATCAACCGCGTCGCCTGGCAGGGCGAGTTCCCGTACCACGGCGTGGCCAGCGGCGTCGACAACACCGCCTCGACCTACGGCGGCCTGCTGCGCTTCTGGCTCGAGGGCCAGGAGCAGCACTTCGAGCGCGTCGCCTGCCCACGGCCCTTCGAGATCGTGCTCGCCAACAGCGGCGTCACCGTCAACACGGCAGCGCTCGACCAGTTCATCGACGAGCAGAAGACGGGCGATCCCGCGCTCTTCGCCCGGCGCCTGGCCACCATCACCGCGCAGGTGGGCGAGATGAAGACGGCGCTCGAGGCCGGCGACCTGCCGACCGTCGGGCGCATCATGAGCGACAACCACAGCCTGCTGATCGACATGGGCATGTCGCACGAGACCGTCGACCACCTCTGCGCGACGGCGCGCGAGAACGGCGCCCTCGGCGCGAAGGTCACCGGCGGCGGGCGGGGCGGCTACATGGTCTCGCTGACGCCCGGAGTCGAGCTCCAGGACAGGGTCGCCGGCGCCTTCGAGCGCGCGGGCTACAAGGTCATCCGCGCGACGATCGGCGGCTGAGGCCCGCTGGGCGAGGGCGGGGCCGGCGCGCCGGCCCCGCCCTCGCCCAGCCGCTCGGCCCCTGCCGCGGCGCTGCGACCGCCCCGGGCGGCGGCGCGGCCGACGTTAGCCGGGGTCGCGTCGCGGGCAGGAGCGGGGGAGGTCGCGGGCCGGTCGGCGTTGAAGAACGCGGGCGAGGCGGCGGCCGCCGTGGAGTGAGCCGGTCCGCCGGGAACGGGCGCATCCGAGGAGTCGCGACCATCGCCACATCACCGCCGCTCGAGAACGCCTTGATCGGTCGGGTGCGGTGCCGCGCGCGGCTGTTCCCGAGTCAGTTCTGGCTGCTCGTCGCCGGTACCTTCGTGTTCCTGCTCGGCTACGAGATCGGCTACCCGTTCGAGACCGTCTACCTCCACACGCACCTGGGCGTCTCGATGACGGCGATCGGCCTGATCCTCGGCCTGCCGATCCTGGCCGGACTCCCCCTGCAGATCGTCGGCGGCGCCGTCGCTGATCGCTTCGGGCGCAAGGTCGTGCTCGTCACGGCGGTCTGCGCGGCGATCGTCCTGTTCGGCGGGCTGGCCGTCGCGACCGACGTGCGGCAGGCGGCGGCGATCATCGCGGTCGAGGCGATGTTCGGCTGGGCGATGTTCCTCACCGCCGACAACTCGATGCTCGCCGACCTCACGCCGCCCGCCAGGCGTGGCGACGCGTACGGGATCAGCCGCACGGCGATGAACGCCGGCATGGTCGCCGGCCCGCTCGTGGCGGCGCTGCTGCTCGGCGCCGGCCTCGGCTACCGCGGCCTCTTCACCGTCGGCGCACTGGTCTGCTGCGTGTTCCTGGCGCTCGCCCTTGCCTTTCTCAGGGACTCGCGTCCCGCCGACTCCGGCCTGCGGCCGGAGGGCTCGTCGCCGACCGACACGACGCTTGCCGGCTACCGCGTCGTCTTCGGCGATCGCCGTTTCGTGACGTTCTGCGCGGTCGCCCTGCTGCCGCTCTACGGCTTCGGCCAGATCTACGTCACGCTGCCCATCCTGCTGCACACGAGCGTCGGCGTCACCTCGGCGCAGTGGGGCCTGCTCGCGGCGCTCTACGCGGGCTGCGGCGTGCTCTGCCAGTATCCGGTCGTGCGGCGCACGCGACGGCTCGACAAGCTGCGCGTGCTCGCGCTCGCCAGCGTCTGTATCGGCGTGGGCATGAGCGGCGCGGCGTTCGCGCCCCGCGGGGTCGGTACCGCCGTGTGCGTCGTGCTCGTGAGCGCCGGCTCGATGCTGCTCGTGCCGATCGCCGCGGCCTTCGTCTCGCAGATGGCGCCCGTCGAGCTGCGCGGCCGCTACATGGGTGCCTGGACGCTCGTGTGGGAGGGCGGCGCGGCGCTCGCGCCGATCTTCGGCGGCCTGCTGCTGGACCATCTCGGCAGAGCCTCGTACCTCGTGCTGCTCGCCGTCTGCCTGCTCGGCGCGGCGCTGTTCGGGACACTGCGGGTCCGCTGGCCGGCCGCTGACTGAGGGGGGCGTGCGCCCGCTCGCGGGGAGCTCGGGGAGCGCCGCTCGGCCGGCCCCGTGCGACGTATACTCTGCCGGTCCGCCAGCCGATCGCACCATCTGGCCGCAGGACCGATACGTTCGCCCCACCGGCGGTGTCCAAAGGGTCGTGGAGCTCGTGTGGACAGGGACGCCGACGGTCGGGGCCGCGCTCGTCGAGGCCGACGGCGCCGGGACCGCGGTCGGCGCATCGGGGCGGGGCAGGGGGGCACGCAGGGTGGACATGGGGACCGAGGTCGATCCGCTGGTCGTGCGCGCCGCGGCGCGCGGCGACCAGCGTGCCTTCGCCGACATCGTCGAGCTGTACGACGACCGCCTGCGCGCGCTCGCCTATCATCTGCTGCGCGACGCCGAGGCGACGCGCGACGCCCTGCAGGACGCTTACGTCAAGGCGTATCTGGGCCTGCCGTCGTTTCGTGGCGAGTCCGGTCTCGGGACCTGGCTCTACCGGATCGTCTACACGACCTGCCTGAACCATCTGCGCAGCGCCGCCCGGCGGCCGCGGCCGGTCGAGCAGGACGATGACCGGTCGCGGCCGCCGGGCGCGGCGCATCGCGATCACGCCGACGAGGTCCAGGCGGCGCTGGATCTGGCGACGCTGCTGCTTGCCCTGCCGGTCGAGCAGCGCGCCGCCGTCGTCCTGGTCGACGCCCAGGGTCTCGGCTACGCGCGGACGGCCGCGATCCTGGGCGTGCCGGTGGGAACCGTGGCGTCACGGGTGGCCGGGGCGCGCACCAAGCTGCGGGCGGCCCTGTCGGCGGACCGCGAGCAGTCTCGGGCGGGTTCGACGGTCGGGAGGCGAGAGGGATGAGCGATCGGAGTGATCGCCACATCGGCGCCGGCGGCGCAGCCGCCGGCGAGGACCGTGACCTGCGGTTGGCGGCGGCGATCGACGACGTGCCGGTGCCGCCCCGTGACGACGCGTTCGTCGACGACCTGCTCCGCCGGCTCGAGCACGCCACCGCTCCGGAGCTCAAGCCGCGCGCGTGGCGACCCTTTGCAGGTCGTGGCGCGCGTCCGCGCCTGTCCGTGGTAGTGGCCGCGGTCGCGGCGGCCGTCGTCGTCGGCGGCGGCGTCGTCTACGGGGCGACCGTCCTGCTCAGGCCGTCGCCTTCGTTCCGCCAGACCGCCTCCGGATGGCGGCAGGTGCCGCTGAACGCGGCCTGGAGGGCGGCCCTGTCGCGGCGCCTGCCGCTGTCGCGGCACGCGTCGCTCACGCCGCTCGCGCTGGCCCACGATGGCCGCAGCTTCTTCGCGGCGATGGACGCGAAGCACTACTCCGGCGTGGTCCGGATCGACGCGGAGAGCGGCCGCGTGCTGCATATCGCGCGTTTCGCCCATCCGCGCGTCGACCAGGCGAGCGACGGCGCGTTCGACGGACGCTGGCTCGTGTGGGGTGAATCGACGACGCTCCAGGACCCGAGCGTCTCGAGCGCCTGGTCGTGGGACGCTCGCACGCGACGCCTTCGCAGGCTGCCCGTCGCGTACAGCCGCACAGGCGCGCGCTCGTCGTCTGAGCCCATCCTCCTGCGGGGTCGCGTCACCTGGACAACGCCCACGGGTCCCCGCGGCGCGAGCGCGGTCCACGTCTTCGATCTGGCGACCGGGCGCGACCGCGTCGTGTATCGCGGCCGCGCGGACGGCTCGCTGCTGGTCGACGGCGGCCTCGTGCTGTGGTATCGGGCGACGGGTGCGGGCCTGCGCGTGAGCGGCGCGGCGTCGGTGGCGACGGGAGCGGCCGCGGCCGTGCCCGCCGCCTTCGCCGGCCGGACTCTCGCCGGGCTGTCGACCGACGGCCGGACGGTGGTCCGCACCGACATGCACGCGACGTCGCTGTGGTGGTCGGGGTCGCTCCACACGGTTCCGCGCCGCCTGTTCACCGTGGTCACGAACGCGGCGATCGACGACTCCATCCAGGTCGCCGGCCCGCTCATCTCGTTCGCGGTGGCTCCCCGTGCCTACCTCGCCGACACGAGGCTGCGCCGCTACGTCGAGATCAGCGCGGGCGGCTGGGCGCTGCTCGACGACGACAGCATGGTGCTGCTCGAGGCGTCGCAGAACAAGCTGGACTCGCGGTACGACGTGGTCTTCGTGCGGCTGTCGTCGCTGCCGCCGCTCGCGGCGCAGCAGTAGCCGTCGCCGGGCGGGCGACGCCAGGCGGGGTCGGCCTGCCCGCAGGCGCGGCCCGCGCCCGCAGCGCCCGCAGCCGCCGGGACCGCCCGCGCGCCTCGGCTCAGTACGCGTGGATGCGGTCGGGCGGCCAGAACGACAGGAGCGCCCGGCCGATGATGGCGCTGCGCGGCGCGATGCCCCAGTACAGGCTGCCGGTCGAGCCCCTGCGGTTCTCGCCGAGCACGAGGTAGCGGCCGGCGGGCACGCGGTAGGGGCGGTCGAGCGTCCGGGATGCAGCGGCGTCGCCGGACGCGAACGGGTCGGCCGGCAGCGTGGGCTCGACGACCCCGTGGACCGGGTCGGCGATCGCGACGTCGGCCGGGGCGCCGTTCACGTACACGCGGCCGGCGCGCAGCGACAGCACGTCGCCCGGCACGCCGACGACCCGGCCGATCAGCACGTCGGAGGGCACCACGGGGCGGCGGAACACGACGATGTCGCCCCGCTCGACGGGCCGCAGGCGGTAGATCAGGCGGTCGACGAGCACACGCTGGCCGCGCACGAGCGTCGAGGCCATCGAGCTCGACGGCACGACGTAGGGCCTGAGCACGAACGCCTGCGCCGCATACAGGCCGGCCACCACGACGACGGCCGCTAGGGCGAGCTCGAGCGCGACGCGACGGAGGCTCCGGCGGGCGCGCGAGCGGCCCGCGCCACGCGATGAGGAGCGAGCGACGGCCGTCCTGCGGGCGTGGCGCGGCCGGCGGCCGGCCGCCACGGCGGTGCCGGCGGTGGCCGGCGGGGCCGCTGCCGGCATCGCCGTGGCGAGCTCGTCGAGGACCCGGCCCGCGTCCGAGAGCAGGCCGGAGACGGCCTCGCGCAGCGCGCTCGCGGAGGTCTCGGGGTCGGCGCTGAGGGCGGCCGTCGCGACGAAGTCGCCGGGCGAGCCGAGCCGCGCGCCCGGTCGGGGCGGCGCGCCGTCAACCCAGTATGAGAGCTCGTAGCGTCTGGTCGTCGGCGTCTCGGCGCTGGCTCCCTCGTCACGCCACTGCAGCACGCACGACCAGCGGTCGTACGAGAGCGGCACGCGGACCTGCGTCGTCAGGGCGGCCGCGAAGCGCCCGGCGTCGGTCCCGGGGCGGGCGAGCTCGCCGGGGCCGTCGAGCCAGCGCCAGCGCGTCGTCGACTCGGGCGTCACGTCGACGCCCTCATCCTCGCTCGTTGTGATCGTCCGGCTCACACGGCCTCCGTCAGCCCCGCACGGCTCGCGTCGACGACGCCAGGGCGAGCATCGTCGCGTTCGGCAGCTCGTCGTCGAGCGTGTTTGCTACCCAGTACGTGACGTTTCCTACCGACCAGGCCACGAGATGCAGGTGGGCGCCGTCGTAGGAGAGCCGGTAGGTGCGGCCGCCGACCCTCCTGGTCGCGTCGGGGCTGGAGAGGATCGGGGGATCGCTCCACTCGAGCGCCTGGATGTCCCAGTAGCCGCCCTGGGGCGTCGTGCCGACGGCGACGGCGGCCGCCACGCTGTGCCCGTCGACCTTCAGGCGGTAGCTGCGGAACTGGTCGTAGCCCAGGCCGGACGACCATACGGACGGTACGAAGAGCGCGATGCTCGTGTGCGCCTGCAGGGTGCGCCACTGGGTCAGGTCGTAGGTGGTGTGCTCGAGCGTCGATGTCTGGGAGGTCTGCCCCGTGGTCGCGCTCGTCGCCCCCAGCCGGCCGGCGAACGATGAGCCGATCACGACGGTGACGCGGCCGGCCGCGGCCGCCGACGAGGCGCCCTCGACCGTGACCTGGGCCGGCGCGAGCAGGCTCGCCAGGCGCCGGGCCACCGACGCGGCGGCCGGCCGGGCCGTGACCGTCGTGGTCGTGTGGCCGAACCCGGCGGCATTGCCGCCGACCGTCGCGGTAAAGCCCGCGCCGCGCAGCTCGCCGGCGACCGTGGCCGCCTCGCCGGTCGCGCCCGAGCCGTTCAGGACCGTGATACGCACGCTCGCGGCGGGCAGCTGGGCGACGCTCGAGGTGGCCGCCGACCCGCTGCCGGTCGGCGGCGCGACGGGGTGCAGGAACTGCTGCACGGCCGTCTGGACCTGCTGCTGCGTCGCGACCACGTACGACACGCCGCCGATCATCGGCGTCGAGCCGTCGATGTGGGTCTGGTAGACACGGTTGGAGTGCAGGCGGAGCGCGAGACTGAGCAGGCCGGCGATCCGGCTCAGGCTCGAGATGTCGGAGACGGCGTAGTGCGACATGATCGCGGCCACCGCGAGCAGGCGGGGGAAGCTGGTGAGCGAGGCCGACCGGGTGAGCTGGCGCTTCATCTCGCGCAGGAACATCTGCTGGCGTACGACACGCGTGAAGTCGCCGTTCTGGTCGTGGCGGAACCGCACGAACTCGAGGGCCTGCGCGCCGTCGAGGAGCTGGTAGCCGGGCTCCAGGTCGATGGACGACCAGCCCGTCACCGCAGTGTCGTTGTAGTAGCGCCGGTCGACCATCATGTAGGCGCCGCCGAGCCGGTCGACGACCTTGCGGAAGCCGTCGAAGTTCAGGTCGATGAAGTCGTTGATGGGGATGCCGAGCACCTGCTTGACGGTCTGCACCGTGAGCTTCGCGCCGCCGTACGAGTAGGCGGCGTTGATCTTGTTCAGGCCGTAGCCCGGGATGTCGACCTGCAGGTCGCGCGGGACCGAGAGCATCGAGATGCTGCCGGTCTCGGGGTCGAGGCGCACGACCATGAGCGTGTCGGAACGGGCTCCGAGGTCGGGCTGACCCACGCGGCGGTCGCTGCCGATGATCAGGATGTCGACCGGCTGCGACGGCTGCGCCACCGTGAGTTGCTTGCTGGCCGCTTTTACCTCGGCGGGGTCGTTGCGCGCCACCTGGGCGGCCGTGCGCTGCAGCCACGCCGACAGGACGCCCGCGGTGAAGCAGGCACACACGACGAGAGCCAGCACCGACAGCTTCAGGACCTGCAGCCAGCGCGGCCGGCGGGGCGCTCGCAGCGGCCCCGCCGTGTAGCGGGAGTACGTCGGCCTTTCCAGGGTCGGCTCCATCCGGTCGGGGTTCGCTCTTGAGGGTACCAGCCTCGGACGGGGGCGCCTGCGACAGTTAACACACCTTAACGAACGGCACGCCCCTCAGCCGGCCGGCCGTCGGGCAGGTGGCGCCGCGGAGTCTCTGCAGCTCGCGCCCCAGAGCGGGCCGTGCTCGTCCTACGTCTCGGCCCGTGCCGTCTTGGGGCGCTCGGCGCCATGGCGCAACGCCACCCGGCGGCTGTGCAGGCGCAGATCGGCGAGCGACAGGTCCTGAAGACTGAGCGAGACGAGGCCGGCGACGACCGCGACGACGACCTGCAGGGCCTGCAAGCCGAGCCCGTAGGCCACGGCGGGGCCGGCCGCCACGCCCGCGGCCGCGAGCGCGGCCACCGTGGCGGCCTGGAAGGTGCCCAGGTTGCCCGGCGTCGCCGGCACGAGGCCGATCAGGTTGGTGAGCACGAGCACAAGGCCGGCGCCGCGCAGGCCGGCGCCGCCCAGGTGGAAGGCCTGCAACGCCGCCCGGGCGGCCGCGAGCTGCACGACCCAGGCACCCGCCTGGGTCGCGGCGACCAGCGCCGCCGACCAGGGCCGGCCCATGATGCGCTGGCTGTCGACGAGGGCCGGCCATTGGGCGCGGAATGCCGCCCAGCGGCCGCCACCGGCGCTTCCCGCCGCATCCACGGCCGCATCGACGCCGTCTCCGCGCGTGCGCACGAGCCGCCGCCGCCGCTCCAGCAAGACGCCTCCGGTGAGGAACGTCGCCGCGAACGCGGCACAGGCGATGAGCACCTCGACGGCCCAGGCGGGCGCGGCGATGGTCGAGACGAAGAGCAGCGCCAGGGCGACGAACGACGCGATCGCGAAGAGGCGCTCGGTGAGAGCCATGCCCAGCACCGTCGCGAAAGGCACGGCGGCGCGGCGGCGTCGTTGCAGCACGAAGAGCGTGTACGGCGCGAGCACGGTGCCCACGCGCACGGGCGCTACGGCGTTCGCGAGCAGCCCGATGCTGGTCGCCGAGAAGACGTCGCCCAAGCGGGCGCGGCCCGCGCCGAAGGCGTCGACGATCACTTTGAGGGCGTAGCTGCGCAGCAGGAGCGAGACGACCATGAGCCCGAGGGCCACGCCGAGCCAGGGCAGGTCGGCGTGCAGCAGGGAGCTGCCGGTGCGCTCGAGGTCGGCGCGCGCGAGCAGGAGCGCGACGAACGCGGTCGCCGTCACACAGACGAGCCGCCAGCGCCGCGCGATGGGCACGACCAGGCGACCCAGGCTCCCGGCGCTCCCCGGGCGTGCCTGCGTGTGCAGGGTCGGTTGTCTGTCGTCGCTGTGGTCCATGGGGGTCGCAGACCGCCGTGGAGCCGCCACCCGAGCCGCTCGCACGACAGAGAGAGTATGGACGGACGGTCCGCCTGCGAGAAGGACAGCACTATGGGCCGGCAGATGGCGCGCAGCCTGCGTGTGGCGAGATCCGTACGGTGCACTTCGGTTTGACCTGCGACGCTGCGGCCGGTAGTGTGCCGGGCGTTTGCAAGCCAGGCAACGCCCGAACCGACCAGCACGACACGGCGCGCTACATGACGGCGCCCACCCCAAGGAGGTCCGTCGGACCTCCGAAAGGAGGCAGGTCATGCACCGTTCACGATCGGCACCGGACCACCGCCGCCAGATCCCCCTTCAGAGCCCGCTGAGCCGGCGCTGTCAGCCGCCGGGCCACGACGCTGCCCCCGCTGTCGGGGCGCCGCCGCGGTCCCGCCCGGTGACCGTCGCGGCGCAGGCCGCTCGCTAGTCCCCTCGCCTCGCACGCCCGGCGCGACGGCTGGCAGGCCGTCGCCGGCGCAGCTCTGCCGCGTCCTGAGGCCGGCGCGCGCATGCCCCCAGCCGGACGGCGCTGCCGCGCCGCGCCGGAGAACGGTCGGGCGAGGGGACACGCGACACCCCTCGCCATCGAGCAGCATGGACGCCGCGAAAGAAAGGGCGCGGCAAGTACGGACGTGGCAGCCACGCGTGGGCGCGCCGCGTCGCCAGGCAAGGAAACGGAGCCACGGATGAAACGCCACGCATTGACCATTGCGGCCCTCGCGCTGCTCGCGAGCGCCACCATGGCCGTCGCACTCAGTCCGGCGACCGCCCAAGCCCAGACCATCACCGGGAAGACCTACACCACCTACAGCGTGCCGTCGGGCACGCACGACGTGACGTTCAGCGGGTGCACGTTCAAGGGCGGCAACAGCTCGACTGCGGTGCTCACCTTGAACCACGCCTGCCACAACCTGACCTTCAGTAGCTGCACGATCGCCTCGGGTGCGTGGAACGGCGTCACGATCAACGTGACCAACGGCAACATCCACGACATCACCTTCACGGGTTGCCACATCCTGGCCCAGGGCCGGATGGGCATCGAGTGCACGCAGCGGCCTGCCTCGAACACGGTCGGCTACAAGAACATCAAGGTCGTGAACACAGTGATCGAGCCGTCGGGCGAGGAAGCCATGTCGTTCGACGGTGGCTACTTCGCCGCCAACTGTCTGATCGACGGCGTCACGATCAACGGCTCCGACAACAAGGCCAACCCGGCCTACTCCGGGGCCATCGAGATCAACGGCCCCACGCACTTCACCGTGCAGAACACGACGATCTACGCGTGCCGCAAGAACGCCTTCAACCTCGAAGGGCCCAAGGGCGTGAACGGCGCGCTCGTCTTCAAGAACGACACCGTCGACTACAGCGTCCGCAAGGAGAGCTACGCGACCGACAGCTCGACGGCTCGCCTCACGGAGATGCAGAACGTGAACGGCGCCGTCTTCAGCGGCTGCAAGTTCGTGCTCGGCAGCGCCTGGAACGCGGGCTACTGGACGAACTGCTCGAACAACAAGATGTCGGGCAGCACCGTGACCGGCAAGCTCGCGGCCGGACGGAGCATGTGGTCGCTGAACGGCAGCTGCTCCGGCAACACCATGCCGAAGCAGGTCTGACCCAGTGAGCGGCGCGGGGCGGGCGGCGTACGCCGCCCGCCCCGCCTCCTGTGCGGGCGTCCATAGACGTAGAATGGTCGCGGTGCAGGCGATCTCAGAGGGGGGATCCACATGGGTGACGACGGTCGGTTCCAGCACGAGTACGCCGAGCATCTCGTGCGCGAGGCGCTCGCGGGGCGGCTGACACGACGCGAGCTGCTCGTGCGCGCCGGCGTCGTGGGGCTGTCGGCGACGCTGCTCGGCCAGGTCCTGGCCGCGTGCGGCGGCTCGAGCACGGGCTCATCGTCGACGCCGGCGACGGGCGGCTCGCCCAAGAAGGGCGGCACGCTGGTGTTCGCCTGGGACTCCGAGCCGGCGTCGCTCGACCCCGCCATCGCCTGGAACCTCGTCGACTGGCAGGTCGAGCACAACGTCTTCGAGAGTCTCTATCGGTACAAGTCCGTCCCGGGCGAGGCCGGCACGCAGCTCGAGCCGGCCATGGCGGTCGCCATGCCCGAGCTCAGCAACGGCGGCAGGACCTACACCATCAAGCTCAAACCCGGCCTCCTGTTCCAGCCGCCGGTCAACCGCGAGGTCACGGCGCAGGATTTCAAGTACAGCTTCGAGCGCATGATGCGTCTGCCCAACGCACCGGGCACCTATTTCTACACGAGCGTCGTGGGCGCGACCGACTTCCAGAAGGGCAAGGCGCCTCACGTGGCCGGCTACAAGGCACTCGACAAGTACACGATCCAGATCGACCTCGAGGAGCCGAACCTCGCCTTCCTGAACGCCATCACGGTCGACTTCTGCGACCCCATCCCCAAGGAGTGGGTCGACAAGTGGGGCACGAAGGTGGCCCGTCACCCGCTGGGCACCGGGCCGTACTCGTTCGTGAGCTGGACGCCGGGCCAGGACATCGTGCTACAGCGCAACCCCAACTATCGCGACGCCGACAAGGTGATGCTCGACGGCATCAGGTTCGAGCTCGACGACGGCGCCGAGGCGGCCTTCCTCAAGCTCCAGGCGGGCGACGTCGACGTGCTCGGCAACAACGTGCCGCCGGCCAATGTGCTGTCGGTCACCAGCAGCGCCGAGTGGAAGCCCTACGTCTACGAGGAGCCGGTGATCGGCACCATCTACCTGTTCCTGAACGTGCAGTTCCCGCCGCTCGACAACGTCCTCGTGCGCCAGGCGGTGAGCTGGGCGATCGACCGCGACAAGCTCGTCAAGCTGCTCACAGGACAGGCCCAGGCCCTCTACCAGGTGTTTCCGCCCGGCATGCCGGGCTACCAGTCCGGAAAGCGGTGGTACGGCTACGACCCCGACAAGGCCAAGGCGCTGCTCGCCCAGGCGGGCTATCCGAACGGCTTCAAGACCATGCTCTACACCGACAACGTCGACCCGTACCCCAAGCTCTTCCAGTCGATCCAGAACGACCTCGAGGCCGTCGGGATCCAGGCCGGCCTGCGCACCATGAGCAACTCGACCTACTACACCTTCGCCTCGACCGCCCACAACGCAGCCATCGGCCGGTACCTGTGGTACATGGACTTCCCCGACCCCTCCGACTGGATCTCGCCACTGTTCTCCAAGGCCGCGGCGGTCTCCGAGGGCACCAACGGCAGCTTCTGGTGGAGCCCCAAGCTCGAGGCGATGATCGCCGAGGCGCAGACCATGACCGACGCCGCGGCGCGCATCGCCAAGTACGACGAGATGCAGGCCTACATCATGGAGCAGGCGCCGTATGTGACGCTGTACTCGCCCGTCATGTCGACGATGTGCTCCAAGCGGGTGCGCGGCTTCTACCTGCACGAGGTCTTCACCTACGACCCGATCAAGTACTGGATCGACTAGCCGCGACGCCGCTACGCAAGCCGGAGCAGCAATGACGACGTCGCATGATGGCACGAGGCGCACGACGCAGCCCCGCGGGGGCAGCGCACGATGAGGGCGCGCGAGCTCGGCATCGAGATCGGCACGGGGCGGCCCGGGCCTGGCGACGCCATCACCGACGTGGCCGGCGTGCGGGTGGGCTGCGCGACCCTGATCGAGGGCGACGGTCCGCTCGCCGTGGGCCGCGGGCCGGTGCGCACGGGGGTCACTGTCGTCGTCCCCCGGAGCGAAGAGGTGAGCGAGCACCCGCTCTTCGCCGGCTGCCACCGCCTGAACGGCAACGGCGAGCTGACCGGCCTCGAGTGGGTGCGCGAGTCGGGCCTGCTCATGTCGCCGATCGCGCTCACCAACAGCCACTCGGTCGGCGTGGTACGCGACGCGCTCGTGCGTCGTGAGATCGAGGCGCGTCGCGCCGGCACCCTGTTCTGGAGCCTGCCGGTGGTGGGCGAGACCTGGGACGGCTGCCTGAACGACGTGAACGGCCAGCACGTGCGAGCCGAGCACGTGGCCGCCGCCCTGGCGGCCGCCGCCGCCGGCCCGGTGCCCGAGGGCAACGTCGGTGGCGGCACCGGCATGGTCTGCCACGACTTCAAGGGCGGTACCGGCACGGCGTCGCGCGTGGTCGAGGCAGGCGACGGTCACTACACGGTCGGCGTGCTCGTGCAGGCCAACCACGGCGCGCGCCCCGAGCTCGTCGTGAACGGTGCGCCGGTGGGTCGCGTGCTGCATGAGGGCGTGGTGCCGGCGCCGGTGCTGCCCGAGGAGGCGCCGCCGGCCGGCGCCGGCTCGATCATCGCCGTCGTGGCCACCGACGCGCCGCTGATCCCCACGCAGCTCGATCGCCTCGCGCAGCGCGCCGGATTCGGCGTCGCCTCGCTTGGGGCCTGGGCGAGCAACTACAGCGGCGACCTGTTCCTCGCCTTCTCGACCGCCAACCGCGACCTGCCGCCCATGAACTACGGCTCCGGCGGGCCGCCGGTCGTGCCGCTCGAGATGCTCTCGCTCTGCGCGATCGACCCGTTCCTCGAGGCGGTGGTCGAAGCGACCGCCGAGGCCATCCTCAACGCCATGCTGCAGGCCGAGACTATGATCGGGCGCGACGGCGTGACGGCCCACGCGCTCGACGGTCAGGCCCTGGTCGAGGTGCTCGACCGCTATGGGCGGCGGACGGCGCGGCTGTAGGCCGCGCCGTCCGCCGCGATCGCAGGTCGCCCCGGCCGCTGGCGCGGCGCACTCGGCACGAAGAGTGCGTACCGCTGGTCGGTCTACGCGACCGACGCCGCCGGACACCACCAGCGCATCGCCGGCTCGAGCACGCTGACGGTCGGGTGAGGCGTGCGGCGCGGCGCACCGTTGCTATACTCTCCGCAATGCCGCTGATCACCCGCATCACCCCCGAACAGCTCGTCGACCGTCGCTGGCAGCTGCTCGCCCTCACCTCGGTGGGCGCCTTCATGGGGCCGCTCGACGGCTCGATCGTCGCCGTGGCGTTGCCCAAGATGGGCAAGGACCTCGACCTCACCTTCACCACGTCGATCTGGGTGCAGGCCGTCTATCTGCTGGTCATGGCGGTGCTGCTGATACCGCTCGGCCGCCTGGCCGACCGTCGCGGCCGCGTGCACTACTACCTCGGCGGCGTCGCGCTCTTTACCGTCGGGTCGCTGCTGTCGGGGCTCAGCATGAACGTCACGTGGCTGATCGCGAGCCGGGCTGTGCAGGGCGTCGGCGCGGCGCTGCTCGTGGCCACGTCCACGGCGATCGTGACGGCGGTGTTCCCGCCCCGGGAACGCGGCCGCGCCCTGGGCATCAACGTCATGGCCGTGTACCTCGGCCTCACCGTAGGGCCGCCGCTCGGCGGCTTTCTGACCGACAGCCTCGGCTGGCGCTCGATCTTCTTCGTGAACATCCCGATCGGCGTCGCCGTCGCCGTCTGCGGCTACCTGCTGCTGCCCCGTCACGAGCGCGGCAACGAGCGCGCCGGCGGCTCGGACCCGGTGGGCACAGTCCTGTGGGCGCTCACGCTCATCTGTCTGCTCGTGCCGGTGAGCTTCGCGTCCGAGTGGGGCTGGACCTCGGCGCGCACGCTCGGCCTGCTCGCCGCCGCGGCGGCCGCCCTGGCCCTCTTCGCGGCAGTCGAGCTGCGTCACCGCACGCCGCTGCTCAGCCTCGACCTGGTGCTCCACAACCGCCTCTTCGCCGCGGCCAACGGCGCCGCCCTGCTCAACTACATGGCGCTGGGCGCGGTCACCATCCTGACGGCCGACTACCTCGAGATCGCGCAGCATCACAGCGCCGGTCTCACCGGCTGGCTCATGCTCGCCCAGCCGACGATGATGGCGGCCCTCAGCCCGTTCGCCGGGCGTCTCAGCGACCGGGTCGGCTCGCGGCTGCTGTCGAGCGGCGGCATGGTGGTGGTGGCCGCCGGCATGGTGCTGCTCGCCACCCTGCCGGCGACATCCGGCCTGCCGCGCGTGATGGGCAGCCTCGCCGTGGTCGGCCTCGGCATGGCCGCCTTCAGCGCGCCCAACACGAGCGCGATCATGGGCAGCGTCGACAGGGATCAGCTCGGTCTGGCGGGGGCGTTCGTCGGCACCATGCGCGTCACCGGCCAGTCGCTCAGCGTGGCTGTGCTGTCGGCCATCGCGGCGAGCTCGCTGGGCCGGTACGGCATCCAGTGGCTGCTGCGCCTGGGCACGCCGGTGCCGGGCCAGAGCCGCGCCGCCGCGCACGCCGTCGCGGCCCACGTCGCGCTCGACTACGCCCACGGCTACCGCCAGGCCATGCTGGCCGGCGCGGCCCTCGCCTTCGTCGGCGCCCTGCTGTCGCTCACCCGCGGCCAGCACGTGCCGCACGGGGCGCAGGCGGGGGAGAGGTCTTCCCTCGCCAAGAGCGAAAGCTGACCGCGGCGACCGCGGCGCAACCGCGGCGCAACAATGCGTAACACGGCCATCATATGGCGGTGCGAGATTCTCGACCGGCGCGCACGACGCGCCGCGCGCAGGCGGCGTGGCAGTCAGGCGCGCGGTGGGTCGCCCTGCGGGGCGACCCACCGCGCGCCGGCGCGGAAGACCCGACGACGGAGCGCGACGAGGACATGAGTGACAACGACGAGCGCGGCGGGCAGACGACGCCGCAACGTGAGGCTGCCGTGACGGGCGGCGACCGGGGGACGCCCGCCGGGCAGGACGAGGTCGCGCGCGCTCTGGTGACCGACCTGAGCGCGGCGCGTGAGGCGGCCGAGCGGAACGCAAACCCCGTGGTCCTGTCGACCCACGACCTGACCAAGCGCTTCGCCAAGACCCTGGCCGTCGATCGCCTGAACCTCACCGTGCGCCGCGGCGACGTGTTCGGCTTCCTGGGGCCCAACGGCGCCGGCAAGACCACGACGATCCGCATGATCGTCGGCCTCATCTATCCGACCAGCGGCTACGCTATCGTAGCCGACCACCGCGTGCCCGACGACAAGACCGAGGCGCTCAAGCACATCGGCGGCTTCGTCGAGGTGCCCGCTTTCTATGCCAACATGAGCGCGCGCCGCAACCTGCGCCTGATGGGTTCGCTCAACGGCGAGGTCGAAGAGAAGCGCATCGACGAGGTCCTCGACATCGTCGGCCTGCGCGAGCGTGCCGACTCCAAGATCGGCGACTACTCGCACGGCATGAAGCAGCGCCTCGGCATCGCCAACGCGCTCATCAACGCACCTGAGCTCGTCATCTTGGACGAGCCCACGAGCGGCCTCGACCCGCAGGGCATGAAGGACGTCCGTGAGCTCGTGCGCGAGCTCGGCAGCGGCGGCACGACCGTCTTTTTGTCGAGCCACCTGCTGCACGAGGTCGAGCAGGTCTGCAACCGCGCCGCGATCTTAAACAGGGGGCGCGTGGTCGTCGAGGGGCCGGTCAGCGAGCTGCACCCCGAGCACTCGGCGGTGAAGCTGCTGACCGCCGACCAGCAGCGCGCCCATGCGGTGGTCGCCGAGCTGCTCGGCGGCCAGAGCGTGTCCGACGACGAGGAGTACCTCATAGTCGAGGCCGCCGACAGCGACGTGCGCGAGATGGTGCGCCGCCTGGTCGCCGCCGGCATCGGTGTCGATGCCGTCATCCCGGCCCGCGAGCAGGGTCTCGAGGACTTCTTCCTGGGCCTCACGCAGAGCTCTGATGTGGACGCCGCCGGAGCGGCCGGTGTGGGCGGAGGTGCGCGATGAAGCTGCTGCAGCGCGAGCTCGTCAAGCTCATCCATCAGAAGCGCAGCTACGTGGGCTGGGGCGGCCTGCTGGCCGTGCCGTTGCTGGTCACCCTGGCGCTCTACCTCAATCGCAACAACCGCCACGACAACGGCCCCGGCGGCATCGTCTCGCTGGCCCGCCACGACGGCCTCTTCATGCCGCTGGCCGCCGTCCTGCTGCTCTCTGCCTTCCTGCTGCCGCTGCTGGCCTCGATGGTGGGTGCCTACCAGCTCGCCGGCGAGTCGGAGACCGGCACCATCAAGACCTGGCTCATGCACGCGGTGAGCCGCGGCGGCGTGCTCGCCTCGAAATGGGGCATCGCGATCATCTACGTGGCCATCGGCCTCGTGCTCGTGTTCCTTGGCGGTCTGCTGGGCGGCGGTCTGGCCTTCGGCCTGCACGCCCCCGTCCTGCTGACGGGTCAGACGGTGAGCGTGGCTCACGGTCTCTGGCTGACGTTGCTCTCCTTCCTCTACGTGCTGGCCGGCATCATCTGCGTGCTCTCGCTTGCGTTGCTGTTCGCCACCTTCACCAACTCGAGCCTCACCGCGGCCATCGCCGCCCTCGTGGTCTTCATCGTGATGGGCATCCTCGGCGCCTTCAGCTACTTCGACTTCCTCAAGCCCTATCTTCTCACCAGCCACCTCGACGCCTGGCAGGGCTTTCTGAGCCAGCCCATCGACTGGCACCCGATCTGGACCGGCATCGTGGCTTTTGCCATCTACATGGCGGCGCTGATGGCCGCAGCCTGGTATCAGTTCCGGCGCAAGGACATTCTCGTCTAGCGCCCTCAGCCCGTGCTCACGCGGCTCACGGCGAACGCGTGCGGCAGGTCGCGCACGACCGCCGCGACGAGCAGGGCGGCGGTCGCCGGGCGCATGTGGACGGCGTCGTAGAAGCCCGCCGGCGCGCCGCCGACGGCCGACAGCCGGCTGAAGTCGAGCAGGCTGAAGCGGTCGACGCGCGCCAGGCGGTGCAGGTAGGCGAGCATGAGCCGGTGGCGCACGTCCCAGCCGTGCGCCGCGATCGCCGCGAGGTAGCCGGGCTGCAGCGGCGCGAGTACGATGACCGGCCGAACCCCGAGGTCGTTCAGCCGGCGCAGAGTCATGTCGAAGTAGTGGCGCGGCTGCGCTTCGAACCGCGGCGGCGTGTGGCGGTAGAAGGCCAGGGTACTCGCCGCGTACGCGCTGACACGTTGCGCCAGTGTGCCGTCACGGGCCGCCGCCGAGATCGAGTCGGACAGGGTGAACCCGTCCGGGGCGATCACGCTCGGATGGAGGGCGCCGGCCGCGAGGGCGACGTTGGCCGCCCTGCCCATGCGGTCGAGGCTCGCGTCAACCAGCGCGGCCGGCAGGAAGCGCGACAGGAACGGGTCTTCGAGCAGGGACGCGCCCGGCGTCCACTCGTCGAACTCGTCGCAGTGGATGATCCAGAGCACCGCAAAGCGCACGTGCGGAAAGCGGCCGTGCAGCAGGTTCACGAAGCACCACTCGTCCTGCGGCGTGGCGTGCTGCACGGCGGCGTTGAAGGCCGTGAGGCCGGTGAGCCGCCGGATGACGGCGGGGTCGACGCGCAGGGCGCGCGAGCCGCCCAGCACGAGCACTCGGGGAGCGGCCTTCATGTGCATGATGAGCTCGCTCTTGATGCCCCGGTCGGAGAGGGTCCAGTAGGCCGCGGCCGGGCCGCTCGCCGGCGGCGTGGCGGCCGCCGCCGACCGGCTCGAAGAGCCGGCGCAGCCGCAGAGGGCCGGGACCGCGAGCAGCGCGATCGACAGAGCAATGACCAGTCCGGTCCGCGCCCGGTTGCTCAAGACTCCTCCCTGCGTGTCGGGGCCCGTCTGCGACGGCGGTC
The DNA here is from genome assembly GCA_963767005.1 of uncultured Actinomycetes bacterium. Lineage (GTDB taxonomy): Bacteria > Actinomycetota > Thermoleophilia > UBA2241 > UBA2241 > Bog-752. The sequence continues at coordinate 60,052 of CAVYCN010000010.1, forward strand.
GCCTTCGTGTCGGCGTGAGGCCGCTCGCGAGGCTCGCAGCGGCACAGGGCCCCCTGTGAGGCGTGCCGCGGCACGGGACCATCCTCGAGGATACACGACGAGCCGGCGCGTACGAACGAGGACGCGCACCACGCGGGTATGCTTGCGGGGCGCTCCGCCGTGGCCGGCGCCCATGATCGCGTGTCGCCGGCGCCCGTGGCGGGGGCCGGGACGAGCCCTACACGAGGAGGACCACGTGACCGACGTTCCCGCCGGCGGCTTCGCCGACGCCCGGTTCTTCGAGCTGCGACCGGGCGTCCATGTCATGCAGGCGCCGTCCTTCGCGGCCGACCCGGAGATCGGGCGAGCCCTGCGGCGCACGCTCAACGTCTGCCTCCTGGTCGACCGTGGCGTGGTGACCCTGGTCGACGCCGGCCTGCCCGGCGTACTGCCGGCGCTCGTCGTCTGCCTCGGCCGGATCGGGCTCGGTCTCGACGCGGTGCGGCGTGTGGTGGTCACGCACAGCCACGTGGACCACGTCGGCGGCCTGCCCGAGATCGTGGCCGCCACGGGTGCCGAGGTGTGGGCCCACCGCGACGACGCCGGCATCATCGACGGCTCCGTGGCGCCGCCCGACACGAGCGCCCTGCTCGCCGGTCTGCGCACCCGCCTCGACGTGCTGCTCGCCGACCTTGCGCCCGGCAAGCGCGAGCTCGTGCTGCGCACGGCCGGCACGGTGTACCCGACCGAGCACGTGCCGGTCGACGTGCGTCTCGTCGGCGGCGAGGAGCTCGCCGTTCTGGGCGGCTGCCGCCTGCTGCACACGCCCGGTCACACGCCCGGCCACATGAGCCTGTTCCTGCCGTCTCTGAGCCTGCTGATCGCCGGCGACCTGCTCACGTTCGAGGCCGGCCACATCCTGCCGTCGGCCGACCTGCTGGCCGTCGACCCCGCCCTGCTGCACGAGTCGGTGCGCGCGGTCGCCGCCTTGCCGGTCGAAGCCTTCGTCGGGTATCACGGCGGCTGGGTGCTCCACAGCGCCGGCGTGCTGCTGCGCGGGACGGGCGGCCTCTGAGGCGCCGCGCCGCGACGGCCGGCACGGTCGATGGAACGTCGCCGCAGTCCCGCCCCAGCGGGTATCGTCGAGGGCGACGAGCCGCGGCCGCGAAGGGGCCGCGGGCGTCGGGGGCGAAGCGAGGTCCCGGACAGGTGACGACACGGACGGAGGCGCGATGAACGACGACGGGGGGACATCGACCGCGGAGCTGCGCCGCCGGGTCGCGGCCCTCATGCCGGCGGCGCGCACCGACCTGGAGCGCCTGGTGCGCATCCCCTCGGTGTCGTCGCCCGGCACTCCGCCGGCGCCGCTCGCCGCCGCGGCCGAGGCCGTCGCGGCGAGCGCACGACGCGTCGGCCTCGAGACCAGGCTCCTCGACGTGCCGGGGGCGCCGCCGGCCGTGTTCGCCGAGCGCCCGGCCCAGCCGGGCTCTCCGACCGCCCTGCTCTACGCGCACTACGACGTGCAGCCACCCGGACCCGAGGAGCGCTGGAGCAGCCCGCCGTACACACCCGTCGAGCGCGACGGTCGCCTGTACGGCCGGGGCGCGGCCGACGACAAGGCCGGGGTGGTCATGCACACGACGGCGCTCGCCGCGCTCGGCGACGACCGGCGCGTGGGCGTCAAGCTGCTGGTCGAGGGCGCCGAGGAGGTCGGCGCGGGCGCGCTCGAGGACCTGGTGCGCGGCCGCCCCGAGCTCTTCGCGGCCGACGCGATGGTGATCGCCGACGCCGGCAACGCGGCCCTGGGCGAGCCCACCCTGACGACGTCGCTGCGCGGCATGGTCAAGCTCACCGTGTCGGTGGCGGCGCTGGCCGGCCCCGTGCACTCCGGCGCCTACGGCGGCGCGGCACCCGATGCCCTCGTGGCCCTGGTGCGCATGCTGGCCCAGCTGCACGACGACGCCGGCGACGTCGCCGTGGACGGCCTCGAGTCGCGCCCCTACGACGGCGCCGCCGGCGACGAGGCGAGCTTTCGGCGTGACGCCGGCGTGCTCGAGGGCGTGGCGCTGCCCGGCACCGGCACGATCGCGGAACGGCTCTTCACACGGCCGTCGATCACGATCATCGGGCTCGACGCCCCGGCGGTCGCGGGCGCGGCCAACGCCGTGGTCCCCACGGCGCGGGCCGCGCTCGCCGTGCGTCTCGCGCCGGGCCAGACCCCCGCCGCCGCGGCCGCCGCTGTCGCGTGCCATCTGCGCGCCGTCGCGCCGTGGAACGTGGCTCTCGAGATCGCCGCGGCCGGCGGCGGTGAGGGGTTCCTGGCCCGGACCGACGGACCGGCCTTCGAGACGGCGCGCCGGGCGCTCGAGGCGGCCTTCGGCCGGCCGGTCGTCAAGCTCGGACAGGGCGGCTCCATCCCGCTCGTCGCGGCCCTGCTCGAAGCGGCCCCCGCGGCCGAGGTGATCCTCTGGGGCCCCGAGGACCCGCAGGCGAGGATCCACGGGACCGACGAGAGCGTCGACCTGGCCGAGCTCGAACGCTGCGCGCTGGCCGAGGCGCTCTTCCTGACGTGGTGGGGAGCCGCGGCGTAGACCGGCCGGCGGCAGCGCCGCCCCTGGCACCTGCCGCGCTCGGGCGCGGCTCAGTGCGGGCGGCTCGCCGTGGTCCGTACCTGGTCGTACGTGCGCGCCTCGAGGTAGGCGGCGAGCTCGCGGTCGTCTCGCGCAAAGGCCGCGTCGAGCCCGCGGACCTGGTCCGGCGACAGGCCCTCCTCGAGGGCCTGCGACAGCACCTCAGTGTGGCTCGACTGGAGCTCCACGACGGACTCGGCGAGGATCTCGAAGGCCGCGCCGACGCGGTCGGCGACGCGGCCGGCACGCGCCCGCTCTGCCGGCGGCCGCGCCGACGTCTCGCGATAGGCGGCCTCTGCGCGTCGCAGGGCGGCCGCCGCCGTGGCGTGACGGTCCAGCCGCCGGAGCAGCGGCCGCGAGAGGCCCTGCGCGCCCGGCTCGTCGCCCGCGTTGCGTGTCTCGTCGTCGCTCATCGGTTCTCCCCAGGTCCCGCGTCGCCCGGCGCGGACACGACGGTCCCGTGCGTCGGCTCCCGCAGTGTGGGCGACGTTCGTTAGCGCTCGATGAGCGCGCCGTGAGGACCGTGTGAGGAGCTGCCGCGCGCCGCGGTGAGGCGCGCCGCGCACGCGTGGTGAGGGCCGCGCGAGGAGGAGGGGGATCGCACCGCCGGTCGGTCTAGCCGCCCGTGGCCGCCTTGTCGTGCAGGAACTGGGCGTACGTGCTCGAGAACAGCAGGGGACCGGTGCCGTCGTCGCGCCCGACGTAGTAGAGGTAGTCCACGCGCGCCGGATGGGCGGCGGCGGTGAGCGCGGCCAGGCCGGGGTCGTCGATCGGCGTGGGCGGCAGGCCGGGGTGCAGGTACGTGTTGTAGGGAGAGGCCACGGTGAGGTCGTGGTAGGTGACGACGGCCTTGTGTGTCCCCAGCGCGTAGAGCACGGTCGAGTCCATCTGCAGCCGCATGCCGGCCTTGAGCCGGTTCCACACGACGGCGGCGATCCGGGCGCGATCGGCCGGCGCTCGTGCCTCGGCCTCGATCAGCGAGGCGATCGTGACGACGTCGTACGGCGTGAGGTTCGCCGCCGCCGCCCGCCGCAGGTCGACGCCCGCCATGTTCTCGCGAAAGGCGGCGAGTTGCAGGGCGATGAACTGCCGCGGCGTGACGCTCGGCAACACGTCGTAGGTAGCGGGGAAGAGGAGCCCCTGCAGCGTGGTGCCCGGACGGTAGCCGGCGACCGGCGCCGGCCCGTCGTAATGGGTGGCGAGCGAGACGTAGGCGGCGGCGGGGAACCCGGGCACGTCGCGGGACAGACGGGCGGCCGTGTCGGCGATCGTGAAGCCTTCGGGGATGGTCACGCGGATCGTGCGCGGCCTGGAACCGGCCACGAGTGCCGCGATCAGGTCGGTGAAGGGCTCATTGACGTGCAGCGTGTAGGTGCCGGCCTTGAGGCGCGAGCTGTGGCCGTCGAGGCGCGCGCGGATCTCGAAGGCGAGGGCGTGCGGCACGACGTGATGATCCGCGAGGATGTCGGCGATCGCGCCCAGTCCCGAGCCCGCCGGGATCGTGACCGCTACGGGGCCGCCCTCTGGTCCGGTACGAAAGAACGACACGGCGGTGAGGGCGACGAGAACGACCGCGACAAGGGCGATCACCATCGCGGTGAGCGCGGCGAGACGCCGGCGCGCGCGTGCCTTCGCCCTGCTACGCGGCGACTGTCTGTCGGCGGCCATGCGCGACAGTCTACGGCAAGCGGCCGCGCTCTGCCTGGGAACGGCCGCGAGCCACGGTCAGAGCGGCTCCGCCTCGGGGACCCCGGTCGCGCCGACCGCTTCCTCGCCGCGGCCGAAGACGACGACGAGCAGCCCCGCGCCCAGGATCAGGGCGCCGCCGAGCACGGTCGGGAGCGTGGGGAGCTGACCGACGAGGAAGATGGCGTACAGCGGGCCGGCCACCGGTTCGATGTAGCCGAGGATGGTGACCTGCTCGACCGGCACGCGCCGCGTGCCTTCGATCCACAGCGTGTAGGACACGGCCGTGCAGACCACGCCCATCACGATCGCTCCTATCCAGGCGTGCGCGGTCAGATGGTAGCCGGTGGAGTGGAACTGCCACAGGGCGAGCGGCATCACGATCAGCGTGTCGCCGGCAGCCTCGGCCGTCGAGATCGTCGCCGACGAGACGATCCGCGTGAGGCCCTTCACCGAGATCGTGTACGTCGCATAGCCGAAACCGGTGAACAGCGCGGCGAGCAGGCCGGCCGTCGTGAGGTGCAGGCCGTCGCCGAGCAGGTCGGGCACGACGATGACCGCAAGGCCGGCGAGAGCCAGGCCGAGAGCCGGCCATACGACGGGCTCCCGCGGCGTGTGGAACACGCGTGGCGCGATGAGCGCGACCCAGAGTGGCATGAGGAAGAGCAGGAACATGGCAAAGGCGACGCTCGTGTGGCGCACGGCGTAGAAGTACAGCAGCAGGGTGAGCGAGGACATCGCCGCCATGACGAGCAGGCGCCAGGCGGCGCCCGGCCGCCGCCAGTCCTCGAGCATGGGGCGGCGCAGGAACAGGGCACCCAGCGCGAGCGAAGCGAAGGCCATGCGCAGCACGAGGATGATGGCCTCGGGAGCGCCGGACCAGGCCACGAGCGGCGCGCTGCCGGCCATGCCGAGGTACGAGGCCAGGACCATCGTGTAGCCGAGCGGGTCGCGGCGCGGCCGAGCGGTCGCTCCGCGTTCGGCTGTCTCCACGCGCACCGTCACCTTCGTCGCCTGCCCTCGCAGCCTAGCGAGTGGGCGGCGGTGGGCGCAAGACGGGCGGCTCCCGCCGTCAGGCCGTGGGCGACGGCGGAGGGCTCGGCGACGAGGCCGGCGTCTGGGCGGCGCTCGGGCTGGGCGCCGGGCTATCGGTCGGACTCGACGACGGCGAGGCACTCGGTGCCGGGCTCGGGCTCTCGCTGGGCGACGTACTCGGGGTGGGCGAGGTACTCGCCGTGGGCGAGCTGCTGGGAGTGGGCGAGGTACTCGCCGTGGGCGAGCTGCTGGGAGTGGGAGATGTGCTCGGCGTGCCCGAGGGCTGGCCGCCCGATCCGCCGGAGCCGGCCGCCGAAGGCGGCGCGCCTCCCGAGCCGCTCGCCGAGGGGGCGGCCGGGAAGGTGACGGCCGGCAGACCCGGGATCGCGAGCGCCGCCGCAAAGCCGGCTGGACCTACGACACGCGGCGCACCGGTCCGCGACGGCGTCGCCCGTCCGTTGGCGGTCGTCGGCGCCGCGCCGGTCGGCGCCGTCGCGCCCCGGCGCGACGCTGTGCTCACCGCGGCCGGCGGAACGGCGCCGGCGACGCTGTGAGCGCGGCTGATCATGACCAGGGTCACGACGAGGGCGGCGACGACGGCCGCGGCCACGACGATCGCCCGGTTGCGACGCCGCCGGCGCAGGAACAGCCAGTAGGGCTCGATGTCGTCGTCTGGCGGCGGCCCGGTTTGCGAGGGGGGCTGGTGCTGCAAGGGTCCGCTCACGTTCGTTGGATGCCGGCTCCTTGTCCGACGCCGCACCCTCCTTTGGTGCCAAGCTACCCGCGCCGCACGGTCCTACACCCCTGGTCCGATGGCTCCGTCTCACGATGCGGGGCTCGGCCGGGACGACGCCGGGGGGTACAATCGTGGCCATGGTGCTCACGGCGACCTGCCGATCTCTCTCAGGCTCGGACCTGCTCACGGTGGCTTGACGGCCGTGCGTCTGCGGGTCGTGCTCATCGTGATCGCAGTGGTGGCCGCTGTCCTCGCGGCGCTGGCCGGGGCCGCGCTTGCCTTCTGGCCGCAGGCGCGTCTCGCGCCCGCGGCCGACGCCCTGGTCCATGTATCGCTCACCGGCTTCGCCGGCCACGTGAGCGCGCTCCAGGTGAGCCTGCCCGACGGTCGCGAAGTACCGGTCGCGGTACGTCGCGGCGATGTGTGGCCGCTCGTCGGCGTCGCGCCCGCGCAGCGGCTCACGGTCGCGGTGACCGCGCGACGGCCGCGCTGGATCGGCTGGCTCATCGGGCACGTGCGGCGGCGCACGTTCACGGTGGTCACGCCGAGCGCTCACCTCGAGGGACGGTGGCTCCAGGTCGACGCCGGCGCGGCGGTGACGGTGGCCTTCGACCGGCCGGTGTCCCGCCTGTCGGTCGACGGCGCGCCGGTCGTGCTGCCGTCGGCGCGCGCCGTGGTGCCGATCAATGTCACCGCGACGGGGTCGGCCGGCTCCGGCACGGTCACCGTCGCCGCCGCCGTGCGACCCTGGGAGCGACTCTCCGACCCGCAGACCGTGAGCTGGTTTCCGGCACGGCCCTATGCCCAGCTGCTCGCGGTGCCGGCCCCGACCGCGAAGCTCGCCCCGGCCGGTCGTCTCACGCTGACCTTCTCGGAGCCCGTCGCCGACGTGCTCGGGAGCGCGCGACCGCGCGTCGTACCGGCGGTGGCGGGCGCCTGGGTGCGGCTCGACGCGCACACGATCGCCTTCGAGCCGCGCGGCATCGGGTTCGGCCTGGGGGCGAACGTCCGTGTCGAGTTGCCCGTGGGAGTCCATCTCGCCGGGCAGGCCGGCGCCGGGCTCACGCAGACGTTGCATTGGCGGGTGCCGGACGGCTCGACCCTGCGGCTGCAGCAGCTCCTGGCCGAGCTCGGCTACCTGCCCGTAGGCTGGCTGCCGACCGGTGTCGACCCTGCAACGACCGCCGGGCAGCTCGAAGACGCCGTCGCGCCGCCGGACGGGCGCTTCGTGTGGCGCTTTTCCGACGACCCGCCCGAGCTGCGCGCGCTCTGGAGTCCCGGGCAGCCCAATCAGATCACGCGTGGCGCGATCATGATGTTCGAGGACACCCACGACCTGACGGTCGACGGTTTCGCCGGGGCTCACGTGTGGAGCGCCCTCATCGCCGATGCGCTTGCCGGGCGCCGTCACCCGGGCGGCTACAACTACGTCTTCGTACACCGCAGCGTGCCGCAGTCACTCAACCTGTGGCATGACGGCCACGTCATCCTGAGCTCGCCGGGCAACACCGGCGTGCCGGCCGCCCCGACCGAGCTCGGCACGTTCCCCGTGTTCGAGCATATCCCGGTGGGCACGATGAGCGGCACCAACCCCGACGGGTCGCGCTACGACGACCCCGGCATCCGCTACATCAGCTACTTCAACCACGGCGAGGCCATCCACTCGTTCAACCGGGCGTCGTTCGGCACGCCGCAGAGCCTGGGCTGCGTCGAGCTGCCGCTCGCCGCGGCGGCCAGGGTGTGGCCGTACACGCCGATCGGTACGCTCGTCACGATCGAGAACTAGACGGAGAGGAACGACTATGGGACCGTGGTTCGGACGCAAGCGCATCGGCTGGGGCTCACGTCCCGTGGCCTGGCAGGGCTGGCTCGTCACGGTCGCCTACCTGGGCGCCGCCGCGGGGGCTGCGAGCCTGCTGTCCAGGACCGACAAGACACTGTTCGTGGTGGCGCTGGTCGCGCTGACCGCGGTCTACCTGCTGATCGTCTGGGCCACGACCGGCGGCTGAACCGGCGGCTCTGCAGCGGCCGTAGGAGCGCGACCGGCGGCGGCCGACTCGACCGCCGCCGGTCGCGCTCTTCTCCGATCGTCAGAAGGATCGCACGGCGCGCACGAGGCAGGTGTCGCTCTTGGCGTGATCGGACTCGCTGCCGTTACCGAAGAGCTCCTGCCACGCATCGAAGAAGTCGCCCTCCGACGAGCTCCAGTAGTAGGGGGAGGCGGCGAAGGCTGTCCCTCCGTTGGCCGTCGCTGTGGCGTTGATCGCGGCGCGGTACGTGTAGAGCCAGTTGAGTTCGTCCCTGCTCGGCAGGTACCAGTCGCTGTAGCTGCCCCCGGTGTAGGCTCGGGCGAGGCCCGCGGCGTAGCCGGTGCCGGCGCCGTTCTGGGCGATGATCGCCGTGGTGTTCGCGAGGCCGGTGCCGAGCGCTGTGCTGGTCGCCCCGACGACCGTGCTCTGATAGGCGGGCAGTGCCCAGACGATGCCCGAGCTCTGGTCGGTCAGGGCGGCGATTAGCCCGTGGCATTGCCCGGCAACGTAGCCCGTGTCGCCCGACTGGAAGATGTAGGCGACGACGCCGCCGCCGTAGAGCGAGCCTACCTGGATCGCGGTGGCGTGGAAGGTCACCGGCGAGCCGCTCAGGCTGCCGCTCGTCGCGGTCAAGGTGCAGGCACCGGCGGTGCTGCCCAGGGTCCAGCTGCCGACCGTGGCGATGCCGCTCGCGTTCGTTGTCGGCGTGAGGCCCGTGCCCGAGCCGCCGCCGCTGCCGATCGCGAACGTCACACTGGCGCCCGAGACCGGGTTGTTGCCGACGTCGGTCACCAGCACGCTCGGGTTGACGGCGACCGCACTGCCCGGGGAGGCGACCTGGTTGTCGCCGGCGTTCACCGCGATCTTGCTCGCCGCGCCTACGCTCACCGTGACGTTAGCCGAGACGGCCGAGCTGAGCCCGCTGGAGGCGAAGGTCAGCGTGTAGTTGGTGCTCACGGTGCCGGCCAGGGTGAGGTTGGTGAAGGTGGCGACACCGCTCGAGGCGGCCACACCGCTCGAGGCCTGGCCGCCGCCCAGCGTGCTGCCGCTCGAGGAGGTCACGGTGACCGTGGCCGAGCTCGAGGTCACGACGTTGCCGCCCGCGTCCTCGACCTTGACCACGGGCTCGATCGAGAGCAGCGCACCGCAGGCGCCGCCCACCGGCTGGGTGGTGATCGCCAGCTTGGTGGCCGTCCCGACCGTGACCGTGACGTTAGCCGAGACGGCCGAGCTGAGCCCGCTGGAGGCGAAGGTCAGCGTGTAGTTGGTGCTCACGGTGCCGGCCAGGGTGAGGTTGGTGAAGGTGGCGACACCGCTCGAGGCGGCCACACCGCTCGAGGCCTGGCCGCCGCCCAGCGTGCTGCCGCTCGAGGAGGTCACGGTGACCGTGGCGCTGCTGGTCGTCACGTTGCCGGCCGAGTCTTCGATCTTGACCACGGGCTCGATCGAGAGCAGCGCACCGCAGGCGCCGCCCACCGGCTGGGTGGTGATCGCCAGCTTGGTGGCCGTCCCGACCGTGACCGTGACGTTAGCCGAGACGGCCGAGCTGAGCCCGCTGGAGGCGAAGGTCAGCGTGTAGTTGGTGCTCACGGTGCCGGCCAGGGTGAGGTTGGTGAAGGTGGCGACACCGCTCGAGGCGGCCACACCGCTCGAGGCCTGGCCGCCGCCCAGCGTGCTGCCGCTCGAGGAGGTCACGGTGACCGTGGCGCTGCTGCCGGTCACGAGGTTGCCCTGGGCGTCCTGCACCTGGACGACCGGCTCGGTGCCGAGCAGGCCGCCGCTCGCGCCGCCCACGGGCTGGGTGGTGATCGCCAGCTTGGCGGCCGCGCCCGGGGTCACCTGCACGTTAGCCGAGGTAGCCGAGCTGAGCCCGCTGGAGGCGAAGGTCAGCGTGTAGTTGGTGCTCACGGTGCCGGCCAGGGTGAGGTTGGTGAAGGTGGCGACACCGCTCGAGGCGGCCACACCGCTCGAGGCCTGGCCGCCGCCCAGCGTGCTGCCGCTCGAGGAGGTCACGGTGACCGTGGCGCTGCTGGTCGTCACGTTGCCGGCCGAGTCTTCGATCTTGACCACGGGCTCGATCGAGAGCAGCGCACCGCAGGCGCCGCCCACCGGCTGGGTGGTGATCGCCAGCTTGGTGGCCGTCCCGACCGTGACCGTGACGTTAGCCGAGACGGCCGAGCTGAGCCCGCTGGAGGCGAAGGTCAGCGTGTAGTTGGTGCTCACGGTGCCGGCCAGGGTGAGGTTGGTGAAGGTGGCGACACCGCTCGAGGCGGCCACACCGCTCGAGGCCTGGCCGCCGCCCAGCGTGCTGCCGCTCGAGGAGGTCACGGTGACCGTGGCGCTGCTGCCGGTCACGAGGTTGCCCTGGGCGTCCTGCACCTGGACGACCGGCTCGGTGCCGAGCAGGCCGCCGCTCGCGCCGCCCACGGGCTGGGTGGTGATCGCCAGCTTGGCGGCCGCGCCCGGGGTCACCTGCACGTTAGCCGAGGTAGCCGAGCTGAGCCCGCTGGAGGCGAAGGTCAGCGTGTAGTTGGTGCTCACGGTGCCGGCCAGGGTGAGGTTGGTGAAGGTGGCGACACCGCTCGAGGCGGCCACACCGCTCGAGGCCTGGCCGCCGCCCAGCGTGCTGCCGCTCGAGGAGGTCACGGTGACCGTGGCGCTGCTGGTCGTCACGTTGCCGGCCGAGTCTTCGATCTTGACCACGGGCTCGATCGAGAGCAGCGCACCGCAGGCGCCGCCCACCGGCTGGGTGGTGATCGCCAGCTTGGTGGCCGTCCCGACCGTGACCGTGACGTTAGCCGAGACGGCCGAGCTGAGCCCGCTGGAGGCGAAGGTCAGCGTGTAGTTGGTGCTCACGGTGCCGGCCAGGGTGAGGTTGGTGAAGGTGGCGACACCGCTCGAGGCGGCCACACCGCTCGAGGCCTGGCCGCCGCCCAGCGTGCTGCCGCTCGAGGAGGTCACGGTGACCGTGGCGCTGCTGCCGGTCACGAGGTTGCCCTGGGCGTCCTGCACCTGGACGACCGGCTCGGTGCCGAGCAGGCCGCCGCTCGCGCCGCCCACGGGCTGGGTGGTGATCGCCAGCTTGGCGGCCGCGCCGGGCACATAGGTCACGGTCGCCTGTGTCTGGCTGGCGCCGCCGCTCTTGACCGCGTTGCCGCCGAGGGTGGCGACGAAGACGCCGCTGCCGGTGGCGGTGGGGGCGGTCACGGTCGCGGTGTAGGTGCCGTTGCCGTTGTCGGTGACCGCGCCGATCGTGCCGGTGCCCGACGACCTCGTGATCGTGACCGTCGCGCCCCCGCTGGTGAGGCTGTTGCCGTTGGCGTCCTTGGCGGTCACAGTCAGCACCTGGGCAGCCGTGCCGTTGGCGGTGATGCTGGCGCTGGTCGGCGTGAGGGTCGAGTGCGTGGCGTCGGCCGCGCCCGGGGTCACCTGCACGTTAGCCGAGGTAGCCGAGCTGAGCCCGCTGGAGGCGAAGGTCAGCGTGTAGTTGGTGCTCACGGTGCCGGCCAGGGTGAGGTTGGTGAAGGTGGCGACACCGCTCGAGGCGGCCACACCGCTCGAGGCCTGGCCGCCGCCCAGCGTGCTGCCGCTCGAGGAGGTCACGGTGACCGTGGCGCTGCTGGTCGTCACGTTGCCGGCCGAGTCTTCGATCTTGACCACGGGCTCGATCGAGAGCAGCGCACCGCAGGCGCCGCCCACCGGCTGGGTGGTGATCGCCAGCTTGGTGGCCGTCCCGACCGTGACCGTGACGTTAGCCGAGACGGCCGAGCTGAGCCCGCTGGAGGCGAAGGTCAGCGTGTAGTTGGTGCTCACGGTGCCGGCCAGGGTGAGGTTGGTGAAGGTGGCGACACCGCTCGAGGCGGCCACACCGCTCGAGGCCTGGCCGCCGCCCAGCGTGCTGCCGCTCGAGGAGGTCACGGTGACCGTGGCGCTGCTGCCGGTCACGAGGTTGCCCTGGGCGTCCTGCACCTGGACGACCGGCTCGGTGCCGAGCAGGCCGCCGCTCGCGCCGCCCACGGGCTGGGTGGTGATCGCCAGCTTGGCGGCCGCGCCGGGCACATAGGTCACGGTCGCCTGTGTCTGGCTGGCGCCGCCGCTCTTGACCGCGTTGCCGCCGAGGGTGGCGACGAAGACGCCGCTGCCGGTGGCGGTGGGGGCGGTCACGGTCGCGGTGTAGGTGCCGTTGCCGTTGTCGGTGACCGCGCCGATCGTGCCGGTGCCCGACGACCTCGTGATCGTGACCGTCGCGCCCCCGCTGGTGAGGCTGTTGCCGTTGGCGTCCTTGGCGGTCACAGTCAGCACCTGGGCAGCCGTGCCGTTGGCGGTGATGCTGGCGCTGGTCGGCGTGAGGGTCGAGTGCGTGGCGTCGGCCGCGCCCGGGGTCACCTGCACGTTAGCCGAGGTAGCCGAGCTGAGCCCGCTGGAGGCGAAGGTCAGCGTGTAGTTGGTGCTCACGGTGCCGGCCAGGGTGAGGTTGGTGAAGGTGGCGACACCGCTCGAGGCGGCCACACCGCTCGAGGCCTGGCCGCCGCCCAGCGTGCTGCCGCTCGAGGAGGTCACGGTGACCGTGGCGCTGCTGGTCGTCACGTTGCCGGCCGAGTCTTCGATCTTGACGACCGGCTCGGTGCCGAGCAGGCCGCCGCTCGCGCCGCCCACCGGCTGGGTGGTGATCGCCAGCTTGGTGGCGGCGCCGGCGCCCAGCGTGAACGAGCTCGAGGTGACGGCCGCCAGTGATGTCGGCGTGAAGGTCAGCGTGTGGGATCCGGCCGTACCCGTCAGAATCAGGTTGCTGAAGGTGGCTCGACCGTTTGTGTCCGTGGTGACCGTGGTCGTGCCGCTCAATGCGCCGCCGCCCGAGGCGATCGAGGCGACCACGGCGACGCCGGCGACGGCGACGTTGTTGCCGCCCGCGTCGCGGAGCTGGACGACGGGCGCTGTGGCGAGGGGCGCACCGCTGAGCGCGCCGCCGGGCTGGGTGCTCAGTACGCACGCGGCGGCCGCACCGGACGCGATGGCGACGGAGCCGGAGGTCCCCGTCAAGGAGCCGAACTGGGACGTTGCCGTGAACGTGTGCTGGCCGGCGAGACCGGTGAACGTGAGCTCGTCGCTCAGGTCGGCGACCCCGTTCATGAAGTCGGACGCCTGGTCCAAGACATTGAGACCCAGGGAACCGAGGCCGCCGATGGTCCCATCGTTCGGACTGGCGTAGACCGTGACGTGGTTGCCACTGGCGTCGAAGCTGGTGACGGTGTTGCCAAAGGCGTCTTCTGCGGTGATCGTGTCCGTGCCCGTCAGCGCCACGCCCACGGTCTGGCCGCTGGTGATGCTGACGGCGAACTTGGCCAGGGGGCCCGGCACGTAGTTGACGGTCGCCTGCGTCTGGGTCGTGCCGCCGTTCATTATCGGATCGTCGTTCAGAGTGGCTTCGAAGACGCCGCTGCCGGTCGCGGTCGGGGCGGTGACGGTCGCCGAGTAGGTACCGTCGAGGTTGTCGACGACGGGGCCGATCGTGCCTGAGCCGCCCGAAAGCTCCGTGATGGTGACGCTGTCACCGCCGAGCGTGAGGTCGTTGCCGTAGGCGTCCTTGACCTGCACCGTGATCGTCTGGCTGCTGCTGCCGTCGGCGGTGATCGAGGAGGTCGTCGGGCCGAGGGTCGACTGGGCTGCGTCTGCAGCGGCGTTGCTCACGCTGATCTGACCGGAGGTGCTGGCGCTGACGAGGCCGTCGGTCACTGTGAGCGAGACGTCGCTGTCGGCCATTGTCAGCGTCACCTCGGGCGTGGCGACGCCATCTACGAAATCGATCGAGGTGGGCGATACCGTCCCATCTCCGGTGCTGGCCGTCAGCGTCGCCGGACCGGCGTAGTCGGTCACGACGTTCCCATAGGCATCGTAGGCGGTCACGCTGACGGCGAAGGGGCTGCCGGCCGTCTGGGAACCACTCACCGCTCCGATGTCGAAGTGGTCGAGCGGCCCGGGCGAATAGGTCACCGTCAGCTGCGTCTGGCTTGCCTCGCCGCTTTGCACGGCCTCGCCGTTCAGGGTGGCGACGAAGACGGCGCTGCCGGTCGCGGTGGGAGCGGTGACCGTGGCCGTGTACGTGCCGTCGCCGTTGTCCGTCACCGGGCTGACGGTGCCGCCGCCGGAGAGCGCCGCGATCGTCACGTTTGCGCCGCCGACACCCACGGGGTTGCCGTTCGCGTCGGTGACCGTCACCGTGATGACGGTCGTGCTGGTGCCGTCGGCCGTGATCGTGGTCGTGGCGCTTGTGAGCGTCGATCGGACCGGGTCGGCGGGACCGGGGACCCCGGTCGCGCTGAAGGTCACGGCGGGAAGCCCGGCGCATGACGCCGTCAGGCTGTTGGCGCCGGCCGCCGTGCCGAGGGTCCAGCTGCCGACCGTCGCCACGCCGCTGGCGTCGGTGACGGCGGCGGCGTCGGTCACGGTGCCGCCGCCGCTTGCCACGGCGAAGGTCACGGACGCATGGGGCACAGGACGGCCCTTCGCGTCGGTCACGAGGACGCTCGGGAGCACCGCGACGGCGCTTCCGGCGACGGCCGACTGCGTGTCACCGGCGTGGGTGGCCACCTGTGCGGGCGGCGCGGCGATCGTGAAGTGGTAGCTCTTGCCCCAGCGGAACACCTTGCGCCCCTTGCTGCCGCGCACCTTCCAGGTGAGGGCCACGTAGCTCGGCGGCGCGCTGGGGATCTTCCACGACGTCTTGGCGATGCCCGTCTTCCTCATGATCAGCTTCGCACCCTGGTAGACGCGCAGTTCGTAGCGGTTGGCACCGCTCACCTTCGCCCAGGCGAACGTCGGCTGCAGCGTCGTGATGGTCCCCTGGGGGACGTTCGGGTCGATCTTGAACGCCGCGCTCGCGCTCCAGGGCCCCGCGCTCTTGCTACCAACGGCCCGGACCTTCCAGGTCAGCTTGGCGTACAGAGGCAGGCTCGTGGTTGCCTTCCACGTCCATGAAGTCTTTGCGAGCTTCACCTTGTCGAGGAGCAGCTTGCCGCCCTTGTAGACGCGCAGCTCGTACGTACGTGCGCCGGCGACCTTGCTCCAGCTGAACGTCGGCTTGACTGCCGTGACAGTGCCGGTCGGCGCCTCGACGACGGGCTTGACCAGGGTCGCAGCCAGCGCGGGAGCGGCGACGGCGATGGAGCACAGCAGGAGCGCGGCCAGCAGGCCGAGCCCGGCAAGGCCGCGGCGCGTCGCGCACGCGCGAACGCTTCGGCGGCGATCGTCTTGTGTGTCAGCGTCCATGGCTCCCCCGGGTGATCACGGCGATCGAGGATTCGTCGGCGCATGGACCGCAGGCAGGCAGCAGCGCGCCGCAGACGGACCGGTGCGACCGAACCCCTTCGCTCTCGTCAAGGCACGTCATGTATTGGCTCCCGATGGACGGATTCCTACTGGGTTCGTCGGCAGGCGGCCCGGCCGACTGGATGGGACATGTGACTAGCCCCTGGATGCGGAGAGGGCCGGCCGGGCGCACGCGCCGCCCGGCCGGCCCTCTCCGCGAGCGCTACCCGGCGCTACTTGATGATCAGTTTCTTGGCGGTGAGCCTGGTCTGCCTGTTGCCGGCGAGGTCGACCGCCGACACCTTCCAGGTGTAGCTGCCCGGCTTGAGCTTCGCCTTGTACTTGTAGACGAGGTTGCGGTTGGTCGCGGCCTGCTTGATCACGATGCGCTTCACGACCTTCTTCTTGAGGTAGATCGTGATCGTCACCCTCGCGTAGCCGCAGCTCGGCGATGCGTCGGTCACGCGGTACGACAGCTTGCCGACCTTGTTGTGCTTGATCGTCACATTCTTCAGGCCCTTGCCCGAGGGCTTGCCCAGGTCGATGCGCACGGTGGCGGAGCGAGCGGGGTTCTCGATCGTCCCGGCCGTGTTCACCGAGCGATAGAGGATGGTGGTCTGGCCGGCCGTGCTGATCGGGAGCGGTGTGCCCGCGGCGATCGGCGTCCAGGTGCCGCCGCCGTCGCGCGAGTACTCGGTGTGGTCGATCGGGGCGCCGCTGCCCGGTGTCGCGGTGAAGGTCAGCGAGACCGGATGGTTCACCCAGGCGGCCGTCGGCAGGCCGTGGATGATCGTGTTCGGCATGGTCGGGTCGATGTTCACCGTGAAGGTGGCGATCGCCGTCGCGTTGCCGATGGCGTCGCTCGCCGTGTACTCGTAGGTGGAGCTGTGCGGCTGGCCGTCGGTCGGCAGCGGGACGTTCACAGTGGCCTGGGCGGCGTTCACCGGGGTCCAGGTCGCGGCGCCCTGCAGCCGGTAGTCGATCTGGCTCACACCGGCGCCGGCGTCGATCGCCGACAGGTGCACGGCAACGGCCGCGTTGTGCCAGTAGGCGTCGGCGTCGTTTGAGACGACCGGGCCCTGGGTGTCGATCTTCACCGAGCAGGTGCCCGTGGCGCTCGTGTTGCCGGCGTTGTCGGTCGCCTGGTATTCGTAGGCGTGCACGCCGTCGTTGGAGCCGTCGCTCGGGGCCGGCACGACGAACTGGCCGTTCGTCGCCGGCAACCACGTCGCCGCGCCCTGCAGGCGGTACTGCACGCTCGCGATGCCGCTGCCGTTCGCGCCGTCGTCGGCCGTCACCGTGACCGTGACCGGCGCGTTGTACCAGGCGCTGTCGCTGTCGTCGCCCACGGTCGGCGGCGTCGCGTCGATGTTGACGTAGCCGACGTTGGCCGGCGCCTCGAGGTTGCCGGCGGCGTCGACCGACCAGTATTCGATGGTATGCGAGCCGTCGCCGCTCACCTGGAACGAGCCGCTGTAGGTCTGTCGCGTGCCGCCGTCGATCGTGTAGTAGGTGGCGGCCACACCGCCGCTCATGCCCGAGGTCTTGTCGCTCGGCTCGAGCGTGACGGTCTGCGGCGTGGTCGCCCAGCCGGTCGTGGGGCTGCTCTGCAGGTCCTGGGTGGTCGTGGTCGGGGGTGTCTGGTCGACGTTCAGGTAGCAGGTCTGCGTCACGCCGTCCACGTGGTAGCTGTTCTCGGCGTAGAAGACGATCACATGGCTGCCGTCGGTGCTCTCGGGGATCGTCACCGTGTTGGCCGCAGTCTGCTGCGCGCCGCCGTCGACCGTGTAGTAGATCGTGAACGGCCCGTTGTCGCCGCCGGCGGTGATCGTCGCCGAAGCCGGCCCGGTGTGCCAGTCGGAGCTCGCGTCGGCGGTGAGGCCGTTGCTCTGCGCGTACGGGTTGGAGATGTTCACCCAGCCGGTGTGCGTGGCCTCGACGTTGCCGGCCTTGTCGGTCGCGTAGTAGGTGATCTCGTGCTGACCGTCGCCGCTGACCGTGAACTGGCCGCTGTAGGTCTGGGGACTGCCGGTGTCGAGCGTGTAGGTGATCGACTGCAGGCCCGAGACGGCACCCGTGCCGTCGCTCGCCGAGAGGCTCACTGTCTGGCTCGTGGTGCGCCAGTCGGAGATCGAGTCGGGGGCGAGGCCGGGGTCGGTCGAGGTCGGCGGCGTGGTGTCGATGTTCACGTAGCCGTGCTCGATGGCCTCGGTGTTGCCGGCGTTGTCGACCGACCAGTACGTGACGGCGTGCTGGCCGTCGGCGCTGATCGTGAACGGTCCCGTGTAGGTCTGCTGGGCGCCGCCGTCGATCGTGTAGGAGGTCGTCGCCACACCCGACAGGCCGTCGCTCGCGGTGAGGCTGACGAGCTGTGGCGAGTTCACCCAGCCCGAGTTGCTCGTGGCTGCGAGGTTGGTCGCCGAGGTGACCGGCGCCACGGTGTCGACGTTCACAAAGCCGACGTGCGGGGTCTCGATGTTGCCGATCTTGTCGACCGACCAATAGACGATGCGGTGGCTCTTCGAGCCGCTGACCGTGAACGCGGCGGTGTAGGTCTGGCGCGTCCCGCCGTCGAGGGTGTAGTACGTGACGGCCGCGCCGCCGCTCATGCCTGATCCCGCGTCGGACGCGGTCAGGTGGACGAGCTGGCTCGTCTGCTGCCAGCCGGTGTCGGCACTCGTCTGCAGATCGCTCGTCGTGGTCTGCGGCGCCTGCGTGTCGATCTTGACCGTGCAGGTGTGCAGTGTGCTCGTGTTGCCGGCGTTGTCGGTCGCCTGGTACTCGTAGGTCTGGGCGCCGTCGTCGCTGCCGCCAGCCGGCGCCGGCACCGTGAAGGCGTTGTTGGTCGCCGCGAGCCAGGTCGACGAGCCCTGCAGGCGGTACTGCGTGCTCGCCACGCCCGAGCCGCCGGTGTCGGCCGGCGTGAGCTGCACGACGACGTCGCTGTTGTGCCAGACAGCGTCGCTGTCGTCGGTCACGGTCGGCGGCGTGGTGTCGATGTTCACGTAGCCGAGCTTGGCCGTCTCGCTGTTGCCGGCGTTGTCGACCGACCAGTAGCCGACCATCGTGGAGCCGGCCGTCGATACCTGGAACGGCGTAATGTAGCTCTGGGTGCCCCCGCTGTTCAGGTTGTACGAGGTGCTTGCCACACCGGAGCCGGTGCCGTCGCCGCCGGTCAAGGTGACCGTCTGGGGCGTGTTCTGCCAGCCCGAATGGTTGTTGGCCTGCAGGCCGAGGGCGCTCGTGGTGGGGGCGCGCGTGTCGATGTTCACCGTGCAGATGCCGCTGGCGCCGCCGACCACGCTCGCGTTACCGGCGTTGTCGATCGCCCGGTACTCGTAGGCGTGCGACCCGTCGTTCGAATGGTCGGACGGGGCTGCCACCGTGAAGCTGTTGCCGCTCGTGACGAGCCAGGTCTGGCTGCCCTGCGGCCGGTACTGGGTGGCGGCGATGCCCGAACCGCTGCCGTCGCTCGGGGTGAGCGTCACCGTGAACGCGGCGTCGTGCCAGGCGGCGCCGGCGTTGTCGGTCACGGTCGGTGCGGTCGTGTCGATGTTGACGTAGCCGCTGCCGGGGGCCTCGGTGTTGCCGGCCGCGTCGACCGACCAGTACGTGATGTGGTGCGAGCCCTCGGCGCTCACCGTGAACGGCGTGCTGTAGGTCTGCTGGGCGCCATCTACCGTGTAGTAGGTGGTCGCGGCGCCCGAGACAGCGTCGCTCGCCGACAGCGTCACAGTCACCGGAGCGTTCTGCCAGCCGGTGCTCGCGCTCGCGACCAGGTTGGTCGCCGTCGTGGTGGGCGGCGTCGTGTCGATGTTCACGTAGCCGTTGTTGACCGCCTCGGTGTTGCCGAGCGCGTCGACCGACCAGTACGTGACCTGGTGCTGTCCGTCGCCGGAGACGGTGAAGGCGCCGGAGTAGGTCGCCTGGTCACTGCCGTCGAGCGTGTAGTACGTGGCGGCCGAGCCGCCGGTCATGCCGGAGCCGGAGTCGCTCGGGGCGAGGGTCACGCTGATTGGCGTCGCGTTCGTCACCCAGCCGCTGTGATCGTCCGCCTGCAGGTTCGTGGCGGTCGTTGTCGGCGCCTGGGTGTCGATGTTCACGTAGCCGGTGTGCGTGGTCTCGGCGTTACCGGCGTTGTCGGTCGAGAAGTAGGTGACCGGGTGCGAGCCGTTCGCCGAGATCACGAACAGTACGGTGTAGGGGGTGGCGCTGCCGCCGTCGACCGTGTAGGTCGTGCTCGCGAGGCCCGAGCCACCGGTGTCGCTGGGACTCAGCGTGACGCTCTGGCTCGCGGTCTGCCAGCCGGTGGTCGCGCTGGTCTGCAGGCCGGTGGCCGTGGTCGTCGGCTTGGTCAGGTCGATGTTGCAGTAGCCGGTCTCGTGGACGCTTTGCACGCTCACGCTGTTCGTCGCGTAGTAGCTGACGGCGTGACTGCCCTGCGTGCTGAACGTCACGCTGGCGGGGCTGGCAGCGGTCGTCCAGGTGGTGCCGCCGTCGGTGCTGTAGGAGACGGTGATCGGCGTGTGGTCGCCGCTGCCCGTGATCGTCACCGTGGTGGCCGCCTTCTGCCACCCGGAGCTCGCGTCGGGCGCCAGGTTCGTCGCCTGGGCATTCGGGTTGGAGATGTTCACGTAGCCGGTCTTGTGGACGGTCACGTTGCCCAGCGCGTCGACTGCCCAGTACACGATCGCGTGCGAGGTGTTGACGGTGTTCGCGACGGTGAACGGGCCGGAGTAGGTGGTCTGGGCGCCGCCGTCGACCGTGTAGTAGATGTGGACCACGCCCGAGCCGGCATCGGTCGCGGCGAGCGTGACCTGCTGGCTCGCGGTCTGCCAGCCGGTCAGGTCGTCGACCTGCAGGCCGGTCGGTGTGACGACCGGTCCCTGGGTGTCGATCTTGACCGTGCAGGTGTGCGTCGCGCTCGGGTTGCCGGCGTTGTCGAGGGCGCGGTACTCGTAGATGCGCGCGCCGTCGTTCGAGCCGTCGCTCGGCGCCGCCACGACGAACTGGTTGCCGGTCGCGTCCAGCCACGTCGACGAGCCCTGCAGCCGGTACTGGGTGCCCGCGACGCCCGAACCGCCGGTGTCGTGCGGCGTGAGCGTGACGGGCACCGGCTGGTTGTGCCAGGCGTCGTCGGCGTCGTCGGCGACCGTCGGCGCCGTGCTGTCGATGTTCACGTAGCCGGTGTTCTGGCTTTCGATGTTGCCGGCGGCGTCGACCGACCAGTAGAGGACGGTGTGCGAGCTCTGGCCCGACACGCCGAACGAGTTCGTGTAGGTCTGCGCGGGCTGCGAGTCGAGCTTGTAGTAGGTGGTCGCCGTGCCCGACAGATCGTCGGTGGCGGCCAGGCTCACCGTCTGGCTCGTGTTCTGCCAGCCGGTCGTGGCGCTGCTCTGCAGGCCGGTCGCCGCGGTCTGCGGCGCTGTCCAGTCGATGTTCACGTAGCCGACGTTGGCCGGCGTCTCGATGTTGCCGGCCGCGTCGACCGACCAGTAGGTCACGGTGTGCGAGCGCTCGCCGCTCACCTGGAACGCGCCGCTGTAGGTCTGCTGGGCGCCGCCGTCGAGCGTGTAGTAGGTGGCGGCGCTGCCGTTGGCCATGCCCGATGTGGCGTCGCCGGCCGACAGGTTCACCGTCACCTGGGCAGCGTTGGTCCAGCCGCTCGTGGCGCTGCTCTGCAGGCCGGTCGCCGTGGTCGTCGGCGGCGTGGGGTCGATGTTCACGTAGCCGACGTTGGCCGGCGTCTCGACGTTGCCGGCCGCGTCGACCGACCAGTAGGTCACCCTGTGCGAGCGCTCGCCGCTCACCTGGAACGCGCCGCTGTAGGTCTGCTGGGCGCCGCCGTCGACCGTGTAGTAGGTCGCCGCGCTGCCGCCGGTCATGCCCGACGTCGCGTCGCTCGCGCTCAGGGAGACGCTCTGCGCGGTGGTCACCCAACCGGAGCTGCCGGTCGTCTGCAGGCCGGTCGCCGTGGTCGTCGGCGGCGCGCCGTCGATGTTCACGTAGCCGGTGTGCTGCGGCTCGATGTTGCCGACCGCGTCGACCGACCAGTACTTGACGGTGTGCGAGCGCTCGCCGCTCACCTGGAAGGCGCCGCTGTAGGTCTGCATGTCGCCGCCGTCGACCGTGTAGTAGGTCGCCGCGCTGCCGCCGGTCATGCCCGCGCCGCCGTCGCTCGCCGTGAAGCGGATCGTCTGGGCGCCGCTTACCCAGCCGCTCGTACCGGTCGTCTGCAGGCCGGTCGCCGTGGTCGTCGGTGCCGTGCTGTCGATGTTCACGTAGCCGGTGTTGTGCGTGGCGTCGTGCGCCTCGATGTTGCCGGCCACGTCGACCGACCAGTAGGTCACCGGGTGCGAGCCGTCGCCGGTCACGAGGAACGGACCGGTGTAGAGCTGAGCCGAGCCGCTGTCGACCGTGTACCAAGTCGACGAGAGGCCCGAGCCGCCGGTGTCCGACGCGCTCAGCTTGACGGTGACGCCGGTCGTCGACCAGCCGCTCGCCTGGGTCGACTGCAGGTTCGTCGCCGCGGTCTGCGGCGCGGTCAGGTCGAGGTTCACGTAGCCGGTCTGGTGCAGGCTGTCGATCCCGACGTTGTTGGTCGCCCAGAAGACGACGGGGTGGCTGCCCTGCGTGCTCACCGTGAACGAGGCGGGGTCGCTCGCGGCCTTCTGCGGCGTCGTGCCGTCGATGCCGTAGGTGACCGAGATCGGGGCGTGGTCGCCGGAGCCGGTGATCGTCACCGTGGCGGCGGTGTCCTGCCAGCCCGAGCTGCCATCGGCGGCGAGGCCGGCGGCCTGGGCGTACGGGTTGGAGATGTTGACCCAGCCGGTGTGCACGGCCTCGACGTTGCCGGCCGCGTCGGTGGCCCAGTAGGTCACGGGGTGCTGCCCCTGGCCGGAGACGGTGAAGGGCGTCGAGTAGGTCTGGGTGCCGCCGCCGTCGATCGTGTAGGAGATGCTCGCCACGCCTGAGCCCAGGCCGTCATCGGCCGACAGGCTCACCGTCTGGCTCGTGGTGCGCCAGCCCGAAAGGTCGTCCGCCGCGAGACCGACAGCCGTCGTGGCCGGCGCGCTCGTGTCGATCCACACCGTGCAGCTGCCGATCGTGCTCGAGTTGCCGGCGTTGTCGAGGGCGCGGTACTGGTAGACGTGGACGCCGTCGGCGGAGTGGTCGGCCGGTGCCGCCACGGTGAAGGCGTTGCCGGTCGCCGTGGTCCACGTCGAGCCGCCCTGCAGCCGCTCCTGGGTGCCGGCCAGGCCGCTGCCGCCGCTGTCGGCGGGCGTCAGGTGGACGGTCACCGCCGCGTGGTGCCACAGGCCGTCGGAGTCGTCGGTGACCGTCGGCGCCGCCAGGTCGATGTTCACGTAGCCGGTGTTGGTAGCCTCGGTGTTGTTGACCGCGTCGACCGACCAGTACGTGACTTTGTGCGAGCCCTGGGTCGAGATCGTGAAGGCGCCCGTATAGGTCTGTTTCGTGCCGCTGTCGATCGTGTAGTACGTGGCGGCCACGCCGGACAGAGCGTCGTTGCCGGCCAGGCTGACGACCTGGCTCACGTTCTGCCAGCCGGTCGTGCCGCTTGCCTGCAGGCCGGTCGCCGTGGTGGTCGGCGCCGAGGTGTCGATGTTCACGTAGCCGGTGTGGGTGGTCTCGACGTTGCCGGCGTAGTCGGTCGACCAGTAGGTGACGGTGTGCGAGCCGTTGCCGGAGACCGGGAACGGTCCGCCGTAGAGCTGCGCCGCGCCGCCGTCGACCGTGTACTTGGTCGTGGCCACGCCGGAGACGGCGTCGGTCGCCGTGAGCGTGACCGTCTGGCCGGCCGTCTGCCAGCCGGTGTTGCTCGCCGTCTGCAGGCTGCTCGTCGTCGTGGTCGGCGCGGTGGCGTCGATGTTGACGTAGCCGGTGTGGCTGGTCTCGGTGTTGCCGCCCTTGTCGACCGACCAGTATGTGATCTTGTGCGAGCCCTGGGTCGAGATGGTGAAGGGCGCCGTGTAGGTCGTCTGGGCGCCGCTGTCGATCGTGTAGTAGGTGGCGGACACGCCGGATTGCGAGTCGGTCGCGTTCAGGATGACCTGCTGCCCCGCCGTCTGCCAGGTGCTGCCTGAGGACTGCAGGCCGGTCGCCGTGGTGACCGGCGGGGTCGAGTCGATCAGGTAGGTCTGGCAGGTGCCGCCGGCGCCGCAGGCCCACAGGCTGCCGCCGGCGCCGCAGATGCCGCGCTGGGTCTGCGTGGTCGCCGAGGTCTGCGTCGCCCACGACGAGCCGCCGTTGGTGGTGCGGTAGATCACGCCACCACCGCCGATCACCCAGGCGTTGTTCGCGTCGGTCGCATATGTGTCGTAGAGCGTCTGCGTCGTGGTCGGGGTGAGGGTCTGCAGCGTCCAGTTCGTGCCGCCGTTCGTCGTGTGGCTGACGGCGCCGGCGCTGCCGGTCACCCAGCCGACCGACGAGTTGACGAAGGAGATGCCGCGGAGCTGCTGCGTGGTGCCCGACGTCTGCGCCGTCCAGTTCGTGCCGCCGTTGGTCGTGTGGCGCACGCCGCCGCCCGTGGTGATCAGCCAGCCGTTGTTTGTGTCCGTAAAGGCGACGCCGTAGATGGTGCTCGTGATGCCCGTGGTCTGCGCCGTCCAGGTGGTGCCGCCGTTCGTGGTGTGGCGGACGACGCCGCCGGTGGTGCAGAACCAGCCGTTGTTGGCATCGACGAACGACACGCCGTAGATGGTGCCGGTGACGCCCGAGGTCTGCGTGGCCCAGCTCGTGCCGCCGTTCGTGGTGTGGTAGACGACCCCGCCGCCGCCGACGGCCCAGCCGTTCTGGTTGCCGACGAAGCAGACGCTGCGCAGGCTCTGCGTGGTGGTCGGCGTCAGCGTCTGGGCGGCCCAAGTCGTGCCGCCGTTGGTGGTGTGCCTGATGTTGCCGGTGCCGCCGGCCAGCCAGCCGTTGCTGGCGTCGGCGAACCAGGCGCCATACCAGGTGACGTTGACGCCCGGCGACTGCGCCGTCCAGGCGTTGTAGGTGGCGGCCCGCGCCGTCGTCGCGCCGCAGACGCCGGCGGCGGCCAGGACGACGAGGACGACAGCTACGCAGGCGCCACACAGGCGGCGGCGGCGGCGTGGCCCGGCGAGCGGACGTCTGCTCGACCACGGGTACGCCTTCATCACCGACCAGCCCCCTTCGCTACGCTCGCGCGCGCGGAAAATCGCTCGTGTTCACCACCACTTCGACCACGCATCGCTCCCATTACTCGGCATGAGTACGAGGGAAGTTAATGGGACGTTTGCCTAGGTAGGCGACCCTAGGGGGGTAGGGAACGGTGCCCAGACGGTCTGGGGAAGGGGCCCTATGGCGCGGCGCTGCGCGGGCGGGCCGCCGGGCGGCTCGCCCGCCCGCGCCGGTCAACGCCGTAGGATGGCCGTGCGGCGGTGGTACGGGTGCTGCGGCGGCGCGGAGCGCCGCCGCACTCGGGCGAGACGGGAGGCGCGATGGGCGAGGCAGCGGTCGTCACGGGGGCGTCGTCGGGTCTCGGCGCCGAGCTGGCCCGGGTGTCGGCGGCGGCGGGCTGGGACCTGCTGCTGGTCGCCCGTCGCGAGGAGCGCCTGCGCGCGCTCGCAGCCGAGCTCGAGGCGGCGCACGGCGTCGCCGCGCACGTGGCGCCGATCGACCTCTCGCGGCCGGGTGCCGCCGCCGAGGTCGTGGCGGCCGCCGAGCGACACGGTCTCGACGTTGCGTGCCTGGTCTGCGCCGCGGGCTTCGGCACCTACGGCCCGTTCGTGGGGCTCGATCTCGAGCGCGCGCTCGCCGAGCTGCAGGTCAACGCCGCGGCGCCGCTCGCCCTGAGCCGTGCCTTCCTGCCGCGCATGGTCGCGCGCGGTCGCGGCAGGGTGCTGCTGGTGAGCTCGGTCGCCGGCTTTCAGCCGGGGCCCTACATGGCGACCTACCACGCGAGCAAGGCGTTTCTCACCTGGTTCGGTGAGGCGCTTGCCGAGGAGCTGCGCGGCACCGGCGTCACGGTCACCGTGAGCTGCCCGGGGCCACTTGCGACGGAGTTCGACGAGGTGGCCGGCAAGCGGTCGGGTCGCCTGCGACGGGCCGGCTGGGGGCGCCCGACCGCGCGCGTCGCGCGCGACGCCTATGAAGCGATGATGGCCGGCAGGGTCCTCGTCGTCCACGGCGGCGCCAACCTCGCCGGCGTCGAGGCCCTGCGCCTCGCGCCTCGCGGACTCGTGAGAGCCGCCGTCGCCCTCGTCAACCGTCGCGGTCGCTGAAGCCGCCGGCCGGGCGCTTGCCGGCGGCGCCCGTCTCTGCCGCGCCGTCCGCGCCGCCCGCGACAGCCGCGCCGCTTCGCCCTTCGGCCAGGCCCGCGGCGCCGAGCACGGCCAGCGCCCCGACGATCGACGCCATGCCGACCGCCTCGAAGCCGCCCGGCCGTTCGCCGAGCTGCGCCCAGGCGGCGAGCACGCCGATCGCCGGCACGGCCAGCGTGCCGAGGCCCGCGGCGCCCGCCGAGAGGGCGCGCAGCGCGACGAGCCAGAGCAGCCAGGCGAGGACGTTGGCGAGCAGCACCGTGTACGAGAGGGTCGCCGCGAACGGCAGGGTCCAGCGCGGCCCCGCGCTGCCGACGATCAGCGCGACCGCGACGAGTGGCGCCGTGCCGATCACCATCTGCCAGGTCGTGAGCGACAGCAGGTCGACGTGCTGCTTGCGCTGCAGCAGCTTGACGACGAGCGAACCGGCCGCCCAGGCGATGCCGCCGGCGACGGCGAGCGTGCTGCTGCGCAGGTCGTGCAGCCGCCAGGGGACGATGACGAGCACGAGGCCGGCCAGCGCCAGGCCGACCGCTACCGTACGGGTGCGCCCCAGGCGCTCGCCCAGAAAGGCGCGCGCGAGCAGCAGCAGCCAGAACGGCATGGTGTAGGTGAGCACCGCGACCTTGCCGGCGCCGCCCTCGGCGACCGCCCACACAGAGAGGCCGACGAAGGCGGTGGTCTGCAGGAGGCCGACCACGACGGTGTAGCCGGGGACCGGCAACCGCAGCGAGCGGCGCGTGACGAGCAGCACGGCGAACAGGCAGGGCAGGCTGAGGGCGCCGCGCAGCGCGGCGAAAGTGAGCGCCGGGCAGTAGCCGAGCGCGATCTTGCTTGCCACCCAGCCGTAGCCCCAGATGGGGGCGATCACGGCCAGCGCGACGACCCCGAGGTCGCCTTGGCGGGACCGCGTCCCGCCGGAGACGCTGCGTGAGGTCGACACCGTGCTCTACCGTCAGCGGCCGCTGCCCGGCGTCGCCGTGATCTCGTCGAGGATCGCCGCGAGCTCCCCCGTCAGCCGCCGGCGCTCGTAGCGCTCGAGCCCGGGTCTCTGCGCCCGGGTGCGCAGCGACCCGTCGGCCTTCGCGGCCGCGAGGGTGGCGAGCCGGCGCGCGATGGCGGCGACGTCGTGCGGGTGTTCGGCCCAGCCGGCGTCGAGCGCGGCTACGAGGGCCGCGGCCTCGCCGTCGGGCGGCCCCAGGACGAGGGTCGGCAGGCCCATCGCCAGGTACTCGAAGAGCTTGCCGGTCATCGACGCCTTGGCGCCTGGGCCCTCGGCGATCAGCAGGACGCCGACGTCGGCCGCGGCCACACGCTCGAGCGCGGCGGCGTGCGGCAGGTAGCCCGGGCAATCGACCGCGTCGCCCACGCCGTGGGCCTGGGCCGCGGCGGTCACGGCGTCGGGCACGTTGCCGATGAACTCGAGTCGCACGTCGACATCGGGCCGTGTGCGGCGCAGCTCGCCGAGGGCGCGTATGAGGTCCCACGGCTCCGCGTGGTTGGCGTAGATGCGACCCATGAAGGTCAGGCGCAGCGTCGAGTCGTCGCGCGGCGACCAGGCCGCGGTGATGTCGCTCGGGTCGAAGCCGTTGGGCAGGATGCGAACGTCACGGGCGCCGAGCTGCTCGGCCTCGTCGCGGATCGGCGCGGTGACGGCCAGCACGACATCGGCGGCCGCGAGCACGCGGCGTTCGACCGCGAGCGCGTGGCGGCGCGCGGCCGCGAGCGGGTACCAGATCGTCGAGCTGTCGCGCCAGGCGTCGCGGAGGTCGACGATCAGCGGGACGCCGAGCCTGCGCGCCGTGCGGGCACCGGCCACGGTCACCGAGAACGGCGGGCCAGAGGCGACGACCGCGCTGACGGAATGGGTGCGGCCCAGCGACGCGCCGGCCCGGGCGGCAAGCGGCGACCACCAGGCGGCGTCGTCGAACGATACCAGGCGGGCGAGCCGGGCCGAGCCGCTGTGGCGTGGCCGAGCCGGCGTCCCCGTCGCCCGACGGGGGTCGGCGCCGGCTCTGGTCGTGGGTGGGGTGCGGCGCGCGTCGCGCAAGGCGGCGCCTGCCCGCTTGGCCGGCCCCACCGCGCGCGCGACGAGCGCCGAGACGCGCAGCGGTCGCAGGCGGGCGACGCTGAGCCCGGCGACGCCCTCGAGCAGCGAGTCGTCGCGCGGCTTCCCCGGGATCGGCGAGCTCGTGACCACGACGGGCGTCCAGCCGAAGTCGGGCAGGTAACGGGCGAACTTGGCGCAGCGCTGTACCCCGCCTCCGCCCGATGGCGGGAACTCGTACGTGAAGATCAGGACAGTTGGCATGGGCGACTCGACAGGGATTTGCGGGACCGTGCACGCGGCCGTCCCCGCGGTCGGACACGGGAGCGGCGCAAGTATAGCATCGCCGCGATCGGCGCCTGCCGGAGGGGCGTGCGCCGGGCGGGGGCGCCGCGGTCGCGCCGCCGTGTTGCCGTTTCTGGGGCGCCCTCGCGCGGGTGCGCGAGTCAAGCACCCCCGCTCCGCTGCCGATAGCGCTGGTAGCATGACTCGAGCCGGCCCGCTCCTCGGGGTCGGCGCCGTCAGGGGGAGGTCCCGGGTTGAAGCTGCTGAAGAACCTTGTCGGGGCGCACGGCCCCACCGTGCTGGTCGCCACGCTGGCCGCGGCCGGCGCGCTGCTCGCGGCCGCGCCGGCGGCGCAGGCGACGGTCTGGGCCGCGCACGGCGACACGAGAGTGTTCCCGACCACGGCGCCGGGCACCACCAGGACCGTCACGCTGGCCGCGGCCGGTGGCGAGTACGTCGGTGAGATCATCGGCCTGCGCGGCGGCTCCACGCGTCACGTGACGGTGACCTGGGCCGACGGCAGCGACCCGCTGCTGACCGGCAACAGCGTGCTCGACCAGGTCGCCTTCGTGCGCATCACCCACGTCACGACCTACAGCGGCGCCAAGCCCGGCCTGTACCCCGACCCCCTGTTGCCGCGCGCCTTCGGCCAGACGCTGAGCGCGCCGGCGCGGAGCTCGTCGCTCTACGTCCTGTTCCACGTGCCGTATGGCACCGCCGCCGGCACCTACACGGGCACGCTGCACGTCGTCAACGGCGCCGGCGAGCAGGTCGACCTGCCGGTGAGCCTGCAGGTCTGGGACTTCGGCTGGACCAAGCTGAGCGTGGAGACGCTCTACTCGGCCAACTTCCGCACGATCGTCGATCAGGTCGACACCTACCGGATGCTCCAGCAGCACGGCGTGACGGCGCTCATGCCGAAGGTCGTCCCCAGGACGTCGTCGAACGGCGCCATCAACGCGACCTCGTACGCGAGCGCCCTCAAGCCCTATCTCGCGAGCGACGGGCTCGACCTGCAGCTGACCCGCTTCCCCTGGCTCAACTGGTGGCCCGACTACTCCTGGAAGTGGGCGGCCGGCAACAAGGACCTCATGAACTTCCTGACCAGCGTCTGCCGCGTCTTCAAGGACAACGGCTGGCAGGACAAGCTCGTCGCCTACCCCATCGACGAGCCCCTCAGCCGAGCGACCGAGCTGCGCGCTCAGGCGCTCGCGGTGAGCCTGCACAAGGCGAGCGCGAAGGTCGGCTTTCGCGCCAAGTTCCTGCTGACCGACGACCCGCGCACGAGCACGCTCGGGCCCATGCTGCCGGCCAACACCGAGCTCTTCAACGACGTCGACATCTGGTGCACGCGCTACTACTACTTCTTCGGGCGCGTGCCGCTCCTGCGCAAGCTGCAGCGTACGCGCGGCGCCCAGGTCTGGTGGTATCCCTACTACAACTCGTCGGTGAAGGTGCTGCCCAACTTCGTGATCGACAAGGGCCTGGCCGACGAGCGTTCCTGGGGCTGGCTGATGTACCAGTGGAACGTCGACGGCATGCTCTACTGGGGCGTGAACCGCTGGGGCAACGCCCGGACGGGCAAGGGCTACCGCGACCCGTACCAGAACCCTCTCTCGTTCGAGTATGCGGACGGCCGCGTGGCCAACGGCGAGGCCTGCCTGATCTACCCCGGCTACTATCCGCGCTACGGCCTCGACGACAAGCACGCGCCGTGCGTCTCGTCGCTACGCCTCGAGGCGCTGCGCGACGGCTTTCAGGACCTCGAGTACTGCCGCATCGCGACCAAGCTGATCGGCGCCACGGCCGTGCGCGCCATCGTCGCGCGCGTCACCCAGTATCCCTACCCCGTCAAGTACGGCCACATCTTCCGGTTCCCCAAGTACGCGAAGTCGATCTCGACGTACGACTCGGCGCGTGCCGCCCTCGCCCAGGCGATCGAGCAGGCCGAGCAGGCGCAGTCCGGGTCGTGAGTGCGGCCGCGGGTGCAGGCCGAGGCCGGGAGCGGCTCGGTCGGGCCGTGAGCGAGGCCGTGGGCGCCGCTCACCAGAGCCGGTCGATCGTCCCGGGATAGAGCTCGATCCGCGCCCGCCGGAACGCGGCGGCGTGCCGGCGGGCGTGATCGCTCAGAAAGGCCGCCATGACGGTCTTGCCGAGCCCGTCGCTGGGCAGCGGCGCGGCCGGCGTGCCGCCGACCAGGACGGCGCCGGGCAGCGGCGACCAGCCGGCGCGCCCGTAGAACGTCTCGAGCTCGGGATCGCAGGTAAGCAGGCCCAGGTCGGCACCCGACTCCTGCATGAGCTCGCCGGCGGCCCTGACGAGGTGTGTGCCGTGCCCGCGACGTCGCCAGCGCCCGTCGGTCACGACCGCGCTCAGCCCGCTCGTCTCGAAGCGCTCGCCCGCGTGGACGAGGCGTTTGGACAGGACCGCGAGCGCGGCCACGACCGTGTCATCCGCGAGCAAGGCCAAGCAGACGGGGCTCAGCGCCTCGTCGTGGGCGAGCTCGGCCGACGCTGCGTCGGGCCACGCGCCCCGTTCGAGCACGGCGATCTGCCGGCGCACGGCGGCAGGCACCGCCGCCTGCGGCCAGCAGGCGACGATCGGCGGCGTCGGGGCGCCGGGGTCGGTCACGGTGCTCCTCCGGGTGGCGGTGTCGGTGCGCACCAAGCTCGACGCGCGCGTGCATGGTACACCCACCGGTCCGTCTGCCGCGACGCCCGCTGCGGCGGGTCGCAGGCGGGTAGACTGCGAGCCGATGGTGGCGAAGGCAACGCCGATAGAGCAGCGCCCGGCGGTGGGCGACTACCACGTGCACAGCCGCTTCTCGGACGGCCGGGACGGCGTCGCGGCGAGCGTCGCGCAGGCGGCGCGGCTCGGGCTGCCCGAGATCGGCATCAGCGATCACTTCACGCCGTCGTGCCTGGCCGCGGCCGGCTGCTACGGCATCACGCGTGACCGTCTGGACGGCTATGTGGATGCCGTACGTGCGGTCGCCGCGACGCACACCCGGCCGCGCGTGCTGCTGGGTGTCGAGGTCGACTACCTGCCCGAGGCCGTGGGCGAGACGCTCGCGACGCTCTCGCGCTTCCGCTTCGACTACGTCCTGTGCTCCGTCCACTTCGTCGACGGCTTCGGCATCATCGAGGCGGGCGCGGTCGACGACGAGCGCTGGCGCGACGTCGACCGCGTCTGGCGGCGCTACTACGAGACGCTGATCGAGGCCGTCGGCCTGGGCGTGTTCGACGTCGTCGCCCACCTCGACCTGCCCAAGAAGTGGGGCTTTCGGCCCGCCGCCGAGCTGGGCGCGCTCGAGGACCGGGCGCTCGCCGCCATCGCCGCCGCCGGGATGGCCATCGAGATCAACACGTCGGGGCTCGACCGTCACCCCGTCGGCGAGATGTACCCGGCTCCCGGCCTGCTGCGGCGCGCGCGGCTGGCCGGCATCCCCGTCACCTTCGGCTCAGACGCCCACCGGGCGGCGCGCGTGGGCTCGCGCCTCGACGAGGCGCTCGCCCTGGCGCGCGTCGCCGGCTACACGTCGTTCCTGCGGCTCTCCGACCGCGCGACGGTGCCGCTGCCGTCGTTGCCGGGCCCGCCGCCGCCCGTGCGGTCCGCGCTGTGATCGGCGCCCTCGTCTCGGCGCGCTCCTTCTGGGGCTCCTCGCTGATCGCGGCCTGCTGGGCGCTCTGGGCGGTCGTCTGGGTCGGGGGCGCGCTCTACGGCGCCCGGCGCGCGCCGGCCGTCGCTCGTAGGGGACTGCCCAGCACGATGTGGCTCGGCGTCATCGTCGTCGGCTGGCTTCTGCTGCGCGCCCTGCCGCCGACCGAGTGGAGCTTCCTGACTGTGCGCACGGCCTGGCTGCGCGCGCTCGGCGCGGTCGTGCTCGTCGGTGCGACGGCCTTCACCCTGTGGGCTCGTGTGGCGCTGGGCCGCATGTGGTCGTCGGCGGCCG
This sequence comes from uncultured Actinomycetes bacterium, assembly GCA_963767005.1. Lineage (GTDB taxonomy): Bacteria > Actinomycetota > Thermoleophilia > UBA2241 > UBA2241 > Bog-752. Next base: position 92,041 of record CAVYCN010000010.1, read on the forward strand.
TCATCCGCGACGCCCACGAGCTGCGGACCACCGGTCCCTACGCGGTGACCCGGCACCCGATCTATACCGGCATGCTCGGCATGCTGCTCGGCAGCGTCGTGGTGGCCGGCCTCGGGCGCTGGATCTGCGTGTTCCTGCTCGGTGTCGTCCTCGTGCTCATCAAGGCCCGGGCAGAAGAGCGCCTGCTCGCCGAGGCCTTCGGCGCCGAGTACGCCGCCTACCGTACGCGCACGCCACAGCTCGTGCCCGGCCTGCCTCCGCCGCGTTCGGCCAGGCGCCGGGAGCCCTGAGGGGCGCCGCCGGGCGACGCCAGGCGCGCAAGCGAAGCCTCGCCCGCCTGAGCGGCGACGACGAAGTCGCCCGCCGGCGATAGGCAGAAAGGCAGCCGCCGTCCTCTAAGCCGCGGGTCGCAACGCGCCGATACAGTCGTCACATACGACGACATCGAAACGTCGCTACCTACGACTACCGACGCGGAGCGAGGGGCTCGCCCATGAGTCACGAGCAGGTGAACTGCCTGATCATGCTCTGCGCCAGCGTGCTCATGTTCGCAGAGGCGGTCCTCGCCCTGCGGCGGTTCCGGTTCCCGGGCGGCGTCGCCATGTGCCTCGCCTTCACGGTGGGCGGCGTCGAGTCGCTCTGCTACGCCCTGGTCTTCCTGCTCGGCAGCGGCGATACCATGGTGCACCTCGCCGCGGTCTACTCGGTGACAGGGCCGGCGATGGGCGCGTTCTGGTTTGCCTTTGCGGCACGCTTCACACGGCTGCGCGCGCTGGGGCGCACCTGGGTCGCGGTGGCCCTCGTGGGAGCCGCGCTGTCGCTGATCGTGGCCGTGACATCGGATCCGGCGCTGATCTACCCGCCGCACAGCACCCTCACCGCGATGGACTTCGCGCACGTCAACGTGCAGGGCAGCGGCGTGCTGTTCACGATCCAGCTCGTGTGGTTCTACGCGCTCGTGCTGGCCGGCATGGTGATGCTGCTCGGCGAGGCGCTGCGCTCGTGGGACGTGTTCCGCGGCCAGGCCGAGGCGGTGATCGCGAGCATCGGCATCGCCTTCCTGCTCGACGTCGCCTTCATGGCGGGCTACACGCCGGTGCGCGGTCTGCACCTGGGGCTCGTCGTCCTCTCCGTCGCCATGCTGCCGCTGATCTGGGCGCTGCCGGGCCTGCGCGCGTCCGACTACTCGGCGGCCTGGCAGCGGCGCATCCTCGAAGGCATGAGCGACGCCGTGCTCGTCACCGACGACGAGGGCCGGATCGCGAGCGCCAACCGCGCGGCACAGCGGCTCCTGACGGTCGAGTCGGGGCGCGAGCACATGGCGCCGGTCCTGAGCGCGTATTCGTGGCTGGCCGAGCTGGGCGAGGAGATCGACGACCTCGACGCCGACACCGGCGCCGGCTGTACCGTCACGCTGCCCGGCGACGCCGGCGACCGGCACTTCGACGCGCGCCGGTCGAGCTTGCGCGGTCATGGCGGGCGAGAGCTCAGCCGCGTGCTCGTGCTCCGCGACGTCACCGAGCGCGTCGAGACGGCGAGCGAGCTCGACGACGCCAACAGCCGGCTGCAGTCGCTCGTCGACGCGAGCCTCGAGTTCGGCGGCTCGCTGAACACGGCCGACGTGCTCTCGGTGGCGGGGCGCCGCATGTGTCAGCTGTCGGGGGCGGACCTGTGCACGATCTACCGCCTGAAGGGCGGCCGCGCGCAGGAGCTCAAGACGACCAGGGGCACGATCATCGCCGACGAGACCGACGAGGGCAGCTTCGCCCTCAGCGAGTACGACGTCTCCCGGTCGGCCGTCGAGAGCCACAACGTGATCTGCGTGTCGGATACGAGGGCCGACCCCCGCCTGTCCGACCTCGAGCGCAGCGACGCCGAGCGGTACGGCTACCGGTCGAGCATCGACGTCCCGCTCGTGTCCGAGGGCACCGTGGTCGGACTCGCCGTGCTGACGAGCGCCGAGCCCCGTGAGTACGGCCCGCTCGTACTCCTGCCGAGCCTCGCCCATAACGCCGCCCAGGCGCTCGTGAACTCCGAGATGTTCGCCGAGCTGCGCCAGACCGCCAAGCGCCTGGCGCTCGTGAGTGAATCCGGCGCGCTCTTCTCGTCGACCCTGGCCGTCGACGACGTGCTCGTGACCTCCTGCCGCCGGCTCTGCGAGATCGCCGACGCCCCGATCTGCAGCGTGTACGTGCTCGACGAGGGGACGCTGCGCTGTCGCGCCGGCGTGCTCGACGGCGAGGTCGACCGGGTCTGGATGGCGCAGAGCTTCAGCCTCGACCTGTGGCCGACCACGCGTCTCGCGCTCGAATCCCGCACGGTCGTGGCGGTGGCCGACCTCGACGATCCCCGCCTCGGCGTCGAGCAGCGCGCCTCGATGGCCGAGCGCGGCGAGGTGAGCCTGCTGGTCGTGCCGCTCGTCGCCCGCGGCGAGGCGTTCGGCGTGGTCGAGCTGATCGACCGGCGGCCGCGCCGGTATGCCGCCGACGAGCAGACCACCGTCGAGGCGGTCTGCAGCGCGGCGGCTCTGGCCATCCGCAACGCCGACGCCTACCGTAGCGAGCAGGAGCACGTTGCCCGTCTGGCCTCGTTGCTCGACGCGAGCCGGGCGATCACCTCGACCGTCGTGCTCGACCGAGTGCTGCCCCTCGTGGCGCAGAAGACCTGCCAGGCGGTGAGCGCCTCGGAGTGCGTCATCTGGGAGTACGACGCCGAAACCGACGCGCTGATCGAGCGCTCCTACTACAGCTCCACCGGTTTCGACTACACGCCGAATGATCGCATCGACCTGGCCGAAGACGAAGGCCGTCGCGCTACGATCCTCGCCGGTGGGGCGGTCGAGGAGCAGCAGTCCGACCCCGAGCTGCCGCCGGCCATCCGTGCGGTCATGGAGCAGTGGGGCGAGCAGACCAAGCTGTCGGTACCGCTCATCTTCGACGGCAGGCCGATCGGCATGCTCGTCCTGATCGAGCTCGAGCACCCTCGCCACTTCCGGCCCGACGAGCTCGATCTCGTGCAGGCGCTGGCCGAGCAGGCCGCGGTCGTCATCCAGAACGCCCGGCAGTACGAGCGACTCGAGACCACGGGCAAGCTCCTCGAGTCGCAGGTCGAGCTGCAGCAGGTCGTGCTCGAGCTGTCCGGCAGCCTGCTGTCGACGCTCGACGGCGGCGACGTGTTCGCACGCATCGCCGGCCTCGTGCAGCGCGTGGTCGCCAACGACAACCTCGAGATCCGCCTCGTCGACCGCGAGGCCGGCGAGCTGTACTGCGCCTACGCGAGCGCCGAAGAGGAAGACTACGTGAAGAACTGGCGCTCCTCGCTCGACGCGGGCGTGAGCGGCTGGGTCGTCCAGCACAACGAGGCGCAGCTCGTGAACGACATGCCGGGCGACCCGCGCGTCGCCGTCGTACCGGGCACCGACCCCGATCCGCAGGCCTCGATCCTCGTGCCGCTCACAGTCGACGGCGAGGTCATCGGCGTGCTCGCGCTCGATCGCATGGAGGGTCGCACGTTCGCCGACCACGAGCTCGAGTCGGCCAGGCTCTTCGCCAATCTGGCGGCCATCGCCATCCGCAACGCGCAGCAGTACCAGCACGTACGGACGGTCTATGCGAACAACCTGCGGACGCTCTGCATCGCGCTGAACGCCAAAGACCACTACACCCTGGGCCACACGGCCCGCGTCGCGGCCTACATGGTCCTGCTGGGCAAGCAGCTCGGCTGGTCGGTGGACATGGTGAGCCGAGTGGGCGAGGCGGCCTACCTGCACGACATCGGCAAGATCGGCATCCCCGACCGCGTCCTGACCAAGCCCGGCAAGCTCAACCAGCGCGAGTGGGAGATGATGCGCGGCCACCCGGCTCTCTCGGCCGAGATCATCAAGCCACTCTACGACGACGATGTCGTGCTGGGTGTCCGTCACCACCACGAACGCTACGACGGCCGCGGCTATCCGGACGGCCTCGCCGGCGGCGACATCCCGCTCGTGGCTCGGGCGATGTGCGTGGCCGACTCCTACGACGCCATGTCGGCCGACCGGCCTTACCATCGCGGGCTCACCTACACGAACTGTCTCGAGGAGCTCGAGCGCTGCGCGGGGGCGCAGTTCGACCCGGCCATGGTCGACGCCTTCCGGGCCGTCCTTGCGCAGATGGCCGAGCGCCGCCGCCGGGCTCTGGCTCTCGCCCGGCAGGCGGCGGCGCTGATCGACGGCGACGCCCACGGCGCGCTCGGCGCGGGCGGCTCCGAGACCGACCCCTCCTACCGCGAGACGGTCGAGATCCTGCGCCAGGTGCGCGACGCGGATCCCGCCGTGCGCTTCGTCACCACCATGGCCCGCCACGGCGCCGGCTACGAGTTCGTCTGCGACGCCGAAGAGGACGAGACGCTGCGTTCGCGCCTCGGCGACCCCGTCGTCTTCGACCCCGAGCTCAGCCGCGTCTTCGAGGGCGACGATCTCGACATCTGCCTGGTGGCGGCCGACCAGTTCGGTATCTGGGTCAGCGCCATGGCGCCCGTGACCGACTCGGCCGGCGACATCGTGGCCGTCGTGAACGTCGACTACCCGGCGTACGACACCTCGGTCGACGGCGGCATCGATACGGGCGTCATGTCGCCGGCGCTCACGGCGCTGCTCGAGGGCTCCCAGGAGCGACTCGACCGCGTGACCGCCGACGCCGTCACCGACACCCTCACCGGCCTCTACAATCACCGCTACCTGCACGAGAGCCTCGCCAAGGCGCTCGAGACGGCCGTCACCGACGCCGCTGAGGTCTCGCTCGTGCTCTGCGACGTCGACCACCTCGAGCGCCTCAACCGCGAGCTGGGCCACTCCCAGGGCGACGACGCGCTGCGCGTCATCGGCCAACTCATCGACGGCGCGTCGCGGGGGAGCGACATCTGCGCGCGGTTCGGCGGCGACGAGTTCGCCATCGTGCTCGCGGGCACGGGCGGCGCCGACGCCGTGGCGCGCATCGAGGGCGTGCGCGCCGCCGTGGCGGCCGCCGGTCTCGGCCCCGAAGGCCAGACGCTCACCCTGAGCGCCGGCATCGCGACGTTCCCCTGGGACGGGCGCAGCAAGGACGAGCTGATCGACGCCGCGCGCCGGGCGCTCGCCGTCGCCAAGAACCGCGGCCGCGACCGCTGCGTCGGCTTCGCGTCGGTCGTCGACGCGGCCGAATCGGAGCGCGCCCGCGACTACCTCTCGATGATGGCCGACCTGGCCGACGCCCGCATGCTCTACCGCGAGCGCCACTCCGAGGCGGTGGCGCGCCTCGCGCGGCTGCTCTCGGCGGAGCTCGGCTTGGTCGAGCATGTGGCCGATCAGATCAGCCAGGCCGCGCGGCTGCGCGACATCGGCCAGTTCACCGTGCCCGACGAGGTCCTGCGCAAGCCCGGCGTGCTCACGAGCGAGGAGTGGGACCTGATCAGGGAGCACCCGACGGTGGGCGCGCGTCTTCTGCGCCGCATGGGCATGGACTCACTGGCCGACGCGGTCGCCTACCATCACGAGCGGTTCGACGGCACCGGCTACCCGGCCGCGCTGCGCGGGGATCAGATCCCGCTGGCCGCCCGCATCGTGGCCGCGGCGTCGTCGTTCGAGGCGATGCTGAGCAGCCGGCCGTACCGCGAGGCGCACTCGCTGCCCGACGCGCTCGAGGAGATGCGACGCTGCACCGGCACGCAGTTCGACCCCGAGGTCGTGTCGGCGCTCGAGCGGGTGATGGTCGCGGTCCGCTCCGAGGACTGACGGCACCGGGCGCCCGCCGGAGTCGCGCCCGCCTGAGCGGCAGCGATCCCGGCCCGCCTCAGCCGCCGCTCGCGCTCTGTCCCGCGATGTCCTGCAGGAACGCCCGCAGGTCGGGCGGGACGCTGGGGTCGGCGTACGTCAGGCCGACCGGGTTGCGGCCGATGATCGTCTTGTAGACCACGCACGCGGCCAGGTAGGTACCGGCCGGGGTCGGATGGCCGTCGGGGTTGTTCAGCACGACGTCCGGGCGCGCGAGCTGCGCCGCCGCGAAGGCCTCGCCGGCGGGTGCGACCCTCGCTTCGAGACCGGCCGCCACGCCACGGTAGGCCGCCGCGAGGTTCGCCGTGGTCACACCCATGCCGACGCTGTCGGGTCGCTGCCACGTCATGAGCAGGACCGTCCGCGCGCCGGTCGCCCGGATGGCGCGATCGAAGCGTGCGGCGTAGTCGGCGAACAGGGCGCGGTCGATGACCGGCGTCTGGCTCTGCTCCTGCAGCACGACGTAGTCCCAGTGGCCGCCGCGGATGGCGCTGAGGGCCGCTCCCGTATCCCACTGCTGGCGCAGCGTCGCGCCGCCCGCGGTGATGCTCGAGGTCGTGCAATCCGGATCGAGGTGGTGGAGCTCGGCGTCGATGCCGCCGTTGTAGAACGTGAAGCTGTTCCCGATGAACAGCACGCGCGGCCCGGCGTGGCCGCCGCAGCCCGACAGCAGGGCCGCGGCGGCCACAAGGACGCACGCCGCGGCCACGACGGCCCAGCCGACCAGTGCGGCGGCCGCCGTGCCTCGCCGGCCGCCCCGTCGCTGCAGACCACTCATCTTCCGGCATCCTCTCATGGCCTTCACGCGGAGTCTGTATCGGCAGGGTGGGCGGGACGCTCGATGGCCTGGGCGGTGGGAGCGACGCCGGGCCGGTCCGAGACGATGTCGGACCGGCGCGGGGTCCGCCTAGCGCGGCGCGAGCCGCAGGCCGTAGCTCACGCCCAGGCTGCGCAGGCGGCCGGCTCGCGCGCGCAGGCGGCGCCGGAGCGCGTGGTGCAGCTCCGCGAGGTCGGCGAGCTCGCGCTCGCCGACCTCGCGGCCACCATACAGCACCGCTTCGAGACGTTCGGCGAGCGCCGTCGCGTCGAGGCCGAAGCGCCGCTCGATGTCGACGGCCGTCTCGGTCAGCGTCTGCGACAGGGCCGCCGCCTCTCCGTAGTCGCGCAGGTCGGCGTGGAGCAGGGCCAGGCCGGCTCGCAGGCGCCGCTCCAGGCCGCCGCCGCGCAGGCGGCGGCGGCGCAGGGCGGCGCGGCCTAGCGGCCAGGCGACGGCGAACGCCGCCGGGCCGAGCAGCCAGGGCAGCCAGGCGACGCCGTGCCCGGCCGCCACGGCGCTGCCCAGGCCGCCGCTGCGCTGCTTTGCGGCGTTGTCCCCGGGCATGCCCTGCAGCTTGGGCGCCGCGGTGCCGGACGCGGCGATGTCGCCGCGGCTGGCGTCGCCGGGAAACGGGTCGGAGAAGCCCGCGGTGGTGCTCGACGCGCCCCTGCCCGGCAGGCCGTCGCCGGGCGTCGGCTCGAACGGCACCCAGCCTACGTCGGGGAAGTAGACCTCGACCCAGGAGTGCGCGTCGTTGCGGGTCACCGAGTAGGTCTGACGGCCGGTGAGCGTGCCGGTGGTGAAGCCCAGGACGACCCGGGCGGGGATGCCGTTGTAGCGCTCGAGCACGGCCATGGCGCCGGCAAAGTGCTGGCAGTAGCCGATGAGCGTGTCGAACAGGAAGGCGGCGTAGGGCGACGCGTACCGCGTCGGCGGCGGCGACAGCGAGTACACGTAGTGGGCGCGCAGGTACTGCTCGATGCGCAAGGTGACCTGGTACGGGTCGGTCGCGTCGCCCACGATCGCGTGGTCGAGCTGATAGAGCCCGAGCCACTCGCGATGAGCGGACGTGTCGCTCATGACGCTGCGCCACTGCCGCACCGGGTCGGCGGCCGTCATGTCGGCGGCCGTGGGAAAGGGCAGGGCGAGATCGGCCGCGACGCCCGCCGGGTAGTCGCGCCCGAGACCGACGAGGTCGGCGGGCCGCACCTGCGGCACGGTGGCGGTCACCTCGTAGGTGGCGTGCGGCCCCGCGGGGTCGGCCAGGCGGAGAGCTCGCGTGGCGGGCGCGAAGAACGGCGCGCCGCCGCCGATGACCAGACTGCCGGGGTCGCCGCCGACCAGCACGAACTGGGTCGCGAGTGTCTGCAGCCTGAAGGTCTCGACCGTGCCGGCGCCCGCCGGCGGCAGAGCCGCCGGCGGCACCGTGTACGAGGGCGCGCCGGCCGGCGCGCCTGCGTGCTGAGCAAGCCGGACCTCGGGCGTGTGGCGCGCCAGCCAGCTCCTTCCGTTGAAGGCGTCGAGCACATTCGCCCGCCAGTACGAGGCCACGGGCGATTCGACCTGGAACACACGCGCGTTGTTCCGGGGATCGAGCAGGCTGGGGAAGTTGAGCATCCAGTCGAAGCTCACCCGCGACGTCGCCGCGCCGGGCGCTCCCCAAGTGGTCCAGTCGCGCCAGGGCTTGCCCGCGGCGACCGGCGTGACGGCGAGCAGGAGGAGCGCGCAGCCCATCGCGACCACGGCGAGGCCGGTCCCGGCGACGGCGCCGGACGGCGCGCCGTCGGTGCGCTGCAGTGAGCGCGAGAGCGCGAGCAGGCAGCCGGCGAGCGGCAGGAAGGCGAGCGGCAGGGCGACCACGCTGGCGGCGCCGTCGACCGTGAGGCCGTAGCCCATGACGACGAGGAGGACGACGACGGCCGGCAGGGCGCGCCGCAGGCTGAGGGCAGCAAAGGCGGCAAGGCCCGTCGTGCCGTAGACGATGAGCGTGAGCAGCAGGCGCAGATCGCCGGCTCCGGTCAGGTCGAAGGGGAACGTGCGCACCGAGTAGTCGTGGGCGCCGGCGCGCAGGGCGCTCAGATAGAAGCCGATCCTGAGGTCGTAGGCGTGCGCGCCCGTCGCTGGCGGCAGCACGAGCCGGGCGGCCATGTAGGCCCCGAGCGGCAGCAGGACGAGCGCCACCGGCCAGAGCCGGCGGCGCACGAGACCGGGGGCACCGGCGAGCGTGGCGAGCAGCGCCGTCCAGACCAGGGCGGGTGCGAGACCCGGGCGGGCGACGCGCGCCATGGCGAGGGCCGCGATGATCGCGAGCGCCGCGAGACAGGCGAGGCAGAGGAAGCGAGCGGTGAGCCTCATCGCCGTCTCAGCGGCCGCGCACCTGGAGCGCGAGGTCGCCGGCGTCGCGCTCGGCCCGGCCGAGCGAGAGGGCGGTCCGCAGATCGTCGTCGGCGCGCAGCGTGAGGCAGACCACGCCGGCGGCGGCGAGCGCGACGAGCGCCCCGCGGTCGGGCGGTGCGCCCGGCTGCGTCGCAGCTCCGTGCGTGGCCTCGGTGACCGCCGCCGCCCGCGCGCCGTCGAACGAGCCGGCATCGACGACGATCGCCCGCGTGTGGACGCCCTCGCGGTGCAGGCCGATGAGCGCGCGCGAGAGGTCGCGGTCGAGCGTGAGCGCCACGACCACCAGGGTGCGGGTCGGCGTGGCCCGGCCGCCGTTCGTGCGGAGGTGCTGGAGCGACGTGGCAAGCGGCGCCCGGGCGCTGGGACGCACGGCGGCCAGGGTGTCGAGCAGGCGACGCCGGCCCTGCGCGTCGGCCGCCAGGCGCGTCGGCCGCCAGGCGCCGTCGTGCACGAGCAGGACGGCGTCGTGCCCGGCCGACAGCACGAAGTCGGCTACCGAGGCGGCCGCCTGCACGGCGAGCTCGAAGCTCGTGAACGGCTCCGCGCCGGCGACGCCGGCCGACGTGCCGTCGAGCAGCACGGTGACGTCGCCGCTATCGGGGTCGTCCATCTCGCGCAGCATGAGGGTGGCGGTCTTGGCCGTGGCCTTCCAGTCGACGTGGCTCAGGGGTTCGCCCGGCTGGTGGGGCCTGATGCCGCGCAGCTCGGTCGCGCCGCCGCGCGCAAGGCCGCGGCGCGCGAGGCCGCGACGGCTGCCGAGCTCGGCGAAGAGCGCGCACGAGCCGAGCTCGACGAGCCGGGGGTAGACCGTGACGTCGAGCGAGTCGCCGAGCCGGCGTCGCGCACGCCAGAGGCCGAGCGCGTCCTCGGCTTCGACGTGCGGCGGCGGCAGGACGTGCACGCCGCGTCGGGCCGGCAGCGGCGGGCTCATGGCGACCCGTTCCTGGTAGGAGCCGAGGCTCGGGAAGGCGATCGTCGAAGCGGCGGCGTGGATGCCTGCGGTGGCGTCGGGCAGGGTGACTTCGAGCCCGGGGAGCTGGGAGCCGTTGATCGCGCGAAACGCCACCACGAGGTCGTCGCCGGCGGTCGGGTGACTCGGATGCAGCGTGCGCACGATCAAGAGGCGCCGGCTGGTCGCCAGCACGAGCAGCCACGCGACGACCGCGGTGGCGACGAAGGTCAGCGCCACGAAGTACAGCTCCCACGTGCCGACGATGCGGGCGGCCAGGTACGTGGCGACGGCCACGGCGAGCAGGGCGAGGCCGCGGCGGGTCGGGCGGATGATGTCAGGCTCCCGGGACGGGGACCGCGCCGAGCAGCCGATCGATCACGGTCTGCTCGGACTGACCGTGGATCCTGGCGTCGGACGACAGGATCATGCGATGGCCGAGCACCTTGCCGGCGAGGTCCTTGATGTCCTGCGGCACGACATAGTCGCGACCGCGCAGCAGCGCGAGCGCCTTGGCGGCGCGTACCAGGGCGATGCCGGCACGGGTGCTGGCGCCGAGGTAGACGTCGCGCGCCTCACGCGTGGCCGCGAGGATGGAGACGACGTAGCGGTGCAGGTCTGGCACGCAGCGGACGCGCGTGACCGCCCGCTGCATGACGAGCACCTGGGTGGCATCGACGACCGGGACGAGCTCGGCGAAGGGGTCGCGCACGGTCTGCTCGTGCAGGACCGACTGCTCGGCGGCCGCGTCGGGGTAGCCCAGGCTCACGCGCATCATGAAGCGGTCGAGCTGGGCTTCGGGCAGCGGGTAGGTGCCCTCGTACTCGATCGGGTTCTGCGTGGCGATCACCATGAAGGGCGCGGTGATCTCGTGCGTCGTCCCGTCGATCGTCGCCTGACGCTCCGCCATGCACTCGAGCAGGCTGGCCTGGGTCTTGGGTGAGGCGCGGTTGATCTCGTCGGCCAGGACGATGTTGGCGAAGATCGGCCCCGGCCGGAATTCGAACTCGCCCGTCTTCTGGTTGAAGACGCCGACGCCCGTGACGTCGCTGGGCAGCAGGTCGGGCGTGAACTGCACGCGCGCGTACCGGCAGGACACCGACCGCGCGAGGCTCTTGGCCAGCAGCGTCTTGCCGACACCGGGGTAGTCCTCGATGACGAGATGGCCGCCCGCCAGCAGGGCGACGACACAGGTACGGATGACGTCGTCCTTGCCGAGGATGACCGAGGCCACGTTGCCCTCGATGCGCCGGGCGCTCTCGGCGACCGCACGCATCTCCTCGTCCTGGAACGGCACGCTGCTGCGCGTGTCTACCGCCATGCGACGTCTCCCGCTCCGTCGGGCCGGTCGACGACCGACCGATCCGGCCGGCGACCCTCGCTCGTATCACTCTATTCCCACAGCGAACGGATGCCCGCACGGATCGCCGCTGTTGCGAGCGGCTCGAGCGGCCTGCCGTCGGCGTCGGCCTGGACGGCGGGCTGGAGCTGCGCGAAGTGGGTGGCGACGGCATCGGTGAGAAAGCGCGAGCGCTGGGCGTAGCCGTGCGTGTCGGCTTTGGCCCAGGGCTGGCTGTAGTAGCGCAGTGGATGAGTGACGTAGAGCTGGTCGCGCGCTCTGGTGCAGGCCACGTAGAACAGGCGGCGCTCCTCGTCGATCTCGGCGTCGGTGCCCGTGGCCATGTCGGACGGCACGTTGCCGTCGGCGGCGTGGATGACGAAGACGACGTCGAACTCGAGACCCTTGGCGGAGTGCATGGTCGACAGCACGAGGTAGTCCTCGTCGAGCAGGGGCGGGCCGGCGAGGTCCTGGGCCGAAGACGGCGGGTCGAGCACGAGGTCGGCAAGGAAACGGGCGCGGTCGGCAGAGCGGCCGGCGACGATCTCGATCTGCTCGAGGTCGCGCAGACGGGCCGTCGCGTCGTCGTAGCGCCGTTCGAGGAGCGGCTGGTACACGGCTCGCACGGCGTGGATCTGGGCCGGGACGTCGCCTGGCGCGGCGCCCGCGAGCCGGCGCAGCAGGGCGACGAGCCCGGGCCAGACGGCGCGCGCGGCCTCGGGCACCCGCGCCGGGGCCCAGGCGGCGAAGTCGCCGCTCCCGGCGAGCAGGGTCTCGCGCAGCGTGGCCGCCGTGGCCGGGCCGATGCCGGGCACGAGACCGAGCACACGCAGGCCCGCCGTGGCGTCGCGCGGGTTTTCGGCGAGGCGCAGGAAGGCGGCGAGGTCTTTGACGTGGGCCGTCTCGGCGAAGCGCAGGCCGCCGTACTTGCGAAACGGCACGTTGCGCCGCGACAGCTCGATCTCGAGGGCGAGCGAGTGGTGCTGCGCGCGGAAAAGCACGGCCTGGCGCGTGAGCGGGGTGCCCTGTTCGCGATGCTCGAGGATGCGCTCGCAGACGTAGGCCGTCTGCTCGTCTTCGTCGCGGCAGGTCACGAGGATGGGGCGGGCGCCGCCCGGTCGCTCGGTCCAGAGCGTCTTGTCGCGGCGCTCGGCGGCCGCGGCCATGATGGCGTTCGTGGCAGCGAGGATGGGGGCGGTGGAGCGGTAGTTGCGTTCGAGCGTGAGCACGGTGGCGCCCGGGAAGCGCTGCTCGAAGTCGAGGATGTTGCGCACCGTCGCGGCGCGAAACCCGTAGATCGCCTGCGCGTCGTCGCCGACGCAGGTGACGCCGCGGCCGCCCGGCCGCAGGAACGAGACGATGTCGGCCTGCAGGACGTTGGTGTCCTGGAACTCGTCGACGAGCACGTGGTCGAAGCGGGCGCGCACTCGGGCGCCGGCCGCGGGGTCGGCGAGCAGCGCGCGCCAGAACAGCAGCAGGTCGTCGTAGTCGAGTACCTGTTGCTCGTCTTTGGCGTCGGTGTAGCGCGCGAAGAGGAGCGCGAGCCCCTCGCGGGCCGGCTCGCACCAGGGGAACGCGACGGGCAGCACCTCGGCGAGCGGCGCCTGCGAGTCGATGCAGCGCGAGTAGATGTCGAGGCAGGTCGACTTCTGCGGGAAGCGTACGCCGTCGCCCCCCAACCGCAGCGCCGTGCGGGCCACGTGGAGGAGGTCCTCGGCGTCGGCGCGGTCGAGGATGGTGAAGTCGGGCTGCAGCCCCAGGTCGCGGGCGTGGATGCGCAGCAGGCGGGCGGCGACCGCGTGGAACGTGCCGCCCCAGACACGGCCGCCGGCGCGGCCGCCGCCCGCCTGCCGGTCGGCGAGCAGCGCGTCGACGCGGCGCAGCATCTCGGCGGCGGCGCGTCGGGTGAAGGTGAGCAGCAGGATGCGCCCAGGGTCGGCGCCGCCTTCGATCAGGCGGGCCACGCGGTGCACGAGGGTGGCCGTCTTGCCGGTGCCGGCGCCGGCCACGATGAGCAGGGGGTCGTGGCCGAACTCGACGGCGGCGCGCTGTTCGGCGTTCAACTCGAGCCGCATGAATCGACTCCCGGGTGGCTTGGCCGGCAGGCTATCACGCGGTGGCGACGGCAAAGCCGGTCCTGGACGAGCCCGAGCGACGCGCCCGCGAGGTGCGGGCGGCGGGACCGCCACACGCGCGTCCGCGCCGGCGAGGCGCTAGAGTGGAGCCTGTGAAGCACACTTCGGCCCGCGTCATCATGCTTCAGGGGACGGCCTCGCACGCCGGCAAGACGGTGCTCGCGGCCGCGTTGTGCCGGCTGTACGCGCAGCGCGGTCTCGCAGTGGCGCCGTTCAAGGCCCAGAACATGGCGCTGAACTCGGCCGTGACCGCGGCCGGCGACGAGATCGGCCGCGCCCAGGTCTTCCAGGCGGCGGCCGCCGGCGTCGAGCCGGTGGTCGACATGAACCCGGTGCTGCTCAAGCCGACCACGGGCGGCGCGAGCCAGGTCGTCGTCATGGGCCGTCCGGTCGGCGAGATGGCGGTGCCCGCCTATCAGGCCTACCAGGCGACCGTCTGGCCCGTCGTGACCGCGGCGCTGGCGCGTCTGCGGGCGACCCACGACCTGATCGTGATCGAGGGGGCGGGCAGCTCCGCCGAGGTCAACCTGCGCCACGCCGACATCGTCAACATGCGGCTCGCGCGGCACGCGAGCGCGCCGGTGCTGCTCGTCGGCGACATCGACCGGGGCGGCGTGTTCGCGGCGCTGCTCGGCCACATGGAGCTCTTCACGCCGGACGAGCGCGCGCTGGTCGCCGGCTTCATCGTCAACAAGTTCCGCGGCGACGCCGCGCAGCTCGCGTCCGGGCTCGAGCTGCTCGAGGCGCGCACGGGCGTGCCGACGCTCGGCGTTGTGCCGTTCCTCGAGGGCTGGCGCGGCGACGAAGAGGACTCGCTGGCGCTCGACGCGCCGCCGTCGCGCCGCTCGCGCGACGGCGTCGTGGTCGCCGTGGTGCGGCTCCCGTACCTCAGCAACACGACCGACTTCGACGCCCTGGCCGCCGAGCCCGACGTGGTCGTGCGCTACGCACGCACGCCCGCCGAGCTGAGCGGGGCGAACCTGATCGTGCTGCCCGGCACCAAGAGTACGATGGCCGACCTCGCCTGGCTGCGCGAGCGAGCGCTCGACGCGGCGATCCTGGGCGCCGCCCGCGCCGGCGTGCCGGTCGCCGGCATCTGCGGCGGCTACCAGATGCTCGGCCGGCGCCTGCGCGACCCCGGGCACGTGGAGTCGCCCGTCGCGCAGTGCGCGGGGCTCGGACTGCTCGACGTGACGAGCACGTTCACCGGCCGCAAGCGGACGATGCGGGTGCACGGCAGCACCCGCGGCGGGGGCCTCGTCGCCGAGGGAGCGGAGCTGTGCGGCTACGAGATCCACGTGGGCAGGACGCGGCGGGCCGCCGGGGTCCGCCCGTTCGCGCGTCTGCGGCCGCGCGGCGGACCGGCCCGCGACGACGGTGCGGTCTCGGCCGACGGGGCGGTCTTCGGTACGTACGTGCATGGCCTCTTCGACGCGCCCGGGCTGCGAGCCGCGCTGCTGAACCGGTTGCGCGTGGCGGCCGGGCTGCCGGAGCGGCCGCCGGCCGCCGTCGAGTCCGACCTGGACCGGCTCGCGCGCCACGTCGAGGAGCACCTCGACGTCGGGCGCCTCGATGAGATCGTCGGTATTCGCTCAAACTGAACGGCCCTGCGGTCGATGATGTGAGCGACGGCGCCGCCGGCGGCCTCACCGCGGGCAGCTTTGCCGCCGGCCGCCTTGGCCGGGCGCCGCGGTTGCCGGCTGCTATCGGCGCCAAAACGGGAAGAGAGGCTGCGTGATCCGCTCCAGGAGACTGCCGACCGTCCTGCTGCTCGCGCTCGCCTTCGTCGCGGGCTTCGGCCTCGCGACGCTGCTCGCGTCCGTCGGAGGCACCGCAGGAGCGCGCGGTCAGGAGCGGCTGTATCGCCAGGTCCTGCAGGACGTGCAGAGCGATTACTACCGGCCCGTCGACGTCTCGGGGCTCGGGCAGGCCGGCATCGCCGGCCTGCTCGCCTCGCTGCACGACCCGTACACGGTCTACTTCACGCATCAGCAAGCCACCGCCTTCGACCAGGAGCTGAGCGGCACCTACACGGGCATCGGCACCGAGGTCGATTCGAGCCACGGCCGGCTCGTCATCACGCGGGTCTTCGCCGGCTCGCCGGCGGCGCGCGCCGGCGTGCGCGCCGGCGACGTGATCGTGTCGGTCGACGGCGTCTCCACCACCGGCCACTCGGTGAACGACGTCGTGAGCCGGATCCTCGGTCCGGCCGGCACGCACGTTTCCGTGCGGCTGCGCCGCGGCACGAGCTTCGTCGCACTGACGCTGACACGTGGCACGATCACCCGGCCGCTCACCGTGTCGCGCCTGATCGTCGATCACGGTACGAAGGTCGGCTACGTGTCGCTCTCCGCCTTTGCCTCGGGCGCCGGCCAGCAGGTCGGCCACGACGTCGCGGCGCTGCAGGACGGCGGCGCGCGGGCGATCATCCTCGATCTGCGCGACAACGGCGGCGGCCTCGTCGCGGAGGCCGTGAAGGTGGCGAGCGATTTCCTGCCGCCCGGCCGCGTGGTCGCGACCGAGAAGGGCCTGCACGTGCCGACGACGGTCCTGAAGACCGTGGCCGGCCACGCCACGAGCCTGCCGCTGGTCGTGCTCGTCAACGGCAACACCGCGAGCGCCTCGGAGATCGTCACGGGAGCGCTGCAGGACGACCGGCGAGCCACGGTGATCGGGACGCGGACGTTCGGCAAAGGGGTCGTGCAGACCGTGCTGCCCCTGCCGGGCGGCGCGAGCCTCAAGATCACGATCGCGGCCTACCTCACGCCGCGCGGGCGCGACATCAACCACAAGGGTCTCCAGCCCGACATTGTGGTCTCCCAGCCCGCCGGCACGACCGCCGACCGCGCCCTCCAGCGAGCCCTGCGCTTCATCGCCATCGGACGCTGACGGCGCTGCTCCCGGCGGCGCGCGCGGCGCACGCTTGGGCCGCCCTGCTGCGGGGAACGTAGCGGCGACGGTCACGAGCACGCCCCCGGGGTGGAGCCGGCGTGGCCGCCTCCGTCGTCGAGGCAGGGGAGGACGCCGTCATGCTCACGCGCAGCAGCGTCGGTCTGACCTGGGTGCTCGATGAGCCGCTCGCGCGTGCCTCACATGCCCTCGTCGACGACGGCAGGGTGTGGTTCGTCGACCCGACCGACGAGCCCGCGGCGCTCGAAGCGGCGCTCGCGCTCGGCCGGCCGGTCGCCGTGCTGCAGCTCCTCGACCGCCACAACCGCGACTGCGCGCGCCTCGCCGAGCGCCTCGCCGTCCCTCACCTGAGGGTGCCGGCGGTGGTGCTCGACTCGCCCTTCGAGGTCGTCCCGGTGGTCGACTGGCGGTTCTGGAGCGAGGTCGCCCTGTGGTGGCCGGCGCGGCGCGCGCTCGTGGTGGCCGAGGCGATCGGGACCTCGCCCGGCTACGCGCCGGCCAGCCTGGGAGCCGGGGTCAGCGTCGGCCTGCGGCCGTGGCCGCCACGCCGGCTGGCCGCGCTCGAACCCGAGCACCTGCTGGTCGGTCACGGCCCGCCGCTGCACGGGCTGGGCGCGGCGCCGGCCCTGCGCGAGGCCCTGCGGCGCGCTCGGGTCGATCTGCCGCGCGCCGTCGTCGCCCTGCCGCTGGCGCTGGCCGGGGCGCGGTCGCGACGGCCGGCCTGACGACCGGCGCCGCGAAGCGGGTATCACCAGCGTCATGGAGGCAGCCCCAATCAGGGTAGCGACGCCCTCGGCGCGGACCGCTCGCAGCGACGTCGTCGGCAGCCTGCTGCGCCCGCCCGAGCTCCTCGCCGCGCGCGAGGCCTACGCCGCGGGCCGCCTGTCGGCGGCGGCCTTCAAGGCCGTCGAGGACGCGGCCGTGGACCAGGCGATCGCGCTGCAGGTCGAGGCCGGGCTCGACGTGGTGACCGACGGCGAGATGCGGCGTCTCTCGTTCCAGAGTCAGCTTGCCGAGGCCGTCGACGGCCTCGGCGACTGGGACATCGACGCGTTCCTGTGGGGCGAGTGGCGCAGCGACGAACTCGGCGAGCGTCACATCGAACGTCCGTCCATGGGGGTGACCGGCAAGCTCACGCGGCGCCGGTTCCTGTCGGCCGAGGAGCTCACCTACGCGCGCGGCCGCACCGATCGCGTGGTCAAGGTGACGCTGCCCAGCCCCAGCCTCTTCGCCAACTTCTGGGACCCGCGGGGCTCCCTCGCGGCCTACGCCGACCTCGACGCGTTCCTGGCCGACGTCGCCGACATCCTGCGCGGCGAGGTCGACGAGCTCGTGCGTCTCGGCGCCACCTACATCCAGCTCGACGCGCCTCACTACCCGCTGCTCGTCGACCCGTCGTACCGCGCGTTCTACGAGAGCCGCGGCTGGCCCGCGGAGCGCTGGATCGCGCGCGGCGTCGAGCTCGACAACGAGGTGATCGGCGACCACCCCGGCGTCACGTTCGGCATGCATCTCTGTCGCGGTAACCAGATGAGCCGCTGGCTCGCACGCGGCGGCTACGAGCAGATCGCGCGGCAGGTGTTCGGCAGCGTCCACGTGCAGCGGCTGCTGCTGGAATACGACGACGCGCGCTCGGGCGGGTTCGAGCCGCTGCGCGAGGTGCCCGACGACGTGGTGGTGGTCCTCGGTCTCGTGACCACCAAGCACGGCGGTCTCGAGCCGGTCGACGACCTCGTGCGCCGTGTCCACGAGGCCGCGGCGTTCGTGCCGCTCGAGCGGCTCGCGCTCTCGCCACAGTGCGGTTTCGCCACGTCGATCGTCGGCAACGACCTGACCGTGGAGCAGCAACGCGCCAAGCTGGGCGTCGTCGCCGAGGCGGCGCGCCTGGTCTGGACTTGACGCCGCCAGGTTTCTCACCCGTGACGCTTTGAAACGCCCGCGCTCGCGAGTAGACTCGGCCGGCGGCCGCCGCGGGCAGCGGCGGTCACGGGTGCCGAGGCCGTGCGCAGGCGCCGACGCGACAAGCGCGACCGCGGGGAAGGGGGAGACGGTATGACCGACGGACAGCAGTTCGCAGTGACGCTCGAACGACCGGCCGAAGGGGTCGCCGTCGTCGTGCTCGAAGGAGAGGTCGACCTCTACACCGCCCCGCGGTTCAAGGACGTGCTTCTGCAGGCGATCGACGACGGTGCGCGCCACGTGATCGTCGACCTCGCCGACGTCAGCTTCGTCGACTCGACCGCCCTCGGTGTGCTCGTGAGCGGCGGCAAGCGCCTGCAGCAGTCGTCGGGCACTCTCGCGATCGGCTGTCCGGACCAGAAGATCCGGCGCATCCTCGAGATCACCGGGCTCGACACCGTGTTCGGCGTTTACGCAAGCCGCGACGAGGCGCTCGCGGCCGACAAGGCCTAGGTCGACGACCGACTTCGGCGCCGGCGCTCGGCCTGGCGTCACGTCGTCGTGCGCCTGAGCCGCTGTCGCACCCCCTGCCGGCGGGCGCCCTCAGAAGGTCTCGACCGCTCCGATCAGCCCACCGTCGCGGTGTGACGGCTCGTCGTGGCGTCGGTCAGGAAGCGGCGCGGTCGTCGGTCACCGAAGCGACCGCCTCGTCGTCGACGATGGTCGCCTCGTCGGCCTCGATCGGTGTGACGTCGACCGGCTCGTCGACGATCGTGACATCGCCGGGATCGACGACCTCGTCGACCGGGGTGGTCGCCGCGGGCGGAAGGCCGTCGTCGGCTGTCGCGGCCGCGTCCGTGTGGGCCGGCGCCGGCGTCGCGGTCGCCGCCTCGACCGGCGTGTCGACCGCCGCCGTTACGGCGGGCGTCTCGGCCGGCTGCTCGAGCGCATCGGGCTCGTCGTCGCTCAGACCGGCGATGCCGCTGCGGAACTCATGGATGCCGTGCCCCAGCGACTTGCCGAGGCCGGGCAGGCGCTGGGCGCCGAAGAGGAAGAAGATGATGACGAACAGTATCAGCAGGATCTCGGGCTTGAACAGGTCTTCGATCACCAGGTACCTCCGCGTGCTCGCGCGCTAGTTGGATTCCTTCCAGCATGGTCGCCCCCACGGCCGGGGCCGTCAAGTCTCGCCGGCGTCGACGGTCCGCTCGGTCGCGCCGGGCCGGCCGCTCGCCGGGTGCCGCGAGGTGCCGAGCAGCGAGCCGCCCAGGATCAGCGGCAGGGCGATGACGATCCCCGCGCCGAGACGCTCGTGCAGGAACACCACGCCGAGGAACACGGCGACCAGGGGGTTGACGTAGGTGATGACGGTGGCGCGTCCCGGTCCGACCTCGACGATCAGCGCGAAGAAGAGGATGAAGGCCAGGGCGGTGCAGACCAGGGCGAGCGTGGCCACCGCCGCGATCGTCTCGCCCGACACCGACGAAGGCAGCTCGGCCAGGCCGAGTGGTGCGTAGAGCAGCGCGGTGATCACGAGCGAGGCGGCCACCACGGCGAGTCCCGGCAGGTCGGCCAGACGCCGGCTGATGATCAACGGCCCGGTGGCGTAGCCGAGCGCGACCACGAGGACCTCGGCGACGGCGATCGGGCCGGCTCCGCTCGTGCTGTCGAAGCCGACGAGCGCGGCGACGCCGACGAAGCCGAGCACGAGGCCGGCCAGGCGCCGGCGGCTCAGGCGCTCGGCGTCGCCGGCTAGGCGGTAGAGCACGGCCCCCATGAGCGGCACGGTGGCGACCAGCAGCCCGGCGATCGAGCTCGACAGACGCTGTTCGGCGTGTGCCAGCAGCAGCCAGGGTACAGCGAGCTCGGCGATGGAGTAGGCGAACACCCAGCGCCAGCGTCCGCGCAATGCCTCGCGGCCGCCGCGGCGCACGACGAAGGGCAGCATGAGCAGCGCGACGGGGGCGGTGCGGGCCAGCACCAGCGTGGCGGGCGGCAGCTCGCGTACGGCGATCCTGATCAGCAGGTAGGGGATGCCCCAGACCAGGCAGAGCGTGCCGAAGAGCAGCCAGCCCTTGCGCGACACGCGTCACCTCCGATGCTGGCCGGAAAGCCGCGGGCGCGGGGGCGGCCACCGGCGGACGGCCGAACGACGCCGCGACGGCGACGCCTGCACGGCGCGACGGCCGCAGCGTAGCGGCGGGTCGTCCGAGAAGCAAACGGGCGACGGCCGGCCGGCGCCGGGCTCGTCTGGCGTTGCGCACTCCCGTAGACTACGAGGCGCGTAGGCGAGCGAGGGGATGGAGTCATGCGAGCAGCGGCCAGGCACCGGCTGGTCATGGGCGGTCACGTCAGTGTCGTCATCATCGTCTCTCTGCTTGCCCTCGGCGGCACCGCCTGGGCGCTCGCCGGTTGGGTGACGCAGCCCTCGGGCATGAACACCGGCCTCGCCGCTGTCGCCCTATCCGGGTCGAGCGACGGCTGGGCCGTGGGCGCCGGCGGCGTCATCCTGCATACGACCGATGGTGGCAGCGCCTGGGCGGCCCAGACCTCCGGGCTGGGCAGCGACCTTGCGGGCGTCGCCTTCGCCGACGCCGCCGACGGCTGGGCCGTGGGCGCCGGCGGCGTCATCCTGCATACGACCGATGGTGGCAGCGCCTGGGCGGCCCAGACCTCCGGGCTGGGCAGCGACCTTGCGGGCGTCGCCTTCGCCGACGCCGCCGACGGCTGGGCCGTGGGCGCCGGCGGCGTCATCCTGCATACGACCGATGGTGGCAGCGCCTGGGCGGCCCAGACCTCCGGGCTGGGCAGCGACCTTGCGGGCGTCGCCTTCGCCGACGCCGCCGACGGCTGGGCCGTGGGCGCCGGCGGCGTCATCCTGCATACGACCGATGGTGGCAGCGCCTGGGCGGCCCAGACCTCCGGGCTGGGCAGCGACCTTGCGGGCGTCGCCTTCGCCGACGCCGCCGACGGCTGGGCCGTGGGCGCCGGCGGCGTCATCCTGCATACGACCGATGGTGGCAGCGCCTGGGCGGCCCAGACCTCCGGGCTGGGCAGCGACCTTGCGGGCGTCGCCTTCGCCGACGCCGCCGACGGCTGGGCCGTGGGCGCCGGTGGCGTCATCCTGCATACGACCGATGGTGGCGCGAGCTGGACCTCGCAGACAGCGCCGGCCGGCACGACCGGCCTCGTCGCGGTGGCGGCGGTGAGCGCGCGACGGGCGAGCGCGGTCGGCGCGCAGGGGGCGATCTGCGCGACGGTGAGCAGCGGCGAGACCGATGCCACGCCGCCGACGACCGTCGCGACGGGGCTCGAGACCGACGCCCACAGCGGCTGGCGCGACACCGCGGCGACCGTGTCCCTGGCCGCCACCGACACCGGCTCAGGCGTCGCCGCCACCTACGTCAGCGTCGACGGCGTCACGGCCAGGGCCTACGCGGCGCCCTTCACGATCTCGGCAGCCGGGTCGCATACCGTCGCGTACTGGTCGGTCGACGGCGCCGGCAACGTCGAGGCCCGCCAGACCGGCTACGTGAACATCGACAAGGGTCGCCCTACGTGCCTCGCGATCTCTCGCGTCGACACGCGGCCCGACACGACCGTGAGCTTCGTCTTTCGGGTCAACGACCCGCTGCCGAGCTGCGGCAAGGCCGACGTGAAGATCGTGGTCAAGCGCGGCGGCAAGGTGCTCCAGACGATCACCCTGGCCGCTCTGCGCGTCAACGTGCGGCATACCTACAGCGAGCATCTGCACCTGGGCTACGGCGCCTACACGTGGGTCGTGACCGCGACCGACCTGGCCGGCAACGCCCAGCGCAGGGCCGGCAGCAACGCGCTACGCATCGTGTTGTGGCCGATCCACACCACGGCCGACGTGCAGCGCTGCCTCGTACACCTCAAGTACCTGCCGTCCGGCGCGGTCAGCGGTCGGCTCGACTACCGCACCGAGCAGGCGCTCACGGCCTTCCAGGCCTGGACCGGGCTCGTCCGCGACGGGATCGACGGCGTGAAGACGCGCAACGCGCTCGAGATGGCGAGATCGCCGCAGCCCCGGCGCGAGTCGGCGAGCGGCCACTACGCCGAAGTGTTCCGCAGCCTGGGTGTGCTGATCTGCGTGAACGACGGCAAGCTCGTCCGGGTCGTGCACTGCTCGACCGGCCGTCCCAGCCTGCCGACGCCTGCCGGGCGCTTCAGCATCTTCGTGAAGTCGCTCGACTGGTGGTCGACCGCCTACGGCGACTGGATGCCGTTCGCGAGCTTCTTCTCGGGCGGCGATGCCATCCACGGCTTCCCCTACGTGCCCGCCTATCCGGCGTCGCACGGCTGCGTGCGCATCTCGATGCCCGAGGCGCCGTGGGTCTACACGTTCATGTACTACGGCGCGGCCGTCTTCGTCTACTGACGCGTCCCGGCTACGCGAGGGTGCAGGCGGCGCCGGTCAGGCGACCCGCCGCAGCTCGCGTTCACGCGTGACGAGCGGTACCGCCGGGCGACCATGGCGCGAGGGAGCCGCGACCCAGGTGGGCTTGTCGGGCACGCGCGCGAGGCATGTCGCGCAGAGCGCGATGTCGCGTTCGAAGCGGCGCACGTGGGCGACCGGCTCGCCCATCACTATGGTCCGTCCGCAGCGGTCGCATGCCTCGACCGCCCAGCGAGCGGCGAATGCCACCCCCTCGTCGCGTCCTGCCCGGGTCGCGCCGCCCTTGCGGCGTGTGGACCGTTGCTGGACGTTCGACGGATATCCCCGACCACTACTCATGACGCCCTCTCTCCCCGTCCCCGCGCATCCCTCCGGCGGGCTGTGATCGCCTGATTCCCAGCGGCGCGCCGGCAGTAACGCGGAATCGGCGCTAGCGTCGCGGGCCGCCGCCGGTCCCGGCGGCGGCCCGCGACGGCCGATCGTCGCGGCACATCCCAGGGGCATCGATCGGGCATGAGTAGCGCAGGCTCTCCTGGACCGCGGCCGGGGACGCCGGCGCGCGACGGATGGTGATCGCCGACACCACGCCGCCGAGCGCGCAGGCGCCCCCGGTCAGCCACATCGCCAGGCGAAAGCCGGCGCCGAAGCTCGCCGGATGCAGGTAGCTCGAGGCCGCCAGTCCGGCCGCGGCCGGCACCACGGCCACGGCGATCAGCCCGGCGGCCCGGGCGACGGCGTTGTTGACCGCCGACGCGAGGCCGGCGTGCTCGACCGGAGCGGCGGCCAGCACGGTCGCCGTGAGCGGCGACACGGTGAGGGCCAGGCCGAGGGAGAACACGACAATGGCCGGCAGGAAGACGCTCGCGTACGAGGTGCCGGCCTGCACACGCGAGAGCGCGGCGAGGCCGGCGCCGGCGACGATCGGTCCCAGGGTCATGGGCAGGCGTGGGCCGATCCGCTGGGACAGTTTGCCGGCCTGGGGCGACAGCACGAGCATCACCAGCGTGATGGGCAACAGGGCGGTGCCGGCCTCGAAAGGGGAGTACCCGAGCACCTGCTGGAGCTGGATCGGGATGAGGAACAGCGCGCCGCCGAGGGCGCCGTAGACCGCGAAGGTCGCGAGGTTGGCGCCGCTGAACTGGCGGGCGCGGAAGATGCCGAGCGGCAGCATCGGCTGCGCGGTGCGGCGCTCGACGAGCACGAACACGAGGGTCGCGACGATGGCGACCGCCAGGGCAGCCACGACGCGGCCCGCCGACCAGCCGGCGGCGGTCCCCTCGATCAAGCCGTAGATCAGCGCGCCGAGGCCCACGGTGGCAAGAGCGGCGCCGGGCGCGTCGAGCCGGCCGGCCGTCGGGTCGCGCGTCTCCGGCACGTGACGCAGGGCGATCCAGACGACCGCGACGACGAGCGGCAGGTTGATCAGGAAGATGAGCCGCCACGACACGGCCTGGATGAGGTAGCCGCCCACGAACGGCCCGACCGCGGTCGCGACGCCGGCGAGGCCCGACCAGGCGCCGATCGCCTGGGCGCGGTCACGCGGGTCGAAGGTCGCCTGCAGGATCGCGAGGCTTTCGGGCGTGAGCAGGGCCGCGCCGACGCCCTGCAGGGCTCGCGCGAGGATGAGGACGGCCGGGCTCGGCGCGAGGCCGCAGGCCGCCGAGGCGAGGGCGAACCACACGACGCCGATCACGAAGCCGCGGCGGCGACCGTACCGGTCGCCGATCGAGCCGCCGACGAGGATGAACGAGGCGAGCGTCAGGGTGTACGCGGTCACCGTCCACTGCAGGGTGGTGAGGCCGCTGTGGAAGGTGCGCCCGATCGCCGGCAGCGCCACGTTGACGACCGTGCCGTCGAGCATCACGATGCCGGCGCCCAGGACCGCGGCCGCGACCACCCAGCGGCCCTGCGCGCTGTGGAGCCGCAGGCCGGCGGAGCGTGTCTCGCGCTCGATCGGTCTGCCGCGCTCAGGCTGCGTCGCGGCCCTCGGCGAGCGGGTCGAGTCCGAGATGACGGCGGACCGTCACGGCGAGCGCCGCGAGGCGCTCGTCGCAGACGGCGAGCTCGTCGATCACATCGCCGGGCAGCTCCAGCAGGAGCATACCAGCCACCAGGGCGCGGCAGCCCTCGACGTCCTCGAGGATCTGGGCGAGCAGATACGTGTGGTTGTCGTTGAGACTCACAGAAGCACCAACGCCGATGCGAGCTTTCCGGAGTCGCCGGTCGACGGTCCTCAGCCGATCGCCGGCCGGCTACGGTCTCTTCTTCGCAATACCCCGGCGCCGCGCGGGATAGCCCATTAGCGTGGCGGTCGTCGCCCCGGCTGCGGCGGTCGTCGCCCCGGCTACGGCGTGGCGAGATCGGGCAGCGCGTCGGTGAGCGAGCCCAGGCCCGCCGTCAGGGCCTCTGAGAGCCGGTCGTCGATCTCGCCGGTGGTCGCGTCGACCGCGACCACCCGGCGGGCGGCGCCCTGCCGCAGCACGGCGGCGTAGACGGGCAGGTGGCAGGCGACGGTCTCGTCGATCGTGAGGGAGTCGGCCGGCAGCGGCAGGCCGAGCTCCTCGGCGGCGAGCTCCCAGCGCCGGCGGGTGGCCTCGCGCGTCACGGTCCGCCAGCGCGCGAACGTGGTCTCGATCTCGCGGCGCAGCGCCGCCGGCCTGACGCGGGTGGGCAGGCGATGGGCGCCGAGCACGACCTCGCCGGGACGGGGGTCGTCGGCGTAGCTTGCCAGCAAACGTCCGTCGAGCGCCTCGTAGAGGTTATAGACGGACGAGTGCCGGGCGTGGCGGCGCAGGCGGCCTTGCTCACGCGTGCAGCCCAGCGTGAGCAGCAGGCAGGGCAGCCACAGCAGGTCGAACCACAGGACCTCCTCGGCGCCGAGGCCGAGCACGCCCTTGCCGCGGCGGCGCTCCGCGAGGCGGGCGGCGCGCTCGGGGGCGACGGTGACGGCGAAGCCGAGCGCCGCCGCCCCCGAGCGCGCCGCCCCGAGCTGGGCGAGGCGCGCCCGGCCGAGACGCCGCTCGAGCTCGTCCGGTCCCCAGACCTCGACGCCGAGCTCGCTCGCCGACAGCCCGGCGCCGTCGGTCGCGCCGCTCAGGGCGACGACGATCGTCTTGTCGGCGCCGACGTCGGCGCTCACGAAGGCCGCCTTGGCCAGCACCTGCTTGTCGACCGGATGGCCCCAGGCCTTGCACTCCACGACGAGGGAGAAGGACGTGAGGCCGTCGTTCTTCTCGGCGTAGACGTCGATCTCGTGCCGCGCGCCGGAGCGCCCGGTGAGCACGACGTTGCGGCGGGCGGCATAGCCGCCCGCCGCCAGCGCCTCGGCCACCTCGGCCTCGAGGCGCCGACCCTTCTCTGACTCACGCTCGTCGGACACAGTCGCTCGATGAGAGGGGCAGCGGCCGGTCTCGCGGTCGTCCCGGATGGAGCGCCGCCCTCGGTCTCGCCTCAGAGTTCGACATCGCCGGAGTCTTTCTTGCCGCCGCCGGCGCTGTAGACTTGGCGACGGCTCGAGCCAAAACGACTGGTAGCGGAGGGAGCACATGAGCCTGGCCAAGCGACTCGACGCGCTGCGCGAGCGGGCGCAGCGCGACGTCATCAACTACGACGACGATGCGCTGCTGTCGTCTCGTGCGACGGCGATCCCGGGCGAGGTGGCCGACCGGCACTACCTCGCCCCCGTGCGCCTGCGCGGCGTGATGTTCGACACGCCCCGGTCGGTGCTCATGGGCGTGGCCGGCGAGCCCGGCCTCGAGGCGCCCGGCGGCCAGCCGGTCGTGGTCCGCGGCACCCGCGTGAACCTGTACGTGACGGTCGACGGCGTCTCGTCGCTCGCCTTCCTGCACGAAGAGGACGAAGACTTCGCGCAGGCCCACATCGAGGTCGAACCCGAAGAGCGGCGCCTGGTCGTCCGTTACCTCGCCGAGCACCCCGACGCCGCCCAGGCCAACCAGTTCTTCGAGCGCAGCGTCAAGTACATCGAGGCCGAGGTGAAGCGCGCCAACGAGGTGGTGCGGGAGTTCAACGACGGCCTCGTGCCGGCCCTGACCGACGCGCTCGAACGGGCCTGTAAGTGGGCCAAGGAGCGCCGCGACTTCGCGAACAAGCTCACGCCGCCGCGCCTCCAGGAGGGCATCTGGTCGCGGGGCTGACGGGAGCCCGCAGACACCGGCGCCGCGCCGCGCCGCTCTTCTCCGTGCGAGGCCGTTAACCGAACGCCGGTTTCGGCCGATGTAGGGACCGTGGGTGACGGACCGCCCGCGCGACGGCGACGGCCCGGCCGGGTCTGCGTGAGGAGAGCGAGTGCTCCTGCAGGGAAATCTCAAGGAATTCAGCCTTCCGAACGTCCTTCAGCTCGTCAAGATGAGCGCCAAGACCGGCGCCCTGTCGATCACGCGGCAGGGCGAGTCGGGCAAGATCTTCTTCCGCGCGGGCCAGGTCTACTTTGCGACGGCCGATCCGGGCACAATGCCGCTCGGCGAGCGCCTCGTGAAATCCGGCCATCTCACGAACAAGCAACTGCGTACCGCGCTCAGCGAGCAGAAGAAGCAGGCGGCCAAGGGGCGGATCGGGGCCATCCTTCTCGAGCACGGCTACATCGACCGGCCCACGCTCGAGCAGGCCGTGCGCGACCAGATCGAAGACGTCACCTTCAACTTCTTCAGCTGGACCGACGGCGACTTCATGTTCGAGGCCGACGAGGCCGTGACCGACGAAGACATCTTCGTCGAGATGAACGTCGAATCGGTCATCATGGAGGGCTGCCGGCGCATCGACGAGTGGGAGCTGATCTTCGCGACGCTCGGCTCGCTCGAGCGCGTGCCGCACCTTGCCTACGACGAGCGGGTCGAGAAGGACGGCGGCGTCGAGCTCACCGCCGACCAGTGGCGCGTCGCCTGCCTGGTCGACGGACGCCACGACATCAACACGGTGCTCACCGAGTGCGGCCTCGACCGTTTCAACGGCGCCAAGATCATCTACGAGCTGCACCAGTCGGGGCTGGTCGCCGTCGAGGACTCGGCCATCGAGGAGATCGGCCGCAGCCGCACCATCATGGTGCGCGGCCCGATCGACGTGTACAACCAGGTCTTCATCAACACGCTGGCCGACAGCAACGTGACCGAGCATCTGCGCGTCGAGCTCGTCAACGACCGCGAGGTCGAGGTGCCGATGTTCGCCGCGAGCTACGCCGGCAACGGTGCGGGGCACAGCGACGGGTCGCCTGCCGGCGACGGCGACACGCTGGTCGTGACGGCGACCGTGAGCTCGCCTGAAGAGATCTGGCGGCGCTTCGCCGAGCAGAGCGCCGCCTTCATCGTGCTCGCCAACGCCAACTCGATCGACAGCCTCAAGGCGTCGGTGCGCGACCTGGGCTTCGTGCGCAAGCTCGGCGAGATGCCGATCGTGGTCGCCACCTACGTGTCGATGGAAGAGGACTTGCTCGAGGCCAGTACCGTGGCCAAGACCCTGGGCCTCGCCGATACCATCCCCGTGCTGTCCTGCGTCCTGCGCGACCGGGCTTCGGTCGAGGCCGTCGTGCACCGCGCGATCGAGCTCACCGCCGGCGGCTGACCGCGGCCCGGGTCTGCACCCTGCGACCGGCGCACCAGGCAGAGCCGGTGCCCCCCGCGACATCGGCGGCGGTCTTGTCAGCGCGCGCCGGCGGGGAATAGATTCCTGGCAGCCCCGACCGGGCCTCGCCTATGGAAGGACCTGATCACATGTACTACCCCGCCTACCGCATGCGGCGTCTGCGGCGTACGCCCACGATCCGGCGCATGATGCGCGAGACCGCGCTGTCCCCCGACGACCTCATCTACCCGTTGTTCGTGACGCACGGCGAGAACGTCAAGCGGGCGATCCCCTCGATGCCCGGCTGCGAGCAGCTCTCAATCGGCAACCTCCTGCCCGAGGTGCGCGAGATCAGCAAGCTCGGCATTCCCGCCGTCCTGCTGTTCGGCATCCCCTCGCACAAGGACTCGGCGGCGAGTAGCGCCTACGATCCCGAGGGCGTGGTGCAGCTCGCCATCAGGGCGATCAAGGACGAGGTCCCCGACCTCGTCGTCATGACCGACGTCTGCCTGTGCGAGTACATGGACCATGGCCACTGCGGTGTCGTGCAGAACGGCGAGATCGCGAACGACGTCACTCTCGAGCTGCTCGCCAAGATGGCGGTCAGCCACGTCGAGGCCGGCGCCGACGTCGTGGCGCCGTCCGACATGATGGACGGCCGCGTCGCGGCCATCCGCGCCGCGCTCGACGACGAGGGCTACACCGACGCCATCATCATGGCCTACTCGGCGAAGTTCGCGTCGGCCTTCTACGGTCCGTTCCGCGACGCCGCCGAGTCGCCGCCCCTGTTCGGCGACCGCAAGACCTATCAGATGGACATCGCCAACGGCGAAGAGGCCGTGCGCGAGGCCCTGCTCGACATCGAAGAGGGCGCCGACATCGTCATGGTCAAGCCGGCGCTCTCCTACCTGGACGTCGTCAAGATGGTGAAGCAGGAGACCAAGTTCCCGCTCGCCGCCTACAACGTGAGTGGCGAGTACGCGATGATCAAGGCGGCCGCCAAGAACGGCTGGCTCGACGAGCGCGCCTGCGTCATGGAGGCGCTGACGTCGATCAAGCGGGCCGGCGCCGACCTCATCATCACCTATCACGCCAAGGACGCCGTGCGCTGGATGGCAGAGGAGGAGTTCTAGGCGCGGAAGAGAGCGGCCTGGCGCGGCGTGGCCCGCGGGCGACGGGGGCGGGCAACGGCCGCGCCGTTGCCCGCCCCCGTCGCCCGCTCCATACTCCCCTTCGGATGAGCGACACCGCCAGCAGCCAACCCGGCCACGGTCCGGCACCCACCGGGCCCGCTCCCGCCGACGCGAGCGGCGTGGGCAGCGGCCTCGACCCCACGGCCGACGGCCTCGCCGCCGCCGACGCCGTGGCGCGCGAGCCGCGGCGGCGCCGCGGTCTGCTCGACGCCGGCACCCCGCGCGTCGTCGCCTGGGAGGTCACCCGCAGCTGCAACCTGTCCTGCGCGCACTGCCGCGCGTCGGCTGCGCACGGGCCGTACGAGGGCGAGCTCTCGACCGCCGAGTGTCTCGAGCTCGTCGCGCAGATCGCCGCCGTGGGCAAGCCGATCCTCATCCTCACCGGCGGCGAGCCGCTCTTGCGCGACGATGTCTTCACGATCGCCGCGGCCGCCCGCGACGCCGGTCTGCGGCCGGTCATGGCGCCCAACGGCACGCTCGTCACGGCCGCCGCCGCGGCCCGCATGAAGGCCGCCGGCATCGGCCGCATCAGCGTCTCCATCGACTTTCCCGACGCCGCGGCGCACGACCGCTTCCGCGGCTGTCCCGGCGCCTTCGACGCGGCCCTCGTCGGCATGCGCAACGCCCAGGACGCCGGCGTCGAGTTCCAGTTGAACGCAACGATCACGCGCCTGAACGTCGCCGAGCTGCCCCGCCTGGTGGCGCTGGCAGAGGAGCTCGGCGCGGTCAGCTTCCACCCCTTCATGCTGGTGCCGACCGGGCGCGGCAAGGAGCTTGCCGAGCAGGAGCTCGCGCCCGACGACTACGAGGCCGCGCTCAACTGGATCTACGACGCGCAGCGCTCGTCGCCGCTGTTCTTCAAGCCCACCGACGTGCCGCACTACTGGCGCGTCATGCGCCAACGGGCGCGGGCCGACGGCATGGCGCTCCAGGTCCATCCGCACGCCCACGGCGGCCTGGACACGCTGAGTCGCGGCTGCCTCGCCGGCGTGGGTTTCTGCTTCGTGTCGCACGTCGGCGACGTGCAGCCCTGCGGCTACTTCGACCGGTCGGCCGGCAACGTGCGGCGCGCCTCGTTCGGCGACATCTGGCGGGACTCCGCTTTGTTCGCCGACCTGCGCGACCTGGCGGCGCTCAAGGGCAAGTGCGGCGCCTGCGACTTCAAGCGCGTCTGCGGCGGCTGCCGGGCGCGGGCCTACGAGCGTACCGGCGACTACCTGGCCGAGGAGCCCTACTGCGCCTACCTGCCGCCGGGCTGGCCACCGGCCTGAGGCGCGCCGCACGACGCGGCGCCCGCCTCAGAAGTGGTACTCGAGCTGGAGCGACTCGTCGACGAAGCCGTGCTTGCGATACAGCGCGGCCGCAGGGTCGTTGCCGAACATGGTCGAGACGGCCGCCTCGCGGCAACCGGCGGCGCGGAACCGCCGCAGCGCCTCGAGCAGCAGGGCGTCGCCGACGCCGCGGCCGCGGGCGCTCGCCGTCACGATGAGCTCGTCGACGTAGCCCCAGCGGCCGCCGTGGAACAGGCCGGGGCGCATGAAGTAGGTGAGGGCGCCGATCGTGCGGCCGCCGAGCTCGGCCACGAGCACGCCGCTGTCGGGGTGGTCCTGGTAGGCCAGCACCTGCGCGGCGTCGACGCCGCTCTCGACGTCTTCGCCTTCGGCCAGCTCGCGGATGAGCTCGGCGACGGCCGCGGCCTCGTCGCCGCGGGCGTCGCGCACCAGGATGTCAGACGGCGACGAACCGGCCATGGGCGCCCTCCAACAGCGGGGAATCATGGTTGCCGTGGCCCGGCACAGTAATATGTACTCTAAATCACAAGTCCGCCAAGGAACTACGTTACTGGCGCTCAGGCTTGCGTGACTTCGTTGCGCGCCTGGTCCGCCAAAGGACTACGTCGATGGCGCTCGGGCCGGGAGTGACCTGATCGAGCGCCTGGTCCGCCGCTTGGGGAGGGGTGTGGGCACCGACACGTCGGCGCGCCTGTTCGACGAGGCCAGGCGCTTCATTCCGGGTGGGGTCAACTCGCCCGTCCGCGCGATGCAGGGCGTCGGCATGCCGCACCCCCTGTTCATCGAGCGGGCGAGCGGCGCGCACGTGTGGGACGCCGACGGCAACGAGCTCGTCGACCTCGTCTCGTCGTGGGGTCCCATGATCCTGGGCTGGGGCCGGCCCGAGGTCGTCGCCGCGCTGCACGAGCAGGTCGAGCGCGGCACCAGCTTCGGCGCGCCGACCGCGCTCGAGGTCGAGCTCGCGCGGCTCGTCTGCGAGGCGGTGCCCTCGGTCGAGCTGGTGCGCATGGTCAACTCGGGCACCGAGGCGACCATGAGCGCGCTGCGCGTCGCGCGGGGCTTCACCGGCCGCGACAAGGTGGTCAAGTTCGTGGGCTGCTACCACGGCCACGCCGACCCGTTCCTCGCGGCCGCCGGCAGCGGCGTGCTCACGCTGGCGCTGCCCGACAGTCCCGGCGTGACCAAGGGCACGACCGAGGACACCCTGCTCGTCGAGTTCAACGACGCGGCCGGCCTGAGCGAGCTCTTCGCCGCGCGTGGCGACGAGATCGCCTGCGTGATCGTCGAGCCGGTCGCCGGCAACATGGGCGTGGTACCGCCCGAGCCCGGCTTTCTCGAGACCGCCCGCCGGCTGTGCACCGACGCCGGCGCCCTGCTTATCTTCGACGAGGTCATCACCGGCTTCCGCGTGGCCTGGGGCGGCGCCCAGGCGCGCTTCGATGTGACGCCCGACCTGACGACGCTCGGCAAGATCATCGGCGGCGGCCTGCCGGTCGGCGCCTTCGGCGGCCGGCGCGAGATCATGGAGACGGTGGCGCCGCTCGGCGCCACCTACCAGGCAGGCACGCTGTCGGGCAACCCGCTCGCTATGGCGGCTGGCGTCGCCACGCTGCGCGTGCTGGCCGAGCCCGGCACCTACGAGCGCCTCGAGACGCGCGCCCTGCAGCTCTGCGAGCCGCTCGTCGAGGCCGCGCTCGCGGCCGGCGCGGCGGTCACGCTCAACCGCGTCGGCGCGATGATGACGCTGTTCTTCTGCGAAGGTCCGGTGCGCGATTTCGCCGGCGCGCGGCGCGCCGACACGGCGCTCTACGCGCGCTGGTTCCGGCACATGCTCGCGCACGGCGTGTACGTGGCGCCCTCGCAGTTCGAGGCGGCGATGGTCTCGCTCGCCCTGACCGACGCCGACACGGCCGCCGTGGCGGACGCGGCGGCGTCGTTCTTCGCGGGCCTGTAGCGGTGGCGCGCCCCCTCGACAAGAGCCTTGTGCCGGCGGTCACCGTGCCGCGCCTCAGCATGTACCTGCGCAAGCTGCGCGAGCTGCAGGCGCGCGGGGTCGAGCGCGTGTCGTCGAAGCAGCTCGCCGAGATGATCGACCTGAACGCCGCCCAGATCCGCAAGGACTTCTCGTACTTCGGCGAGTTCGGGACACGCGGCGTCGGGTACGAGGTCGAGCGCCTGGTCGACGAGATCAAGCGCTGCCTGGGCCTCGAGCGCTCCTGGAACGTGATCATCGTCGGCGCCGGCTCGCTGGGCACCGCCCTCGCCCGCTACCGGGGCTTCGCCGAGCAGGGCTTCCGCCTGATCGCCATGTTCGACGCCTCGCGCCGCAAGGTGGGAGCGAGCTTCGGCGACGGGCGCACGGTGCGCGACGTCGCCGGCCTCGAGGCCTTCTGCCGCGAAGAGCCGGTCGACATCGCGATCGTGGCCGTGCCGGCCCACGCCGCCCAGTCGATCATCGACCGCCTCACCGGCCTCGAGCCCGAGCGTCGCGTGCGCGCCGTCCTCAACTTCGCGCCGGTCAAGGTGTTCGCGCCGCGCGACGTCGTCGTGCGCCAGGTCGACTTCTCGAGCGAGCTCATGTTCCTGTCGTTCTACCTCGACCGCGAGGCCTGAGGCCGTGGACGAGCAGGCGATCCGCGAAGCGCTGCGGGCGGCGGCGGCGCCGTTTGCGACGGCGCCGCCGCCGCCCGCCCTCGATCTCGTCTACGCCCCGCTGTTCCGCGCCCTGGCTCCGACGGGCGCCGCGGCGCACGCGCTGGCCCTCGAGTTCGTCTACGAGGGCTACCTCGCCCACTACCGCGCGCCGCGCGTGCTCGCGCCCGGCACGACGCTCTCCACCCGACTGCTCGCCGGCGACCACTTCGACGCGAGCGGCTTGCGCCTGGTCGCCCGTCAGGGCGACCTCGACGCGGTCAAGCTGCTGACGAAGCTGATGGCGAGCCTGTCCTGGCTGCGCGCCGAGCAGCATCCGTTCGCCTACGACGACGACCTGTGGGCGCTGTGCGTGGCCGGCATCGCGTCGGCCGCGGCGGGCGGCAACGCGGTCGCCGCGCTGCACGCCTTCGGCGAGGTCGGCCGGCTCTACGAGCGCGACCGCGTCCAGCGCCTGCCCGATCTGGTGCGGCGCTCGGCGGCGTCGCTGTGGCTGCGCGACCCGGCGCCGCTGCGCGCCGCGCTGCGACTCGACGACGCCGAGAGCGCCCCGCCGGCCGGCCCCGAGCCGCCGGCCGCCGACGACGTCCTGCCCGGCGAGGCGGCGCTGTGAGCCTGCGCGACTTCGTCGAGCTGCTGCGCCGCGAGGGCGAGCTCGCCGTCGTGTCGGCGCCGGTCGACCCCTACCTCGAGATGGCCGAGATCGCCGACCGGGCAAGCAAGGCGCAGGGGCCGGCGCTGCTCTTCGAGCGGCCCGAGCCCGCGACCGCGACCGGCGGTTCGCCGCCGGCCAACGCCCACCGCGCGCGCGGGCCACTCCCGCCGGTGCTCATGAACCAGTTCGGCTCGTACCGGCGGCTCGAGCTCGCCCTGGGCGCGCCCCTCGACGAGATCGCCGGCCGCATCGCCGGGCTCGTCGAGCTCCAGGTCCCGCGTGGCCTCGTCGGCAAGGTCAAGGCCCTCGGTCAGCTCCGCGAGCTCGCCTCGTTCACGCCGAAGGTCGTCGGCAAGGCGGCGTTTCGCGAGGTCGTGGTCGAGCCGCCCGACCTCGCGCGCCTGCCGGTGCTCACCACCTGGCCGGGCGACGGCGGACCGTTCGTCACGCTGCCGGTCTGCGTCACCAAGGACGCCGAGGGCCGCCGCAACGCCGGCATGTACCGCCTGCAGGTCTACGACGGGCGCACGACCGGCATGCACTGGCACGTGCATCACGACGGCGCCGCCAACTTCCGCGAGGCCGACGGCCGCCTCGAGGTGGCCGTCGCCCTGGGCACCGACCCGGCCGTCACCTACGCGGCCACGGCGCCGCTGCCGGCCGGCATCGACGAGCTCATGTTCGCCGGCTTCCTGCGCGGCCGGCCGGTCGAGCTTGCGGCCTGCTCCACGGTCGACCTCGAGGTGCCGGCCGACGCCGAGATCGTGCTCGAGGGCTACGTCGACAAAGGCGAGCTGCGTCGCGAGGGACCGTTCGGCGACCACACCGGGTACTACTCGCTCGCCGACGACTACCCCGTCTTCCACCTCACGGCGATGAGCATGCGGCGCGACGCGACCTACCCGGCGACGATCGTGGGGCGGCCGCCCATGGAGGACTGCTTCCTGGGCAAGGCCACCGAGCGCCTCTTCCTGCCGCTGCTGCGCCTGACCCTGCCCGAGATCGTCGACCTCGAGCTGCCCATCGAGGGCGTCTTCCACGACTGCGCCGTCGTCTCGATCCGCAAGGCCTACCCGGGGCACGCGCGCAAGGTGATGAGCGCCGTCTGGGGCATGGGGCAGATGATGTTCACCAAGTTCGTCGTCGTGGTCGACGAGCACGTCGACGTGCACGACCCGCGCGAGGTCGCCTGGCGGGTCTTCAACAACGTCGACCCGCGGCGCGACACGATGATCGTCGACGGGCCGCTCGACGTGCTCGACCACTCGAGCCCGACCGCCGGCCACGGCGCGAAGATGGGCATCGATGCCACCAAGACCTGGCCCGACGAGGGCCACCCGCGCGAGTGGCCCGACGAGCTCACCATGGACCCGGCGGTGAAGGCCCGGGTCGAGGCGCGCTGGGCGGAGCTCGGCCTGGACTTCCGGTAGGCCGTCGTGGCGTCCGCGTCCCACTCGTCCGGCGCCCTGCGGCCGGCCCTGT
Source organism: uncultured Actinomycetes bacterium (assembly GCA_963767005.1). GTDB lineage: Bacteria > Actinomycetota > Thermoleophilia > UBA2241 > UBA2241 > Bog-752. The sequence continues at coordinate 127,543 of CAVYCN010000010.1, forward strand.
TCGCCCGTCTCGTCAAGGTCGAGCACAGCGTCTACGCGCTGCCCTTCGCCTACGCCGGCGCCTTCCTCGCGGAGCGGCGCGTGCCGTCGTGGCAGACGCTCGTCTGGATCACGGTGGCGATGGTCGCGGCGCGCAGCGCGGCGATGGCCCTGAACCGCCTGATCGACGCCGGCATCGACGCCCGCAACCCGCGCACGGCACAGCGCGAGCTGCCCACCGGCCTGCTGTCGAAAGCCGAGGTCGTCGGCTTCACGGCCGCCTCGCTCGGCGTGCTCGTGCTGGCCGCCTTCTACCTGTCGCCGCCCTGCCGCTACCTGTGGCCGATCGTCGTCGTGGCTTTCATCGTCTACCCGTACACCAAGCGCTTCACCTGGTTCTGCCACTACGCGCTCGGCCTCACCGACGGTCTCGCGCCGGCCGCCGCCTGGGTCGCGGTCTCGGGCCACATCGCGCTCGCGCCGGTGCTGCTGTTCGTGGCGGTCGGCCTGTGGGTGGGCGGCTTCGATGTGATCTACGCGATCTTCGACATCGACTTCGACCGTCGCGAGGGCATCCACTCGATCCCGGTGTCGCTCGGCACGGGCCGCTCGCTCGGCGTCGCCGCGCTCTCGCATCTGGTCGCGATCGCCCTGCTACTCGCCGTCGGCCCGCTGGTCGGCCTCGGCTGGGTGTACGCGGCCGGTTGCCTGGTCGTGGCGGCGTTGCTCGCCGGCTCGCACGTCGACATCGCGCGTCGCGGCCTCGACCGCGTCGGCATGGGCTTCATGACCGTGAACGGCGTCGTGGGGGTGGTCTACGGCGTGGTCGCGATCGTGGCGGTCGTGCTGCGGGCGTGAGCGGCGAGCGTCGTGAAAGGCGCGGTAGGATAGGGGCGGTCGCCGCGCCGCCGGCGCGGCGACCGCCCCTATCCCGGCGACCCGAGGAGCGCCCGACGTGACGCAGCCGCCCACCAGCCTGTTCGTCGGCATCACCGGCGCGAGCGGCGCACGCTACGCCCTGCGCCTGCTGCAGGCGCTCGGCGAGCACGGCTGCGAACTCTCGCTGTGCGTCTCCGACGCCGGGGTGGCCGTGGTGGCCCACGAGCTCGAGCTCGGCCTGAGCGGCCGCGCCGAGGTCGAGGCCGCTCTGCTCGCGGCCGCCGGGGTCGCGGCGCGGGTCTACGGCCCCGACGACATCGGGGCGCCCATGGCGAGCGGCAGCAACTTCCCCGACGCCGCCGTGATCTGCCCGTGCTCACTGTCGTCGGTCGCCCACATCGCGCTCGGCACGAGCCGCACGCTGATCCACCGGGTCGGCGACGTCGCCCTCAAAGAGGGCCGGCCGCTCGTGCTCGTGCCGCGCGAGACGCCGCTGTCCGAGATCCACCTCGCCCGCCTGCTCGAGGTGCGCCGCGCCGGCGCCGTCGTCGTGCCGCCCATGCCGGGCTTCTACGGCCTGCCGCGCAGCCTCGACGACGTCGTCGACTTCGTGACCGGCAAGGTGCTGCAGGCCCTCGGGTTCGAGCAGCGGCTCGCGCCGCCTTGGCGGGGGGAGCGGTCGTGAGCGCGACCGCTCCCGACCGCGACCCGCAGCGCATCGTCGGCATGTTCGACCGCATCGTGCCGCGCTACGACCTCATGAACCGGCTCATGACCGCCGGCCTCGACCGGCGCTGGCGGGCGGCGGCGGCCGCCGCCGCCGCGCCGCCGCCCGCGGCCCCGCTGCTCGACGTCTGCTGCGGCACGGGTGACCTCACGCTGGCCTTGGCCGCTGCCTACCCCGGCACCCCGCTGACCGGCCTCGATGCCTCGCGCGCCATGCTCACGCAGGCGCGCGCCAAGGCGGCGCGGGCCGGCGTCGCCGTCGAGTTCGTGCGTGGCGACCTGCTCGCTCTGCCCTTCGCAGACGACACCTTCGGAGCCGTGACCGTGGGCTGGGGCGTGCGCAACGTCGCCGATCTCGAGCGCGCCTTCGCCGAGATGACGCGGGTCGCGCGACCGGGCGCGCACGTGGTCTGCCTCGAGGCGACCACCCCGCTCAGCGCGTCCGGGCGCCGTTTTCACGCCGTCTGGTTCGAGCGCGTCGTACCCGCCATGGGGGCGCTCGTCGCCGGCGACGCCGAGGCTTATGCGTACCTGCCGGCCTCGGTGCGCGCGTTCCCCGACGTCGAGGGCCTGGCCGCGGTCATGCGCGGCGCCGGCCTGCGCCACGTGCGCTACCGGCTGTTTGGCTTCGGCGCCATGGCCCTGCACCTGGGCGAGACGCCGTCGTGAAACCGGCCGACATCCTGTCGTGGCGCTCGGCCGCCCAGCGCCACCGCGTCGCCGCCGGCCTCGCGGCGGTCGAGGAGCGCCTGCAGCGCACCGTCTCGGCGCTGCCGGGGCGGCTCGGCGAGGCGGCCGGCTCGACCCTGGCCGCCGGCGGCAAGCGCCTGCGTCCGCTGCTCGTGCTGCTGGCGGCGCGCAACACCGGCCCGCTCGACGGGCCGGTGTTGCGCGCCGCCAGCGCCGTCGAGCTCGTCCACATGGCGACGCTCGTACACGACGACGTGCTCGATCACGCCGACCTGCGTCGCGGCCTGCCGACCGTGGCCCGCAGCTACGGCGACGAGATGGCCGTCTCGACCGGCAACTTCCTGCTGGCCCAGGCCTTCGCCGAGCTCGCCGACACAGGCGACGCGGGTGCCGTAGCCGACCTGTCCGAGGTCGCCTGGGGCCTGTCCGAGGGCGAGCGCCTGCAGGCCGACGACGCCTTCCGCCTGACGGTCACGGTCGACGACTACCTGCGCCGCTGCCGTCTGAAGACAGCCGACCTGTTCGCGGTGGCCTGCCGGCTCGGCGCTCAGCTCTCGGGGCTGGGCGACGAGAACGTGGCGGCCCTCGGCGCGTTCGGCGACTCGCTCGGGCTCTCGTTCCAGATCCTCGACGACATCCTCGACCTGACCGGCGACGAGGCCGTCACCGGCAAGCGCCGCGGCACCGACCTGCGCGACGGCACCGTGACCCTGCCGATCGTGCTCGCCCTCGAGGCGCGGCCCGAGATCGGGCCGCGCCTCGTCACCTGTCGCGACAACGAGACCTGCCTGGAGCAGGTCGTCGACGACGTGCTGAGCTGCGGCTCGATCGACGGCGCCCGGGCGATCGCGCTCGACTTCATGAACAGGGCGCGCGACCTGCTCGCAGCCTGTCCGGGTGGCTTCGAGCGCGAGCTGCTCGACGAGCTCGCCGCCTCGATGGTCGACCGCTACAACTGAAGAAGGGCAGAAGACGAGCACGACGGGCGGCTGCCGGCGACGCAGCCCGGCGACGAAGGAAGGCAACGACGGACGGGCTCGCGAGCGCCGGTGCGCGGTGAGCCGAGCGGAAGTGAGATGAGCGTGGACGAGCAACGGATCGAAGCCCTGAGCCGGCGCGCCGGCCTGGCGGCGGTGTGGGACAAGGTGGCGGCCGGCGAGCGCCTGTCGGCCGACGACGCGCGCGAGCTGCTCGTGTGCGACGACCTGATCGCGGTCGGCGCTCTCGCCGACCACGCGCGGCGGCGCGCGGTGGGCGACGACGTGTTCTTCATCGCCAACCGCCACATCAACCACACGAACGTCTGCCGCAACCGCTGTCTGTTCTGCGCTTTCAGCCACGACGACGGCGACGCCGACGCGTTCACCCTGTCGGTCGACGAGGTGCTCGACAAGGCGCGCGAGACCTTGACGGGCGGCATCACCGAGATCCACATCGTCGGCGGCGAGCACCCCGACCTGCCCTTCGACTACTACCTCGAGATGCTGCGCGGCTTGAAGGAGCTCGCCCCCGACGTGCACATCCAGGCCTTCACGGCGAGCGAGGTCGCGCACCTCGCCAGGGTGAGCGGCCTGGGGGTGCCCGCCACCCTGCAGGCGCTCAAGGAGGCCGGCCTGGGTTCGCTGCCGGGCGGCGGCGCCGAGGTCTTCAGCGGCCGCGTGCGCAACCTGATCTGCGAGCGCAAGATCTCCGGCGAGGAGTGGCTCGACGTCATGCGCGCGGCCCACGCCGTCGGGCTCAAGTCCAACGCCACGATGCTCTACGGGCACGTCGAGACGGCCGAGGAGCTCGCCGACCACCTGGTGCGTCTGCGCGCGCTGCAGGACGAGACCGGCGGCTTCAACGCCTTCATCCCGCTCTCGTTCCAGCCCGCCAACACCGGCCTCGCCGAGCTGCCCGGCCCGACCGGCTACGACGACCTGCGCGTGCTGGCCGCCGGGCGTCTCGTGCTCGACAACTTCCGCCACATCAAGGCCTTCTGGATCAACGTCGGGCTCAAGCTCGCCCAGGTGTCGCTCTCCTTTGGCGTGAACGACCTGGACGGCACCGTGGTCGAGGAGAAGATCAGCCACGCGGCCGGCGTCGACACCGGTCAGGAGCTCACCCGGGCCGAGCTCGTGCGCGTGATCCGCGGCGCCGGCCGCGTGCCGGTCGAGCGCGACACGCTCTACAACGTCGTGCGCCGCCACGACGAGGCGGTGCCCGCATGAGCGCCGCGGCGCGCGTGGCCCGCGTGGGCCGCATCGCCTTCGTCAACTGCTTCCCGCTCTACTGCCACTTCGCGGAGGAGCTCGACCGGCTCGGCTACCGGGCTGAGATCGTCGAGGGCACACCGGCCCAGCTGAACGCGCTGCTCGTCGCCGGCGAGATCGACGTGGCGCTGCCGTCGTCGATCGAGTTCGCCCGGCACGCCGACGGGCTCGGCCTGCTGCCCGGCATCTCGATCAGCTCGTTCGGCGCCGTCGATTCGATCCAGCTTTTCACGCAGATCCCGCGCGAGCAGCTCGAGAGCGTCGCCCTGACCGAGCAGAGCGCGACCTCGGTCTGCCTGCTCAAGGTGCTCTGCCACGAGTGGGGCATCGCGCCGTCGTTTGCGCCCCGCCAGGGCCCCCTGGCTCAGGCGCTCGCCAACTTCGGCGGCCTGCTGCTGATCGGCGACGAGGCCCTCCATATCCTGCGCGCCGGCGTGTACCCGCACAGCTACGACCTGGGCGAGGAGTGGCGCCGCGTGACCGGCCTGCCGATGGTCTACGCGGTCTGTGCGGCGCGCCGCGAGTTTCTGGCCACGCGCCCGGACGGGGCCGCGGCGATCGAAGCGGCCCTCGTCGCCTCGCGCGACCGCTGCGCCGCCCACCCGCTCGACACGGCCGCCGCCGCCGCGCAGCTCTACGACTTCAGCGCGGCCTATCTCGGCCACTACTTCGACCAGCTCAAGTACGGTTTCCCGGCCGACTACCGGCGCGGCCTGCTCGAGTTCTACCGCCGCGCCGCTGAGCTCGGCGAGCTCGCCGCCGTGCCCGACCTCGGGCCGCAGCCGGCCGCGACGGCCTAGGGCGGTGGCGACGATGCCGCAAGGGGAGAGCGTGCAGGCAGCCGGCGCCGGGCCCGACGCCACCGGCGCAGCATCCGACGCGGCCGCCCCCGGCGGGCTGGTCGTGCGGCAGGCCCGCGCCGCGGACTGGGAGCGCGTGGTGGCGGTCATGCCCGAATGGTGGGGCGGCCGCGACCTCGCGCACCTGCTGCCGCGCATCTTCTTCGAGCACTTCCGCGCCACGTCGTGGGTCGCCGACGAGCCCGGCGGCGAGCTCGCCGGCTTTCTCGTCGGCTTCCTGTGCCCCGACCACCCCGACGAGGCCTACTGTCACTTCGTCGGCGTCGCGCCCGGCTGGCGGCGCAGCGGCCTGGCGCGCAGCCTCTACGAGCGCCTCATCGATGTCGCTCGTGCCGACCGACGCAGCGCGGTGCGCGCCGTCACGGCGGTCGTCAATCGCGACTCGATCGCCTTTCACCGGCGCCTGGGCTTCGCCCTGCTGCCGGGCGAGCTCGAGCTCGACGGCCTGCCGGCGTCGGGCGACCCCAACGTGCCCGAGGGCGCTGTCGTCAAGTTCGAGCTCAGGTTGAGCCATGAGTGACGACGACCGGCAGCGCCTGACCGACGCCGAGGCGCTCGACCTGCTCGAGCACGCCGACCTGCTCGAGGTAGGGGCGGCGGCCGACGACGTCCGCCGCCGCCTGCACCCCGAGCGCGAGGTCACCTTCGTCGTCGACCGCAACATCAACTACACCGACTACTGCATCTCGGGTTGCCGCTTCTGCGCCTTCTACAAGGAGCCGGGCAGCGGCGCCGGCTATCTGCTGACGCGCGACGAGATCTTTCGCAAGATCGAGGAGACGCTCGATCTGGGCGGCACGGCCATTATGATGCAGGGCGGCCTCTCGCCCGACCTCGACGTGTGCTGGTTCGAGCGCGTCTTCGCCGACATCAAGGCGCGCTACCCCATCCACATCCACTCGCTGTCACCGCCCGAGATCGTGCACATCGCCCGGCAGAGCGACCTGACGGTCGCCGAGACGTTGCTCCGCCTGCGCGACGCCGGCCTCGACTCGCTGCCCGGCGGTGGCGCCGAGGTGCTGGTCGACCGCGTGCGCCACGAGATCAGCCCGCACAAGATCGGGGTCGACACCTGGCTGGGCGTCATGCGCGAGGCCCACGCTCTGGGCATGCGCACGACGGCGACGATGATGTTCGGCTCGGTCGACACGCCGGCCGAGCGCGTCGAGCACCTGCGCCGCATCCGCGACCTGCAGGATGAGACCGGCGGTTTCACGGCGTTCATCCCCTGGACCTTCGCCGCGACGAACACCGCGCTCGCCGACGGCCACCTGCCGCCGACCGGCCTCGACTACCTGCGTCTGCTCGCCGTGAGCCGGATCTACCTCGACAACGTGGCGAACCTGCAGGCGTCGTGGGTCACGCAGGGCCTGCGCATGGGCCAGGTGGCCCTCGCTTTCGGCGCCAACGACATCGGTTCGACCATGATCGAGGAGAACGTCGTGCGGGCCGCCGGCGTGAGCCACGCGGTGACGGTCGAGGAGCTCGTGCGGCTCATCGGCGCCGCCGGCTTCGTGCCGGTGCAGCGCGACACACTCTACGGCGAGGTGCGGCGCTTCGCCTGAGCGGCGAGGTGGCCCGTGACGTCGGCGGCGCCGGCCTTGCGCCCTGGCAGAGCCGGCCCGCGGTCTCTACTGCTGCCCTGGAGTCCAGACGTGGTAGGGGGCCGTGTCGGTGAAGTCCGGCTCGCGCTCCTCGCCATTGGGATTGGGCCCCCACAGGTTGTCGCCCTTCTCGCTCGCCTTGAGCATGAACCACAGAAGGAGGAGGTCGCCGACGATCGGGACCAGACCGACGAAGATGTACCAGCCGCTCATCCCGGTGTCGTGCAGCCGCCGGACGCTGACCGCAAGCCCCGGAAGCAGGGTCGCCAGGGCAAAGACAAAGCGCACGATCAGCAGGTGAGGGATCGGGAGGAGGATGAGGGCGATCACGCCATTTACGATGCTGAACGTCCAGTACTCGGTCCGGCCGGCCCTTCCCCTGAAGGTCACGTACGTACGCCACGGCTGGATGTACCACTGCCAGTACTCGGCCATGCGTCCTCCCGGTCAGGATCGCACTCGCGGCGGGCGGGCCCCTATCGGTCCCGCCACGGTTCGCACCGAGTATCGGCAGCTCCACGGGCTAGGTTGACTTGCGCGGGTATCGGCAGCCGCGCGCACGAGGTCGACTTGCGGCTCGGGCGGGCTGCCGTCACGGGGGTGCGGCGTGCTCCAGCTTGTCGCAACGGCGCATCAACCGTTTACCACTATGTACACAGGGAATTCCCTATCAGCCGTTCTGGCCCCGGTGGACCGAACGACACCTGCGTAACGCATGGCGGAAGGGGACTCCGCCCCTCCGCCCTGGCACTGGGAAGGAGGGACGTTGGAAGGTGCAGTAGTGCCGCTCCCTGAACCGGCCAGGAGCGACGAAGCGGCAGCCCAGTCCGACGCCGCCAAAGGCCTCAAGACCAACGCGGTCGGGATGCTGTCGAGCATCGTGATCGGGGTCGCCTCGACCGCGCCCGCCTACAGTCTGGCCGTCACGCTGGGACTGGTCGTGGCCGTCGCGGGCATCGGGCTCAAGTCGCCGGCCATCATGCTGATCTCGTTCGTACCCATGATCCTCATCGCGGCGTCGTACTACTACTTGAACAAGGCTGATCCCGACTGTGGTACGACCTTCAGCTGGGTCACCCGCGCCATCGGGCCCAGGACGGGCTGGGTCACCGGCTGGGTGATGGTAGCCGCCGACATCATCGTCATGGCCAGCCTCGCGCAGATCACCGGCACCTACTTCTTCTCGCTGATCGGTGCCAATGGTCTCGCGAACTCGCTCTTCTGGGTGACGTTCGTGGGTGTCGCCTTTCTCATCATCATGTGCGTCGTCACGGCGATCGGTATCGAGGTGTCGGCTCGTCTGCAGTGGTTCCTGCTGGGCTTCGAGTACCTCATGCTCGTCATCTTCTCGGTGGTCGCTCTGACCAAGGTCTACACGTCGCACCCGGCTGGGGCAGTGCATCCGGCGGCCTCGTGGTTCGTACCCAACATGAACCTCGGGGCGCTGGCCGGCGGCGTGCTGCTCGCCCTGTTCATCTACTGGGGCTGGGACACGGCCGTCTCGGTGAACGAGGAGACCGAGCGCAAGTCGATCGTGCCGGGTATCGCCGCCATCCTGAGCACCGTGGCCCTGGTCTTCATCTATGTCCTGGCCACCACGGCGGCCCAGGCGTTCCACGGGCCCGCGTACCTGAGCAACAACTCGGCCGACGTGCTCAGCCCGCTCGGCAACGCCGTGCTCGGCTCCGGGCTCGACAAGCTGCTGATCGCCGTCGTGCTGACGTCGGCGACGGCGTCGACGCTGACCACCATCCTGCCCGGGGCACGCACGACCCTGTCGATGGCGTCGCACCGGGCGATCCCCGGCATCTGGGCGAGGGTGAGCCCGCGGTTCCAGACGCCGGTCTGGGGCACGGCGATCTACGGCGTCGCCTCGGTCGTGTGGTACGTGGGGCTGACGCTGCTCAGTCAGAACGTGCTGGCCGACTCGATCGCGGCGCTCGGCATCACGATCGCCTTCTACTACGGCATCAACGGCTACGCCGTGCCGCTCTTCTACCGTCACCACCTCTTCGCGAGCTGGAAGAGCGTGCTGCTGCTGCTCGTCTTTCCGCTGGTCGGCGCCGCCATGCTGACCTGGGTGCTGGTGGCATCGTTCGACCAGCTCTGGTACCCGGCCAACTCGGCCTCGGGGACCTCGTGGTTCGGGGTGGGGCCGCCGTTCATCCTCGGCGCGGCGTTCCTGGTCACGGGTGTGATCGGCATGCTGGCGTTCTGGGCCTTCTCCAAGCGCTCGCGGCCGTTCTTCGCGCGCCGTATGGAGACGGTCGACGCGATGGTGCCGTGGGCCGAGGAGCTGGAAGGGCTCGCGCCGACCACGGCGGTCGAGACGCTGACGGCGCCGCCGACGGGTGCGGCTCCGCCGCCGCCGCCGGACTCGGAACGCCCCGGTCGGGCGGCCTGAGGCTGAGGGGCCGGCGCGACCGGCCCCAGGGTCGAGGGGGCACGAAGGACGGGGCGGCGGCGGCCGCAGGCCGCCGCCGCCCCGTCCGCGCCGGAGGGTGCGTCAGAGGTTGCCCATGCGGCCGAGTGGCCAGTACGTGAAGAAGGCCCGCCCGATGATGGCGGTGCGCGGCACGGTGCCCCAGTAACGGCTGTCGCTCGAGTCGGTGCGATTGTCGCCCATCACGAAGTAGTGTCCGGCCGGCACGCGGAAGGGGTGCTCGAGCGACCAAGGCGCGTCGGGGTCGCTGCTTGCGTAGGGGTCGGCTGCGGTCGTCGGCTCGGTCAGGCCGTCGACCTTGTCGACGAACGAGTCGGGCGCCTGCACCCCGTTCACGTAGAGCCGATTGCCGTGCAGCGACAGCAGGTCGCCCGGCAGCCCGACGACCCGCTTGATGAGCACGTCGTGGGGCGGCTCGGGGCGGCGGAAGACGATGATGTCGCCGCGGTGCACGCTGCGATAGCGGTAGACGAGACGGTCGACCAGCACGCGCTGGCCGGGCACGAGCGTGTTGGCCATCGAGGTCGATGGGATCAGGTACGGCTTGACGACGAACGACTGCACGGCGATCGCCAGCCCGACGGCGATGAGCGCCGTGAGGGCGTAGTCGATGATGGTGCGGCGCGGGCCGCTCTTGGGACGGATCTTCTCGAGCATCGGCACCTGTCTGCGGGATAGGACCTCGAACAACGTTACTCCGGCATCGGCCGACCTTCAATCGCGCATGAGCGGCCTCGCGCGCCGGGCGGCGGGTCAGGGCAGGGGCGCGCGCTCGTCGTCGAAGCCGACGCCATGGGCCGACGGGGCGAGGCGCTCAGCCTCTGCGAGGCTGAGCGCCTCGCCCCCGGCCGCGATGCGCTTCCAGGCGCGGCCCAGGACCGGCGCGGCGCAGGCGAGGCCGCCGAGGGCGAGAAAGCCGCCCACGCCGATCGCGTCGCCGCTGATCCAGGTGAACAGGAGAGGCGCCGTGAGGGTGCCCACCAGGGCGGCGAGCTGCATCGAGGTCTGCTCCATGCCCTGGATGGTGCCGAGCCAGCGGCGCGGGCTGCACTGCACGAGGAAGGCCTGCTTGGCCGGCATGGAGATCGCCACGGCCACGCCCTCGAAGACGTTGAAGAGCAGGAAGACCGTGAGGTTGCGGGTGAAGCCGTAGACGATCCACGAGCACGCCGAGAAGGCGTAGCCGGCGAACATGAGGCGGAAGCGGTTGCCCTTCTCGGCCAGTATGCCGCCGGCAAACGAGAAGAGCATCGGCACGGAGAAGGCGATCCAGGTGAGGCTCACGAAGGCCATCGAAGCGCCCAGGTGGCGCAGCCAGAGGCTCCAGAGAACCTCCCAGCCGCCCATGGCGAAGTGGCTCGTCGCGGCGATGAGCAAGAAGCCGGCCACGGGCGGTGTGATGAGCGAGAAGTAGCTCAACAAGGTGCCCGTCACCGAGCGCCACAGGTAGCGGCCCAGGGCGACCGGATGAAGCGGCGACGGCGCGCGTTCGGGGGCGCGGGCGGGCTCGGCGGCGAGTGCGCGGCGGCGCGCGGCCGCCTGGGCGGGCTCTCTGAGCAGGGCCAGGACCAGCACGGCCATGGCCAGGGTCATGGCGCTGCCCACCAGGAAGATGGTGTAGAAGCCGCGCCGGCCACCGCCGCCCAGGTCGTTCAGCAGGACGGCGAGCGCCGGTCCGATGACGAGGCCGCCGAACTGGGCGCTCGTCAGCAGGCCGTAGGCGCGGCCGCGCGTGTCGTCGTCGCTGACGTCGGCGATGATGGCGCTGCCGGCGGGGCCGACCGAGGCGGCGCCGATGCCCTCGCAGAGCCGGAACAGCAGGAACCACCAGGCGTTCACCGTGGTGACGAACAGGAACGTGGCGAGCGCGTAGAGGAACAGACCGACCACGATGACCGGCTTGCGGCCGACGCGGTCGCTCAGCCGGCCGAGCGGCGACGAGAAGATGAACGTGCCGGCGTAGTACCCGGCCGCGATCACGCCGATCATCTGCACCGACGCGTGGGCCTGCTCGTGCAGGAACACGGGCAGGTACGGCAGGATAGCGCCGAAGCCGGACCACACCACGAACGACGCGAAGCAGACCAGCGCAAGCTGCGACCAGTCGGTGTCGTGGGACGCCGGCGCCCCGCCGGTGTCGGCTGTCGCGGTCACGATGTCCTTCCCCAAAAAGCCGGCCGGCGAGCGCCGGCCAGGCTCTGAGCCCCGCGCCTAGGCTACCATGTCGCACGCACGCGGCGGAACGGGCCGCGGCGCCGGCTCAGATATCGCGCACCACGGGCACGAAGAAGCCGATCAGGGCCGGCACGAAGACGATCGCCCCGCACACGCCGAAGAGCGGCCCGAGGCTGACCACCGCGGCGAGCCCGCCGGCGGCGAGCACGCCGATCGCGTACACCCCCTGTGTGAGCGTGAATCGGGCGCCCCAGACGCGCCCGCGCAGGTACTCCGGCACGACCGACTGCACGTACGTGTCGATCGAGATCAGCATCACTGCGTTGGCCGCTCCTAGCACGACGAAGTCGCCGAGGACGAGCGGGAGGGTGCCGAGCAAAGTAGGCACAGCTGCGCACATCCCCATGATCATTAGCCCGACTGTAATCGCGAGACCCTTGCGGATTCGTTTGGCCAACCAAGCTGTGCCGAGCGAGGCAGCCAAGAAGCCCAACGCCAGTCCTGCCTCCATGAACCCAAAAGACCGCAGACTGTTGAAGTGCCTCACGGCGAGCAAGAACGAGAGGGGGTAGAAGGCTCCGATGCCGGCCGCGGCAGCCACAGCCATGGCGGTGTTCGCTCGAAGTCCCCTGTGACGCACCGTATATGCGATACCCTCGCGCGCACTTGCCCACAGCCTTAGGGTGGTCTGGGCATCGCTTCGAGCAGCGGTCGCAGAGGCGCCGGCCGTTGTCATCGCCAGTAACGTCACGGCTGACACTCCGAAAGTCGCCGCATCTACGGCGAAGGTCGTGTGAAGTGGGAGCCAGGCGACGACCAAGCCAGCAGCCGCGAATCCAACGACCTCTGTCGATTGCATACTCGCCGAGAGCAGGGAGTTGGCGCGGAGCAGGTCGCGCTCCCGCACGATCTCAGGGAGGAACGCCATCAGGCCTGGCTCGAAGAATGCGGTGGCCGTGGCGGTAGCGAAAGCCAACACGAAGAGCCCATCGATGGACCGCTGGGCGACATACGGGACGCTCAACACGAGCCCACCCCGCATGACGTCTGCTGCAATCATCACCGCCCGTTTGTTGAGCCGGTCCAGCAACACACCAGCGGCCGTGCCAAATGCGACATAGGGCAGCGTAAAGATGGCCAGCATCAAACCGGTCGACATTGCTGAATGGGTACGGTGGTAAACGAGCCAAGGTAGAGCGACCATGGCGAGACGGTCGCCCATTTGTGAGACGAACTGACCTGCCAGAAGCAGGTCAAAGTTCGCATTCTTGGCCAGTGAGTGGCTTTCTTGTCGCTCCTGGGTGACGGTCATCGCCTAGTCGCGTGCCCAGAAGCCCTTTTCAGCTCCATCAAGCTGCTTGCCCCCGCAATGCCGCATGTCCCGACGGGCGGTCCTGTGAAGTAGGTCTTGCGCACACGAGACTAAGGTGTATACCATCTTGGCCACAGTCAATCGTCAACCTTCTTTTATCGGCAGGTTGGCGCAGCTACTTTAGGGGGCTCGGTGACCCGCAAGCAGCTCAAGATCCACTAGGCGAGTAGCAATTAGAAGGTATCGATGAAGAAGATCGAAAACGCTCTTGCGTCGATAGTCCTTGTGCTGGTCGCGTCAGGCGGAAGCGGCAAGATCCATTAGGAAACCCGCATCGCCCTAAAGCGCAGCCCTCGGCGCGCCGATACATACGTGTTGCACGTGGTGCTGCGCGAGGTGCGGGTGGATCACCGGGAACGCAATTTCAAGGTGCTCGCTGCTACGGCGAGTGCTGTTGCCATTGTCTGCGTAGGCTATGCCGGGCGCATTGCGTCCGGCGTGGGCGTATCGCATAGCGCTCTGAGCACTGTCATCCTCGCTCTTATCGCCATCATCGCAGAGGAGATGGCGGTGGAGGTGCGGGAGCGCGTCACAATGACTGCGGGCAACCTGCCTGTGCTTCTTGCGCTCATGTTCTTGGGCCCCATCCCTGCCATGGCCGTCGCAGCAATCGTAGGCTTGTGGGGTGCTTGGCGGGAGAACTCCCGGTCCGTAGTCATCTACAACTGCTCTCAGCTCGTCATATCGGCCTTCGTGGCAGGCGGCTTGTTTGCTGTTCTGAGACAAAGGTTCGACATCCCCTTGGACAGCGTCACTGTTCCCTTGCTAGCAGCCGGCGCGGTCAGCGGGGTCACCTACGAGGCGGTCAACAATCTCCTGATCAGTCTGGCTGCGCTTGCTAAGTACGGAACGTCACTCACAGCTTTCTGGCGGGATGACATGCCGTCGCTGTTGCTCCGTTCCCTCGTGTTTGTGGTCGGACTGGGACTGGCCATGGCTGCGCTCTACGCAACTGCCGGAGTAACCGCTGTGGCGCTGCTTTTCATCCCCGTGTTTGCTAGCCAGTACATGTTCAAACTCTTGGTCAGAGAGAGGGCTCACGTCGCCAAACAACAGGAGCTCACGGACAAGTATCTGGAGATGAACCTCGGTCTGGCGGTCGCCATGGTCGTCCTCCTCGACAGCAAGGACCAGTACACCGCCGACCACTCCGCCGCCGTCGCAATGTACTGTCGCGACATGGCCCTGGCGGCCGGCATGGGCGAGGCCGAGGCCGAGGAGATCCACCTCGCCGGCCTCCTCCACGATTTGGGGAAGGTCGGCACGCCCGACGCGATCCTGCGCAAGGATTCGAGTCTGGACGACGACGAGTGGGGCTACATCCAGCAGCATCCCGAGAAGGGCGCCGAAGTCCTCTCGCATCTGGCCGCCTATCAGAACGTCGCCGACATCGTGCGCTACCACCACGAGCGGCTTGACGGCACCGGCTATCCATTCGGCCTCACGAGCGAGTCGATCCCTGAAGCCAGCAAGATGCTCGCGGTCGCCGACACGTACCACGCCATGACGTCGGACCGTCCGTACCGCCGGGCGCTGAGTTCTTTCGAAGCCCTGAAGGAGATACGAGCAATGGCGGGCGTTGCGCTCGATGCGCGCTGGGTCGAGATTCTCGCCGGCATCCTGCGAGACAAGGATCTCGCCTACCGTGACGGCAGCGCGACCGACTTCATGGACGAGTACGAGCGCGGGCGCCTGAACCTGCGCCTCAGGGGCGAGGCGCTGGCCGATCTGCGCGGGCTCTCGCGGTCGCGTCAGGACCCAGCGGCAGGCTGACCAGAGCCCTTGCGACAATGGCTGCGGCGACGGCCTTCGCAACGTCGCCCGGCAGGAACTGGAGGACCCCTCCCCACACGACGACGTGGAAGCTGTTCGTTTGCAGTTGCAGTGCAAGCCAGGTTGCGCCGAGCGCGTAGATCGGCACAAGCCCGGCCAGTGCGACGGGGAGCGCGGCCCGGAGGGTGCGCGGCTTGAGCCGATCCGAGAGCCAGCCGACCAGGCCAGCCGCGACCACGAACCCGAACAGATAGCCGCCTGCCGGGCCGGCCAGAGCACCTGGCCCTGACGCGCCCTGCGCGTACACGGGCGCGACCAGCCCCATCAGGAGATAGACCGTGAGGCTCAGCACGCCCAGCCGAGCGCCGAGAACGAGGCCGGCGAGCAGGACGAACGCTACCTGCAGGGTGAACGGCACCGGCCCGAAGAACGGCGCCGAAACGAACGCTCCGAGCGACACCAGCGCCGCGAACAACGCGGCGAGCGCGAGATCACGGGGTGTGAGGCGGGAGAACAATTGTCAACTCGCAGAGACCACAGCGAGTTGACAATGTAGCGGCTCGGGCGGCGCCCTGTAAAGGGTGCGGCCCGAGCCCGCTCGCGCTACCGGTGCAGCGTCACGTCACCCGAGTGGAACCGCCTGATGTGGCGGTCGGGGAGCTCGACCAGTAGCGCCCCGCGGTCGTCGATGCCGGCGGCCTCACCCATGACGAGCCCTTCACGGGTCTGCATGCTCACGCTGCGATGGAGGAGGTAGTCGCGCTCGCGGAACTCGCGGAGGGTGCGCTCGAAGCCGTTCGCGAGACAGTCGAGGTAGGTCTTCTCGAGCGTGAGCAGGATCCGTGCCAGGAGCACGCTGCGATCGACCGTCTTGTCGGTCGCCATCTTGAGCGACGTCGCCGTCTTGCGCAGCGCGACGGGCAGCTCGGTGAACTCGACGTTGACGTTGATGCCGATGCCGGCGACTACCCAGTCCACCCGGTCCTGCTCGCCGGAGACCTCGAGCAGGATGCCGCCGGCCTTCTTGTTGTCGATGATGATGTCGTTCGGCCACTTCAGGTGCACGGGGATCTTCGCCTGCGCCTCGATCGCCTCAGCCACGGCGTCGCCGGTCGTCAGCGTGAGCATGTGAGCGTCGGTCATCGCGAGGCTGGGCCGCAGGATGACCGAGAAAAGCAGGCCCTTGCCGGGCGGAGACGTCCAGGTGCGCCCGAGCCTGCCCCTGCCCTTGAGCTGGCTCTCGGCGACGACGACGGTGCCTTCGGGCGCGCCCTCGGTCGCGAGGCGGCGGCCTTCGGTGTTGGTCGACTCGATCTCGTCGTAGTAGCGAAACGACTTTCCGAGCGCCGACTTCTCGGTGAGCTTGGCCACAACGGGCATGACCAGACGCCTCGGCTCTTCCTCGAGCCGATAGCCGCGGCGCGAGATGCCGAGGATGCGGAAGCCACGTGCGCGCAGGGAGTTGACGTGCTTGTGGACCGCGTTGCGCGAGATGCCGAGCGAGTCGCTGATCGCCTGACCGGAGACGAAGCCAGGATTGTCGCGGAGGATCTCGATGACAGTCTTCTTGCGTGGGCTCATGCGCTGTGACTCAACGAAGACGATGGATGCGGATGATTCCATGGCCCCCCTCCGGTGTGGTTGTGGGAGGAGGCTAGCGGTCTGAGCTCAGGGGCGAATCAGTCCCCGGTTGTATCTTGTCCGGTCCGCGGTTCGATGTACGCGCGATAGTACAGCACGGCCTGGACGCGGTCGCTGACGCCGAGCTTCGTGAAGATGTGGTTGACATGCGTCTTGACGGTCTTCTCGGAAAGGAACAGGCGTCTCGCAATCTCTGGATTCCGATGGCCGGCGGCGATGAGGCTCAGGACTTGCTCTTCTCGGCCGGTGAGCTCTGAGACTGGGGATGGCCCATCGTGACGCGGGAGGGCTCTGCGGATGGCGCGGAGCTCACGGATCTGACCGCCCTTCCTAGCCTCGACAAGCAATTGCTGAACTACGGCTTCAGGCGCGTCGTGCGTGCAGATTTCTACCACAAGGGCGCGAAGACTGCGGTCATCTGCCTGTAGCATCCGCACAAGCAGCGGCACTGACCTCTGGCTGTGTAGGAGCGCTTTGATCAGGGCCGCTCGCCAAGCTTTCAGGTTCTCGTCGTGACCTGCTTGAAGCCCTAAGTCAGGCCACTGAGCGAACTCTTGGCAGAGGAAGTCGACGTGTCCCAGGCACAGTTGTGCCGGCAGACACCGGCGGAGCGCTTCCATGGCTGTGTCTGCCTCACCCGCCCGTGAGGCTAGGATGGCGCTGAAGAAGTCGCATTCGTTTGCGATGAAAGCTAGGTCGAGACTTTCGCACCTACGCCGAAGCTCCCCCAGCCTGTCTAGTCCTCCACCATGGAGTAGGCCGTGGGACAAGTGCAGGCCCGCTTCGGCCGACAGGAGTGGGGAAGGCGCCTGCGTCTTGCGTCCTGACTCGATCGCGGCCTGGTACAGTTCGAGAGCTTCCTCCACTCGCCCCGCGTGTCTAAGAGCGTCCGCCAGTCCGCAGAGCGTTGTGGGAAGGGACCAGGTGTCCTGCGCAATTCGGGAAGACTCCGCCAGCCGTTCGAAGATGTCTTTGGCTGCGCCCAAGTCACCGTTCGCTGCCAAGAGACGAGCGAATCCCTCGTCGAACATGTGCCGCAGGTGGTCCAGACCGAGTCGCTCACACTGATCGATGCAAAGATGGGCTGTCGCAGCCGCCTCGTTGTAGCGCCCCAAGTCACGCAAGAGATCCGTGAGAACCCCGATGAGGGTGACTTTGAGTTGCCCTGAACCCGAGGTCTCGACGAACGGGAGGACCTGCCTGAGACCTGACTCTGCGTCCAGGAAGCATCCGCGGAGGTATTTCACATTGGCGCGCAACGCCGCGAGTCGTGCGCTTTCTTGAGGGCACACGGAGTGCATTGACTCGGCCTCGCTCCACAGGCGCTCGGCTTCTCTCCAGCGGCACACGTAGCTGCGTGCCGAGCCGAGGCTCACGAGCGTGTGCACTCTTTGCTCGGTCGTGGTGGCGGCCTCCAACGCTGCCTCGCAGTACGTCGCCGCCTGTTCGAAGTCGCCCTTCCAGAACCAGATGGCCTCGATTGCGCTCAGCGCGTGGTACACGCCCCACTGATCGTTGCGGGCACGAAGCTGGGCCTCGGCGCGAGTGAGCGCGGCCAGGGCTCGGGTCGAGTCGCCCTCGCGCAACGCGAGCTGACCGGCCAGGAAGAGGACCCACGGGTCGTCTTCGGACGTGTTCGGCGCGAGGCGCTCGAGCCACGATCGGAGAGCGCCAAAGCGGCAGTTGTCGGTGACGAGCTCGCCGCTCCGCGACACTACTCCGAGCGCCCGCTCAGGCTCGTTCGCTGCGAAGTAGAGCTCGATCGCCGTTTCGGGGTCGCCGGCGCCCTCGACCGACGCTGCCGTGTGGAGTTGCTGGCTGCGGAAGGCGTCGGCGCCGTATTCGTTCGCGTACCACTGTTGCAGGTAGTCGCGAAGAAGCTGGTGGTAGCGGTACGTGCCCGTCGCACGGTCGACGAATGTGAAGACGTTGTGGGCAACAAGGCGCTCCAGCGAACGCCGTGCGTGATCGGACCTGGCGACCGTGTCGGCGAGCTGGATGGTCATGGATTCGAGGCAGCAGGTAGAAAGCAAGAATGCGACCGTCTCCGCGTCTTCTCGCCTGAACGCCTCTTCGGAGAGATAGGAGAAGACATCGCTTGTGAGCCGGGGGTCGACGAGCGCGTGCTCGATCGAACCGAGGCTCGTCCAGTCGAGCGCTCGACTGATGAGGACGAGGCTCGCAGGCCAGCCTTCGGTAAGCTCGACCAGGCGGCTTGCCTGGTCGAGATCGAGTCGCACGCCCGATCGGTGGGCGAAGAGCTCAACGACCTGGGGTGGGTCGAGTCTGAGGTCTTCGAAGGTCACCTCGGCGAGCGCGTCCTCGAGCTTCAGGCGCGCGGTGGGGACGGCGGGCTGAAACCGAGTGATCAAGACGAGATGAATGAGCGACGGCAAGTTCGCGAGCACGTAGTCGAGCGCGCGATTGAGCTCGGCCGACGCGATGGCTTGCTGGTAGTCGTCGACGACGATGTGCAGCTCGTCGGCGACCTCGTCGCGCAGCTCGGAGACCAGTAGGGCGGTCATCTCGGACGGCGACATGGGCGTCTCATGTGCCTCGGCGAAGCGTTCCATGAGGATGTCCCCGAACGTGGGGACGCACTCGCGGATCGCCTGTACGAGCGACGCGACGAACACGGCCGGGTCGTGGTCGAGGACGTCGACGCGGTACCAGGCCGCTCGCCACCCCAGCCGCCGAGCGGCTTCGGCGATGACGACTGTCTTTCCGTAGCCGGCCGGTGCGCGCACCGTGAGAAGGCGCTTGCGTGCCCCAGCGGCGATCTTGCCGAGGACGTCGTCTCGGATGAGTGCCTGCCCGACGCTCGGTGTTGCGATCTTGGCGGCGACGAACGCCGGTGCCCCTGCCGGCACGCGGCGCGCCGAGCTTTGGTGGTCCCCCACTGATCGGCCCCCGTTTGGAGCGTGCGCTCCTGCCCCAGTGCGCTTACTATAGCAGTCGCACGAGTGTCGGTACCTGGGACTGCCGCGGTGAAGGTTGACATAGCGATGATGGCGGACGTGACGATGGCCGGGCGGCTGCCGGTGCTGCGTACCCACGCGCTCGGCGGCGCGTTGTCCGTCCGTTAATATGACCGTGATGAGTCAAACCCCCCAGAGACCTCCGCGGCGACGCAAGAAGAAGGAGCCGTTCGCCGTCGTCATCCTTGCGCTTGTGGTCGCGCTCGTGGCGTGGCCGTTCGAGCGGCTGGCCGGGCGCGGGCGCGAGCCGCAGGGTCGCGGCGGCGCCCGGCGGCGCCGGCCTGCCCGGCCGGCGACCGGGAGCCGGCGAGAGGCGGTCGCGAGGCCGGCCGGCGACGCCTGGGAGCCGGCGCCCGAGTTCGGCGAAGGCTGGGTGCGCGTCGGCGAGCGCGAACCGCGCGCCGCGGGCGCCGCTGAGCCGTCCGCGCGCGGCTCACGGCAGCGCGCGGGCGGTCGCGGCGGCCCCTCGCAGCGCCGCCTGGCGATCCTGCTGGTCGTGGGCGTCGTCGTGGCGCTGCTCGTCGCGGCGGTGGCCTTCGCCGAGGCGACCCAGGGCTCGGCGATCGGTCGCCACGTGAGCGTGAACGGTGTTGCGCTCGGCGGCCTCACCGTGGACCAGGCGGCGCGCAAGCTCGACAGCGTCGAGCTGACCGCCGGCGGCCTGCGGCTGACCTGGCGGGGCCACGACTGGACCCTGACCGGTCGCGCCCTGCACGCCCGCATCGAGGCGCGCCAGACGGCGCAGCTCGCCTACGCCTACACGCGCTCGGGCAACGTCGTGGCGCGCCTGTGGGACCGCTTTGCGCTGCTCTTCTCGGGCCACACGGTCGAGCCGACCGTCACCTACGGTGAACCGGTCACGCGCGAGCGCCTCGACGCCATCACTCGCGCCGTCGACGTGAAGCCCGTCGAGGGCGCCGTCACGCTCCGCGGGGTCGATCCGGTCGCGCATGCGGCCAAGGACGGCCGCGCGGTCGACCGCGCGGCCGTCCTTGGCCTGCTGGATGCCGCGCTGCTTGCGCAGACTCACGCGAGCGTCGCTCTGCCGGTGACCACGATCAGCCCGTCGGTGTCGACGTCCGACGCCAAGGCGGCGGCCGCCACCGCGCGCGACTGGCTGTCGGGTCCGCTCTCGCTCACGCACGCCGGCCACACCTGGACGATCTCACGCCAGGACCTGGGCCAGTACCTCGCCTTCGTGCGCCAGCAGGGTTCGCCGCACCTGCGCGTGACCTTCGATTCGCCCGTCACGCGCGGCTACTTCTCGTACATCACCGCGCAGGTCGGGCAGCCCGGCAGGAACGCCACCTTCACCCTGAGCAGCGGCGGCAAGCGCGTGTGGGTCAAGCCCGGCACCACGGGCTACGGCGTCGTGCCGGGGCCGACCATCGCCAACATGGACGCGGCCGCCGCGGGCGGCGGCAGCCGCGTCGCGGCCGCGGTCTTCGGCAAGGCGCCGCCGGCCCTGAGCTACGCCGACGCCAAGGCGCTGCGCATCACGACGCGCATCGGCACTTACACCACGGGCGTGGCCGGCACCACCAACCGCCTCGACAACGTCGCGCTCGGCTCGTCGCTGCTCAACAACACGCTGATCGCGCCGGGCAAGATCTTCTCGGTCAACGCCACGACCGGCGAGCGCACCGCGGCCAAGGGCTTCAAGATGGCGCCGACCATCATCAACGGCAAGCTCGAGGACTCGGTCGGCGGCGGCATGTGCCAGGTCTCGACGACGGTCTTCAACGCCGCCTTCGAGGCCGGCCTGCAGATCGTCGAGCGCCACAACCACGAGCTCTACATCTCGCACTACCCGCTGGGCCGCGACGCGACGGTGAGCTACGGCTCCTACGACCTCAAGTTCCGCAACGACACGCCCAACTGGATCCTGCTCAAGACCGACTTCACGGGCTGGGCGCTCACCGTGTCGCTCTACAGCGCGCCGCTGCACCGCCGGGTCGTGGCCTGGACCAACAGCTGGTACGACATCGTGCCCTTCACCGTGCACAAGTCGCGCGACCCAGCGCTGCCGAAGGGGCAGACCACGGTGCAGACGCCGGGCGTCGACGGCATGAGCCTCGACTGCTTCCGCAAGGTGTACGACGCAAGCGGCAAGCTCCTCTGGAACGACGACTTCAAGAGCGTCTACTCGATGGTCCGCGAGATCCTTCTGGTCGGCACCAAGCAGCCGACCCCGAGCCCCAGCGGGTCGGCCACGGCGACGAGCTCGCCAAAACCCAAGCCGAGCACGTCGTCGAGCCCGCACTGACGGGCTGACGGTGCGCGCTCGCCGCGTCGCGCGCCGCCGCGGCCCCGCCTGGTGGGGCCGGACCTACGAAGGCCGAGAGTCGCCCGCCAGGGCGACGGCGAGCTCGACGGCCCGCGGCGCGTCGGCGGCCCGGTGCAGGCCGTCGAGCTCGCCGTCGGCGGCCGCCACCCTCCAGCTTTCGAGCAGCACCACCTGACGGCCGATCGAGCGCGCCAGGCCGATCTCGGACAGCGTGCCCCAGGCGCCGTCCAGGGCGATCACCACGTCGCCGCTGGCCACCACCGCCAGGTTGCGGGCGTGGCCGATGCCGGTGGCGACCGTCACCGTGAGGTCGGGGGCCGCGTCGCGGCGGTCGAGGCCCGGCAGGATGCCCACGCTGCAGCCGCCGCGCCGGCGCACGCCGCGCGCGACGGCCTCCATGACGCCCGACTTGCCGCCGCAGACCACCGTGCAGCCGCGCTCGGCGAGCAGCTCGCCGAGCTGCTCGCCGAGCGCGGCGATGCGCGCCGTGCAGGTGCTGCCGCCGATCACGCTCACGCAGATGCCGTCCATCACTCTCCGCCGTGCCGCGTCGTTTTGCCGAGCACGCTCACCGCGACGCCGGTCATCAGTCCTCGCCGTGCGACGCCGTCTCGGGCGTCTCGTCGGGGGCCGCCTCGGCGACGGCGCGTCGCCCGGCGATCCAGCCGTGCAGCAGGTGGAAGCCGTCGCGAAAGCCGCGGCGCTGATAGAACCGTCGCGCGCCGTCGTTGACCGTGTCGACGCCGATGCAGTACTGGTCGATGCCGCGCGCCAGCAGGCGGTCTTCGGCGGCGTCGAGCAGGACCGTGCCGATGCCGCCGCCGCGCTCGCCGGGCGCCACCGACAGCGAGGTGAGCTCGGCGAAGTGTGCGCCGGTGTCCCAGACCGGGTCGGGCGGCTGGACGCGCATGACGGCGTAGCCGATCAGCCGCTCGCCGCGCCAGGCGCCCAGGGCGAACGAGTCGCCGCCGGAAAGGACCTCTTCGTAGAGCGCCCGGCGGCGCGGCCACGACACCTCGTGCGGCACGAGCCGGACGACCGAATCGGACTCGCGCAGGTGGTCGATCAGCGCGCGCCAGAGCGGTTCGACCGCGTCGAGATGGCCGGCGTCGAGCGGCCCGACGACCACGCCGTCGACTGTCGCGCGCCCGGCGGCCGCGCCGGCGCTCGTGCCGGCGCTCATGTGAGCATCCTCATGTTCGAATTCCCCCTTCGGCGTCGGTGGCCGTGATCGCCCGCAGGAGCGCAAGCGCCCCCTGCTTGTGGAGCGGTTCGTTCAAGTTACCGCACTTGGGGCTCTGGACGCACGAGGGACAGCCCGCCTCGCACGGGCACTCGGCGATCAGCAGGGCCGCGTCGGCGGCGAGGTCGGTGAAGGCCTCGAAGGCGCGCCGCGTGAGGCCGATGCCGCCCTGGTGGCCATCGTAGATGAAGACGGTGGCGAGGTCGGTCTGCCAGTGCCAGGCCGTCGACAGACCGCCGATGTCCCAGCGGTCGCACATGGCGTAGAGCGGCAGCACGGCGATGCAGGTGTGCTCGGCGGCGTGCAGCGCGCCGAGCACGGCGCCTTCGTCGAGGTGGGCCGCCAGCAGCGCGGGCGGCAGCGTGAACCAGAGCGCCTCGGTGGTGAAGACCTGCTCGGGCAGGTCGAGCGTGACCGTGTCGATCACCTCGCCGTCGTCGACGCCGCGCTTCTGGTAGGCGACGACCCGCTCGGTCACCTCGATCGTGCCGAACGACAGCACGGCGCCGCCGGCCAGCGGGTGCGGCGAGCCGCCGCCGGCGATGGCGACGTGCTTCTCGACCTTGGCCTGCGTGTAGTAGGCGCCGCGGAAGGGCTCGACCATCACGCCGGCGGCGTCGAGGTCGAGATGGCGCACCAGGTAGCTTTCGCCGAGGTGCAGGTAGACGGCGCCGGGGTGGGCGGCGCGAAAGACGCGATCGCTCTCGACAGTGCCGAGCACCGTACCGTCGCGGCCGTCGGCGATCACGAAGTTGCGGTCGGAGGCCGAGCGCAGGCCGGTCCGCAGGGCAGGGGAGTGGGAGCGGCCCCAGGCGAGGGCGCCCGTCGCGGTGCGGCGCAGCTCGCCGCGAGCGGCGAGCTGCGCCGCCCGCGCCATGCCGGCCTCGCCGAACCAGGCCTCGTCGCCTTCGTCGAGCGGCCGCTCGTAGGCTGCCGCCGCCAGGTGGGCCGCGAGGATGTGGGGGTTGGTGAGGTCGACGATCGCGTCTTCGACCGCGCGCGACAGCAGGCGCTCGGGCTCGCGCATGAAGTACTGGTCGAGGGCGTCCTGGCCGGCGACGAGGACGGCCCAGCCCTTGCCGGCCCGGCCGGCCCGGCCCCAGCGCTGCCAGAGGCTCGTCATGGTGCCGGGAAAGCCGGTGACCAGGGCGAGGTCGAGGCCGCCCACGTCGATGCCGAGCTCAAGCGCGCTGGTCGCCACCACGGCGCGCAGCTCGCCGTCGAACAGGCGCCGCTCGATCTCGCGGCGCTGCTCGGGCGTGTAGCCGGCACGGTAGGGCATGACGCCATCGGCCGCCGACGGGTCGCGGTCGGTCAGGCGGCGGCGCACGAAGCCGTAGACGAGCTCGGCGGCCTTGCGCGTGGGGGCGAAGTCGATCGCCCGGCGGCCGGCCAGCACGGTCTCGGCGAGCACGTAGCTCGACTCGGCGAGGGCGCTCTTGCGCACGCCGAGGGCAACGTCGAGCAGCGGCGGGTTCCAGAGCACGATGGTGCGCTCGGGCTGCGGCGCGCCGCTGTCGTCGATCGCCGTGAACGGCAGGCCGACGAGCCGCTCGGCGAAGGGCTGCGGATTGGCGATGGTGGCCGAGGCGAGCACGAAGCGGGGATCGGCGCCGTAGGCGGCGCACAGCCGCCGCAACCGGCGCACGACCTGGGCGACGTGCGAGCCGAACACGCCCCGGTACACGTGCGCCTCGTCGAGCACGACGAAGCGCAGCTGGTGCAGGAACTCGGCCCAGCGCTCGTGGGCCGGCAGGATGCCGGCGTGCAGCATGTCGGGGTTGGTGAGCACGATGGTCGCGGCCGAGCGCACCCGGGCGCGCTCGGCGCGCGGTGTGTCGCCGTCGTAGAGGGCGACGACGGCGCCGGGCAGCCGCAGCGCCGCGAGCTTGCGGGCCTGGTCCTGGGCGAGCGCCTTGGTCGGGTACACGAAGAGCGCCCGGCTGGCGCGGTCGCGGGCGAAGGCGTCGAGCGTGGGCAGGGCGAAGGCGAGCGACTTGCCGCTGGCCGTGCCGGTCGCGACCACGACGTTGTCGCCGGCGGCGAGGTGGTCCCACACCCGGCGCTGGTGGCTGTAGAGCGCGTCGATGCCCTGGCCGCGTAGGGCGGCGGCGATGCCGGGATCGAGGTCGCCGGGCAGGGGCTCGTGCCGCGCCGGCCGCGCGGCGCGGTGCGTGACGTAGACGACCTGCTCGTGGGAGCCGTCGGTCAGAAAGGCCACGTCGGGCATGGCACGATCTTAGACCATGGCCGCGACGGCTCGGGTGGATGGGCACCGACGGCGCCGGCGGCCCGCAAGGGGGCAGAGACGAGGACGGCCGCGGCGGCCCTGCAGGGCCGCCGCGGCCGTCCCGACGCTGTGCCGGCTACGTCGTGCGGGCGCCGCAGTCGAGCGTGAAGAACACGACGCCCGAGAGGCCGTCGTAGGAGCCCTTGGCACGCCCCAGGCCGACCTTGCGAAAACGGCCGCAGAGGATGACGGCGCGGTGTGGCGCGCTGTGCATCCAGGCCCGGAAGATCGCCTTCGGCGAGCCCAGGCTACCGGAGCCCCAGGCGATGCACTCGCCGACGGTCCAGCTCTTGCAGCCGGACGGCGAGAAGCCGAAGCGGATCAGGCGCTGCGCGAAGGTGTTGCCGTTGTACGAGGAGTGGCTGAAGTAGCCACGCCGCACCATCTCACGCGAGTGGGCGTTGGCCGCCCTCTGCAGGCACGGCGCCACGCCGAGCTTGTGAAGGTGGTGCTTGACACGCGTGTGGTTGATCAGAGCGAGGAGCTGGCGCTCGGGCTTGGTCAGGTTCGCCGCCCGGGCCGGCACCGGCCCGAGGACGAGCACCGCGAGCGCGGCGAGGACGATACAGATCGTGAGTCGCTTCACGGCCGCCTCCGAACGCGTCCCGGCGACCCGCCGGGACGTTTTTGTGAACCGCATCCTGGTAGCGGTATCGGAGGTGGCGCGCACGACTTGAGCGCGCGCCCGGTGGCTGTGCGGCGGGCACGTCGCAAAGTCGTTGCCGAGTCGGGCAACGACGCTCGTCGCGGCGTCCGGCCGGAGCGCCGCAGCTTGCCAGGAACGGGCGGCCGCGTATACCCTCAGGAGCATGCACAGCCTGAGTTACGAACGACGGCAGGCGAAGAGGGCTCGCCGGCGTCAGGTCAGGCGCCGGCGTTTCGTGGCCATCCTGGTGGTCGTTCCTCTCGTCATCGGCGCGATTTGCGCGGCCTACGCCTGGCCGGCGTCCAAGCCGGCGCGGGTGCCCTCGGCCAACGTGGTCTCGCAGTTCGGTCAGTCCGGCACGGTCGTGCGGCACATCGTGGTGGCGCGGGTCGAGGGCATCGACCTGCTCCTGCCGGTCAGGCTCGAGGCCTCGACAGCCGTCGCCTTCCACCCGGTCGACAACCGCAACAGCGTCGCCCTGCGGCCGGTCGGTCGGCAGGGCGATCCCTCGGGGGTCGCCGGCACGCTGGCCGACCTCTTCGCGAGCGGCGGCATGCGCTACTACGAGATGGGCGGCGATGCCAGCGACGCCTCGTCGAGCACCGCCGGCCTCGACGTCGGCGCGGTGCCCGGCGCCTTCATCTACAGCCCGGTCGACGGCCGCGTGATCGCGGTCACGTCGTACCGCCTGCTCGGCCGCTACGCCGATACCGAGATCGACCTCCAGCTCGCCGACGACCCCAGCCTGCTGCTGATCATCACGCACGTCGTCGGGGCGCAGGTGAAGATCGGCGCCGACGTCACCGCCGGCCAGAGCGTGCTCGGCGAGGTGCGCGCCTTCCCGCGCAGCCTGCACCAGGACCTGCGCCAGTTCACGACCGACAACGGCGACCACGTGCAGCTCGTCGCCGTGCGCGAGCCCACCCAGATCTCGGGGTTCTGACCGGTGGCCACTCGCGCCGTCCCGGCCGCTCGTCTGGCCCTGATCGGCGGCTCGGCGACCCAGGGCGGCCCGTTCCCGGGCGACCTGCACGCCGACGTCGTGCCGCTCGCCGACGACCTCGTCTTCGACACGCCCTACGGCGGCAGCCCGCCGTTCCGGTTGTTCGAGCTCGCCGGCCGGCCGGTCCTGCACGTGCGCATGCACGGCTGGCGGCCGGGCGTGCCCCGCGGCCGGGCGTCGCGTCAGGTGTTCAGCGTGCTGCACCGGGCGGGTGTGAGCCGCATCCTCTCCGAGGCGGGAGTGGGCAGCCTCAACCAGCTGCTCGACCCCGGCGACCTCGTGGTCTGCGACGACTTCGTCGACCTCTCGACCGACCGCGCCGGCGAGGGCGTCATCGGCGACCACCTGCTGATCATGCGCGAGCCGGTCTGCCCGGTCGGGCGCGAGGCGCTGCTCGCGAGCGCGCGGCGCCTCGCGCCCGACCGGCGCCTGTTCGGTCGCGGGACCTACGTGGTCACCGAGGGGCCGCGCTTCGAGTCGCCGGCCGAGGTGCGCCACCTGCGCAGCCTCGGCGACGTCGTCGGCCAGAGCTTCTCGCCCGAGGTCTGGCTGGCCCGCGACATCGGCGCCTGCTACGCCGGCATCTACCTCATCGTCAACTACGGCGAGGGCGTCGTCGCGGACTGGAGCCACGACGAGCTCAAGCGCCGCTTCACCGACGACGCCACGATCATGGGACGGATCGTGCTCGACGCGGCCGCCGCGCTGCCCGACGACGCGCCGGGCTGCCGCTGCCGCGAGCTGCGCAAGCCCACGCTGCTGCGCTAGGTGCGCCCGGCGGCGAGGCCCACGGAGCGGCGCCCGCCGGCGCCCCTAGCTCTTCGTCTTGACGAACCACCACGCGACGATGCCGACCGCGTTGAAGATCGCGTGGAGCGTCATGTTCGTGTAGATCGACTTCGTCCAGTAGAAGGCGGCGGCCAGCACCAGGCCGAGCCCGAAGATCGGGATGAGCACCGATAGCTGCTGGTGCCACGCCGCGAAGATCAGGGCCGACACGATGCCGCCCGCGATCGGCCCCCACGTGCGCGACAGTCCTTGAAAGACGAAGGCGCGGAAGAAGGTCTCCTCGAGGACGGGCGCGATCAGCACGGCGAGGATGGCGAACAACACGAGTCCCGACGAGCTGTGCGGGAAGATCGTCACCACGTTCTCCTGCGGCACCGGCCCGACGACCTGCTTGTACAGGTAGTCGCTGACGATCCCGAGCGCATTGGTGGCGATCAGACCGCCGACGATCAGGGCGAAGGCGATGGCCCAGGCGCTGCGCTCCTCGTAGCGGCGAAAGCCCCAGGCAGCGAACGGCAGGTGGTACTTGCGCAGCGAGAAGAACCACGCCCAGAACACGAGCCAGCCGTCGACCAGCACGGTCGACACGATCGCCGCCAGGGCGAAGCCCGAGGTGGGCGTCTGCTGCGTGCCCGTCGCCGAGCCGGCGAGCATGCCGAGCACGGTCAGTGCGAGGATCGGGGCGCCCGCGACCACGATCGCCAGCAGCACGTCGCGCCAGGCCCAGGGCACCTGCCCGGGACGCGCGCCGCCCACGCGCCCGAAGACCGCGTGGGCATCGACCGCCCGCGTCTCCTGTGGCCCCGGGCCGTAGGCATACTGCGCGACCGGCGCCGATGGGGCCGCGTACGGATACGAGCCGGGCTGCGCCGGCGCTCCCGCGCCGTACGGATACTGTCCGGCTGGCGCCGGCGCTCCCGCGCCGTACGGAGAGGGACCGGCCGGCTGCTGCCACACGGCCTGCCACGTGCCGTCGGGCGCCTGCACCCAGCCTGCGGGCTGCTGCCAGACGGGTTGCCAGCTGCCGTCCGGCGCCTGCCACCAGCCGGCCGGCTGGGGCGGGCCGAACGCGGCGCCGCCGGGTGGGGGGGAACCGGCGGCGGGTTCGGGCGGCGGGGCCCCGCCGGCAGAACCCACGTTGGTGTCCTGTCTCGTGGGGTCGTCGTCCACTGCTCACCTGTCTCCGGTCGCCGTCGATTCTACACACTAGGCGCGCCACGAAGTCTCGCCAGCCTGAGCGACGACAGCGAAGTCCTTCGTCGGCACTAGGCGCGCGACGGAGACTCGCCAGCCTGAGCGTCAGCGACGAAGCCGACTGGCGCCATGGTTGAGCGGGCGCACCCCGGGGCAGACCGGTCCTTGGAGATGGCTCGGCAAGGTTTGGCGGTGCGGATCGGTCTGCTATACTCACGCCTCGCCGGGGGCCCGACCGGGCTGCGGCCGACGCTCGCGCCGGTCGTCGCCGGTTCGTTGACCCCCTCGCGAGGGCCTGCTATCCTAACTTGCTTTCTGTGAAAGGGAGACAGCGTGCGCCAACTGGTGACTCTCGCTTGCCAGGAATGCAAGCGTCGCAACTACCATACGAACAAGAACAAGAAGAACGACCCCGACCGCATCGAACTCAAGAAGTACTGCCGGTGGTGCGGGCGGCAGACCGTCCACAAGGAAACTCGTTAGGACCGGCGGTGTTCCGTCCGCACGGGCGGGACGGCGCGCGGCTTCCTTAGGGCTGTAGCTCAATTGGTAGAGCACCGGTCTCCAAAACCGGGGGTCGGGGGTTCGAGTCCCTCCAGCCCTGCCAGCTGAACAACGGGAGCAGGTCGTGGCGAAAGCCGTGAGGAACAACCAGGCGGGGCCGGGCAAGCGGTCCGACTCCACGCAGACCGGCAAGCGCGACGGGCGCTCCGGCAAGGGCGGCGCGCCGGCCAAGCGCGGCAGCACGCGCGTCAACCAGGCGCGCCAGCGGGCTCAGCAGCGGTCCGGCCAGAAGCAGGGTTTCACTTGGTCCAAGTTCCTGCGCGACGTGCGCGTCGAACTGTCCAAGGTCACCTGGCCGACGCGCAGCGAGCTCCTCATGTCGACCGTCGTGGTGCTTGTCGCGGTGGCCATCGCCGGCGCCTACACCGGCGCGCTCGACTACGTGTTCGGCCACCTGATCAACCTCGTCATACCCAAATAACGAAACGGAGTCGGTGTGTTCCAGTGGTATGTGGTCAACACGTACTCGGGCCACGAGAACAAAGTCAAAGAGAACCTCGAGCACCGCATCGTCTCGATGGCTCAGCAAGACGCGATCGTGCGCGTCGTCGTGCCGACTGAGCAGGTCGTCGAGACCAAGGACGGCGAGAAGATCACGAGCGAGAAGCGCGTGTTCCCGGGCTATGTCCTGGTGCAGATGGAGCTCACCGACGAATCCTGGTCGGCTGTCAAGAACACGCCGGGCGTGACCGGGTTCGTGGGGGCGGCCAACAAGCCGGTCGCGCTGTCGCGCGCCGAGGTCGACCGCATCCTCCACACCGCCTCGGTCGAGCGTCCCAAGCAGAAGGCGGAGTTCTCGGTCGGCGAGGTCGTGCGGGTCACATCGGGCCCGCTGTCCGACTTCTCCGGCGAGGTCTCCGAGGTCAACGCCGACCAGAACAAGCTCAAAGTGATGGTCTCGATCTTCGGCCGCGAAACACCCGTCGAGCTCGGGTTCGAGCAGGTCAAGAAGACCGGCTAAGAGCACTGATCCCACCGACGAAGCGAGGCTGACGTGGCCAAGAAGGTCATGACCGTGATCAAGCTGCAGATCCCTGCCGGGGCGGCCAACCCGGCGCCGCCCGTGGGCCCCGCCCTGGGCCAGCACGGCGTCAACATCATGGAGTTCTGCAAGGCGTTCAACGCGCGTACGCAGGCTCAGACGGGCACGATCATCCCGGTCGAGATCTCGGTCTTCGAAGACCGCTCGTTCACGTTCATCACCAAGACGCCGCCGGCCGCCGTGCTGCTGCGCGAGGCGGCCGGCGTCGACAAGGGCTCGGGCGAGCCCAACCGTACCAAGGTGGCGAGCGTGTCGCGCGACAAGGTGCGCGAGATCGCCGAGCTCAAGATGCCCGACCTGAACGCCAACGACGTCGAGGCCGCGATGCGCATCATCGAAGGCACGGCGCGCAGCATGGGCATCACCGTCGAGTAGCCGCTCGACGACCGACAGGTAAAGGAGCGGGCGCCTGCCGGCGCCCGCGGTGGGAGGCGGCCCGCGGGGCCGCCGCCAGGACCACGAGGAGGCACACATGGCCCACGGCCGCAAGTACCAGGCAGCACGCGCTGCCATCGACCCCGACCGCGTCTACAGCCCGCTCGAGGCCGTCCGTCTGCTCAAGGCGCTCGACACCGCGAAGTTCGACGAGACCGTCGAGGTCCACTTTCGTCTGGGCGTCGACGTGCGCCACGCCGATCAGATCGTGCGCGGCACCACCATCCTGCCGCACGGCACCGGCCGCTCCGTGCGGATCGCCGTGTTCGCCGAGGGCGAGAAGGCGCGCGAGGCGACCGAGGCCGGCGCCGACATCGTCGGCTCCGACGACCTCGCCAAGCGTGTGCAGGACGGCCAGCTCGACTTCGACGTCGCGATCGCCACGCCCGACATGATGGGCACCGTCGGCCGCCTGGGCCGCATCCTCGGCCCCCGTGGCCTCATGCCGAACCCCAAGTCCGGGACGGTCACCTTCGACGTGGGCAAGGCGATCACCGACGCCAAGGCTGGCAAGGTCGAGTACCGCACCGACCGCAGCGGCATCATCCACCTGAGCATCGGCAAGAAGTCGTTCGACGAGACGCAGCTCGTCGAGAACTACGGGGCCGTGCTCGACGAGATCGTGCGTGCCAAGCCGTCCGCCTCGAAGGGCCGCTATCTGAAGAGCGTGAACCTCACCTCGACGATGGGCCCCTCGATCGAGCTCGACTCGACCCGCACGCGCGACCTGCTCGAAGGCTAGCCGTCGTATCGCGGGGCGGGCGGGCCTGCGGCCCGCCCGCCCCGCGCCGGCCGGTCGCCCGAAAGCGACCGGCCGGCGGCTCCATCAGGCACGCGCAGTTGCCGGAGCGCCCGAAAGGGCATATACTGCGCCGTCGCGGCGCGTGTGAGCGCCGCAGCCGAAGAAGGTCGGTGCCCCCCAGGGGGCCCAAGGGGCCGGCAGGCCCGCCCGCCCGAGGCGAGAAGCGCGACCACACCGTGGCCCGCTCCCCGTCCGGGAGCGGTTTTTTTGTGGAGCGACAGCGAGGTCTCCCATGCTGCGAAAAGACAAAGAAGCGGTGGTCGAAGAGGCGACCAAGCTGCTCGCCGCGACCGAGGCGCTCTACCTGAGCGACTACCGTGGCCTGACCGTGTCAGAGCTCACCGAGCTGCGCGGCAAGCTGCGCGAGGGCGGCGCCGTGCTGCACGTCCTCAAGAACACCCTGGCGCGCCGCGCCGCCGCCGATGCCGGGCGCGACCAGATCGTGCCGCTGCTCTCGGGTCCGACGGCGGTCACCTTCTGCAGCGACGACCCGGTCGCGCCGGCCAAGGCGCTCGTCGACTTCATGCGGACGCACCCGCAGCTCGTCGTGCGCGGCGGCCTGCTGCAGGGCCAGGCGATCGACGTCGATGGTGTGCGCTCGCTGTCGGCGCTGCCGTCGCGGACCGTGCTCATCGGGCAGGTCGTGGGCACCATGGCGGCGCCGCTCTCCGGCCTCGTCACCGTGCTCCAGGGCACGATCAGCGGTTTCGCGCGGGCGCTGCAGCAGATCGTGGAGCAACGCACGGCGGCCGGCGAGGCCTGAGCGGCCTCACCCGGCACCCGGCAGACAGAGACTGAAAGTAGTAAGAGACGAACGAGACCCGTTCCGACGACGAGGTGAACTGACGTGGCAGACAAGACCCTCACCAAAGAAGAGCTCATCGAGCAGATCAAGAAGATGAGCGTGCTCGACCTCGCCGAGCTCGTGCACGCCCTCGAAGATGAGTTCGGCGTGAGCGCGGCCGCTCCGGTCGCCGTCGCCGCCGGCCCCGCCGCCGCGGCCGAGGCCGAGCCGGCCGAGGAGCAGACGAGCTTCGACGTCGTCCTGCAGGCCTTCGGCGAGAAGAAGATCGAGGTCATCAAGGTCGTACGCGCCCTCACCGGGCTCGGCCTGAAAGAAGCCAAGGCGGCCGTCGAAGAGGCGCCCAGGGCCATCAAGGAGGGCGTCAACAAGGACGAGGCCGAGGAGGCCAAGAAGCAGCTCGAGGCGGCCGGCGCCACCGTCGAGATCAAATAGACAGGTTCCCCCCGTGAGGGGGCTGTCGGCGGCCTTCCGCGAGCGTGGTTTGGAGGGCGTCGGTTGTGGGCACCCACAACTGGCGCCTTGCCATGCTTTGCCAACTCGTGTAATCTATGCGGTCGTGCCGTCCGCCGCGTTCAGCTATAGCCCAGCCTCCCCGCGGCTTGCCGTCCGCTGCTTCAGCCTACCGAGAGGAGTCTCCACTTGAACCAGCCGAAGTGTCCTCGCGTGCGCACGTCTTTCGCCAAGCTGGACCAGCCGTTGCCGGTTCCCAACCTGATCGACATCCAGAAAGCGTCGTGGAAGTGGTTCCTCGAGGATGGTCTCAAGGAGACCATCGAAGACATCTCTCCGATCCGTGACTACTCAGAGAAGCTCCTCGTCGAGTTCGGCGACTACCAGTTCGGCGAGCCCTCCAAGCCGATCGATGAGTGCCGCAACAAGGACATGACGTTCTCGGCGCCGCTCACCATGGTCGTGCGCTTCGTGAACGAGGAGACCGGCGAGATCCGCGAGCAGCACGTCTTCATGGGCGACTTCCCCATGATGACGGACCGCGGCACGTTCATCATCCACGGCACCGAGCGCGTGGTCGTGACCCAGCTCGTGCGCTCGCCGGGCGCCTACATCATGGAGCCCAAGCAGGCCGAGCGCGAGAAGCAGGTGCTGATCGCCAACCTCATGCCGCAGCGCGGCTCGTGGCTCGAGCTCGAGATCGACAAGAAGGGCGCCGTCAACGTGCGCATCGACCGCAAGCGCAAGTTCCCGGTGACCGTGCTGCTGCGTGCCATGGGCTGCGGCGGCAACGACGACATCCTCCAGCTCTTCAACGAGTCCGTCTACATCAGGAACACGCTCGATCGCGACTCCACGACCTCGCAGGAGGAGTCGCTCATCGAGCTCTTCCGCAAGCAGCGTCCCGGTGAGCCGCCGACACTCGACTCGGCGACCGCCATGCTGCGTGGCCTCTTCTTCGACCCCAAGCGCTACGACCTGTCGCGGGTCGGACGCCACAAGCTGAACTCGCGCCTGCATGGCCACATCGCGCCCGAGGAGCGCCCCGGCGGCGACGTCCGGGTGCTCACCACCATGGACATCGTCGAGCTCATCCGCCGGCTCATCAGCCTGCCGCCCAAGCTGGGCGTGCCCGACGACGCCAAGGACTACGCCGACGCCGCCATGAACCTGATCGGCACGCGCCGCGAGGACATCGCCGCCGAGCTCGACGAGTACGAGCACTTCGGCAACCGCCGCCTGCGCACGGTCGGCGAGCTCGTCCAGGACAGCTTCCGTATCGGCCTCACGCGCATGGAGCGCGTCATCAAGGAGCGCCTCACGACCGAGGACCCCGACACGATCGTGCCGGCGACCCTGGTCAACATCAGGCCGGTCGTGGCCGCCCTCAAGGAGTTCTTCGGCTCGTCGCAGCTCTCGCAGTTCATGGACCAGACAAACTCGCTGTCGGGCCTCACCCACCGGCGCCGCCTGTCGGCCCTGGGTGCGGGCGGCCTCACGCGTGAGCGCGCCCCGATCGAGGTGCGCGACGTGCACACCACCCACTACGGTCGTATGTGCCCCATCGAGACGCCCGAGGGTCCGAACATCGGCCTGATGGGCTCGCTGGCGTCGTTTGCGACGGTCGACGAGTTCGGTTTCATCAGGGCCCCCTACCGCAGGGTGGTCAAGGGCAAGGTCACCGAAGAGATCGTCTACCTCGACGCCTCCGAGGAAGAGGCGACGGTGGTCGATCCCAAGACCAAAGAGGAGCGCGCCGTCACGATCGCTCAGGCCAACGCGCCGTTCGATCCCAAGACCGGCAAGTTCTTAAACGACCAGGTGCTGGCCCGCACGCGCGACGGCGAGGTCGTCTCGGCGCCGCCCGACCAGGTCGACTACATGGACGTCAACCCGACCCAGCTCGTGTCGGTCGCCACGGCGCTCATCCCGTTCCTCGAGCACGACGACGCGAACCGCGCCCTCATGGGCTCGAACATGCAGCGCCAGGCCGTGCCGCTGCTCACCACCGAGGCCCCTTATGTGGGTACCGGCATGGAGTTCCGCGCCGCCTGCGACACCGGCGACGTCATCCTCGCGCGCCGGCCCGGCCGGGTCGCCGAGGTCGACGCCAACGGCATCGTGATCGACGCCGGCAAGGGCGAGGTCGACGAATACTCGCTGGTCAAGTTCACGCGCTCCAACCAGGGCACCCTCATCCACCAGAAGCCGCTCGTCGACGTCGGCGACAAGGTCGACGAAGGCACCGTGCTGGCCGACGGCTCGTCGACCGACCACGGTGAGCTCGCCCTGGGCAAGAACCTGCTCGTCGCCTTCATGAGCTGGGAGGGCTACAACTTCGAGGACGCCATCATCCTGTCGGAGCGCCTCGTCAAGGACGACGTGCTGTCGTCGGTGCACATCGAGGAGTACGAGGTCGACGCCCGCACGACGAAGCTCGGCGACGAGGAGATCACGCGCGACATCCCGAACCGCTCCGAGGAATCGCTCAAGGACTTGGACGAGCGCGGCATCGTGCGCATCGGCGCCGAGGTCAACTCGGGCGACCTGCTGGTCGGCAAGGTCACGCCCAAGGGCGAGACCGAGCTCACCGCCGAAGAGAAGCTCATCCGCGCCATCTTCAAGGAGAAGGCACGTGAGGTGCGTGACACCTCGCTCAAGGTGCCGCACGGCGAGGGCGGCAAGGTCATCGACGTCAAGATCTTCAGTCGCGAGAACAACGACGAGCTGCCGCCGAGCGTCAACCAGCTCGTGCGTGTCTACGTCGCCAAGAAGCGCAAGATCGCCGAGGGCGACAAGCTCGCCGGGCGGCACGGCAACAAGGGCGTGATCTCCAAGATCGTGCCCGAAGAGGACATGCCGTACCTCGAGGACGGCACGCCCGTCGACATCATCCTGAACCCGCTCGGTGTGCCGAGCCGTATGAACATCGGCCAGGTGCTCGAGACGCACCTCGGCTGGGCGGCCCATCGCGGCTTCCAGGCCGACGGCACGCGGCTGAACGGTCCCGCCTTCCTGGCCTCGCCGGTGTTCGACGGCGCCACGCTGGTCGAGATCGACGACCTGCTCATCCGCTCGACCGAAGAAGACGGCGCGAGCCCGGTCAAGTTCAAGATCAACGAGAAGGAGCCGCGCGGCCGGCGCTGCTCCGGCAAGGTCTGGCTCTACGACGGCCGCAGCGGCCTGCGCTTCGACAACAAGGTGACGATCGGCTACATGTACATCCTGAAGCTGCTCCACCTGGTCGACGACAAGATCCACGCGCGCAGCACCGGTCCGTACTCGCTCGTCACCCAGCAGCCGCTGGGCGGCAAGGCGCAGTTCGGCGGCCAGCGCTTCGGCGAGATGGAGGTGTGGGCGCTCGAAGCTTACGGCGCCGCCTACACGCTGCAGGAGATGCTGACCATCAAGTCCGACGACACCGTGGGCCGGGTCAAGGCCTACGAGGCGATCGTCAAGGGCGAGAACATCTCCAAGCCGAACATCCCCGAGTCGTTCAAGGTCCTCATGAAGGAGGTCCAGAGCCTGAGCCTCGACATGCAGGTGCAAAGCGAAGAGGGCGGCATCCTCGAGGTCCACGAAGAGGACGACGACC
>CAVYCN010000011.1:0-109107 GCA_963767005.1 uncultured Actinomycetes bacterium
GATCGCCTCGTCGATGGCGGCGGCGAACTGGGCGTTGTACAGGTCGAAGTAGAAGCCGCGCCTGGCGAGCAGCTCTTCGTGGCTGCCCTGCTCGACGATGTGGCCCTGATCCATGCAGAGGATGATGTCGGCGCCGCGGATCGTCGAGAGCCGGTGGGCGATCACGAAGCTCGTGCGGTCCTTCATGAGCTCGCTCATGGCCTGCTGGATCAGCACCTCGGTGCGGGTGTCGACCGAGCTCGTGGCCTCGTCCAGGATGAGGATGTCGGGGTCGGCCAGGAACGCCCGCGCGATCGTCAGGAGCTGCTTCTCGCCCTGCGACACCGCCGTCGCGTCTTCGTCGAGCACCGTGTCGTAGCCGTGCGGCAGCGTCCGCACGAAGTGGTCGACCCGGGCCGCCTTGGCGGCGGCCAGCAGCCGCTCCTCGGTCGCGCCGTCGCGCCCGTAGGTGATGTTGTCGCGCACGGTGCCGCTGAACAGCCAGGTGTCCTGCAGCACCATGCCGAACAGCCGGCGCAGGTCGCTGCGCGACATCTGCCGCGTGTCGATGCCGTCGACCAGGATGCGGCCGTGGTCGATCTCGTAGAAGCGCAGCAGCAGGTTGACCAGGGTGGTCTTGCCCGCCCCGGTCGGCCCGACGATGGCGACCGTCTCGCCGGGCGCGACGTCGAGGTCGAGGTCGTCGATCAGCGGCTGGTCGGCGACGTAGCGGAACGAGACGTCCTCGAGCGTGATGTGGCCCTGCGTGTGTTCGAGCCTCGCGGGCACGGCGGGATCGGGCTCCTCCTCGCTCTCGTCGAGCAGCTCGAAGACCCGCTCCGAAGACGCGGCGGTCGACTGCAGGATATTGACGATGCTGGCCACCTGGGTGATCGGCTGGGTGAACTGCCGCGAGTACGAGAAGAAGGCCTGCACGTCGCCGAGCGAGAGCGTCCCGCTGGCCACCTTGATGCCGCCGATGACCGCGATCGCGACGTAGTTCAGGTTGCTCACGAACATCATGACGGGCTGGATGAGGCCACTGATGAACTGCGCCCCGAAGCTCGCCCGGTAGAGCCCCTCGTTGTGCTCGTCGAACTGCTCGATGGCCTCGCGCTGGTGGCCGAAGACCTTGACGATGTTGTGGCCGGTGAACATCTCCTCGACGTGGCCGCCCACGTCGCCGGTGCGCTCCCACTGCACGGCGAACAGCTTCTGCGACCGCCGTGCGATCAGGATGGTGACCGCGAACGAGATCGGCACGACGATCACCGAGATGGCGGCCAGCAGCGGACTGATCCAGAACATCATGATGAGCACGCCGACGATGGTCAGCAGCGACGTGATCAGCGTGGTGAGCGCCTGCTGCAGCGACTGCGCGATGTTGTCGAGGTCGTTGGTGAGGCGGGACAGCACGTCGCCGTGGGGGTGGTCGTCGAAGTAGCGCAGCGGCAGGCGGCCCAGCTTCTCGTCTGCGGTGCGCCGCAGGCGGTAGACCGTGCGCTGCGCTACGCCCACCATGAGGTACTGCTGGCCCCAGCTGAACACCGCGCTCGCCAGGTAGATGCCGAGAGCCAGCAGCAGGGTCGTCTCGAGCGTGTGGAAGTCGATGCCGTGGCCGGGGTGCAGGTGCATGCTCGCCATCATGTCGGCGATGCGCCCCTGACCATGCGTGCGTGCGTAGGCGATCGCCTGGGCCTTCGTCATGCCGGCCGGGATGCGCTTGGAGAACAGGCCCTCGAAGATGATGTTGGTGGCATCGCCCAGGATGCGCGGACCCAGCACGGCGAAGACAACGCTCACGATGCCAAGCAGGAACATGCCGACGATGCGCAGCCTCTCCGGGCGCATCGTCCCGACGAGGCGCCGCATCGTGCCCCGGAAGTCGCGCGCCTTCTCGGTCGGCGTGACGAGCGCGTGGCCAGGCCCGCCGGGGCCACGACCCATCCTCCCGCGACCGGCGCCGGGGCCGCCAGTCGCCGGCCCGCCGGCGGGCGGAGCGCCGTTGCCGCGCGGGCCGTTGCCGCGCGGGCCGTTCACGCTCACGTCGCCTCACCCTCTCCGAGCTGCGAGGTCACGATCTCGCGATAGGTCTCACAGCGTTCGAGGAGCTCCTCGTGCGTACCGAGGCCGACGATGCCGCCGTCATCGAGCACGACGATCTGCTGGGCGTGCATGATGGTGCCGACGCGCTGGGCGACCACGATGGTGGTGGCCTCGGCGGTCTCGTGCTGCAGCGCGGCGCGCAGGTCGGCGTCGGTCTTCACGTCGACCGCCGAGAAGCTGTCGTCGAAGATGTAGATCGAGGCCTTCTTGGCGAGGGCCCGGGCGATGGCCAGGCGCTGGCGCTGGCCGCCCGACACGCTGGCCCCGGCCTGGGCGACCTCGGTGTCGAGCTTGTCGGGCATCTCGCTCACGAAGTCGATCCCCTGAGCGACGTCGAGCAGGTGCCACAGCTCCTCGTCACTCGCGTCGGGGCGCCCGTAACGCAGGTTGTCGGCGACGCTGCCGCTGAACAGGAACGCCGTCTGCGGGACGAGGCCGATACGCCGCCACAGCTCCTGCGGGTCGTACGCGCACACATCGACGCCGTCGACGAGCACCGTGCCCGCGGTGACGTCGTAGAGGCGCGGGATGAGGTTGATGAGGGTCGACTTGCCGCTGCCGGTGCTGCCCACGATGGCGGTCATCTGCCCCGGCTGCGCCGTGAAGGAGATGTGCGAAAGCACGGGTTCCTCGGCGCCCGGGTAGCGAAACTCGACGTCGCGAAACTCGATGAGGCCGGCCGTCGGCGCGCCCGTGACCGGCTGCTCGGGTGGGGCCACCGAGGGCACCGTGGTGAGCACGGCCTGGATGCGCTCCCCGGCGGCCGCCGCGCGCGGCACCATCACGAACATGATGGTCGCCATGATCACCGAGAACAGGATCAGGTAGGTGTACTGCAGGAACGCCTGGAGGTCGCCGATCGCCATACCGTGATAGGCGATCTGGTTGCCGCCGAACCAGATCAGGACGACCGTCGTGAGCTGCATGATCAGCATGATGACCGGGAAGGTCAGCGCGAACATGCGGTTGACCCGCAGGGCCGTGTCGGTGAGGTCGACGTTCGCGTCGTCGAAGCGCTTCTCCTCGTACCTCGTGCGGTCGAAGGCGCGGATCACGCGCACGCCGGACAGCACTTCGCGCGTCACCTGGTTGACCCGGTCGATCTTGGCCTGCATCGAGCGGAACAGGGGCAGGGCGCGCGTCACGAGGACGGCCAGGAAGACGCCCATGACGACGATCGCGACCAAGATGACGCCCGAGAGCGGCACGTTCAGGCGCAGCGCCATGATGATGCCGCCGATCGCCATGAACGGCGCCGCCAGCACGACGGTGAGCAGCATGAGCACCACCTGCTGGACCTGGTAGACGTCGTTCGTGTTGCGGGTGATGAGCGAGGCGGTGCCGAAGTGGTTGAGCTCGGCCAGCGAGAAATCCTCGACCTTGCGGAACAGCAGGGCGCGCACGTCGCGGCCGAACGCCATGGCCGTCTTGGAGCCGAAGTACACGGTGATGATGGTAGCGACCACGAGGACCGCGCTCAGGAGCAGCATGAAGCCGCCCATGCGCTCGATGTAGTGGACGTCGCCCGTGGCCACACCGTTCGTGATGATGTCGCCGTTGATGGTCGGCAGCGACAGGTTCGTGATGGCCTGCACGAGCAGGAGCGCAAGGATGATGGCGAGGTTCCAGCGGTAGGGCGCGAGGCGCTCCCAGAGCAGGCGGGTCATGCGGACTCCCTGCGCAGGTCGTCGCGCCCGGCCGTCTGCCCGGCCTCGCTGCCTTCGCCGGACGCGCCGGCGTCGGCGGGACCGGTGCGTGACTCGATGGCAGTCTCAAGGATCGCGGCAAAGGCACCGAGCAGTCTGATGAGCTCTCGGCGATCGGCCTCGGAGAGCCGCCCGATGGTGTCCTTGACGTAGCCCGCCACGACGCCGCGGAACTTCTCCTCGAGCGCGCGCCCGCGTTTGGTCACATACACGCGGGTCACGCGCTGGTCGTGTTCGTCGTCGCGCCGTTCAACCAGGCCGTCCCGCTCCATGCCCTGCAGCATGCGGCTGATGCTCGGCGCCGCCACGTGCAGCTCGTCGGCGAGCTCGCGCTGGCTGATGCCGTCGTGCACGCCGGCGACGCGCAGGCAGAAGAACTGCCCGGGATGGATCCCCTCGCCGTCGCCGACGAGACGGCCGATCAGCCGCGCGTGCAGGCGGCCCGCGGCGATGAAGGCGCGAAACGTGTCGGCCGAGAGCTGATCGACGCCGTCTTCTTCGAGGTGAGGTGAGAGGGCGCTGTCGCCGCGGCCGGCGCGAGCCGAGGACGCCTCGGGAGGAGGGCTGGATGCTGCGGGCGGTGTCACGCGGAGAAGGTTAGCACACTAACGGTTAGCAGGCAAACCGATTGCCGCGTCTGTGCGAAGATCCCGCCGCGTTTGTGCGCAGATCGGGTAGAAAGGGGGCGCTGGAAGGAGCCGCCGGAGGAGACCCGCCGTGGTGCGGGATCGCCGGGAGGGAGGCCGGGCGCCGGGCCGGCGCGTAGGACGGAAGACGACGCCGCCAGCGACCTTGTCCTACGCAAACGTTTACACTATTATCGTGAGGAATACTGGGCAGGGGGTCGGTCCGGCCACCCCCGCCCGGTCTGGACAGGTCCGCGGGGCAGGGAGTCCCCCGCCGGCCACCACGCAAACGAGGGGGAGCGCAGATGAGGAGCTCTGTCATCCTGGCCACGACGCAGCTGGACCTCGCGCGGCTCCAGTTCGCGGCGACGAGCATCTACCACTTCCTGTTCGTGCCGGTCACGATCGGGCTCGCGGTGCTCGTCGCGGTGCTGCAGACCATCTGGCACCGCCGCGGCGACGAGGACTACCTGCGCCTGACGAGGTTCTTCGGCACGCTCCTGCTGATCAACGTCGCCGTCGGCGTGGTCACCGGCCTCGTGCAGGAGTTCCAGTTCGGCATGGCCTGGTCGTCGTACTCGCGTTTCGTGGGCGATGTCTTCGGCGCGCCGCTCGCCGTCGAGGGCCTCGCCGCCTTCTTCCTCGAGTCGACGTTCCTCGGCCTCTGGCTGTTCGGCTGGGGCCGCCTGCCCAAGGCCGTCCACCTCGCGACGATCTGGATCGTGGCCTTCGGCACGGTGCTGTCGGCGGCCATCATCATGGCGGCCAACTCGTGGATGCAGCACCCGGTCGGCTACCGCATCGACCCGGCCACGGGCCGCGCCCAGCTCACCAGCATCTTCGCCGTCCTGCTCAACCCGCTCTTCCTCTGGGCCTACGCGCACGTGCTCCTGGCGGCGCTCGTCACCGCCGCCGGCCTCATGCTGGCCGTATCCGCCTGGCACCTCAAGCACCGCTCCGACCACGACGTCTTTCGCAAGACCGCCCGCATCTCGCTGGTGGTGCTGCTGCCGGCCGCGTTCCTCGTAATGATCGTCGGCAGCGAGCTCGGCGTCTCCGGCGAGACCTACCAGCCCATGAAGATCGCCGCCGGCGAGGCGCTCTGGAACACCCAGCAGCCGGCCTCGTTCTCGATCTTCCAGATCGGCGGCTTCAGCGCGAGCCACCCGACGCCGTCATTTGCGATCAAGGTGCCCCACCTGCTCTCGCTGCTCGCCACGAACTCGTGGAACGGCAGGGTGCCCGGCATCAACGAGGCGAACGCCCAGGAGCAGCGGCAGTACGGGGCCGGCGACTACGTGCCCAGCGTCTTCATCAACTTCTGGTCGATCCGCGGCATGGCCTACCTCGCCGGCCTCGAGTTCCTGCTCGCGCTCTGGGGCCTGTGGGCGCTGCGCCGCAGCCGCGCGACCGTCTCGCCCTGGTTCCTGCGCATCGCCATCTGGGCGGTCGTGCTGCCCTTCATCATGAACACGCTCGGCTGGGTCCTCACCGAGGTGGGCCGCCAGCCCTGGATCGTGCAGGGGCTGCAGCTCACGAGCCGGGCGGTCTCGCCGTCGGTCGGCGCCACGACGATCGCCATCAGCCTCGTCCTGTTCGTGCTGCTCTACGGGCTCATGGCGATCATCGACGCCGCGCTCATGATCCGCTTCGCGCGCAAGCCCCTGGGGCCGCTGCCCGAGCTCGACGAGCAGGCCGTCCCCGTCCCCGCGATGACGTACTAGGCCTGCAACGATGTCACAACAGCCTGAGCGGCATCGACGAAGTCAAATGACGGACTAGGAGGTCCGGCCATGACACTTGCGATCCTCTGGTTCATCGTCCTCGGCCTTCTGTGGTGCGGCTTTCTGTTCCTCGAAGGCTTCGACTTCGGCGTGGGCATGCTGCACGGCTTCGTCGGCGGCAACGACCTCGAGCGCCGCGTCGCGATCAACGCGATCGGCCCGGTCTGGGACGGCAACGAGGTCTGGCTGATCGTCGCCGGGGCCGGCATGTTCGCCGCCTTCCCCGAGTGGTACGCGACCATGTTCTCGGGCATGTACCTGGCCCTCGCCGTGGTGCTCATCGCGCTCATCATCCGCGGCGTCTCGTTCGAGTTTCGCACCCAGCTCGACCGCGCCGGCTGGCACTTTCTGTGGAGCGCCGCCCTCACCCTGGGCAGCTTCCTCGTGCCGTTGCTCGTCGGCGTGGCCTTCGGCAACCTCGTGCGCGGGCTGCCGATCGACGCCCACCACGAATACACCGGCTCGTTCTTCACGCTGCTCAACCCGTACTCGCTGTTCGCCGGCATCACCGTCCTGCTGCTCTGCGTCCTGCACGGCGCCACGTTCCTCGCCCTCAAGACCAGGGGCGTGGTCCAGGACCGCTCCGAGCAGGTGGGCGGCAGCGTCGGGCTGCTCGCCGCGCTCTTCAGCATCGGCTTTGCGATCTGGACGCCCATCGAGTCCGGACACACTGTCCGCACCGTGGTGCCGGCCGCCGCCGTCGTCGCCGTGCTCGCGGCCGTCTGGTTCGTCCGCGCGCGCCGCAACGGCTGGGCGTTCCTGGCCACGGGCCTGGCCATGCTGGCCACCGGCGCGACGTTCTTCGTGTTCCTGTATCCTCACGTGATGGTGTCGAGCACCAACGCCGCCTACAGCCTCACGGTGAGCAACGCCTCGTCGTCGTCGTACACGCTCAAGGTCATGACCGTCGTTACCGTGATCTTCTTCCCCCTCGTCCTGCTCTACCAGGGCTGGACCTACTACGTCTTCCGCCGGCGCATCGACGTCGGCGACCTGTCGCAGGGCGGTGGCGCG
This sequence comes from uncultured Actinomycetes bacterium, assembly GCA_963767005.1. Classification (GTDB taxonomy): domain Bacteria; phylum Actinomycetota; class Thermoleophilia; order UBA2241; family UBA2241; genus Bog-752. The sequence continues at coordinate 7,216 of CAVYCN010000011.1, forward strand.
TCGCGCCCCGGGCCGGTGACCTCCGGCGGGCCCTCAGGGGCGCCGGCGGGGCGCTGACCGTGCGGTGAGGACGCTCGATCCGCGGTTGCTGCGTCGGGCGCGCGATGCGCGCCTGGCGCTCGCCGCCGACGTGGCCCTCGGGCTGCTGTCGACGCTGGCGCTCCTCGCTCAGGCGACCCTGCTGGCGTGGGCGGTGTCGCAGGCCTTCGCCGGGCGCCCACTGCGCCACGTCGCCCTCGCCCTCGCCCTGCTCGCCGCCCTGGCCGTCGCCCGCGGGGCGCTCGCCGGCGCCTTCGAGGCCACCGGGCGCCGCGCCGCCGCGGGCGTCATGTCGCAGCTCCGCCGCGAGCTCGTCGAGCGGCGCACGCGCGGCCTGCCGACCGCGGCCGACGGCGCCGAGTCGGGCGAGGTGGCGACCGCCGCGGTGCAGGGCGTAGACGCCCTCGAGGCATACTTCGCCCGCTACCTGCCGCAGCTCGTGCTGGCCTTCCTCGTGCCGGCGACCGTGCTCGTCTGGACGGTCTTCGTCGATCCCGTGTCGGCCCTCATCATGGCGGTGACGCTGCCGCTGCTGCCGATCTTCATGTGGCTGATCGGGCGCGCCACCGAGCGCCGCACGCGGGCTCGCTGGGGCGCACTCGCGCGCCTCTCCAACCACTTCCTCGACATCATGCGCGGCCTGCCGACGCTGCGCGCCTTCAACCGCGGCGAGGCCCAGGCCGAGCGCATCGCCGCCGTCGGCGAGGAGTACCGCCGCACCACCATGCAGACGCTGCGCCTCGCCTTTCTGTCGGGCGCCGTGCTCGACCTGGCCGCGACCCTTGCCACCGCGCTGGTCGCGGTGACGCTGGGGCTGCGCCTCGCCGGCGGCTCGCTCACGCTGCGGCCGGCGCTCACCGTGCTCCTGCTCACACCCGAGCTCTACCTGCCGATCCGACTGCTCGCCCTGCAGTTCCACGCGAGCGCCGACGGCCTCGCCGCCGCGGACCGCATCCTCGGCCTCATCGAGACGCTCCAGGCCGCCCCGGCGGGCGTCGCGCCGCCACCCGTCGACTGGCGCCGCCTGCGCCTGGTCGACGTCGCCCTCGGCAACCCCGGCCGCGCCGGCCGCGTGCTCGACGGCCTAGGTCTCGAGCTGCGGCGCGGCGAGGTCGTCGCCCTCGTCGGACGCAGCGGCGCCGGCAAGACGAGCCTCGCCGCGCTGCTGCTCGGCCTGCGCCGGCCCGACGCCGGCACCGTGCGCGTCGACGACGCCGACCTCGCCACGCTCGACCTCGCCGCCTGGCGCCGCCAGGTCTCGTGGGTGCCGCAGCGCCCCACGCTCTTCCACGGCAGCGTCGCCCACAACATCGCGCTCGGCGCCGGCGACGTCAGCGCCGAGCAGGTGCGGGCGGCGGCGCGGCTCGCCGGCGCCGACGAGTTCGTGCGCGACCTGCCGCGTGGCTACGACACGACGATCGGCGAGGGCGGCCGCGGCCTGTCGGCCGGCGAGACGCGCCGTGTCGCCTTGGCGCGCGCCCTCGTGCGCGAGGCGCCGCTGCTGATCCTCGACGAGCCTACGGCCGACCTCGACGCCGAGAGCGCGGCCCTCGTGACGGCCGCGGTCGGGCAGGCGCGCGAGGGCCGGGCGGTGCTCGTCATCGAGCACCGCCCGGCCCTCGCGCGCCTCGCCGACCGCGTCGTGCGCCTGGTCGACGGCCACGCCGTGGTCGAGAAGGGCGCGACCGCATGAGCACGCTGCGCGCCCTCCTGCGCGACAGCCGCGTGCCGCCGGCCCGCGTCGCCGCCGCGGTCGCCCTCGGCGCCCTGTCGGTGCTGTCGAGCGTCGGCCTGCTCGCCTTCGCCGGCTACCTGATCTCGCGCAGCGCCGAGCGCCCGCCGGTGTTGTCGCTCACCGCCGTGATCGTCGCCGTGCGTTGCTTCGGCCTGGGCCGGCCACTCGCCCGTTACTTCGAGCGGCTCACCTCGCACGATCTCGCCTTTCGCACCCTGGCGCGCCTCCGCGTCGCCTTCTTCACGCGGCTCGAGCCCCTCGTGCCGGCCCGTCTCGAGGGCTATCGCCGGGGCGACCTGCTGGCCAGCATGGTCGGCGACGTCGACGCCCTGCAGAACCTGTTCCTACGAGGCCTCACGCCGCCGCTCGTCGGCCTCGTCGCCGGCGGCGCGGCGGTGGCCGTGTGTGCCGCCATCCTGCCGACCGCCGGCCTCGTTCTCGCCGCGGGGCTGCTCTGCGGCGGCGTCGCCCTGCCGCTCTATGCGGCCCGCGCCGGCCGGCGGTCGGGCGCGCGCCAGGCGCAGGCGAGGGCCGAGCTCACGGTCGAGCTCGTCGAGCTCCTGCGCGGCGCCCCCGAGCTCGTCGTGCTGGGCGCCGACGGCGCCGCCCTGGAGCGTGTCGCCGCGCTCGACGCCGAGCTCACAGGGCTGGCCCGCGCCGAGGCTCTGGTGAGCGGGCTCGTCGAGGGCCTGGGGGCCGCGGTCGTCGGCCTCACGGTGACCGGCGTGCTGTCGGCCGCCCTTTCGGCGCACGCCGACGGTCATCTCGGCCGCACCCTCATCGCCACCTTGGTGCTGCTCGCCCTGGGCTCGTTCGAGGCCGTCGCGCCCCTGCCGGCGGCGGCCCTGCGCCTGCGCGCGACCCTCGACTCCGGTCGCCGCCTGCTGGCGCTGGCCGGCCGCACGCCGGCCGTGACCGACCCGGCTGTGCCCGCCGCCGCGCCGGCCGCGGCGCCGGCCGCGGCGCCGGTCGCCTGCGAGGACGTCTCGTTCTCATACGGCGACGGCGAGAGCTGGGACCTGCGCGGCATCGACCTGAGCCTGCGGCCGGGGCGCCGGGTGGCGCTCGTCGGCCGCTCGGGCGCCGGCAAGAGCACGATCGCCGCGCTGCTCGTGCGGTTCCTCGACCCCGCGGCCGGCCGCGTGACGCTCGGCGACACCGACCTGCGCGACCTGCGCCAGGCCGACGTACGCGCCCGGATCGGCCTCGACGCGCAGGATGCCTACCTGTTCTCGACCACGATCCGCGAGAACGTCCGCCTGGCGCGTCCCGGGGCGAGCGACGCCGAGATCGACGGCGCCCTGGCCGCCGCCCGCCTGTCGGACTGGGTGACGTCGCTGCCCGACGGTCTCGACACCTTCGTCGGCGAAGAGGGGACGCAGGTGTCGGGCGGCGAGCGGCGCCGACTCGCCCTCGCCCGCACCTTCCTGGCCGGCGCGCCGGTGATCGTCCTCGACGAGCCCACGAGCCACCTCGACCCCGAGACCGCCGCGGCGCTCGTGACCGACGCGCTCGGGGCGGCCGACACGCACACCGTGCTGCTGATCACCCACCGCCCCGAGGGCCTGGAGCTGGTCGACGAGGTCCTCACCCTGCGGCAGGGCCGCCTCACACGCACGCCGGTCGGCACCCCCCTGCCGGCGCCCGCCTGACACCTGCCTGCCCGCCCTGGCCTGACGCCTGCCTGCCCTGGTCTGACGGCGACACCGCGGCGCGCGTCACGATAGGCTTGGCCCGGACGGCTCAGTCGCTGCCCGGCGGGCCCACCGGGCAGCGCCGCCGGCGGCCACGACAGACGGAGGACGAGGTGGACCTGTTCGAGGCGATCGCGACGCGCTACAGCGTGCGCGGCTACCGGCCCGACCCGATCGACGACGAGACGCTTGCCCGGGTGCTCGAGGCGGCGCGGCGCGCGCCCACGGCCTCCAACCGTCAGCCGTTCCGCGTCATCGTGGTCCATACGAAAGGGCGCGAAGACGAGCTCCTGCGCGTCTACGGGCGGCCCTGGTTCGTGCAGGCGCCGCTCGTGCTGGCCATGGTCGCGGTGCCGGGCGAGGCCTGGCGGCGCATGGACGACAAGCCCTACGACGAGGTCGACGCCACGATCGCCATGGACCACCTGGTCCTCGCCGCCACCGCGCTCGGCCTCGGCACCTGCTGGATCGCCGCCTTCGACCCCGACGCCGCGCGCGCGGTGTTCGGCCTGCCCGACGACGTCGAGCCGATCGCCTTCACCCCCCTGGGCCTACCCGACAAGCCCGCGGCCGCGACCGGCCGCCGGCCGCTCGAGGAGCTCGTGCGTTACGAGCGCTGGTGAGTCGAGGCACGCGTGGATGACCGTCCGCCGGTGATCGGAACGGATCGAGGGTCCCGTCGATGACGGACCGCGACCGGACGGTGGTCCGATGAGCGGCGCCCCCTGGAGGCTGCCGCCGACCGCCAAGGTCTACGAGGCCTTCAGCGCCCTGGCCGACGGCCGCGTTCACCTGGGCCCACCGGGGCGAGCCGAGGTCGAGTCGTCGGGCCGCGACCGGCGCTACGAGGTGGAGTGGAGCCACGACTTCGGCGTGGTCGGCGCCAACGACAACGCCTCGTACTGGCAGGGCTACCTTGGTTATCCGGCGATCGCCGCGCTACTTGCGGCGGGGGGGCTGCAGGCCGAGGGCGCGATCGTCGAGCTGCTGGCCGGCGTGCCTTGGCATGAGCTCAACCGGCGCTTCCGGCGCGACTATGCAGCCGCGGTCGACAGCGTGCTGGCCGACCTCGAGCGGCGTGGTGTCGACCGCACTCCGATCGTCGCCGCAGCCGACGCGGTACTGGCCCAGCTCGCAGCGCTCGCCCCGCTCAGGGGGCCGCGCCGGCGGCCACCGGCGCAGGCGCGCGGCTGACCTACACCAGGCTCAGGTCGGGCACCTCGAGCTCTTCGGCGGCGACCACCGCGGCCTCTTCTTCGACCGGCTCGACCGACAGGTGCGGCAGGCCCCGCTCGAGCGCCGCCGGCAGCCACCAGTTGCGCCGCCCGAACAGATGCATGAGCGAGGGCACGAGCACGGTGCGGATGACCACGGCGTCGAGGAACACGGCCGAAGCGAGGCCGATGCCGGCCTCGGCGATGATGCGCTGACCGCCGAGCGCGAAGGCCAGAAAGACGCAGACCATGATGGCCGCCGCGGCCGTGATCACGCGTCCCGTGGTGGCCTGGCCGATCGTCACCGCGCGCTCGTTGTCGCCGCCGTGCACCCACTCCTCGTGCATGCGGCTCACCAGGAACACCTGGTAGTCCATCGACAGGCCGAACAGGATGGCAAGCATCATCACCGGCAGGAAGGCCTCGACCGGACCCGGCTTGCCGAGCCCGAGCAGCTTCGCGCCCCAGCCCCACTGAAAGAACACGACGAGCACACCGAACGAGGCGCCGGCGGAGAGCAGGTTCATGCAGGCCGCCGTGGCCGGCACCACCACGCTGCGGAAGGCGATCAGCAGCAGCAGGAACCCGAGGGCGATGATGACCCCGATGAAGAGCGGCAGCTTGTGACTGATGACCGCGGCGAAGTCGTCGAAGATGGCGGTGCTGCCCCCCACGTACACGCGCAGCGTCGTGCCGCGCTCGATCGGCGGGATCACGTCGCGTCGCAGCCGGTCGATCAGCTGCGACGTGCGCGCATCCTGGGGCGACGTCGTCGGGAACACCTCGACGATCGCGAGCTTGGCGCCGGGCTGTCCGGGCAGGGGGTAGACGGCGGCCACTCCGGGCTGCTTCGTGAGCGTCTTCTCGAGTCGCTGCAGGGCCAGCGTGTTGACGAACTGAGCGTGGCTCGGGCCGCTGCCGGACTTGGTGCCTTTTGAGTCGGTCTGCGCGACCAGCACGAGCGGCCCGTTGAAGCCCGGGCCGAAACCGCTCGCCAGCATGTCGTAGGCCGTGCGCGTGGTCGTGCCGGCGCGGTCGTTGCCGGCGTCGGACAGGCCCTGACGCAGCGAGAAGAAGGGGATCGCCAGCACGAGCATGACCGCGACCGCGCAGGCGCCCAGCACGACGGGCCGGCGGGCCACGATGCGCGCCCAGCGCGACCAGAAGCCCGTCGCGTGCGCGTGCTCGGGGCCGTGCTCCGCCAGGCGGCGCCGCTCGCGCCCGCTCAGCAGGTTCAGGCCGAGAAAGCCGAACAGCGCCGGCAGCAGGGTGACGGCGCCCGCCATGGCGAGCAGGACGCTCATCGCCGACGTGACGGCGAGGCCGTCCATGAACTTGAGACGCAGCACGAGCAGGCCGAGCAGGGCGATGCACACGGTGCCACCGGCGAACAGCACGGCCCGGCCGGCGGTGTTCAGGGCGCGCACGGCCGACTCCTCGGGCGGCAGGCCGGCGCGCATGCCGTCGCGGTGCCGGGTCACGATGAAGAGCGCGTAGTCGATGCCCACGCCAAGGCCGATCAGGTCGGCGAGCGTCGGAGCGAACGTGGTCACGCCCATGGCGTGCGAGAACAGGCCGATCCCGAAGGTGGCGGTGCCCAGGGCGGCGCTCGCCGTGATGAGCGGCAGCGCCATGCCGGGCAGCGAGCCGAAGGCGATGAGGATGATGACGGCCGCCGCGGCGACGCCGATCAGCACGCTGTTCGAGGGCGGCGTGTAGGTGGCCTGCTCGATGGCCTGACCGCCGATCGCGACCTCGAGACCGTGCTGGTTGGCCGCCTTCACCAGATCGACGACCTTGACGATGTCGGGCCGCGGGATCTCGGGGGCGAGCTTGGTGAAGAGGATGGTCGCGTAGGCGGTGCGCCCGTCGCGGCTGACCTGCGCGGCGCCGACCTTGGAATACGGACTGGTCACGGCCGCGACCGAGGGCGAGTGCGAAACGAGCTGCAGGAGGGCGGTCATACGCGAGCGCACGGCCGGGTCTGAGACGCTGCCGCTGGCCACGTGCCAGACGAGCGAGTCGGAGTCGCCCGACTGCTTGGGCATGGCCGCCGTCAGCATGGAGAGCGCCTTCGACGACTCGGTGCCGGGCAGGTTGAAGCTGTTGGAGTAGGCGTTGCCGACGGCGCGATCGATACCGAAGAAGCTGGCCAGCACGGCGAGCCAGACGACGAGCACGACGACCCGATGCCGATAGCACCAGTGGGCAAATGAAGCCATAGTCACTCCTCGAGCGGCGGCGACCCGGTCGCCTCGGCTTGCGGGAGCCCCCGGCGGGGGCACCTCATTGTATCGGCCGCTGGGCCCGTGTGCTGCACCCCCGCCGTATGTGGGTAGAACGGCGGCGGGCGCGGGCCGCACACGGCGCCCCCGTGCCCACCGGCCCGGCGACGCCAACGACTGGAGGGTGACCCGTGGACGAGGAGCTCATGCCGAGCGCGCCGGCGCGGCCGGCCGACCTCGAGGCAGCGGCCGCGGCGGTGGCGCGGCGCGCCGCGGCGGCCCAGGTCGAGGGCCGCATGCCGGCCCTCTACCTGGGCCACGGCGCGCCGCCGCTCGTCGACGACGCCCTCTGGGTCGCGCAGCTCGGCGCCTGGGCGCGGGCGCTGCCGCGGCCGCGCGCCGTCCTCATGGTCTCGGCTCACTGGGAGGCGGCGCCCGTCACCCTCGGCGCTACGCGCGACGGCGTCCCTCTGACGTACGACTTCTACGGCTTCCCCGAGCGTTACTACCGGGCGCGGTACCCGGCCCCGGCCGCGCCGGAGCTCGCCGACCGCGTGAGCGAGCTGCTCGCCCCCGACCTGATCGCCCGGCATCCGACACGTGGCCTCGACCACGGTGCCTACGTGCCGCTGCTCGTCATGTATCCCGACGCCGACGTGCCGGTGCTGCAGGTCTCGCTGCCCGGCCTCGAGCCGCAGCGCCTGCTCGAGCTCGGCGCGCGCCTGCGGCCGCTGCGCGACGAGGGCGTGCTGATCGTCGGCAGCGGCTTTCTGACCCACGGCCTGCCGTTCCTGCGCGACTTCCGCGTCGACGCCCCACCGCCGTCGTGGTCGAGCGAGTTCGACGCCTGGGCGGCCGCCGCCCTCGAGCAGGGCGACGTCGACACCCTGGCCGGCTTTCGCGCGGCGCCCGGTGGACGCTACGCCCACCCCACCACAGAGCACTTCGTGCCGCTCTTCGTCACGCTGGGCGCCGGCGAGGGCCCCGCAGTGACCACGATCGACGGCTACTTCCTGGGGCTCTCGAAGCGTTCGGTGCAGGTGGCCTGACCGGCGCTCGTGCGCCGCGGCGATCTCGGCGCTGCGCCCCGCGCGGAGCCACGCCGCGAAAGGGCTAGCTGCCCCGCTCCGCGTCGCGGCAGCGCGCGCAGACGCCGAAGACCTCGACCGCGTGGCTCACGTCGCTGTAGCCGAGCGACGCGGCGACGCGCTCGGCCCAGCCGGCGAGCTCGGGGCACTCGGTCTCGGCGCTGCGCCCGCAGACGCGGCAGACGATGTGATGGTGGTGCTCGCCGCTGCGACACCAGCGGTAGGCCACCTCGCCGTCGGGCTGACGCAGCACGTCGACGTCGCCGTCGTCGACCAGGCGTTGCAGGTGGCGGTACACGGTGGTCAGGCCGATGCGCTCGCCCGCGTCGCGCAGGGCGGCATGGATGTCCTGAGCGCCGCGAAACGAGGGCGAGACGCGCAGGGCGTCCTCGATCGCCTTGCCCTGGCGCGTGGCGCGTCGCGTCGCAGCGGCCTGATGAGCGGCGACGACGTGCCGCGGCCCGCCGGCCTGCCCGCTCATGCCGCCATCCTCCCGGCCGCCGCGCCGGCGGCGCGGCCGGCCGCCGCCCTGGTCCAGCGCCCGACGAGACGCGCCACCACATAGATCGCGAAGCTGATCGCCACGATGAACACGCTGGGCTTGACCGTGGTGCTCTCGAGCGAGATGAGCAGGCCCCCGTCGGCCGCGGCGAGGGCGAAGACGATCGACAGCACGGCCACCACGAGCGGGCTGTTCGCCAGGCGATGGGCGGCCGCGGCCGGCGTGATCGCCAGGCTGAGCACGAGCAGCGTGCCGACCACCTGGGCGGCTTCGGTCACGGTGAAGGCCAGGACGAACAGAAAGACGATGCCGAGCAGACGCACCCGCACGCCCCGGGCTACGGCCACCTCGGGGTCGACCGACGCGAACAGCAGCGGCCGGTAGATCGCGATCATGGCGACGGCCACCGCCACGGCGATCGCGCCGAGCAGCAGCAGTTGCCGGCTGCTCACGCCGAAGATGTTGCCGAACAGGATGTTGGTCGCCTCGCTGGCAAAGCCATGGTAGAAGCTCAGCAGCAGCACGCCGAGGCCCATGCCGGCCGCCAGGATCACGCCGATCGACGAGTCGCGCTCGCGCTCGCGCACGCCGAGCGCCCCGATCAGGCCGCCGACCACGACCGCACCCACGAGGGCGCCGGCGACGGCGTTGCCGGCGACGAGCAGACCGGCCGCCGCGCCGGTGAAGGCGAGCTCGCTCGTGCCGTGCACGGCGAAGGCCATGCCGCGCGTGATCACGAAGGGGCCGATCAGGCCGCAGGCGAGCGCCACGAGCGCGGCCGCGAGCAGGGCGTGCTGGGCGAACGGCTGGCCGAGGTACTGGCCGATCGTCATGGCTCCTCCCAGGGGGGCTGCTCGGGGCACACGGGTCCGTGGTGTCCGTCGGCGACGGCGTCGTCTTCGGGGGTCAGCACGACGAGACGGCCGCCAAGCCGCACGACGTCGACCTCGGTGCCGTAGAGCCCGCTCAGGCGCTCGCGTGTGAGGATCTCGTCGGGCCGGCCGACGGCGAAGCGCCCGCCGACCAGGTACAGGACGCGGTCTACGTAGGGCAGGACCGGGTTGATGTCGTGCGTGACGAACACGACGGTCGTGCCGGACCGCCGGCGCCGCTCGTCGAGCAACCCCGTGATGACGCGCTGCTGGGCGACGTCGAGCGACAGCAGGGGCTCGTCGCAGAGCAGGATGGCCGGGTCGCCGAGCAGCGCCTGAGCGATGCGCAGGCGCTGCTGCTCGCCGCCCGAAAGGCGGCCGACGGGCGCGGCGGCAAAGGCCGCCGCGCCCACCGCCGCGATCACCTCGTCGACCCGCCGCCGGGTCTCGCGACCGCCGGTCAGCACGCCGGGCCGGTGGCCGTCGAGCCCGAACCGCACGAGGTCGCGGCCACGCACGGGCAGGTCGCGGTCGAAGGCGCGCTGCTGCGGGATGTAGCCGATCCGCCCACTGCCGCGCCGCGGCGGCCGGCCCTCGATCTCGACACGTCCGCTCGAGGGGCGCTCGAGGCCCAGGACGACCTTGAGCAGCGTCGTCTTGCCGGCCCCGTTCGGACCCAGCACGGCCAGGAACTCGCCGCGCGCGACGGTCAGGTCGAGGCTCTCCCAGATGCGGCGCCCGCCGTACGACATGGCGGCGCCCTCGAGGCGGATGGCCGGCGGGGCGGCCGGCGCGCCGGCCGCCCCGCCGGCCGCCCCGCCGCGCGCCTCGAGGCCGCCGCAGGCGGGCTCGGGGGTCTCGTCGCGCCGCGGCTGTCCGGCGGCCTCAGCCACCGAGGGCTCGCAGGATGGCTCTCGCCTGGCTTGCCTGCCAGGCCTGGAAGGTCTCGCCGAGGGGCTGCGTCTCGGTCACGGCGACGACCGGCACGCCGGCCTGCCGGGCGAGCGCGAGCACGTGCTGCGTGACGGCGCTTGTCGCCTGCGTGTTGTAGAGCAGCAGGCGGATCGCGTGACGGCTGATCAGGCTCTCCATCGCCACGGTGTCGCCCGCGCTCGGCTCGTTGCCGTTCTCGACGGCGGTGGCGAAACCGGGCGGCGTGACGTTCGCGAGGCCGGCGTCGGCCACCAGGTAGCCCGGCACGCGCTCGGTGTAGGCGACCGGCTGGCCCCCGTACCCGGCCGCGATCCGCTCGACGACCGCGAGCGCCGGCCGCAGCGACGCGTCGAACCGGGCGAGGCCGGCGCGGTAGGCCGTCGCGCCGGCCGGATCGGCGGCCACCAGGGCGCGCTCGATCGCGGCGGCCACGAGCGGCACGCGCCGCAGGTCGTACCAGAAATGGGGGTTCACGTCGCCGCCGGTCGCGCCGAGCACGCTCTGCACGGTCACGACCCGCGGGTGCGCCCCCGACGCGGAGAGGAGCTGACCCATGAAGTCGTCGTACCCCGCACCGTTGACGATGACCACCGCGGCGCCCGCGACGGCGCCCGCGTCGGCGGCGTCGGACTGGTACAGATGAGGGTCGGCATTCGGGCTCGTAATGAACGAGGTCACGTGCACGCGCGCGCCGCCGATCTGGGTCGCGACGCCGCCCCACACGTCCTCGCCGGCCACGACCTGCAGCTTGCCGGCGCCGGCGTTGCCGGTGCCCGTGCCGCAGGCCGCCAGCACGAGCGCCGCCCCGAGTACGAGCGCCGTCGCCAGCACGAGCGCCGCCCCAGGCACGAGGGCTCGGGCAGACACGAGGAGCCCGGCAAGCGCCTTCGAGCGGCCGGCGGCGAGGCGGTCGGACGAGTCGTACTTCCATGACGGGATGCAGACGGGCGTCATGGCCGAAATGATAACCGTTTTCACTAAGCGTCCAAACCTGGAGCTCTCCCGGGAAGGTCGGCGCCCCGCCGTCCGTCGTGCGGCGTGAGAAGCCCGACGAGCGGGAACGAGGCTCGCACAGGGGCAGCCCGGCGATGGGAGCGATGGACGCCATGCGGCGCACCGCGAACGCATGAAGGCAGGGCTGGCGGCCGAGGCCCTCGGCCAGGCGTCGCTCGGAGAGGCGCGCGCCGAGCTGCTCGCCTTCGTCGTCGGCCTGCTGCTCACGTTCCTGGGCGTGCGCCTCAACACCCGGCTGATCCGGGCCCGGGTCTCGTGGTGGTTCCACGACATCGAGCGTGGCGGCACGCACGTCCACCACATGGTCTTCGGCGTCGATAGTCGATGCGTGGCGATCGCCGTGGCTCGACTGTTCGCTCTTTGCGCCGGATGGCTGCGGTCGTCAAGGGCTAGAGCCTTCTGCTCGGCGTCGGCGTGGCGCTGACGTCGGCGATTGGCGCTCGTCGCCATTCGAGGATGTGCGACTCGGTCGAGCAAGCCGGTCGCGTCTCGGCGCGCCGGGTCTCGCTCTCGGCGCCAGGACGCCCAGATACGCGCACCGGCCCGCCAAGCAGGCGCGCGCCGAGGAGCGAGAAGCCCGCCGCCACGAGCACGCCGCGCGGCTCAAGCTGCGGTTCTACGACGCGATCGCCGGCCGGCCGTCGGCCACGGCACTCGAAGATCCACCCGACGAGCACGACGGCGGTGGCCGAGGCTGAGGCGCAGCCGGCTCTAGACCAGGCGGCTGTGCTCGAACCAGGCCAGGCTGGCCATAGCCGAGGCCTCGTCCAGGTGCTCGAGGATGACGGTGGCGCCGGCGGCGCGCGCCACGGCCAGGACCGGCGCCGCCTTGACCACGCCCTCGCCCAGCGGTCGGTGCGGGTCGCCGGTGTCGCTCGGCCCGAGATTGCTGTGCAGGTGCACGTGGGCGAGCCGGGCGTGGGGGTCGACCAGGAACGCCGCGAGCGTGCCGCTGATCGCGGCGTGACCACAGTCGAGCGTCAGGCCGAGCTCGCCGAGGTCGAGGTCGCCGGGCGCCGTGAAGTGCGACGACCCGACGCCCGGCATGTTCTCGATGGCGACCGGCACGCCGGTGTCGCGCTGGATCTCGGCGAGGTCGGCGATGGTGCGCTGCAGGGCGGAGACCACGAGCGGGTCGCGCGCGCCCGGCGGGTCCATGTAGTCGGGGTGCGCCACGTACAGGAGCGCGCCCATGTCGGCGGCCGCCTCGAGGTGGCGGCGGTGCAGGTCGACGGCCTTGCGGCGCACCGCCTCGTCGGGGCTGCCGGGGGCGATGTCGTACCCGTACGGGCCGTGCACCGTGAGGCGCAGCCCGCTTGCCTTCGCCGTGCGGCGGTTGAGCGGCGACAGCACGGTGTGCAGGCCGAACGAGTCGATCTCGACCAGCTCCGTGTACGCCGCCAGGCGCTCGAGCAGCTCGGCGAGCGGCAAGTCGGGGCGGATCTGGCTGGACAGTCCGATGTCGGGCGGCAGGATCACGCGGCAAGCATACCGGTCGACGGGGCCGCGGTCACCGCCGCGACGTCGCGCTCGACGTTCTTGCCCGCCGTGGTCACGTCGTAAGATGAGCGGCACGAGCACCGACCGGCACGACGAGGGGGGGTCCGTCATGGCAACGGCATCAGGGCTTCGCAGGGGACTGCTGACCGTGGCCGCGCTGGTGGTGGCCGCATTGGTGGTGGCCGCGCTCGCGCCGGCGGTAGCGCGAGCGACCGGCACGACGGCCGTGCCTGCGACGCCGGCGCCGGCTCCGCAGGCGACGACCGCCGCAGTCACCCTCAACGTCATGGTCTTCAACATCGAGGACGGCGGCACCCTGGTGAGCTTCGCCAAGGTCGTGCAGGCCATCAGGGAGAGCGGCGCCGACGTGGTCGGCATCGAAGAGGCCGAGGGCCACATCCCGCGCCTCGCCCACGACCTCGGCTGGCCGTACTACTCGACGCGCTACCAGATCGTGTCGAAGTACCCGCTCATCGACCCGCCGTCCGACCACAACCTGTACGTGCTGGTCGAGCCCGCACCCGGCAAGGTCGTCGCCCTCATGAACGTCCACCTGCCGTCCGACCCGTACGGGCCCTACTGGGTCCGTGACGGCAAGTCGGCGGCCAAGGTGATCGCGCTCGAGAAGAGCGTCCGCCTGCCGGCGATCGCGCCGCGCCTCGCAGCCCTGCCGGGGCTGCTCTCCCAGAGCATCCCGGTCTTCCTGACCGGCGACTTCAACTCGCCGTCGTTCCTCGACTGGACGCCGGCCGCGATCGACAGCCGTACCTACGACAACGGCAAGAAGCCCTGGCCGCCGATCGCCCTCGCCTGGCCCGTGAGCGAGGCGGTCATCGCCGCCGGCTTTCGCGACTCGTACCGCGATGTCTACCCCGACCCGGTCGCGCACCCCGGCGTCACCTGGTGGGCGCGCAAGCCGCACGTCGCCGTGTCCGACGAGAACTTCGGCCCGCTCGACGTCAGGGACCGCGTCGACTACGTGTACGCGGCCGGCGCGTCGACCACGACCGCGAGTCGCATCGTGGGCGAGACCCAGGCCGCCGTGGTGAACGTCCACGTCTCGCCGTGGCCGTCGGACCACCGCGCCGTCGTGTCGACCTTCCAGGTCACACCGGCGACGCCGCCGGTCTTCGTCGCCACGCGGCAGCGCCTGCTCAACGTCGGCACGCACCTGACCGTGACGTTCCACTCGCCCGGCGGGCCGAACGAGTCGGTGGCGATCACGCAGCTGACCGGTGCGCCACCCACGACTCCGGACACGTCCGCGCCTACGCCTACCGCCGCGCCCATGCCCATCATCGTCAAGCCTACCGGGCCCGATGCACCGACTGACGGCACCCTGACGTTCGCAACGGCGGGCCTGAGCCCCGGCCGCTACCTGGTCACGCTGCGCGACGGGATCGGCGCCGCGCTCGCGCACTGCACCTTCTGGCTCAAGGCGCCGCGCACGCAGCCGCGCGTGTTCGCCGCGCGCCGCGTCTACAAGGTCGGCCAGCCGATCGTCGTGAAGTGGCGCGACACGCCGGGCGAGCGCTGGGACTGGGTCGGCGTCTACGACCGCGGCGCCGACCCGAACGTCGCCTATTACTACCTGTGGGGCTACACCTATGCCACGATCGCCGGCCAGTGCACGCTCGACCGCACGCCGCCCTACGTCAGCTACGGCCCGCAGCCCTGGCCGCTCAAGGCCGGCACCTACAGCGTCTACCTGCTGCGCGACGACGGCTACTCGATCATCGCCCGCAACGTGTTCCGCGTCGTGAAGTAGCGCTCGCCGCATCCACGCACGCCCCACCCCGCCCGCGCCGCGCCGTCGTCAGCCCCGGCGACGCCTGTGACCTCGCTGGCCCGCTCAGGCAGCCGTCACGCCTGTCACAGAAGCCACCCCACCGGCACCTACTGGACATGAGCCGGGTGGTACGGCGATGTCGGTCGGCGATGCCGGCGGCAAGGTCTTTCGGGTGCGCACCCCGCCCCTGAGGGCCGCTGTCAGATCTGACAACGCTTTCTTGGGCCCCCGGCTCAATCGGCCCGGTCCGCGGCCGAGTAGATGAAGGTAGACGATTCGTCGCCTTCGGCTGTCGCGGGCATGGCCGGGCACGGCAAGGCTCGGCACCGAGGGCGCGGCGACACGGTCGCCCGCCGCACGAGGAGACGTGAGGACCATGGGAGGGAGCGTGGGCGTCATCACCGCATATCGAGCGGGCGCGCGTCGCGAGCAGCGGGGCTTCAGCCTGATCGAGCTGCTCGTCACCGTGACCCTGGCCGGCATCATCTTCGTCGCGATGGTGCCGATGTTCGTGAGCGTGCTCAAGGGCACCTCGACGAGCGAGCGTCGCGTGATCGCGACCAACCTCAGTCAGGCGCGCCTCGAGGACGCCCGCATGCTGGGCTACGCCAACCTCAGCGCGGCCAGCCTGCAGAGCAACTTCGGCACGACCTTCACGGCAGCCCACGGCGGCGCCATCTACAACATCACCTACTCGGTGTCGCCGGGGCCGACCAGCTCGGCCACGCCCACCCCCGCTTACAAGCAGGTGACGGTGAGCATCAGCCGCACAGGCCAGAGCTTCCCCGTGGCCAGCACCATCGTCCAGAACCCCGCCGTCCTGAGCACTGCCGCGTACTCGAGCCTGAGCGGCGGCGGCGGCCCGTACTCGATCACCGCCGCCTTCAAGGACGCGACCGAGGTCAAGTCGCCGGGCGTCTACGTCGTGCAGTACTGGATGAACGCGACGGCCACCCCGACCCCCACGCCGACCAAGACGGTCACGCTCTCGCCGTCGCTCATGCCGGCGGCGATCAAGACCGCGACCGTCCTGTTCACCAACATCCCGGGCGGCACGGCGTACGAGTACTCGGTCTTCTGCAACAGCAAGGACTGGACCGGCGCGCTCTACACGCCGCCGTTCCACCTGCTCAACAACGGCTGGGTCAAGTTCGACACCAACCCGGGCGGCTCGTGATGCGCGCCGCCCGCCGGTTCACCGCCATCAGGCCCGGCAAGCGCCGGTCGCGCGACGACGGCTTCACGCTCATCGAGCTCCTCGTGTCGATGGTCATCATGGGCGTGGTCAGCACGATGCTGATCGGCATCTGGATCGTGCTCACGCACACGGCCGCCTTCGCCCAGGCCGACAACACCGCGGGCGCCACGGCGCGCGACGCCTCCAACCGCATCTCGGCCGAGCTGCGTGACTGCCAGCCGTCCTCCTCGAGCAGCGTCAACCCGTTCATCTTCTCGATGGCGTGCACGTACCCGTTCAACGCCGGCACCGTCACCTGCGACGCCAACGACTGTGTCTTCTACTCCTCCTACAATAGCGCCGGCACCATGCTGAACAGCGACATCACCCCCAGCCCGGGCACGACCGACTCTGGCGAGGCAGCGGTGCTGCCGACGGCGATCATCCTCGACACGTCGGGCACCGCCGCGCAGAAGACGCTGTGGTGGGTGCGTGACACGAACAACGACGGAAAGTTCGACGCCGGCGACAAGGCGATCAAGCTGGCGACCAACGTCGTGAACACGGCGGCGAGCGTCAACAAGCCGATCTTCACCTACAACTTCGCGGCGACGAGCGGCAGTACCACGACGTACAGCGCGGGCAGCAGCCTGACCGCAGCGAACGTGTGGAACCCGCCGACGTCGTCGCTCGTCTCCATCAACGTCGAGCTCGTCATCGATGCCAACCTGAGCGACAAGCCGGCCTACGTCGATCTCGTCTCCGTCGTGCGCCCGCGCAACGTGGGCACCAGCACGTCGGGCAGCTAAGGGAGTGGCCATGCGCAGGCACAGTAACCAGGACGGCTTCGCGCTGATCCTCCTGATCGGCATCGTGGCCGCCCTCGCGATCCTCGCGTCGATGCTCGTCGTGATGCTCGACAACCAGCAGCACGCGACCGAGAAGGACCAGCACAGCAAGACCTCGATCTACTACGCCGACGCGGCCCTGAGCAGCGCGGCCAGCGCGGCGATGAACGACACGAGCTGGCTGAGCACCGGCTATACGGTGAGCCAGACGACCCTCAACCAGAGCTTCAGCGCGTCGATCGGATCGGCGGTCACGCCGGTCTACAGCGTCTACGACAACCTCTCGCCGGTGAACACGGCCATCAACTACGACTCCAACGGCGACGGCGAGGTGTGGGTGCAGGCCTCGGTGACCTACCCGACGACAGGGCCGAACAAGAAGACCAGCATCGTGCGCGAGCTCGTCTCGTCGTCGACCAAGACCTCGATCCTGCCCAAGGCAGCCGCCTGGACCGACACCAACATGGCGCTCACCGGCACGAGCAACATCTACGGCGTGAACAACGACGGCACGTCCGACGACTCGGGCGCGCCGTACGTGACGAGCATCATGTGCGGCGGCGACTTCACCGGCAACAGCAGTACGAACCTGGCCTACCCCGGCCACACGGTGCAGTCGCTCGGCCTGCAGGTGAACGGCAAGGTGTCGGGCACGCCGACCCTGTCGTGGACCAAGGGCGGCGTCGGCATGCTCTCCGACTACTTCGACCAGGCCCATCAGGCCGCGCTCATGACCGAAGCGCAACTCGCCATCGCGGCCTACACAAACCCGTCACCGACGAACCCGGTCTTCAATGTGGACTCGAGCCACAATCCGACCGGCACGAGCGTGAGCAGCACCAGCACCGTCGATCCCTTCAAGACCTGGCTGTCATACCTGTCGAGCAGTGGGAACACGTGGACGGCGCCGACCGGCACCAACTACATCGTGTCCAGCAGCTTCAACTACACCAGCGGGGGCTGGGGTGCCGGCAACCTGACGCTGAGCGCAGCGAGCGGCAAGTCAGCCACCTTCAACTTCAACAAGCTCTACGTAGCCGGTAACCTCACTATCTCGGGCAACGTGACGCTCAACACCACCGGCCTCTACGTGGGCGGCAACCTCACGATCACCGGCACCACGGCGGCGAGCGTCAGTGACCACCTGGGGCCGCTCTATGTGGGCGACGGCACGACCGGCCACGGCAAGGTGCTCTGGGAGGGCTGCACCAACAGCAACGCGACGACCCTGAGCGTCAGCACGGCCACCGTGGCGGCCCCGACGTTGCCGCAGCCGATGTACTGCAAGATCCTCTCGGTCGACGGCGACCTCACCTCGGGCTCGGCCGACAACAGCACCTACGACACGACCAACAAGCCCGGCCCGACCAACATCACGCTGGGCGATATCTGGGTCGACGGCGACGCCGGCACCGGCGACGTGGCCGTCAACTTCTCCGGACCCTCGGCGGTGGCCTCGACTGTGCTGTGCACCGTCCTAGCGACCACCGAGCAGTCGCACTGGAACGGCGACGTCAACTGCGGGACCCTCGCTCAGCCCATGGTCTACTTCATGCAGTGCGACAACGACGGCCTGTACAGCAACACGATGCAGTACAGCTCGACCGGCACCTTCACCGGCCTCATGATCCTCTTCGAGGCCGAGTGCGACATCAACTCCGGACAGATCATGGGCGCGGTCATGGAGGGCACTCCCGCGGCGAGCGACGACACCGGCACCGACCTCACGCTCTCGGGCAGCGCGACGATCTGCTACAACCAGACGGTGATCAACAACTGCACGAGCGACTCGCTCACGACGACCAGCACCGGTGTCGTGGCGGGCTCCTGGCAGCAGCTCACGTCGTACTGACCGACGGCTCGCCGCACGGCGAGGAGAGAGACAACAAGGCGGGCGGCCTTACGGGCCGCCCGCCTTTTTCGTGCGCCGACGCGGTCGCGCCATCGCCACCACCGGCCCGCCACCGCCATCGGGGTAGGGCCGGGCAGCCGACGGGCACCATGCTGGGGCGGAAGGGGCGCCACAGGCCCTCCCCGCGAAGCACGCCATCGACGGGAGGACGCATGGACAACGTGATCGTGTGGGCAGACATCCCGGTCGTCGACCTCGACCGGGCCTGCAGGTTCTACAGCGCGGTGCTGCAGGTAGAGGTCAAGCCGGTCGAGGGCATGGACGGCATCGCCCTGCCGGGCGGCGGCGGCGACCCTCAGGACACGCAGGGACCGATGCCGGTCGCCTTCGACCTGGCGCGCGGCGAGAACCAGAAGCCGAGCACCCAGGGCTGCACCATCTACCTGAACAGTCACGGCGACCCGGAGGGCCTGCTGCAGCGCGCGGTCGACGCCGGCGGGCAGCTCCTCATGCCCGTGACCGACATGGGCCCGATGGTGGGCAGCATCGGCTTCTTCCTCGACACCGAGGGCAACCGGATCGGCGTGCACAAGCCGCCGCAGATGTAGGGCGGCGCGGGCGGCGGGGCGGCCGAAAAGGCCGCCCCGCCGCCCGCGCCGCCGGAAAGGAAGGCCCATGCTGGGCGACAGTCACAGCTTCGCGAGCTTCTCGGCGGGCGACATCGCCGCCGTGCGGCGCTTCTACGCCGACACGCTCGGTCTCGAGGTGACCGAGGCCGACGGCCTGCTCACTCTCCACCTGCGCGACGGTGCGCGGGTGCTGATCTACCCGAAGGCCGATCACCGGCCGGCCGACTTCACCGTCCTGAACTTCGCCGTGACCGACCTCGACCGCACGATCGACGAGCTCAGCGGGCGCGGCGTGCGTTTCGAGCGCTACGACGGCTTCGACCAGGACGAGCGCGGCGTCGTACGCCCCGAGGGCACGCGCGGCGGTCCGCGCATCGCCTGGTTCAAAGACCCGGCCGGCAACATCCTGTCGGTGCTGCAGGAGTAACGGGCTACTCCCCCTGCAGGTCGCGGCGCGCGAACAGCAGGACGCCGGCGAGGCCGGCGCCCACCCCGATCGCGACCATCACGGCAGCGCTCGTCCAGTCGGGCGCCACGGCCGGCGCCGCGGCCATCTCGTGGAACACCGAGCTGTCGAGCACCCAGTGGCTCACCTTGACCGTGCCGGCGAGCACCTCGACCAGCACCGACCAGGTGAGCAGCGCGTAGACGGCGAGCGCGGTCACGCGCGGCCGCAGACCGAGCACGAGCGTGCCGGCGCCCAGGATGCAGAGCGCCGGCGGCACCACGTTCAAGCCCGCGGCGAGCAGGGTCGGCAGGGGCACATGCCCCGCGTGACCCACCCCGCCGAGCCAGGCGCAGAGGCCGGCCAGCAGGCCGCCGGCCACCGTGGCGGCGACGGCCAGCGCCAGGCGGCCGGCCAGCCACGAGCCCCGCGAGACGGGCCGCACCAGCAGGTTGTCGAGGCGGCCCTGGGCCTCGTCGTCCCGGGCGGCGCCGAGCTGGCCGGTGCCGACCAGCGCGACGAGCACGGCCAGCATGAGGAAGGTCACGCCCAGGTAGGCGCGCGCCCCGGCGCCGGGCGCGCCGAGCCGCGAGAAGACACGCGCGATCGTCGGCGAGCTCGTGATGGCGCGCTCGGCCGACCACGCCACCGCCCCCACGACCACGGCGAGCGCGGCGATCGCCGCGGCCCAGCCGGCGAGCGTGCCGCGCGAAAGACGCAGGGCAAGACCGAGAGGACCGAAGAGCAGCCGGGTGCGCGGCGGCCCGCCGGCGCGGTCGGGCAGCAACGCGGCGCCCAGGTCGCGGCGGCCGGCCAGGACGCACGGTGGCCGCGCAGAGCACGGCCACCGTGGCGGCGGCCGGCAGCAGCGCGAGCGGTCGCGGCGCGGTGAGCGGTCGCAGCTCCTCGACCCAGCCGAGCGGCGACGCCCAGCGCAGCCACTCGACGCCGACGCCCGAGTCGGCCACGAGGCGCAGGGCGTAGCTCGCGCCGAGCACCGCGGCCGCGTAGCCGGCCGCCTGGCGGGCGGTCGCGGCGAGCTGGCCGGCGAGCGCTCCGACCGCCAGGAACACGACGCCGCTGGTGACGAGCGCGAGGGCGAAGTAGGCGGCTGCTCCGGCGCCGATGCCGACGCTCGCCGAGCGCCCCACGGCGGCGAGGATGACCGCGGTCGCGGCCCACAGGCAGAGGGCGCCGAGGCCCAGGCCGGCGAGGGCCTGGGCGGCGGCCCGCCGCCGCGTCGTGACGCCGGCCAGCAGCAGCTCCCAGCGCCCGGCGTCCTCCTCGCCGCGCAGCAGGCGCGAGCCGGTGAGCAGCCCCCAGACCGCGACGATCAGGCTCGACGAAGGCGAGGTACTTCCAGGCCGTGAAGCCGCCGACGGTGTCGAGCCGGCGGGCCGGTCCGACCAGGGCGTTCAGGCCGACGTTCGCGCCGAAGAGCTGCACCAGTCGCGCGCGCTCGGCCGGCGTCCTGTAGCTCGTCGAGTACGTGAGCGCGCCGCTGCCGATGTACAGGCCGAACACGACGCCCCAGACCAGGCCCCAGCGGGCCGCGCGGCGCGCCGTCCAGCGCGCGATCAGCAGGCCGGGGAAACGGCCGCTGGCGGCGGGCGCGGGCGCCGCGTCGCGGGGCGGCGCCCGCCGCGCCCGTGCCCGCCGCCCGCCGCGCCCGGGCGCGCGTCAGTCGCCATGACCGCCGGCGCCGTAGTGAGCCAGGAACAGCTCCTCGAGCGAGGGCTCGCGGCTGAGCAGGCGCTGCACCCCGGCCTCGCCCAGGGCCTTGAGCAGCGGCTCGGCGGGGCCCTGCACCTGCAGGCGCACGACGTGCCCGTCGCGCTCGACGCGGGTCACCCCGGGCACGCCCGACAGGTCGGGGACGGTGCCGTCGAAGGTGGCCTCGACCGTGAGCGCCGACAGGTGGCGCAGCTCGGCCAGCGTGCCGCTCTCGACGAGGACGCCGTCGCGCAGGATCGCGACGCGGTCGCACAGCGCCTCGACCTCGCTCAGGATGTGCGACGACAGGAAGATCGTCTGGCCGCGCTCGCGCGCCTCGGCGACGCAGCCCCGGAAGGCCTGCTCCATGAGCGGGTCGAGGCCGGCCGTGGGCTCGTCGAGCAGCAGCAGCTCGGCCCGGGTCATGAGCGCCGCGATCAGGATCAGCTTCTGGCGGTTGCCCTTGGAGTAGGTCCGCACCTTGCGCGACGGGTCGAGCGCGAACCGCTCGATCAGCTCGTCGCGATACGCCGCGTCGACCCGGCCGTGCACGCGCCCGAGCAGATGCAGGGTCTCGGCGCCGGTGAGCGAGGGCCACAGGCTGGCCTCGCCGGCCACGTAGGCGAGGCGGCGGTGCGCCTCGACGGTGCGCCGCCAGCAGTCGAGGCCGAACACCTCGGCGCGTCCGCCGCTCGGCCGGATGAGGCCGAGCAGCAGGCGGATCGTCGTGGTCTTGCCGGCGCCGTTCGGGCCGAGGTAGCCGACCACCTCTCCCGGGGCAAGCTCGATGTCGAGGTCGCGCAGCGCGACGATGCGGCCGTAGCGCTTCGTCAGCCCCTTGGTGCGGACCGCGGGGGCGCTCACCGTCCCGCCTCCAGCGCGGTGCGGCGGTCGGCCCCGATCGGGGCACCGAGGGCCGCGACCAGCTCGATGAGCCACGCGCGCAGCCCCTCGAGGTCGCTCAGGCCGAGCGAGCCCGCGGGCGCGCCGAGGATGCGCTCAGAGGCGCGCTCGGCGGCGCGCGAGGCGGCGAGCAGCTCGTCGGCGACGGCCGCGGGGTCGCCCGGGCCGAGCATGCGCGGCATCATCCACTCGCCGACGCCCTCCCAGAGCCACATCATCGCGCGCGTGGCCTGCACCGGGTCGGAGGCGGCGAAGCTGCCCTCGCCGCAGCCCTCGGCGACGATGCCCGACAGCAGCGGCACGAAGGCGTCGAGCGAGCGCCGCAGTCGCAGGCGCAGCGCCTGGTTCTCGTCGGCGTAGAGCACGCGCGAGTACTGCTCGGCGATCGCGAGGTTCTCGCGCTTCCAGCCCCACATGAGCCCGATCACCGCACGGAGGCGCGCGGGGGCGTCGCCGGGCGTGTCGCGGACGAGCGGCTCGGCGGCGGCCAGCAACGCCGCCGTCTGGCGCTCGCAGACCTGCGCGAGCAGGTCGGCTTTCGAGGCGAAGTAGTGATAGAAGGTGCCCTTGGCGACCTGGACCGCGTCGGTGATGTCCTGCACGGCGACGCGCTCGTAGCCCCTCGTCAGGAAGAGCTGCAGGGCGACGTCGAGCAGCTCGGCGCGGCGGTCGTCGGCCGCCTTGACGACCCGCGGCCTGGCCCGATGCTCCGCCATGTGCGCCTCCGGAAGTAGACTGACCGACGGTCGGTCACCGACCGACCGTCGGTCAGTCTACTTCCCCATCAGGCGCGCGACAACCCGCGGTCGGTCCCTCAGGCGGCCATCGGCTCGCCGCTCTCGGTACGCGGCATGCCCCGGTAGCCGACGACGAGCTCGGGACGGCCGGCGAACAGGAAGCTCGCGTTCATGTGGTCGCGCTCATCGAGACCGATCCGGCGGAACACGTCGGCCCAGGAGCGAAACGAGCCGAACTCGCCGACCAGACCGCTGCCCACGGGCTGGTCCTCCCACTCGGGGTGGTCGGCCACGAGCTCGGCGTAGTAGTGCTCGGAGTGGTCCTCGAACTCGGCGTTCAGCAGGTACGCGCGGCCGACGCCAAGGCGCGCCATCGTCCACATCATGGCCGTGTAGCCCGCGAGCATCAGGAACGGGATCGGGCGCGTCATGTAGCGCGGGTCCTCGGTGCCCTCCTGCCGCAGCTTCTCGTTCACGACGAGCAGGTGCCAGTACTCGTTGTCCTGGGCCTCGCGCGCCCAGCGCACGACCTCGCGCCCCTCGCGATAGAGCACGGGGTCGTCGTAGGCGAGCGACATGCGGCCGAGCTGGTGGCGCTCCCAGGCGCGGTAGGGGATCGACGCGAGCGCCTCTACCATGCGCGCCTTGGCGAGCGTCGTCTCGGGTCCCGCGAGCCTGTCCATCGCGCCGAAGAAGACGCGCGCGGCCGCCGAGTACGGGTAGCGCGGCCGGGCCGCCGTCGCCTGCTGCTCTCCGCGAAGATCGATGCCTTCCCGTTTCATCGTGACCCCCCTTGCCCCCGACTCTCCGTGCGCGCCAGCCTTTCCGCTGCGTGCAGCGCGAAAACCGTTGCCGGGCGCCGAGCCGGGTGGCCCTGCCGCCCCGGCCTCGCCGCCTGCCCCGGCCTCGCCGCCTGCCCCGGCCTCGCCGCCCGGCCCGGCCGTCCGTTCCTCGGCGAGGGTCGTGCGGACCTCCTGCCCGTGGCGGCGCTCCTCGACCTTCGCGAGGCGCCGCAGCGCGCGCCGGTCGGCCGCGGTCGGGGGGCGGTGCAGGATGCTGCGCGGCCACAGCCGCTCAGCGGTGACGACGTTGAGCTCGGCGGCGTAGAGCGTGACCTGCCCTCCCACGTACAGCCAGCCGAGCAGCCCGATCACGACGGCGAAGGTGCCGTAGGTGTTCGACGCCCCCCTCACCTCGTGCCCGACGTAGTAGCCGCCGAGCGCCTGCAGGACGGTCCACGCCGCGCCGGCGACGAGCGCGCCGGGCAGCACGGTCGACCACGTTACCCGGGCGACCGTGAGCACGCGGAAGGCGAGCAGGAACACCGCGACGTTCAGCAGGAGCGAGAGCGCGACCCCGCCCACCGTCCACCACCAGGTGCCGCTGCCGCCGCCGAGCCCGCCCACGGCCGCGGCTACGACCAGGATCACGCCGAGGATCGCCAGCATGCCGACGCCGCGGGCGGCCGACATCATGATGCTGGGCCGCCGCTTGAACGGCACGTTCCAGACCGTGTTGAGCGCGTTCTCCAGTTGACGTACGACCTGGGTGCCCGCCCAGAGCGCGATCGCGATGCCGAGCGCGAGCGAGAGCGCGGTGTGGCCGCCCAGGCTGTGCACGTTGCGGCGCAGGTCGTTGCCCACCACCGGGAAGTTGACGAGCGCCGAGTCGAGGACGCGGTGCTGCAGGCCGGGGTGACCCGCGAGCACGATACCGAGCACGCTCACGAGCACGAGGAGCAGCGGAAAGATCGAGAAGAAGCCGTAGTAGGCGATGAGCGCGGCCAGGTTCCCGGCCTGGTCCTCGCTGAACTTGCGCCACGTGGCAAACGTGAAGGCGGGCACGCGGTGGCGTTGCTGCAACCTGTCGACGCCCTCGCCGATGCGACGGATCACGCCCATGTCCACGCATACCCGCGGCTGCGGGAGAGCAAGCGGAGGACGTCAGGTGCGCCGGCGCGAGCGCTTGGTGGCGTACATGCGGCGGTCGGCCTCGCGCAGCAGGTCGCCCAGGTCGGCGCCGCCGGCGCTGTGCAGGCCCATGCTCGCCGAAAGACGCTCGGCGACAGGCGCCGTCTCGTTGTGGCGGGCGATCGCCTCGTCGACCTTGCCCCCCACCCGGCGGGCGCCGTCGGCGTCGGTGCCGGGCATGAGCACCACGAACTCGTCGCCACCGTACCGCGCCACGACGTCGGTCTCGCGGCAGCTCTCGACGAGCAGGCCGGCGAGCCTGCGCAGCAGCGTGTCGCCGGCCTCGTGACCGTAGCCGTCGTTGACCTGCTTCATGCCGTCGAGGTCGAGGAACAGCACGCTGGCGACGCCACCGTTGCGGCGCACCTCCTTGGTGGTGCGCGACAGCGCGAGCTCGAGGTAGCTGCGGTTGTAGACGCCGGTCAGGCCGTCGCGCACCGCCATCTCGTCTTTCTCGCGGATCAGGCGGCGGTTGTCGAGGGCGATCGTGGCGTGCGCGGCGAACGTGCGGAACACGGTCTTCTGGTGGTCGCGGTAGCGCCGCGGGCGGGTCGAGAAGACACACAGCGCCCCGTAGGTGCCGCGATAGCTCTGCAGCGGCGTGGCGAGCAGTGTGCGCCAGCCGGCGGCGGCGAGCGCGCCGCCGGCGGTCGGGTCGCGCCCGTCGACCGCGACCGTCTCGCCGCTCAGCACGGCGCGTCCGAACACCGAGTCTTCGAGCGGCACGACGAACAGCCGTGCCGTGCGCTCGTCGAGGCCGTAGGCTTCGCTCGCGACCAGCACGTCGCCGCGCAGCACGAGCAGGACCGCCTGCCGGGCGTCGAGCAGGCGCGCCGCCTCGGCCAGGATCGTGGTCTCGAGCGAGCCCGACACGACGCTGCGGGCCACCGTCTCGACGGCGGCCAGCAGACGCTGCTGAAGGTCGAGGTGGTCGAGCTGCTCGCGCAGGCGCACGGTCTGCTCGACCCTGCCGGCCAGCCGGTCGCACGCGGCCTCGGCCTGGGCCAGGCGTTCGCCGGAGCACGCCGCGGCGGCCTCGCCGAACGAGACGGCGACGCCGAAGACGCCGCGCTCGGTCCGCAACGGAAGAGCGAGCAGCGCCGCGCCGGCATCGGGGGCGGCCGGCGCTGCCGCGCCGGCCGCGGCATGCCAGGCCACGGCGCGGCGGGTGGTGAAGGCCTCGCCGGCGGGCCCTTCGTCGGTGCGAGCGCCTTCGACGACCGCCGCGAGCTCGTCGACCAGACCGCGCCGGCAGGCCAACTCGAAGACCGGTCCGTCGCTGAGCGCGATCCAGCCGGCGTCGCCATGGGTCAGCGCGAGGATCTCGTCGAGGCCCGCGACGAGGGCGGCGTCGAGGTCGAGCGGCGAGGCTGCGGGCAGAACGTCAGCTCCAGTGGTGCCCGGAGCCCGAGTGTCGCGAGCGACCGCCGTGCCGGCCGCCGCCGCCCTCGTGACCACCGTTCCCGCCGCCGTGACCACCGTTCCCGCCGCCCCAGTGATGGCCGATCGACGGACCCGAGCGACCGCCGGCCTGGCCGTGCGACCAGCCCCCACGCGACTGCCGCGACGCGTGCCGGCCGCCCTCGTGAGACCTGGCGTGCCGGCGCGCGGCCGATGACCCGGCGGGCTCGCCGCCGTTGCGGCCGCGGTGGCGGTCGCCGTGGCGTGAGCCGCTCGACTCGTGACTCCGTGACCAGCTCTTGTGAGTGGGGCCGATCCGGTGAGCGAGCAGGGCCACCGGCGTGGTGGACCAGCTCCACAGCGACTCGCCGCCGGCGTGACGGCCGCCGCCCGAGCCATGACCGCCCAGCGCCGAGCCGCCCGCGCCGCCGCCCGACGCGCCGCCGCCGGAGCCGCTCGACGAGCCGTTCGATGCTGACGCGCCGCCCGAGGCCGACGTGCCGCCGGGATCCGCCGTGGACGAGCTCGTCCTGACCAGGCTCACGGTGCGCACGACGGCGACGGCCGGTCCGCTCGAGGTGCCCGCGCCGCTCGTTGCCGCGGTCTGTGAGCCGGTGCCCTGGGAGCGGGACGTGCTCGCCGCGGGACGGCGCGAGGAGGCCGGAGTGGGGACCTGAGCGGTCGGCGAGTGCGACGCCGCCGCCGACGGTGCCGGTGGTGTGGCCGGCCGCAGATCGAGCTGTGAGACGTAGGCCGCCATGCCGGCGACGGCCACGAGGCAGGCCGCCGCGACGGTGTAGGCAGCGGCCCTGCTCGCCAGGGCGCGGCCGACCCTGGTCATGACGAGCGTCACGGCGGCAAGCGCCCCGCCCGTGGCGAGCGCCGAGCGCGCGCCCGGGGCCGCCTCGCGTCGTGGGGCGGCGACCGGTACGAACACCGGCGGTACCCGCAGAGCGGCAGGCAACGGGGCTGGAGCCGCCACGAGGGCGAGGCCGAAAGGCCCGGCCGGCCACGAGCGGGTGACTTTGCGGCAGACCCTGCAGTACGAGGCGTGCTCGTGGAGCCTGCGATCCTCGTCGCCGTCGCCCGCGGGGCGGCCGACGCCGCCGGCGGCGACCTGCTCGGCGAGCCGGCAGGCCGCCGGTCGCTCGGGCTCGGTCGCTTCGAAGGCCGCGAGGAACGCCTCGCGCGCCTTGAACAGGAGCGCCCTGGCGGCATCGACCGACAGGCCGAACACCTGGGCGAGCGCCTGGGGACGAAGACCGTGGATGTCGTGCAGCAGGAGAGCGACCGCGAGAGGCTCGTCGACCGTACGCAGCGCCTGCCCGAACCGGCGGCCGAGATCGGTGTCGTCGCTCAGGGCGAGCGCGCCGGCGGGCAGCGCCTCGCCTCGCGAGCCGGCGGGCGCCGCGTGCTCGCGGCAGGCGGCGAGGGCGGCGCGGTAGAGCCGCGCCTCGAGGTCGACGGCGCCGTCGTCGAGCAGGATCTGCCGGTAGGCGACGACGAAGGTCTCGTTCACGACGGCGGCGGCCTCGTCGGCGGGCACCAGGCAGCGTACCAGGCCGAACACCGAGAGCCGGTGGGTTTCGAAGAAGCGGATGAACGCGTCGCGTTCGCCGGAACGCAGAAGGGTCACGAAGGCGTCGGGGGGCTGGCCGGCGTTGCCGCCGGGCAGATCGCGTTCGCCGGGGGGTTCGAACGGTCTAGCCATGCAACCTCTCTATCGGCAGCGGCGTCGCCGACATGAGCGTTTCGTTAGCGCTCCGCGACGCACCACCGACAGTTTTTGATTATACAGAGCGCCCGAAGCCGCGCATATCGACCGACGGCGCGGCCACCGCGGACCGCGCCGGGCCGGGGGCGACCGCGACCGTTCTCGCGGCGGCACGGATGCTGATAGCCTTGACGCGGCCGTCGTCGCGAGCCCCGTTTCGGTGCTCGCGGCGAGGTCGCCTGGGTCGGGCGGACGGGAGTGCGGGCGATGGGTGCGGACCTGAAGGAATGGTGCGAGCGCGCGGTGGCGATGGGCGCCGGCGCCGCCACGGAGACGGCGACGAGCAGGGTCGTGGTCGCCGAATGGGTGCGACTGAAGTGCCTGTACGGCTGCGACGAGCCCGGTGTCCACCGTACCTGCCCGCCCCACGCACCGCCGCTCGATCAGACGCGCCGCCTGCTCGGCGAGTTCACGCGCTCCCTCCTGCTCGAGACCGACCCGATCACCGGCTACGAGCGCAGCGACGACGAGTCACGCCACCTCAACACGGTCGGGCTGGCGCTCGAGCGCGAGCTGTTCCTGGCCGGCTTCTACCGCGCCTGGTTCATGGGCGCCGGGCCCTGCGACCTCTGCCGTGCCTGCGTGCGCGGCGACGAGTGCCCGACACCCGAGCGGGCGCGCCCTTCGATGGAGGGCTGCGGCCTCGACGTGTACGCCACGGCGCGTGCCGCCGGCCGCCGGATCGAGGTGGTACGCAGTCACGACGACGTCTATCGTTTCTTCGCACTCGTGCTGGTCGACTGACGCAGCCCGCACTGCGCCTTGACAGCCGTCGTGGCCCTGCCAATACTGCGCCCATGGAGGACCGACGCAGACTGCTGGCCGAAGGCACGCTCGTGAAGAGTTGGGTCGACTCGCTCTACACCGTCACCGTGCCGCCCAGACGCCCGCCGCGCCGGCGCCTCTAGCCGCGTCGATCCCTCCCGCGCCCGCTTTCACCGACACGGCGCGGGCTACTCGCGCGTTCCTCGAGCGTCATCCACGCGCTGACCGCCGTGCACATGAAGGGGGAGCCATGAGCCACCGCGTTCGCCGTATCTCACGCCGCCTGCCGCTCCTGCTGGCCGGCGTCCTTCTGGTCGGGCTCGCGCTCGCCGGTCCGGGTGCGGCGCAAAGTCCGAGCCCGACAGCCGGACAGACCGCGCTCAAGGTCGGCTGGGACATCGAGCCCGACAACCTGAACCCGTTCGCCGGCATCCAGCAGTCGTCGTATGAGATCTACCACCTGGAGTACGACTTCCTGACCAACTACGGTGCCGCCCACCTCGAGACCGAGCCGGGGCTCGCCACGAGCTGGACCCACTCGGCGAACGGCCTGGTGTGGACGTTCAAGATCAGGAGCGGCGTGAAGTGGCAGGACGGCGTGCCGCTCACCGCCCACGACGTCGCCTTCACCTATACGTTCATCATGAAGTACAAGCTGCAGGCGTTCCTGTCGGCGCTGTCCGGCATCAAGACGGCGACGGCGCTTAACGACACCACCGTCGTCATCACCTGCTCGCGACCCAAGGCCGACATCCTGGCCATGTGGGTGCCGATCCTGCCGCAGCACATCTGGGGCAGGTTGCACAGCTACGAGCAGGCCTTCAACTTCGCCAACAAGCCGCCGATCGTGGGCTCGGGTCCCTTCCAGGTGGTCCAGTGGGTCCACGGCCAGTACATCCGCTGCGTGGCCAACAAGAGCTACTGGGGCGGGGCTCCCAAGGTCGACCAGCTCTACTTCAACCTCTACACCGACCCCACGACCATGGCGAGCGATCTGCGCAGCGGCGCCATCCAGCTCGCCATCGACCTGCCGCCGGCGCAGGTCAAGGGGCTGCAGTCCGTATCCGGCATCTCGGCCCAGGCCTGCGCACAGAAGGCCTTCGACTACCTGGGGTTCAACTGCTACACCGGTCCATCGGGCGGCAACCCGGTGCTGCGCGACTGGAAGTTCCGCAACGCGCTCAACTGGGCGGTCGACAAGCAGAAGCTCGTCGACCTCGCCTACAACGACTACGCGACGCCGGGCTCGACGCTCTTCGAGCCGAACTTCTACGACCCGAAGCTCGACTGGCACTGGACCCCGCCGGCCAGCGAGGCCTACTCGTTCGACCTGCAGAAGGCGAGCGCCATGCTCACAGCGGCGGGCTACCCGCTCGTCAACGGCGTGCGCCTGAACAAGCAGGGCAAGCCGATCGTGCTGCGCCTCTGGGCGCGCACCGACTCCGACCCGAGCCAGGTGGCAGGCAAGCTCATCACGCAGTGGTTCCGCGATCTCGGCCTGAAGATCCAGTACTCGGTGCAGAGCGAGGCGACGCTCACCAACGCCGCCTGGAACTACGTCGGCAAGGTCTACAAGCCCGACTACGACATGTACCTCTGGTTCTGGCAGCCGAGCGGTTCAGACCCGGCGCGGCGAGTCGGCTACTTCACCACGGACCAGATCCAGGGCAACAACGACGCCTGCTGGTCCGACGCGCAGTACGACAAGCTGTTCCAGGAGCAGTCGACCACGCTCGACCAGCAACAGCGCAAGCAGATCGTCTGGCAGATGGAGCGGATCTTCTACGAGCAGACGCCGTATATCGTGCTCGACTATCCCAAGCTGCTCGAGGGCTGGGACGTCGGCACGTGGACCGGCTGGGAGCGTATCCCGACACCCGACGGCGCCGTCGCCTACATCAGCGACAACGTCGACAACTACCGCCTGGTCGGTCCTAAGCCGGTGACAGCCACAAGCTCGGGCACGTCGGCCGCGAGCGTCGCGGGCATCGTGATCGTCGTGGTCGCCGTCGTGGCGGTGATCGTGGTCGTGCTCCTGCGCCGGCGGCGCAAGGGCGCGGTCGAGGTCTGAGGAGGTGGCGGCACAGTACCCGCCGGTCCTCGTCGAGGTATGGCGCGGACCGGCGGTCGAGAGCCTGCACACGCTCGTGGCGAGCCTGGTCGACGAGGCCGGCCGCGAGGTCGCCCGCTACGGCGACCCCGGCTTCGTGACCTACTGGCGTTCGTCTGCCAAACCGTTCCAGGCGCGCCCCTGGGTCGACGACGGCACCATCGACCACTTCGGCTGGGGCGACCGTGAGACGGCCATCATCTGCGCGTCGCACGTGGGAGCCGACGAGCACGCGCAGCTCGTACGCCGCATGCTCGCCGACATCGCTTGCAGCGAGGCCGACCTGCGCTGCGACCACGAGCTCAAGGCACGTCACAACTGCTCGGGCAACCACACCGGCATGCTCGCGGCCTGCGTGCACCACGGCTGGGAGCTCGCTACCTACCAGCGGCCCGACCACCCCGCACAGCGAGCCGGCGTAGCGGCGGTCTCGGAGGCCTGCGGGCTACCGCCCGACGAGATCCCGCGCGGCATCGACGGCTGCGGCATCGTGGTGTGCGCCACGCCGGTCGTCGCCGCCGCGCGCGCCTACGCCACCCTGCCGGGGCTGGCTCCACGCATCGCCCGCGCCATGATGGACAACCCGGTCCTGATCGAGGGCGAGGGCGAGCTCGACACGGTGGTCATGCAGTCCTTCCCCGGCGCCGTCTCCAAGGCCGGCGCCGAGGGCCTGGGCTGTGTAGCGCTGCCCGGCGGAGGCGGCCTCGCGGTGAAGGCGCTCGACGGCGGCGACCGCGCCGTCGGGCCGGCGATGATCGCCCTGCTCGTGCGACACCTCGGCCTCGACGGCGTGCCGGCCGGGGCCGAGTCGCAGGCCCGCCCGCCGGTCAGAAACGACGCCGGCGACGTCGTCGGCGAGCTTGCGGCCCGCCTCCCGGCCGGCCGCGAGGGTTAGCGCCGTGAGCGTCGAGAAGATCAACCCACCCGACCTCCACCGGCCAGTCGGCAACATGTACGCCCATGTTGTGCGCGCCACGGGGAGGGTCAGCTACCGCATCGGCGGCCAGGTGCCGGTCGACGGGGAAGGCCGCAACCTGTTCCTCGGCGACATGGCGGCACAGCTGCGTTCCTGCTACGAGCAGGTCACCACCGCCCTGTCTGCCGTGAGACTCGGCTGGCAGGACGTCGTCCACATCTACACCTTCACGACGGACATGGACGAGTACGTCCGCGTCGAACCGCCGATCGCGAAGGCGTTCTTCGGCGAGACGCCGCCCGCCTCGACGCTGGTCGAGGTACGTCGCCTGGTCGATCCGGACTGGCTCGTCGAGGTGCAGGTCGACGCGGTCGCCGATGCCTGAACGGCGCCCTCAGGCGAAGCGCGGGGAGGCTGGTACCAGCCTCCCCGCGCTTCGCCACGACCCCTTGCCCCGCCCCGGCGTCCTGCTGGGCATCGGCGTGGCCTCCTTCACCCTCCTCGTGGCCCGGCACCTCGGACCCTAGACCGCGCAGACGGTGAGCATGGCGAAGACCTACATCGTGGCCCACGACACCGGCACCGGCGGCGACAAGGCCGTGCTGACCGACCTCGAGGGGCGCGTCGTGCGAACGGCCTACCGGCCCTACGACGTCCACTACCCGCGCGCCGACTGGGCCGAGCAGGACCCCGACGAGCTCTGGCGGGCCTTCGCCGCGACCACCCGCGAGGTGCTCGCCGGCGTCGACCCGGCCACCGTGCTCGGTGTGGGCGTCTCGGCCCAGATGTTCAACCTGCTGCCGGTCGACGCGCAGTGCCGGCCCGTCACGCCCATGCTCTCCTGGCAGGACGTGCGCAGCGTGGCGCAGGCCGACCGCCTGCTCGAGCCCGCCACGCGCGCCTTTCTGTTCGAGCGCACCGCCAACGTGCCGACCGCCAAGGACGTGATCCCCAAGATCCTCTGGCTCAAGGAGGAGCGCCCCGACCTGTGGGACCGCACCCGCTGGCTGCTCGACTGCAAGGAATACCTCATCTTCAGGCTCACCGGCGTGGTCGGCATCGACTGGCACGGGGCGAGCGTGTTCTTCTTGTTCGACCCGCGCGGCAAGACCTGGGACCGGGCGGTGTGCGACCGGCTCGGTATCCCTGTCGAGAAGCTGCCGCCGGCGTACCCGCCGACCGAGGTGATCGGCGCGGTCAGCGCCGAGGCGGCCGCGCAGACCGGCCTCGCGCCCGGCACGCCGGTCGTGATCTGCGCCGGCGACGTGGCTGTGGCGCAGTCGGGCTCGGGGGCCAATCGCGAGGGCAAGGCCCACCTGTGCATCGGCACGGCGACCTGGGTCGGCGTTTCGAGCGCGACCCTGCGCAACGATCCCGACACGCCGTTCTGGGCGCTCAACCACATCGACCCGGGCAAGTGGGTCATCGCCGGCGAGATGGAGTCGGGCGGCGGCGCCCTGCAGTGGTACCGCAACCTGCTCTGCGCCGACGAAGCCCGCGAGGCCCGCGAGCGAGGCGTGTCGACCTACCGCGTGCTCGACGAGCAGGCGGCGGCGGTGCCGGCCGGCAGCGACGATCTCGTCTTCACGCCCTGGCTGGCCGGCGAGCGCGCGCCCGTGCTCGACCACTACGCCCGCGGCGGCTTCACCGGCCTGTCGCTCGGCCACAGCAAGGGGCACCTGACCCGGGCCGTCATGGAGGGCGTCGCCTACCACATCCGCTGGATCGTCGAGGCGATGGAGCACACCGGCTTTCGCATCGAAGCGATGCAGGCGATCGGCGGCGGCAGCGCGAGCCCGCTGTGGACGCAGATCATCGCCGACGTCACCGGCCGCCGGCTGAACGTGGTCGAGCACCCGCTCGAGGCGGGCGCCATGGGCGCCGCCCTGACGGTCGCGGTGGGCCTCGGCGTCTACCCCGGCATGGACACGGTCGACGACCTCATCGCCGTCGCCCGCACCGTCGAGCCGCGTGGCGCGAACGAGGCGGTCTACGCCCGCGGCTACCGCACCTTCCGCGACCTCTACGCCACCCTT
Source organism: uncultured Actinomycetes bacterium (assembly GCA_963767005.1). Lineage (GTDB taxonomy): Bacteria > Actinomycetota > Thermoleophilia > UBA2241 > UBA2241 > Bog-752. The sequence goes on from CAVYCN010000011.1 coordinate 41,097, forward strand.
GCGCCGATCTACCGCGGCGCAGCGCGCGAGAACTGACGCCCCACACCGGACGGTTCGCCGGACCCCCGTTCCGGAGAAAGTGGGGCCGACGGCAAGGAGGAATCATGCAGACGATGAGCTACTGCCTGTGGTTCGACGGTGTGGCCGAAGAGGCCGCCCGCTTCTACGCCTCGGTGTTCAAGGACTCGCGCATCGTGAACGTGTCGCGCTACCCCGAGGGCTCACCCGGCACGCCCGGCACGATCATGAGCGTGCAGTTCGTGATGAACGGCCAGGACTTTCTGGCGCTGAACGGCGGACCACAGTACAGCTTCACGCCGGCCATCTCGTTCGTCGTGACCTGCGATACGCAGGACGAGATCAACGAGCTCTGGGAGCGACTCACCGACGGCGGCCAGGAGGTGGCCTGCGGCTGGCTGACCGACCGCTTCGGGATCTCCTGGCAGATCGTGCCGCGGGCGCTCGGCGCGATGATGGTCTCGCCCGACAGGGACGCGAGCCAGCGCGCCTTCTCGGCGATGCTGGAGATGAAGAAGCTCGACCTCACCGCCCTGCGCCGCGCCTTCGAGGGCGCCGACGACGCCGGCGAGGCGGTCGCCTAGACCAGCGCGACCGACGCGCTGGTCGCCTAGGCCCGCGTGACCGACGCGGCCCACGACGTGAGCGCCGGCGCGGCCCGGCGCAGGGCGAGCCAGGCGCGTGGGGCGGCGCTCAGGGCGGCGAGCGGGCGCTGGGCCTCGTGTCCGGGCGCGTCGAGCACCACGCGCAGCACCGCGAAGGGCGCGTCGCCTGCCGCCGCGGCGAGCCACACCGACTCCATGTCGGCGCCGAGGACGCCCTGGGTCGCAAGCGCGCGCCGCCGCGACCCGTAGACGACGTGCCTGGTGCTGGCGACGGGTCCCACGGCGACACGGTCGAGGCCCAGCACCGTGAGGGCCTCGACAAGCCCCTCGGTCGAGCACAGCAGCGTCCCCTGCGGGCCGCGCACCTCGCTCGCCACGATCACGTCGCCGGCGCGCAGGCCGGGGTCGACCGCTCCGCACAGCCCGGCCACGGCAACCGCGCCCGCCGGCGCAACGGCGGCCGCGGCCCTGCGGGCGCGGGCCGCCCCCATGCCGCAGCGCACCACCCGCACGCCGGGCAGGGCGCGGCGGACGGCGATCCGCTCGACGCGCAGCGGCGTAAAGACGAGCAGCGATCTGTCGGAGGTCTCCATCACGGTTCCTCACCGCGCATCGTATCGCGGCGTAGCGCGGCGGAGGTGGCTCACCACCGAACCTGCCGGGCGGACTGCGGTGGCCCGCCTTTCAGGCGGGGCGCGACGGCAGGCCGGTCAGGCGCGCCGCGCCGCGGCGGCGGGCGCCTGCGCCACCGCCCCCCGACGCCCGTCGGCCGCCACCAGCGTGATGCCGGCCACGACGACGACCCCGCCCAGTACGAGCCTCAGGCTCGGCGTCTGGCCGGTCACGAAGAGGCTCAGGGCGATCGTCCAGAGCACGTAGGTGCTGTTGGCCGGCATCGCCCGGGCCGGGCCGAGCAGGTCGAGCGACCGGTAGTAGGCGAGGTAGGCGCCGGCGCCGCAGAGGCTCGCCGCGATCAGGATGACGATCGTCGGCGAGGTCACGGTGCGCAGCGTGACGCCGGTCGCGGCGAACAGCGGCAGGACGAGGGAGAGGAAGACCGCGCCCGACACGGCCTCGCGGATGTTGAGCGCGGCGAGCGACGGCATGCGCTGAAGGCTGCGGGCGACGAGCACCCCCTCGACCGCCCAGCCCGCCGCCGCCACGATCGCGCACAGGGCGCCGAGCAGGTAGTGCGGCGAGGCGCCGCCCGCGGGAGCGTACGTCGCGAAGATCGCGCCGGCCACGGCGAGCGCCACGCCGGCCCAGCCGACACGACGCAGGCGGTCGCCCAGCACGGCGAACCCCAGGGCGGCGCCGAGCGCCGGGTAGAGGGCGGAGATGGCGACCGCGTACGGCGCGCCCGCCCAGGCGATGGCGAGCAGGTACGCCGACATCGCGACGGGGCCGCCGAGCAGGGCGGCGAAGCACACCACGAGGCCGTCGCGAGTGCGCAGGGCGCGCCAGGCCTCACCCAGCCGCCCGGCGGCGCGGTCGGCCACCGTCACCCAGACGAAGGCGAAGCAGTCGTGCAGGGCGGCCGCCGCGAGCGGCGCGGCGAAGAGCGCGCCCGCCGCCGAAAGCGGCGGGCGCGCGAGCGCCTCGCCGAGCACGACGGCGGCGGCGCCCCACAGGGCGCCGCTTGCGAGCGCGAGGGCGATCCCTCTGCTGTGCCGGTCTTTCACGCCCCGCGCTACGCCGTTCGACGTCTGTTCTTTTGGATCAGGACCTGTCTCCCGCGTGCGACCGGCACCGCATCTGCCGACCGGCCGGGCCGCCGCCTCGCGCGCCCGCCGCGGTGCCCCGCGGACTCTTTCTGCACCCTTCCCCGTCGAGCCGGACCACGACACCTTGCGACATCGCGCCGCTCCCGGCTGCACGCACCACGACCGCTACGACGTCCGAAATCGCCCGTCCGCGCCGGACGCTCAGCCGGCGCGCAGCAGCGTGAGCGCAGCGACGCCGACGATGATGCAGCCCACACCGCCGAGCTGCAGGCGGGTGAGCCGCTCGCGAAAGAGCAGGAACGCGGCCACGCCGGCGACCGCCGCGAACTGCGACGAGAGCACGGCCGTGATCGCGACGTCGTGGCGCGCGCCGGCCACGTAGGCGAGAAAGCCGCCCACCTCGGCCAGACCCGACGTCGCCACCAGCGGCAGGGAGCGCCGGGTGATCTCGAGCCGTCCGGTGACCGCGAGCGGGACGGTCACGACGAGGACGCCGACCAAGCGCGGCGGCAAGGCGGCCCAGCCGGCCGGCAGCGACGCGCCGAGCCGGGCCGTCGCGTACAGGCCGCAGCCGAACGAGAGGGCGGCCAGCAGCGCGAGCCCGACCGACGGGCGCGGGCGCTCGCCAGGCGCCGGCCGCTCCTCGCGCGCGACGGCGGCGATCACGATGCCGGCGGCGATCACGCCGAGCAGCGCGGCGGTGTCGGGACCGAGCCGCTCACCGGCGGCGACGGCGAGCAGGGCGGCGACGGCCCCTTCGGTCGAGACGATCGGCGCGACGAGGCCGACCTTGCCGCGCCGCAGGGCCGTGTAGGCCAGCAGCAGGCCGCCGACGTTCCCGACGCCGGCGACGACCATCCAGCCGGCGTCGGCGGCGCTGGGCGCGATCCCTTCGCGGCCGACGGCGATGACGCCGACGTTGGCCGCCAAGCCCACGAGCGCGACCCAGGCGACGACCGAGGCCGGCCTGATGAGGCGGCTCGAGCGGGCCGAGCAAAGCGTGCTGACGCCCCAGATGAGCGCCGCGCCAAGGCCGCCGAGAAGCGCGATCATCGCGCGTCGTCGCGCACGCGATGGGACCGCCGTCCTGTGAAGCTCGTGGGTCGTCCGCGGCTCGTGGGCCCTCCTTTGCGCCGTACGGCCGCGCCCTCCAGGCGCCGCCGCCCGCGGACGATGATATCCCGCCGCTCGCCGCTCGACGCTTGACCTTGCCCCTGGCGCCAAGTCCACAGTCGAGCCGTCATGTCACGGTCAGACAGCGGAGCACGACGAAGCCTTCGCGCTGCCGCTGCGCTGACGGACGGTACGGCCTCTGGCGCGGGGGCGGCCGGCGAGGCGCCGGAGCCGATCAGCGGTCGCGCCGTGCTCGGCGCGCGCGGCGCCGGCTGTCCAGGTCGACGACCTGACCGCCGCCCGTCGGCGGGCGCCCGCCGTCCGCCCGACGGCGGGCGCCGCCTTGCGAGCGGCCCACCACCGACCGGCACGCGAAGCCGGCGCCCAGGGCGACGAGCGCCACGGCGATCGGCCACAGCCACCAGGGCAGCGGTCCATACGGGGCGATCCGGCCGGGGCTCGAGAGGGCGTGCCACATCCCGGCGGGGCCGTTCTTCACGGCCAGGGCCACGTCGATCGCAAGCGCCTGCGGCGCCACCGCTCCGCCCCCTGCCTGGGTCGCCTCTCATCGCCATCCTAGTCGCGCCGCCGGCCGGCGCAATCGTTGCGGCGCTCGGCGCGTCGGGATCGAGGGCACGTCGGATCCGTGCGAGCAAGGGCGCGCGCTCGAGCGGCGCTGAGAGGGGCCCGGGCCCCTCTCAGCGCCTCGCGAGCGTGCGCTCAGCGCTCCGCGAGCGCCCGCTCGAGCAGCGCGAAGCCGGCCGCGGAGGGTACGGTGACCCGCACCGTGCCGGGGCACTCGAGCGCGGCGCCCGGCCGCACGCTCACGCCGCCCCGTTCGAGCCGGCCGGCGAGGTCGTCGGCGCCGCTGAGCACGAGCACGAAGTTCGTCTGCGAGGGCACCACGGCATAGCCGTGCGCCGCGAAGAGGGCGGCCAGGCGCTCGCGCCCGGCGCGCACCTGGACGCGGGTGCGCTCGCGCCAGGCCGCGTCGTCGACCGCGGCCTCGGCGGCTGCCTGGTTCAGCGTCCCCACCGAGAACGGCGGCCGGATGCGGCGCAGGTACTCGACCAGACGGGGGTCGCCGACCAGGTAGCCGACGCGCGCCCCCGCGAGGCCGTAGGCCTTGGACAGGGTGCGTGTGACGACGAGGCGGCCGCCGGCCTCGGCGGCCAGGCTCGTGCCGTCGGGGTCGTCGACGAAGTCGATGTAGGCCTCGTCGACGACGACGAGGCGGGCCCGCGACGCGGCTACGAAGGCGCGCAGCGCCGCGCGCGAGACGGCCGTGCCGGTAGGGTTGTGGGGGTTGCAGACGAAGGCGACGTCGGCCGCCACGGCCGCCATCGCGTCGAGGTCGTGCACCCAGTTCGCCAGGGCGACCCTGGTGACCGCGGCGCCCAGCATGCGCGCGGCGATGTCGTGGATGCGGTACGGCGGGTCGGCGCAGACGACCGCGCCGCCGCCGGCGGCGTAGGCCATGACGAGCAGGTAGACGAGCTCGTCGGAGCCGTTTGCCACGAGCACCGCGTCGGGGTCGACGCCCAGGCTGGCGGCGAGCCGGTCACGCAGCCGGCTCGCGAGCGGGTCGGGGTAGCGGTGCAGCCGCGCGACCGCCGCCGGCAGCGCCGCCGCGACCGCCGGCGAGGCCCCGAACGACGACTCGTTCGACGCCAGGCTGCCGTCCTCGCTGCCGGCCGGCCGGCCCGTGATGTACGGGTGGAGCTCCGTCACCTCGGGCCGCGGCTCGGGCGCGTCGCCGTAGCCGCCCGCGCCCACCGCTAGACCGCCGCGACGGGGCGCTCGCGCTGGACGATCTTCGTGGCGGCGGCGATCACCTCGAGGCTCGCGTCGACGTCGGCCTGTGTGTGCGCCGTGCTCGCGAAGAACCGCTCGAAGTTGAAGTTGTGGAAGTAGACGCCGCGCGCCTGGCACTCGGCCTGCAGGCGGCCGAAGAAGTCGGTGTCGCTGGCGCGCGCCTGGCGGTAGCGGGTCACCGGCTCCTCGTGGCCGAAGAACACCTGCCACATGGGCCCCACCTGGTTGATGACGGCCGGCACGCCCTGCTCGGCGAAGATCGCGCGCAGGCCGCTCACCATGGCGTCGGCGATCGCGTTCAGGTGGCCGTAGACGCGCTCACGGTCGCCCATGAGGATGTCGAGCGCGGCGTTCATGCCGGCCAGGGTCATGGGGTTGCCGCTGTAGGTGCCGCCGTGCAGCACGACGCCGTCGGCCTCGAGCTCCATGATGTCCTTACGGCCGCCGAAGGCGGCCGCGCCGGGCGTGCCGCCGCCCACCGCCTTGGCGACGCAGGTGATGTCGGGGATCACGCCGTAGAGCTCCTGGGCGCCGCCCAGCGACACGCGAAAGCCGGTGATCACCTCGTCGAAGATGAGCAGCACGCCGTGCTCGTCGCAGATGCGCCGCAGCCCCTCGAGAAAGCCGGGTGCCGGCGGGATGATGCCGGCGTCGGCGAGGATCGGCTCGGCCAGTACCGCCGCGAGCTGATCGGCGTTGCGGCGGATGAGCTGCTCGGCGCTGTCCAAGTCGTTGAAGCAGCCCACGATGACGTTGTCCTCGAAGGTGCGCGGGATGCCGGCCAGCGAAGGCAGCGTGCGCGGGAACTTCTCGGTGCCGGCCGCCTCGAGCGCCGGCACGTGCGAGAAGGCGTGGCAGTCGAGGAAGCCGTTGTAGCTGCCCTCCCACTTGAGGATCTTGTCCTTGCCGGTGAAGCCGCGGGCCAGGCGGATGGCCGCCTGCGTGGCCTCGGAGCCCGAGTTGGCGAAGCGGAGCTGCTCGATGCCCGGCACGCAGGCGACGATCTTGCGGCCGACCTCGTAGTCGAGCTCGTGCGGGAACGTGTAGAGCAGGCCGCGCTCGTTGATCTGCTCGGTGATGGCGTCGACGATGGCCCTGGGCCGGTGGCCGAAGATCATCGGTCCGTAGCCGATGCACCAGTCGATGTAGGCGTTGCCGTCGACGTCGTAGATGCGGGCGCCCTCGCCGCGGTCCATGACGATGGGGCGCGTGCCGGTGAGGCGCGCGTAGCTGCTCTCGCCGCCCGACACGACCTCCTTGCAGCGGGCGAACAGCGCGCTCGTGCGCGCGAGACGGCTGTCGTCGATGAGAACGTCGGTCGCGGGGGCGTCGCTCATGGGGTCCTGCCTCCTTTTGCGGTCCGCCGGGGGTCCCCGGCGTGACGATCAGCCTCGGCGCCTGTCGTCGACGCGGTGGCAGGCGGTCTTGCCCTGGCCACTCGTCACGCGCGGCAACGAGAAGGGTTCGTGCAGCTCGACCCGGGGGGTGACGCCCGCCGTCGCCTTGGTGGCCGCCGCGATGCGCTTGCCCAGGACCTCGCGAGCCTCGTCGCTCATCGCCCCGAGGCCGTTGACCTCGACCTGGAGCGTCAGGCGGTCGAGGTTGCTCACGATCTCGACCACCATGCAGAAGTTGTTGGCCACCTGCTCGAAGCCGACCAGCACCTCTTCGATCTGGCTGGGGAACACGACGAGGCCGCCGATCGACAAGGCGTCGTCGCTGCGGCCGGTGATGCGGCCGATGCGCGGGTGCGTGCGGCCGCAGGGGCACGGCTCCCAGGTGAGCGACGAGATGTCGTGGCTGCGGTAGCGGATCATCGCCATCGTGTCGCTCGTGAGCGACGTCCAGACGAGCTCGCCGGGCTCGCCGTCGCCGACCGGCTCGCCGCTGTCGGGGTCGATGCACTCGACGAGCAGGTGGTCGGACCAGACGTGCATGCCCTGCTTGACCGGGCACTCGCAGGCCATGCCCGGTCCCAGGAACTCACCCATGCCGTACTCGTTGAAGGCGTCGACGCCGAGCGCGTCGGCCAGGCGCTGGCGCCCGGCCTCGGGCCATGGCTCGGCGCCGAACAGGCCGACGCGCAGCCTGGAGTCGCGGCTCAGGTCGATGCCGCGCTCGAGCGCCTTGTCGGCCAGGAAGAGGCCGTACGAGGGCGTCGTGCACACGGCGGTGACGCCGAGGTCGACGATCAGATCGATGAGCAGCTCGTGGCGGCCGATGCCGGCCGGCACGACGCCGATGCCGGCGTGCTGGGCGCCGTACTGCAGCCCGACGCTCGTGGCCAGGCCGTAGGCGAAGCAGTTCTGCAGCAGGTCGCCGGGGCGCAGGCCGACCATCCACATGGAGCGGGCGTTGCGCCGCGCCCAGGCGTCCATGTCCTGGCGCGAGGCCCAGATCGGCGTGGGCTTGCCGGTGGTGCCCGAGGTGCTGTGCACCTCGATCACGTTGTCGAGGCCGCAGGTGCGCAGGCCGTCGGGGTAGGTGTCGCGCAGCGTCGTCTTTTCGAGGAACGGCAGCCGCCTGACGTCGTCGAGCGTCGCGATGTGGCGCGGCTCGACACCGGCTTCGCGACAGAGCCCGCGGTAGGTCGCGCTGCCCGTGTAGGCCAGCTCGACCTGGCGCACGAGGCGCTCGAGCTGGTGCGCCCGCAGGGCGTCGGGCGCGAGCAGCTCGGCCGCCGGGTCGAAGCACACGCTGCGGTCGACGGCGGTCGTGGTCATGCTCCGGCCTCCCCGGTCGCGGCCACCGGCGCCGCCTCGCCGGCCGCCTCGCGGCCGGTCTGGAACGCCGTCAGGTTCATGCCCAGCCACGCCGCCGGCACGTTGGCGCGGATCGCCCGCTCCCACGTCTCGGACGCAAACGACAGGCAGCGCGACAGCGCGCCGAGCAGCACGACGCCGGCGACCTTCGCGTCGCCGACCCGCTCGGCGACGGCGTTGCCGTCGAGGGCGATCACCCGCCGGCCGCCGGCCGAGATGCGCTCGACGGCGTCGAACGGATACGCGAAGTCGCCCTGCGCGGCAAGGGGCGGCACGATCTGCTGGGTGTTGACGATAGCCACGCCGCCGGGCCGCACCGAGATCGCGTAGCGCAGGCCCTCGGCGGCCTCGAAGGCGAGCAGGTAGTCGGTCTCGCCGGGGCTGATCGACGGGGCCACGACCGTGCGCCCGATCCTGATGTGCGAGCAGACGCTGCCGCCGCGCTGCGACATGCCGCGCGTCTCGGACAGCTTGACGTCGAGGCCGCCGTGGAGCAGCGCCGTGTCGGCGATGACGGCCGCCGCCAGGATCACGCCCTGGCCGCCGACACCGACCACCATGACGTTGTCGACGAGGCCGTCTGCGTAACGGTCGCGGCCGCTCACGACACACCCGCCGCGGCGATCGCGCCGACCTTGCAGAGCTGAGCGCACAGCGAGCAGCCGCTGCAGGTGTCGGCGTCGATCGCCACCTTGTGGCGACCGCGGTGCTCGGCCTCGACGTGGCGCAGCGAGGGACAGCCCAGGCGCATGCACTGCTGGCAGGCGTTGCAGACCTCCTCGTCGACCGCGAAGGCGCCCGCGCCGGCGACCTTGCGCGGGAACAGCATGCAGGGCCGGTTGGTGACGATCACTGCCGGGCCCGTAAAGGCGAGGGCCGCCTTGAGGGCCGTGAGGCAGGCGTCGTAGTCGTAGGGATCGACGGTCTCGATGTGCTCGACGCCGAGCGCCCGGCAGAGGCCGACGAGGTCGAGCGGCATGGTCTCTGTCCCCGCCAGGGTGCGCTCGTTGCCGGGGTTGGTCTGGCCGCCGGTCATCGCCGTGATCGTGTTGTTCTGGATGAGCACGGCGACGTTCGCGCGCTGGTGCACGGCGTTCAGCAGGCCGGTGATGCCGCTGTGCAGGAACGTCGAGTCGCCGATCACGGCGACCGAGCCCTTGGCGCTGCCCCCGGCGCGCCAGAAACCTTGGTCGATGGGGATGCTCGCCCCCATCTCGAAGGCGCAGTGCATATGGCTCACCGGCGGCAGGCTGGTGAGGTCGTAGCAGCCGATGTCGCCGTGCACGTCGAGGTCGAGCTTCTTCATGGCGGTCGCCATGCCGCGGTGCGGGCAGCCGGTGCACAGCACCGGCGGCCGCGGGATCACGGTCGCGTCTTCGGCCTGCTTCTCGGCCGCCCAGCGCGGCACGTCGAGACCGGCGTCGTGGAAGCCGCGCCCCACGCGCACCGGCGTGAGCTCGCCCCAGGCCGGGAACCAGCGCTTACCTTCGCAGGCGATGCCGGCAGCAAGGACCTGCTCCTCGATGTAGGGCTCGAGCTCCTCGACCACGAACAGCCGATCGACGCCGGCGGCGAAGCGGCGGATGGCCTCGACCGGCAGCGGGTGGATGATGCCGAGCTTGAGGAACGCGGCGCCGGGCAGCGCCTCTTTGGCGCTCATGTAGGCGGCGCCGGCGGTCACCACACCGATGCGCGCGACGCCGCCGTCGCGCAGCGGCAGGCGGCCGCCACCGGCGGGCTCCTCGACGCGCGCCAGCGGGCTCGCCTCGGCGTAGACGCGCAGGCGCTCGAAGCGCTCGAGCAGGCTGCGGTGCAGGGGCCGCGAGAAGCGCGGCAGCATGCAGTACTTCTCGGTGCGCCGGTCGGGCGGCCGCCGGGGCGGCTCGGGGCGCGCACCGTCGGCGGCCAGCGTGACGACCGATTTCTGGTGCGCCGTCTGGGTGCTCATGCGCACCATGACCGGCACGTCGAAGGTCTCGCTCAGTTCGTAGGCGAGGCCGACGAACTCGTAGCACTCCTGGCTGTCGGCCGGCTCGAGCATCGGCATGCTCGAGATGCGGCCGAAGTAGCGGTCGTCCTGCTCGGTCATGCCGCTCGCCATGCCGGGGTCGCCGGCCAGGCAGACGACGAGGCCGGCGTTGACGCCGGTGTAGACCGAGGTGATGAGCGGGTCGGCGGCGACGCTCGCGCCGGCGCTCTTCATGGCCGTGAGGGCGCGCACGCCGCCCATGGCGGCCCCGAAGGCCACCTCGTAGGCGACCTTCTCGTTGGTCGACCACTCCGCATAGACGCCCTCGTAGGTGGCAAGACTGGTGACGATCTCGGTGCTCGGCGTGCCGGGATAGGCGGCCGCGACCTGCACGCCCGCCTCCCAGGCGCCGCGGGCGAGAGCTTCGTTGCCGAGCATGAGTCGAGTCGCCATGCTCGTCAGTCAAGCAGGAACGGGGCCGTCAGTTCAAGCGCGGGTGGCCCCGGCGTGCCTCAGGCGCGCACCAGAGCGGCGCCCTCGACGAGCGCCGCGAGCTTCGCCCAGGCGACGCTCGGCGTGACCTGGCCGAGGCCGACGAAGGTGCCGAAGCCGCAGTCGGTGCCGGCGACGACGCGGCCGGCGCCGACGACCGACACGAAGCGCTCGATGCGCTGCGCCACGAGGCGCGGGTGCTCGACGAAGTTCGTGGTCGAGTCGATCACGCCCGGTATCAGGTACTTGTCCGCGGGCAGCGGCCGCTCGGCGAAGAGCTCCCACTCGTGGCCGTGGCGCGGGTTGCTGGCTTCGACCGACAGGCCGAGCGGCCGGGCCGCCAGCACCACGTCGACGATGTCGGCGAGCGGCACGTCGTGGGTGTGGGGCCCTTCGTAGTTGCCCCAGCACAGGTGCAGGCGCATGCGCTCGGGCGGGATCGCGCGGGTCGCGTCGTTCAAGGCGGCGACGTTGCGCGCGATCTCGCGCCGGAACTCGTCGCCGCCCAGGCCGGCGAAGACCGTGTGCGCGCCCGCCGCCAGGTCGGGGCAGTCGAGCTGCAGCGTCACCCCCGCGGCCGCGATCGCCTCGTACTCGGGCCGCATCGCCTCGGCGAGTGCCCCGAGGTACTGCTCGCGGTCGCCGTAGTGGCGGTCTTCGAAGAACATCGCGATCACGCCCGGCGAGGCCGCCGTCATGAAGAGCCGGTCGCGCGTCACGCCGGACGCCCGCGCGGCCGCCAGCAGATCGTCGAGGTCGCGCCCGACGGCGCCGTCGTCGCGCCGCGTGACCGGACCGGTGCAGGCCGGCGCGCTCATGCGGATCTCGGCCAGCGCGCGGCCCATGCGCGGCACGTCGTCGGGAAAGTCGGCGAGCTCGGCCAGCGCGCTCAACGTGCCGGGCTCGCCTTCGAAGCCGGTCAAGCGGTCCTTCACGTACGTCGAGTAGCCGACCTTGCCCTGCTCGCCGTCGTTCAGCAGATCGAGGCCGATCTCGGCCTGGCGGCGCACCACCTCGACGACCGCCTCCTCCACGCGCGGCCTCAGGCCGGCGACCGCGATGCCCTCATCGCGCTGGACGATCAGGTCGACGAGGTCGGCGGGACGCGGCAGGCTGCCGGTGTGCGTGGTGCGAACGGCCATGGTCCACCTCACCCTGAGAGCCTCGGTCGACGCCGTGCGACTACCCCGCCGCGGTGAGCTCCAAGCGCGTTTGGGCCGTGGCCGCCTCCGCGGCGGCCCGACGGGCGACGGGGCGCCGCATCCGCGCCTGCCCGACGGGCGACGGGGCGCCGCATCCGCGCCTGCCCGACGGGCGACGGGGCCGCGCCGGACGGCCGGTTCAGGGGGGCCGGTGCCGGCATACCGGCGCGGCCCCGTCGCCCGCGAGCAAGGAGCGCGCCGCCGTCAGCCGGCCTCGAGCACGAGCGGCTTGCCGTCGGCGCCGAACAGGGTGTCGTCGGGCAGATGGCAGGCGCGGCTGGTCGTCGCGTCGACGGCACGATGCTCGGGCGCGGTCGCCTCGCAGACGGCCATGCGGTAGGCGCAGCGCGGGTGGAACCGGCAGCCGGCCGGCGGGTGCACGGCGCTCGGCACGTCGCCCTCGAGCGCCTTGAGGCCGTGGCGCCGGTCGGGGTCGGGTGAGGGCACGCTGGCAAGGAGCGCCGCGGTGTAGGGGTGGCGGGGCCGGCGCAAGACCTGCGCCGCCGGCCCCCGCTCGACGATCTGCCCGAGGTACATGACGGCGACGTCGTCGGCCATCGACTCGACCACGGCCAGGTCGTGGGCGATGAACAGGTAGGCGAGGCCGAGCCGCTCCTTCAGCTCCTGCAAGAGCACGAGGATGCGGGCCTGCACCGACACGTCGAGCGCCGAGGTGGGCTCGTCGAGGACGACGAGCTCGGGATCGAGGGCGAGGGCGCGCGCGATCGCGATCCGCTGGCACTGCCCGCCGCTGAACTCGTGCGGCCGGCGCCACAGGTGCTGCGTGCCCAGGCCGGCCATCTCGAGCAGCCCCAGGATGCGCTGCTCGAGCTCGCGCCCGCTCAGGCGGAGGTGCGCCCGCAGCGGCTCGGCCACGAGGTCGTGCACCGTCATGCGCGGGTCGAGCGACGAATAGGGGTCCTGGAAGACGATCTGCACGCGCCGTCGCAGCTCGCGGCGCGCGCGCCCCGCCAGCGTGCCCACGTCGCGGCCGTCGAACACGACCGTGCCGGCCGTCGCCCGCGTGAGCTGCATCACGGTCTCGGCGACGGTCGTCTTGCCCGAGCCCGACTCGCCCACCAGGGCGAGGGTCTGGCCGCGGTCGATGGCGAAGGAGACCCCATCGACCGCGTGCACGACGTCCGAGGAGCTGCGCACGAAGCCGCGCCGGATGCGGAAGTGCACGGTCAGGTCGTCGACGGTCAGCAGCGGCGTCACGAGCCCACCTCGCGGGGCACGCCGGCGAGGCGCCGGGCGACGTCGTGACACGAGACCCAGTGGCCCTCCGCCACCGGCGTCGGCGCCGGCTTGACGGTCGTGCAGACGTCCATGACCCGCGGGCAGCGCGGATGGTACCGGCAGCCCGGCGGAGGCTCGATCAAGTCTGGCACCGATCCGGGGATCGTGTGCAGCTCGGCGGCCCTCTTGCCCTGGGGCAGGCATTCGTAGAGGGCGATCGTGTACGGGTGGCAGGGGTGCTTCATGACGCGCGCCGTGGGCCCCTGCTCCACGACCGTGCCGGCGTACATGACGGCGACCCGGTCGCAGGTCTGGGCGGCTACTCCGACGTTGTGGGTGATCAGCACCTGGGCGACGCCACGTTCCTCGCGCAGCCGCAGCAGCAGCTTCAGGATCTGGGCCTGGATCGTGACGTCGAGCGCCGTCGTCGGCTCGTCGGCGATGAGCAGCTCCGAGCCGCACGAGATCGCCATCGCCATGCAGGCCCGCTGGCGCATGCCGCCGCTCAACTGATGCGGGTAGCTGTGCAGGATCTCGTCGGTCGGCGGCAGGCCGGTGGCAACGAGGGCCTCGCGCGTCATCTCGCGGGCCGCCCCGCCCGAGACACCGCGATGCAGGCGCACCACTCGGCTGATCTGCTCGCCGATGGTGAAGACCGGGTTGAGCGAGGCCAGCGGGTCCTGGAAGACCATCGAGATGGCCTTGCCGCGCAGCGCCCGCATCTCGTGCGCGCTCTTGTCGAGCAGATTCTCGCCGCGAAAGACGACCTCGCCGCCGGTGTAGCGCGCGATCGGCCGCGGCAGCAGGCCGAGCACGGCAAAGCCGGTGACGGACTTGCCGCAGCCCGACTCGCCGACCAGACCGAGGATCTCGCGCGGCGCCACGGTCAGATTGACGCCGTCGAGCGCCTTGACCACGCCGCGCATGCTGCGGAACTCGACCTTGAGACCGACGACCTGCAGCAGGTCGGCGGGCGCGTCGGGCGACGCGGCGGCGGACGGCGGGGCGACGAGGCTCACGGCGCTACCGTCGCATGCGCGGGTCGAGGACGTCACGCAGGCCGTCGCCCACGAGGTTGAAGGCCAGCACGAGCAGGAAGATCGCAACGCCCGGGAACGTGCCGATCCACCACTGCTGCAAAATGAAGCTCTGCCCGGTCGAGATCATGAGGCCCCAGTCGGGCGTCGGCGGCTTGGCCCCGAGGCCGAGGAAGCTCATCGCGGCGACCGCCAGGATCACGGTGCCGACGTCGACCGTCATCTGCACGATCACGGGGCCGAACGCGTGCGGCAGGATGTGCCGCAGGATGATGCGCAGGTCGCGCACGCCCATGGTGCGCGCCACCTTGACGAAGGGCCGCTGGCGCAGCGACACCGCCATGCCACGCACGAGGCGCGTGTACCAGGGCCACCAGGTGACGACGATGGCGATGCCGACGTTGCGCAGGCTGGCGCCGAGGAAGGCCACGAGGGCCATCGTCAGGATGAGGCTGGGAAAGGCTAAGAAGACGTCGGTGACGCGCATCACCGCCTCGTCGACCATACCGCCGAAGTAGCCGGCGATGCCGCCGAGCGGGATGCCGATCAGCAGCACGCCGATCATGGTCACGAAGGGCATGATGAGCGCGATGCGACTGCCGTAGACTACGCGCGAGAGCACGTCGCGGCCGAGCTCGTCGGTGCCGAACAGGTGGTGCGCGCTGGGCGCCTGCAGCCGGATCGACACGTCGGGCTGACCCTGCCCCTGGGCCGGGTACGGCGCGATCAGCGGCGCGCCGACGGCGAGGATCACCATGAAGACGATCCAGACCACGGCGATCGCGGCCAACCGGTCGCGCGAGAAGACGCGCACGCTGTGGCGCCACTCCGAGAGCGAGGCGGCGTGCCGCACTCGCCAGTCGGAGAGGGCCCCGGTGCGCGTCTGTGCCGTCACGCTCATCGCCCCCTCCCTAGCTCAGCACGATGCGCGGGTCGAGCCACGCGATCACAAGGTCGACGACGAGGTTGACGATCACATAGACCGAGGCGACGAGGATGGTCACGCCCATGATCGCCGGGTAGTCGAGGCTCAGGATCGACTGCAGCGCGTACGAGCCCAGGCCGGGCCAGGCGAAGATGAGCTCGATGAAGAACGCGCCGATGATCGAGTAGGCGAACATGAGCCCGAGCACGGTGAAGACCGGCGCGAGCGAGTTCTTCAGGGCGTAGCGGTAGATGATGACGCGCTCGGGGACGCCCATGGCGTCGGCCATGCGGATGTAGTCCTGGCCGAGCGCCTCGAGCACCGCCGAACGCGTCATGCGCATCATCACGCCGGTCGGATAGGCGGCAAGCGCCAGGCACGGCAGGATGAAGTGCATGAAGCTGTCGCGGAAGGCGACGAGGTTGCCGGTCACCAGGGCGTCGACGAGCGGCATGCCGGTGATGTGGGTGATCGGGTTCGCGAACTGCACATCGACGCTCATCGCACCCGCCACCGGCAACGCGTGCAGCACGCGGAAGAACACGATCTGCAGCATCATGGCCAGCCAGAACGACGGCAGCGAGACGCCGCCGATCGCGAAGATGCGCAGCACGAAGTCGACGACGCCGCCCTTCAGGTGCGCGGTGAGCGCGCCGAGCGCGATGCCCACGATGGTCGCGACGATCATGGCGCCGGCGACGAGCTGCAGCGACAGCGGCGCGAAGCGCACGAGGTCGCCGAGGACCGAGCGGTGCGTGCGCAGCGACGTGCCCCAGTTGCCGTGCACGAGATCCCAGAGGTAGGCGACGTACTGCACGTAGAGCGGCTTGTCCATGTGCAGCATCTTGCGGGCCGCCGCGATCGCCGGGCCGCGCGCCTGGGGCCCGGCGTACAGGGCGGCCGGGTCGGCCGGTACCACGCGGGCCAGCAGGAACGTGATGAGCGAGATGCCGATCAGCACGAACACGAGGAGCAGGACGCGTCGCAGCAGGTAGGCGCGGACGGTCACGAAAACGGCTCCTTCCTCTCCGTGTCGGCCTCTCGGGCGTGGGCGTTGTCGGCGCGCGTGTGGTCGGGCGCGGCCGGGGCGGCGCCTGCGGCGCCGCCCCGGCCGCGCCCCGCTCCTACAGGGTGATGTAGTAGAAGCGGATGACGTTCGGGTAGGGCTGCGAAATGGCGTCGGGCCCTACCTTGAGCTTGGCGTTGCAGGCATAGACCGCCTTGAGGTCCCAGAGATAGATGATCGGGACCTGGTCGTGGATCATGACCTGGGCCTGGTCGTAGAGCTTCTTGGCGCCCGTGCGGTCGGTCGCCTCGGTCGTCCAGGCCGTGTCGATCAGCTTGTCGTAGTCGGAGTGGTACCAGTAGCTCAGGTTGAAGATCGGCGAGGCCTCGGAGTGCAGCTCCTCGGTCAGGCTGTCCTTGCCGTGTGAGTACGCCGGCCACCAGGTGATCGACAGCAGATCCTGGCGCTTGGCGCTGGGCCCCTTGGCCTTCTGCCAGGCCTGCGCCCAGAGCATGGGCTGCAGGTTGACCGTGATCCCGAGCTTGGCCCACGACTCCTTGATCAGCGTGCCCATGGTCGTGTCGGCCGGGTTCTCCTCGGTCGGGTAGGTCATGAGCAGGCTGAAGCCGCCGTTCGGGTAGCCCGCCTGGGCCAGGAGCTGTTTGGCCTTGGCGAGGTCGTACGGGTAAGGCGATATGCTGTCGTCCCGCGGCCACAGGCCGGCCGGCATCGGGCCGTTGGACTGCGTGCCGAGGTTGTTGATGGCGGCCGCGATGATGTCCGTGTAGGGCGTCGCGTAGGCGAGCGCCTGGCGCACCAGCGGGTTGTCGAGCGGCTTGTGCTGCGTGTTCAAGTAGAGGATCTGCGACACGAGCGACGGCATCTCGACGACACGGATGCCCGACTCGGCAGCCTCCGCCTTGACGGCGTCACGCGCCACCGACTCCTGCAGTTGCACGGCGCCCGACTCGAGCATCTGGCGCTGCGTGTTGGGATCGGCCGCTACCTGGAGCACGATCTTGCGGAACTGGTTGTTCTTCCAGCCACCCCAATAGTCGGGATCGCGCACGAGCACGATCTGCTGGTTGGGCGAGTACGACTGCAGCTCGTAGGGACCGGTGCCGTCCTCGTGGCCCTTGTCCCACCACGACTGCGGCTTGCCGGCCGTCTTGGGGCTGAAGATCCAGGCCGCGTACTCCGACGAGACGAGCGGCTCGAGCGGCACCGGCTGGTCGAGGACGAGCTGGACGGTGTAGTCGTCGACGACTTTGACCTGCTTGAGGTCGCTCCAGATGTAGGCGAGACCCAGGCCCATCTTCTTGGTCGCGTCGTAGGAGTACTTGACGGCGGCCGCCGTGAACGGCGTACCGTCGTGGAACTTGACGCCCTGCCGCAGCTTGAAGGTCCACACCTTGCCGCCCTGCGAGGTCTCCCACGAGGTCGCGAGAGCCGGCGAGTAGGGCTCGGCGCTGCCCGGCGGGTTGGCCCAGATGAGCGGCTCGTAGAAGTTCCCCAGGACGCGGGACTCCGACGAGGAGCTCGCCCGCGGGTCCCAGGTCGTGATCGCGCCGGTGTCGGCGACGGCGAGGATGTTCGCCGTGGGCGCCGCGCTCGTCGATCCCGACGAGCCGCCCTTGCTGCCGCACGCGGCGAGCCCGAGCGCGGCGCCGAGCACGGCCAGGCACGCAAGCAGCAGCAACACCCGTGGTGCGTGCAGTCCGTTCGACCGTCTGCCCATCTCTCCCCCTGTTCGACGTGGTCTGCTGTCGCGCCGGTTCGGTCCACACCTCGCACGGCGTGCCGGAAGCCCCCCGAGACGGACCGCGCGGGTCACCGCTCGACGCACCTCGAACAATAGTGAGGCGCGGCGGTCGGGGTCACTCACCCATACGGGGGATTTCGCCGGCGGCGCGACGGTGTAGCGTTCGGGGCGGGCGCGGCGGCGGCCGCCGCCGCGCCGCCGACCGCCCCGCCGACCGGGAGGACCAGCATGCCGTCTCGCACGACCCCGCCCACGGCCGCCGCGCTCGGCCTCATGCAGGGCAGCCGACCGCCGGCCGAGCGTCTCGTCACGCTCGCCAACTGGCAGGACCCGCCCTTCAGCCGCTGGGCCTTCCAGCACCTGCGCGAGCTCACGCCCACGGCGCCGATCTCGCGAGGCGACGGGCCGGTGGCCGAGCTTGCGCGCGCGCCGCGCGAGCTGGGCAGCCTGCGGCTGACCACGGCCAGCGGCCGGCGCACTACCCTCGACCGTCTCCTGGCCGCGACGTACACCGACGGCTTCCTCGTCCTGCACCAGGGCGCCATCGTCTGCGAGCAGTACTTCAACGGCATGACGCCGGCGACCCTGCACCTGCTGCAGTCGGTCTCCAAGTCGATCGTCGGCACGCTGGCCGGCATCTACGTCGGGCGCGGCCTGCTCGACCCGGCGAGGCCGGTCAGCGGCTACGTGCCCGACCTCGCCGGCACGAGCTTCGAGGGGGCCACCCTGCGCCAGGTGCTCGACATGCGCACCGGCACGCGGTTCTCCGAGGAGTACACCGACCTGCGGGCCGAGATCAGGCAGTACGAGCAGGTCATCGGCTGGCGCCCGCGGACGGACCCGCAGACGGCCGCCGACCTCTGGGAGTACATCTGCCAGCTCGAGAACGCCCGGCCGCACGGCGCGCCCTTCGAGTACCGCTCCATCCTCACCGACCTGCTCGGCTGGATCCTCGAGTGCGTCGGCGACGCGCGCCTGGCCGAGCTGCTCGGCCGCGAGCTCTGGTCGCGCCTTGGCGCCGAGCGTGACGCCGAGATCTCGCTCGACGGCCACGGCCACCCGGTGGCCGACGGCGGCATCTCGGTCACGCTGCGCGACCTGGCGCGGTTCGGCCAGGCCTACCTGCAGAACGGCTCGTTCAACGGCGCCCAGGTGGTGCCGGCGGCCTGGGTGCGCGATTGCCGCCGCGGCGACGGCGCAGCCGTCGCCGCCTTCGCCGCCTCGGAGTCGGCCGCGCGCTACCCGCGTGGCCTGTACCGTGACCAGTGGTGGGTCGTCGACCGCCGCCGCGGCGTGCTGCTGGCCTCGGGCATCCACGGCCAGTCGGTCTACGTCGACCCGGCCGCGCAGACGGTCGTCGTCAAACTCTCGACCTGGCCCGAGGCCCTCGACCTGGAGCTCGCCGCCGACACGCTGCGCGCCTTCGCGGCGATCGCCGCCCGGCTGCGCCGCGACGACCGGTAGCGGGTCACCGGTCGTCAGGCGTCGCCGCCGACCCGGCTGCCGGCCTCTAGGCGTCGACGCCGACCCGGCTGCCGGCGTCGCGGAAGTAGACGTCGATGTCGGCGCCCTCGTGGCCCTCGCGGTACCAGCGGTAACCGAGCACCAGCGCAACCGGCGCGCCGTAGAGCACCGCCTGCGTGAGCAGCGAGTCACCGAGGTTGTGCGTCTCGGTCAGCGGCTGGAACTGCAGGTAGCGCCAGGCGAGGTACCCGGCAAAGACGGTGAAGGCGAGCCCCGCGACGCTGATCAGCGGCACGCCGAAGAGCTCGTAGGGCCCGGCCGACGACTCGCGGTAGAGCTCGCGCCGGGCAAACGGAAAAAGCGCGGCGGCCGCGCAGGTCACCCCGAAGGTGATGACGTTGACCAGGGTGGCGGCGATCAGCAGACGCCAGATGCCGAGCCGCAGCGTCGAGACGACGAGGACCGACGACAGCGCCGTGAAGCTCACGATGGCCAGCGTGGGAGCGCCGTTCACGGGGTCGAGGCACCCGAGCCAGCGCGGCAGCAGCCGGTCCCACGACATGGCGAGCAGCACGCGCGAGGCGGCCAGGGTGTGGTTGGGGACCCACAGCCAGAACCAGGCGTTGGCGGCGACCGCGAGGCTGAGCAGTGTCACCCAGGCCAGCCACGGCGAAGCCGAGGTGCTGAACAGCCGCGGCGCGAGCACCCAGAACGCCGCCGGGTGGTGCACGGCCAGGAACGCGCTCGCCCCGAACAGCTCCTCGCCCATGTGCGAGATCGGCAGGGGCAGCAGCACGAGGGCGAAGGCCACGCTCACGATCTTGCCGAGCACGATCGTCGCCGACTGCACCGGCAGGCTCGAGGCGCGTCGCACCTCGCCCGCCTGGAAGGCGATCCAGCCGGGGTAGATCAGGCCGAACGAGACGATCGGCAGGAGCTGGACGGCGGCGCTCAGGCCGCCGAGATGGCCGGTGCGCAGAAAGCCGTCGTAGTAGGCGCGTAGCAGCACCTCGCTGTAGGCCGAGTTGTTGGTGTCGAGCTTGGTCACCGCGAAGTAGGTGACGAGCACGGCCAGCGCCGCCCCGCCGGCCACGACGAGCACACGCTGCAGGCGCGCGTAGAAGGCCATGCCGCGCAGGTTGATGAACGCCGACCAGACCGCCGCCGCAAGGCCGAGGGCGACCAGGCCCAGCGGGGTCAGCACCCAGCGGCCGGCGGCCATCAGGGCGCCGTTGTGGGCGCGCACGCCGAGCAGCAGCAGGAACGGGCCCACCGCGACGCGCGAGGCGAACCAGCCGGCGATCGCCATCCACAGGGCGCCGCCGACCACGATGCCGGTCGACCCGAAGACGGCACCGGCCCAGCGCGACACGAGCCGCCGTTGAAAGAGGTAGTCCCCGCCGTTGCGCGGCATGCTCGACACCAGGAAGGCGTACACCACGGCCTCGCACAGGCAGAAGCCGCCGCTGATGAGGATGGCCAGGGTCATGCTGCTCACGGGGAAGTAAAAGGCGGCGCCGGCGACCAGGAAGATGCCGAACGTCACGGCGACGTTGGTCGTCATGACGTTGTAGAGGAACGCGTCGAGCGGCGACCAGACGCGCGGCGGGTGGGCGACCTCGCGCAGCCGCACGACGACGCGCGGTGGGTCGTGACGCGGTCGTGCGCCGTCGGCCGCCATGTGTGACTCCGTCGCACGCCTGGTCCGCCGATCGACTTCGGCGTCGTCGCTCAGGCTTGTGTGACTTCGTCGCACGCCTAGTCGAGCTGTCCCTGGCGCAGCGCCGCGGCGACCGCGTGCGCGCGCCCGGCCACGCCGAGCTTGCGGTAGATCGTCGCCAGGTGCGTCTTGACCGTCTCGCTGCTCACGAACAGGCGCTCGGCGATCTCGCGGTTCTCAGCGCCTGTCGCGACGAGCCGCAGGACCTCGAGCTCGCGGGCGCTGAGCGGCACCGGCGCGACCGGCGCCGGCGGCTCGCGCAGGATGTCGACGATCTCGGGGCTGAAGTAGAAGCCGCCCTCGGCCGCGGCGGTGATCGCGTCGACCAGCTCCTGGCGCGACGCCTGCTTGAGCACGTACCCGTGCGCCCCGAGACGCGCCGCGCCCAGCACGAGCTCGCGCTCGTCGTGGATGGTGAGCACCACCACGCGCGGCGGCTCGCGCAGCTTCTGCAGCTCGCGCAGGACGTCGAGGCCCTGCACGCCCGGCAGGCTCATGTCGAGCAGCACCACGTCGGGCCGGGCGACCGGCACTGTGCGCAGCGCCTGCTCACCGTCGCAGGCCTCGCCGGTGATCGCGATGCCCGGGACGCGGGCCAGCATCCGCTTGATGCCCTCGCGCACGACCTCGTGGTCGTCGATCAGGAACACCCCTATCGCACCGTCGCCTATGGCTGCACCCCCGTCCGTCCGGCCTTCGCCGCCTGCTGCGGCACGACCACCTCGACCGTCGTGCCGCTCTCCGGTCCCGTCTCGATCAGCAGCTCGCCGCCCACGAGGGCGGCCTGCTCGTCCATCATCGTCAAGCCGAAGTGGTCGTCGCGCTCCGCGACGCCGGGCTGCAGGCCGCGCCCGTCGTCGCGCACCGACAGGCGCACGACCTCGCCGGCGTCGGGGTCGTCGCCGGGGGCGAGACGCAGCTCGACGCGCCGCGCGCCGGAGTGGCGCAGGGCGTTGTGGAGCGCCTCGCGGGCGATGACGTACAGGCTGGTCTCGACGGCCGTGCTCAGCTCGGGGACGGTCGCAAGGTCGAGGCGCACCTCGCAGGCGCCGCCGTCGGCCTGGTCGGCGAGCGACTGCAGGGCGCCCCGCAGGCCCAGGCCGTCCAGAGCCGGCGGCCGCAGGTCGCGGATCACCCGGCGGGTGTCGCCGATCGCGGTGCGCAGCAGGCCCGAGACGCGCTCGGCGTCGCTCGCCGTCTCGAGCGGCAACTCCGCCTCCATGCCCTGCACCTGGTAGAGCGCGGCGACCATGGTCTGCACGATGTCGTCGTGCAGCACGGTCGCCCACTCCTTGCGCTTCTCCTGACGGAGCGTCGTGAGCCGGCGCAGCAGCCGCCTCGAGCGCTGCTGGCTGCGCTCGAGGTCGCGGTACAGGCGAGCGTTGCAGATGGCGCTCGCGGCCTGCTCGGCCACGATCTCGGCGCGGGCGACGTCGCGCGACGAGTAGCTGTCGCGCCGCTCCGACGAGTACAGTAGCAGCGAGCCGATGAGGACGTTGTCGGCGCGGATCGGCACGAAGAGCGCGGAGCGCAGGTGGAGCCGCTTGCGGGCCTCGGCGTCGATGTGCGTGCCCCAGGCGATGTCCTCGATCACGATGCTGCGGCCGTCCTGCAGGGCCTCGCGCGTGTTCTCCCGACCCTCGAACTTGAGTGCGACGCCGAGCAGCGGGTCGTCTTCGGGGCCGGAGCAGGCCACGACGATCAGGTCGTCGTCGTCGGGTCGCAGCTCGAGCAGCAGGCAGCGACAGTTGCCCATCACGCGGGCCGCGCTCGAAGCGATCTGCTGAAAGGTGTGCTCCAGGTCGAGGCTGCCCGAGATGGCGCGCGCGACGGCGCAGGCCGTGTCGAGGACCACCTCGCTCAACTCCGACTGGCGCGACATGACGACGTGGTCGAGGGCGAGGCCCGTGCCGTCGGCCACGGCACGCAGAAAGTCGGCCTCGTGACCGGCGAGCGCCGCGGCGCGCCGGGCACCGAGCGCCAGAAAGCCGCGCAGGCGGTGACCGGCGAAGGCCGGCGCCAGCACCAGGCTGCCGACGGCACGCGGCGAGAGGTCGCGCAGCGCGGGTGGCAGCTCGGCGAGGGCGGCGCCGCTCAGGGTCACGAGCCCGGGCCGCTGGGCGGCCTCGGCGGCGATCCCTTCGCCGGTCTCGAGCACCGGGTAAGGGAAGCTCCGACGCCGGGTCGGCCCGAACGCGGCCAGCACCTCGGCGCGGCCGTCGCCGCGCACGCGCAGCACCGCCCCCGTGTCGGCGCGGACGGTGGCCACGATGTCGGGCAGCACGGCGCGCGCGATGTCGCCCGCCGGCATGTCGCGGTTCAGCAGGGAGGTCACGCGCGCGAGGGCGAGGCCGGTCGCCTGCAGGTCGTGGAAGTCGCTCAGCAGGTGGCCGTCGGCGTCGCCCTCGTCGAGCGACAGCACCAGGTCGTGGGCCCCAGAGGCGAGCGGCTCGACGTCGTAGCGCACCGACAGCCACTCTTCGCCCGCCCTCACGGCGACGCGGCCGGACGTCGCCCGATCGCCCGCCAGCGCGTCGCCGATCCGGCCGGCGCTCGCGCGGTCGATCCGCTCCAGGATCGACGCGAGCTCGACGCCCGGCCGCAGACGCCGGAACGGCCGGGCCCGCGGATCGTTCGCGACCTGGGCCGCGCCGATCACGCCGAACGCGTCGACCTGCAGGCGCGCCAGCTCGACGACCGCCTCGCCTCCCACCTGATCCCCCTCTCGGGCGGCCGTCGGTCGGGCCGCCGCGCTCCGAAGGTAGTGCGTGACCGGCGCGATGGCAAGTGCGGAGCGCTGCGCCGCAACGTCGCGACACGCCGCCGCGCACCCTGCCGTGCGCGGCGCCTGCAACCCGGGCGGCGCGCCGCTTAGCGCCGCACGAAGCCGGTCGCGGCCTCGACCTCGGCCCAGAACGCGTCCTGGGCGGAGCGCGTCACCGGCCCCGGCGCGTCGGCGAAGACGCGGTCCTCGATGGCGCCGACCGGCTGGACCTCGCGCG
The DNA here is from genome assembly GCA_963767005.1 of uncultured Actinomycetes bacterium. GTDB lineage: Bacteria > Actinomycetota > Thermoleophilia > UBA2241 > UBA2241 > Bog-752. The sequence goes on from CAVYCN010000011.1 coordinate 64,952, forward strand.
CCGCGCTCGCGGCGAACGCCTCGCGACAGGTGAGCAGGTCGTCGCGCGTGCACACGCGCTCCTCGACCGGCAACCCGCGCAGCAACACGCGCCGCGTGATCGAGTCGAGGATCTCGCCGCTGAGCGGCGGCGTGCACAGCACGCCGTCGGCGGCGACGCAGAAGAACGACGCGGTCTGCAGCTCGAGCACGCGCCCGTCCGGCGTGACCAGCAGGGCCTCGTCGAAGCCGCGCTCCTGGGCCAGGCGGCGGGCCAGCATGTTGCCGGCGTACGAGAGTGTCTTGGCGCCGCCGAGCACCAGTCGCGCGGTGTCGACGACGAGCGCCAGGCGCAGCGTGGCGCGCAGGTCGGGCACGGGCTCGGCCAGCACGAGGCGCTGCCCGCCCCGCGTGAGCACGATGCGCAGGTCGAAGGTCGCCTCGCCCATGGCGGCGAGGAGCGTGCCGACGTCGCGGCTGAGCGCGGCACGGTCGAGGGGCAGGCGGATGGTCGCGCAGGTCCGTTCGAGCCGGGCGAGGTGCTCGTCGAGCGCGAACGGCCGGCCGCCATAGGCGCGCACGACCTCGAAGGCGCCGTCGCCGCGCAGCAGGCCGTCGTCGGCGGCCGGGATCGTCGCCTCGCCGACGGTGCAGCGCCGCCCGCCGACGACCGCGGGGAAGTCGCGCGGCTCGCGGCGCGGCGCGCCGCCGGGCTCACGCTCCGGCGCGCCGCGCCGCGACCCGCCGCTCGCCTGCCCGCCGTCTGCGCCCACGTCGCCTCCCGTTCGCGTTGCCGTTCGCTCCTGCGCTCCCGTCCGCGCTCCCGTCCGCCTTCGCGTCCGCGTTCCCGTCCGCCTTCGCGTTCGTCCAGATGCTACCGCATCCCCCGCACGCGGCCGCCGTACCATCGGTGCCGTGGACCGGCGGGCGGGGGAAGCTCTGTCTCAGGTGCCGGGCTGCCACGTCCCGTCAGCCGTGACCGCGGACCGGCTGATATGCTCGCCGCGGAGTCCTGCGGCCCCCGCCGACAATGACGAAAGGACGGACGTGGCCTTGAGTGACTATCCCATCGACGTTCGCATCGACCAGCTCCCCGAGCAGCGCTCGCGCGGCTGGGCGGCGCTCGGCGTGACGATCATCCTCAAGCTGCTCGCGCTCCTGCCGCACGCCATCTGCCTCCTCGTCCTGGGCATCGTGCAGCTCGTGGTGGCCTTCGTCGCCCAGATCGTCGTGGCCGTCACCGGCGAGTATCCGGCCGGCATGTTCGACTTCGTGGCCGGCGTGCTGCGCTGGAGCACGCGGGTGAGCACGTTCTTCCTGTCGCTCAACGACCGCTACCCGCCCTTCACCCTCCAGCCCGATCCCGGCTATCCGAGCGACCTCGTCATCGTGCGGCCGCCTCGCAGCAACCGCCTGTACGCGCTGTTCACCGTGATCGTCGAGGTCGCGGTCGCGATCGGGGTGGTGGCGCTCATCGTGCACTTCGTGAATACCAGCGGCTCGTCGTTTGCTCCAGGAGGCTCGTCGCTCTCGAACTTCGGCCCGAGAGGGCCGTCGTTCTCGTCGAGCGGCCTCGTCTTGCGCGACATCGTCGCCCTGCCGCACCTGATCGTGCTGGTCGTCCTGGGTCTGGCCGTCGCCGTCCTGTGGTACGTGGCGCAGTGGGTGATCCTCGTGACGGGCCGCTACCCGCATAGCTGGTCCGACTTCACCACCGGCGTCGTGCGCTGGCAGGCGCGGGTGTCCGGCTACACTCTGGGACTGGTCGACCGCTACCCGCCGTTCACCTTCGACCCGTCGATCGCGGCGGCAGGCCCGGCCGGCCCCGGACCGCCGCCCTGGAGCGGCGCTCCCGGCGGCTACGCGCCCTGGACCGCCCCGGTCGCCCCGACGCCGCCGGCCGGCTGGTACCCCGACCCGGCGCGCCGCCACGAGTACCGCTACTGGAGCGGCGTAGCGTGGACGCCCCAGGTCGCCGACCACGGACAGGCGAGCGTCGACCCGCTCGGGCCCTGACGCCCGCAGCATCCCACAGCGAGACCGAGGAGGCCCCGATGGAGTTGGCAAGCGCGCTGCGCGAACGCAGGAGCATCCGCAGGTTCCTGCCCCGACCGGTGCCGGACGAGATCGTCCGCGACATCCTGGACCAGGCGCGCTGGTCGCCTTCGTGGGCCAACACGCAGGCCTGGAACGTCTACGTCGTCGCCGGCGAGAGCCTGCGCCGGATCGCCGAGGCCAACCGCACGGCCGCGGCGAGCGAGGCCCCTGCCGGCCCCGACTTTCGCATGCCGCGCCAGTGGCCCGAGCACCTGGCGGCTCGCACCCGGCAGCTCGTCGACCTGCGTGCCTCGATCGCGCCGCCGGCCGGCGCGGCCGCCGACGCCGCCGGGCCCGCCGCGTTCTACGGCGCGCCCTGCGTGCTGTTCGTCGCCGTCGAGCAGGACCTCGAGACCGACTACGCGCTCTTCGACAGCGGCCTGCTCGTGCAGTCGCTCTGCCTCGCCGCGCACGACAGGGGCCTGGGCACCTGCATCATGGCGATGGCGGTGCGCGACCCCGACACGCTGCGCGCGATCCTGCCCCACGCCGCCGACAAACGCTTCGTGATCGGCGTCGCGCTCGGCTACCCCGACCAGGAGGCCGAGATCAACCGCTTCGTCCGCGAGCGCGTCGCCCTCGAGGATCTCGCGACCTGGGCCGAGTAGGCGCGGCGACGCGATGCCCGGGGACCACGGGTGAAGTCAAGCGGCGACCGGCCGGGACCGCCGCAGGCGCGTGCCGGCCGCCGTCCGATCGGCCTCGACCTGGCGCGCTGCGCCGCCGTGTCGCTGGTCGTGCTCGCCCACATCGGCCAGACGACCGGCAGCCCGCTCGGCGCCTTCGTCGGCATCAGGGCCGGGCGTCGCTGTGGCCCAGCCTGCACGCGCTCGACGTGTTCCTCACACTGACCGGCACCTACGCCTTCGCCGGCCGCTGGGGCGGCCCGTTCCTGAACACGAGCTGGTTCATCGGCCTGATCTTCGTGCTGTACCTGGTCTTTCCGTGGCTGTCGCGCGCCATCTCGGCGCGGCCGGCGCTCACCATGGCCGCCCTGCTCGCGCTGAGCCTCGCGTCGCGTGCCCTGCTGGGCCGTTACGGCTGGCTGCCGGGCCGTCCGCTCGACTGGTTCCCGCCCTGCCGGGTGTTCGAGTTCGGCCTCGGCATCTGGCTGGCCGGCGCCTACTCCAGGGCCTCACTGCGGCCGCTGTCCCTCGGCCGCCTCGACCCCCTGATCATCGCCGCTGCCGCCCTGTCGTTTCCCGCTTCCTGGTCCACTACCCGCTGCTGCCGCTCATCCCGCGGCTGGTCGCGCGCGGCCTGAACGTCGTACCGGCGAGCGCGCCGTCCGTGCTCTTCTCGGTCGCGCTCGCCTGGGTCGTCCTGGTCGTCGACCGGGCGCTGCGCCGCCGGTTGCCGGCGCCGCTGATAGACTCGCCGCCATGCACCGCGTCGACGGCGACTGGACAAGGGAGCAGAGGACGATGAGCGACACCGACAAGCGCCCCGCCTACGTGGCGGCGCACATCGACGACATCCCGTTCGAGGACGGCGAGGCGCCGAAGGCCGAATGGAAGCCGATCCGGCGCTTCTTCGGCATCGGCTCGTTCGGCGTCAACCTCGCCCGCGCCGTGCGCGCGGGCGACGAGCTCACCCACGACCACGACGAGACCGACACGGGCCACGAGGAGCTGTTCCTGGTCACCGCCGGCCACGCCACCTACCGGGTAGCCGGCGACGAGATCGACGCCCCCGCCGGCACGTTCCTCTACGTGCCCGACCCGACCACGGTGCGCGGCGCCGTCGCACGCACGGCCGGCACCGTCATGCTGGTCGTCGGGGCCGAGCCCGGCGTCGTCTTCGCGCCGTCTGAGTGGGACACCGAGCCGCTGCCCGAGTAGCCGGTCGCCTGCCGAGCCACGCGCGGCGAGGGAGGCGGCCTACGGCCGCCTCCCTCGCCGCGCGTCCCGCTGCGGGCACGATCAGGGCCCCGCTGCAGGCCCGATCAGGGCACTGTGAAATCGATGCCGCTCGACGTGTGGCCCACCAGGCGGAAGGTGCCGCTCGCCGGGATCGTGTAGGTGTAGTCGCCCACCGCCGAGCTGTCCTTCATGAGGACGTTGGTGAAGGGGTTCTTGGGCCAGGCGTCGACGTACGGAGCGCCGGATGGGTCGACCAGAGTCGAGCTGTTGGCGACCGCCGTGGGAAAGGTGTCGTTGTTGTCGATCGCGTAACTCTGGATGCCGACCTGGATCGAGTGGATCCCTTCCTTGACCGCCGCGTCCTTGGCCTTGTTGCGCTGGTTCAGGAACATGGGGATGGCGATCGCGGCGAGGATCCCGATGATGATAATGACGATCAGCAGCTCGATGAGCGTGAATCCGCTCTGCCTTTCGCGCGAACCGTTCATGTGCCCTCCCTTTCTGGCGGCAGAGCCGCCGACCGCACCAGGGGTCGCACTGGAACGGGGCCTCTGGTCTTGCACCTTTGAACTCAGGCTGCCGCCGGAACGGATTGCTACCCGCCGATCGGACGCTTCGTAACCGCTCTGTAACAGAGGCTTAACAAGCGCCTGCCAGAACGGGTGCAAGCGAGCCTGCAGGCGGGAGACGACGCTCCGACAGGCTGTCTTCGCCGTTGCCCGGCGGCGCCGCGGACCTCAGAATGAGGCAAGCACACACCCCGTCAGCTCTCTCGGAAAGGCCAGCCATGAGCTCGTACACGATCCTGAACCTCCTCGAGGTCGAAGACAGCGTCGCCGGTCGCATGCCGGGCCTCGAGGGCCGCTTCGCGCGGGCCCGGCTCGACTCGCGCGACCTGGGCGTGAGTCACTTCCGCTACGCGCCCAACCTGCGTGGTGCCAAAGGCCACCGCCACGGCGTGCAGGAAGAGGCCTACATCGTGGTCGGCGGCTCGGGGCAGGCCTTGCTCGACGGCGAGATCCACGAGCTGCGCCAGTGGGACGTCGTGCGCGTCGGCCCCGAGGTCGTGCGCGCCTTCGGCGCAGGGCCCGAGGGTCTCGAGCTCATCGTGATCGGCGGTCCCAAGCCCGAGAGCGGCGACGGCGAGATGCTCGACGTCTCCTGGCCCGATCAGGGCTGACCGCCGCCGCAGGATAGGGCCATCGACACCGTCGACACCGCCTCAGGACCCGGCCCGACCGACGACGTCCGCGCCCGCCTGGCCGTCGTCGAGGGCGACATCACGCGGCTCGCCGTCGACGCCATCGTCAATGCCGCCAACCGCACGCTGCTCGGCGGCGGCGGGGTCGACGGCGCCATCCATCGCGCCGCCGGTCCCGAGCTGCTTGCCGAGTGCCGTACCCTGGGCGGCTGTGCCACCGGCGAGGCGCGCATGACCGGCGGCTACCGGCTGGCGGCCCGCGCGGTGATCCACACGGTGGGACCGGTCTGGCGCGGCGGCGGCGCGGGCGAGGCGGAGCTCCTGCGCTCCTGCTACCTCGAGTCGCTACGCCTGGCGAGCGCGGCCGGCCTGGCGACCATCGCCTTTCCCGCCATCTCGACCGGCGTCTACGGCTATCCCAAGGACCGGGCCTGCGCGGTCGCGGTCGCGGCCGTGACCGAGTTCCTCGCCAACCACGAGCTGCCGCGCACCGTCACCTTCTGCTGCTTCGACCCAGCCGACGCGCGCCTGTACCGGGCGCGGCTCGGCGCAGACTGAAGATCGACACGAGACCACCGACCGAAGGGCGCGAAGAGATGATCGAGTACGTGAAGAAGGCGCCGCCCCGGCCCGAGGCCGACACGGCGCGGGTCCGCGAGGCTGTGGCCGGCATCCTGCGCGACGTGCGCACCCGCGGCCTCGAAGCGGTGCGCCACTTCTCGCGCACCTTCGACGGCTGGGACCCGCCCTCGTTCAAGGTCACCGCCGACGACATCGAGCGGGCCAGGGCCGCGGTCGCGCCCGACGTGCTGGCGTCGCTCGACTTCGCCCACGCGCAGATCGCCGAGTTCGCCCGGCGCCAGCGCGCGACCCTGGTCGACCTCGAGGTCGAGACCCTGCCCGGCGTGTTCCTGGGCCAGCGCCAGATCCCGGTCGCCAGCGTCGGCGCCTACGTGCCCGGCGGCAAGTACCCGATGCTCATGTCGGCGCAGATGACGATCCTCACGGCGAAGGTCGCCGGGGTCGAGCGCGTGGTGGCCTGCGCGCCGCCCTACGAGAGCCGCGGCCTCTTCCCCGAGATGCTCTGGTCGATGGCCCTCGCCGGCGCCGACGAGATCTGGTGCCTGGGCGGCGTGCAGGCGCTGGCCCTCATGGCCTACGGCGCCGAGGGCTACGAGCCGGTCGACTTCATCGCCGGCCCCGGCAACATGTACGTCGCCGAGGCCAAGCGGCAACTCTTCGGCGACGTGGGCATCGACCTGCTGGCCGGCCCGACCGAGATCCTCGTGATCGCCGACGCGACCGCCGACCCGGCGATCGTCGCTGCCGACCTGCTCGGCCAGGCCGAGCACGGACCGACCTCGCCGGCGATCCTCGTGAGCCTCTCACGTGAGCTCGCCGCGGCGGCGCTCGCCGAGGTCGACCGGCAGTTGCGCGAGCTGCCCACCCGCGACGTCGCCGGACGAGCCTGGGCCGACTGCGGCGAGGTCGTCGTGGTCGAGGAGCCCGACGAGGCCGTGCGCGTGGCCGACGAGTACGCCCCCGAGCACCTCGAGGTGCAGACCGCCGACCCCGACTGGTACGCCGCGCACCTGCGCAACTACGGCACGCTCTGCGTCGGTGAGGAGGCGACGATCACCTTCTCGGACAAGGTGATCGGCACCAACCACACGCTGCCCACCGGCCGGGCCGCGCGCTACACCGGCGGCCTCTGGGTCGGCAAGTTCCTGAAGACCGTGACCTGGCAGCGCTGCACGCGCGAGGGCGCCCTCGCGGTCGCGCCCCACGCCGCCCGGCTCGCCAGGGCCGAGCACATGCTCGGCCACGCCGTGACGGCCGATGTCCGCATCGACAAGTACGGCGGGCGATAGCGAGGCCGGCGTCCCGGGCGACAGCAACAGGCAGACCGCGTCCAATGGCGACAGGCGCCGCGGGCGATAGACTGGCGGCGTCAACGCGCGCCGTCGCGCCGTCGAACGGGGGGTGTCCATCTCCGCGGTCTTTCTTGCCTGGGTAGGCGTCGCCTTTCTGGCCGCGGCCTGCTGGGGCGCGACCGTCATCCTCAACAAGTGGGTCCTCGACGACGTCGCCCCCGTCGCGGTGAACTTCTTCGTCGTGGCGGTCTCGACCGTGACGCTCGCCGCCGTCGCGGTGCCGCTCAGCCTCCTGCACCTGTGGCCGCTCGGACTGGGGATGACGTGGCGGGCGACCGGCTACATCTGCATCAGCGCGCCGGTCATGTGGCTCGTCGCCTTCAACGCCTACTTCTACGCGCTGCGCTCGGGTCGGGTCGGCGTCGTCGGGCCACTCTCGACCACCGACCCCCTGTTCACCGCCCTCTTCGCCACCCTGATCGTCGGCGCCACGCTCGGCCGGTTCGTCGTCGCCGGCCTGATCGTCACGGTCTGCGGCGTGATGCTGATCTCGCGCTGGATGGACGCCGAGCCGGACCCCAGCGCCCACCTGCTCGAAGCCGCCGTCGCCCCGGCGGGGACGGCGACCGCCGTCACCGTCGGGACCGGCGCCGTCGTGGGCCTCTCGCTGGTGACCGCCGCCGGCTGGGGTTTCTCGCCCGTGCTCGTGCAGCTCGCCGAGCGCTCGACCGGCGGCGCCACGACCACCCTCGTGCTCCTGGGCGAGGCGCTCGGCGTGGCGCTGCTCGCGCCCTTCGTGATCGCCCGGCGCGGCAGGCTCTTCGCGGCCGGCAGCCGCAGCCGCCGCGGCCGCATCGTCGTCCTGCTGGTCGGCGCCGGCCTGCTGAACGCCGTCTTCTCGGTCCTCTACTACGTGCTGATCGCCGAGATCGGCCCCGTGCTCACCATGCTGATCACGGCGAGCGCGCCGGTGTTCGCCATCGCCGGCGGCGTGCTGTTCCTGCACGAACGCCTGGGTCGCCGCCTGGCGCTGGGCGTGGCGGTCACCCTGACCGGCGTCTTCCTGGCGACCCTGCAGAACGTGCGATAGGGGCGCCGCGGCCCGGCCAGCCAGAGCGGCGCCCGGTCGCACGTTACCAGGGCAGGCGGCGCCCCAGCCCCCACGCCGGATGGATTCGCGGGACCTCCTCAGCAGACCCACAGTAAGCCCACAGACGGCGTCTCTAGCATGAGGCAACGAACGCCATCACAGGAGGGAGTCGCGATGCGACGTCGTCGTCTTGTCCTGGCCGTGGCGAGCCTCACGCTCGCCGCGGCCGTCACACTGGGAGCCTGCGGCGCGAGCGCCAAGAGCTCGGGCTCCAGCCCCGTCTCGAGCGCCTCGCCCCGGGCCCACGCGTCGGGGGCTCCGGCGGCGGCCCCGTCACCCGGGAGTAAACCGCCCGGGTCCTCGGGCTCGGGCGGCGCGCCGCAGAAGCCGCCGAGCGGCGGCTCGGGCGGCGCGCCCGGCGGCTCCAGCGGCGCGCCCGGCGGCACAAGCACGACCGCGCAGTACTCGCCGACCGGCGCCTCCACGGTCACCAGCGGCTCCGCCAGCCGGTCGGGCACGATCACGGCCACGGCCGACGACGAATCCGGCGTGCTCGTCAAGGGCGGCTCCCTCACCCTGACGAAGGCCGCGGTGACCACATCCGGCGCCAGCAAGTCAAGCGACGAGAGCAGCTTCTACGGCCTGAACGCCGGCGTGCTCGTCACCAGCGGCAAGCTCACCATGACCGGCGACTCGGTGACCACGAGCGGAGCGGGCGCGAACGGCGTCTTCGCCTACGGCAGCGGCAGCGCGATCAGCCTGTCCGGCACGAAGATCAGCGCCACCGGCCAGTACGCCCACGGCATCATGGCGAGCGGCGGCGGCACGATCCGCGCCAGCGGCCTGACCGTGTCGACCGCCGGCGGCAGCTCGGCGCCGATCGCCACCGACCGCGGCGGCGGCACCATCAGCGTGACGGGCGGCACCTTCCGCAGCAGCGGCGGGAACTCGCCCGGCATCTACTCGACCGGCAAGATCACGGCCACCAAGGCGAGCTTCGTCTCAACCGGCTCCGAGGCCGTCGTGATCGAGGGCGCGAACTCCGCGACGCTCAAGGACTGCCGCCTCGCGACGACCATCGCCGGCAAGTGGGGCGTCATGATCTACCAGTCGATGTCGGGCGACGCCGCGGGTGTGAAGGGCCTCTACACCCAGACCGGCGGCTCACTGACCGTGAGCGGCAAGGGCAGCCCGCTCTTCTACGTCACCAACTCGACCGGCGTGATCGACCTCGCCCGTGTGAAGCTGAGCGAGGCGAGCGGCGTGCTCGTGAAGGCCGCGGCCGGGCAGTGGGGCACGAGCGGCGCGAACGGCGGCACCGTCGCGCTCATCGCGAGCGACCAGAAGCTGAGCGGCGCGCTCGTCGCCGACAAGTTGAGCGCGATCAGCGTGACGCTCGAGGACGGCTCGGTCCTGACCTCGACCGTGAACGGAGCAGGGACCGCCAAGTCGATCAGCCTCACGCTCGGCTCCTCGAGTGTCTGGAAGGTGAGCGGCGACTCGCATCTGACGGCCCTGACCGGCGCCCGCATCAGCGGCTCAACGATCACCAACATCGTCGGCAACGGTCACACGGTCACCTACTCGAAGAGCGCGAGCGCGAACAGCTACCTGGGCGGTAAGACCTACAAGCTGGCCGGCGGCGGCACGCTGAAGCCGCGCTGAGCGACCGACCTGAGCAACGGGTGGCCCGGGCCGGACGACGAGTGACCGGCCCGGGCTGTGAGTGGCCCGGGCGCGTGCCTCTCAGGCCTCGTCCACCGGCGACCCCGCCGTCGCGCCCACGGGGGCGGCGACGCCCGGCCCGATGGCCGCATCGGCGTCAATGGCGAGCAGGTCGCTCTCCTGTACGGCCTGGCGCGCCAGGTTGCGCTTGCCGATCAGCCAGAACACGACGCCGGTGACGATGAAGAAGGCGAGGGTGCCCAGGGTGACGGCCTCGAAGAACACGCGCGAGACACCCCACGTCGACTCGATGTCGTAGCTCATACCAAGCATGTGGTCGAGCAGGCCGGGCCACAGCAGGGTGATCGCCGTGAGCACGATGACCGTCTCGGCGAGCACCACGCAGACCCACAGGCCGACGGTGCCGCCCGGCACGCGGTACGGGCGCGGCCGGTCCGGATACCTGCGGCGCAGCGGGATCACGGACGGCAGCATGAAGAAGTACATGAGCGCCGTCAGCGAGATGACCAGCGTCACCATCACGGTGAAGAAGTTCGCCAAGCTGCCGCTCGTGAGCTCGAACACCAGCACGACGAAGACCGAGCCGATGATCGCCGAGACGACGTTCATGATCACCGGCGTGCCGGTGCGCTTCGAGAACCTGCCGAGCCACAGCGGGCCGGCGCCGTCGAGACCCGCTACCGCCTGCACGCGCACCGCGCCTTGCAGCCAGACGCCGCCGGCGCTGATCACGGTCAGGATGATGAGCACGCCGATCAGGTCGCTGAGCCCCTTGTTCACGCTGCCGTGCAGCACGCCGGCGGCCGCGAAGTACGCATCCGCGAAGCCGCTGACGTTGCCGATGCCCTTCAGCGGGATGACGAGCAGCACGCCGAGGATCAGCGAGCCGGTGACCAGGCAGGCGACGATGCCGGAGCGTACGATCATGACCGGCACGTCGCGCTGGGCGTGCTTCATCTCCTCGGCGGCGCCGTTGGCGAGCTCGAAGCCGACAAACAGGAACTGCAGCAGCCCGATGAGGGCGAGGAAGCCGGTGACGGACGGCTTGACCGACGACAGCGTCGCAGTGCCGGCCGGCTTGCCGTGGCTCACCAGGAAGGCGACGACGAGCGCCAGGAAGATGACCAGCATCAGCAGGCGCACGATCGTGCCGAGTATGCCGGTCCACTTGCCCCACTTGAGCTCGACAAGCGAGAGGCCGACGATCGACCACACGACAGCGACGCCAACGACGATCGAGGGCAGCGTGCCCATCGGGTTCTTCAGGTAGAAGGTGTTGATCGTCGTCACGACGGCGGCCGCCAGGGTGCCGCCCATCCACACAGGGTTGCTCATCCAGTAGAAGACCGAGGTGAGCGCGCCGGCCAGGCGGCCGAACGCCATGCGCGGCCACACGTAGGGCCCGCCCTCGACCGGAAACGTCGAGCCAAGCTCGGCGACGATCATGCCGTAGGGCAGCAGCCAGACCAGCAGCACGACGATCAGCCAGAAGAACGTCTGGCCGGCGCCGTAGGCGGCGGTCAGGGCGATCGTGTCGAGGCTGATGAACGCGGCGATCGTGAAGAAGACGATGTCGAAGCGCGTCAGGACCTTGCGCATCTTGGTGCGCTCCCGGCCCATCGCTCCGGCCGGGTTCTGCTCGAGCGTGCTCATCTGCTCCCCCCTTGTCTCAGGCGACGCCGACCAGGCGGTCGGTGCGCTCGACGATCGCGTGGACGCGCGCGGCGATGTCCGCCGGCACGGGCTCGGGCCGGTACTCGCGCACGACCTCGCGGGCCTTCTCGACGCACGAGGCGTAGAGCTCCCGCGCGCCGCGCTGCTCCCACTCCTCGCGCACGCGGCGGTCGAGCACTTCCGGCTGTGAGAGCTCGCGCATGTGGCGCAGGGTGGCGTCGAGCGACAGGAAGTCGCCGAAGCTGCCCACGCCGATGATGTCGTCGACCGCCAGGCTCTCGTCGTCGACGCGCATGCCGCCGATCAGATGCTTGATCATGCGGGCGAACTCGTTGTCCATGACGAACTGCCCGCAATCGAAGGTGACGCCCGATTCGATCATCCCCGCACCGTAGATCAGGTTGGCCCCTGCCAACGCTGCCGTCAGTCCGGTGAGGGTCTTCTCGTGACCGACCTGCGCGTCACCGAGCTTGGCATCCGTCTACAACCCGGCAACGAAGCTCGGCAACAGGTAGCGGCGCGCCATCTGCGCCACCGCCGCGCTGATCAGGGCGATCTCGGGCGAGCCGACCGAGGCGGCCGCGAGCTTCAGGTCCATGGCCGTGGTCGACGAGCCGTACATGACCGGGCAGCCGCGCTCGGTGAGCTGCGCCAGCGTGATGCCCGACAGCACCTCGGCGTTATGGGTGACGAGGGTGCCGGCCAGCGTGACCGGCGAGGAGCCGCCGGCCATCGCCATGCTCAGGATGTTGTCGGGGATCCACCAGCGCGAGGATTCGATGATGACCTCGGTCGCGTCGCGCGGGAGCTTCAGCGGACTCACCGGGCAGACGCCGCTGTAGAGGATCGGGCGCCGGCGGAGCTCGTCGGCGCCGCCGACGATCTCCGCCGCCATCTCGAAGATGGCGACGGTCTCGGCGCGCGACAGCGGACCGACGCCGATCGGCTTGGTCGTGTTCAAGAGCTGGACCTCGGTGTTGTGCACCGCGGCCGTCTCGGGCGGCACGTCTTTGGCGCCGACCGCGATCTCGTGGGTGTCGAACTCGGAGAGGTAGTCGTTCAGGCGGGCGATGTCGGCGACGTCCTGCTTGGTCGAGTCGCGGTACTCGCCGGTCTCGACGTCGATCACGCGGATGCCCTCGCTGAAGTTCGTGAAGGCGACGCGGCCCGGCTCCATCACGAAGTCGTTCTCGGGGATGCGCCCGTAGAGCGTGTAGCGGCTGGGTGCCGACGCAATCGCGTCCTCCGCCACATGCGGCGGGATGCGCACCATGTGCGTCTCGCGGTCCGCGACGCAGCCGCCGTCGGAGAAGATGTCGAGCGCCTCGTCGTCTTCGACGAACACGCCGGCGCGCTCAAGCACCTCGAGGCTCGCGAAGTGGATCTCCTCGACCTCAGACTCGGTGAAGACGCTGACGTGAAGACCGCCGCTGCGAGGCCGCCCGACGGACCGATTGCGCTTCACACGCACCCCCTCGCATCTGTTGCTTAGTCAGATAACTAAGTCTGGTACACTAGCAGGTGCGACCCCCCTGTCAAGCAGTGGGCGGCGCTCGGGACGACGGCAGGGGCGGCCGCCGGCAGGCAGGCTGGAGCCGGCGGCCCCCAAGGGCAGTGGCAGGCGCAGAGGCGGCCAGATATCCTCACGCACGTGGCGAGGTACGAGATCCCGATCGAAGACCCGACGCCGCACCTGGCGCCGACGGCGGCGCGCATCCTCGAAGCCGCTCGGCGCATCCTGGCGCGCGACGGCTTTCGCGCGCTCACCTTCGCCAACATCGCCGCCGAGGCACAAGAGAACAACGCGCTGATCCGCTACCACTTCGGCAGCAAGGCCGGCCTGCTCGCCACGCTCATCGACTCGGTGCTCTACCTCGAGAGCGTCGAGCTGATCGAGGAGCTCGCGAGCGTGCCGCCCGGCGACGAGCGTCGTCGAGCGCTCTTCGGCCTGCACGAGACCTACGTCAAAGACATCGACGGCTACCAGATGTTCTACGAGCTCATCCCGCACATGCTGCGCGACCCAGAGCTGCGGCCCCGCCTCGCCAAGCTCTTCGACTGGTACCGCAAGCTCGACGCCTGGGCCCTGGGCGCGCAACCGGGCCCCGAGCACCCCACCGAGCTCGAGCCGCTCGCCCTGCTCACGGTGGCGATCGCCGACGGCGTTGCCCTACAGGTGCAGGCCGACCCCGAGCTCGACGTGCGGCCCGCCTTTCGCATCTGGCACCAGCTCATCCTGAGCTACCTCGACGACCACCGCCCCGGCGAGGGGCCGCAGAGCTAGCCGCGTCGCGGCGGCTGCGGCTCAGAGCAGCGTCGTGCCGGTTGCCGCGGCGATGAGCTAGCCGCGCAACTCCGCGTCGGCCGCGGCGACGATGCGGCGCAGCTCGGCCGCCTTGTCGGGGGCGAGTGGTGCCGGCTCATAGTGGTCGAGGATGTCGCGGCCGCGCTCGCGCGCCACCTCGACGGGGTCGCGGTAGTGGGCGCCGTCAGGGCCGATCTCCTGGCCGATCGAGCGCTCGACCGTCTCCTTCATGTGCCGGCGCGTGTGCGGCTGCCCCAGGAAGTGCCCGCCCGGTCCGACCGCGTCGATCACCTCGAGCGCGAGGGTCTCCTCGTCGAGCTCGACGTCCCTGAAGACGCTGGCGGCGCGGTGGTAGAGGTCGTCGTCGAGCAGCATGTGCTCGGGCGTGAAGAGCTGGTAGCGGTTGGTGAGCCCGATCGTCGTCATGAGCTCGGAGCCGACGACGCCGGCGGTCATCAGCGTGTGGGCGGTCTCGGCGGCGGCCAGCCAGGTGCCGGGCAGGTCGTCGTCGGTGCCGGCGTAGCCGGTCATCGCCGGCAGGCCGAAGTGGTGGACGAGCTCGCCCGGCAGAAAGAGGCCGCGGTGGTTGAGGGGCGCCGTGATCAGGGCCGCCGTGCGCGGGTCGGCGTGCACCGGCAGCGGGAAGAGGATCACCGGGCAGCCGGGATGGGCGAGCTGCAGCAGCACCGTGGCGCTGATCAGCTCGGCGAAGCCCATGACGTAGGCCCCGGCCTTGGTGGCCGGCGCGGTGGTGCCGAAGGTCGGCATCGTCACGAAGCAGACTGGCACGCCCGCTGCGGCGAACACCAGGGCCGCCTCGACACCGTCTCTGTCGTTGACGAGGGGCTGCACGGTGCCGATCAGCGCGCTGAGCGGGGAGCGGCGGCGGAGCTCGCCGGCAGAGCCGGCGACGACCGCCGCCATCTCGACCGCATACCGAGCTGCCCGCTCGCCCTGCACCATGCCCTGCAGGTGCTTGGCGGTGTTGTTCCAGCCCGCCTCGAGCTCGTGGAGCGTATGCGTGTCGCCGCACTCCGAGGCCGCCACGTTGGGCCACCAGAACTGCACCGAGCCCAGGTAGTCGATCAGGCGGGTGATGGCTTCGAGGTCAGCCTTGGTCGACTGGCGACGCTCGCCGGTGTGCCAGTCGACCACCTCGGTGCCGCAGCCGTTCGTCGTGTTGAAGGTGGCGCCGCTCGCAAGGTCGAGGTCGCGGTCGCGGTCGCGAGAGCCGAGCCAGAACCGGCGCGGCGCGCGGCCGAGCGCTGCCATGACCAGGCCGGGGGCGAAGCGCACGACCTGCGTGGCGCGCTCCACCCGCGCGCCGTGCTCCTCGAGGATGTCGAGCGCCTTGGGCGAAGCGAACCGCACGCCGGTGTGCTCGAGCACGTGCAGCACCGCATCGCGGTAGCGATCGAGGCGCTCGGGCGCGTAGAAGGTGACGGCAAAGTCGGAGCGCAGCGGCAGCAGCGGCTGCGGCACGCTCAGGTCGAGCTGCGAGCTCATGTCCTTTCCCTCGCTCTCACGTGACGCCGGAAACATTCGACCGAGTTGACCGGGATGTCCAGCGTCTCGGCGACGTGGAACTTGGCCTCGATCGCGCCGGGCTCGTCGGGGTACGTCAGGTCCTGTACCTGCAGGCGGCCGAGGCCGAGGTCGCGGCGCAGGTCGTGCATGGCGACCGGGTCGCTCAAGTCGTCCAGCGAGCAACCGAGCTTGTCGGCGACGTAGCGCTTGGCCTGCGGGAGGCGCAGGCCCCGGGTGATCTGCATGCGGGCCACCAGATCTCCGGCGGTCCGCATCCCGCCCATCCCCGAGGCGAGCGCGTGGGTGGAGGCCATCCCCAAGGGATCCCCCACGCCGACCTACAAGCCGTCGAGCTTGAGGATGTCCACGAGCGCGCGCGAGGCGCGTGAGGTGGCGTCGACCGGCGGGTAGGGCGTCATCGGCACACCGCCGACGCCCATGCCGGCGTTCATGTGGACTGGGATGGTCGACTCGGCGGTCACCGGCTTGACGAGGGCACAGGCGCGCGCCGTGTTCCAGGCGAGCGACTTCGTCGTATTGACGTTGACCGCGGGACCGAAGATGGTGGCGCCCGCCGCGGTCACCACCCGGAGCTGGTCGAGCGGCCACATGCCGGCCAGACGGCGGCCCTCGTAGGCGAGCTCGCCGTGCATGCCGAGCACGAGCTCGGCCGCCTGCCCGACCTCGACGCCGATGTCGGGCCAGCGACTTCGCACCTCACGCACGACGTGCAGCGTGGCCAGCAGGTCGGCGTCGCCGGCGGCGCCGGCGGTGTCGAAGTCGAGGCCGTCGGCGCCGGCCGCGATCATGGTCTCGGCGACGACCAGCATGTCGCGCTCGAGCAGCGGCATGGCCTCTTCCTGGGCCGCGCGCGCCTCGTCGATCCTGCCGAGCGGCAGGAGCTGCGACCAGTTGCCGACCGGACCGTCGGGCTGCGAGTAGCGGCCCAGGTCAGGCATCGCACCGTAGTTGAGCGGCACGACGGTCTGAAGCTGGGCCTCCTTCATCATCTGGGCCTGGAACGACAGGACGGTGCGCACCGCCTTGTAGGAGTAGTCGTGGTGCCAGAGCTCGACCGAATCGGCGCCGTGGTGGTTCTGGTAGACGACCTGCTCCATCACGGGAAAGCCGATGTCGCCGTTGCCGGCGCCGTCAAAGCTGAGCACGACCTCGTCGCCGCAGTCGACCGAGCTGAACTTCGCCGGCGAGGTGAAGATGTCGAGCAGGTGGGCGATCTCGTCGGCGGCGAGCGGCGGCACCTTCGCGCGGCGCACCGCGGCCTCGACACCCGCGTTCAAGTCGGCTTCGATCTCGGCCGCGGTCAGCGCCACGCGAGAGCCGTCCCCGAGCCGCGTAGCAAAGCGCTGTGCCATGACCGCCTCCGGGAGTTGCTTAGTCAGATAACTAAGACCTGGGGAACTTAGCCGGACGGCGGGCGGGTTGTCAAGGGTGACGGCGCCGGGGTCGGTGACTGTCGCCGGCCAGACCCCGTCGCCCTTGTCTACGCCAGCACGACGATGCCCTTGGTCGTGTAGATCGTGCCGATCGCGCCGAACAGGATCAGCAGGATGGGGCGTTGATGGACGGTCAGCCAGGCCTTGGCCCGGAGCATGGCGAGCGCCACGCGGCGGCGCGCCGCGATCGAGGCCAGCACGATCGCCACGGGGATCGAGCAGGCCACGGCGACGAAGACGGCGAGGGCGACGAAGGCATCGGCGCGCGACAGGTCGCCGCCCAGGATGTCCATCATGGCCGGCGCCTGCATCTCGTAATTGACGAGGAGCAGACCGACGCCCGCGGCGCCGCCGGGCCCCATGGCGGTGATGATGCGCATCCAGCGCGGCTCGTGCTCGCCGGCGTCGGGCGCGGGCTTGCGCAGCCAGAGCACGAGAAAGGCGGCAAGAAAGCCGAGGCCGACGAGCAGCCAGGCCACGCGGATCAGGTAGGCGACGTCGCCGCCAGAGGTGAAGGCGGCATCGTGGAACAGCAGGAGCACGACCGTCCCGAGCACGGCCATGATGAGAGCCAGGACGACGACGTAGGTGAGACCGTTCAGGACCGGCCGCCGCGTGGCCGTCATGAGCAGCGCGGCGATGATCGGCACCGGGTTGACGGTGATGGCGACCGCCACGGGCAGGATCTGCAGCAGCACCGCGTTCATGGCCCTCCAGGTCCTGGGCAGCGGGGGCCGCGTCGGGCCGACCGCCAGAGCATCGTCGGCTCCCTCGTCGTCGGGGGACGATGTGCATGATAGCGCGCCGCGGCCGCCCGAGGGCGCCGCGACCGTCTACCCCGCGCGACTCACGAAGCAAGCAGCTCGGCGAACCAGGGCTCGCCGCGCACCGGGGCGAGGTCGGGGTCGGTGCGTAACTGGGCGGCAGGCGGCAGGTGCAGCTCGGTCTTGGCCCGCTCGAGCCAGGTGCGGCAACCGTCGGTGTCGCCCTCGAGCGCACAGGCGCAGGCCAGGTTGTAGGCGGCCGCCTTGCCCCAGAGGATCTCGGCCCGCAGCAGCTCCTGGCGGGCCCGCTTGAGGAGATCGTCGCGCTCGCGGATGTCGATCGTGCGGCTCGCCATGGCGAGGTGGACGCAACCCAGGCCCACGAGCGCCTCGCCCATGTCCGGCGCGAGCTGCAGGGCCTCTTCGTAGGTCATACAGGCCGCCCGCAACATCGTGTCGGCCGACCGGCCCCGCATGGTCCGTGCCTCGCCCAGCAGCACGTTGCCCATGTGGTTGAGGCGCCTGCTGCGGCGCGCGTCGTCTCCCTGCGGTGGTCTCTGGTCCATCAGTGCCCTCTCCCGTGACACTCGCGGCCAAGATGCTGCCGATCACTCAGCGCGTACTATCGACCAGACGACAGCGCCTGGACAGTGCCTAGATGTCTAGGCGTCGCGCCCCGAGGTCGACGTGTCGAGGCGTCGCGCCCCGAGGTCGACGTGGCGGCGCAGCATGTGCCGGTCGAACTGCGGCACTGTGAAGGCGGCGTAGACGTAGGGGTTCATCCTGCCGCGATAAGGTCCGTCTAGGTTGTCAATCTCCCGGCGTCTCAATCCTGGTGCGCAGAGAGGACGCCGTCCGCCACCCGCACCCGGACCGCAAAGGTGGCGCCGCAGCCGGCGGCGCTCGTCACGCTCACGCTGCCGCCCATCGCCTCTGCCAGCTCCTTGACGATCGCGAGGCCGAGCCCTGTGCCGACATCCGGTCCGCTGTACTTGCGGTGCAGGTAGAAGCGTTCAAAGGCATGCTCGACGTCCTCGTCGGTGAGCCCCGGGCCGGAGTCGCTCACCTCGACCAGGCCGGGTCCGGCGATCACGCGCACGACGCCGCCCGATGGCGTGACGCGCAGCGCGTTCTCGACCAGGTTCGAGGCGATCTGCAGCAGCCGTCCGCGGTCGCCACGCGCGGGAAACGGGCCGGCCCCCGCCACCTCGAGCTTCACGCCCAGGGTCATGGCGAGGGCCGAGTAGCGCGCCGCGACGTCGGCGGCCGTCACGGCGAGATCGACCGGCTCGTCGACCACGCTGAACTCGGAGCGGTCGATGCGCGCCAGGTCGAGGAGATCGCCGACGAGGCGCCGCAGCCGAGCCGACTCGTCGGTGAGCACGTCGGCGACCTGCCCGGCGTCGACCGCACCGTCGGCGAGCAGCTCGGCGTAACCGTCGATCGCGGTGAGCGGCGTCTTGAGCTCGTGGCCGACCGACATGAGGAACTCGCGCTCGGTGTCCTGCGCGCGGCGCAGCTTGGCGGCCATGCGGTTGAACGAGTCGGCCAGGACGGAGAGCTCGCGCGGCGCCCTGGTCGGGATCTCCATCGGCTGCCCGCCGTCGGCGAGCACGACGCTCGCCTCCGACACCTGCCGCACCGGCTTGACGATGCGGCGGTTGAGGACCCAGGCCGCGACCGCCGCGACCGGCGAGAGGATCGCGATGCCGAAGATGAGCGTCCAGAGTGTATCGGCAGCAGGCCCCAATACCACGGCGAGGGCGCGCCGAAGTAGTAGACGGCGTCGTGCTTGGAGGTGCGCCAGGCGACGTAGTGCTGGAGCCTGCCCGTCGATCCGAGCGTTGCCTGATGGCCCAGCCCCGCCCGCGCAGCAACGAGATCGCCTGCGCCGGCAGCTCTGACGCGGCGGCCTGGTCGGGGTCGTTCAGGCTCGAGGTACCCGCTTCCGCCGGAGTCGGCCTCCACGACGCTGCCGCAGCGCGGCTTCCAAGGCGGCCTCTGCTTGCGGCGTCTGCAGGCCGGCCGGGATTGCCGGCGCCGGCTGCGGCCCGATGATGCCGCGGTGCCGAGCGCGATCTCGAGCTGGCTCATCGCCTGACTGTTCTGGAAGGACTCTGATCGTCGAAGTTGTGCGTGATGTCGACGAGCAGCGGCACGAAGATGACGAGCAGCGCGACGAGCACCGTTTTGAACAGGACGCTGCCGCAGCGTGGGACGCTCTTTCCCGGACTCTTCGCCCCGCAGACCAGCGCGGAACCCACGAACGAAGCGTAGTACGCCGGTGACGATCAGATAGAGCGCGAATGCGATCGCCGCGACAGAACAGGGCGAGCCAGAGCGAGAGGCCGACCGACACGGACATGGCCCCTCACCCCCTCGCGGCGCGATAGCCGGCGCCGCGGATGGTCTCGATCAGCTCCGGCCGGCCCAGCTTGGCGCGCAGTTGCGCGACGTGCTGGTCGACCGTGCGCGTGCCGCCCGGGAACTCGATGCCCCAGACGCGCTCGAGCAGGGCGTCGCGGCTGAACAGCAGGCCGGGGTGCTCCATGAGGTAGGCGAGCAGCTCGAACTCGGTGGCCGTCAGGTCGACGGGCCGGCCGGCGACGGCGACCTCGTGGCGCGGGCGCGACAGGGTGACGTCGGCGACGCAGAGGTCGGCCGCCTGGTGCGGCTCGGTGCTGCGGCGCAGCACCGCTTTCACCCGCGCGGCCAGCTCGCGCGGGCTGAACGGCTTGGCCACGTAGTCGTCGGCGCCGAGCTCGAGGCCGGCGACGCGGTCGGCCTCCTCATCGCGCGCCGTGAGCATGATCACCGGCAGGCGCGAGCCGGCGCGGATGCGGCGGCAGACCTCGAGGCCGTCGATGCCGGGCAGGCCGATGTCGAGCACGACGAGGGCGATCTGGTGGCGCGGCAGCTCGGCGAGCCCCTCTTCGCCGGTGCGCACCGCGATGACGCGATGCCCGTCGCGCTCGAGCGCGATGCGGACGAGATCGGCGATGTGCCGCTCGTCTTCGATCACAAGTACCGTCGCCACCCCTGCCTCCCTCCGACTCCGCCATGCTACCAACAGCCCGGAGTCTCGGCACCGCCGGTCGGCGGGTCGTCAGAGCCTTGTCAGAGGCAGGTAAATCGCTGGCGGGTGCGGATCGCGAACGGCGGCGCAAGACGTCCGCAGCAACGCCCTGCAGTCAGGCCGGCACGCGCTCCTCGGCGTCGATCGCGACGCAGCCCTCGCGAAGCAGGCGCTCCGCGCACAGCGGGCACGCCAGCAGCAACTCTTCGCCCCGATATACAAGGCGAGCCCGCTCGCCGAGCAGCAGCTCGCGTCCGCAGGCGTCGCAGTGTTCCGGCTGCTCGCTCCACAGCGGCATGCCGCGAACGAGCAGTTGCCTGAGACACTGCTCGCGCAGTTCGGGCGCGGACAGCGAGGCCGCGCGCCGGTCGGCCCCTTGAACGGCCGACCGCGACGCCCGGGCCACGATCCTGCGCCACCGTTCGACGACGTCCATCCCATGCTCCTCAGTTCGACGGCGTGATCGAACACGAGGCTACCCGAAGCGGCTGAGGAGTCGCTGGGGCGACGGTGAGAAGCGGCCGTGAGGAGTCGCGGGGCGGGCGATCGAGGCAAAGAGAGCAGTAATCTCCGGCCTTGGCGAGCATACTTCCGGCAGTCCCGCGACCGGCAAGACGGCGAGATCGGCTACCGGCGGCGCCGCCGCCCGAAGGAGTGATCACGTTGCAGAAGCGCACACTCGGACAAGGCCTCGCGGTCTCGGCCCTCGGCCTGGGCTGCATGGGCATGAGCTTCGCCTACGGGCCGCCGCCGGACCGCCGGGAGATGATCGCCTTGATCCGCGCCGCCGTCGAGCGCGGGGTCACGCTCTTCGACACCGCCGAGGCCTACGGTCCGTTCACCAACGAGGAGATCGTCGGCGAGGCGCTCGAGCCCGTGCGCGAGCAGGTCGTGATCGCCACCAAGTTCGGCTTCGACTTCTCGCCGGGCGTGGCGGCCGGACAGGGCGGCATGAACAGCCGGCCCGAGCACATCAGGCAGGTCGCCGAGGCCTCGCTGGAGCGGTTGCGCACCGACCGCATCGACCTCCTCTATCAGCACCGCGTCGACCCGGACGTGCCGATCGAAGAGGTCGCGGGTGCGGTCAAGGAGCTCGTCGAGCAGGGCAAGGTCCGGCACTTCGGCCTCTCGGAAGCCGGTGTGCGCACGATCCGCCGGGCGCACGCCGTGCTGCCCGTGACCGCTGTCCAGAACGAGTACTCGTTGTGGTGGCGACGGCCGGAGGCGGAGCTGATACCGACCCTCGAGGAGCTCGGCATCGGCCTGGTGCCGTTCAGCCCGCTCGGCAAGGGCTTCCTGACCGGCACGATCGACGAGGCGACGACCTTCGCGCCCGACGACTTCCGCCAGATCGTGCCGCGCTTCACCCCCGAGGCGCGCAAGGCCAACCAGGCGCTCGTCGAGCTGCTGCAGCGTATCGCCGAGCAGAAGGGCGCGAGCCCAGCCCGGATCGCGCTCGCCTGGCTGCTCGCCCAGAAGCCGTGGATCGTGCCGATCCCCGGTACGACCAAGCTGCACCGCCTCGAGGAGAACATCGGCGCGGCTGACCTCGAACTCACTGCCGACGACCTGTGCCAGATCGACGAGGCGGCCTCGCGCATCGCGATCCAGGGCGAGCGCTACCCCGAGGAGCTCGAGCGCCGGACCGGCAGGTGACCGGCGGGTACGACGGGAACTCCTCCTGCACCAGCGCGACCTGAGGCGACCAGGTCGCCGACGACGAAGCGAGGGAGACAGCATGCGTGCAGCGATCATGTTCGGCGCCGGCGACGTCCGCGTTGAGACCGTCCCCGACGCTCGTCTGGTCGAGCCGACCGACGCCCTCGTGCGCGTCACGAGTGCCTGCATCTGCGGCAGCGACCTGTGGCCCTACAAGAGCATGGACCAGAGCGAGTCGGGCCGCCGCATGGGCCACGAGGCCGTGGGCATCGTCGAGGAGGTCGGCGCCGAGGTCCGCACGCTGCGCGTCGGTGACCTCGTCGTCATGCCGTTCGCCTACTCGGACGGCACCTGCCCCTTCTGCCACGAAGGGCTGCAGACCGCGTGCCTGCACGGCGGCTTCTTCGGCACCGGCCGGGCCGACGGGGCGCAGGCTGAGGCGCTCCGCGTGCCCCAGGCGGACGGCACGCTCGTGGCGCTGCCGGTCGGCCCCGACGACGCGCTGCTGCCCTCGCTGCTCACCCTCTCGGACGTGATGGGCACGGGCCACCACGCCGCCGTGACCGCCAGGGTCGGGCCCGGCAGGACCGCCGCCGTCGTCGGCGACGGCGCCGTCGGCCTGTGCGGCGTGATCGCCGCCAAGCGTCTCGGCGCGGAGCGGATCATCCAGCTCGGCCGTCACCCCGACCGCATCGCCCTCGCCCGCCGGTTCGGCGCCACCGACGTCGTCGGCGAGCGCGGCGACGAGGCGATCGAGCGGGTGCGCGAGCTCACCGGCGGCGTCGGGGTGCACGCGGTGCTGGAGTGCGTCGGTCTCGAGGAGTCGCTGCGCACTTCGGTGGGCATCACTCGGCCGGGCGGCGCGATCGGCCGTGTCGGTGTGCCCCAGCACGAGACGATGCCGGCGCGACTCACCTTCTTCGGCAACATCACGGTGAGCGGCGGCCCGGCCCCGGTGCGCGCCTACATCGGGGAGCTGCTGCCGGACATCCTCGAGGGCAGGATCGAGCCCGGCCTCGTCTTCGACCGGGTCGCGAGCCTCGACGAGGTCCCCGACGGCTACCGCGCGATGAACGAGCGCGAGGCGATCAAGGTGATGGTCAAGCCCTGACGCTGGACACTCACCCGGCGGCTCCACCGTCCAGACGCCGGACGGCGGGAGCGAGGGCCGCGACCGCGGCCGTCGCTCCCGTGAGCGCCGCGCAGACGATCAGCGCTTCGTTCAGACCGAGCAGTCCGCTCAGGAGAGGGGCGAGCACGAAGCCGACGGGCAGGCCGGCGAGCGAGCCGACGGCGTCGAACGACAGGACCCGGGCGAGCACCGCGCCGGGTACGTGCCGCTGCAGGGCCGTGCTCCACACGGCCTCGAAGTAGGCGACCGAGAAACCGGCGCCGGCGGCGGCCGCACACTGGGCGGCGAACGCCACCCGCCACGTGAGCAGCGCCAGGAAGAGCGAGTAGAGCGGCGTGAGCAGGCAGGCGGCGAGGAGCGCCCGCCGTGGCCGCAGCCAGAGGGCCCCGGCGCCGCCGACGAGCTCACCGGCGCCCATGCTCGCCAGCACGAAGCCCCACGCCTCGGCGCCGCCCAGGCTGGTGCGCGCGACGAGTGGTCCGAGTACATAGGTGGGGGCCACCGCGAAGGTCATGAAGACCAGGTCCAGGGCGATGATCACCATGACCCACGATCGCGCCCTGACGGCCTGCCAGCCCTCGCGCAGCTCGTCGAGCACGCTCGACGGCCGTCGAGCCTCTCGCTCGCCGCGCCTCGGTCCGGGCACGCGCATCGCGACGAGGAATGCGGCGCTGATCAGGTACGTGGCCGCGTTGACCTGCAGGGCCCAGGCAGCGCCCGCGCTGGCCACGAGGACACCTCCGAGGACCGGACCGGCGAGAGAACCGGCGCTCTGCGCGAGCCCGCGCAGCGCGTTTGCCTGCTGCAGCTGGTCCGGCTCGACCGTCGCGGGGATGAGACTTCCGGCCGCCGGCGTGAAGAAGGCCTCGGCCACGCCCTTGCCGGCCTGGAGTGCAAGCAGGGCGGGGAGCGTGAGATGCCCCGTCATGAGGAGCGCGCCGAGCGACGCCTGCACGGTAAAGCGGGCGACGTCGCAGCACAGCATGATGCGCTGCCGCGGCAGCCGGTCGCCCCAGACGCCGCCGACGAGCAGGAACAGAAGAAGGGGGACGACCTGCGCGGCGAGGGCGAGGCTCAGCGTCGAGATGGGCGCGCCGGACGCGAGGAGGGCGAAGCTGAGGGCCACCGGGCCCGCGCCGCTGCCCAGCAGCGAGACCGATTGGCCGAGAAACAGGAGACGGAACTCGCGCGAGGCGAGGGGCGCGACGAAGCGGCGGTGGCTCGGGGACCGAAGCGGCGGGGGCGGGGATCCTCCAGACGATGATCCCCGCCCCCGCCGCTTGGCGCCGACGTTCAGCTCCGGCGTCGACTCAGCCGCCCCACTTCTTGGCGTAACGCATGTCGTACTCACCCCCTTCGCTCCCTCTGCGGGAATCCGAGACCCGTGCGACCCGCCTCGTGGACCGAGGCGACCGCGGCGGTGAACCGACCACAGCATGCCCGGCGGGCCCGCCACCGGCTACAAAAGTCTATCCCGAGATAGAGGCCGGGGGGATCGGGTGAGTGCCGCGCCGGCGGGCGATAGACGGACGGGGCCGCACAAGGCAGGCGATAGACGGGGCCGGATGGGGCAGGCCGATGGACGGACGGGGGCCGGATGGGGCCCCGGACGGCTCGCAGTCGATGCTGCCACGCTGCGGCGCCGGGTGTCCGCCGGAAGCACGGCGGGAGCGGTCAGTCGTTCAGGCCGAGGCGTTCCCTGTAGAGCAGCCCGGCTCGGCGCCGGTCGGCGACCGAGAGCTTTGTGAGGATGCGGTGGACGTGGGTCTTGACCGTGCCGGGCGACAGCACGAGGGCGGCGGCGATGTCGTCGTTGCTCTCGCCCGCCGAAAGCAGGGCGAGGATCTCCAGCTCGCGTGGCGTGAGCTCCGGAAACCGGTCCGAATCGCCTTGATCGGCGGCCGCCAGACCGGCCGCGAGGCGTCGGACCTCGGCCGACGGGTGACGGCGCGCCCGGGCGGCCAGGAGGGCGAGTTGAACGACGTCCAGTCCCGCCGAACACGAGAGCGCCTGCAGCGCCACCTCTTCCCGGGCCAGCGCGAGCGAAAGCAGCCGCCCACCGTCGACGTGTCGCGCCAGGGCGCCGAGCACGGCCGCGGTGAGCCCGGCGTCGTCTTCGGTCATGAGGTAGTCGCGCAGGACGTCGCGCCGCAGCGAGAGCTCCCATAGGACGAAGTTGCGGTGGCCGAGATCGAGGAGGGCGCGAAGAGCTCGACCGAGCTGCGCTGCCGGCGGCTCACCGGGCTGCGCGTGCCCCCCGGCCGGCCGCTCCGCGGCCTGGGGACGCCCCCACTCCAGTAGCGCGGCGAAGACGCGTGCCTTGGCGCACTGGAACTGCAGACCATGCTCGCCGGCCTCGTCGGCCAGCCGGCGCAGGTCGATCGCTTCTCGTGCCGTGACGCCGTCGTCGACCTGGGCTGAGGCGAACGCCCGTCCGATGGCGGCGTTGAAGCGCTCGTAGCCGGCGGTGTCCGCGCAGGCCGTCTCGGCGCGCCGGTAGAACTCGAGCGACGAGGCGACGTCGCCGCTGCGCCGCAGAGTCGTGCCCAGGTGCAGGTCCACGTTGGCCGCAAGGACAGGGTCTGCCACGGCCGCGGCGGCCGCGGCGCATTCCCGCAGCAGTCCGAGCGCCTGCTTGAAGTCCCCCTGAGAGGCCAGCAGGAACGCCTTCGTATCGAGGAGATTGGGAAGCTGGACGGACGCCACGTGCCGTTCGCAGTGGGCCAACCCGGCTTCGATCGCCGCCGCGGCGGCGGGGTAGTCGGCGAGGTAGACGTGTAGCATGCCGAGCAGGCTCTGGAACCCCGCCAGCGACCGGGCCGGCATGAACTCAGCCACCGCGGCGGCCGCGAGTCTGCTGTCGGCGGCCGCCTTGGCCACCTCCCCCATGTCGACCAGTGCCGTGACTCGTGCCGCCCTCGCGAGGGCGAGCGCCGCAGGGTCGGCGCCGGCCTGGCGCTCGAGCGACTCCAGGGCTTCCTGCGCCTGGCCCCAGTCGAGCGCGTACACCGAGGAGAGCACCTGGAGCCGGAGCGCGTCGGCGAGCGGCTCGTCGTCGTGAGCCAGGCGAGCAGCGCTCGCCGACTCGGTCAGCATGGTCGCGTAGTCGGCCCGTCTGCAGGCGGCGATCGAGCAGATGGTGTGGGCCACGAAAGCCGCCGGCTCATCGCCGCAAGCGGCGAAGTCGTCGGCGGCGGCCGCGATCTCCGACGAAGGCATGGGCGACTCCGCCAGCCGGCTCGCGATCTCTCCGCGCACCACCGCCAGCCAGCTTCCGTAGGCGGGGCCGGCCACATCGAGCGCCAAAGCGAGCCGTTCGAGGAGGGGCCGGCCGCACACGAACAGGGCGCGCCCCCACGTCTGGCGGATGAGCCCCAGGACCCCGGCGAGGTCGCCGGCGTCGAGCGAGGCGGCCACGGCGAGCTGATGCTCACCCTCGGCCGCGAGCGCGGCCGCCGTCGCCGTCATCAGCTCGCGCAGGGCCGCCTCCCCGCCGCGCATCCGCACCCGGTCGCGCAGATACCTGGCGAAGAGATCGTGGTACTGGTAGCTCTCGCGACGCTCATCGGACGCGATGAAGACCCCGTCGTCGACCAGTTCGTCCAGGATACGCTTGGACCCGGTCCCACCCCTGAGACGGTCGGCGATACCGGGGGTGACGTGGCGCAGGCAGCAGGTACGCTCGAGCAGCAGCACCGCCGGCGCCGGAAGGCGCCGCACGACCTCTTCCGTCAGATAGTCGTAGACATCGGATGTCGTCGCGCTGAGGACGGCGTCGTCGACGGCGCGCACGGCGCCGGTCAGTCCGGCCAGCTTGCCGGCGAGCACGACACCGGCGGCCCAGCCGTCGGTCGATTCCAGCAGAAGGTCGAGGTCTTCGGCGGAGGGCCCGGAGCCAAGGGCCTGAAGCGCGGCTTCGGCCTGCCGCCGCGTGAAGCGCAGGTCGACGGGACCCAGGACGCGCAGGTCGTCCGCGGCGCGCAGCTTCCCCGTGGAGAACCCGGGTCGCGAACGGCTGGCCAGGATGAGGTGGGCCCGCGGTGGGAGATCGAGCAGCAGGAGGTCGATGAGCTCGTTGACGTCGGCGCGATCGGCCACCTCGTGATAGTCGTCGAGGACAAGGTACACGTCGTGCCGGCCGATGCTCTCGAGCTCCTTGAGAAAGCCGGCGGCAAGGCGGGTCGGGGGCGCCGGCTCCTCGCCCGAGAGCAGCGCGCGCAGCGATGCTCCGAACGAGGGAGCCATCCGTCGCAACGACTCGGTCAACCCGGCGACGAGCGCGACGGGGTCGGCGTCGAGGGCGTCGAAGCGATACCACGCGTGCTCCCAGCCCAGCCGTCGTGCCGCCTCGGCGAGCAGCGTCGTCTTGCCGTAGCCGGCCGGCGCCCGCACGTACAGGACCTTGGCGCGGGCGCCCTCCTCGACGGCCTTCATCTGGCCGCGGCGCACGACGGCGTGCGCCAGTCTCGGCGGCACCAGCTTGGCGGCAAGCACGGTCGGCAGTGGCATCGCGCGATCTGCTCTCCGGTCGACGAGTGCGCGGCCCACCCGCAGCCGCGGCGGCTACCTGATGCTACGCCCGTTCTCGGGATCGAAGAAGTGGAGCTCGGTGAGATCGACGTGGACCCTCGCCGTGTCCCCCTCGCGCAGCGTGGTGTGCCGGTTCATGCGCGCGACCACTGTGTCGGCCATCACCTCTTCGGCGACCTCGGCGTCGCTGCCGAGCTCGCTCGGCGCCTCGGACAGGTCGCGCACGAGGCCCCCGGTGAGGTGGACGTCGACCTCAGACCCAAGGTCTTCGCAGAGCACGACGGTCAGCTCGATGATCGCGGCGGGATCGGGGGAGCTCAGCAGCGAGGCGTCTTCGAGGTCCTCGGGGCGGATGCCCATGACGACCTCTCGACCGAGGTAGCCGGCCAGCTCCGACCGGTCGTCGAAGACCGCGGCGGGCAGGCTCAGCCGGTGCGGGCCGAACACGAGCTCGGGCCGGCCACCGTCGGTCGCCGGCGCGAGCGTCGCCTTGACGAGGTTCATCGCGGGCGAGCCGATGAAGCCGGCGACGAAGCGGTTGGCGGGGTCGCGGTAGAGCTCGCGCGGCGTGCCGACCTGCTGCAGGTCGCCCTGGTGCACCACGGCGACGCGGTCGCCCAGGGTCATGGCCTCGGTCTGGTCGTGGGTCACGTAGATCGTCGTGACCTTCAGCGACTGCTGGATCTTCAGGATCTCGGCCCGCATCTGCACGCGCAGCTTGGCGTCTAGGTTCGACAGCGGCTCGTCCATCAGGAAGGCGCGCGGCTGGCGCACGATCGCCCGGCCCATGGCGACGCGCTGGCGCTGGCCGCCCGAGAGCTGGCGCGGCTTGCGCTGCAGATAGGGCTCGAGCTCGAGGATTCGGGCGGCGTCGACCACCCGCCGCCTGATCTCGGCCTTCGGCGTGCGCCGGTACTTGAGGCTGAAGGCCATGTTGTCGTACACCGACAGGTGCGGGTACAGGGCGTAGCTCTGAAAGACCATGGCGATGTCGCGGTGCCGCGGGTCCAAGTCGTTCACGACCTGGCCGTCGATCGATATCGTGCCTTCGGTCACCTCTTCGAGCCCCGCCACCATGCGCAGCACCGTCGTCTTGCCGCAGCCCGAGGGGCCGACCAGCACCATGAGCTCGCCGTCGGCCACGTCGAGGCTGACCGAGCGGACGGCCACGGTGCCGTCGGCAAAGCGCTTGGTGACGTCCTCGAGTGCGATGCGTGACACGCCAGCCTCCTAGTGTCGACGGCCGCGCGCCGGCCGCCACGAACCCATCATTTGCCCATGCCGAGGGTCAGGCCCCTGATCAGGTACCGCTGGAAGATTAGGTACACAACGATCGCGGGCAGGGCCGACAGGAACGAGCCGCCGAGCAGCGCCGGGATGCTCGTCGTGCGCCCCGCGGCGATGGCGGCGAGACCGACCGTGATCGTGCGCTGCTGCGGGTTCTGCAGAAAGAGCAGGCCCACGAGCAGGTCGTCCCAGATCTGGATGAACTGCAGCACGGCGACGGTCGCCATGGCCGGCACCGACAGCGGGATGGCGATCCGCAGGAAGGTGCGGAAGTAGCCGAGCCCGTCGATCACCGCCGCCTCGATCAGCTCGTTCGAGATGCCGCGGTAGTGGGTCGCCATGAGGAACGTGGCGAAGGGCGTGCCGAGCGCCGCGTACACGAGGATGGCGCCGAAGTAGCTGTTGACCAGGCCGAAGCGACCCAGGTTGACGTACTCGGGGATGATGATCGACTGCAGCGGCACCATCATGGCCGCGACGACGCCCAAGAAGATGAGCTCGCTGCCCCGGTAGCGCAGCTTGGCGAAGGCGAAGCCCGCGGTCGTGCTCACGAACAGGATGATGAGGATGGCGACGAGGCAGATCAGCGTCGAGTTGAGCAGCTCGCGGGCGACCGGCAGGTCGGCGAACAGCCGCGACCAGCTCGCCGCCGAGTGCCCGCTCTGCTGATCGAACTGGGGCGCCGTGCGAAAGGCGTTGTTGAGCATGTAGTAGAAGGGGTAGAGCATGACGATCGCCACGACGACCATGAGCACGAAGAGCGCCACGCGTGACGCCTTGCGGCGGGCCCGGGCGCCGCTCATGGCGGGACGCGCTGTCGTGTCGAGTGTCACCAGCCGCCCTCGTCGTCGGGCCTGATCACCTTGAGCTGCACCAGGCCGACCGCCAGCATGACCACGAACAGGATGATGCCGTAGAGCGCGGCGGTGCCGAACTGGCCGAGCGAGAAGGCCGACTGGTACACGAAGAACTCGAGGGTGGTCGTGCCGTAACCCGGGCCGCCGTTCGTCATCACGAAGATCAGGCTGAAGAGCGCCGAGAAGGCGCTGATCACCGTGATCACGAACGAGAACTGCACGAAGCGCTTGAGCAGCGGCAGCGTCACGTGAAAGAAGACCTGGCGGCTGTTCAGGCCGTCGACCCGGGCCGCCTCGATGAGCGACGGGTCGAGCGTCGCCATGCCGGTCAGGAAGATGATCGTGTTGGTGCCCACCATCGACCAGACGAACGTCACGGCGAGCGCGAGCAGCGCCGTGCGCTGGCCCGACAGGAAGTCGGTCTTGATCGAGCCCAGGCCGATGTCGGCAAGCAGCGAGTTCAGCAGGCCGTTCAGGGCGAAGAACTGCACGGCGACGACGCCGATCACGACCCACGAGATGGCGGTCGGCAGAAAGTAGACCGAGCGAAAGACGCGCCAGCCGCGGACGTGCTCGTTCAGCAGCGTGGCGATGATGAGCGGGATGCCGATCGCGAACGGCACCGCCAGCAGCAGCAGGGCGTTGTTCTCGACGACGCGCCAGAAGGTCGGGTCGCGCAGGACGGTGACGTAGGCGTGCGGCCCGATCCAGGTCGAGGTGATGCCGTTCCAGTCCGTCATCGAGTAGTAGACGGCCTGGCCGATCGGGATCACGAGCAGGCCGACGACCACGGCGACCGCCGGGATCGACATCAGGATGCCGGCCCGGCGCCGGCGGCGGGCGAGAGGGCTCGCTCGCCGACGGCGACCGAGACCGGCCGGTGAGCCCGACGCGCGTGCGGCTTCTACCGACACTCTCTTGCTACCACCTGTTCTCGTGTCTGCGGGACGGTCCGCCGCGGCGGCTCCGCAGGAGCCGCCGCGACGGACCGTGGACCATGGCCGGCGTTGGCGATCTTACTGGTACGAGCTGCCCCGCCGGCTCGCCGGCAGTTGCTGCAGGGCGTTCTGCATGGCCTGCAGCGCCGACTTGGGCGAGATGGTCTGGTTCAGGACCGACGGCAGCTCCTTGTTGCCGACGCTCACGATCTCGGGCTGGATCACGTTGTCGATCATGGGATAGACGGTCATGTGCTGCTTGTTCACGAAGTCGAGCATCTCCTGGTTGACCGGGTTGGTCGTGGTGGTGCCCGTGATGGCCGGGATCAGGCCCGCCGCGTTGATGATGGTGGCGGCCTGCGACGTGGTCATGAAGTCGAGGAACGCCATGTCCTCGGCCTGGTTCTTGGAGTAGGTCATGGCCGAGATCCCGTCGCCGGCGAAGTCGACGACGCCCTTGATCGGCGTCTGCGAGAACGGTGGCACGAAGGCCGCGACCTTCGAGCCGAGCGCGTCCGTGAACTTCTGGGTGTCCCAGGTGCCGTCCATGATCATCGCGGCCTTGCCGGACTCGAAGTCACCCAGGTTGTCGGTCTTGGTGATGACGTCGGGGTTCGTGTAGCCGAGCTTGTGGAGCTGCGCCCACATGGCGAGCTGCGCCTGGTTGGCCGACGCCGTCCAGGGAATCGAGCCGTTGTACAGGCCCAGCCACTGATCGACCGGGTAGTTGCCGATCATCATGTAGCTCAGGTCGTAGTAGGGATAGAACGTGGCCGTGAGCGGCTGGCCGCCGTTGCCGTAGGTGAACGGCACGTAGCCCGCCGCCTTGATCTTCTTGCAGGCCGCGAGCAGCTGGCTCCAGTCGGTCGGGACCGAGGTGACGCCCGCCTTGGCGAAGATCGCCTTGTTGTAGAAGCCGATGTAGAACTGCGTCTCGAGCGGCATCACGTACGGGCCGTTGGCCGCGTCGAAGCTGTCGCTCGTCCACTTCAGGGCGTCGGGCTCGATCTTCGCGAGATCGGCGGCCGGCACCTTGCCCTTCATGTTCACGAGGAAGCTCTTGTACTGGAGCGCGAACAGGCCGGTCCACATGACGGCGAGGTCGGGGCCGGTCTTGGAGATCGCGGCGGCCTGCAGGAGGGCGAAGTAGTTGTCCGCCGGCTGGCTCACGATCTTGATGGTGACGTTCGGATGCAGCTTCTCGAACGCCGCCGCGAGGTTCTGCAGAGCGGTCGCGTTCTGCTCTGTGCCGTAGTTGTGCCAGATCGTCAGGGTGACCTTCGCCGTGCCGGGGCTGGAGGTAGAGCTTGCGCTCGAGTTGCCTCCGCACCCCGCCACCATGACCACGGCCATGATCCCCACGGTCACCGCGACCAGCCAACGTCTCATACGGCCCCCTTTCGCCTGTATCTCCCGCCACCCGACGGCGCCTGTCGCGCCCGACCCAGGCGTGCGGAGATCGACTGCATCATGTCACCCACTATCCAGAGGGTGCAAACGATGCCGCGCTACTTATGCACGAAGCGCAGGCTCGATTAGTCCTGTTCGTCGCCGATCGGGGTCCAGGCCTCGACGGTGGGCGCCGGCAGCGCGACGCCGGCACGGCTCACGAACGGCTCCAGGGTGCCCGCGATCTCGTCGTCGGTCTGCGGCCGCGCGGGGCAGGCGAACACCCACCACTCCTCGTCGTGGGCGATCGTCTGACCGGGTGGCACGGTCTGCAGCGGCGACAGCGACTCGACGTCGATCCCCCAGCCGGCCGAGTAGGCCTCGGCGCTGCAACCGCCGTCGGGGTAGCGGGCGCCGAGCTCGTACCGGAAGGTCTTGAGCAGGCAGCAGCCGCCGCTGAAGTAGGCGAGCCAGCCCGGCTCGTCGGCGTAGCCCAGCTTGATCGCCGCGTCGTTGGCCGCGTCGTGGTCGAGCACGACGAAGCGCCGCCCCCAGCGCACGCGCGGGTCGTCCATGCTCGAGTAGGGCCAGAGCACGTAGCTCGTGTTCGGCAGAAGGCCGCTATTGCGCTGCACGACGGGCAGCACGAGGCGCCCGTTCGGCGCGCCGAGAAACAGCGACCAGACCGCCATCTCGACCGGCCAGGCGCCCTTGTTGATGAGCCTGCTCGTCACGGCGATCGACTGCGCCCTGAAGCGCAGCTCGATCGACTTCACGATCTGGGTCCAGGGCTCCTGCTCCTGCACGAGCAGGACGCCGTCGTCGAAGAGCTCGTGGCGTGCGATCGGGTGGCTGTCCGGGGCGTAGCTGCGCGGGAACGCCTCGGGGCTGTGCCA
This sequence comes from uncultured Actinomycetes bacterium, assembly GCA_963767005.1. Taxonomy (GTDB): domain Bacteria; phylum Actinomycetota; class Thermoleophilia; order UBA2241; family UBA2241; genus Bog-752. The sequence goes on from CAVYCN010000011.1 coordinate 98,228, forward strand.
GACACGGTGGCCGCCGAGGTACTCGAACGTCGTGCCGTCGGGCAGGTCCTCTTTGAGCGGGCAGTCGTCGGCGAACAGGTTGGCTGCGCCGGGCAGCGAGACGTGCATGATCCGGGGGCCCACGTCGAGCGTGACGATCGCCTCGAGCGCGCCGTTCGAGAGGCGCAGGGCGCGGCCGAAGGTCTTGTACCGATCGATCGGCTCGCTCGTCATCGCCGGCATCGGACACCTCCCGTCACTTGTGGCGTCATTCGCCGACGATCTGCACGCGGACCGTCCGCTCGCGCGCGCGTGAGTGATCGAAGTCGGCGAAGTAGAAGCGCCCGAAGTCGCCGAGCATCATCTCGCCGTCGACCACCGGCACGCTCTGCGAACGGCCGAGGAGCACCGAGCGCAGGTGGGCATCGGTGTTGAGCGACCACGAAGGCTCCTCGTCGCGCCCCTTGGCGGCCTCGATGTGGAGCGGGCCGGGGTGGTGGTACTGCCCCTGCGTGCGGCAGGTCGGGGCGAGACCGTCGAGGATCGTGAGTAGGTCCTGCATGAGCAGCTCGGTGCCCCAGTAGTCGACGTCGTCCGACGCCTCCTGGATCAGCACGCTGCAGGTGGTGTGCTGCGAGAACACCAGGAGGATGCCGTTCCTGATGCCCGACGCGGCGAGCGCCGCCTCGACCTGCGGGGTCACGTCGTCAAAGGTCGGCCGCCTGTCCGACCGTACCGTGAACGTCGCGTGATGTACCGCCATCCTTGCCCTCCTCTGGCTAGTGAACGCTGTCCCAGGCCGCGCGCATCGCGGTGATCATCGCCTCGAGCATCGCGGCGGGATCGGGCGCCGTGAAGATGGCGCTGCTCGAGCCCGTGCCCTGCGCGCCGGCGGCCGTCACGTCGTAGACGTCGCGCGGGCCATTGATGCCGGCCCCGTGGAGCACGCGCACGGCCGGGTCGACCTGCCAGACCGCCTCGCTTGCGGCCGCGACGGCGGCGCGACTGCCCGCGTCGCGCACCCCGCCGGCGATGAGCTCGGGCGCCTCGACGATGATGACGTCGGGCGCGAGCCCGGCGATCGCCACCGCGTCGGGCACGTCGTCGGCGCAGACCATCGTGGCCAGGCCCACCTCGGCGGCGCGCTCCATCGTGCGGAGGAGCTCGGGCCGCGCCAGACGCCGCTCGACGTGGTTGAGCAGGACGCCGGCCGCGCCGGCCGCGGCGAGCGCCTCGGGCAGGACCGCGCCCACGCCGCGGCCCGGCGGCAGCGCGTCCATGTGCTGGGCGAAGACCAGGACCCGGTCGACCGCCGCGACGACCGCCGGGATGTCGACGTACTGCGGCGTGATCACGACCTGCACGCCGTGGACGGAGCTCAGCTCGTCGGCCCGCCGGGCGAGCTCGACGATGTCCTTGCCGTAGGCGTAGGCCTTGGGGCCGATCTCGAAGAACGGCGGGGTGATCGCCAGGTCGGAGCGCATCGTTAGACGACCACCGCCTCGATCCCCAGTATGCGGGCGAGCGCGAGGAGCTGGGCCGTCCAGCGGCCCTGGGCCGCCGCCATGTGGTGCCCGGCGCCGGCTCTGCACCAGGCGGTGCACCAGTCGGCGATCGGCAGCGTGTCGTGGCGGAACAGGGTCTGCGGCGCCGAGACCGGGCGGGCGGCGTACGCCAGGAACTCGCCCTCGGAGATCACGAAGCGGAAGCGACCCTCGCCCATCGGCACGAGCGCCAGGTTCGTGACCGGCCCCGGCCGATAGGCGAACTCGAAGCCGGCACCGAAGCCGTGCACGCCGCTGTAGTAGATCGAGCTCTTGACCTTGACGGTGCCCGGCGCGGCGAGCGCCGGGTTGCCGTGACCGTCGTGCGAGAAGACCACGGCGTTGCCGTCGAAATCGATGACGTAGTTCTCGACCGTCGTCGACGTGCCGGCGAGCTCCTGCAGCGCGAGCTGGGCGGTGCCGCAGCTCACGTCGCCCTCGGGCGCGGCGGGGATACCGATCTCGCAGAGGCGGCCGGTGCCGTACGACGGGATGATGCCGACGCGCGGATCGGCCAGCCAGATCTGGTCGAGGGCCGTGACGATGTCGAAGCGATCCTCCTTGGCCGCCTGCTCGAGGGCGAGCGCGAGCCGGACGGAGCGCTCGAACAGGGCGGGCTCCATGTCGACCGTGTACTTGGCCTTCTCGGCCGCAACCAGGGCGTCGACCTCGCTCTGGGTGATCTCGCCGAAGCGCAGCGCGATCTTCTCGGGCTCGAGCGGCCAGACGATCGGCCCGATCTTCTGACGGAACGCCAGGCCGTCGACCATCAGGTCGGTCATGCCCTCGAAGGGATGGCCTATCAGGCCGATGCGGGCCGTGCGCAGGCGCCGCCGGACCGCGGCTGCCTTGACGATCTCGCGCACCCGCCGCCGGCCGGCCTCGTCGTCCCACTGCGAGGTGATCATCTCGAAGTCGCGGCCGGTGCGCAGCAGGACGGCGGTGAGCTCGGGCATGCCGGCCATCCCCGAGTTCAGCATGATCACGTCGAAGTCGTCGTTCTCGCCGAAGCGGCGGATCTTCTGCGTGTTCCATACCAGGACCGGTGCGGTCGTGTCGATGAAGCAGCGGGCCGGCACGGCGCCCTTCGTGTAGGCCAGCTCGGTGGCGACGATGATGTCGACGTCTTCGGCGTTGAACAGGCGCGCCGCCGCCGCCGCCTGGTCCTCCTCTTCGACGAGCCCGGCGTGGACGACGTCGCCGAAGGCGGCGAGCGCGTCGGCGACCTCCTGCGCGGCGGCGGTCGCCGCCGGCCGCATGTGCGCCGTCTTGTTGTAGTCGTCTTCGAGCAGGGCCATGACCAGGACCCCGATCTTCGGCTTCACGGCCACTGTGTCACCTCCGGTCGGTCTGATTGATCAGTGTCTCGTCTTGTCGGTCGTCACGAGGGCGTGCCACCCGCGTAGAGCGGCCGGAGCGCCTCGAAGAGCTCGATGTAGCGAGCGTAGGCGTGATCGTAGGCGGCATGGACCGCCGGGTCGGGCTCGTAGCGCTGTCCCGTCCTCACCATCGCCGTCGCGGCCTCGGCGAGGTCGCCGTAGATGCCCGCGGCGACGCCGGCGAGCATCGCGTCGCCGCGCACCGCGGCGTCCTCGCCCTGCAGCGTGACGACCGGCAGGCCGCAGGTGTCTGCCTTGATCTGGTTCCAGAGCGCGCTGCGAGCGCCTCCGCCGTGCGACCGGATCTCGCGCGCCTGCGTCCCCGCGGCGGCCAGCAGCTCCAGGTTGCGGCGCAGCATGAAGGCGACCGCCTCGAGCACGGCGCGCACAAAATGTCCCTTGCCGTGGTGGAGCGTGAAACCGTAGAAGGCGCCGCGCGCGCCCGGCTCGTACTCTGGGCTGAAGGCGCCCATCAGGTGGGGCAGCATGGTCAGCCCGTCGCAGCCCGGGGCGACGGGCGCGGCGAGCGCCGTCAGCAGGTCGTAGGCGCTGCCGCCCTGGCGCTCGGCCTGAGCGATCTCCTCGCCGCCGAACTGGTTGCGAAACCAGGTCAGCGCCATGCCGCCGGTGGGGCACACCGGACAGTACAGGTAGCGGTCGGGCGCGGAGTGGATGTAGACCGGCGTCTGACGGCCCGGATCGAGGCCGTGACGGTCGACCGACGCCTGTAGCGTGAGCGCCCCGCCGCTGCTCTCCGAGACGACGCCGGGGGCCACGTTGCCGACCCCCACCGCGCCTGAGCACTGGTCCATGCCACCCGTCACGACGAGCGTGCGCGCGGTGAGGCCGAGCGCCTCGGCGGCGGCCGGCGTGAGGCTGCCGACGACGCTGCCCGGCGCGACCACGTCGGGCAACCGCTCGGGGCCGACGCCGACGATCTCGAGCATCGGCTCCCACCAGCGCCGCGCCACGATGTCGAAAAGCAGCGACGTGCAGGCGACGCTGCCCTCGGTGACAAAGCGGCCGGTCAGCCGCTGCACGATGAAGTCCTCGACCAGCAGGAACCGGCCGGCGCCAGCGAACACCTCAGGCTCGTGCCGGCGCCACCAGAGCAGCTTGCAGGCCGTCCAGGTGGCGACCACGGTGGGCACGCCGGTGACGGCGTAGACGGTCGCCTCGTCGAGCCGCTCCGCGATCTCGAGCGCCTCGGTGGTCGCCCGGTTGTCGAGCCAGACGAGCGCCGGGGCGAGCGGACGTCCGGCATCGTCGACGGCGATCACGGTCTCGCCCTGGCTGGACACGGCGAGCGCCGCGACGTCCGCCGGGGCGACGGACGAGCCGCTCAGGACCTTGGCGACCGCGGCGGTCGTCGCCCGCCAGTAGAGGTCGGGGTCGAGCTCGGCACGATCGGGGCCGGGATGGTCGAGCCGGTACTCCTCGGTGGCTGTCGCGAGACGTGCGCCCGCCGCCGAGAAGAGGCCCGCCTTGACCGACGTCGTGCCGACGTCGAGCCCGATGAGGTAGTCCATGCCCGACATCCCGGGCTAGGCCAGGCCGTGCTTCTCCGCCGCCGCGGCCGGCTCGACGCCCTGCTTGACGACCTCCTGCAGCGCCTCGAGGAACCGCTCGGGCTCGCGCGCGCAGACCACGTTGCGACCGAACACGACGCCCCGGGCGCCGTCGTGGATGGCGGTCGCCGCGAGCTCGAGGGCATCGACCTCGGAATCCATCTTCTTGGAGCCCAGCGCCAGGATCGGCACCGGGGTCGAGGCCACGACCTCGGCGAAGCGCTCGCCGGTGTGGAACGTCTTGATGAGATCGACACCGAGCTCGGCGACGATCCGGCAGCCGATCGAGATCTGCTCGTGGCGCTCCTCGGGCGCGAGGTCCTCGTGACCGGCCGGGTAGACCTCGCCGACGATGGGCACCCCGACCTCGCGCTTCTCGGCCACGCAGGCGGCGACCTGGGCTACGTTCTCGGCGTCGACGGCCTCGGAGCCGGTCTTGATGGACATGCCGACGAGGACGATGTCGGCGCCCAGCGCCACCGCCTGGCGCGCCGGGATCATCGGCACGGTGCGGCTCTCGTGGTAGGCCCACTGGCTGGCGTACTGGGTGCCCCAGTTCAACCGCAGCATGAGTGCGGGAGCGCCGCGCCGCCCGAACGTGCCGGCCACGTGCGGCACCATCCCCGGGCTCATCAGGATGGCGTCGGCGCCGCGCAGGCGCTCGACGAGGGTCCAGGGATGCTCGAAGCCCGGGCGGGGACCGTTGTAGAGCCCGTGATCGATCGCCACGACCACCGCGTTGCTGCCCTGATCGAAGAGGCGGCTCAACCGGATATCTTCGCCTGTCGACACTGCGGTTCTCCTTTCGAAGACGTGTCGGAACGGGCCACCGGCAAAGACGACCCGACGATCGTCGCACGTTGCTGCCCCTCCTGGACACCGGACAGGATATCAGCAAGCCTGCGCACGCAGCGCCGATGGCGGAGGGGCGGCGGTCGCAGAGGCTGTCGGCGCGTGCCGCGGCGCGTGACCGATCGCGGTCGACGAGGTCGTCGCTATCCACTCCCCCGCCGGCAGGGTCCTCGCGGCCTCAGGGGAAGTCACCGCAACGGCGCACCGATCCCGCGAAACCGTCGCGGCGTGCGGTCAGTCGCTCCGTCGCTACAGCTCGGAGGTCGGACGGGCTAGGTCGGCCCCAGTCCCTTCGCGACCTTTCTCATTTGCTCCGAGCCCACCGACATTCGAACTATCCGCCAGGCCAGGCCCAAGGCCAAGGCTATGAGGCTTGCGTCGCAGAGTTCTGCGGCTTCGGGAGCCTTGGTAGTCATGCCCGCCAAGTATGCTATTGCCAGCACCTCACTAACGCCCCCGACTACGAAGTTGCCGACGAGAAGTCCCGCCTCGAAGCGGCGCACCCAGGGCGATGTCTCCCTGCCCTCGGGGACGCGCTGAATGCCCTCCCGGTTAGCAGCGAACAGCCACGCGAGCAGACACGCCGGGATCACGGTCGCCACCGTCGCAAAGAAGGTCACTGACATCTTTTGGTCTGTAGTGAACGGGAGATGTAGCTTGTATCTGAAGTCTAGGAATACAACAACGAACACAATTAGTGGAAACGATATGTCTCCCCACGCGTTTGTATTGAATACTCCGTCTATCGGATAAGCGAGATAAAAGAGCACCAATCCCACAAATAATGCCAGCGCAATACAGAAGATGTTAAGGAGGATCCCTGTCCCAATTCCGCCGAAGGAGAGAACCCAACCAACGAAGATGAACCCACCTATGCAGATGGCGATGATAATGAGGAGGCCGCCGATGGCAATCCGCCGATACTGGTTCTCGGCTTCGGCGTACGCGCCGCTGTCGGGGGGCGTGTCGGCGAGCTCAGACATGAGGCGGAACTTAGCGACCCAAGACTAGGAAATCAACAGGCGGTGTCCGAGTCTGGCTAGCTCTGCTCCCTGGCCGACGTAGGCAACGGCTCGCCAAGGATCTGCTCGATCTGCGCAAACGACAGCGTGAGCTCTGGGCCAACCCCCCGCATCAGAAACGCCTTCAGCGGATCGTACTTGCTCATGTCGCGCCCCCCTCGCTCGCCCACTCCGCCCCCAGCAGCTCCGCCTGCTCGAGCACCGTCTCGGTCGCCTTCTCCTGCTTGTCGGGCGGGTAGTGGTACTTGCGGAGCAGCTTCTTGACCGCGAGCCGCATCCGTGCCCGCGAGCTTGCGCGCACCGACCAGTCGACGCTCGCGTTGGCGCGCACCTTGGCGACGAGCTCCTGGGCGATCCTGCGCAGCACCTCGTCGCCCATGAGCTGCACGGCGGAGTCGTTGGTCTCGAGGGCGTCGTAGAAGGCGAGCTCGTCGTCGCTTAGGCCAAGCTTCTCGCCGCGCTCCCGGGCCGCCTTGATCCGCTTGGCCAGCTCGATCAGCCGCTCCATCGCCTCTTCGGCCGTGATGGTGCGGTTGTTGTACTCGTCGACGGTGCGCGCCAGCATCTCCGCGAACGAGCGCGCCTCGACCAGGTTGCGGCGCGAGCGCGTCTTGATCTCGTCGTTCACGAGCCGCTCGAGCAGCTCGACCGCCAGGTTACGCCGCTGCATGCCGCGGATCTCGGCCAGAAAGCCATCGTCGAGGATCGAGATGTCCTTCTGGTCGCCACCCTTGAGGTCGAGGATGTAGGCCCAGCCCTCGGGCACGACTGCGCGCGAGACGATCTGCCGAACGGCCGAATCGAGCTCCTCATCTGTCTTTGCGCGTGGCCCGACGGCCTTTGCGAACTGCGCCTTCACCGTCTGGAAGAAGCCGACGTCGTCGCGGATTGCGAGCGCCTCGTCGGCCGGCACGGCCAGGGCGAACGCCTTCGAGAGTTGGCCAACGGCATCGACGAAGCGGCGCTTGCCGTCCTCTTGCTCGAGCACGAGCTCCATGGCGTCGGCGACAAGCTGAGCCACGAGGGCCATCTTCGCCGAGGCGTCCATCTGCTCACGAACCCCCGAGAAGTCGAGCCCGAACAGCAGGTCGCAGACGATCTCGTACTTCTCCTGCATGACTGCGACGGCCGTCGCCTGATTCACGGCGACGTCGCCGGCGCCGCCGCTCTCCGTGTAGTCGGCGATGGCGCGCTTGAGCTGGTCGGCCAGACCGATGTAGTCGACGACGCGGCCGCCGGGCTTGTCGCGGAACACGCGATTGACCCGTGCGATCGCCTGCATGAGCCCGTGCCCGCGCATCGGCTTGTCGACGTACATCGTGTGCAGGCAGGGAGCGTCGAAGCCGGTCAGCCACATGTCGCGCACGATGACGACCTTGAACGGGTCGGCCGGGTCTTTGAAGCGCTGGGCGAGCGCTTCGCGCCTGGGCTTGTTGCGGATGTGCTGCTGCCACTCGGTCGGGTCGGGCGCCGAGCCGGTCATCACGACCTTGATGACGCCGGTGCCGTCGTCGCCGGTTACCCACCCCGGCCGGAGCGCCGCGATGGCCTCGTACAGCTCGACGCAGATGCGCCGGCTCATGCAGACCACCATCGCCTTGCCCTCTATCGCCCCGAGTCGCTGTTCGAAGTGTTCGACCAGGTCGGCGGCGATGAGCTTGATGCGCTTGTCGGCGCCGACCAATGCCTCGAGCCGCGCCCACTTGCTCTTGAGCTTCTCGCGGCGCTCGAACTCCTCGGCCTCGGTCACCTCTTCGAAGTCGGGGTCGATGCGCGGGCGCTCGGACTCGTCGAGCTCGATCTTCTGCAGACGCGCCTCGTAGTAGATGGGGACCGTCGCGCCGTCCTGGACGGCACGCTCGATGTCGTAGGTGTCGATGTAGTTGCCGAAGACGGTGCGCGTGTTGCGGTCGGACAGCTCGATCGGCGTGCCGGTGAAGCCGATGAACGAGGCGTTCGGCAGGGCGTCGCGCATGTTGCGGGCAAAGCCCTTGATGAAGTCGTACTGGCTGCGGTGCGCCTCGTCGGCTACGACCACGACGTTGCGGCGCTCGCTGAGCAGCGGGTGCTGCTCACCGGGCGCCGCCAGGAACTTCTGGATGGTCGTGAACACCACGCCACCGGCAGCGACCTTGAGCCGCTCGCGCAGGTCGTCGCGGCTCTCGGCCTGGACCGGCGTCTGGCGCAGCAGCTCGTGACAGCCGCAGAACGTGCCGTAGAGCTGCTCGTCTAAGTCGTTGCGGTCGGTGATAACCACGATCGTCGGGTTGCGGAGCTCCGGCTGCAGGATGAGCTTGCCGGCGTAGAACGCCATGGACAGGCTCTTGCCGCTGCCCTGCGTGTGCCAGACCACACCGATACGTCGGTCGCCGGCCTCGTCGACGGCCCGCACGGTCTCGCCGACCGCCTTGTTGACCGCCCAGTACTGGTGGTAGGCGGCCATCTTCTTGAAGATGGCCGCCCCGTCGTCTTCGAAGACCACGAAGTGCCGCACCAGGTCGAGCAGACGCGCGGGCTCCAGCATGCCGCGGACCAGCGTCTTGAGGCCCGGCGTGCCGGGCGGCTCGACACCGTCACCGTCGATCGTGCGCCAGGGCGCGAAACGCACCCAGTCGGCGGTCAACGTACCGGCCTTGGTGACGAGCCCGTCCGAGACGATCAGCAGCTCGTTGAACATGAAGAGGCCGGGGATCTCCAGCTTGTAGGTCTGGAACTGCATGTAGGCGGTCTCGGCGCTGGCCTTCTCGTCGCTCGGGTTCTTGAGCTCGGCGACGCCGAGCGGCAGGCCATTGACGAAGAGCACGACGTCGGGGCGGCGCTGGTGCCCGCCCTCGATCACGGTGAACTGGTTGACCGCGAGGAAGTCGTTCGCGCCCGGGTGGTCGAAATCGACGAGCCAGACCTTGTCGCCGCGCACCAAGCCGTCCGGCGACTTCACCTCGACATCGACGCCGTTCACAAGCAGGTGGTGGAACCGGCGGTTGTTCTCGACGAGCGACGGGTGCTCGACGCGCAGCAAGGCCGCGACCGCCTGGTCGATGGCCGCTGCGGGCAGTGCGGGATTGATTCGCTGGAGGGCTGCGGTGAGGCGCCGAGCAAGGACGACTTCGGAGAAGTCGTCGCGCTCGGCGCCGAGCTTCTCGGGTTCGACGTCGGGGCCGTAGGCGACTTGCCAGCCGACCTCGGCGAGCCACGCGAGTGCCGCTTCTTCGACGACCGATTCGACGACCGCGCCGTGACTCAACGGGCTGCTCCGTCCCCTCAACGACCCTCCGACGCCCATGCTACGTGCCGGCCGCAAGGGCAGCGAGGTAGCGGTCGTAGGCGAACACCCTGTTGCGCTGCCGTCCGGTCACCTCCGAGGCGATTCCCAGATTCCCGAGCTCGTCCATCGCGGTCGACGCGGCGGGGAACGACAGCCCCGAGCGGGCGACTACGTCGGAGAGGGTGGTGAGCGGGCGAACGGCGAGCGCCTCATGCACCCGCAGCAGCGAGCCCGCTCGACGACCCGCAGCCGAGAGCCGCCGCCGATCATCGTCGATCAGCTGCGAGAGGCCGGTGGCGGTCGCCACGGCGCCCTCGGCGGTCTCGGCGACCCCTTCGAGGAAGTAGCCGAGCCACGCCTCCCAGTCGCCGTCGATCCGCGCCTGGTCGAGCAGGCGGTAGTACTCGTCGCGATGCTCCTTGAAGTACAGGCTCAGATACAGCAGCGGCTCGCCGAGCATGCCGTAGTCGCACAGCAGGAGCGTGATCAGCAGGCGACCGATGCGGCCGTTGCCGTCGAGGAATGGGTGGATCGTCTCGAACTGGCTGTGGACGAGGCCGACCTTGACGAGCCTCGGAAGGTGGCCCGAGTCGTCGTGCACGAACTTCTCGAGCTGGGCGATGCACGCCCCGACCTCGGTGTGGGGCGGCGGCACGAAGTGGGCGTTGCCCGGGCGCGTGCCGCCGATCCAGTTCTGAGAGCGCCGGAACTCACCCGGCTGCTTGCTGCTGCCGCGCCCCCGCTCGAGCAGCCTGGCGTGCATCTCACGGATCAGGCGAGCGGAGATCGGAAAGCCTTCGCGCAGGCGCGCAAGGCCATGCTCAAGCGCCGCAACGTACCCGCTGACCTCGGCGACGTCGTCGAGCGGAACCCCGGGTGCCTCGTCGAGCTCGAACAGCAGCAGGTCCGACAGCGACGACTGCGTGCCCTCGATCTGCGACGAAAGCACCGCTTCCTTGCGCACGTAGGAGTACAGGAACAGTCGCGTGTCGGGCAGCAGTTCGGCCTTGCTGTCGAGCCTGCCGAGCGCGACGGCGGCTCGCTCCAGCTGCCTCTGCAGCGCCCCTGAGAGGTCGACAGGCGGGTCGGGCGGCAGCGGGTCGGGAACAAAGGCCTCGACGCGTTCGCCGCTCGTGGTGTTGACCTCGTAGTGGCCCGCTGGTCCGCGCTTCATCGTCGCCCCCGCCTTGTTCAGCGAATCTGAATAGCGACCGGCGCTATTCAGACTTCAGCACAAACATTAAACAATGGCCCTTCCGGGAGCAAGGCCT
>CAVYCN010000012.1:0-173088 GCA_963767005.1 uncultured Actinomycetes bacterium
CTGGCTCAGTGAGCGTGCCCCGGTACGCGCGGATCTCGTCGGCCGACAGGTCGTCGACATAGGCCTTGCCGGCCCTGATGAGGTCGACGGCCCACTCGTAGAGCTGCTCGAAGTAGTCGGAGGCGAAGTACAGACGGTCACCCCAGTCGTAGCCGAGCCAGCGGATGTCGGCCTGGATCGCGTCGATGTATTCCTGCTCCTCTTTGGCCGGGTTGGTGTCGTCGAAACGCAGGTTGTAGTGGCCGCCGAACTCGTCGGCGATGCTGAAGCTGAGCCAGATCGCCTGGGCGTGGCCGATGTGGAGGTAGCCGTTCGGCTCGGGCGGAAAGCGCGTGACGACCGTGTCGTAGCGGCCCTGACGCAGATCGGCCGCGACGATCTCGCGGATGAAGTCGCCGCGCTCGGGCGGACCGGGCGTGGCGTCGCGCTCAGGGAGGATCGGCGTCTGGCTGCTCACAGCGGCCGAGGATAGCACACGCGACGGCGCGACTGCTGCCGTGCGGCGGCGCGGCGGCGCAACGAGCCCGGGCTCACGCGGCGCAATACGCGGCGTCGCCCAGCGCGCAGAGCAGGTCGTCGGTCGACACGTAGATGCGCTCGGGCAGGTCGAGCAGGGCGATCACGACGTCGCCCGGGCAGCCGCCGCCCGACGCGACGAAGCAGACGCGCCGCCTGTCCGCGGGAAAGGCGACCTCGCGCACGCAGAGCTCCAGTATGCCTCGGTCGACCATATCGCCCAGACTCTTACCCGCGTCGGCCCGCGGCGGATCCATGTCGGCCGGGCGCTCGCCGCCGCCCGCTCCTAGGTCTCGGGGCCGCCCGGCCTGTTGAAGGGCAGACCGGCGGCGCCGAGCGTGTAGCGGTCGTACTCGGGCGGGAGCGGATCGGGCCGGCGGCTGACCACGAGGAATGAGCCGACCGCGAGCGCCGCGATCACGGCGCCGGAGCCCCACATGAGACCGCGCACGAGGGCCGGCGACGCCCAGGGCCGCGCCGGGCCGACCGCGAGCGTCCCCTGCCCCAGCACCCAGACGATCGCGCCGAGGAGAGACGCCACGAACAGCACCGTCCACCAGGCCGTGCGCGCGTGCGCAAGGACGATCAGGCAGGCCGCGGCGAGCGCGAGCAACACCGACAGCTCCGCGACGTGCTGCGGCCAGGCGAGGGTCCACTGGACCCGGTCGGCGACGCCCTCGGGAAGGTGGTTCGTGCGATCGAACCGTACGTGAGCGGCTCGCAGGACGACTGTGCCCCAGACGGCGAAGACCGCCCAGGCCAGAAGCGCCGCGACGGTCACGAGCCGCGCCTTCGTACCGAGCCTCACGTTCATGGCCATCCCGCTGTGACCTCCCCACTCGCGTGAAGCCCGCCGTGCACCGGTGCTCGAACGCGAGCGCCGCGGGCACGAACGTCGCGCCCTCCATGCTAGCCGCGTTCGAGAGCGCCGCAAGACCACCTGTGGCCTTGGGTGTACTACGAGCGACTAAAGCCATCGGGGCTTCCGCCCGATTATCCCTTCGAGTGGGTCGATAGCCGGAGGTTTCCTTATCGTGGCGGGCTTGCTGCTCGCGTTCGTCGTCTCGACCGTGGTCGCGGCCATCATCTCCGCGGCGCTCGCGGTGCTGTCATGGCAGCGCCGAGGCGTGCCGGGCTCGCTCTTCTTCGCGGCGGTCATGGTCGGTACCACGGTCTGGTGCGTCGCCCACGTCGGCGAGCTCACCGCGCCGACGCTCGACACCAGGGCCCTCTTCAGCCGGTTCGCCTACCTCGGCATCGCGACGGTGCCCGCGAGCTGGTTCCTCTTCTGTCTGTCGTACTCCGGGCGGCTCAGGCGCCGGGTCGCGAGCACGGCGGCCATCTTCTACCTCATGCCGCTCGCCACCGTCGTCTTCGTCATGCTGAGCCCGTCCTTCCCGCTCGTCTGGTCGGCCGTGTGGCTCACCAGGATCGACGGGATCACGCTGCTCGTCGTGCGCCACGGCCCCTGGTTTTGGGTGCACACGGCCTACTGCTACGCCTGCCTCGTCATCGGCTCGACGCTGCTGCTCTCCTCGTTCCTGCGCCGCGTGCGCGTTCTCACCGGCCAGGGACTGACCCTCCTCCTCGCCGTCGCCCTGCCCCTCGCGGCCAACGTGGCGGGCGTGTTCCACCTGGTGCCCGCCGCCCTCGTCGCCCTCGACCCGACGTCGCCGGTCCTCGTCGCGAGCGGCCTGTGCGTAGTCGTCGCGCTCTGGCGCTTCGAGATGCTCGACGTGTTCCCCGGGCTCGTCACGACGGCTCGCGACACCGTCATCGGCGAGCTGCAGGACGGCGTTCTCGTGGTCGACGGCCACGGGCGTGTGCTCGACGCCAATCGCGCCGCCGGCGAGCTGCTCGGCACGACCGGCAGGTCGATGGTCGGCACGCCGCTGACGTCGCTGCTCGACGAGGGCAGCTCGACCCACGCGGCGCTGCGCGACCTCGATGCCACCGACGAGCGCCGGCTCGACGTGACCGTCCCGCGCGACGACGCCGGCCCCCGCCACGTCGAGATCGCCGTGTCCGCCCAGGGTTCGTCGCGGCACGCCGGCGGTCACGTCCTCGTGATGCGCGACATCACCCAGCGCGTTGCCGCCGAGCAGGCGCTGCGCGAGTCGAGCGAGCGCCTGCGCGTGCTCTTCGAGCAGTCGCCGGTCGGCGTCATGGTGTTCGACAGCGACCTCGTCGTGACCGAGTGCAACGAGCGCCTCGCAGCCGTCTTGCGCACGACACGCGAGCGCGTGCTCGGCCACTGCCTGTCGTCTGCCCCTCACCCCGGCCTGCTGCCGCTCTGCCGGGCCGCGCTCGAAGGGGAGACCTCCAACTACAACGGCCCTTACTCGTTCGGCCACAGCGGCGAGGAAGTGTGGCTGCAGGGCGGCGTCAGCCCGCTGCGCGACGACGCCGGCAAGACGACCGGCGGCATCGCCGTGCTCTGGGACATGACCCAGACGCGTCGCGCCGAGGAGCTCATCGAGCGGCTCGCCGTCACCGACGCCGTGACGGGGCTGCCCAACCGCACCATGTTCCGCGACCGGCTGAGCCAGGCGCTGGCCAATGCACGGCGTTCCTCGCGGCCCTGCGTGGTGGCGCTGGTCAATCTCGACCGTTTCAAGGCGGTGAACGAGGCGATCGGCCACGCCGCCGCCGACACCCTGCTGCAGGCTGTGGGACGCCGCCTGCAAGCCGGCACGCGCAGCGGCGACACCGTCGGCCGCTGGGGCGGCGACAAGTTCGCCATGCTTCTGCCCGAGCTCACCGGTGACGACGACGGCCTGACCGTCGCCGGGCGCCTGGCGGGCTGCTTCACGGCGCCCTGGCTGATCGACGGTCACGAGCTGTGGCTCACCGCCAGCGTGGGTCTCGCGATCGCCCCGAGCGACGGCGACCACGCGCAGATGCTGCTCGAGAACGCCGAGGCGGCGATGGACGCCGCCCGCAAGCTGGGCGGCAACTGTCACCAGTTCTACGCGCCCGAGATGAACGCTCGCGTCGACGACCGGGTGGCGCTCACGAGCGCGCTCCACCGCGCTTGCGAGGAGCACCAGTTCGTCGTCCACTACCAGCCCCAGATCGAGCTGTCCAGCATGCGCGTGGTCGGCTGCGAGGCCCTCGTGCGCTGGCTGCATCCCGAGCGCGGCCTCATGCCGCCCGGCCTCTTCATCCCGCTCGCCGAGGAGACCGGCCTGATGCGCCCCATCGGCGAGTGGGTCCTGCGCCAGGCCTGCACGCAGGCGGCCGCCTGGGAGGCGACCCACGGCAAGGGCATCCGCATGGCGGTCAACCTCTCCGCCAGGCAGTTCCAGCAGCGCGGCTTGGTCGAGGCCGTCGACGACGCCCTCACGCGCTCGGGGCTACCGCCCCGGTTGCTCGAGCTCGAGCTCACCGAGACCTCGATCATGGCCGACCCCCAGGGCGCCGCCCGCACGCTGCGCGAGATCGCCGCGATGGGCGTCAGCGTCGCGCTCGACGATTTTGGCACCGGCTACTCGTCGCTCACCTTCCTGCGCCAGCTACCCATCAACCGGCTGAAGATCGACCGCTCGTTCGTGAGCTCGCTGCCCGATGACGCCGACGACTGCGCGATCGCCGTCGCGGTGATCGACCTCGCGCGCAACCTCGGCCTCGACGTCATCGGCGAAGGCGTCGAGACCTGGGACCAG
Organism: uncultured Actinomycetes bacterium; assembly: GCA_963767005.1. Lineage (GTDB taxonomy): Bacteria > Actinomycetota > Thermoleophilia > UBA2241 > UBA2241 > Bog-752. Next base: position 4,182 of record CAVYCN010000012.1, read on the forward strand.
GTCCGCTTCCTGCACGGCAAGGGTTGTCACGAGGTCCAGGGCTTTCTCTTCAGCAAGCCCGAGCCGCCCGACACGATCGTCCTCACGCCCGACCCAAGCGGTCTACGAGCCAACCTGAAGGCGATCGGCAAGAGCTGACCGGCGCGGGCGCGCCGCGCCACTCGCCGAGCCTGATCGGCCGCCGCATCCCCGCCGCAGCCCGACCGGGCCGCGTCCCCGCCGCAGCCCGACCGCCAGCCACATCTACGTCGGCGGCGCGTAGTATGAAGGCCATGAAGCCGTCAGGAGCTTTCGAGCCGGACAACGCCCGCTCGCGCCCCCGTCCACGCCGGCGGCGCGGCGAGCGCGGCGCGGGGCTGCTCACGCGTCGGGAGCTCCTCCTCGGCGGCGGCGCCCTGCTCACCCTGGCGGCGATCGAGACTTTCGAGCACACTCGCATCGGCGCCGACATCGTCCCCGGCCACCCGCTGGGCCACTCCGGCACGAGCGTCGTCTATCGCTCGTTCCGCTCCCGGGTGCTGGGGAGCGACGTCGCGTACGGCATCGCCTGGCCACCCGGCGTCGCGCCCGGCTCCCGCCTGCCCGTATGTTTCGGCCTGCCCGGACGGGGAGCGGGGCCGCCATCCGTGCTCGGCTTCCTGGCCGACTTCCTGACCGAGATCGTCGACGGCGGCGCGCGGCCCTTCGCGCTCGCCTCGGTCGACGGCGGCCAGAGCTACTGGCATCGCCGGGTGACCGGCGAGGACCGCATGGCCATGCTCATCGAGGAGTTCGTGCCGCTGTGTGAGGACCGTTACCGGTTGGGCGGCTCACGCTCACGCCGCGCCGGCATGGGTTGGTCGATGGGCGGCTACGGCGTGCTCCTGGCGACCGAGACCTATCCCGAGCTGTTCTCGTCGGTCGTGGCGACGAGCCCCGCCATCTGGCCCACCTATCAGGACATGATGAACGGCCCGCGCGACGCCTTCGACAGCGCCGCCGACTTCGCCGCCCACGACGTCATCGGCCACGCCGCCCGGCTCGCCGGCACGCCGCTGCTCGTCGAATGCGGCACGGCCGATCCCTTCTACCCCTTCGTGCGCGACCTCTGTGCGGTGCTGCCGGCCGGCGCCCGTTACCACTTTCTGCCGGGCGGCGGTCACGACTTCAAGTCGTGGGGCAAGTTCCAGCCCGGCGCGCTGCGCTTCGTGGCACGGCACTTCGGGGGCTGAGAACGGTAGGTCCGGATCGCGGCGGCCGCGCCAGCAGGGCGCTCGCCCAACTCAAGGCGCAACGCCCGCCGCGTTTGAGATGGCGACGTATGCCGCGCTCAGACGAGGGCGCTTGCCGAACTCAGACCGTCTGGTCGACGGGCAGCGGCGGGCCCAGCTTGCCCGGCCGCTGGGCCGGGTGCGAGTGGCGGCCCTCCTCGGCCGCGCTGCGCTGGCGGGCCTTCTGGTCTTTGGCGGCAAAGACCTCCTCGGCCGGGGTGCCGCCAAGCAGCGCCTCGAACTCCTCGCGTTCGATCGTCTCGCGCTCGATCAGGATGGCGGCCACGCTGTCGAGCTGGCTGCGATGCTCGCCCAGCACGCCGCGGGCACGCTCGTGGGCATCGGCGATGATGCGCCTGATCTCCTCGTCGATCGCGCGGGCGATCTCCTCGGAGTAGTCGGGCTCCTGGTTGAAGTCTCTACCTAGGAAGGGCATCGCCTGGTTGTGGCCCAAGGTGCGCGGCCCGAGCAGCTCGCTCATGCCGTAGCGCATGATCATCTGCTTGGCGGTGTCGGTGGCCTTCTCCAAGTCGTTGGCGGCCCCGGTCGTGATCTCGGCAAAGACGATCTCCTCGGCGGCCCGGCCGCCCAGGGTCATCGCCAGGGTGTCGTTTAACTCGCCCATCGTGGTCAGGAACTTATCCTCGGAGGGCAGCGAGATGGTAAAGCCCAAGGCGGCGCCGCGGGAGACGATCGAGATCTTGTGGACCGGGTCGGTGTGTTCCAGGTAGTGGGCCACCAGGGCGTGGCCCATCTCGTGGTAGGCGGTGATGCGGCGCTCGCGCTCGGAGAGCAGGCGGCTCTTCTTCTCGGGGCCGGCCAGCACGCGCATGATGCCCTCTTCGCACTCGGCCTGATCGATCGTCTTGCGGCCGTGCCGTGCGGCCAGCAGGGCGGCCTCGTTGACCAAGTTGGCCAGATCGGCGCCGGTGAAGCCCGGGGTCTGGGCGGCCAGGGTGTCGAAGTCCACGCCCTTGGCCAGCGGCTTACCGCGGGTGTGGACGGCAAGGATCGCCTGCCTTCCGATGCGGTCGGGGCGATCGACCACGATCTGGCGGTCGAAGCGGCCCGGGCGCAGCAGGGCGGGGTCCAAGATGTCGGGGCGGTTGGTGGCGGCGATCAGGATGATGTTGTCCTTCATCTCAAAGCCGTCCATCTCGACCAGGAGCTGGTTCAGGGTCTGCTCGCGCTCGTCGTTACCGCCGCCAAAGCCGGCGCCTCTGTGGCGCCCGACGGCGTCGATCTCGTCCATGAAGACGATGCAGGGGCTCTGCGCCTTGGCCTGGGCAAAGAGGTCCCTGACCCGCGAGGCGCCGACCCCGACGAACATCTCGACGAAGTCGGAGCCGGAGATGGAAAAGAAGGGCACCCCGGCCTCACCGGCCACGGCGCGGGCCAGCAGCGTCTTGCCGGTGCCGGGCGGGCCGTAGAGCAGCACGCCCTTGGGGATGCGGGCGCCGAGCTGCTGGAACTTGCGCGGGTTCTCTAAGAACTCCTTGATCTCCTGGAGCTCCTCGACGGTCTCGTCGATGCCGGCCACATCGGCGAAGGTCACCTTGGGGGCATCGGGGGAGACCTGGCGGGCACGCGACCGCGCGAACTTCATGGCCTGCGAGCCGGGCCCCTGCATGCGGCGCATGGTGAAGTACCACACGCCGATCAGGATGAGCACGACGAACGGATACCAGAGCCACCCGGCCCACGAGGTGCCGCCGCTCTTGGCGGTGACGGCCACGCCGGGGTGAGCGGCGAGCAGCTGGGCGAGCAGCGTCGAGTCGGGGTAGGAGATCGTGTAGGGGGTGCCGCCGGCCGGGATCACGGCGATCGTCTGGGCGCTGGTGTCGACGGTGACGGAGCGCACCCGGCCGGCCTGGAGCTGGCCGACGAAGCTCGACGACCCGCCCTGGTAGGTGTGGTGCGTCTGACCGCCGCGGTGCATGAACAGCAGCGATGCGACGACCGCGACGACCACGATCGTCAGCAAGGGCAGCAGAAGACGCCGGTTTTTCATCATCGAGCTACGCTCCGTCCGGAGAGACGTCGCTGGGTGGGGCAGCATCCATTGTCGCTCCGCGCGCCCCCACGGGCAAGCCCGGTCATCGAGGGCTGCGCGGCGGGCGGCCGCCGCGCAGCGCCCTACATCTTGAGCCAGTGCAGCAGGCCATACACCAGGTAGGCCGGCCAGACTACGGCCTGGAAGACGCCGTAGGCGCCATCCCAGAACGAGTGCGCGCTCTGAATGAAGTACACGAGCGCGCCGATCAGGCCGAGTCCGTACACCGCTCCGCCGGCGCCGCCGCGGCCCCTCTTGCCGTCTGCCATCGTCGCTCCTCGATCGGATGTCGTGCGGTCCCAACCTACCAGAAGGTCGTCGTCGCAGCGCCGCAGACTCTCAGAAAGCTCTCAGCTACCCCCCAGAAGGCCCTCAATCACACCCGGCATACTGGGTCCCGTGAACTGGAGCCGGACACCCGTCAGGGCGCGCTCGCGCACGCCGCGCCTGCGCGCCGAGATCATCGTCGCCGCGCTGGTCTTCGCCGCCTTCTGCGCCGTCGCGCTGTCGCGGACGGCGCAGATGCTCGAGCCCGACGACTACGCCTATCGCGCCTCGATCGTCGCCCTCACGCACGGCCATCTCGTGCTCACCACGGCCCAGTACAACGCCCTCAACACGCAGCTCGCCGCGAGCGGCGGCCAGGGCATCTCCCAGTGGACTCGCCTCGCCTCGGGCCTCTGGATCAGCGAAAAGAACCCGGGGTACCCGTTCTTCGCCGTCGCCTTCTACCTGCTCGGCATCCTGCGGATCACCCCGCTCTTCTACGGGGCGCTCGCCTGCGCCGGGCTGTTCGTCGGCGCCCGGCGCTGGCTCGGTCGCTGGGGCGGCGTCTGGGCGGTCGTGCTCTACTGCACCTCGGGCGCCGCGCTCGTCTTCGCTTGGCGCTCGACCATGCCGTCGTTCAGCGACGCCTCGCTGATCGCCGCCGGCGCCGGCTGCCTGCTGTGGACGATGCTCGCCCGCGACGCGAGCGCGCGGCGCCGGCTGATCGTCGGGCTGCTCGCCCTGCTCGCCATCGACGGCGCCGTCTTCATGCGCTACACCAACGTCATCGAGCTCGCGGTCGCGGTCGTCACGGTGGTCCTCCTGCACCGGCTCGCCGCCGTGCCGCGCCGCACGCTGCTCGTCTGGCTGGCCTCGGTCGCGCTGTTCTCGGCCGGACTGCTGACCTTCAACCGCCTCGTCTACGGCTCCGCCTTCTCCACGGGCTACTCGACCGGCGAGATCACGTTCGCCTTCTCGGCGATCCTGCCGAACCTGAAGATCATGCCCGCCCATTTGCTGCGCGCCATGCCGATGCTCGTGCTGGGCCTGGCCGCCGCGGTCTGGATAGGAGCGCGCCTGCTGCCTGGTCTGCGTCGGCCCCGCCTCGCAGCCGAGGACCGCCCTGTCGCGGCCGACGCCCGCCCCGCGGCCGACGCAGGCCCCGCCGCGTCCGAGGCGCGCCGCGACGCACTCATCGCGGCGGTGCTGCTCGCCGGCTGGCTGGGGCTGTGGGCCCTCTATGCCGCCTACACCTGGACAGAACAGATGGGCGGCGGCGGCGCGGGTCAGACCGTGCATGTCGTACGCTTCTACCTGCCGGCAATCGGCCTGATCGCGCTCCTCGGCGCCTGGCTGCTCGCCCGCCTGCCGCGCCGTCTGCCGCCGGTCGCGCTCGTGGCCGTGGCCGTGCTCGGGGTGCTCTCGTTCCAGAGCATGGCCACCCAGAGCGTGGGCGGTGGCGGGCAGCCCGGCAGGTTCGCCGCGCCGGGCGGCTCGAGCCTGCCGCAGGCTACGGGCGGCGGCCAGCCGGCGTCCGCGCCCGGCGCCAGCCAGCCGGCGAGCTGAGCAGCGCGAACCCGGACAGGTCGACCGCCGGACATACCCCGCCTACGCGACGCGCCCGGGTCGCGGCCACAGCCGCGACCCGGGCGCGTAAGCAAGCGAAGCGTCAGGCCTCGAGCTCCACGTGCTGGCGCCGGCCGCGCCGCGTGAGCAGCAGGACCGCCGCGATCACCACGATGGCCGCGATCACCACGATCGCGATCAGCGCCCCGTGCGAGCCGCCGCCCTTGGCCGCCGTGGCGACGGCCGGACGCAGGTGCAGGTACGACGCGATGTTGCCCTGGCAGTTCCAGACCGGCCCGCTGGCGGCGCCCCAGAGCCCCGTCCAGCCGGTCCACTTGGCCGTGTTCACGGCCTCGAGGTCCTCGGGGTAGTTGAGCACGATGTCGGGCGTCTGCTGGTACATGATCTGCTGCATCTGCCAGATGACATCCTTGCGCTGCTGCGGGTCGACCGCGCTCGCCTGGTCGACGGCCAGCTTGTCGTAGGTCTTGTCCGACCAGAAGTAGAGGTTGTTCATGTCGAACTGCGACGTCGTGAAGTAGTACATGGTCTGGCCGGGATCGTAGTTACCCACGAGGTCCCAGACCACGATGTCGAAGTCAGGCGTCATGGTGCTGCCCTTCATGTCGGCCATCGCTGAGTAGAGCGCGCCGCTGTCCTCGGCCGACATCGTGATCTTGAGGCCGAGCTGACGCAGCCAGCCGGTGATCAGCTTGGCCTCGGTCTGCTGGTTCGAGTTGTCGGAGGGTGCGGCCAGGCGCAGCGCGATCGGCTTGCCCTGCTTGTCGACCCGCACGCCGTTCTTGAGGGGGTAGCCCGCCGCCGTGAGCAGCTCGTTGGCCTTGGCCAGGTCGAACGTGTACGCCTGGCTCGCCGACGGCTGCCAGTGGTAGTCGGGGTCCACCCAGGTGCCGGGCGGCAGGATCGTCGAACCGGGTTCAGCGAGGCCGTCGTAGGCGATCGTGCAGAGCTTCTGGCGGTCGACCGCGTAGTTCAGCGCGTTGCGGAACTTCCAGTCGCGCAGCACGGGGTTGCCCTTCGAGGACGCGTTGGCGTAGCAGTTGAACTCGATGTCGTCGAGCGCGTAGTAGGAGTAGGCGATCGCCCTGACACCCGCGACCGACTTGAGCTGCTGGAACTGCGCCGGCGGCACGCCCCAGACGCCGTCGAGCGAGCCCGAGCGGAAGTCGCTCACCATGGTGTCGGCGTCCTGGTAGATCTCGAAGAAGATCTTGGCGACGGTCGGCTTGGGGCCCCAGTAGCTGGGGTTGCGGTCCATCTCGATGTAGCTGCCCTTCTTGAAGGCGACCACCTGGTACGGGCCGCTACCCACGAGCGGCAGCTTGACCGCGTAGTTCGAGCCGGCCGCGGTCGGCGAGACGTGCGACCAGATGTGCTCGGGCAGGATCGGCACCGACTGCGTCTCCATGAAGCCGGTGGCCATGGGGTGCTCGCAGACGATCTGCACCGTCGTCGGGTCGAGCGCCTTGGCCGACTTGATCCCGGCGATATAGGTCGTGTACTGCGCCATGTCGTTCTTGATGACGTAGTTGTAGGTGAAGGCCACGTCGGCCGCCGTGAGCGGCTGGCCGTCCTGCCACTTGACCCCGCTCCTCAAGTGGATGGTCCACACCTTGCCGTCGGCCGAGATGCCACCGTTCTGCTGTGTCGGGAACGCGCTCGCGAGGTCGAGCGCCGGTGCGTTGTGGTTGCCGGATGTGAAGAGGTAGTCGTAGTTGAGCGCCCAGATCTCCCAGCACTCCGACATGTAGCCGACGAACGGGTTCAGGTTGTCGGGTTCCGAGGTCCAGCCGAGGTGCAGGACGACCTCACCGGGCGCCGACGACGGCGACGACGCGGGGCTGACGGCGAGCGCGTCCGTCAGACCCACGGCCATGCCGGCGAGCAGCAGCGCGGCCAAGGCGAGCAGGGCCCAGCGGGCGTGACGTGACTGCAACAAGCCGAGTGGACGCATACGATTCCCCCTTTGTGGTCGTGCCCCGGGAGGTCGCCTGCAGCCGCAGCGGCTCCGTCTCGACGACCTCTCCGCCGCCAACGCTAGCACGACTGCCGCTGAGCCGACAGCGCCGGCGCGGCCCAGCGTGGCGGACGCGGCTTGGACCGCCGGGACCACAGGTGCCCGGCCGCTGCCCCGCGACACGGCCTTCACGCCATCTTTAGCGAGCCGGCACCCCAGTTCACGCGGTCTTTCCGGGCGTGAGGGCACCCTGAGATCGATACGGATGAGCGAAGAGGCGACCGAGCATGAGCTGGCATGAACTGACGGGCAAGCGCTTGCGTGTGGGAGACAAGGTTGGCGAGGTGGTGCACGTCGACTCGTTCCGCGTCGTCCTGCTGACAGAAGGCGACGACGGGAAGCCGCACCGCGTGATCCTCTCCCCCGACGAGCCGCTCGACGTTGAGGTGCCGGCCGACGGAGGTCGTGGTGACGCTGTTTGACCACGACGCGGCAGTCGGCTGCGACTACCTCGACCGACTCGAGATCCGTCAGGGCGACCGCGACGCGGAGCTCGACTGGGCCCTGCGCGGCAGGCGCGACCGAGAGGTGCGCATCTACCGCTCGAGCCGCGGCTTCGCATCCGGCCCCGCCACGACCGACCGCGACCAGGCGCTGGTCTACGAGGGCAGCGCCGCCGCGACGCGCCTGGCCAGCGCGGGCGACCACACCGGCCCCGCCTATCGGGTCTCGGCGGACATCGCCTACTACTACTCGATCTTCGCGCGCGACGACGACGGCACGTGGCATCCGCAGCTGCGGGTCAAGGCCGAGCCGTGCAGCGTGGGCCGGTGGCGGCGGCCGGCCTAGAGGCCCGCGCCGCGCGACGACCCGAGAAGCGCGGCTAGAGGCTCTCGCGCAGCGCGACGACCCGCTCGACCGCGGCCTCGAAGTCGGCCTTGTCGAGGGTGCCGCCGACGTAGCCGCCGCGCAGCCCGGCCAGCGCCTTCTCGCCCTCGCCGACCTGGCCCTGCGAGCACAGGAGCAGGTCCATGCCGGCGCCGGCGGCGAGTTCGGCACGGTGGCCGATGGTGCCGAACGGGCGGAGTGCGCCGGCCTCGAGCGCGTCGGTCACGGTCACGCCCTCAAAGCCCAGCCGCTTGCGCAGCTCGCCCTGGACCACGGCCTGAGCGAGCCCGGCCGGCCGGCCGGGCGCGAGCACCGGGTAGATCGCCCACGAGACCATGACGAGCTTGACCTGGGCGGCGATCGCGGCTCTGTAGGGGACCTCGTCGAAGCCGCGGATGCGGCCCGCCGTCAGGCCGAGCGTGACCGGCCCCGTGTCGGTGTCCTGCGTCCGTGTCGCCGCGCCGAGGCCGGGGAAATGCTTGGCGGCGGCGGCCACGCCGCCGCCCTTCTGCAGGGCAGTGATGAAGTCGGCGCCGAGCGCCGCCACGACCGACGAGCGCTGACTGTACGAGCGGCCGTACTGGTCATCGAAGTCGCCCGCCTTGCGGTACACGTCGAGCACCGGCGCGAGGTCGACGTTCAGCTCGACGTCGGCGAGGTTGGCCGCCGCTCCAGCGCCGGCCGCCGTCGCCGCCGCGGCCGGGTCGCTTGCCAGGCCGATCCGCTTCTCGGACAGCAACGGCGCCCCGGATAGCCGCCGCACCTGTCCGCCCTCCTGGTCGGTCATGAGCAGGAGCGACGCGTGAATCGGGTTGCCGGAGCTCTGGTCGGCGCGGTCGAGGGCGCGCACGGCGGCGCGCAGCTGTACGCGACTGCGGATGTTGTCGGCGAAGAACACGACGCCCGCCGCGCGGCCGTGGCGGATGAGCCACAGCAGCTCGCTCGGAGGGTTGAGGCCCGTGTAGCTGTAGATCACCCGCTGGCCGGCCATCTGGGCCGGCGTCAGCGGCGGCAGGGTGACCGACGTGCCGTCGGCGGCCGCGCGCGCCGGCGCTCGGAGGCCGCCGGCGATGCCGCTCAAGCCGACCGCGACGGCGGCAGCGACGGCCACGGCCCCGGCGGCGACGAGCAGCGCCCGTCGGCGTCCGAGGCCACGCGAACCGTGCCGAAGCTGAGCGGTCATCGTCCTCGCAGTGTACTCTCGCGCGCGCCCGCGCGGCGGCCCTGGCAGGGAAGCGTAGCCGGAACGGGCGACACCCTCTCCTGCGGTCGGGTAAAGAGGAGGAGCAAGGCCCACGAGCGTCAAGGAGGCTTGGCGATGGTCGACAAGAGCACCCTGGACGGCTGCTTCAGGGACATCGGCTTCCCGGCCGACCGCGACGAGCTGGTCGAATGCGCGTCGGACAACTCGTGCCCGTCCGATGTCGTCGGTCAGCTGCGCGACATGCCGTCGATGAGCTATCACTCCACCGACGACGTCCTCTGCCGCCTCGGCAACATCAGCTACTGCTGAGCTCGCCCACCGGCGAGTCGCGACGGTCGCGCGGCGGGCCGCCCCGTGGGCGGCCCGCCGCTCCGTTGCGGGCTCGTCCGTACCCCAGCCAGACGCACCGGCGGGACGCCCCCGGCCGCGGCGCGCGCGGGACACTTGGGAGCGGCCCGGCCGGGGAATGATGGAATCGCTCATGAACACGCACGAAACATATCGCACCGATGATGCCGGCAGCGCACCTCGCGAGAGTGACGAGGTCGCCGCCCTGCTGGAGAGAGGCCGGGAGCAGGGTTTCGTCGAGACCGGGCGCATCGCCGTTGTGGCCCGCGAGCTCGAGCTCGACCGGGGTCAGGTCGAAGAGCTGCTGCTCACCCTCGAGGAGGCCGGCGTCGACGTCGTCGAGGACGAGGCGTCGGGCGACGGCCGCGGCGACGAGGCCGCCGAGGAGGCCGAGCCCGAGCCCGTCGCCGACTTCGCGTCGTTCGACACGGTCCGCCAGTACCTGCGCGAGATCGCCCGGGTGCCGCTGCTCACGGCCGCCCAGGAGGTCTCCCTGGCGCGCCGCATCCAGCGGCACGACATGCAGGCCAAGCGCCAGATGATCGAGGCCAACCTGCGGCTCGTGGTCTCGATCGCCAAACGCTACGTGCGCACGAGCATGCCCCTGCTCGACCTGATCCAGGAGGGCAACCTGGGGCTCATCCGTGCGACCGAGAAGTTCGACCATCGCAAGGGCTACCGCTTCTCGACCTACGCGACGTGGTGGATCAGGCAGGCGATCATGCGCGCCACCGCCAACCAGAGCCGCACGGTGCGGGCGCCGGTCCACGTCGTCGAGCAGATGAACCGGCTGGCGCGGCTGCAGCGCGAGCTGCAGGCGCGCCTCTCCCGTGAGCCGACCCCCGAGGAGCTCGCCACCGCGATGGGCGTCGCGCCCGACAGGGTGCGCGAGATCCAGCAGATCAGTCAGGAGCCTGTGAGCCTCGAGCAGCCGATCGGCGACGACGAGGCCTCGCTGTGTGACCTGATCGAAGACGACGGCGGCCCGACGCCGCTCGAGGCGGTCGGCGACCTCCTGCGGCGCGAGGAGATCCGGCGCGTCCTCGCCGAGCTCAGCCACCGCGAGCGGCGCGTGATCGAGCTGCGCTTCGGCCTCGACGACGACACGCCGCGCACGCTCGAAGAGGTGGGTCGCGAGTTCGGCGTCAGCCGCGAGCGCATCCGTCAGGTCGAGGCGAAGACGCTCGCCAAGCTGCGCAGCTTCTGCACGATCCAGGGCCTGCGCGACACCGGCAGCTAGCCGACGACGCGCGACGCGGGTCGCGACTCAGGCCGCGCGCACCTGGTAGTCGCTCGTGTCGGCCTCCTCGGCCCGGGTGATGCGAGGCTCGCCGGCGACGCCGCCGCGGGCCATCGCCTCGCCGAGCGACGGGTCGCTCACAAAAGCCTCCGCTTGCTCGCGCGAGGAAAAGCGGTCATCACGATCACGGCGTTCGGGTCGTCGGCGCTGCGGTACACCGTGTGACCCGTCGCGCCGTGACGCCGGCGCACCGCTCCTGCTCGTCGAAAGGGGCGGCCCCGGCGCCCGATGGGCGCCGGGGCCGCCCCGGCGTGGCGACGTGAGGGACCGGATCCGCTACTTGCTGCGGGCTCCGCAGTCGAGGGTGAAGAAGATCACGCCGGCGACGCCCGAGCAGGTGCCGCTGGCGCGGCCCACGCCGACGTCGCGAAACCGGCGGGTGAGGATGACGTGGCGATGCGGCGCGCTGTGCATCCAGGCCTTGAAGATCGCCCTGGGCGTGCCCGCCGTGCCGGAGCCGTAGGCGATGTCCTCGCCCGCCGTCCAGCTCGAGTAGCCGACGTTCGTGTAACCGAGCCGCACGATGCGAGCGGCGAACGTCTCGCCGCTGAACGATGAGTGGCTGAAGAAGCCCTTCGTCAGCATCTGCCGCGAGTGGGCGCGGGCGGCGCGCTCGAGGCTCGCGACGGCGCGCAGCTTGGGCAGCCCGTGCGCCTTCCGCGTCGCGTTCACGAGCGCGAGGAGACGACGCTCGGGGCTCCTCAGCGTGACGGCATGGGCCGGGCCGGCCGTGGCGAGACCGGCCCCCAGGCACGCGCCGGCGGCGAGCACGACGGCGAGCAGCATGCGCTGGGGTCTGCCGAGGGAGGTACGGGGGTGACGCAGCGGGTCGGCGTTCGCGGTCCGGGACGGTTGCATGACTGCCTCCTTTCGGGAGCCTGGGGCTCCCTTGGGTGGGCGCCGTCATCAGCGCCGTTCACGGGCGGGCGGTCGTCGCGTTGCCCTTCCGGTAAACGCCCGGCACACTACCCTTCGGGCAGTCCGGAAGTCAAGCCGGGCGGCCGGCGGAGACGCGGTCGCCGGCCCCGTCGGCCGGAGCCGGCGCGCCGGCTCCGGCGTGCCGTTCCCGCAGGCGCGCGATGAACGGAAGGCGCCGCAGCAGCGCGGCGCGCGCGAGCCAGTAGATGTCCTTGCGCCGCGCGACGAGCAGCTCGAAGCGCTCCCTGAGGTAAAGGGTCATCCACAGCCGTGAGCGGTAGATCGACACGCGGAAGGCGGGCTCGGGCTGCGCGCCCAGGCGCCGCTTGTAGATGTCGGTGCCCCACGTCAGATGGGTGCGGGTGCAGCCCCGCCGGATGGACTCCGCGATCGAGTACGAGGTCATGAGAAGCCCGAGGTGGACGTCCTCGTAGGCGCGGTCGAAGCCCACGGTGTGCACCCAGCAATCGTCGCCCACGAGGAGCAGAAGCTGCGCGGCGACGCAGCGGCCCTCGATCGTGCCGCACAGCGCGCAGCCGTACGCCCGAAGCAGGCGCCAGAGCTGCTCGGACTGCTGCTCGCCGGTCTCCCACAGCGACACGACGCCCTTCACGTGCATGCGCTCGAGGTGCCAGGCGATCACCTGGTCGACGAGCTCGCGAGGGATCTCCTTGCGTTCGAGGGTCGAGAGTGCGAAATCGGGGTAACGGCGCCTCAGCCCGTTGCCGTACTGGCGCAGGTGCTTGCGGGTGGTGTTGCCGATCATGCGGTCGTAGCCGTCCAGATCGACGGGCAGCGCGACCACGTAATCGTCGGCGCGCAGCAGGCAGCGGTGCGGCCGGCGCAGCTCGGGCGGCGGAAACTTCACCTCCGCCTTGATGCGGTGCACCTCGGAGCGCTCGCGAAAGATCGCGGCCGTGACGCGCTCCATCGCCGCGGGCTCGATGTCCACGACCTTGTTCAGCACCTCGGCTGTAGCGCCCTTCACGGTGAAGGCGACTACGTGACGCGGCTCCTCGAGCTGGCAGGTGTGGACGTTGTCGGGACGATCGTAGATGTCGAAGTACTCGGCGACGCAGAAGCAGCTGTTGTAGCGTCGCGGCAGCTCGCCGGCGAGGTCCGACGGCAGCTCGTCGCAGGTGATGACGGCGCCGAGATCGGGGTAGGCGTGACGGCGACACGTCTGGGTCGCGTGCACCGCGCCGGGCTCGGTGGTGGTCGTGGTCGCCATCATCTGTATATTCGGCACGCTGCGCCCCGAACTTTTGCGCACGCTCGCCCGCGCCACGGTCGACCGTGGCGCGGGCGAGCGTGCGCGGGCCAACGGGTTTGAGACTCGAGCGACATCTGGAATCTGCTCGGGGCCACGGGCGACCGCACGAGCCGCCCGTTCTCGTACGGCCGCGCTCGAGGAACGTGAGGAGGAGAACGCGTGCAGCACGTCCACCATCTGAGTTACCTGCAGGCGATCGTGATCGGCATCATCCAGGGCATCGGCGAGCTCTTCCCGGTCTCCAGCCTGGGGCACACGGTGCTGGTCCCGTCCTGGTTCGGCGGCAGCTGGGCGCGGCTCGTCTCGCAGGAATCGATGCCCGAGAGCCCCTACCTGGCCTTCGTCGTCGGCCTGCACCTGGCGACCGCGCTCGTGCTGCTCGCGTTCTACGTGCGCGAATGGGGGCGCATCGTGGTCGGCTTCTTGCGCACGCTGGCGCGGCGCCGCATCGCAAGCGACGCCGAGCGCCTGGCCTGGCTGATCGTCGTGGCGACGATCCCCGTCGGCATCCTCGGCCTCGCCTTCGAGCACGAGTTCCGCGTGCTGTTTGCCAAGCCGCTCGCCGCGGCGCTGTTCCTCATGGCAAACGGCCTCATTCTGCTCGCCGGCGAGACCTACCGCAGACGCAACGCGGCGGATGCGGAAGGGGCGAACGGCGCGGGCGGCGGCGGGGCGCGCTCGGGCGCGCCGGGACCGGCCACACTCGCCCTGGCGGCGCCGGCCACCACGGTCCCGGCCGCACGCTTGCGCGACCGGGCCATCGTGCCTCTGGACGCCGCGGCCGAGCACGAGCTCGCCGGGATCGGCTGGGCGAGCTCGGGACTGATCGGCGCCGCTCAGGCGCTGGCCCTGCTGGCCGGCATCAGCCGCGAGGGCGTGGCCATGGTCGGCGGCCTGTTCCGCGGCCTCGACAACGAGAATGCCATGCGCTTCTCGTTCTTGCTCTCCACGCCGGTGATCTTCGCCGCCGGCATCCTCAAGGTGCCCGACCTCACGGGGCCGCTGGGTGCCGGCATCCGCGGACCCGTGCTCGCCGGCGCGGTCGCTGCGGCAGGCGCCTCGCTCTTTGCCATCCTCTTCCTGTCGCGCTACTTCAAGACCCGCACGCTGCTGCCATTCGCCGTCTACTGCCTGGCCTTCGGGCTCGCCTCGGCGATCCGCTTCGGTATCTTCTGAGGGCCCCGCCCGAGGCTCGGCGCCCGGGAGGTGTCAGGCCGCCTGTCGGCGCTCCAGGGTGAGGCGCCGCTGGAACGCGCGCATGCGGCAACGGTCCGAGCAGTACTTGCGGTGCGGGTTGGTCGTGACGAACTCGCGCTCGCACGTCGGGTTCGCGCACGATCGGATCAGCTCGGGGCGCGCCCGGTACTGGCGCTGCTCGGAGCGGGCGCGGGCCCATCCGTGCCCGTGAAGACAGCAGAAGGGGCTCGGGTTGTATCTCGACAGGAGGGTCGAGCAGCCGTCGGCCGCGCATACGCGGCCGCTCCCGTAGGTGGTGAGCCGCTCCTCGACGCTCGCCGACCGGGACGCCGAGGTCGCCGGCCTGCCGTTGATCATCATCCCGCTCACGTACGCCTCCACCCCCCGGTCGCGCCCGCCTCGACGGCTCTCAGCCGGCGGCCACGTCGTCGGGGCGGCATCCGCACCACCGGCGCGGACGCCACCAGCTCGCCCGTTCGTCCGTGCACTTGCCGTCGGACGGCGCTTGCTAACCCGTTGTGCCGCAAGACTCGAGTGGAGTGTGCGACGACACGCCGCGGCGATGGGCCGACCCCGCGTCGCGACCGGCCTACCGGTGCCGGACGCCGTCCCTGGCCCCGACGGCAAGGCGCGGCTCGCGCTCGACCGCGTCGCCGAGAGCCTCGTCGATCGCCGCCAGCGTGTCGGGCGACAGCGTGAGGCCGGCGGCGACCGCGTTGTCGGCGACCTGGGCGGGCCGCGACGCGCCGACGATCGCCGACGCCACCTCGGGACGGCGCAGCACCCAGGCGAGCGCGAGGTGGGTGAGCGACAGGCCGGCCTGCTCGGCGACGGGGCGCAGGCGCTGGACGGCCGTGAGCACGGGCTCGCGCAGCAGCCGCTGCACGAAGCGCCCCATCTCGCCGCTCGCCGCAGCCCGCGAGTCGCCCGGCGGCGACTGGCCCGGCAGGTACTTGCCGCTGAGGACGCCCTGCGCGAGCGGCGAGTAGACGATCTGCCCGATCCCGTGCCGGCTGCAGAGCCCGAACACCGCGCGCTCCGGACCGCGCCATAGCATGTTGTACTGGGGTTGCGACGAGATGAACGTCTCGGCGCCGGGGACAGCGAGCGCGGCCTCGATCTGCTCGGGGGTCCACTCGCTGAAGCCGATGAAGCGCGCCTTGCCGGCCCGTACGACCTCGCTCAGGGCCGCCATCGTCTCCTCGATCGGCGTGTCGGGGTCGGGGCGGTGACACTGGTACAGATCGACATGGTCGGTGCGCAGGCGCGCGAGCGAGGCGTCGAGCTGCGTGTGCACCTCGTGCGCCGACAGGCCGCCGGCGTGGTCGTCTGCCATCGGCCAGAAGAGCTTGGTGGCGAGCACGTACGAGTCGCGCCGGTAGCCCGACAGGATCTCTCCCCAGGCCAGCTCGGCGGCGCCCCGGCCGTAGATGTTGGCGGTGTCGAAGAAGTCGATGCCGGCGTCGAAGGCGGCCCGGGTGCAAGCCTCGGTCTGCTCGCGGCTCACGCCACCCGCGTAGGTGAGCCACGACCCGAGCGAGATCGCCGACACGCGCAGGTCGCTGGCGCCCAGTCTGCGGTGCTCCATGAGGCCGTCCCTCCCGTGGTCAGGCGGCCGGACCGCGCGGCCGCGGATGACGCGGTTCGTAAAGGCCGATCGTGCCGCCGCCCGGCAGCTCGAGCCGCACCACCACGCCCCAGTCCTGCTCGCTTGGCCCATCGACCGGCTCGACCCCCTTGGCGCGCAGGTCGGTGAGCGTCGCCTCGAGGTCGTCGCACATGAGGTACAGCTCGTGCGTGACGGGGCCCGCGGTCGGATGTGCCGCGACCTCGGCGGGAGGGAGGGCGAAGATGAGCCAGCCGTCGCCGGCGTCGATACACGGCAGCCCGAGGACGTCGCGCAGGAAGGCGCGCGCGGCCTGCGCATCGGGCACGAACAGGACTACGTGGGCGCCGTCGATCATGCCTGCGGCATACCCTTCCCGCGCACCGCCGGTCGCGTCGGCGCCGGTCGGGAGCCTACCGCGACCCGGTGGAGCGCGACCGCAGGCCGGCCACGAGGCCGGTGGCCGTCGCCACGGCCGCCGTCGCGAGCGCCGGCACGAAGAAGGCCGCCTTGCGGCCGAGGGCGAGCGTCGGGTTGGTCGCGCGCGAAGCATCGGTCGCCTCGCGGCGCAGCGCCGCGAACGCGTCGGTCAGCCCCTGGCGCTCGCGCGCGAGCTCGGCGCCGATCTGGTCGAGGCTGCGTACCTTGCTCTTTGCGTCGGCCATCACGAGGTCTCCTGGCTCGGGGGTGTCGCGGGCGACGGCGGCGTGGCGGATGCCCCCGGCATGGTCGGCGCGCTCAGGGGCGGCATCGCGAGCGGCGGGGCCACGGACGCCGGGGCGGCGGCGCCGCCGTTGCGCCGCGGCGTGAGATCGCTCACGGTCTGCTGCAGCTGCGACTTGAGCGTGTCGCCCGTCGCCTTGGCCTCGGCGACGGCGCGCTGCGGCGCCGGAGTCTTGGCCTGGTTCAAGTTGGCGCGACCGACGAGCGCCAGGACCAGCACGACGAGGAGCAGCACCGCCGTGACGATCAGCAGGGAAAGCCACAGCGGCAGCACGATGGAGAGCGCGACGGTGATGGTGGTGAGGGCGAAGCCCAGGGCGAAGAGCGCGAGCACACCGGCCGCGACGAACACGCCGATGGCGGTGCCGTACTGCTGGGCCTTGCGCTTGAGCTCGTTGGTCAGAAGCTCGACGTTGAGCTCGACCAGCCGCTGACTGCGCGCCTTGATCTCGGCGGCCGAGGCACTCAACCGTTCACGAAGACCCATGGCTGCCCTTCCTCATCACGGCTCCTCCCCGTACGGGCCGCCGAACGGCCGGCGGCCTCCTCCCGCGTACCCCTCCTACGACTGCGACCCTACCCCGAGCGGCTGCCGCCTAATCAGCGGCCCGACCGGGTTTCCGGCGGCCGGACTTCCGGCAATCGTGTCGATGGGAACGGGACCGGTCGGCAGCGCGTGCGCGCCGTCGCCGCTGCCCGCATACGTACAGACTATCAAAGACGGAGGGATGCCGATGCCTGGCAGTTTCGATCTGGCCGCCGAGGTGGCCGACGACGGGCGCTTCGTCCGCCAGGTGAGTCTCTTCCGGCGCTGGGTGACGGCCGACGGCGGCTCGGGCTTTCCGCTGCAGGCCGGCCGCTACCACCTCTACGTCAGCCTGGCCTGTCCCTGGTCGCATCGCGCCGTGGTCGTGCGCGCCGTCAAGGGGCTCGAGCACGCGGTCGGCATCTCGTACGCCGCCCCGTTTCGTGACGAGCGCGGCTGGGCCTTCAGCGGCGAGCCGTTCGCGGAGCCCGAGGGCGGCCCCTCGGGCTCGTACGTCGACCGCATCAACGGCTTCGCCTTCCTCTCGGAGGCCTACCGCGCCACCGACCCCAACTTCGACGGCAGGGTCACCGTGCCGGTGCTCTGGGACTCGCGGACCGGCCAGATCGTGAGCAACGAGTCGGCCGACATCGTGCGCATGTTCGACGACGTCTTCGACCCACTCGCCGAGCACCACGTGGACCTCTACCCGACGGCCCTGCGCGCCGAGATCGACCGCCTGAACGAGCTCGTCTACGACAGGGTGAACAACGGCGTCTACAAGGCCGGCTTCGCGCGCGGCCAGGCGGCCTACGACCAGGCCTTCGTCGAGCTGTTCGCGGCGCTCGACGAGCTCGAGCAGCTCCTCGGCCGGCGCCGCTACCTGTGCGGCGACGAGATCACCGAGGCCGACTGGCGCCTGTTCCCGACGCTCGCGCGCTTCGACGCGGTGTACGTCGTGCACTTCAAGTGCGACCGGCGCCGCCTCGTCGACTACCCCAACCTGTGGCGCTACGCGCACGAGCTCTACCGGCGGCCGGGGATCGCGGCGACCGTGGCCATGGACCAGATCAAGCGTCACTACTACACCACCCACGACTTCCTGAACCCCGGCCGCATCATCCCCGGCGACCCGGCGATCGACTTCAGGACGGCGCCCTCAGCGGGCTGACGAACGACCACCCGGCGCGCCACGACCGCCGCGGTCGCAGGACGCAGCGCCGGCTCGCGGCGGGCGCCCCCGGCTCGCCTACGCCGTGATCACCAGCGGGATGTGGCGTCGCAGCGCCGCGAGCGCGTCGTCGGGCAGCAGCCGGTCCGTGATCAGGACGTCGGCGTCGTCGAGGCGTGCCACTGAGGTGAGGCCGACCCGACCCCACTTGGTGTGGTCGGCCAGGACGACGATCCGGCCGCCGGACTCGAGCATGACGCGCATGAGCTCGGACTCGAGCAGGTCGGAGCTCGTAAAGCCGACCCGGTCGTCCATGCCGGCCGTGCCGACGAAGGTGAGGTCGACGTGCAGGCGGCGGGCCGACTCGACGGCCACCGGCCCGACCAGGACGCCCGACGGCGTGCGCACGCCGCCCGTCAGGATCACCGTCTGGTCGTCGCGGCCGTCGCTGTAGAGCAGATCGGCGAGCGGCAGGGAGTTGGTGACGACCTTCAGGCCGGAGATGTCGACGAGCCGCTGCGCGAAGGCCATGGTCGTGGTGCCGCCGGACACGCCGATCGTGGCGCCGGGCGAGACGAGCCGCGCGGCCTCGGTGGCGATCGCCTCTTTGGCCGCCCGCTCGCTCGTGACCCGACCGTCCGAGTGGGCCTCGGCGGCGGCGCCCGGCGGCGCCGGCTCGAGCGCGGTGACACCGCCGTGCACCTTGACGACGAGACCCGCGCCGGCCAGCACGGCGAGGTCGCGGCGCACCGTCATGTCGGAGACCTGCAGGGCGGCGGCGAGGTCGGCGATGCGCACCGCCCCCAGGCGATGGACCTCATCGAGGATGAGCGACTGCCGCTGCGCCGCGAGCACTCCGGCACATCTCCTCTGCTGACGACCGACCAGGGTAGCCTCGCAGACGACTAAACAGAAAGCAACAATGATTCCGGTTTCTTGTCGTATTCTGTCGCGATCCTTGCGTTTCTGTCGCTTCTGTGGTTGGGTCGGAGCGTGTACGTCGCCGCCCGCGCGGGCTCGCGCAGCGCCGCCGGGCAGTCCGGAGCAAGGAGAGCCCGTTGGCATTCGACAAGATCAGGCAGCGCTTCAAGAACGCCGTGCTGAAGAGCGTGCTCACCCACATGCCGGACAGCACGATCGAGAAGGTCATCGGCGACCTCTACCCCTACAAGGACACGGTCACCTGGCGCCGGCTGCCCGCCACACCGCTCGAGCGGGCCGCCGTCCTCGCCGAGATCACCGCGATGGCGGGGAACGAGGACGCGCGCGGCGACAAGGGCACGGTGTCCGGCAGCCTCTACTGCGGCGACCACGACCACTACCACTTCCTGGGCGAGGTGTTCGACCAGTTCTCGCACGCCAACGTGCTCCAGCGCGACATGTACCCGAGCGCCACCAAGTTCGAGGGCGAGATCATCGCCATGGCGAGCGACCTGCTGCACGGCACGGGGGTCGGGGTCGTCACGAGCGGCGGCACCGAGAGCCTGATCACCGCCCTCTACTCCTATCGCGAGCTCGCCCGCGCCAGGCGCGGCGTCTCCAGGCCGAACGTCGTCATGCCGGTCACCGCCCACGTCGCGCTCGACAAGGGCGCTCACTGGATGGACATCGAGGTGCGCAAGACGCCGCTCACCGGGCGCTACGTCGCCGACGTAGCGGCGATGGCCGCGCAGATCGACGACCAGACCATCGCGCTCGCCGCCAGCGCCGGCGACTACGCCCACGGTCTCATCGATCCGATCACCGAGATCGGGGCGCTCGCGCAGTCGCACGGTATCGGCCTGCACGTCGACGGCTGCCTCGGCGGCTGGCTGCTGCCCTGGGTCGAGCGCCTCGGCTACGACGTGCCGCTCTGGGACTTCAGGGTGCCCGGCGTGACCTCGATCTCGGCCGACACCCACAAGTACGGCTACGCGCTCAAGGGCTCGAGCGTGCTGCTCTACCGCGACAAGGACACCCGCCAGTACCAGTACTTCGCCTACCCCGACTGGCCCGGCGGCCTCTACCTGTCGCCGGGCTTCGCCGGCTCACGCAGCGGCGGCATCCTGGCCTCGACGTGGGCGGCGCTGCTCGTCAACGGCGAGTCGGGCTACCTGGCCGCGGCCGACGCGATCATGAAGACGGCGACCACCATCCGCGCCGGGGTCGCCGCGATCCCCGAGCTCGAGGTCATGGGCGATCCGCTCTTCCTGGTGGCGTTCAAGTCGGCCGGCGAGCTCGACATCTACCTGGTGAACGACGCCCTCATCGCCCAGGGCTGGCGCATGAACGCGGCGCAGCTCCCGCCCGCCCTGCACTTCTGCGTCACCCGGCCCAACACGGCGCCGGGCATCGCCGAGGCCTTCGTCGAGGCCCTGCACGGCGCCGTCGACTACGCCAAGAAGCACAAGGGCCAGTCGGCCAAGTCGGGCGCGGTATACGGCTTCGGTGGCAGCCCCAAAGGCAACGAGCTGGTCACGTCGGTGATGTTCAAGGTACTCGACGCGATGCACGCCGTAGCCCCGGACGGAAAGGGGTCGTGATGGGTGAGCGCTGGATCCTCGCGATCGACCTGGGCAACGGCGGACCCAAGGTCGCCGTCGTCTCGCAGCAGGGCGAGGTCCTGCGAACGGCGCTGCGACCGGTCCACCTGCAGGTAGGCCGCGACGGCGAGGCGACTCAGGACGCCATCGAGTGGTGGAGCGGGCTGCTCGAGGCCGCCCGCGAGGCGATCGCGGCGGTCGACGCCGACCGCGACGCGCTGCACGCCATCGCGATCACCGGCCAGTGGGGCTCGTCGGTACCGGTGGGCGCCGACACCCAGCCCGTCGGCGCCGTTGTCCTCTGGGCCGACACGCGGGCCCGCGCCCTCGTGCGCGACGTCGTCGGTGGGCCGCTCTCGGTGGGCGGCTACGCGCCCCAGAAGGTGCTGCCCTTCGTGCGCCTCACGGGCGGGGCGCCCAGCCCGAGCGGCGCCGACCCCACGGGGCACTCCCTGCTGTTCCAGACGCAGTTTCCCGAGATCTACGCAAAGACGAAGGTCATCCTCGAGCCGGTCGACTACCTCGGTCTGCGCTTCACGGGACGGGCGGCTGCCACGCCGGCCTCGATGATCGCCTCGTGGCTCACCGACAATCGCATCGGCGCGCCACTGGGCTACGTCGACGCGCTCGTCGCCCGCGCGCGCCGCGATCCCGCCCGACTGCCCGAGCTGATCCCCACGGGCTCGGTGCTGGGCACGCTGCTGCCCGCGGTCGCCGACGAGCTCGGCGTCGCGCCGGGCGCGCCGGTCGTCTGCGGCGTGCCCGACCTGCACGCCGCCGTCGTCGGCTCGGGGGCGGTTGCGCCCTACGAGAGCCACATCGCGATCTCGACGACCTCGTGGGTGGGTGCGCGCGTGCCGTTCAAGCGCACCGACATCTTCCATCAGATCGCCACGGTGCCCGGGCTCGACCCCGCCCATCCGATCGTCGCCAACAACCAGGAGACCGGCGGCGCCGCGCTGCACTGGCTGCGCGAGCAGATCGTGGGGGCGAGCGACGGCCTGCTCGGCGGCGGCAGCGGCATCGGCGCCGACGGCGCGGCCCCCGAGGTCCTGGCGCCGTCGTTCGACGACCTCATCGGGCTCGCCGGCCGGGCGCCGGCCGGCAGCGAGGGCGCGCTCTTCATGCCCTGGCTGAACGGCGAGCGCAGCCCGGTCGACGACAAGGTGGCGCGGGCGGGCTGGCTCAACCTGTCGCTGCGCACCAACCGCGCCATGCTCGTGCGCTCGGTCCTCGAGGGCGTCGCCTACAACTCACGCTGGCTGTTCGACGCCTACGAGAAGTTCCTCAAGCGGCCCGTCCCGCGCGTGCGCATCCTCGGCGGCGGCGCCCAGAGCGACCTGTGGTGCCAGATCTACGCCGACGTGCTGGGTCGGCCGGTCGAGCAGGTCACCGACCCGCGCCACGCGCAGCTCCGCGGCGTCGCCCTGTGGGCGCGCGTCTGCCTCGACGAGCTCACGCTCGACGACGTGCCGGCCTTGGCGCCGGCCGCGGCGACCTTCACGCCGTCGTCCGACGCACGGGTGTACGCCGAGGGCTACGCCGAGTACCGTAAGCTCTACGGTACAGTGAAGGGCCTGTACCACCGGCTCAACGCCAGGGGGGTGACGTCGTGAGCGACCAGTACCGCGTCTACGGCTACCGCTGGGTAGTGCTCGGCGCGTTCATGTTCGCCAACCTCGCGATCCAGATGCTCTGGATCAGCTACGCCCCGATCACGAGCGAGTCGGCGAAGTACTACCACGTGAGCCAGACCTGGATCGGGATCCTCACGATGTCGTTCATGGCGGTGTTCGTCTTTCTTTCACTGCCGGCCGCCTGGCTGATCGACACGCGCGGCTTCCGCGTGGCCGTGGGCCTCGGCGTCGTCCTCATGGCGATCGCGGGCGTGGCCCGCGGCCTGGCCGGCCCCCACTACGTCCTCGCCTTCGCGGCGACCATCGGCCTCGCCGTCGCCCAGCCGCTGCTGCTCGACTCGTGGACGACGGTGCCGGCAAAGTGGTTCGCGCCGGGCGAGCGGGCCACGGCGGTGAGTCTCGTCACCCTGGCCAGCATGATGGGCATCGCCGTCGGCATGGTCCTCTCGCCGGTCCTCGAGAAGTCGATGCCGATCGCCCGCGTCCAGCTCGTGTACGGCCTGATCGCGGCCGTCGCGGCGGTGACGTTCCTCGTGCTCGCCCGCGAGCGGCCGGCGACGGCGCCGTGCCCGCCCGGCATGGACGAGCGCGCCCTCATGCTCGACGGCCTGCGGCACGCGCTCAGGGTCAGGCCGTTCCTCATCATGCTGGTCGTCGCCTTCATCGTGATGAGCGCCTTCAACGGCGTCACGACCTGGGTCGAGGAGATCATCAAGCCGCGCGGCTTCGGCAGCACCGAGGCCGGCATCATGGGCGCTCTCATGCTCGTCGCCGGTGTGATCGGCGCGGTCATCCTCTCCTCGCTGTCCGACCGTCAGGGCAAGCGCGTCCGCTTCATGATCGTCGCCCTGCTGGCGACCGTGCCCGGCATGCTCGGCGTCGCCTTCGCGAGCTCGGCGCTCACGCTCTACGTCTTCGCCGCCGCACTCGGCTTCTTCCTGGTCGCCGTGCTGCCGATCGGCATGCAGTACGCCGCCGAGATCACGCGACCGACGCCCGAGGGCACCTCGGCCGGCCTGATCCAGCTCGCCGGGCAGATCTCGGTGGTCTACGTCTACGTCATGGAGGTCCTGCGCACGTCGAACGGCTCGTTCACGGTGTCGCTGCTCCTGGCGACGGTGCTGCTCGTCGCCTGCGCCGTCACGGTCTCGCGCCTGAAGGACCCGGGCGCGGTGGCGCTGGCCGGCGCCACCGCGCCGGCAACGTCCGGCCAGGCGCCGCCCGAGACGCTCGCCGAGTCGCGCCCCGAGCAGCTTGCCGGCGCCGTCACCAGCCCGCCGGCCGACCGGCCGTGACGGTGTCGATCCGGCCGCGCAGCGACCGCGCGGTCGACTGACCGACCGGCGCCACCGCGCGCGGGCCCGAAAGGAGGACGACATGGCGATCAACGTCGCGGAGAGCACCGGTACCGCCGCCACCGAACGGCAGTGGTCGGCGAGGGTGAGCGGCGCCATGCTGGCGCGCCTGGCGGCCCGGGCCGCGGTGGCCGCGCCGACGGCCACCATCCCCATCGAGGCGCCGTTCACCGGCGAGACGCTCGGCGAGGTGCCGGCCGGCACGCCGGCCGACGTCGGCGCGGCCGTCGCCGTCGCGCGTGCCGCCCAGCGCGTCTGGGCGGCACGGTCGCTCGACGAGCGCGCGGCCGTGCTGCTGCGCTTCCACGACCTGTTCATCGCGAACGCCGCCGAGATCCTCGACGTCATCCAGCTCGAGACCGGCAAGTCGCGCCATCACGCCTTCGAAGAGGTCGAAGACGTCGCCATCCAGGCGCGCTACTACGCCCACAGCGCCGCGGACCACCTGCGGCCGCGGCGCCGTCAGGGGGCCCTGCCGATCCTCACGCGCACGACCGAGCTGCACCACCCGCGTGGCGTGATCGGCATCATCGCGCCCTGGAACTATCCGCTGTCGCTCAGCGTCGGCGACGCGATCCCGGCGCTGCTCGCCGGCAACGCTGTCGTGCTCAAGCCCGACACGCAGACGCCCTACAGTGCCCTCTGGTCGGCGGCGCTGCTCGCCGAGGCCGGCCTGCCGGCCGGCCTGCTGCAGATCGTGACCGGCCGCGGCTCCGAGCTCGGTACGCCCCTGATCGACGCGACCGATTACCTCATGTTCACCGGCTCCAGCGCGACCGGCAAGATCGTGGCCGCGCAGTGCGCGAGGCAGCTCAAGGACTGCTCCATGGAGCTCGGCGGCAAGAACCCCCTTCTGGTGCTGCCCGACGCCCGCCTCGGCGCCGCCGTGCGTGGTGCCACGCGCGGCATCTGCGCGAACGGCGGCCAGCTCTGCATCAGCATCGAGCGCGTGTACGTGCACACCGACCTCTACGACGCCTTCGTGCCGCGCTTGGCCGAGGCGCTGCGCGCCGTGTCGCTCGGGCCCGGCCTCGACTTCTCGGTCGACATGGGCTCGCTCACGAGCGCCGACCAGCTCGCCAAGATCTCCGGCCACGTCGACGACGCCGTGGGCAAGGGCGCCGAGGTGCTGGCCGGCGGCCGGCCGCGCCCCGACCTCGGCCCCTACTTCTACGAGCCGACGCTGCTCGCCGGCGTGACCGAGGACATGGCGCTGTGTCGCGAGGAGACCTTCGGGCCGGTCGCCGCCGTCTACCGCTGCGACACGGTCGACGAGATGGTCGCGCGCGCCAACGACACGACCTACGGCTTGAACGCGAGCGTCTGGACGGCGTCCGCCCGCACCGGCCGCCAGGTGGCGGCCCGCCTCGAGGCCGGCACGGTCAACGTCAACGAGGCCTACGCGGCCGCCTGGGCTTCGGCCGGCGCGCCGATGGGTGGCTTCAAGGAATCGGGCATGGGCCGACGCCACGGCGCCCAGGGCATCGTCAAGTACACCGAGGCCCAGACGGTGGCCGAGGAACGGCTCATGGCGATCGACACGCCGCCGCTTGTCAGGCACGAGCAGTACGCGGCGTTCATGACCTTCGCGCTGCGCGTGCTGCGATACCTGCCCGGCGTCGACTAGCAGAGGCCACGTCCGACACGAGGGGGGCATCGTGACGACCATCGCCAGCAAGCACGTGCTCGTCACCGGCGGCGCATCCGGACTGGGGCGCGGCGTGGCGCTGCGCTGCGCCGCGCTCGGGGCCGCCGTGAGCGTGCTCGACATCGACGAGACCGGCGCCCAGGCGACCGCGGCGGCGGCGGTCGTCGCCGGGGCCGGCCGCTCCGAGGGCTACGGCTGCGACGTCGGCGACCGCGGGCAGGTGGCGGCGGTCGCCGAGCGCGTGCGGACCACAGCCGGCGCCGTCGACATCCTCGTCAACAACGCTGGGGTGGTAAGCGGCCGCCGGCTGCTCGACCTCTCCGACGAGCAGATCGAGCGCACGTTTCGCGTGAACACCCTCGCGCTCTTCTGGGCGACCCGGGCTTTCCTGCCGGACATGGTCGCGCACGGCGCCGGCCACGTCGTGGTCGTGGCCTCGGCGGCCGGCCTCATCGCGACCCCGCGCGAGACCGACTACGCGGCGAGCAAGTTCGCCGCGGTCGGCTTCGCCGAGGCGCTGCGCCTCGAGCTGCGCGACCAGGCGCCGGGCGTGAAGGTCACCACGATCTGTCCCTTCTACATCGACACCGGCATGTTCGACGGCGTGAAGACGCGCTTCCGGCGCCTGCTGCCCATCCTGCGCGAGGACGACGTGGTGGCGGCCATCGTCGCCGCGGTGCAGCACGACCGGCCGATGGTGCAGCTGCCCTGGATGGTGCGTACGCTGCCGGCCATTCGGCTCCTGCCGGTCGGGGCGTTCGACCGTCTGGCGGCGGCCTTCGGTCTCACCGTGGCGATGGACGAGTTCCGCGGCCGCGACGCCGGCGGCGGCGACCGGAGCGCCGGCTAGCCGGCCGGCCGGTCCGACGCGTCGCGTGCCGCGACGGAGGGTGCCGGCCGCGAGCCGTCGCCGGCCGCAAGCGTCGCCGGCGGCTGGGCGTCGCGATTGAGACGACGGTAGAGCCGACGCAGCCGTTTGTGCAGCTCGACGAAGGCGGCGAAGCGCTCGTCGTAGATCGCGTGCTCCGCCGCCCCCGGCTCGAAGACCTGGTCGATGCCCACGAGGCCGGGCACGTCGCGGAACTCGATCTCGCCGAGGCCGACGGCCGCGATCCAGGCGGCGCCGCGGGCGTTCGCCTGGATCGCGTCGCGCACCTGGCGCACCTCGACCCCGAGCACGTCGGCGAAGATCCGGCTCCAGACGGCCGACTGGCCGCCGCCGCCGACCAGGTTGATGGCGCGCACCGGCCGGCCCAGGAACTTCTCGACCGGGGCCAGCAGCCAGCGCGTGTTCAGCGCGACGCCCTCGAAGAAGGCGCGCACGATATCCTCGCGCGTGGTGTCGAGCGAGATGTTGTGCAGGCCGGCACGCAGCGCGCGGTCGTCGACCGGCGCCCGCTCGCCCCAGATCCAGGGCGTGTAGATGAGGCCGTTGCTGCCGGCCGGCACCCGGGCCGCCATGCGGTCAAAGATCTTGAAGACGTCGGGCACGGCCTCCTGCGAGAGCAGCTCGTCGTGGTGATAGAGCACGTTGTCGCGCAGGAACGTGAGGTTACCGCCGGCCGTCGACTGCATCGCCGTCAGCAGCCAGCGGCCGGGCACGGCACAGGGCACCGAGGCGATGCCGGTGAGCACGTCGGTCTTCTTGAACGGCACGTGGGCGGCCAGCCACGACGACGTGCCGATGTACAGGTGCGTGGCGAAGTCGTCGACCGCGCCCGAGCCGATCGCGGCGGCGGTGTTGTCGATCGCGCCGGCGACCACCGGCGTGGTCGCCGGCAGCCCGAGCGCCGCCGCCGCCTCGGCGGTGAGCGGGCCGAGCACGTCGGTGCAGGGCACGATCTCGGGCAGCTTGTCGGCGGCGATGCCGCAACCGCGCACGAGGCGCTCGTCGTAGCGGATACGGCCGGGTCGGCGGTTGTCGGTCACCCACGAGGTGAGGATCGAGTCGTGCGTCGCCACGAAGCGTCCGGTCAGCCGCAGGTTGAGGTAGTCGAGTACGTTCAGGAACTTGAACGTGCGCTCGTAGACCTTGGGGAACGCGTCGCGTACGAGCAGCATGTGGGCGGCAGGGTCCTTGCCGGTGGGCGACGGCATGCCGCCGGTCAGGCGGATCCAGCGGCGGATGCGCGGCAGGCTCAGGCCCGAGTAGTTGACGAGACCGCGGAACTGGCGAGCGAGCGCCGGCGCGCCGCGCATGTCTTGCCAGAGGACGGCGTTCATCAGCGGTCGCCCCGCGGCGTCGACGGGCACCGTGCCCTCGCCCTGGGTGGAGCAGCAGACGGCGACGACCTCGCGGGCGGCGGCCGGGCGGCTGCGCAGCAGCCGCCCGGCCGCCGCCACAAGACCGTTCCACCAGTCGTCGGGGCGCTGCTCCGCCCCGCCGCCGGGCAGCACGTGGAGCGCCAGCGGCTCGCTCTCCCAGCCGGCCACGCGGCCGTCGATCGCGATCAGCGCGACCTTCACGCCGGACGTACCGAGATCGACGGCCAGGACATGCCTGGCGGCCGCCTCGTCGGACCGAAACGCCTGACTCACCCCGACCTCCCTGCCGTGCCCCCGGGACCGGGTTCGTGCGCGGAAGCATACACCGCGTGCCGACGCGTGGCCGCCCGCCGCCGGCCGGCGCCGATGTAGCATCGCGCCACGGACCAGCGGACGGAAACGACGGAGGGGCGATGGATGCGACCAACCCGGTGATCGACCTGCTCGAGCGACGCTGCTCGACGCGCTCTTACGCGCCGGCGCCGATCACGGCCGACGAGCACGCCGTCATCCTGCACGCGGCGATGCGAGCGCCCACCGCCGGCAACCTGATGCTCTACTCGATCATCGAGGTCGACGACCCGACCCTGAAGGCGCGCCTGGCCGAGACCTGCGACGACCAGCCCTTCATCGCGCGCGCGCCGCTCGTCCTCGTGTTCGTGGCCGACCTGCAGAAGTGGGTCGACCTGTTCGCGGCGGCCGGCTGCGACCGGCTCGAGGACCTGCCGCCTAAGTCGGCGCCCCGCATGGGCGACTTCGTCCTGGCCTGCTGCGACGCCCTGATCGCGGCCCAGAACGCGGTCGTCGCGGCCGAGTCGCTGGGCATCGGCTCGTGCTACATCGGCGACATCGTCGAGCGCGCCGAGACCCACGCCGAGCTGCTGCGACTGCCGCGCTACACGTTCCCCGTCACGATGCTCTGCTTCGGCCGCCCGAAAGGCACACTGCACAGGACCGAGCGATACGAGCGGCACGTCGTCCAGCGCGACGGCTACCACCGCCTGACCGCGGCCGAGCTCGAGCAGGCGTCGCGCGACCTGGACGGGCTCTACGGCGCGCACGGCTTCGGCGGCCGCGCCGGCTACGTCCAGGAGATCTTCGCGCGCAAGTTCGCGACCGACTTCTCGCTCGAGGCCGACCGCTCGGTCGCCTGGTGGCTCGAACGCTGGCGCAGCGGCGCCGAGTGAGGCGCGCGGCGTGACGAGGGCGGCGTGACGAGGGCGGCGGGCGGGCCGCAAGGCCCGCCCGCCGCCCCCACGCCAGCCTCGGGCAGTCTGTCCGCTACCGCGGCGCCAGTCGCAGCGCCGAACCGGGCTCCCCCGGGTAGGTGCGCAGACGCAGGTCGCGCACCGGCGCGCGCACCGCGTCCGAGGCGGCGTCGTCGGGCATCGTCTCGGCCTTCGTCTCGGCCGTCAGACGGTCGCGGTAGTGGGCGACCTCGCGCGCCACGGCCGCGTCGTCCCAGCCCAGGACGCGGGCCATGAGCCGCGCCACCGCCTCGACTGAGCCGTCGCCCCTGTCGGGGAGCTCGAAGGAGATGTGCGTGCGCCGGGTGAGGAAGTCGTCGACGTGCAGCGCGCCTTCGTGCGAGGCCGCATAGACGGCCTCGACCGACAGGTACTCGGGGGCGCCCGGCAACGGCGCGGCGAGGCCGCGGTCGGCCGCGACCAGTTCGAGCACCTCGAGGGCGATCGAGCCCCAGCGTTGCACCAGACGCTCGCGCTGCGCCGGTGTGAGGGCGGCCGCGCCGGGATGGGCGGCGACCCGCGAGCGCGTGACCGACAGACCGACGGCGCCGATCAAGGGCACGTCGGCAGTGCGGCTGGCCTCGACCGGGAACGGCAGCTCGCACGCGGCCGCGTCGACCGTGTCGCTCGCCATCACGCGGTAGGTGGTGTACTTGCCGCCGGCCACGCTCACGAAGCCTGGCGCGTCACGCCGCACCTCGTGGTTACGCGACACCTTGGTCGTGTCCTTGCCGCCGGCGCTCACGAGCGGACGCAGGCCGGAGTAGACGCCCACGACGTCGTCGCGGGTGAGCGGCTGGGCGAGCACGGTGTTGACCTGTTCGAGCAGGTAGTCGATGTCGTGAGTGTTGGCGGCGGGGTGGTCGAGGTCGTGGGTCCAGTCGGTGTCGGTCGTGCCGATGATCCAGTGCCCGTTCCAGGGCAGCACGAACAGCACGCTCTTGGGGGTCGGCAGGATGAGGGCGTAGTCCGACTCGATGCAGGCGCGCGGCACGACCAGGTGGATGCCCTTGGACGGCCGCACCGTGAAGCCGGGACGCTCGACGCCCGCCAGACTCTCGATCTCCGACGTCCACACGCCGGTCGCGCTCACCACGACGCGCGCGCACACGTCGACCTCGCGGCCCGACTCCATGTCGGCCACGCGCGCGCCGACGACCCGCTCGCCCTCGCGCAGGACGCGCGTCACCCGCACGCCGGCCGCAGCGACCGCCCCGTGGTCCAGGGCGGTGCGCAGGACCGCGACGAGAAAGCGCGAGTCGTCCATCTGGGCGTCGTAGTAGCGGATGCCGCCGCTGAAGGCGTCCGCGCGCAGCGCCGGCACGTGGCGCAGACACGACGAGCGGGTGAGGTGCCGGTGACGGGGCACCGCCGGATGCAGCCCGGCGAGTGTGTCGTACAGCGCCAGGCCGGCGCCCATGTAGAAGCGGTCGAAGACCGCGCGCTTGAGGGGGAACAGGAACGGCGTGGCGTGCACGAGATGCGGCGCGATCTTCTCGAGCAGCAGCCGCCGTTCGTGCAGGGCCTCGCGCACCAGCGCGAGGTCGAGGTTCTCGAGGTAGCGCAGGCCGCCGTGGATCAGCTTGCTCGACCGGCTCGACGTGCCGGCCCCGAAGTCGCGCTTCTCGACGAGGGCGACGGTGAGACCGCGGCTGGCCGCGTCGAGCGCGATGCCGCAGCCGGTCACGCCGCCGCCGATCACGAGGACATCGAACGTCTCCGCCGCGAAGCGCTCGAGCGCGTGTCGCCGCGCGTCGGGTCCGAGCGCCGTGTTCGTCTCGCCTGCCACCTCGTACCTCCTCATCTCACCGCACCCGGCGGCCTCTCACTGTCGCTCCTCGCCGGCCGGCGCGTCGTGCACGCGGTTCACGCTGAGCACGAAGACGTCGGGCACGTGCCACTCGGACGAGAGCATCACCGGCTGCCCGGCCTCGTCGACGTGGACCTGCTCGATCTGCTGCAGAGGCGCGCCCACCGGTACGTGCAGCAGTCGGGCGAGACGGTCGTCCGCCACGACGGGCCGCAGGGTGGCGAGCGCGCTGCGGACTTCGACGCCGACGCTCGCCAGGAGCTCGTAGAGCGACGGGTCGACGACGGCCTCGGCGGCGGCGCCCAGCAAGGCGGCCGGGATGCGGTCACGGGAGTACACGACGGGCCGGCCGTCGGCCGTACGGATGCGTTCGACGAACAGCACGGGCGCGCGCGGCGCGAGCGCGAGCTGCTCCGCCTCTTCGGCCGTGGCCGGCCGCGTCTGCCGGCGGATCAGCGTGCGGCCGGGCTCGAGGCCGGCCTCGCGGATCATGGCCGTGTAACTCAGGTTGGCGTTCAGCGTGTGACGCCGGCGAGGGCCCGCCGTGACGAAGGTGCCCTTGCCGTGCTGCCGCAGAAGATAGCCGCCGTCGACGAGGCCGCGCACGGCCTCGCGGATCGTCGCCCTGCTGCACTCGAACCGCTCGGCGAGCTCGGCTTCGTTGGGGAGCTGGTCGCCCGCCACGTACACGTTCGAGAACAGGTCACCGAGCAGGGCGTCGCGGACGCCGTCGACGAGCGTGCGCCGGCCACCGCGGCGCCGGGAGCGCGGGTCAGGCATGGCCGTCCCCCGCGTCGGCCGCTATGCGCAGCACGGCGGCCACCTGCGCCCCGAGATCGGGACCGCCGGGCAGGCGCCCCTCGAAGATGGCGCCACCGATCGTGAAGCCCCAGGCGCCGGCGCCGGCCACCAGGCGGATCTGCTCGGCGGTGGCGATCGAGCCGGCCACGACGACCGGGCCGGCCGCGGCCTCGACCACCGCCCGGGTCAGCGCGATCGGGTCTTCGTCGGGGTGCCGGTAGGCGAGCAGGTCGAGCCCGTAGACGCCGTCGCGCGCCGTCATGTTACGGGCGTCGGTCGCGATCTCAGCGGCGCTGCCGAGCAGCACGCTCGGATGTCCCTCGATGCGGCCGGGGAATGGGCAGTACCTGATGCCGCTGCCGCCGAGGATGCGCAGGCCATCGTCGACGCTGGTGCCGCCCATCACCCAGTCGACGCCGACGGCGCGACCGGTCTCGAGCGAGACGATCTCGGCCGCGCGCGAGGTCGACACCACCTCGAGGAAGACCTCGAGCCCGTCGGCATGGGCCTTCTCGGCGACGGCGGCGAGCTCGTCGGACGTCGCCCCGATGTCCTTGAAGCCCACGTAGCGCAGCCCCGTGCCACGCAGGCTCTCGTACACGTGGGCCGCCTCGGCCACCGTCGTGTCGTTGTGGGTCAGCATGAAGATGAACTCCACGGCGCTACCTCCTGGCAGGAGACTGTTCCGGCGGCAGCAGCTCGCCGAGTCCGTCGATCACGAAGTCGGGTGACACGTCGCCGGCCTGCAGGTCGGCGAGCGTGGTGGCACCGGTCAGGACGAGCACGCCCGTCATGCCGAGCGAGTGCGCCATGGCGACGTCGGTGAGCAGGCGGTCGCCCACCACGGCCACCTCGGAGGCGGCCAGGCCGAGCCGCTCCTCGAGGGCGCGCGCCATGTGCACGCTCGGCTTGCCGACGACCGCCTCGGCCCGCGCCCCCGTGCAGGCCTCGATCGCGGCCAGCATGGCGGCGCAGTCGGGCAGGCCGCCGTCGGGGGTGGGGCAGTACGGGTCGGGGTTCGTGGCGACGATCGTCGCGCCGTGGTGCCTGACCGCCCGGTAGGCGGCATTCAGCTTGGCGTAGTCGAAGGTGCGATCGAAGGACACGACGACGACCTCGCTCAGCGCCGGGTCCGCCGTGACCGCAAAGCCGGCAGCGGCGAGCTCGTCGCGCGTCGAGTCCTCGGTCACGCAGAGCAGCCGGGCGGCGGGGTGCTCGCGGTGCAGGTAGCCCACGAGCGAGTCGACCGACGTGACGACGTCGGCGCGCCTGGCCGGCACGCCGAGCCGCTCGAGCTTGGCGGCGTAGGCGTCGCCCGGCTCGAGCGGCTTGTTGGTGACGAACACGATGCGCGCGCCGGCCCGCCGCAGGCCGGCGATCGTCTCACGGGCGCCGGGCAGCAGGGCGTCGCCCAGATACACGGTCCCGTCGAGGTCGAAGACGTAGCCGGGAAAGACGCGGTCGGGCCGCCGGTCCCTGCCGGCCGACGTGTCGGCCCCGGCGCTCACGCCGCCCTCCCGATCAACGCCTCTGTCTCGGTCAGGACGGCGTCGGCGTGGTCTTCGTCCCAGATGCCCAGGGACCACGCCAGATCGGCCACGCTGAAGCGCTCGCGCATGAGGTGGCAGCTTGCCAGAGCCCAGCGCGCGGTGCCGGCGTCGACGGCCGGCTCGAGCTCGGAGAAGCGCAGCGGCGCGCCGGCGCTGCGCAGGGCGGCCACGAGGCTTTCGGGCTCGGCCAGCAGACCGCGCAGGGCGCGGTCGTGGCGGGCCCAGTCGGCGTCGAGCTCCGTCGCGCGGTGCTGCGCCGCGGCCCAGCGCGTGAGCTTGCGCTCGTAGTCGCGCCAGCACTCCGCGGCCATGGCGCCGCTCGCATCGAAAGCGGCGAAGGCAGCGCGCACCCGCGCGCGCGCCTCGTCGGGCGCGGCCACCCGCAGGCGGCGCAGGCCGCCTTCGGCCAGGGCCGCCAGGACGCGTCGCCAGACCACGGCGGCGCAGACGCTCGCCACGCCGACCTGGATGCCGTGCAGGTCGCCCTCGCCACCCTTGCGCGCGGCCGCCATGTCGATGAGGTGACCGACCGTGTGCTCCATGCCGGAGCAGGGCGCCGTCGTGCCGGCGACGCCCATCGAGAGACCGCTCAGGGTGAGCGTGGCGGCGACGTCCTCGAGTGCCGCCGGGTCGGCGCCGCGCAGGCGCGGCGCCGCCTCGAGCAGGTCGTCGGCACGGTCCCGCGCGAGCGCGACGGCCGTCGGCGAGTAGAAGTCGTCCATGCCGAGCATGTTGGCCAGGTACCAGTCGGCCGGCGCCGTGAAGGTCGCGATCAGGTCGGCGAAGCCGGACACGTTGAGCCGCGCCGGCGCGTCGACGAGCACGTCGGTGTCGACGACGAGGGCGTCGGCCCAGGTGGTCTCGGTCGTGCGCTTGACGCCGCTCACGAGCAGCACCGAGCGGTCGTCGGCAAAGCCGTTGACGCTCGTCGCCGTCTGCACGATCGCATACGGCGCGCGGTGGGCCACGGCGACGGCCTTGCCGATGTCGGCGACGGTCCCCGAGCCGACCGCGACGACGCACATGGCGCCGACACTCGCCGCCACGGCGGCGGCCAGTGTCGGCTCGTCGGCGTGGACGGCGCCGCGCTCACCGACCGTCACCGGCCGCACCGTGAAGGCGCCGGACAGCAGCTCGTGGACGCAGGTGAGCAAGTCGCGGCCCCGGTACAGTTTGGGGACGGCATCAGACAGCACGGCGACCTCGCCGCCGGCGCGCGGGCCGCCGGGCAGGCCGGCCAGCGTGTCGGCGAGCCCGGCGAGGGCGCCCGCGCCCAGCGACGCGGTCGAGATCCCCGGCGGGCGCAGTCCGTCGCGCTCGGGAGCGGCCGCGAGCCGGCTCCGCACGGCGGAGAGATCGAACGGATGGCTCATCGGCGCACCTTTCGCATTGCAGCTACAGCTTATCATAAGACGTCAGATGACTGCTGCCGCCCGTGCAGGGACGCCACGCCACCGACGCCGCGAGGCCAGCGGCCGACGGCCCTCCTCACTCGCACCTCGGGCGCGACGCGACGCCGGCTAGAGTGCCCGGACGCCCTCGACGTCGGCGAACACCGCGGCGAAGCGCTCGAGCGCCTCGTCTATGACCTCATCGGTATCGGCCATCGACGTGTAGATGCGCGAGCCGGCGAGCGTGACGATGCCGCTCGCCATGTAGGCCGCACCCATCTCCTCCATCATGTGCTTGCGCGGCTTCATGCCGCGGGCAAAGCGCACCGGGTGGCGCAGGTCGAGGAGCATGACGCCCGACGTCTCCAAGTGCACGATCGAGCCCTGGTTGAAGGCGACGTAGGGCAGCTCACACCGCTCGATCAGGTCGTTCAGGCCCTTCGTCAGACGATCGCCGGCGCGGCCGGCGAGGCCCGGCGCGTTCGTGCGCTCCATCTCGAGCAGCGAGAAGTACCCGGCGGCACACGACAGCGGGTTGGCGGAGAGGGTGCCGCCGACGTAGGCGCGCTCGCCGCTCTTGCCGCCGATGCCCGACGCGAAGCTCATCATGACGTCGCTGCGGCCGCCGACCCCGCCGGCCATCGGGTAGCCACCGGCGATGCACTTGCCGAACACGGTCAGGTCGGGCTTGACGCCGAAGAACCCCTGGGCGCCGCCGAGCCCGAGCCGAAAACCGGTGACGACCTCGTCGAAGATGAGGAGAGCGCCGAACTCGTCGCAGAGCTCGCGCACCCGGGCGTTGAACTCGAAGGACACCGGACGGGTGCCGCTCTCGGGGCCCACCGGCTCGACGATGACGGCGGCCGTGCCGCCCAGCAGGCGGTTCTGCGTGAGCTTGCGACGCAGCGCCTTCAGGTCGTTGGGGTAGACCTCACGCGTGCGCGCCGTCGCGCCGAACGGGATGCCCTTCGACTCGAAGCGCCAGGTGCCCGGCACGTGCAGGCCGTAGACCATCTGGTCGCTCCAGCCGTGGTAGGCGCCGCCGACCTTGATGACCTCCTTCTTGCCGGTGAAGGCGCGCGCTGCGCGGATCGCGGCCATCACCGACTCCGTGCCCGAGCCGAGCATGCGGAACATCTCGATCGCCGGCATGAAGCGGTTGACGAGCTGCGCCAGCTTGAGCTCGTACTCGTGGAACAGCCCCGTGACCGGGCCACAGTCCTGCAGCAGCTCGACGACCTTGTCGCGCACCGGCGCGTAGTTGCTGCCCAGCACGGTCGGACCGCCGGCCTGCAGGAAGTCGATGTAGCGGTTGCCGTCGACGTCCCAGAGGTAGGCGCCGTCGGCCTTCTCGATGGCGATCGGGAACGGGTAGTTGAACGCCAGGTTGTGCTGCACACCGCCGGGGATGTATTCCATGGCCTCGGCCGTGAGCGTCTTCGAGCGCGCGCACTTCGTCTCGAAGTAATCGAGGTACCCCTGCAGGGCGCTGGCCTTGAGCTTGCGCATGGGCTGGTCCACCAGCCGCGCGAGGGCGGCCGACACGGCCGCCACGTCGGGGTAGCTGCTGATCGCCGGCAGCGGCACGGTGGCGGTCGCGGCGGCGGCCGGCTCGCGGCGGCGGCCGGCTCCGCCCCGGCGGCTCCCGGCGCCCCGCCGGCCGACACGGCGCCCGCGGCGCCGTCGCCGTCGCCCGACGGCGCCGCCGCGGCGGTCGCGACCTCGGCGGCCGCCTCGGCCTCCTGGGCGGCGAGCTTCTTCTGGTCGGCGCGCAGCCTGGCGAAGGCGATCTCGCGGATCGGCAACGGCACGGTGGCGGCCTTCTCGCCCGTCAGCAGCGTGAGCAGGTAGTCGAGCGCCACCTTCTCGAGCAGCGCCATGTTGTGGACGGCGCGCCCGACGTCGCCACCGAGCACGAGAACCCCGTGGTTGGCGAGGATGTAGGCGTTGTCGCCGCTTGCCAGGCGCGCCTTGACGCGCCGCTTGAGGAACGCCGTGCCCGAGGGCGCGTAGGGCACGATCTGCACGCCGCGCCCGAGGAACATCACCTGCTCGTCGAAGAGCGCGGGGATGGGCCGGTGGATCAGGGCGAGCGCGCTCGCGTAGGGCTGGTGCGTGTGGATGATGACGTTGACGTCGGGGCGCTCCTGGTAGACCGCGGCGTGCATGCCGGCCTCGATCGACGCCTTTCTCGTGCCGCTCACCCGGTGCTGCTCGAAGTCGAGGATGCAGATGTCCTCGGGCTGCATCTCGGCGTAGTCGTAGTTAGACGGTGTCACCGCAAACAGCGAGCGGCCCGGCACGCGCACCGACACGTTGCCCTCGGTCGCCTTGAGGTAGCCGCGGTCGAGGAGCCTGCGGCAGATCGAGACGACGAGCTCCTTCGACGATGCGTACTGGGACACTGCCGCTCCTTTCGACTCGGGCCCGGGGCCGGCGGGCGGGCGGGCGGGGCGCCTGCGGCGCCCCGCCCGCCGCGCCTCACTTGCCCCAGGCGCTCAGGAAGTCCCCCCAATAGGTCAATCGCGTGAAGTTGAGCTGCGTGCAGTAGTAGTCGAAGTCGACCCACTGCTCGAAGCTCGAGCCCCTGAGGGGCGGCGCCGGCGTCGCCGGCCAGAAGATGTCGATGCCGTGCACGGCGCCCTCGGCCTTCACGTGCCACTGCCAGAGCACGACCTTGCGCTCGGCCCGCAGCACCCTCGTGCAGTCGGCCTTGATCGTCGGCGACGCCACGTGCGCCCGCAGCAGCGCCGCGGCGCCGTACAGGTCGCGGACCTCAGGGTAGGTCTGGGGCGGCATGGCGGCGCGACGGCGCGCCGCGACGTAAGCGGCCTTGTGCCGGCGCAGCCCGCCCGCCAGGTCCCAGCCCAGGTCGCTCACCGCCGCGGCCAGCGCGTCCCAGTGGGTCCCGAGGCTCACCGCCGAAGCCGCCATGGTCCAGCGGTCGTGGCCCGTCTTCATGCTGCGGGCCGCGACGACGGCCAGGCCGGCCGCACTCATCGTGGGCGTGGCCTGCAGGGCGCTGAGGACGTTCTGGTAAGAGAATCCGGTGTAGCCGGTCGCGTCCTGGGAGCCGGCCATCGCGAGCGCGAAGCCGCGGAGCTGAGCCTGGACCTCGATCGTCTGGCTCAGACAGGTGTCCCAGCCGACCATGTCGACGCCGTGGACGGTCTCGAGGGCGTCGCGCAGCTCATCCATGTCGAGGTAGTCGCCGCTCGTCGCGTCCTCCATGGTGTTGCCCGGCCACCAGCCCCAGCCGTGGTCCCACAGGAACAGCGCGTAGTGCTGGGCCGGGTAGGCGGCGCGCGCCCAGTCGATAAAATCGACGAGCGTCTGCGGCGATCCCATGTCCGTGTCGCCCCAGTCCGCCACGGCGTTGTCGGCCGTGGCCCTCATGCCCTTGGTAACGTGGAAGATCCGGGCCCCCGTCCACGAGCCGTCGGCGCTGTTGGGGAAGCGCCCGCGATCGGCCAGGGCAACGACCTGCACGTCGTCGTCGGAGCCGACCGCCGCCATCTCCTGGTCGATGTCGTGCGTGACCCACGGCTCGAGATCGAGGTCGGCCGGCGTCAGGTCCTGATCGCCGTCCATGTAGACCATCACCGTCCAGGCAGCCGTCGGCGCGGCGCTCGGCGCCGGCGTCT
Organism: uncultured Actinomycetes bacterium; assembly: GCA_963767005.1. Taxonomy (GTDB): domain Bacteria; phylum Actinomycetota; class Thermoleophilia; order UBA2241; family UBA2241; genus Bog-752. The sequence goes on from CAVYCN010000012.1 coordinate 42,320, forward strand.
GGTCGGCCGCCGCCACACGGGGCGCGGCCGCGCTCAAGGCGAGCACCGCCGCGCTCGCGACGGTCACCGCGCAGACCCACGGCAGGAGGCCGGTCAGCCCACGACGCGGCCCGATCCCGGCCCGGTGAACGTGGAGCCGGTCCCGCTCGAAGAAGCCCATCGCCCCTCCTTCCGATCGCTCTCTGGCCGCCGGCCCGATCCGCGGTCGACGTCACGTCGCTCGTGACCATAGTGCAAGCGTGCGCGAGAGTGAAGCCGGACGCGCCTCACCGTACGGCGGGGAGCCGCCGCCGTGGACGGGCGCGCCTCGCCAGCTCGCGCGGCAGGACGCCGAGGAACCCCTGGACGGCGATCGTCCGGGCGGAGCGCCGCAGGCCGGCGGCATGGTCCAGGTAGAGGGGTGCCAGCACGACGCGGCGCTCCTCGAGCTGCGCCGTCGTCGCGCAGACCTCGACGTGCTCTATCTCCGCCAGCACGTCGGCGACCAGCCGCCGCTGCCATTCAGGGCGGGCGGCGCGTCGCTCCGCGATCGCCCGGCCGGCCCGCGCCCGGGCGGCGCGGCCGCGCTTGATGGCGAGCAGGGCGGTCGCGGTCCAGCCCATGGGCTCGTCGGGTACCATCTCGGTCGGCAGGCCGGCCGCGGCGCGCCCGAACAGGCGCGCCGCGTCCTCGGCGCCGAGGCGAGGGTCGATCACGCGGCCGGCGGCATCGACGGCGACGAACTCGAAGGCGCCGCCGAGCATGTTGGCGACATTCAGCAGGCGCGCCTCGAGCTCGTCAGCGAGCTCGTCGAGCCCCTCGCGGCGCAGGCCGCGCGCTGCGACGGCGGTGTCGACCGGCCAGACGTTCTCGTGATAGCTGCGAAAGCGCGGGTTGTGGTCGGACAGGCCACGGCCGCGCAGGCCGGCGTCGCTCAGCAGCTCCGGCGAGAAGAGCATGCGCACGACGCCGTCGACGAGCTCCGCGCGCCGGCCGGCCGGCAGGTCGTCGAAGAAGCCCGCGGCGAGCATCAGCCCCGGATCCGACTGGATCGAGCGCAGCAGGCGCCGCGAGCCGTCGGGCGCGCGGTCGATCGCGTGGCCGAAGAAGCGGCGCTCCGGCAGGCGGAACCGCTCGATCGTCGCGTCGCGCACGGTGTTCGCCAACGTCCGCAGCCGTTCGGGCGCGCGGATCCCGAGGTCGGCGGCGGCGGAGAGCGCCGCGACGGCAAGCACCTGCACGTCGAGGTAGGCCACCGGCCGCAGTACGTTCGGCATGCGACCGCGCTCGTCGCAGTTCGACGTCGGACCGTCGCGCCAGACCTGCTGGAGCGCCAGCGGGTTCGACTGGCCGAGCTCCACCAGGCCGGCGTCGCTCACGTGCCCCTCGATCCAGCCGCAGGCGCGGACCGCGGCCTCGCCCAGCGTCGCCGCGGCACCGCCCGGCACCGGCAGGTCGAGGATGGCCCGGTCGCGCCGCGCGAGCGCGGCGACCAGCAGCACGAAGAGCGGGGTCGAGTCGGAGGCGAAGTACGTCGTGTACCCCGCCGGTGTGCCGCCCCACAGCGGCGCGAGCACCAGGCCGAACACGGCCTTGAGCCAGAGCGGCGCCCGCCAGCCCAGCATGTCGCGGCGTTCGTTGTGGATGCGACCCGGCTCCTCCTCGGAGAGCGTGCGGTAGCGACGGCCCTGCAGCGCCGCGAGGGCGAGCGCCGTGTCGACGGCGGCGCGCGGCTCGATGTCGAGAAGATCGAACGCGGTCACGGCGCGGTCGCGCGCCCAGAGGCTGTGGTTGAAGAGCAGGCCGGCGCTCGTGTCGACGCCGGTGCCGTCACCGTCGCGCAGCATGGCCGCGACGAGCCGCCCGACCGCCGGCGGCGCCGCGGGGCGGTGGGGTCGGTCGCCGGCGCCGCCCGCCCCGTCGGGCGCCGGCGCCATGACGCGCGCGACGGTCAAGCGGCCGTGGCGCGGGCGGCGCGCGCCTGCTCGATCGCCGCGAGCAGCGCGTCCGGTTCGTCGCTGCCGATCGTGAAGGTGCGCCCCTCGGGCAGCGTCAGTTCCACCGCCCGGCGGCCCGAGACGTTGTACATCCAGCCGCCGGCGGTCTTGCGGATGCCCCAGCCGCGGTGCCAGGGCACGGTCACGACGGTGGCCGCCTCGACCTCGTCGAGGGCCACGCGGTGCGACAGCAGCCCACCGGCGAAGCCCACCGTCACGCCCTCGCCGTCGACCGTCACACGCTGCGTCGAAAACAGCCCCAGCGCGGTCCCCAGGACGATCGCGCGGGGCACCGACACCCAGGCCCAGCGCCGCTGCTTGCGCACGTCGCGTATCGCTTTGGCGAGTTGGGTGGCAAAGCCGACGGTGAGACCGGCGAGCGTCACGTAGCCGATCTGGGTGTGTCGATAGGGCAGGACGGCGTACTGCGCCTCGTGATCCATGTCGTGACCCCCTGTCGTGTCGGTCCTCGCCGTGGCCAGCCTACAACCTGGCGGCCTCGATCGAGGCGTTGAGCGGAAGCGGCGCACCTCGCGGCCCGGCCGCGAGGTGCGCCGCTCCTTGCTTCCGGGTACGAAGATGGTGAGATGGACGTCTTCTGGATCATCGTCGTCGCGCTGATCGTCGCGCTCTGGCTGGTGCCCGTGCTGCTGCGGCGGCGGCGCTTGCGCCGCCGCCGCGCTCTGCTGCGCGTGCTGGAGCAGGCCCGCGGCTCACGGGTCGTCACCATGATCCATCGCCAGGAGTCGATGCGCTTCCTGGGGATCCCGTTCGGCGGCATGATCGACGTCGACGACGCCGAGCAGGTGCTGCGCGCCATCCGCCTGACCCCCGACGAGATGCCGATCGACCTGATCCTGCACACGCCCGGCGGTCTCGTGCTGGCCTCCGACCAGATCGCCTACGCGCTCAAGCGGCACCCCGGCCGGGTCACCGTGATCGTGCCGCACTACGCCATGTCGGGCGGCACGCTCGTCGCCCTCGCGGCCGACCGCATCGCCATGGACCGCGACGCCGTGCTCGGCCCGGTCGACCCGCAGCTCGGCGCCCTGCCGCACGGCTTCTGGCCGGCCGTCTCGATCCTCGCCGCCCTCGAGGCGCCCAACCCCAACCGCAACGACCAGACGCTGATCATGGGCGACATGGCGCGCAAGGCGATCGACCAGGTCCACGACACGGTCCGCGAGCTGCTGCTCGACGAGCATGGCCCCGACGACGCCGAGCGCATCGCCGCACTGCTCAGCCACGGCCGCTGGACGCATGACTTCCCGATCCGCTTCGATCACGCCACCGCGATCGGGCTGCCGGTGAGCGACGAGGTGCCGGCCGCCGTCTACGACCTCATGGCGCTGTACCCGCAGCGCGGGCAGCGCCGGCCGTCGGTCGAGTACGTTCCTGTGCCCTACCAAAGCGACGGGTCCTGAAGGTCCGCACGCCGGTCGCGAGGCGCGGAGCGCCCCGCCAGGTCGCCGCCGCCCGCACGCCCGTCCGCGGTCCCTCTTCCTCTGCGCGCGACGGCTAGATCAGGGCGACGCCGCGTAACGGTTTGCGCCACACGGTCTCGTGGTCAATGACCCTGCACGAAGGCCCGGACGCCGCCGCCAGGGGGCGCGCGAACGGCGCGCCGCGTGTGCGGGCGCGGGCGGCGGACGGCCGGCGAGCCGTACCCGCGAGCGGAAGGGAGACGCCATGGCATTCAGTGACAATCGCGTGAGGGTGATGCGTGCGGCCGGCGCCGCGAGCGCGGCGGCGCCGTACGTCAGGCGCATCGTGACCGACGACGAGCTGCGCAGCGACCTGCGCGCCCTCATGGCCGCGGCGCGGCACCTGTTCGAGGGGCTGGCCGAGAGCGGCCCGTCGAAGCTCCTCGACAACGACGTGCGCAAGGACCTCGACCGCATCATCGCGTCGCTGCAGGGCGCCGGCGACCGTGTCGTCCACGTCCGCCAGCGCGGCGCCTGGGGGCGCTGGGTGCTCGGCGGCGTCTTCATCGGCGGCGCCATCGCCGGCCTGCTGATCTACCCGACGACGCGCCGGCAGCTCATGCGGGCCGTCGGCATGAGCCAGGGCGACGCCTGGGTCGACACGGCCTCGGACAACGGCGCCGGCGCCGCGGAGCGCGACCGGACGCAGATGGCCGCCTGAGACACGGGCGGGCGCCCGGGCCTGTCCCCCTCGGGCCCGGGCGCCCGCCCGCCGGGCGCGCCTAGCGCGCCACCATGAGCTTCTTGACCGCCGCCTGCAGGCCGTCGAGCGAGAGTTCGTACATGGGCACCACCTCGGCCACCATGCCAATCGTGCGCGCCCCGTAGGCCCAGGCCCACTGGTCCCGCGGGATCGTGTTGAGCCAGGCCGCGTGCTCGAAGTGCCGGCGCAGCCGGCGCAGCCACTCGATCCCCGGCTCGTCGTTGGAGGAGCCCCACCAGATGATGCCGTGCCGGCTGAGCAGCTCGCTCGGCGCCATCGCGGCGTCGCCGACGATGATCAGCTTGTAGTCGGGCGGCAAGTCGTGGAGCACCCGCGCGGTCGAGACGGCGCGGCGACTCGTCATGTCGGTATCGGCGTACAGCCTGTCGTAGATACAGTTGTGGAAGTAGTAGGTCCGCAGGTCCCTGAAGTGGGTCTGGCTGTTCACCGCGCTGAAGAGCTGGCTGCACAGGCTGATGTAGGGGTGCATCGAGCCGCCCACGTCCATGGCGAGCAGCACCTTGACGGAGTTCTTGCGGCTCTTGCGCCAGACGAGCGACAGGCGACCGGCGTGGTCGGCCGTCTCGTCGATCGTCTCGTCCAGGTCGAGCTCGTCGGGCAGGCCCTCGTTGCGGCTGCTGAGCTGGCGCAGGCGCCGCAACGCGAGCTCGAACTGCCGCACGCCGACCTTCACGTCGGTCCGATAGCCGCGATAGCGGCGCTCGCCGGCGACCTTCACGGCGCTGCGGTTGCGACTCTCGCCGCCCACCCTGATGCCGCCGGGGTGAAAGCCGGAGTGGCCGAAAGGCGACGTGCCGCCCGTGCCGACCCACTTGTTGCCGCCGTGGTGGGCCTCGGTCTGCTCGGCGAGGCGCTGCTCGAAGAGGCGCTGCAGCTCGTCGAGGTCGAGGTCGTCGAGCAGCGCCGCCAGGGTGCGCTTCTCGTCGTCGGAGAGACCCGCCAGGGCGAGCGGGTCGGCGAGCCAGTCCCAGACCTCGTCGACGATCTCGACGGGCGTCTCGATGCCCTCGAAGCAGGCGGCGAAGGCCTGATCGTACTGGTCGTAGAACGTCTCGGACTTCACGAGGATGCCGCGCGCGAGCGCGTAGAACTGCTCGAGGCTCGACAGAGCGAGGCCCTCGGACAGGGCGCGCATGAGCATGAGCCATTCGGTGACCGTGACCGGCACGCCGTAGGCCCGCAGCAAAAAGAAGAAGCGCGTGAACATGGCCGCCTCAGCCGCCGGCTTGCTCGAAGAGCAGCAGGAGCGCGCGCTGGCCGGCGGCGATCTCGGCCTTGTGAGCGTGCACCTCGCCCGCCTCGATGACGAACACGTCACCGGCGGCGAGCCGGTCCAGCCCCGTCCGTGTACGCAGCGTGAGGGCGCCCTCGAGCACCCGCCCCGCGTGGCCGTTCGTGCACCAGTCAGGTTCGACGAAGCCCGCCGAGAGCTCGAGCAGCCGCACCCGGCTGTCGCCGCGCACGGCCTCTTTGCAGCGGCTGCCCGCGGCGAGCTGCCGCCAGGGCATGGTCGCGAAGTCGATCAGCGTGTCCACGGTCGGTGCGCCCCCCCGTCATCGAGGCTCCCGCCGGCGCCGCTCTCTAGCGCCGGCGACGCTTGGCGCCGCCACGCGGCGCCCGCGAGCGACTGGCCTGCCGCCCGCCGCCGGGCCGGTCACCCCGCGACGCGCCGCCGGAGCGACCGCCGCGGCCGGGCGGCGCCCCCGGCCCGCCGCGCCGCGTCCGCGACCACCAGGTCAACGCCATCAGCACGATGACGGCGAGCGACGGCACGAGCAGGATCGCGAGGTGGTGCCAGTTGACGTGGCCGGCGGCTACGGTGGCGATCACGACGCGACCCCGCTAACGCCGGCCGCGGCCCGACTGCAGCGCGTCGACGGCGACGTCGACGTCGTGGTCCTTCTTGAGCAGCACGCCGATGAAGGGCATGGTGGCGACGATGTCCTCGTGGCGCACGCCGCCGACCTGGAGCGCCTGCACCCAGTCGATGAGCTCGCTCGTCGACGGTCTCTTCTGCAGGCCGGAGACACCGCGCAGCCAGTAGAAGGCCTGCAGGGCGAGCTGCAGCAGCCGCTGGTCGAGATGGGGGTGATGCACGCGCACGATGCGCTCCATCATGGCCCCATCGGGGAACTCGATGAAGTGAAAGACGCAGCGCCGCAGGAACGCGTCGGGCAGCTCCTTCTCGGCGTTCGACGTGATGATCACGACGGGGCGCTGCACGGCGCGCACGGTCTCGCGCGTCTCGGGGATGGAGAACTCCATCTGGTCGAGCTCCCAGAGCAGGTCGTTGGGAAACTCGATGTCGGCCTTGTCGATCTCGTCGATCAGCAGCACGCAGCGCTCGGCCGACGTGAAGGACTCGCCGACCTTGCCGAGCTTGATGTAGTGACCGATGTCGGCGACGTCGCCGTCGCCGAACTGGCCGTCGTAGAGGCGCTGCACCGTGTCGTAGACGTAGAGGCCGTCCTGCGCCTTGGTCGTCGACTTGATGTTCCAGGCGATCAGCGGCATCGATAGACCCCGGGCGATGCTCTGGGCGAGCATCGTCTTGCCGGTGCCCGGCTCGCCCTTGATGAGCAGCGGCCGCGTCAGCGTCATCGCGACGTTGACGGTCTGCATGAGCTCGGGGGAGGCGATGTAGTCGGCGGTGCCGGCGTAGGCGCCGACGCCGGACGGCGTGTCGGACGACGGAGGGTTCACGGGTGTCGCGGGCCTTCCTCGCTTGGGTCAGGGACCGCGCGGAAGTCTACCAAGGCGGGCGGCGAGCCGAAACCCCGCCGGGCTCCCAAGGCGGGCGGTGAGCCGAAACCCCGCGGGCGCTGAGACGCGTGTACCGGAGGCCATCTGAACGCACGCGGCCGGCGCCACGCTCTCCTTCGCGTCGCCGGCCGCTGGGCGATCTGTCCGATTATCATTCGTATGTACGAACGACTATCGGAAGTCTAGACTGGGCAGCTGGAAGGTGTCAACCGCGGCCGGGGGCGCGAGGTGACCGCGATCACGTGAGCGCGAGCGACGATCAGCAGACAGGCGGGCCGCCCGCCGAGGGCGAGCGGCAGCGTCGCCGGCGCGACGGCTCGACCGCCGCTCGCCTGGTGGCGGCGGCGCGCGTCGTGCTCGCCCGCGGCGGACCGCAGGCGCTCACCGTGCAGGCCGTCGCAGAGGAGGCCGGCACCTACCCCGACGCCGTGCGCTACCACTTCGGCGGCAAGGCCGGCCTGGTGTCGGCCGTCGTCGAGTCGCTCGCCGACGACCCGCGCTTCTGGGCGATCGCCCGCGACTCCGGCACCGCGCCGCGCGCCGACGTGCTGCGCCGCCTGCTCGAGGCCGACCGCGACCTGCTCCTCGACGACGGCTCGTACCGCGACTTCTACGCGCTGCTGTCGGGCATCGTCCTCGACGCCGAGCTACGCGAACGGGTGGCGGTGCTCTACCGCGGCTACCGCGCGATGTACGCGGGCGTCGTGAGCAGCGAGGGCGGTTTCTCGGCCGACGAGCTGCACGCGCTCGAGACGCTCATGATCGCTGTGATCGACGGCTTGGCCGTGCAGAAGCTCCTCGACCCCGACAGTGTCAGGCTCGACGTGGTGCTGCCGTTCTGGGAGCACGTGCTCGAGCTCGTCTTCGCCCGCGTGAGCGACCGCGAGCCCGGTCCCGCGCCGGGCCAGCCCTAGGCGAGCTCCTCGCGGATCGTGCACTCGGCGCCGGGCCCCGCGATGATCAAGAGCTGGTCGCCGGACTGGACCACCGTGTCGGGCTGCGGCATGACGATCTGCGTATCGTGCAGGAGCGCCGCGATCACGCAGCCCGCGGGCAGGCCGAGCTCCTTCATGGTCTTGCCGGCGGCCCAGTGGCCCTCGTTGATCGACATCGACGACACCGTGACCTCGCCCTCGCGCAGGTCGAGCAGGGTGACGACATCGGCGAGCGTGGCCTCTTCCTCGATCAGCTTGGTGACGATCTCGGCCGAGTCGATGGCCACATCGACGCCCCAGCTGCGGTTGTAGAGCCAGCGGTTGCGCGGGTTGCGCACCGCCGCGATCACTTTGCGCACCTTGTACTCGTTCTTGGCGAGCAGGCTCGCGACCAGATTGTCCTCGTCGTGCCCCGTGGAGGCTACGAACACGTCGGCACGGTCGACGCCGGCCTCGAAAAGTACCGACGGCTCGTCGGCGTCGCCGACCAGCACCTTCACGCCGAGCTCCTCCTCGAGGGCCTTGGCCCGGTCGCTCGCCTGCTCGATCACGAGGACCTCGTGATCGTCGCGCGTGTACATGGCGACGCGGCGTCCGAGGGTGCCCGCCCCAGCGATCACGATCCTCATGACTTCCACCCCATCATCTTCTGGAACTTCTCGACGGCGGACTGGTGGATGACCACGTACACCTGGTCGTCCTCTTCGAGCGCGGTCCCCGAGACCGGCACGACACCCTTGCCCATGCGCACGATCAGGGCTACGCGGATCTCACCCGGGATCGCGAGATCCTTCACCGGCTTGCCGACCAGGTGCACCGGCACCCACGCGGCCAGGAGCTGGACCTCGCCGTTGCCGAAGGCCATCTCACGCTCTAGGGTCGGGCTCACGATGAGCTCGACGATCTTGCTCACGCTCCAGGCGGTGGGTGCGAAGGTCTGGATGCCGTAGCGCCGGTAGATGTCGGCGCGCCGCGGGTCGAAGATGCGGGCCACGACATCGGGCACCCGGTAGACCTCCTTGGCGATGCGCGCCGCCACGGCGTTGGTGTTGTCGCCGCTCGCCGAGGCGACCAGGGCGTCGGCCTCGCGGATACCGGCCGCCTCGAGCACGTCGCGGTCGAAGCCCATGCCGACGATCGTGCGGCCGCCGAAGTTGGTCGGCAGGAGCCGGAACGCGTCGGCCTTGCGGTCGATGACGACGACGTCGTGGCCGGCCCGTGCGAGCTCGGCCGCCGTCGAGGCCCCGACGCGGCCGCACCCCACGATGATCACGTGCATGGTCTCACCCTCCTTCGGGCGCCGGGTCACGACGGCGCGCGAACCATTTTCTCGCTTCTTCAGCAAAGAAGACAGAGACGGCGGCGACCACGAGGATCGCCCAGTCGAGCGCGCTCAGCGGGCCTGTCTTGAAGATGTCCTGCATGAACGGCACGTACGAGATGGCGGCCATGATCGCGATGCCGATCGCCTCGGCGTAGATCAGCCACATGTTGCTGAAGAGGCCGACTTTGAACAGCGACTCGCGCTCAGTGCGGCAGGCGAAGCCGTTGCCGACCTGGCACATGACGATCGCCGCCTGCGTCATGGTGATCGCCTCGCGCCAGTACGCGTAGTGCGGGTTGCCGGGGTTCATCCAGGTGCCGTCGCCCCAGCTCCAGCCGTGCAGGAAGAGGACGTACAGAAAGCCCGCGACCGCCCAGAACGACTCGATGGCGCCGATGAAGACGACCCGGCGCAGCGTGGCGCGACTCAGAAGGCGCTCGGCTCGCGGGCGCGGCGGCAGCTTCATGACGCCCGGCTCGGGATGCTCGGTGCCCAGAGCGAGACCGGGGAGCACGTCGGAGCCGAGGTCGATCGACAGCACCTGGATCGCCCCGAGCGGCACCAGCCCGACGCCGCCGAGGGCGGCGAAGACGAACGGGAAGAGCTCGGCCATGTTGTGCGAGAAGATGTAGGTGATCATCTTCTTGACGTTGGCGTAGACGCCGCGGCCCTGCTCGACCGCCTTGATGATGCTGGCGAAGCTGTCGTCGAGCAGGATCATGATGGCCGCCTCGCGCGCGACGTCGGTGCCCGCCAGGCCCATGGCCACGCCGATGTCGGCCTTCTTCAGCGCCGGCGCGTCGTTCACGCCGTCGCCGGTGACCGCGACGATCTGCTTCATGTCCTTCAGGGCCGACACGACCTGCATCTTGTGCTCGGGCGCGACCCTCGCGAAGATCACGTCCTGCGGCTTGGCAAGCTCGCCCTTGAGGTCGTCCTCGGTCATGTCCTGCAGGTCGGTGCCGGTGATCACCCGCACGTTGCGATCGCCGCGCACGATGCCGATGCGACGGGCGATCGCCTCGGCCGTCAGGCCGTAGTCGCCCGTCACCATGATGATGCGGATGCCGGCCGTGAGGGCGTGCTCGACCGCCTCGCTGACCTCGGGGCGCGGCGGGTCGATCATGCCGACCAGGCCGAGGAAGGTGAGCTCGCTCTCGACCGAGTCGGGGGTGTAGTCGGTCAGGTCGCCCGGCAGGTCGCGCTCGGCGACGGCCAGCACGCGTAGCGCCTGGCGCGACATCTCGTCGTTGCGCTCGATGATCCGCGCGCGCAGCTCGTCGGTCATCGGCACGACGTTGCCCTCGAGCAGCACGCTCGTACAGCGCGGGATGGTCTCGGACGGCGCGCCCTTGACGTAGGCCTTCTGGCCGTCGCCCTCGACGTGCACCACCGACATGCGTTTGCGCACCGATTCGAACGGCAGCTCGTAGATCTTGGGACGCTGGACGATCTCGTCGGGCAGGTCGAAGCCGACCTTCTCGGCGGCCACCAGCAGGCACCCCTCGGTCGGGTCGCCGATGACCCGCCAGCCCTTGTCGTCGCTCGGCGCCAGCACCTTGGCGTCGTTGGCGAAGGTCATGGCGCGCAGCAGGAGCTCGAGGCGGCGGCGGGCCTCGTCCTTGGGCAGCGTCGTGTCGCCCATGACAAAGTCGCCGACCGGCTCGTAGCCGGCGCCCGTCACCTCGACCACGGCGTCGCCGGTGAACATCTCGCGGACCGTCATCTCGGCCTTGGTCAGCGTGCCGGTCTTGTCGGTGCAGATCACGTTGGTCGAGCCCAGCGTCTCGACGCCCATCAGCTTCTTGATGAGGGCGTTCTCTTTGGCCATGCGCTGCACGCCGATGGCCAGGGCGACCGACAAGGTCGCCGGCAGGCCCTCGGGCACCAGGGCGACCATGACGCCGAGAGCGAACAGCAGGGCGGGCACCGCGCCGAACTTGAAGATCAGCAGGGCGGCGAAGAACAGGGCGATGCCGCAGATCACCGCGATGATCGAGACGGTGCGGGCCATCGTGTCGATCTCGCGCTGCAGCGGCGACTTCTCGTCGGACACACCACTCGTGAGCGTGAAGATATGGCCGAACTGCGTCTGGAGTCCGGTGGCGAAGACGACCGCCTGGCCGGTGCCCGAAGCGACGCTCGTGCCCATGAAGACGAGGTTCGGCATGTTGATGACGGCGAGCTCCTCCTCGACGATCGAGTCGGCCGTCTTGCGCACGGCATCGGACTCGCCCGTCAAGGCGATGTTGATCGTCGACATCTCGTACTGACGGATGAGCCGGGCGTCGGCCGAGATACTGTCGCCCTCTTCGAGCTGCACGACGTCGCCGGGCACGAGGTCGGCGACCGCGACGACCGTCACCTCGCCGTCGCGTACCACCTTGGCGTTCTGCGGCACCATCTTCTGGAGCGCCTCGGTCGCCTTCTCGGCGCGATACTCCTGGAAGAAGCCGATGGTCGCGTTCAGCAGCACGACGCCGACGATGGCGATGGTCACGTTGATGTTGGCCTGCCGGGCCGAACCGGTCGACAGCGCGGCTGCGATCACGCACAGCAGCGCCGCGACCTCGAGCATGATGGCAAAGAGCGTCGTGAACTGGTCGAAGAAGCGGAAGATGATCGGCCGCCCGACCTTGGCCGGCAGCGTGTTGGGGCCGTACTTCTTGAGGCGCCGAAAGGCCTCGTCCTCGGTCAGGCCGCGGGGTGAGGTCTCGAGACGAGCGAACACCTCGTCGCCGGGCAGCGACCAGATGCCGTCGATCTGTGGCATGGCCGTGTCGGGCGACGATGTCGGGTGGCGGTCGCCGGGGGCTGCCGCCACATCGCCTCGGACCTGCGTTTCCACAGCGCTCACACGCTCCTGTCGCACTTGCAGGGTGGGGCGCGGCCCGGAGCATGCAAGGTGGCGCTCCATCACGAACGCCTGCCCGAGCGGCCTGGCCGCCGCCACCGTCGTCGGCGACCAAGCCGACGCATCGGCCCGTGGGCCGACCGCGCGACGCTACGCCGAACGGCGTTAAGAGTCCATAAAATCACGCGCCGTCAGTATAAAGAACCTGTTAAGGTGTGAAGTATCCGTAAAGGTGACAGGCGGCCGACCTACTCGGTCTCGCGCACCGTCTTGCTGGGATCGGCCACCACGAGCACGTCGACATCCTGGGTCTCGCGCATGATCCGCGCAATCAGCGACGAGCCGCGCAGTACCTCGTCCATGCGCGAGCGTTTGGACTGACCCATGACGACGAACGTCGCGCGGTGCTCGTGCGCGAAGTGCAAGATGGCCTCGTCTTCGGAGTCACCGGACAGCTCCACTACCTCGCCGCCCAGGTTGCGCGTGAGGTCGAAGAGCTCGGTGAGCTCGTCGTGATGACGCCCGAGGGTCTCCCCCGGCGTGTGCACGTGGATGACCCAGAAATGTCCCTGGAGGCGCTTGGCCAGGCGGTAGCCGCGCCGCACGAGCTTCTTCGCCACCGGCCCCGCCTTGATGCACACCACGACGCGGTCCTCGGTGGCCCAGGGAGTCTCGATCTCGTGCTCCTCGATGTAGTGCTCGAGGCTCTCGTCGACCTCCTCAGCCGTCTTGCGCAGGGCGAGCTCGCGCAGGGCCACCAGATTGCCGCGGCGGAAGAAGTTGCTGAGCGCCCCGGGGATCTTCTCGAGATCGTAGACGACGCCCCGGTTCAGCCGGTTGATGAGGGCGTCGGCCGTGAGGTCGACCAGCACCACCTCGTCGGCGCGGTCGAGGATGCCGTCGGGTAGCGTCTCGCGCACGCGCACCGAGGTGATCTGGTAGATCGTGTCGTTCAGGCTCTCGAAGTGCTGGACGTTGACGGTCGAGAGCACGTCGATGCCGGCCGCCAGGATCTCCTCGACGCTCTGCCAGCGCTTCTCGTGCTTGGTGCCGGGGATGTTCGTGTGAGCGAGCTCGTCGACCAGCACGACCGCCGGCCGGCGGGCGATCACGGCCGCCGTGTCCATCTCTTCGAACATGCGGCCGCGATACTCGAGCGTCTTGCGCGGGACGATCGACAGGCCCTCGGCGAGCTCGGCGATCGCCTTGCGGCCGTGCGTCTCGACGAAGCCGATCACGACGTCCTCGCCGCGCTCGGCACGCCGGCGCGCCTCGGAGAGCATGGTGAAGGTCTTGCCGACGCCCGGCGCGTAGCCCAGGAAGATCTTGTGGCGTCCCCGGTTGCGCAGGGTGCGCAGCGCTATTTGCTCACCGGGTCCGGTGCCGCCGGGAGGCGGGTCGGCGGCGGCCATCAGGGCGACGCGACGTCGAGCGCCAGATCGAGCTGAAGCACGTTCACCGTGGGCTCGCCGAGGAAGCCGAGCTCGCGCCCGGCCGTGTGCTTCGCGATCAGGGCGAGCACCGCGGCGACGCTCATGCCGCGAGCGGCCGCCACGCGCGGCGCCTGGGCGCGCGCGTTGGCGATCGTGATATCGGGGTCGAGCCCGCTGGCTGACGTCGTCACCATGTCGATCGGCACCTGTCCGAACCTGAGGCCGGGATCGGCTGCGATGTCGGCCTTGACCGCCGCCTTGACCCGGTCGGCGAGCGCCCTGCTCGTCGGGCCGAGGTTCGAAAACGACGAGTCCATCCCATCGTATCCCTTGCCCGCCGCGGAGGGTCGCGGCCAGAAGTAGCGCGGCGCGGTGAAGTCCTGACCGATCAGGCTCGAGCCGATCACCACGCCGTTCTTCTTGATCAGGCTACCGTCGGCCTTGCCGGGAAAGACGACCTGGGCGACGCCGGTCATCGCCAGGGGGTAGATGATCCCCAGCAGGATCGCGCTCACGACCGTCATGCGAATGGCTGTCCAGACGTACTTCACGTCACGCTCCCTCAGGTCGTCAGGTGGAGGGCCACCAGGATGAGGTCGATGATCTTGATGCCGATGAAGGGCGCGACCACGCCGCCCAGGCCGTACACGAGCAGATTGAAGCGCAGCAGGGCTGCGGCGCCGATCGGCCGGTACTTCACGCCGCGCAGCGCGAGCGGGATCAACATGACGATGATGAGCGCGTTGAAGATGACGGCCGACAGCACGGCGCTGTGCGGCGAGTGCAGCCCCATCACGTTGAGCGGGCGGAGCTGCGGGAAGGCGACCATGAACATCGCCGGGATGATGGCGAAGTACTTGGCCACATCGTTGGCGATGCTGAAGGTGGTGAGCGCCCCGCGCGTGATCAGGAGCTGCTTGCCGATCGCCACGATCTCGATGAGCTTGGTCGGGTTGGAGTCGAGGTCGACCATGTTGCCGGCCTCCTTGGCGGCCGACGTGCCCGAGTTCATGGCGACGCCGACGTCGGCCTGAGCCAGGGCCGGCGCGTCGTTCGTGCCGTCGCCGGTCATCGCCACCAGCTTGCCCTGCTGCTGCTCCGAGCGGATGAGCTCCATCTTGGCTTCGGGTGTGGCTTCGGCCAGGAAGTCGTCGACGCCGGCTTCCTTGGCGATCACGGCCGCCGTGAGCGGGTTGTCGCCCGTGATCATCACGGTGCGGATGCCCATGGCGCGCAGCTCGTCGAAACGCTCGCGGATGCCGCCTTTGACGATGTCCTTCAGGTGGATCACGCCGAGCACCTGATCGTTGCGGGCGACCGCCAGCGGCGTGCCGCCCTGCAGCGAGACGGCTTCGATCGAGCGCTCGAGCTCGGTCGGCACCGTGCCGCCGCGCTGCCTGATCCAGGCGATGACGGCCTCGCCGGCGCCTTTGCGGATGGACTGACCGTCGAGGTCGATGCCGCTCATGCGCGTCTGGGCGGTGAACTCGACGAACGTCGCCTTGTCCGGGTCGATGTGCCGGGCGCGGATGCCGAAATCCTTGGCGAGCACGACGATCGAGCGCCCTTCGGGCGTCTCGTCGGCCAGCGAGGCGAGCTGCGCCGCGTCGGCCAGCTCGGCCTCGGTCACGCCCGGCATGGGGATGAACTCGGCCGCCTGCCGGTTGCCCAGCGTGATCGTGCCGGTCTTGTCGAGCAGCAGCGTGTCGACGTCGCCGGCGGCCTCGACCGCGCGCCCGCTCGTGGCGAGCACGTTGTGGCGCACGAGGCGGTCCATGCCGGCGATGCCGATGGCCGCGAGCAGGCCGCCGATCGTGGTCGGGATGAGGCAGACGAGCAGGGCGATCAGCACCGTCGGCGACTGCGGCGCGTGGTCGTAGATGGCAAACGGCTCGAGCGTCATGATCACGATCACGAAGATGATCGTGAGGGCGGCGAGCAGGATGGTGAGGGCGATCTCGTTGGGCGTCTTCTGGCGCTGCGCGCCCTCGACCAGGCCGATCATGCGGTCGAGGAAGCTTTCGCCCGGGTTCGTGGTGATCTCGACCCTGATCTGATCGGAGAGCACCTTCGTGCCGCCCGTCACGGCGCTGCGGTCGCCGCCGCTCTCACGGATCACCGGGGCCGACTCGCCGGTGATCGCCGACTCGTCGACCGAGGCGATGCCCTCGATCACCTCGCCGTCGCCGGGGATCACCTCGCCGGCGCTCACCAGGACGATGTCGCCGCGACGAAGCTGGCCGGCCGGCACCTGGGTGACCGTGCGGTCGGTCACGAGGTTGGCGTAGGTCTCGGTGCGCATCTTGCGCAGGGCGTCGGCCTGGGCCTTGCCGCGGCCCTCGGCCATGGCCGTCGCGAAGTTGGCGAAGAGCACCGTGAACCAGAGCCAGCCGGTGACGGCGCCGACGAAAGCGGTGTCGGAGCTCGAGTGGACGAGGCCGAGGACAAAGTAGTAGCTCGTGATGACACTGCCGACCTCGACCACGAACATGACGGGGTTGCGCGCGACGTCGCGCGGATCGAGCTTGCGGAACGAGCTCGCGATAGCCGGCCAGACGAGGCCCTTCATCGAGGCCTCGTTGCGGATCGTCACACGCTCTTTGCGCGGCTCCGGCTCGGGCGGCGTGACGGGCAGCGGTCGACCCTGCTCGTCGTCGGGCACGCCGGGCTCCTGTCGTTCGTCAGTCACGGCTCACCCACCGAACAGCTTGCCGGCGTTCATCAGGAAGTGCTCGACGATGGGGCCCAGGGCGAAGGCCGGGAACCAGGTCAGCGCGCCGACGATGAGGATCACGCCGACGAGCAGCACGACGAAGATGCCGCCCGTCGTGGGGAACGTGCCGGGCGACGGCGGCACCGACTTCTTGCCGGCCAGCGAGCCGGCCAGGGCGAGGCACGGGATGATGAAGAAGTAGCGGCCCCACATCATGCAGAGGCCGCCGATCGTGCTCCAGAAACGGCCGCTCGCGGTGAGGCCGGCGAAGGCGCTGCCGTTGTTGCCGGTCTGCGAGATCGTGCCGTAGAGGATCTCGGACAGGCCGTGGGGCCCCGCGTTCAGGGCGGCGTCCTTGCCGGCCGGCACGACCGCGGCCAGGGCGGCGAAGCCCAGCGCCGTGACGCAGAAGTAGAGCACGGCAAGCGAGGCGAGCTTCATCTCGCGGCCTTCGATCTTCTTGCCGAGGTATTCGGGCGTGCGGCCCACCATGAGCCCGGCGATGAAGACCGCCAGGATGGCGTTGACGAGCAGCCCCATGATGCCGACCCCAACGCCGCCGAACACCACCTCGCCGAGCGCGATGTTCAGCATGGCCATCATGCCCGCCAGCGGCGTGAGGCTGTCGTGCGACGCATTGACGGCGCCGCACGACGTGTCGGTGGTCGTCGTCGCCCACAGGACGGAATCGGCGATGCCGAACCGGACCTCCTTGCCCTCCATGTTGCCGCCGGACTGGGTCGCCGTGAGCTTCTCGGTGGCGCCCGCCTTGGCGAGGATCGGGTTGCCGCGCTGCTCGCTCGCGTACATCACGCCCACGCTGATCAGGAGGATGACCATCGCCGCGGCGAAGAGCGCCCAGCCCTGTCTCTGGTTGCCGGCGTACCGTCCGAACGTGTAGGTGAGCGCGACGGGGATGGCCAGCAGCGCGAGGTCCTCGATGAAGTTCGTGAGAGGCGATGGGTTCTCATACGGATGCGCCGAGTTCGCGTTGTACGTGCCGCCGCCGTTAGTGCCGAGCTCCTTGATGATCTCCTGCGAGGCGAAGGGGCCCTGGGCGATGGTCTGCACTGTGCCCTGGACGGTAACGGCGTGGGTCGGGCCGTTCAGGTTCTGGACGACGCCCTGCGACACGAGAAACAGGCCACCGACGATCGAGATCGGCAGCAGGACGTAGAGGAAGCTGCGGGTCATGTCGACCCAGAAGTTGCCGAGGTGGCGGCCCGAGTGGCCGGTGACGCCGCGGATGAAGGCGACGGCGACGGCCATGCCGACCGCGGCCGACACGAAGTTCTCGCGCGCCAGAGCGAGCATCTGCGAGAGGTAGCTCACCTGGCTTTCGGGCACGTAGACCTGCCAGTTGGTGTTGGTCGCGAAGCTGATCGCCGTGTTGAACGCGACCGTCGGGCTCATGTCGGGGATGTGCGCGGGGTTGAAGGGCAGGTGACCCTGCAGACGGAGGATCACGTACATGAAAAGCAACACGGCGAGGTTGAACACGAGCAGCGAGACGGCGTAGGCGGTGACCCCCATCTCGCGCGTCTCGTCGACGCCGCACAGCCGGTAGATGAGACGCTCGACCGGCTTGAGCGCGGGGTCGAGGAACGTGCGCTCGCCGCGGAAGACGTGAGCCATGAAGACGCCGAGCGGCTTCGCGATCAGCGCGAGCAGCACGACGTAGAGGACGATCTGCGCTATCCCCCAGCCCATGACCCCCGGCCCTTAGAAGCGCTCCGGACGGAGCAGTGCGTAGAAGAGGTAGA
Organism: uncultured Actinomycetes bacterium; assembly: GCA_963767005.1. GTDB lineage: Bacteria > Actinomycetota > Thermoleophilia > UBA2241 > UBA2241 > Bog-752. The sequence goes on from CAVYCN010000012.1 coordinate 60,289, forward strand.
GGATGAGGACGAAGGCGACGATGCCGAGGACGAGGTACGCGACGTTCACGTGCACGCTCCTACAGCCGCGGCGCGATGCGGGCGTAGCCGAACGAGAGCGCGAAGAACGCGACGACGACCAAGAGATACACGAGATCACCCACGCCTGCGACTCCCCAAGACTCCTGTCGGCGAGCGGACTCCCCGCGTGCGCCGCGGGCAGCCTACCCAGAAACTCGTACCTGCTTAACCTGTGAGCGTGCCGCCCGCCGATTGCTCGACGACGACACGAACGGCAGGCAGCCTACCCGCCCCCACGTAAGGAGCGCGTGAATGAACGGGCTCGCGGTGTGAAGAATGCGTAAAGGTCTTAACACCCGCCACGCAGTCCCTGCGACAGCCGCAGACGCAAGCGGGGCGGCGCGCCCCTACGGGCGCGCCGCCCCGCTGCTTTCACACGACGGCCGAGAAAACCGGCGCCGCCGGCCGCCCTTCAGGACGACGCGGCGTGATGATGTCGCGCGATGCTCGGCCGTAGGCCTTGGGTGATGGCGACGCGGGCGCCATGCGACGCGGTGCGGGGCTCCGCGACCGCGCTCGCGCGCCGGCCGTCGGATGCGGCGCGCTCACGCACCGTCACGTAGACGAGGTAGGCGAGACAGGACACCACGGCCAGTAACGCCAGGGCGAACACTCCGTCGATCACGGCGATCCCCAGATCGGTCATGCTCAAGCGCCTCCTCGCGAGAACTCCACGATGGTCAGGCTACCCAGGCACTCGTTAAGGGTCCGTGAAGAGGGCTTGTCGCACCGTTAAGGAACCCTAAAGGCGCGCGGCTGGGTCTCGCCGGGACGCTCGACGGCGGCCGCCTTTCGGCACTCTTTATGACGCCGCCGAGGTGCTTCACGCGTCCTTAAGCACGTCCGGGGGATGGTGGTCGCAGGCAAGTCGGTCCTTCAAAGGAGCAAACGATGAAGCACATCGTGGACACCTCGAGAGCCGCCCGCGCGGGCCTGCTCGCGCTCGGCGCCTTCGCCGTGGTGTCCGTGGTCGGAGCCGCGCCGCCGCTGGCCATGGGCTTCTCGGCGCTGCGCACGCCCGGGCGAGGGCTGTCTCTGCCCGTCCAGGGCTCGAGCGGAGGCGTGTCGTGGCTCGGCATCGTCGTGCTGGTCGCGATCGTCGCCGGCGCGACGGCCTTCGGCGTCAGCGGCTGGCGCCACAGCCGGCGGACCGCGCAGTCCGTCGCATGGGACGTTTCGACGGACGGGTCATCCGACAGGACCGCGCCGCCCGAGCCGACCGTGCGCCCCTCGGCGTCGAGGCCGCTGCCGAGCCGCGCCCCGGCCGGCGTACACGCGCGTCGCGTCGGTGGCCGGCGCGACCAGAGACTGTAGAGGCGAAGGCCCAAGAGGCGGTACCCGCGAGCGGCGTGCAAGGATCCAAAGCACGGAGGCGCTGCAGGACAGCCTGTGAGAGCGCCACGCCGTGGGCGGGACCTGGCTCGAGGCCGCCGGACCGCGAGGTCCGGCGGCCTCGACCCGTGTCAGACGAGCTCGCCGCCGGCGTCGCCCTGAGCGTTCGGCGCGGGCTCGGGGACCGAGAGCCGAAAGCCGACCCCCGGTTCGGTGATGATGTAGCGCGGACCCGCCGGCGAGGGCTCGATCTTCTTGCGCAGATGGCTCACGTGCACGCGCAGCGTCTGCGCGTCTTCGACCCACTCCGGACCCCAGACGTGCTCGAGGATCATCTTCTGCGTGACCACGAGGTCGGCGTTGCGGGCCAGGAACGCGAGGATGTCGAACTCGGTGGGGGTGAGGGCGACCTCGGCGCCGGCCAGCGTGACGCGGCGGCGCGCGATGTCGATCGACAGGTCGCCGGCCACGACGACCGGCGGCGGCGAGGTGAGCGCCGCCGCGCGCCGCAGCAGCGCGCGGATGCGGGCCAGCAGCTCGCCGGCCGAGAACGGCTTGGTCAGGTAGTCGTCGGCGCCCTCGTCGAGCGCCTTGATCTTGTCGGCCTCGGCGGAGCGCACCGACAGGATGAGGATCGGGGCCGTCATCCAGGTGCGCAGCTCGCGACAGACCTCGATGCCGGTGCGGTCGGGCAGCATGAGGTCGAGCACGACGAGATCGGGGGGGTCGTCGATCGCCTTGATCAGCGCCTCTTCGGCGGTGGAGGCCAGTGAGAGCTGATAGCCGCGAGAGCCGAGGATCGACTGCAGAGCGCGACGGATCTGCTCTTCGTCGTCGACGGCGAGAATGCGTGTCGGCCGCTCGGGAATGCTCATCGCCCTCCTCCTCGTCCTCGTGTGCCGTGCCGGGCGCTCCGTGACCCGGGGCCTCCGCCGGCGGGCTGCGCCGCTAAGCATGACACTCGCAGACGTTTCCCGGAATGTCGGGCTTCGTGTCCGCCCCTTTAGTCACCTTTAACGACGCGACCGGGCCCCTTTAGCCGTTCGCAACGAGGCCCCGGGTAGCCTGAGTTCGATGCCGGCGTCACCGGTGTCCAGGACTGGGAGGACCACCATGATGAGTGTCATCGAGATCGCCGCCGTCTTCGCGGTCGCCATCGTCGCGGTGGTCGCCGTCTATTCCCTCCACACCAGGTCGCTCGCCCGCGAGGTGGACCGCGCCCGACGCGATCGCCTGGTCGCTCTCGCACGCTCGTGCCCGACCGGCGAGCAGGCCGCTCCGCTCGAGCAGCACCTGGCGCCCGTGCTGCAGTTCTCGATCGCGCAGCTCCACTGGGCGGAGCGCTCGAAGACCGAGCGCCCCGCCGAGCTCATCAAGGCCGCGCACTAGCGCCCACCGCGGCCGTCGTGCGCCGGGTGTCGTAACCGACACCGAGCGTCGCCGATGGGCCGGGACAGTACACGAGCGGATACGCGGCGGCCAGAAGATCGTCCCAACTCTTCGTCGCGCGGCGCGCGATCGCGGCCGACGGCACGCCCGGACGACCGGCGCGCCAGGCTTCGTAGCGCACCACGCTCGGGTACCTGCCAAGCTCCCGCCAGGCGGCGGCGATCGCCTCGACTACGTCCGTAGGGCCGTAGGTCGCGCGAGGACCGCTGCGTACGTTGGTCGGGAGACCGGCTTGCGCCAGCGCCCGACGCCAGCCGCCAAACCTCAGCCTGATCACTTCGGGTCCCGGGTGCCGACGGCCGTCGCTGTCCCGCAGCGCCCACGCGCGATACGGCTCGATGGCCACCGGAGTGACCAGCTCGAGGGCCGCCGCACGCAGTGCATCCAGCAAGTCCTCGTCAGAGTAGATCGAGCTTGTGGTGCGCCGCGCGCGTCGCAGCACGCGGGCCTCGGGCACGCGCAGGTCGACGAGCCGACGCACGTGGGCCGTCCGCAGCCCGAGGGCGCTGGCCGTCGCGACGTCGCTGCGCAGTTCGAGGAAGGTCGCGACGATCTCGTCCTCGCGGCCCTCGACCGCTTGCCGGTGGCGCTGTTCCCGGAGGGGCACCGCTTGCACATCGTGGCGCGCGGTAGGCGTGAGGGGCATTGCCGCGAGGGTCACGCTCCGGTCTCTCCGATCCGCGTCCGGGCAACGCTACGCGCGGTGCCTCGTGGGAGCGAAAGATACTCCCGCCCACATTGCAGCGGTCTAAAGGTCGGCGCGCGCCGCGTTAAGGCCGCATAAAGCCCGCGGGGGGGTGGGCCGCAGCCTACCGCCCCCGCGGGCCGGAGTGCGGGAGAACCGCCCTCAGGCGCCGAGCACGTTGTGCACGACGAGATCGATCAGCTTGATGCCGATGAATGGCAGCACCATGCCGCCAAGACCGTAGATCAGGAGGTTGCGCCGCAGCAGGGCGGTGGCTCCGATCGCCCGGTAGCGCACACCCTTGAGGGCGAGCGGCACGAGCGCCGGGATGATCAGGGCATTGAAGATCACGGCCGAGATGATCGCGCTGCGCGGGTCGCCCAGATGCATGACGTTGAGGGCGCTGAGGGGGCCGTGCTGGCCGGGGTGCTTCGCGTAGGTGAAGGCGAACATCGCCGGCAGGATGGCGAAGTACTTGGCCACGTCGTTGGCGATCGAGAAGGTGGTGAGCGCGCCTCGCGTGATGAGCAACTGCTTGCCCACCTCCACGATCTCGATGAGTTTCGTGGGGTCGTTGTCGAGGTCGACCATGTTGCCGGCCTCCTTGGCGGCGCTCGTGCCGGCGTTCATGGCCACGCCCACATCGGCTTGTGCGAGCGCCGGAGCGTCGTTCGTGCCGTCGCCGGTCATCGCCACCATGCGACCCTCGTCCTGCTCCGACCGGATCAGGGCGAGCTTGGTCTCGGGCGTGGCCTCGGCCAGATAGTCGTCGACGCCGGCCTCGTGGGCGATCACCGCGGCGGTCAGATGATGGTCGCCGGTGACCATGACGGTGCGGATGCCCATCTTGCGCAAGTCGTCGAAGCGCTCGCGCATGCCGGTCTTGACGACGTCCTTCAGATGCACGACCCCCAGTGCCGTCCTGTTTCTGGCGACCACGAGCGGTGTGCCGCCCCGCTCGGCGACACGCTGTACGGCCTCATCGATCGCGCTGCCTGGGGCCTCGCCGCCGTTCTCGGCGATGAACGCCTTGACGGCATCGGCGGCGCCCTTGCGGATCTTCGTGCCGTTGAAATCGACGCCGCTCATGCGAGTCACGGCGGTGAAGGGCACGAAGCGGGCATCGGTAGCCACCTCGCGTTGCACCTCGTACTGATCGAGTGCGAGGGCGACGATCGAGCGCCCCTCGGGCGTCTCGTCGGCCAGCGAGGCGAGCTCGGCCGCCTCTGCCAGCTCGCGCGCGTCGACCCCGGGCGCCGGGATGAACTCGGTCGCCTGGCGGTTGCCCAGGGTGATCGTGCCGGTCTTGTCGAGGAGCAGCACGTCGACGTCGCCCGAGGCCTCGACCGCGCGGCCCGACATGGCGAGCACGTTGCGCTGCACGAGGCGGTCCATGCCGGCGATGCCGATCGCCGAGAGCAGCGCCCCGATCGTGGTGGGGATGAGCGCAACGAGCAGGGCGATCAGCACGGTCTGCGACACGTTGGTGTGGGCGTAGAGCGCGTAGGGACGCAGCGTGGCGACCGCCACGAGGAAGGTGATCGTGAGGCCGGCGAGCAGGATGTTCAGGGCGATCTCGTTGGGCGTCTTGCGCCGCTCGGCACCCTCGACGAGGACGATCATGCGGTCGAGGAACGACTTGCCGGGCTCCTGGGTGACCTCGACCACGAGGCGGTCGGAGAGCAGCCGCGTGCCGCCGGTGACCGCCGAGCGGTCGCTCCCTGCCTCGCGGATCACGGGCGCGGACTCGCCGGTGATCGCCGACTCGTCTATCGAGCCGACGCCATCGACGATCTCGCCGTCGGCCGGCACGAGCTCGCCGGCCACGAGCTCGACCACGTCGCCCTTGGCGAGCTGCGGTGCGGGCACGTCTTCGAGCGCCCCTGTCGCGGTCCGTCGGTGGGCGACGGTGGTCGTCCGGGTGGCGCGCAGCGCGCTCGCCTGCGCCTTGCCGCGACCCTCGGCGATCGCCTCTGCGAAGTTCGCGAAGAGCACGGTGAGCCACAACCATACCGAGATGGTGGCGACGAACCAGAGCTGCCCGGTGCGGCCCTGCGCCAGGTCGATGAAGAAGATCCCGCTCGTGATCAGGCTGCCGACCTCGACCACGAACATCACCGGGTTGCGCACCTGGTGGCGCGGGTCGAGCTTGGGAAACGAGTCGCGCACGGCCGCCAGGACGAGCTGTCGCGAGAAGATGCTGGAACGGCGCGCTGCCATCAGTTGCCTCCGATCCGGTCGAGCGCGAGGTTGAGCGTCAGGACGTTGACGCCCGGCTCGCCGAACAGGCCGAGACTGCGCCCGGTCGTGTTCTGCTTGATGAGCCGCTCGACTGTGGCGAGCGGCAGGTGACGCACCGCGGCGACGCGGTGCGCCTGGAGTCGCGCGTAGGCCGGCGAGATGTCGGGGTCGATGCCGGAGCCGGACGTGGTCACGGCGTCGACCGGGATGTCGCCGATGGTGAGGCCGGGGTCGTAGGGCCGCTCGAGCACGAGCACGGCCTGCGCCTGCTTGCGAACCGCCTGCGCCAGCGCCGGATTGGTCGGCCCGAGATTGGCGAACGTCGTGCCAGCAGCATCGTAGGCGGGCGTCGTGCCCGAGGGCCGCTCGTGGAAGTAGCGCGGTGCGGTGAAGCTCTGCGCGGCGAGCGCCGAGCCGACGACCACGCCATTGCGGTAGAGCAGGCTGCCCGCAGCCTTGGCCGGGAAAGCCAGCGAGGCGAAGCCGGTCATGAGCGCGGGGTAGGCGAGGCCGAAGACCGCGGTGATCACGACGATGCCGATGAGTGAACGAATGAGCGTACGCATGTCAGTGAACCAGGGATTCGACGATGGGCCCGAGGCTGAGCGCGGGCAGGATCATGAGGCCGGCGGTGAGCGCGACCACGCCGACGAGCAGCACGGCGAAGGTCGGCCCGTCGGTGCGGAAGGTGCCGGCGGACACAGGCGCGACCTTCTTACGCGCGAGCGAGCCCGCGAGCGCGAGGCCGGCCAGCATCGGCACGAAACGACCAAGGTACATGGCCACCGTGCCGAACGATTCCGAGAACGTGGTGGCACCATAGCCGGCGAAGGCGCTGCCGTTGTTGTTGGCCTGCGACGTGTAGGCGTAGAGCGTCTCGGTGAAGCCGTGCGCTCCAAGGTTGAAGACCGAGGCGAGGCCGGCCGGCGCGGCGATCGCGACGGCGGTCATGACGAGCACCATGGTGGGCACGAAGAGCGCGCCGAGCGCGGCGAACTTGACCTCGCGGGCCTCGATCTTCTTGCCGAGCCACTCCGGCGTACGACCCACCATGAGCCCGGCGACGAAGACGGCGATCAGGATGTAGAAGAACATACCGATCAGGCCGGTGCCGACGCCGCCAAAGATCACCTCGCCGACGAACAGATTGACGAGGGGCACGGCCCCGCCGGCCGCCGTCTGGGCGTCGAAGCCGCCGTTGACCGAGCCGTTCGAGGCGTCGCTCGTGGCGACCGTCCAGGTGGTGGTGCCCGCGATGCCGAAGCGGACCTCCTTGTCGGCCATGTTGCCGCCGCTCTGGCCACCGGACGCCACGAGATTCACGCCGGAGTCGCGCAGCACCGGCGAGGCGTGCTGCTCGGCGGCGAGGTTCACGCCGATGCCTATCACGAACATGGCACTCATCGCCGCGAACACCATCCAGGCGTGGCGGCGCGCCTTGACCATGCGGCCGAACATGAAGACCTGGGCGACCGGGATCAACAGGATGGCGATCATCTCGACGAAGTTCGAGAGGCCGGTCGGGTTCTCGAACGGCACCGCCGAGTTCGAGTTGTAGAAGCCGCCGCCGTTGGTGCCGAGCTGTTTGATTGCGATCTGCGAGGCGACGGGGCCGCGGGCGATCGCCTGATGGGCCCCTTGCAGAGTGGTCGCCGTGGCGTGGCCGGCGAGCGTCTGCGGCACGCCTTGCGACACGAGAACGACCGCGACGACGACCGACAGCGGCAGGAGGACATAGACGAGCGACCGGTAGAGGTCGCGCCAGAAGTTGCCGAGCCTGCTGCCCGAGCGCAGCGCGAGGCCGCGCACGACGGCGGCCAGGACGGCCATGCCGACCGCCGCCGAGACGAAGTTCTGTACGGCGAGGCCGGCCATCTGGCTCAGGTACGACATCGTCGCCTCGCCGGCGTAGAACTGCCAGTTCGTGTTGGTAATGAAGCTGGCGGCGGTGTTGAGGGAGAGCGGCGACGGGACGGCCTTCATGTGGTCGGGGTTGACCGGCAGGTGACCCTGCAGCCGCAGGATCGCGTAGAGCACGGCCGAGAAGGCGACGCTGAACACCAGGACGGTCACGGCATAGCGCTTCCAGCTCTGGTCGTCGCCGCTGCCCCGGCCGAGCAGCCGGAAGAAGCCGCGCTCGACGACGTCGTCGCGCCTGCGCGAGTAGACCCAGGCCATGTATCGCCCCAGCGGGTAGGCGAGAGCGATCAGCACCGCCGCGTAGAGCACGATCTGGCCGATGCCTTCGGCGGTCATCAGAGCCGCTCCCCACGAAAGAGGGCGAAGACGAGGTAGGCGGCCAGCGCGGCCGAAACCGCGAGGCCGAAGATATCTGCGGGCGCCATCACACACGCTCCAGGACGTAGAGGATCAGGGCGAGAAACGCAAAGCAGGCGAGCACGATGGCGATCGCCGCGATGTCGAACATGGTCGTCCCTCCGGTCTCACCAAGCAGGTGGCGTCGGGAGCGCGGCGGAGCAGCCGCGCTCCCGGCCTGTCGGCCGCCGGACGCGACGAGTGGCTCCGGGAAGGCTCACCGCGCGCGACGGGTACGATCGCGGGAGGCCGCGCTCACCGATGAGGAGCGCCGGCACCGCGGCGAGGAAGCGGGCTGCGGGCCGGATGCGACATCTGCCGACCGGCCTCGCACGAGACCTCTCATGCTGGCACCTCCACCGCCGAGGAGCCGCAGCGCCCCTGTCGGGGCGACCGGCGAGCGTCCGTCCGGCGACGAAGACTTCTGGATTCGTGTTCCCCGGCACTCGTAACGAGTTCGTGAAGGAGGGCCGCCGTGCCGTAAAAGTGTCGTGAACGGCGGGCGGGCCGCGATGGGAGGGCGCCGGCTGCGGCGAGAGGCGGGGCGGCGGACGGCGCGGCGAAGCGGAGCCGGCCGGATGGGGCTCCTAGGACTCGCTGCGCGGAGCGGTCTCGGCGGCCTCGTCGGGCAGGCCGATCACGAAGCGGGCGCCATGCGGCACGACGTCCTCGACGTGGATGCCGCCGCCGTGGGCGCGCACGATCTCGCGGGTGATCGCCAGGCCGAGACCCGTGCCAGAGCGCACCTTCATGCCGGTCCTGCCGCCGCGGTAGAACTTCTCGAACACGGCCTCGTGCTCGTCGGCGGCTATGCCGGGGCCCTCGTCTTCGACCCAGAGCCGCACGCCGCGGCCGGCGGCCTCGGCGCCGACGCGCAGGAGGCCGTTGCCGGCGTACAGCATGGCGTTCTCGAGCAGGTTCTGAAACACCCGCACGAACTGTTCAAAGTCGACGCGCAGCGGTGGGAAGTCGTCGGGCACGGCGACGATCACCCGGTCCCGCTCATGGACCGGCAGGGCGGCGAGGCCGGCGGCGAGGATATCGGAGATTTCGTAGAGCTCGAGGTGCGGCTCCCAGGCGCGCGCCTCGAGACGCGAGAGATCGAGCAGCGCCGTGATGCTGTTGTTGAGACGGGCCACGTCGGAGACGATGGCGCGCAGCTCGTCGCGCACGCTCCGCTCGTTCCAGGGCACGTCGCCTTCGAGCAGGTTGCTGACCGTCGCCGTGAGGGCGGCGAGCGGCGTCTTCAGCTCGTGTGACACCGATGAGAGCAGGCTCGACTTGAGGCGATCGGCCTCGCGCAGCGCCTCGGCCGCCGTCGCCACCGTCTGCAGGCGCTGGCGCTCGAGGAAGGTCGCGATCAGGTTGGCGAGCGCGGCGAGCAGGCGGCCGTCGGCGTCATCGTAGGGTCGGCCGTTCCGCCGGCCGGCGACGCTCAGGACCCCGACGACTCCGAGCGCGCCGCGCAGGGGAAGAAAGATCCCGCCGCTGCCCTCGGGCACCTTGAAGCCCTCGACCGGCGGCCCGGCGCCGGCGGTCTCGGCGAGCGTCTGTCGCGGCAGGCCGACCGGCTCGCCGTGCATGTACACCCAGTGCGCCACCCTCGTCGCTCCGCTGTCGGGCTCGTCCGACGCCGGCGTCACGCAGAACCTGGTGAGCTCGTCGTCGCTGCCGACGAAGAGCGTCGCCGACGCGGCGCCGAGCAGCGTCACTATCTCGCCGAGGATCGTCTCGGCCATCTCGCCCGTCGAAGCCTGTGAGACAAGACCCGCGGAGAGCCGGTTGAGCGCGGCCGTCTCGTGCTCGCGAGCCAGGGCGCGCGCCTCGCGGTCTCTCATGCGTCCGGTCTGCACGCCCATGACGACGCCCACCGCCAGGAAGGCAACGAGGGACAGCCAGTCCTTGGGGTCCTGGACCGTGAGCGTGTGGTACGGCGGCAGGAAGAAGAAGTCCCAGGCGAAGAAGCCCAGCACGGCGGCCAGCACGGCGGGTCCGGCGCCGCTCGCCCCCGCGACGAGCACGACGATGAGCAGGTAGAGCAGCGCCCACTGCCCCTTGGCGAAGGTGTCGCGGCCCGGCAGGAACAGGGCAGTCGACAGCCCGATCGCCAGGAGGGCGAGCCAGTAGCCGTGGGCGGCGAGTGTCGTGAGCGTGCGTCGCAGCATGTCGAGTCGCGGCCGGGCGGACGAGCCCGACGCGCCCCGATTCTACGCCCGCGCTGCCACGACGCGAGTCGTGACGGTAGACCGGCGCGACGGCCAGCGCCGCCGGACGCGGCGCACGGCCGCGCGCCGCGCCCGGCGACCGCCTCTAGCGGGCGCCGCTCGGCACGCCGCCGACCTCGGGCGGCTGATGCGACGCGCGTCCCAGCCGGCCGGCGCGCTCGCGGGCGCGCTCCTCGGGAGTCACGGGGCACTCGTCGGCGCACTCCCAGCGGTGCCCCGGCCAGCCGATCCGGGCGCCGACCACGCTCACGAGCCCGGGGACCAGGGCCGTGCGCACGATGAAGGTGTCGAGCAGCACGCCGATCGCCACGCCGAGGCCGACCTCGACCAGGTACTTCACCGGCTCGGCGGCGAGGATCAGGAACGTGCCGGCCAGCACGAGACCGGCGCTGGTCAGCACCCCGCCGGTCACCGCGACGGCGCGTTCGGTGCCGTCGCGCAGGCCGCGACGGAACGACTCGGCCCGGATGCGCGTCGTGATGAAGATGTTGTAGTCGCTGCCCAGCGCCACGAGAAAGATGAACATGTAGAGCGGCACCTGGAAGCCGAACGAGCTCCAGCCGAACACCACGCGCGTGATGAAGATCACCGCCCCGGTGGCCGCGGCGAACGACAGCACGTTCGTGGCCAGCAGCAGCACGGGCGCGACCAGCGAGCGCAGCAGGAGGCCTAGCACGATCGCCGTGACGAGCAGCGCGGTCACCCCCACCACGATCGAGTCGCGGTTGGAGAGGTGATAGAGGTCGTAGCTCAAGGCGCTCGCGCCGGCGACCTGCGCGTACGCGCCGGTCGTGGCCGCCGCCGCCGCGACCCGGCCGCGCAGCGCGGCGACGTCGGTGATCGCCGTCTTACCGTAGGGGTCGCTCGCCAGGATCACCTGGTATTGCTCGACGCGGCCGCCACGGGCAGCGCCTGCCGGAAAGGCGGTGAGCACGTCTGGTGCGCTCTTGATGGCGGCGAGCAGCGCGCCCGACTGCGCGGCGCTCGGCGGCGTGCGATAGGTGGCGACCACCTGCGTGGGCGCGAGGGCGCCGGCCGGGAAGTGCTGCTGCACCAGCTTGTAACCCTGCGTCGCCGGCGTGGTCTGCAGGAAGTTGTCGATGAAGTTCAGGGTCGGCGTGTAGGCGACCAGGCCGATGCCGAGCACGGCGAGGACCGCGGCGGTCGCCGCCGCCGCGCGGCGCGGCCGGGCGACAACGGTCGCCGCCACGCGCTGCCATACGCCGTGCTTCGAGGCCTGTCCCACCCGTGGGATGCGCGGCCAGAAGGCGGCCTTGCCGAGCAGGGCCAGCAACGCCGGGATCAGCGTGAGCGCCGCGACGAAGGTCACGGCCACCCCGGTCGCGATCACAGGGGCGAAGGACGAGAACGTCGGCAGCCTGGCAAGCGAGAACGAGAGGATGGCGAGCACCACCGTGATGCCGCTCGCGGCGATCGCCTCCCACGTGCCGATCAGGCCGAGGCCGAGCGCCCTGCGCGCGTCGCGCTCGGTGTGCAGATACTCGCGGTAGCGCGAGATGAGCAGCAGCGCGTAGTCGGTCCCCGCCCCGAAGAGCAGCACGATCATCAGTGAGATCGCGAGCTTGTTCACGGTGAAGTGGAGGGCGCTCGCGGCGACGCCCAGCAGGCCGGTCGCGGTCGTGTAGGCGATGCCGACCGTGACCAGGGCGATGATCGGCAGGACCGGCGAGCGATACACGAGCAGCAGCAGCACGAGCACGATCGCCACGCTGCCACCCAGTAGCTTCGTGTCGAGGTTCGAGAAGATCTTGTAGCTGTCGGTCCCCAGACCGCCCACCCCGGTGACGTACACCTTCAGGCCGCCGCTGCGCGCGCCCACGTGCGTCTGGATCGCCGACACATTGGCGCGGTAGCTCGCCTGGCTGGGATCGCCTCGCAGCGTCGCTGCGATCAGCGCGCCCTTCCCGTCGGGCGCGAGCTGCACGACCGGCGCGCCGACGAGACCGACGTTGCCGGTGCGCAGGTATCGCGCTCCGGCCGCGACCGCCGCCCTGGCTTGGGCGTCGAGCGGCCGCGACGAGCCGTAGGCGACGATGATCTGCGTGCCCTTGGCACGCGGGAAGGCGGCGTCGAGAGCGTTCTGGGCGCGCTGTGCCGCGGCGCTCGACGGGAGCTGCTGGGCGTCGTTGCTCGTGTGAGCCGACAGCTTGGGTCCGACGAACGGCAGAGTCGCGAGCGCGATCCACGCGGCGATCACGAGGAGCGGATGCCAGCTTCGTGTCGACCAGGTGACGATGCGGTCCATGGTGGGTTCCCTCCGAGATGCCCGCACGACCATAAGCGGATAGTTTTTGTCCGTTTACCGCGCGGGGCGGGGTTCGTAACCCCGGGAGAGAGGCTGGCGCCGGCCGCGAGCGCGCTCGCGGGAGTCGCCGGGAGGATCGCCGTCTGCCCCGCAATGAGCCGACGCTCAGCCCCGCGTCAGCGTGTCGACGGCGCCGTCGGTGTGGCCCACGAGGACCTCGTCGGCCACACCCAGGAACAGGCCGTGATCGACCACGCCGGGCAGCCCCTTGAGGGCGGCGGCGAGGGCCTGAAGGCCCTCGCCGCCGCCCGCGGCCGCGTCGGGCAGATCGCAGTCCAGGATGAGGTGGCCCTCGTCGGTGACGAAGGCGCGGCCGTCGGCGGCGCGCCGCAGGCGCGCCGCAGACACGAGCTCGAGCAGCCGGCCGCGCGTCTCGCGCCAGGCGAAGCGCACGACCTCGACCGGCAGCGCGTGACGCTCACCGAGGCGCACGACGAGCTTCTCGTCCTCGACGACGATCACGACGCGCGCGGCGGCCGCGGCGATCAGCCGCTCGCGCAGCAGCGCGCCGCCGCCGCCCTTGATGAGGTCGAGCCCGGGGTCGACCTCGTCGGCGCCGTCGATCACGAGATCGAGCAGCGGCCGGCGACCCGCGTCCGGTGCGGCGCCCGCGAGGGGCGCGCCACGTCGCAGCTCGAGGTCGTCGAGCGACACCACGGGAAAGCCGGCGGCGTGCGCCAGGCGGTCGGTCTCGGTCGAGGCGACGGCGGTGAGGAGCGGCGGACCGGCGGGCCAGCGCGCCGCGGCGGCGGCGATGACGGCGGCCACCGCCCGGCCCGAGCCGAGGCCGATCGTGGTACCGGCGGTCAAGCGTGCGGCGGCGACACGGGCGGCCGCCGCGCGCGCGGCGGCCGCCGCGTCGCGACCGGCCTGACCGGCGCTCTCACTCACGCTCATCGCCTCGCACCCCCGATCGCCACGCCCTCGCCGTCGTGGCGCCGGCGTCATCGCCTCGCGGCAGTGATTCCCCGGGCACCGGAGAAGAGTGCCCGGTGGCCGCGGGTCGTGTGAGCGACACGAGACCGCCGATCAGGGCCATCGCCGCGGCGACCGTCATCGCCAGGCGGAAGCCCTGCGTGTACAGGCCGCCCGAGTCGACGACCCGTGCTCCCAGGAAGATGACCTTCCCGCCGACCGGACCGAGCCGGGAGCCGGCGATGCCGCCGAGCAGCGCCACCGACACCGCCTGGCCGGTGAACCGCATGGTGGCAAGGAACGAGGCGGCGACGCCGAGCCGGGAGCGCTCGACCGCGCCCATCACCGCCGAGGTGTTGGGCGCGCTGAACGCGGCCATGCCGAGCCCCACCACGGCCAGCGCGGCCATCACCCGCGGTACCGAGGCGGCCTGCGACATGGTCGCGAGCAGGACCAGCCCGACGGCGATCAGCAGCATGCCGCCGCTCGCCAAGGTGCGCGTACCGATACGGTCCGACAGCCGGCCGGCCGGCTCCGACAGCGCCGCCATGAGGACCGGCTGCGAGATCAGCATGAGCCCGGCGACCTGCGGCGAGCGATGCTGCGCCACCTCGAGGAAGACGGCGGTGAGCACCGTCACCGCGTTCATCGCCGCGTAGTTGAGCAGGGCCGCCAGGTTGGCGGTGGCGAACAGACGGTTGTGCCGCAGGAGGGTCAGGTCGAACACCGGGTCGGCGCGGCGGCTCTCGACGGCGACGAACGCCGCGCCGGCCAGCACCGCCGCGGCGAGGAGCCCGAGCGCCGCGGGCGAGACCCAGCCCCACTGGAACCCGAAGGTGAGGGGCACGATGAAGGCCGCGAGCGCGAAGGCGAGCAGGGCGGCGCCGGCGAGATCGAACGACCTCGCCGGCGCCGCCCCCGCCGCCTCGCGATCCTGACGTTCGGCCGGCAGCAGGGAGCGGCCGGCGAGCAGCGTGGCTGCGCCGATCGGGATGTTCACGTAGAAGATCCAGCGCCAGCTGTCGGCGGCGGCCGGGAACGTGAGGTGCTGCACGATGAGGCCGCCGAGCAGCGGCCCGACCGTGAGCCCGACGTACACCCACATCGTCATGAACCCGAGCGCGCGGCCGCGCTCGGCCGGCGGGTAGGCGGCCGTGACGAGGGCGGCCGCCGTCGCGCTGAGCAGAGCCCCGCCCACGCCCTGTACGACGCGTGCGGCGATCAGGACGGCGGCGTCGGGGGCAAGGCCCGACGCCACGGAGCCGGCGGTGAACACGACCACGCCGGCCAGGAAGAAGCGCACGCGACCGTGCTCGTCGGCGAGCCGGCCGAGAGGCACGAGGCACGCGCTGATGGCGAGCAGGTAGGCCGCCTGGACCCAGATCGCCTCGCTGTAGCTGAGCTGCAGGGAGCGGGCGATCGGCTGCAGGGCGACCGACACGATGCTGCCGTCGAGCGGCGTCATGAAGATGCCGATCGACGCAAGGGCCAGGACCCGCCGTCGGTGGCGGTGCAGCGCGGTATCCGGCCGCGGGCCGGCGGGGCTCTCAGACGACATGGCGGAACGGTACCACCGGCGCCGCGACTTGAGACCTCGCGCGGGCGCTGACTACCGGCGCGCCGGCTCCTGGGAGGGCTGGCCCACCCCGGCCGCACGGACGGCGCGCAGCGCCGCCTCATGACGCTCCCAGAGGCCGTCCCACACACGGGCGCGCGACTCGTCGGGCATGAAGGCCTCGACCGTGGCGGGCGCGGCGGCGGGGCGGCCGCGGCCGACGGCCGCAGCCGCCAGCACCGCCGCGCCGATCGCCGAGTACTCGCTCTCGCCGTGGGCGGCGTAGACGACGTCGCGCCGGCAGGCGTCGGCGAGCTGCCGCCGGAAGCTCTGGTCGACGGCGCTGCCACCGGCCACGCACACCGGGCCGCGCGGCAGACCGGCCTGCTCGAGCACTTCGAGGCAACGCCGCGTCTCGAGCACGATGCCGTCGACCAGGGCGCGCGCCACCTCGGCGGCGCCGTGCCCCAGGCTGAGGCCGAGGAGCGAGCCGGAGAGGAGCGGGTCCCAGAGGGCGCCCTGCTCGCCGGGGGCGAGGTAGGGCAGGAACGAGAGGCCGCCGGCGCCCGGCGCGACGCGCGCCGCCATGGCCATGAGCGCCGCCTCGTCGCCGCCGGCCTCGCCCAGCAGGCCGGCGAGCCAGTGGAACGCGCTGCCCGTCGTGAGCAGGTCCATCTCGAAGCCCCAGCCGTCGATGCCGGCGAGCGGCGTGATGAGGTACCGGTGACCGGGATCGATCACGAGCCGGTCGGCGACGCCGAGCAGCACCGTGCTCGTGCCGGCGATGCAGGCGACGCCGCCGGCGTGCTGGACGCCGAGGCCCAGGCAGCCGAGCACCGAGTCGGCCCCGCCCACGCAGACCGGCAGATCCGGCGGTAGGCCGAGACAGGCGGCGACCGCGGGCGCGACGGGGCGCGTCGCGGTCGAGGGCAGGACCGCCGGCAGGGCCGGCAGGGCATACGCCGGCTCGCCGCCGGACGGCGACTCGTCGCCCGACGCCGTCGCGCGGGCGGCGGCGCGCAGCTCGTCGGCGGCCGCCGCGACGACCTCGTCGAGCCACTCCCCCGCCTCGAGCCCGTAGCAGCCGAAGCCGCTCGCCGTGCTCGGGTCGGTCGCGGCCTCGCCGGTCAGGCGCAGGAACAGCCAATCCTTGGCGCCGAGCAGCAGGCGCGCGCGGCGCGCCGCTTGCGGCGCGACGCGCGCCAGGCGCAGGAACATGGGCAGCAGGTAACGGCCGTCGACCCACTGGCCGGTGCGCGCGTAGAGCCGGTCGCCGTCGAGGCGGACGCGCAGCGCCTCGCCCTCGGGCTCGGCGCGCGCGTCCTCCCAGGTGATGGCGGGCGCGACCGGCTCGCCGGCGTCGTCGGCGAGCACGAGCGTCGGGATCATGCCCGACAGGCCGACCGCCGCCCAGCGCTCGCGGGGAGCGCCGGCGGCGAGCGCCGCGACGACCTGTTCGAGCGCACGCCACCAGTCGTGCGGCGACTGCTCGGCGGCGCCGGCCTCGGGGCGCTGCGTGGGGTAATCGGCGCGGGCGCGGGCGGCGACCTCGCCGCCCGCGCTCACCGCCACGCCCTTGAGGCTCGAGGTGCCCAGGTCGAGCCCGACGAACAGCTCGCCGTCCGTCACAGACCGGGCCTCTTGTTCAGGGGTTCGCCGCCGGTCACAGACCGAACCCCTCGCTGGGCGGCTCGGGCTTGTCGAAGGCGGCCTCGACCTTGTCGCCGAAGCTCGTGGTCGGATCGCTGTAGAACTTCGCGTGGCCCACCGCCTTGGCGACGAACGACAGC
The DNA here is from genome assembly GCA_963767005.1 of uncultured Actinomycetes bacterium. Taxonomy (GTDB): domain Bacteria; phylum Actinomycetota; class Thermoleophilia; order UBA2241; family UBA2241; genus Bog-752. The sequence continues at coordinate 77,183 of CAVYCN010000012.1, forward strand.
GGAATGGCGGCGAGCGCCAGTCCGAATCCGAGGCCGATCTCGGCGCCCGAAAGCGCACCGGTCGCCAGCTCGTAGACGATCACGAAGACCATGAAGGCGGCGCCGAAGCCGGGCAGGATGCCGCCGAGCACGAAGTTGCCGACACTCCGCGTAATGGTCCTGCGGTAGTACCAGACGGCCGTGCTCGCCGTGAGGAAGTAGAAGATCGCCGCCATCAGCCCCAGAGTGTCGACGATGTTCAGGAGAGCGTTGCCGATGCTCGAGAAGAGCGTCGTGCCCCAGAGGAAGACGACGTTGAGCAGGCCGAGCAGGATGGTCGCGTTCCACGGTGTGAGGTAGCGCGGGTGGACGCTGTCGAAGAACTTCGGGAACACGCGGTCGCGGCCCATGGCGAACGAGATGCGACCGGAGCTCACGATCGCGGCCTGCAGGCTGGCGAGCGTGCCGCCGAGCACGGCCACGATCATCACGTTCTTCCAGAAGCCGCCACCGATCGTGTTGCCGACGTAGGCCAGGATGTTCGCCTGGTTGGCGGACAGCGTGCCGATCGAAGCGACGCCCTGGAACGAGAAGATCACGAACGAGTAGATGAACAGGAGGATGACCACGCTCATGATCGCGGCCGATCCGGCCTGCTTGCCCTTGGCCTCTTCACCGACGTACGCCGCGGTGTCCCATCCGGAGTACAGGAAGATGGCGATCAGGATGCCGCCGACGAGGCCGGTCTTCGGCAGCGTGAAGAGCGAGCTCGCGGTGTGCACCGAGCCCGACAGTCCCGTGCTGTAGATCATGATCAGGGCCGCGATCGAGAAACCGATGATGAGCGCGTACTCGAACACCGCCCAGACCCAGTTGAAGCGGGCCGAGAGCTTGATGCCGAGGGCCGCGATGATCAGCACGATGATGTTGAAGACGCTGCCGACGAACGCCACCCAGTACTTGTTGTTGGCGGCGCTATTCGAGAAGAAGCTCAGAAAGTACGTGCCGAGCGGCACGGTGAGGCTGGTCGTGCCGATCGTGTAGTACATCAGCATGATCCAGCCAGCGAAGAAGCCGGCGTGCGGGTTGAGCGCGCGGCCGACCCACGAGTAGGTCGCGCCGGCGCTCGGCTGCCAGGCGTTCAGACGCTGGTAGCCGATGGCGATGCCCATCATCGGGATGAAGCAGATGAGGATCGCCATGAAGGTGTGGTAGTAGACGGCCGCGATCAGGCCGAACATGCCCACGGCGATGCTCTGCGTGGGCCCCGAGCTTGCCAACGCCATGATGACCACGTCGCCGATCCGCAGGGCGCCGGCCTTGAGGCCGCTCTGGCCGGTCGATGGCTGTAACGTGAGGTCGGACATGGGACTCCCCCTTTCAGGGACGGCCGTGCGGCCGGGAACGGGAGTGTGAGGAGCGCGTCGACCGGTCGCCGTCGCCAGCGGCGGCGACCGGCGTCACGCTCCAGTCGCGCAGGTCGCTGCCGCGGAACACGTGGCGCGCGGTCTGGCCGGAGATCGAGAAGACGACCTCTTCGGCCGGGTAGACCTGCTCGAAGCAGTCGAACGGGCGGGCGTGCTTGTCGAAGCTGACGCCGCGCAGCCGCACCACCTGGTCGCCGCGGGCGAGCTCGAGCAGACGGCGCTCGGCCGCGCTCGGCGTGACGACCTCGAGGAACTGCTCCTCGTAGTCGTCGTCGAGCCCGTAGCGCCGGGCGAGCAGGCGGTAGAGCGAGTCGGCGATCTCGGCGCTGCGTCCGTCGAGGCCGGGCGCCAGGACGACCGGGATCACGGCGCGCTCGGCGATCATCGGGCGACCGTCGACGACCCGCAGACGGCGTACCGTCCACACGTGGTCGTCGGCGCCGAGCTGCAGGGCGTGCGCGAGGGCGGGCGACGGTGCGCACCGTTCGATGCCCAGGATCCTGGTCGTGAGCTCGTGCGCGCCGTGCTCCTCGGCGAGCGTGCCCAGCAGGCCGCCGGCACGACCCGGCTCGCTCACCAGGCGGGGTCGGGCGACGAACGTGCCGAGCCCCTGGTGGCTGCGCACCTTGCCCTCGTGCTCGAGCTCGGCGAGGGCGCGGCGCACCGTGATCAGGCTCACGCCGGCCATCGCCGCGAGCTCGCCGCGGCTCGGCAGCAGATCGCCGGGGCCGAGCCGTTGCTCGGCGATCAGGCCCTCGACCATGGCCATGACGTCGCGGTACCGCAGTCGTTTGGCATCGGGTGTCTCGGCCACGCTGACCTCCCTCGGACGACGCCGTCTCAGACGGCCGCCCTCTCGGCGGCGAGGATCGGGAACACTTCGGCCGCCGCGGCGAGCGTCTGGTCGACGTCGGCGTCGGTGTGTACGAGGCTCACGAACAGGTTCTCGAACTGGCTCGGATGGAAGATCACGCCGCGCAGCAGCATCTCCTGCCACCAGCGCGTGAAGAACGCCTCGTCGGCATGAGCGCGCGCCTCGCGCCAGTCGTGGATCGGGTGCTCCGAGAACCAGAGCTGGAACACCGTGCCCAGGCCCTCGACCTGGACCGGCACGCCGTGCTCGGCGGCGAGGTCGCGCAGGCCCTGGGCGAGGCGGTCGCCGACCGCCCGCTGGCGCTCGTACAGGCCGGGCTCGGCCAGAAGGTCCATAGTGGCCGACACCGCGGCGCACTGCACGACGTTGGCGTTGTAGGTGCCCGAGTGCGAGTAGCGGCCGTCGTCGATCATCGCCATGACCGCGCGCGAGCCGCCGATCGCGGCGACGGGAAAGCCGCCGCCGAGCCCCTTCGCCAGGGTGGTGAGGTCGGGCATGACGCCGTACCACTCCTGGCCGCCGCCCCGACAGAAGCGAAAGCCGGTGATGACCTCGTCGAAGATCAGCAGGGCGCCGTGCTTGCGGGTCTCGGCGCGCAGCAGCTCGAGATAGCCGGGACGCGGCAGGATGCAGCCGGTGTTGAACATCGCCGGCTCGGTGATGACCGCGGCGATCTCGTCGCCGTGCTCGTCCATGACCCGGCGGAAGCCGTCGGCGTCGTTCCACGAGAGCACGACGAGGGTGTCGGCGAGCTCCTGAGGCACCCCCGGCCCTGAGGGGACCGGCCGCGGCCGGTCGGCGGGGCCGGCTGCGGCGGGGTCGACGTGGTTGCTCCAGTACACGACGTCCTGCCAGCCGTGGTAGTGGCCCTCGAAGCGCACCAGCAGGCGGCGCCCGGTGACGGCCCGGGCGAGGCGCACGGCGGTGCCGACCGCCTCGCTGCCCGAGTTCGTGAAGCGCACCATCTCGACGCTCGGCACGGCCGCGATGACCTTCTCGGCGGCCTCGATCTCGAGCTCGTAGGGCACCCCGAAACAGGTGCCGAGCTCGGCTACGGCGTCGTGCACCGCGGCGGTCACGACGGGGTGACGATGTCCGAGGATCATGGGGCCCAGGCCCAGCAGGTAGTCGATGTACTCGTTGCCGTCGACATCGGTCATGCGCGAGCCGGTGCCCTGTGCCATGAACGGGGGATAGGGCACCCAGCCGAACTTGAACGTGCGGGCGCTCGAGCCGGCGCCGGCCGGGATCGCGCGGCGGGCGCGGCCGAACAGCTCTGCCGAGCCTTGCGTGCGCTCTTCGTAGCGCGCTTCGAAATCCATCAGCATCCACTCCTCGGGTACCGTGACGCGCCGTACACCCGGTGCGCCGGGGCCGCGCGCCGGGGCCGCCGAAGCCGGTCCGTCCGCGCGGAGACCTGTCTGTATGGTGAGTATATCAAGTGACCAGCCGCGCCCGGCGCAGCGTCTTCTGGACGTACCGTGCAGACGCCGGACTCACGCCTCGGCCACGATCCGCGCGTAGGCGTCTCACCCATCGGCCACGATCCGCGCGTAGGCCTCCGGGTCGGTCGCCCCCTCCGTCGAGAAGACGAGGGCGCACATCGCGGGACCTATCTCGAGCAGGCCCCGCGCCGGCGCGAGCTCGGGCGCCTCGCAGAGCGCGAGCAGGCCGGCAAGTCCGGCGGCGCCGCTCTCGCCCGACTCGATCCCCTCCGCGGCGAGCAGGCGCATGGCCCGCACGGCGTAGTCGTCGTCGATCGCGAGGCAACCGTCGAACGTGGCGGCCAGCACAGGCCAGGCGACGAGCGACAGGGTGCCGCAGTTCAGGCCGGCCATGATCGAGCGGTGCGGACCGGGGACGGTCACGATCGTGCCCGCCGCGAGCGACTCGAGCATGCAGGCGGCGCCGTCGGGCTCGACCGCGACGAGGGCCGGCTGCGCGGCGCCCGCGTAGTGCACGCCGACGGCGGCCGCGAGGGCGCCGACGCCGCACTGGACGAGCACGATGTCCGGTCGCGGCGCCCCGAGCTGCGCGAGCTGCCGGTCGATCTCGCGCAGCAGGGTGGCGTAGCCGTCGATCACGGCCCGGGGCGTGTCTTCGTAGCCGGGCCACGACGTGTCGCTCACGACCAGGCACTGACCCTCCGCGTCGCGAGCGGCGCGCGCGACCGCGTCGTCGTAGGAACCCCGCACGACCTCGACGTGCGCACCCTCGGCGGCGATCGCGTCGATGCGCGCCGGCACCGTCCCGGCCGGCACGTAGATCGTCGCCGCCATATCGAGCAGCGCGGCCATGTGGGCGAGGGCCCTGCCGTGGTTGCCGTCGGTCGCCGTCACCAGCCTGAGGCCGGTCAGCGAGGCGGTTCGCGCCTTGAGCTCGGCGAAGGTCCCGGCAGGCGGCAGCCCGAGCCGCCCGGCGATCGCGCGGTTCACGCCCCACGAGGCGCCGACGATCTTGAAGGCGGGCAGCCCCAGGCAGGACGACAGGTCCTTCACGAGCAGCTCGCCGATGCCCAGGGCGCGCGCCAGCGCGGGCACGCGGAGCAGCGGCCCGGGCGCGTAACCCGGCATGCTGCGGTGGAACGTCGTCGGGTCGGGCTCAGGCCGCGCCGCGCCGCGCCTTCGCACGGTCGGCGCAGCCACGAACCGGTTCACGCGCGGAACCCCCTTGCGTCGTTGACATACCGATTATACTCAGTTTGCCGGTGAGCCAATGCCGGCGCCGCTCGTCGCGGTGGGGGTATGCACGGCGGCCCTCCTTTCCGCCGTCAGCAAAAGAAGGGAGTCGCGATGCGACGACGTGTCGGGGTGCGGACGTATGTGGCGGCGACGGCCGCCGTCCTCAAGGGCGCGCGCCGGCCTGCCGCCGTCGCGACGTATGGTCTTCTTCTCGCGGTGGTCGTGTGCGCCGTGGCGCTGGCCGCCTGCGGCAGCTCGTCGGGCGGCGGCGGGGGCACTACGACCTCCAGCACCACGCCGCAGCGCGGCGGCACGCTCGTCGTGACCTTCCAGGCCGACCCGGTGACGCTCGACCCGGCGATCGATTTCGAGGGTCCGGGCTGGGCCCTCGAGCACTGCCTCTTCGGCAACCTGCTCAACTACTCGAGCGGGCCGGGGGCGGACGGCACGAAGATCATCGCCGACATGGCGACCGAGGTGCCGACCGTGGCCAACGGCGGCATCACCAACGGCGGCAAGACGTACATCTTCCACATTCGGCCCGGCATCAAGTTCGCCCCGCCCGTGAACCGCGAGTGCACCGCCGCCGACTTCGTCTACAGCTTCCAGCGCATGATGAGCTCACCGACGGCTCCCGGAAAGGGCTACTACGCGGGCATCGTCGGCGAGCAGGCCTTCTTGGACGGCAAGGCCAAGACGATCGCCGGCTACAGGGCGACCGGCAAGTACACTCTCGAGGTCGACCTCGAGCAGCCCAACGCCACGTTCCTCAACATCATGGAGATGCCGTTCAACGCCCCGCTGGCCAGGGAGTGGGTCGCCAAGTGGGGCAAGCAGGTCGGCCGGCATCCGCTGGGGACGGGGCCGTACGTGCTCGACCACTGGCAGGCCGCCCAGGACATCCTCATCACCCGCAACCCGAACTACACGGGGACGGCAGGCTACCTCGACGCCATCCACTTCGAGTACTCGATCACGCCGGACACGGCCGTGCTCAAGGTGCAGAGCGGCGACGCCGACCTGCTCGGCGACTACATCCCGCCGGCCAACTACCCCGGTCTGATCGCGAACCCGCAGTGGAAGAGTCAGGTGGTCGTCGAACCCGCCGTCGCGCTGAACTGCCTGTTCATGAACGTCACGGTCAAGCCGTTCGACAACCTGCTCGTGCGCCAGGCGATCGAGTGGGCGATCGACCGGCAGAAGATCGTGAAGCTGCTCTCGGGGACGGGCATGGCGCTCGACCAGATCTACCCCGCCGGCCTGCCCGGCCACGTCGACGGCGCCGCCGGCAACTTTTACGGCTACGACCCGGCCAAGGCCAAGCAGCTCCTGAGTCAGGCCGGCTTCCCCAACGGCTTCAGCACGACCCTGTACTCGAGCAACGTGGCGCCCTGGCCGACGCTGCTCCAGTCCATCCAGTACGACCTCGCCCAGGTGGGCATCAAGGCGAACATCAAGCTGCTCGAGCAGGCGACGTACTGGGCGCAGATCGGCAAGAAGGGCGCCTGCGGCGTCGGCATGAACAACTGGTGGATGGACTATCCCGACCCGTTCGACTTCATCAACGGCATGCTCAGCAAGAGCACGGCGATCAACCTGGGCAGCAACCCGAGCTTCTGGTGGGACCCGACGATCGAGAAGGACCTCGTGCAGGCACAGGCCATGACCGACCCGGTCGCCCGCCTTGCGCTGTACGACCAGATGCAGACCCACATCATGGCTCAGGCGCCCCTCGTGCCGCTCTATCAGTCGGTGGTCACGACGCTGCACTCCAAGCGCACCGGCGGCGTCTACCTGCACCCGGTGTGGATCTTCGACTACGAGCACTACTGGATCACCAAGTAGGCGGCCGGCTCGCGCGGCGGCGCGAGCGGCGGCGGCGGGGCGCGCTACGCGCGCCCCGCCGCCGCCGACCCGTCTACAGGGTCCTCGTGACCTTGTGCAGCCCGCGCGGCCTGTCGGGGTCGTAGCCGCGCGCCTCGGCCAGACGCGCGGCCAGCAGCTGACCCGGCACGATCGCGGCAAGCGGCGACAGCGGCTCCGGAGGCGTCTGCGGCAGGTGCAGGCAGCGCCTTCTGGCGCTCTCGCCCTTGGCGCGCTCGCTCACGGCGCGCTCGTTTGCCGCTGCGCCCGCCGCACCGTGTGCGCCCTCGACGACGACGATCTCCGCGCCGCGCTGCAGCAGGTCGCCCTCGAGGCGGTGCATGGCCGGGAGCGCCCGACCGGGGAGCGAGAACAGCAGGGCCGGATAGCCCGGCTCGACCATCGCGATGGGGCCGTGCATGAGATCGGCCGCCGAGTAGGGCATGGCCGCGATGTACGAGGTCTCCTTGAGCTTGAGCGCGGTCTCGAGCGCCGTCGCGAAGTTGTAGCCGCGCGCGGCGACCAGCAGTCGCTCGCTGAAACGCAGCCATTGCGCGATCTCGCCGATCGCGGCGTCGAGCGACAGCGCGGCCCGCATCGCGGCGGGCACCGCGTCGCGCAGCGCGGCGAGCAGCGCCGCGTCGTCGCACCACGTCGCCCAGAACAGGGCGAGCGCCGCGAGCTGGCTCGTGTAGGTCTTGGTCGCGGCCACGGCGCGCTCGCGTCCGGCGCGGGTCGGCAGCACGGCGTGGGCGTGCCGCGCGAGCAGGCTGTCGTCGTCGTTGGTGATGGCCACCGTGAAGGCGCCCGCGACGCGCGCGTGCGCGACGTACTCGGCGACGTCGGGCGTCTCGCCGCTCTGGCTGATGCCGACGACGAGGCACTCGCGCAGATCAGCGGGCCTGTCGTACACGGTGGCCGAGCTCGGGACCGCGAGGCCGGCGGGCACGCCGGCGTGGATCGTCGCCAGGTACTTGCCGTACACGGCCGCGTTGTCGCTCGTGCCGCGGGCCGCGTAGAGCACGAAGCGGGCGCCGGCGGCGCGCGCGCCGGCGACGGCCGCGCGATAGGGAGCGAGGTCGGCCGCGAGGCGAGCGACGATGTCGGGCTGCTCGAAGATCTCGTCGCGCATCAAGCTCACGGCTCTCTCGTCTCCTGTCTCGCCCGCCGTGGCCGGCGGCATCGCGCCCGACCAGCCTAGTATACCGATTATACTGACCTTTCGCGCTGCGCGGCGCTTTCACTCGTGATCGTCCGCGCGGTCGACTTCCGGCCGGCTCGCCTTTATAGGGTCTTGACGGCGACGGCGCCCCCGTTCACGGGTCCTTACGCCCGGCGCTGCCATCATCGCAACGACGCCCCGCCGTCTCTCTGTCCCCGGCGGGGCGCCGGCTCGCAAGGGCACGGGCGACCCGCTCGCCGGCGCCGTCGCGACGCTCGGACTTCGGCCCTCCCCCGTGGGGCCGGACAACAAGGCCGCCGGGCCGCAAGGCCCGGCGGCCTTGTTTTGCGTGAGGTCGACGGAGACGACGCGACGGGCCCGGCGGGGCGGCTTTGGCCGCCCCGCCGGGCCCGTCCGGCCGATCACGCCTGTCGCGCGGCTACTTGGTGATCCAGTAATGCTCGAAGTCGAAGATCCACACCGGGTGCAGGTAGACGCCGCCGGTGCGCCTGGAGTGCAGTGTGGTCACGGTCTCCTGGTACAGGGGCACGCCCGGCATCTGCTGCATGATGTAGGACTGGATGTCCTGGAACTTCGCCAGGCGCGCCGCCGGGTCGGTCATGACCTGAGCGCTGGTCATGTCGGTCTCGACCTTCGGATCCCACCAGAAGCTGGGGTTCGTGCCCTCGTCGATCGCCGAGCTCCTGCTGAACAGGCTGACGATGTAGTCGAACGGATCGGGGTAGTCCATCCACCAGTCGTTCAGGCCGAGACCGACTGCGCCCTTCTTGCCGATCAGTGTCCAGTACGCCGGCTCGTCGAGCAGCTTGATGTTCGCCTTGATGCCCACCTGGGCGAGGTCGTACTGGATGGACTGGATCACGGTGGGCCACGGCGCGACGTTGTGCGAGTACAGGGTCGTGCTGAAGCCGTTGGGGAAGCCGGCCTGACTCAGGAGCTGCTTGGCCTTGGCCGGGTCGTAGCCGTAAAAGTTGCCGGCGGCGCCGTCGACGTGGCCGGGCAGACCGGCGGGGTAGATCTGGTTGAGCGGCAGGGCCGTGCCCGAAAGCAGCTTGACGATCTTGGCGCGATCGATGGTCCAGGCGATCGCCTGACGCACCAGCAGGTTATCGAACGGCTTGACCGTCATGTTGAAGAACAGGTAGTCGAGCGCGATCGCCGGCTCCTGGACCACCTGGCTCTTCCACTGCGGGCTCGCGACCAGGCCCGGGTACTTCGACGGCGGGATATAGTTGCCGAGCAGGTCGGCGTCGCCGTCCTGCACCTTGAGCACGGCCGTGTCCGGCGTGATCGAGAAGTCGAACTGGATCTTGTCGACGTACCCCGCGGTGCCCGTGTAGTTCGTATTGCGCACAAGCAGCAGGTCCTGGCTCGCGGTCCAGTGGTCGCACACGTAGGGGCCCGTGCCGAGGGGGTGCCGGCCGACCTGCTTGCCCCACTTGGCGACCCACTCCCTGGCCACGGGCGCGCTGAAGGGCATCTCCATGATGTTGAGGAACGTGGCGATCGGCTTCTCGAGGTCGACCTCGAGGGTGTACGTGCCGGTCGCCTTGTAGCCGGTGATCGTCTTGGCCTTGCCGTCGAGGAACGCCTGCAGGCCGACGATGCCGGTGTAGTAGCCCTTCGCCGGGGCGGTCGGCAGGCTCATCATGCGCTGGAAGCTGTAGACGAAGTCGGCCGCCGTGACCTCGCGGTTCACCGGCGGGGCGAACTTGATGCCCGGCCTGATGTGGAAGATGTAGGTCTTGCCGCCGTTTGTGATGCCGCCGTTGGCCACGGTCGGGACCTCCGTCGCCATGTCGGCGATGACCTTCGTGCCGGCGGCGCCTGGGCCGCTCGTGTAGTTCAGCAGGTTGCCGAAGATGGCGTGCTCGATGGCCCAGCCGTTGCCCTCGAAATCGATCGCCGGATCGAGCGTCTGTGGCTCGTTCTGGAACGCGACGACGAGCGTGCCGCCGCGCTGCGGCGTGGTCGCCGACGTCGCGCTCGCGCCGCCGCCGCCGCCCGACGAGCTGCCGCAGGCGACCAGTCCGAGAGCACACACGACCAGCACGACGAGCAGGCCACCGACGACGCCGGCGGCAGGCCGGCGCGCGTCCCTGAGGAAGGCAGTCATGAAAGCTCCTTTCGCGACCCCTGCCGGCCCCTCACGACCGGTGCGCTTACGTTAGCATAGGGACATACGACACGACGCCCGAGGAGCTGCTCACCGTGGGACCGACCGACGCCGATCTGCTCGACCTGCTCTGCGACCTGGTCGCGATCGATTCGACCAACCCCGGTCTCGTGCCGGGAGCGGCCGGCGAAGACAAGCTCGTGCGCTTCCTCGCCCGGCGGCTCACGGCCGCCGGCCTGCAGGTCGACGTCTGGGAGCCGCGCCGCCGGCGCCCGAACTTCGTCGCCGTGCTGCCCGGCCATGGCGAGGGCGCTCCCAGCCTCATGCTGGTGAGCCACCTCGACGTGGTCGGCGCACCGCCCGAGCTGTTCACGCCGCAGGTGCGCAACGGCCGCCTCTACGGCCGCGGCAGCAACGACATGAAGGCCGGCCTGGCCGCGGCCGTGACCGTCGCCGAGCGCCTCGCGGCCGAACGGCGCGCAGCCGGCGGCAGGTCGCCGCTGCGCGGCGACCTGCTGATCGCCGGCTGCGCCGACGAGGAATGGGAGAGCTTCGGCGCCGAGGCGCTCGTGCAGCGCTACCATCCCCAGGCCGCCATCCTGCCCGAGTGCACCGACCTCGACGTCACGGTGGAGCACGGCGGCTTCGCCTGGTTCGCCCTCGAGAGCACAGGCGTCGAGTCGGCCGGCGCCGAACCCGAGAAGGGCGTCGACGCCATCGCCCTGCTCGGCCCGGTGCTCGCCGGCATCGCCGCCCTCGACCGCGAGCTGGCGGCGCGTCCGGCGGCCGAGTACGGGCGCGGCTCCATCCACGCCTCGACGATCGAAGGCGGCACGCAGCTGCCCGCCTACCCCGGGCTCTGCCGCCTGGGCGTCGAGCGCTGCCTGATCGCCGGAGAGTCGGTCGCCCAGTCGCGGGCCGAGATCGACGCGCTGCTCGCCGCGGCGCACGCGGTCGACCCGCGCTTCGATGCCACAAGCCGGCTCGTCGTGGGCCGCGAGCCGGTGGCCCTGCGGCGCGACGACCCCGTGGTCCTCGCGCTCGTCGGGGCCGCCGCCGAGGAGCTCGGCCACCCGCCGGTCGTGCGCGGCGACATCGGCTGGGCCGACTCCGGCATCTTCGCCGAGGCCGGCATCCCCTGCGCCCAGTTCGGCCCGATCGGCGACGGCGAGCACACCGCCGGCGAGTGGGTCGACGTCGAGTCGGTCGCCCTCGTGGCGCGCGCCCTCGAGCGCGCCGTGCGGGCTTACTGCTCCTGAGCCCGCGCGCGCCACGCCCCGGCGGGCGCGCGTGGGGTATGGTGACGAACATGATCAGAGCCGTGACGCTCGACTTCTGGAACACGCTGATGGACGACTTCCACCTGTCGTCGCGCCAGGAGCTGCGCACGCTGCGCCTGCGCGAGATCGTGGCGCCCTACGGCTACTCGCCCGACCCCGACGCCATCGAGACCGCCTTCGACGAGGTGTGGCGGCGCTTCGACCGCGTCTGGCTCAAGAAGAAGCGCACGCCGATCACCGCCGAGTCGGTCGACGTCCTGCTACACGCGCTGCGCATCCGCCTGCCGGCGCCCGCCGTCGCGCAGGTCGTGACCATGCTTGAGGAGGTCGCGCTCGACCACCCGCCGCGCACCGTGGCGGGCGTGCCGGAGACGCTGCCCGCTCTCGCCGAGCGCTATGCCCTCGCCGTCGTCTGCGACGCCGCCCTGACCCCCGGCCGCGTGCTGCGCAAGGTGCTCGCCCTGCACGGCCTCGAGCGGTACTTCGGCGCGTTCTTCTTCTCCGACGAGCACGGCTGGTCCAAGCCCGACCCGCGCGCCTTCCTCACGCCGCTCGCCGAGCTGGGCATAGCGCCGTCCGAGGCCGTGCACGTCGGCGACATCCAGCGCACCGACATCGCCGGGGCGCAGGACGCGGGGCTGCGCGCCGTGCACTTCGTCGGTGTGAACTCGTCCGATCTGCCGAGCTCGACGGCCGACGCCGTCGCCTTCCGTTTCAGCGAGCTGCCGGCCGTCATCGCCCGTCTCGGGTAACGCGACCCGTGCTCGAGGCGAACGCCGCCACCCTCGTCGCCTGGTCGCTCGCCGCGCTGCTCGTCGCCATCGGCATCGTCGTCGTCGCCCGTCGCCGGCTGCCGCGGGCAACGGGCGCTCGAGCGCCGGTCGCCCGGCGCCGCCGCCTCACCCCGCTCCTGCTCGCGATCGGCGTGCCGGCCGCCGTGTTCGCCGTGGTCGCGGCCCTCGTCGTCGCGGGGGACACGCGCGGCTGGGACCTGTCGGTCCTGCACCTCGCGGCGCGCCACCAGCAGCGCCTGGCCGTCGACACGGCGACGGCGGTGACCACGCTCGGCGCGCTGCCGGTCGTTCTCTTGCTGCTGGCCGCGGCGCTGGTCGCGCTGCTCTCCCGACGCCGTCTCCGCGAGGCCGCGTTCGTGCTCGCCGCCAGCCTGGCGGCGATGGCCGCCAGCGGCCTCGGCAAGGTCGCCTTCGACCGGCCGCGTCCGCTGGTCTTCTCGAGCGGTCACGACTGGTCGTTCCTGACCGGCACGAGCGACTGGTCGTTCCCCAGCGGGCACACGATGGGAATCACGGGCCTGGTGGCGGCGCTCGTCGTCGCGCTGTGGCCCACGCCCTGGCGCTGGCCCGCGCTCGTCGTCGCGCTGCTCGTCAGCGCCGGCGTGGGGGTCACCCGCGTCTACCTCGGCGCGCACTTTCCCACCGACGTGATCGCGGGCTGGGCCCTCGCGGTCGCGGTCGTGGGCGTGACCCGGCTGGCGTTCGGGGAGGCTCTGGGCGGGCGCGGTGGGGATGGGCTTCGCGACCCGCTCATGTAGACTCCAAGCATGACGCCCCCCGACCCGCAAGAGCCGACGACACTCGTGGGTCGCCCCTCTGGATCCGACGAGGCTCCCCCCGACTCAGGCGAGCCGGTGTCTCGAGACCCGCATGGTCCGACCGCCGATCCGGGGCGCGACGGCACTCGCCGGCGCAGTCGCACCGCCCTCGTCGTGCTGGTCATCGCGGCCGCCGTCATCCTGGGCGGCGGCCTCCGCCTGGACAGCATCAGTCACAAGCACGGCCTGCACGTCGACGAGGCGTGGTCGTACATCACGGCGACCGGCCATCTCGGCAACTTCGATACCGGCTCCGGCGAACCCCTGGCGCGCTGGGTGCCGGCCGCGAGCTGGCAGGCCCTCTGGCACCCCGGCGCGGTCGTCGACTTTCGCCAGATCTCGCTCGACCTCGCCCATTACGACGTCCACCCGGCCCTCTACTTCTGGGTGCTGCACGTCTGGGTGGAATTCTTCGGGGTGAACGTCAGGTCGGGGCCGCTGCTCAACCTCTTGATCGACCTCGCCACGGGGGCCGCCCTCTTCGGGCTGGCCCGCCGCCTCCTGCACGACCCGCTGCCGGCCGCCCTGGTCGCACTCACCTGGGCGGTCAGCCCCGCGGTCAGGCTGACCTCGAGCATGGCCCGCATGTACCCGTTGCTGGCGCTCTTTGCCGTGCTCTTCGTCTGGCTGCTGCTGATCGCGGCCGAGCGAGGACGTGTCCCGCGTCGCCCGCTGCTGGTGCTCGTCCTGCTCGCACTCGCGACCGCCGGCGGCATGCTCACCCAGTACCAGTTCATCCTGATCGTCGCCGGCGGGGTCCTGCTCGCCGTCGCCTGGCTCGCGCGTGCCGAGCTGCGCCGCTGCCTCGGCGTCCTTGCCGCGCTGGCCGGCGGCCTCGTCCTCACCGCCCTCGTCCAACCCGGCGTCTACGCACAGTTCCGCCGCGAGCAGGCCAAGCCCCAGGTGCACGTGACGCCGGCGGCCTTCGTCGACAAGGTCGACGGCGCCGCCGGCTGTCTGTTCGACTTCTTCGGCCTCGACCGGCCCTGGTTCACGCACACGATCGACAAGGTCGTGCGCCTCGACGGGCTCATGCCGGGCCATCACCTGAGCGCGCTCGCGCTGCTTGCTTTCTGGCTCGTCGTCGCGGCCGCCGTGGCGCTGCCGGTCCCGGCCGTGAGGCGCTGGCTCTGGCGGCGGGACAGGACGGGCTGGCTCGCCTTCGTCCTGATCGCCTGGATCGCCGGCACGATCGTGCTGCAGAACCTGGCCTTCCTCAGCCAACCGAAGGTGCTCAGCCCCCGCTACCTCGCCGTCGCCTGGCCGTTCCTGGCGTTCATGCCTCTCCTGCTTGCCCGTTTCGCCACCCGGCGCGCCGCCGGCCTGGTCGCGGTCTCCTTCGTGCTCGTCTGCTCGGTGGCACTTGTCTGGGGACCGCTGAACTACGCCTCGTCGCCCGGCCCGGGGCGTCTCCTTGCGTCGGCCCATCGAGCCGTGATCGACTGCCCCATCCCCGGGGCCCTGCCGATCGTGATGTGGAGCATGCCGGCGCAGGCACAGGTGTATGTGGCACCTCCCGGGCAGCTCCTGAACGATCCCGCGCCGTGGATCGACGTGCTCGGCCCGGGCGACTACTACGTGCACCGCGACAACGGCAAGGCGAACCCCCTGGCGCTGCTGCAGTCGCGCCATGCGCTGGCTCTCGCAGCGCCCGCGCGCAGCAAGATCTACGTCTACGAGCTGCGCCGGCCCTGACGCTTCGTCGGGGTCGCACGGCGACCCACCGCCACGAGCTTGTCCTGGGGTCAGACCAGACCGGCGGCCACGACGAGCCGTCCCGCGGCCTCGTTGCGGCCGAGCGCCCAGAGCGATTCGAACAGCCCCGGCGTGACGGGCTGACCGCTCATGCCGAGCCGCAGCGCGGCGAAGACGTCGCGCGGCTTGGCGCCGAGCTCGGCCGGCAGGGCACGGACGGCCTCCTCGACGCGCTCGACGTCGTAGCGCTCGAGACCGGCCAGGCGTACCGACGCCTCGAGCAGGATGCGACGCGCGTCGGGCAGGGCGGCGAGGCGCGCGCGAGCGTCGTCGTCGAGGGCGAGAGGCGTGAACATCCAGCCGGCGAGGCGCAGGAAGTCGGCGAGCACCTCCATCTTCTCCTGCACGAAGGGCGTGACGAGGGCGGTGAGCCGCTCCTGCTCGTCGCCGGGC
Organism: uncultured Actinomycetes bacterium; assembly: GCA_963767005.1. GTDB lineage: Bacteria > Actinomycetota > Thermoleophilia > UBA2241 > UBA2241 > Bog-752. The sequence continues at coordinate 92,346 of CAVYCN010000012.1, forward strand.
GGCAGGGCCACGAGCTCGCCGGCCCCAACGGCTGCGGCCAAGGCGGCATCGCCGCCGGCCGCCAGCAGTCGCACCGCCGGCGGTTGCCCGTAGAAGCCGACGCGCTCCAGGTAGGCGCGCACGCGGCCGGCGAGGTCGGCCGGCTCGAGCGCGCGGATGAAGCGGCCGTTCATCCAGCGCAGCTTGTCGGGGTCGAAGATGCTCGGGCTCGTACCGAGCGCTTCGACGTCGAAGTGCGCCACCAGGTCGGCGAGCGTCCAGCCGACCATCGACTCGTCGAACTCGGTCGACAGGAAGCACAGGTAGTTGCGTACGACCTCGACCAGGAAGCCCATCGCCGTGAGCTGCTCGAGATTGGTCGCACCGTGGCGCTTGGACAGCTTCTTGCGGTCGGTGCCGAACAGCAGCGGCATGTGCAGGAAGCGCGGCGGCGGCGCGCCCAGGGCCTCGTAGATCAGCACCTGCCTGGGCGTGTTGGAGATGTGGTCATCGCCGCGGATCACGTGCGTGATGTCCATGGTCACGTCGTCGACGACGACGGCCAGGTTGTAGGTGACGGTGCCGTCTGAGCGCTGCACGATGAAGTCGCCGATCGTCTCATTGCCCACCTCGACCGGTCCCCGCAGCAGGTCGTCGAACGTCGTGGTGCCGGGTCGCACCCGGAAACGCAGCGTCCATGGCTCGCCGGCCGCCTTGCGGCGCGCCACCTCGGCGGCCGGCAGGTCGCGGCAGGCGCCGCTGTAGACCCAGGCGCGCTTGTCGGCCTGGGCCGCAAGGCGCTCGGCCTCGAGCTGCTCGGGCGTGTGGAAGCAGGTGTAGAGGTGACCGGCGGCGAGCAGCCGGTCGATGAACGACTGGTAGATCGCGCGGCGCTCGGTCTGACGGTAGGGACCGTGGCCGCCGGGCTTCTCGGGGCCCTCGTCCCAGTCGAGCTGCATCTCACGCAGCGAGCGCAGGATCTGGGCGATTGCCTCGTCGGTCGAGCGCGAGGGGTCGGTGTCCTCGATGCGCAGCACGAAGGCGCCGTGCTGACGGCGCGCGTAGATGTAGTTGTACAGGGCGGTGCGCGCCCCGCCGAGGTGCAGGTAGCCGGTGGGTGAGGGCGCGAAGCGCACGCGGACGGGCTCGGTCATGGTGGCCCATTGTACCCCAGCGGACCGGAGCGGCGACGTGGCCTGCCGAACGGCGTCGCTGGGAGGCGGCCGGTCGGCCGGCAGCCGGCGTCAGGACACGGAGACGACGGGCAGGGCCTTCGTCGCCGCGGCGTTGCGGGCGTCGCCGGCGAAGCGCACGCGCAGGCGGAGCGCGCCGGCCGGCGCCGCGTAGACCAGGCGGAATGTGGAACGGGCCGTGGTGCGGGCGTGCGCTACCGTCGTCCAGGCGCCGCCCGACAGGCGCTGCAGCAGCAGCGGCACGCCGGCGCGCAGCGGGCGGAAGGCGCCGGTCACGGCGACCACGCCGGCCGCGGTGGGCATGGCGGCGCGGGCGCTGAGCGCCGCCCGCACCGCGACCGTCACGCTGCCCGACGCCGCCGCCTCGAACTCGGCCGTGCCGGCGGCCGCCGTCGGCGTGAACGATGCCTGGAACGACGTGCTGAAGCGCGGCGAGAACGCGAGGACGGCCGCCCCGCCGGCGCCGGTCGTGACCGTCCGTGCCGCCGGCGTCGCGCCGCTGCTCGGCCCCACCTCGACGCCCGCGAGGGAGCCGATCGGGTACGACGTGTCGTCGGCGTCGGCCGCATGGACCGTGAGCTTGACCTTGCCGCCCAGCGGGATGGTGGCGCTGCCCGCCGAGAGGGTGAGCGTGACCGGCGTGCCGGCGGCCCACAGCACGGCGCTGCCGGACGCGGTCGTGCCGGTGGTCGCCTGCACGGTCACCAGGTGCCGCGTCGGCGCCCCAGCGTAGGGGCCGGCGACCAGCGTCGACGTGTCGACCGTGAAGGCAAACGACGCCTTCGCGCCGCTCGTGGTCACGGTCGTGACCGCCTGCGTCGCGCCGCCGTCGAGGCTGTACGTCAGGTCGTGCGGCACGAAGATGCTGATGCCGCGGGCGAAGGCCCGGCCCTTGGCGTTGTGGCCCGGCGGCCAGGCGTTCTCGCGGGCCCTGCCGCCGACCGTCGCCGTGCTGCCGTCGGTCGAGGTCGGCGGCGCCACCGTCACGGTCGGCGTCGTGTCGACCACGTCGGGCAGGCCGGCGCGCGTGACCCGCCAGCCGACCTGGCCGGCGGTCGACGGGCAGATGCCGCCGACCTGCTGGTCGTTGCCGTAGGCCTGCCCAAAGAACGCCGCGACGCCCTCGCTGCCGCCCCGCATGATGCAGACGTCGTTGGTCGTGCCGCCCTTCACCGCGTTCCGGTTGCGCACCCACAGGTAGCCCGAGTAGTCGCTGCCCGTGCTCGGGTAGCCGGTCTCGGCGGCGTACTCGTCGAGCGCCCCGAACACGTGACCGATCTCGTGGGCCAGCACGGCGCCGTAGTCGGCCGGGCCGTAGCTGTCGTTGTCGTAGGTCGTCACCGAGTAGGGTCCGAAGAGGTCGAAGGTGTAGGAGAACGCGCCGTCGGGGAACTCGCCCGGCGTCTTGTTGTGCGTGCCGGCGGCGTCGTCGTGCAGGCTGTCGACCACGTAGACGGTGAACGCCCAGTCGGTGTGGTTGGCCTTGCGCACGGCGTTGTCGTAGGCGGTCTCGGGCGGCGGCGAGTCGGCGCTGCTGGCCGCCTTGAAGCCGAGCTTCGCCATGATCGGGTGGCGCCACGCCTGGTCGTTCGTCGAGGCGACGTCGATGGGCTCGCGTGCGACCTTGACCTGCCTGGGGTAGCCGAGCGTGCCGTAGGCGGGCACGACGAAGCTCAGGTGGGCCGCGGCCGGCGCCCTGGTCGCCCACCAGTCGAGCGCCTGCTGGACCTGGCCCAGGATGTAGACCTGACGCGGCGTGAGGTTCGGGTAGGCCGCGCTCGTCAGGCCCGTGGTCCCGTACTGGTCGAGCGTGGCCCACTTCTCGGTGTGGGTCGTGCCGCCGGCGCCCGAGCTCTGCGGGAAGATGACGCTCACGGCGACCGAGCCGGCCGCGAAGGCGGCCGGCTCGGTCGCCGTCGGCAGACCCGACGTGAGGCCGGCGAAGGCCGGCGCGGTCGCGCCGGCCACGCCGACCGCACCGGGCAGCTTGAGGTCGTTCGTGAGCGCCGGCAGCACGGTCGCACCGGCCGCCGCGGCGGCCGGCCACAGCGCGAGCAGGGCGAGCACGAGCGCCGCCGCAAGCGCGGCGCGGGACCTGCGCTGATGTCGGCGGTCCGCGACCATGGTCGACCCCGCGCCCATGCTAGGGGCGACCCTCCCGCCGGTCAAACGCGCCCGCTTCGTCTCGGCCTCCGTTTTCTGGTACCGTACCTGCTCCACCGTCCTTCGTTACAAAGAACGTTCGAGGAAGCAGTGTCCGAACAGTCCCTCCGCATCGTCGTCCTCGTCAAGCAGGTCCCCGACACGGCCAACGTCACGGGCGAGGCCATGAAGGATGACGGCACGATCAACCGCGCGGCCCTGCCGGCGATCTTCAACCCGGAGGACCTGAACGCCCTCGAAGAGGGCCTGCGTCTGCGCGACCGCCACGGCGGCCGGGTCACGGTCGTGACCATGGGCCCGCCCTCGGCCGCCCAGGTGCTGCGTGAGGCCCTGTTCCGCGGCGCCGACGAGGTCGTGCTGCTGTCGGACCGGGCCTTCGCCGGCGCCGACACCCTGGCTACGAGCTATGCGCTGGCGCGCGCCATCGAGCGCCTCGGCCGCACCGACCTCGTCCTCTGCGGCCGGCAGGCGATCGACGGCGACACCGCCCAAGTCGGCCCTCAGACCGCCGAGAAGCTCGGCCTGCCCCAGATCACCGGCGTGGTCCGTGTCGACGAGGTCGTGCCGGAGCCGGTGGGCGGCTGGATCACGGCGACGCGCGCAGTCGAAAGCGGCACCGAGACGCTGCGCGCACCGCTGCCGGCGCTGCTCACCGTGACCGCCGACGCCAACGAGCCGCGGCCGCCGAGTGTGAAGCTCGTCATGACCTACAAGGACGCCGTCGCCGAGGCGTTGCCCGACTACGACGACAGCTACCTCGACCCCGACTCGGGCGCGGCCGAGGTCTGTCTCGTGACCCGCGCCGGCCGGCGGGTGTGCCGGGCGCGCATCGTGCAGTGGGACGCCGCCGCGATCGAGGCCGAGCGCGAGCTCGTCGGCCTGCGCGGCTCGCCGACCCGCGTGAAGAAGATCGACAGCGTCGTGCTGACCGCCGGCGAGGCACGCCTCGTCGAGCCGACCGACGACGGCGTGAGCACGCTCGTGCGCGAGCTGATCGAGGAGCACATCCTTGGCTAGTACCCCGGGCGAGGTCTGGGTCTTCGTCGAGACCAGAGGCGGCCATGGCCGGCGGCCGGGCGGCGACGGCGCGGCGCCCGACCTGCACGCGGCCGAGATCGCGCTCGAGCTGCTGGGTCGCGCCCGCACGCTCGCCGACGAGCTCGGCGCCCGCACCGGCGCCCTCGTCGCCGGCGGCCCGGGCGCGCGGGCGCTCGCGCCCGCGCTCGTCGCCGCCGGCGCCGACACCGTCTATCTCGCCGTCCACGACGCGCTCGACGACTACCTGGCCGAGCCCTTCGCGCGGGTCGTCGTCGAGGCCGTGCGCCGGTTCCAGCCGCAGATCGTCCTGTACGGCGCGACCACGACCGGCCGCGACCTCGCGCCACGGGTCGCCTCGGCGCTGCGCTGCGGCCTCACGGCCGACTGCACCGACCTGCGCGTCGGCGACCACGAGGTCAAGGGCGTCGAGTACCGCGACCTGCTCTACCAGATCCGGCCGGCTTTCGGCGGCAACATCATCGCGACGATCGTGAGCCCCGAGCACCGGCCGCAGATGGCGACGGTGCGCGAGGGCGTCTTCCGGCTGCCCGACTCCGACCCGGCCCGCCGCGGCGAGGTCGTCGCGCTCGCCGTCCAGCGCGTGACGGGGCCGGCGGTGAGCGGCAACGGGCGGCCCTCGGCAGCCGGCGGGCCCATCCTGCTCGACGACCTCGACCTCGCCGTCGAGCTCGTCGACCGCACGCCCGAGGAGCGGTCGGTCGATCTCAAGGGCGCCCGTGTCGTGGTCTCCGGCGGCGTGGGCGTGGGCGACGCCGCCGGCTTCGACCTGCTGCGCGAGCTGGCCGACACGCTGGGCGGCGTCGTCGGGGCCTCGCGCGCCGCGGTCGACGCCGGCTGGATCAGCCGCGAGCACCAGGTCGGCCAGACCGGCACGACGGTGCGTCCCAAGCTCTACATAGCGGCCGGCATCTCGGGCTCCGTGCAGCATCGCGCCGGCATGGACCAGTCGGCCCGCATCCTCGCCATCAACACCGACCCGCTCGCGCCCATCTTCGCGGTCGCGCACTACGGGATCGTGGGCGACCTGCACGACGTGGTGCCGCGGCTGATCAGGGCCTACCGCGAGAAATGACGACGATGACGAGCGCCGGCGACCCGCGAGACGTGACGGCGACCGCCGCCGGCGGCCGGCGACTGGGGGTCTTGTGAGCAACTACTACAGCGACGACCCCGATCTGCAGGCGCAGCTCGACGCGCTCGATCTGCGCCGCATCGTGGCACTGCGCGAGGACGATTACGAGCAGGCCCACGACTTCGCCTACGCGCCGCGCGACTACGACGACGCGCTCGACTCGTACCGCCGCACGCTCGAGATCGTCGGCGAGCTCGCCGGTGACTTTGTGGCGCCGCGCGCCGAGGACGTCGACCGCGCCGGCTCCGCGCTCGTCGACGGCGAGGTCTGCTACGCGCCCGGCATCGCCGCGGCACTCGAGCGGCTCACCCAGGCCGACCTCATGGGCATCACGCTGCCGCGCCGCTACGGCGGCCTGAACTTCCCGGTCACTGTGTCGGTCATGATCGTCGAGATGATCTCGCGCGCCGACCCCGCGCTCATGAACGTCTTCGGCCTGCAGGACATCGCCGAGACGATCAACAGGTTCGCCAGCGACGACCTGAAGGAGCGCTACCTGCCGCGCTTCGCAAGCGGCGCGGTGACCGGCTCGATGGCGCTGACCGAGCCCGAGGCCGGCAGCGATCTGCAGAACGTCCAGCTCAAGGCGACGCTCGGCGCCGACGGCGTGTGGCGCCTGAACGGCGTGAAGCGCTTCATCACGAACGGCTGCGGCCAGGTGTCGCTCGTGCTGGCGCGCTCCGAGGAGGGCACGACCGACGCCCGCGGCTTGTCGATGTTCGTCTACGAGCGCGACGAGCACATGCGCATCCGGCGGCTCGAGGACAAGCTCGGCATCCACGGCTCGCCGACCTGCGAGCTGCAGTTCGACGATGCGCCGGCGCTGCTCGTCGGCGAGCGCCGGCGCGGCCTCACCACCTACGTGATGAGCCTCATGAACGGCGCCCGTATCGCGATCGCGGCGCAGGCCCAGGGCATCGCCGAGGCGGCCTACCGGGCGGCCTCGAAGTACGCCGACGAGCGCGTGCAGTTCGGCGGGCCCATCCGCGACCTCACGCCGGTGGCCGCCATGCTGGCCGACATGAAGGTCGCGATCGAGGCCTCGCGCGCGCTGCTCTACGAGACGGCGCTGATCGTCGACCTGAAGGAGGGCCTGGAGCGCCGGATCGAGCAGCTCCAGTCCGGCGAGCGCCCGCCGCGCGACGACGACGAGCTCAAGGAGCTGCGCGCCGACTTGAAGAAGCACACGCGCCTGGCGGCGCTCTTCACGCCGCTCGCCAAGGCCTGCTCGACCGAGATGGCCAACACGGTCACCTACGACTCGCTGCAGATCCACGGCGGCTCGGGCTACATGCGCGACTTCGCCGTCGAGCGCCACAGCCGCGACGCGCGCATCACCAACATCTACGAGGGCACGACTCAGCTCCAGGTCGTGGCGGCGATCGGCGGCGTGCTGTCGGGCACCATGAGCGACCGCCTCGACGAGTACGACGCCGGCGACTTCGCCGCGACCCCCGAGGCGCTCGCCCGGGTGCGGGCGGCGCGCGAGCGCTGGGCCGCCGCCGTCGCCCACGTGCGCGCGGCCGACTCGCCCGCGTTTCGCGACTTCCACAGCCGCCGCCTGGTCGAGATGGCGATCGACCTGGTCTGCGCCTACCTGCTCTTGCGCGCGGCGCAGAGCGCGGCGCGCAAGCTGCTCGTCGCGCGCTACTTCGTCGACCAGATGGCCGCCCAGGTCGAAGCCGCCGCGCACGCCGTGCTGGCGTCGGGCCCGGCGTCGATCGACGCGCTGCAGGCACTCGGCAGGGACTGAGCCGGGGCCGGCGAGCGCGCTGGTCCGCGCGTCTCGTCCGCGGCCCCGCTACAGTCCCCGGAAGTGTTTCTCGCAGCCGAGCAGCCGCAGCGTCAGCTCGTCGGGCCAGCCGGGGCCGAGCGGTCCGACCGGCGCGAGGGTGCTCATCGCTGGTCCACACCCTCCATCGGCATCCTCAGGATGTCCAGGACCGGACGGGCGAAGTACAGCCTTCGCCATTTGCGGCCCTCTGCCTCTTCGAGCAATCCGGCCTTCACCAGGGCCTTGATGGCGGTGCGAGCGGTCGGGTTGGTGACCCCCAGCGCCTTCTGTGCCTCGGCCACCGTCATGATCGGTGCCCGCATGATCTCGTCTACGAGCGCCAGCGCCTTGGGCTGGCCCTGTACCTTCTGCCGGTGCTCCTCCCGAACCTGTATCAGGTCGCGCGCCTGCCGCGCCGCCCGCACCGCGGTCTCGCGGACCCCGGTAAGGAAGAAGAGAAGCCAGGTGTACCAGTCGCCTTCGGTCCGCACTCGAAGCAGCGCATCGTAGTAGTCGCCGCGGTGCGCCTCGATGTAGGCCGAGAGGTAGAGCAGCGGCTGCGTCAGGCGGCCAGTCTCCGTCAGGAACAATGTGATCAGCAGGCGACCGACGCGACCGTTGCCGTCGAGGAACGGGTGGATGGCCTCGAACTGCTCGTGTACGAGCGCGCACTGGATAAGAACGGGCAGGATGGCCCTGTCGTGCAGGAAGACCTCCCAATCACCAAGCGCTTGCATCATCTCGGGTACAGGGGGTGGAACGTAGGTCGCCGTCGCCGGGGTCGAGCCAGGGGGACCGATCCAGTTCTGAGAGCGACGAAACTCCCCCGGGGTGGCGTGCGATCCGCGGACGCCCTGCATCAAGCGCTCGTGAAGTTCTCGCGCGAAGCGGAGAGACAGGGGAAGCTCCTTCAGACGCGCCAGACCGTACTCGAGCGCATCGATGTAGTTGCGCACTTCGCGCAGGTCGTTCGGATCGCGCTCGGATGGCGGCACCTTGACTTCGTCCATCAGCAGTTCTGACAGCGTCGTCCGAGTCCCCTCGATGCGTGACGATAGAACGGCCTCCTGACGGAGGTACGGCGCGATCAGCAGATGCGGGTTGGGAAGCTGTTCTCCGGCGATCGAGAGCTCCGCAAGAGCCGCGTCGGCCTGCGACAGGACGAGCACCAGGTCCTGCGGATACTCGAGGGGGGGCGGAAGTGGAGCGGGTACGAAGGCGTAGTAGCCCGCAGCGGCTTCGATAACGCGACCGGCTTTCGTGCTGTGAAACGGTGCTGGGTCCGTGACGGGCTCCGGTCGCGCGGTGCATTTTCAATGCGCCGAGCGCTTTGAAAATGCTGGACGCCATATTTTCAAAGATGAGAGGCATTCGCAAAGGGAGATCGCTTCGCGATCTCCCCACGCGCCGATCCGCTTCTGCCATCTGGTCGACGAGATGGAGTACCGCGCCGTCGGCGCAGCACGTCCTGCCTGTCAGGGGTGTGCAAAGCGTGGGGGAGTCGGGGCCGAAGTCACATCATGGGCGCGCTCGGCCGGGTCGTCGAGCGCGCGGCCGGCCGCTCAGGCGCCGTCGTCGGGTGCGTCGTCCCAGTCGGGTGGCAGGATGATGCCACTCAGAGGGTCGTCGGGCTCGGCCGCGGCGCCGGCGTGCGGCTCGCCGCCGGCGAAGGCGTCGGGCGCCTCGCCGTAGATCTGCACACGGCCGCCGCCGAGCGCCCGCGCCTTGGCGAGAGCCTCTACAGCGTAGCCGCCGAGCTCGTCGGCGTCTTCGGCGTGGCGCGGGAAGCCGGCGACGCCGACGCTCAGCGTGAAGGAGCCGAGCAGTCCGTGGTCCTCGTCGCGCAGCTCCATGCCGGAGACCGCCTCGCACAGCCGCTGCGCGACGAGCGCGGCGCCGGGGCGGAACGGGGGCGTGCTCGGCAGCAGCAGGGCGAACTCTCCGGAGCCGTGCACGCAGGCCACGTCGACCTTACGACGCAGGCTCGCCAGGAGCAGGCGGGCGATCGCCTTGAGCACGGCGTCGCCGGCCGTCCGGCCGCGACCGATCACGAGACGCTCGAAGCCGTCGACGCCGACCAGGACCACCGACAGGGGCTGCTTGTAGCGCACCGCGCGCGCCGTCTCGGAGTAGAGGTGGTCGTAGAAGTACCAGCGACTGAAGAAGCCGGTGACCGGGTCGACCGCCGTCTGGCGGTCGTAGGCGCGCTCGAGCCGGCGATGCTCGAACGCCACGGCGGCGAGGTCGGCCAGCGCCTGCAGCACGGCCATCTCAGCCGACGAGAAGCGCGGCAGCGGGCAGCCGCGGATGTCGAGGAAGCCGATCGTGCGCGCGGGCACGACGAGCGGCACGATCACCCGGGTTGGCTCACCCGACGTGCGGGCCTGGGCCGGCCGATGGCGCTCGATCGCCCGCAGGACGAGCTTGTCGGGGGCCGGCTCGGCGCCACGGCCGCCGGCGACGGCCGGCGCGCCGACGGCGAAGCCGTCGTCGGCGCCGCGATCGTCGTCGTCGAGGCGGGTGAACGTGTCGTCGTCGCCGCGCAGCCAGACGCCGACGTCGTGCTCGACGCCGGGCAGCAACTCGCTCGCGGCGCGCCGCAGGCGGTCCACGACCTGGCGCTGGTCGAGGGTGGCGGCCAGGGCGTGACTCGAGTCGACGAGGCTCTGCAGCAGGCCGGCGTGGTCGTCGTGGTCGCGACGCGCGCGCACCGACCTCACGCCGACCTCTGCCAGGCGGCAGACGGTGTCGAGCAGGGCGCGCTCGTCGTCGTCGAAGCGGCGCACGGCGCGGCGCTCGACGAGGCCGAGCACGGCGATCACCTCGCCGTCCTCGAACAGCGGCAGGTCGAAGGAGCTGCGGTAGCCGCGGCGCTCCATGAGCGCCAGGGCCTCGGGAGGCAGGTCGGGGTCGTCGATGTGACGTTCGAGCGGCGCGCGGCTCTCCAGCAGCAGCGTCAGGTCGGGGCGCTTCGCCAGCGGCACGATCGTGCCGACCGCCGCGAGCTCGTCGGCGCTGGCCCCATCGTGACGCCAGGCCGCCTCGTAGCGGGCGACCTCGCGCTCACGGTCGAACACCCACAGGTCGACGAGCCAGAGGTCGAGCAGGCGACCGGCCTCGGCGACGAATGCGCCCAGGACATCGTCCGACGCAAGGGCGGCGGCGAGGGCCCGTTCAGCGCCCTCGGCGCTCGTCGTCGCACGGCGCCGGTCGGACTGCTCGGGCGCCTCGGCGGCGACGGCCGCCGGAGCGGCGACCGTGGGCGGAGCGGCGCCGGGGACGACCGTGGGCGGAGCGGCGTCGGGGGCGACCGTGGCCGGAGCGCCGAAGACGGATGCGGCGTCGATCATGCGCGCGATCATGTCGGACGCCGTGGTAGCAGCGTCGCCAGGATGTTCGTCTTGGTGCACGTCCCCTCCGCTTGAGCGTTCCCGTCGCAGGCGACGCCATCGTTGTCGGCAGGTCGGCCACCTGCCGATAGGGTCTGCGGGGAGCGCCGGGGCGAAGGACTAAAGGACACGGGGGGGCTTGCCGATACTGGGAGTACCCCCTTCACGACGGGCCCGGGTTCTGCAAGCCGCCTCACGCGAGACGGCATGCAGTGCCCGGGCCCGTCCCCCTTCTCGGGTCGATGACGGCGGCGCCCGCTTCTGGTAGATTGGCGGTGCCTGAAGGAGGCCGCAGGTGATCTACTCAGTCGTCCCGCCCGAGCTCGGCGAAGAGGTCTTCGCCCGGCTCGTCGAGCGGTACAAGGACAATCCCAACATCACCGTGATCATGGACCGTCGCAAGGGCGAACGGCGCAGGGACAACTCCGGCGGCGGCGGGCGCGAGACCCGCGACCGCCGCCGCCGTCGCCTGCCGGGCAGCTTCGACGTCTGACCCCGCCGCACAGCCGCCGGTCCCGCCGGGCCCGGCCGTCCGCGCCGCCGACACGGTGGTCGAGCTCTCTTCGCTCATGCAGCCCGCCGACGCCAACTTCTTCGGTGTGATTCACGGCGGCGTCATCCTCAAGCTCATCGACGAGACCGCCGGCACGTGCGCCTACCGCTTCGCCCGCCGCCGCGTAGTGACGGCCGCGATCGACCGCATGTCGTTCCACTACCCCGTGCAGATCGGCAACCTGGTCGTCTGCAGGGCCACCGTCAACTGGGCCGGCCGCACGTCGATCGAGATCGGCGTGCGCGTCGAGGCCGAGGACCTCGACACCGGCGCCTGGCTGCACACCAACTCGGCCTACCTCGTGTTCGTCGCCTTGGACGACGAGCGCCGGCCCGCGCCCGTGCCCCGCCTGCTTGTCGAGACCGACGCCGAGCGCCGCCGCTGGGCGGCCGCCGAGGAGCGTCGCAGGGTACGGCTCGACGAGCGCGACCGCGAGGCGAGCACGTAGCCCTGCGCCGTCCCGAGGCCGTCGCCCGCGAGAAGGGGCGATCGCCGCCCGGGGCGGTCCAGCTCAGGCGGTCTGCGGCGCGACGCCCTCGCGGCGCAACAGCTCGGTCAGGGCCGACTGGGCCACTTCGAGCTGCGCGTGGTCGGGCTCGCGCGTGGTGAGCAGGTGCTGCAGGGCAAGGCCCGGCGCGCGGAGCAGGTCGGCCGCGCGGTTGCCTCGATTGCGCGTCATCCACGAGAAGATCTCAAAGGCCGTGCCGAGAGACGCGAGCCCGACCAGCAGGTTGGGCAGCGGTCGTTCGTCGGCGCCCGCGGCGTGCAGCACGAGACCGCCGGCCACGTTGGTGAGCAGGAGCGGGCCGATCAGATTGGTGCCACAGCGATCGTGCTCGCGGGCGGCGTTCTCGGGGCTGCCGCCGGTCTCGTAGGCGGCGACGCTCTTGTGCTCGGCGCCGTGAAAGCGCGACAGCTCGGTGGTGCGCACCGCGATCAGCGCCGGCGCGATCGAGAGCACCGAGACCACGAGCTCGCGGGCGACCGGCGCCCTCTTCAGGAGCCGGCGCAGGACGAGGGTCGCGATCGCGCTCGCCACGGCGGCCCACACGACCGCCGGCTCCTCTTGCGGCAGCACCCGCCGGCCGAGCTCGCGGCGCATGGCGGGCAGCGTCATCGTCATCTCGGCGATGCGGCCAACGCCACGCAGCACGGGCACCTTGTCGATCGCACCCTGCCCCGGCAGTCGGCTCCTGACCCCGGAATGCACGTCGACGCTGCCGTCGGGCAGGCGCACGGCGGCCGCCCAGTTGTCGCGGCTGAGCAACATCACCCCGTCCCTCAGGGCCATGCCCCCGAGCGTGAGATCGGCCACTGGTCGTCCTTTCGTCTCGCGCGACGCCCGTCGCGCGCTCCTCTCCTGGGTGACGCGGACGCCCCACCGGTCGACGCGTCCGCCGCCGGTCTTCTTCCCCGGCCCCGTGCCATCCTATCCGGAAACGGCGAGCGACCGGCAGCCCTCCGGGAGGCCGCGCTCCCCGAGTTCCACCGGAAGGCCCGCGAGCACCCGCGCGGCGCGTCCGCGGCCGGCGACCGTGGTTCGGTCTATACTGTCGAAGGCGCCCGGCCGGTGCACGAACGGCCGACCGGAGCGCGGCCCCGCAGGCGACGACAGGAGGTGGCCGATGACTGATTCTGAGGTAGCGAGACGGAGGGCGGCCGTCTCCTGAGCTGCGCGCTCAGCTAGAGAACGCACCATGAGCGGCTGTCTTTCGTCGAGCCGCCTGGGGGGCGGGGAGCCAAGGCTCCCCGCCCCCCGCTTCGTCTGGACACCCGCACGCGGCGGCTCGTCGCCGGCGCGAGCCGGGAGGCGGGCGCCAGGCCCGCGCTGCTAGACTTGGGGCGCTCATGTCCGCGCCCCGCTCAGACCCGCCGTCCGACCCGCAGCCGAGCTTCGGCCGCGACCTGTGGCTCTGCTTTCTGTCGAGCCTGCTCTTCTCGCTCGGTCTGGGCCTCTACTACCAGTTGCTGAACGTCTACGCGATCAGGCACCTGGGCGCGCCGCGCTTCATGATCGGCGCGCTCGTGGCCCTGCAGCTCGGCACGACGGCCCTGAGCTACCTGCCGGGCGCATGGGCGACAGACCATCTGCGGCTCAAGGTCGTGATCGTCGCCGTATGGTGGCTGACCGTACCGGCGGCGCTCTGCTTCGCGCTCGCGCCGAGCTGGCCCTGGCTCATTCCCGGCTACGTGGTCACCGGCCTCTACTACGCCAACAACCCGGCGCTCAAGACCTACATCATGCTCAAGTCGGGGCCCGAGCGCATGGCCCGCAACATCTCGTACATCTTCGCGAGCTTCCCCATGGGCCTGGCGCTCGGACCGCTCGCCGGCGGCTGGCTCGCCGGGCGCTACGGCCTGCGGCCCGTGTTCCTGATCGCGGTGGCGTTCTACGTCGCCTCGTCGATCGTCGTGAGCCTGATCGCCGACCTCCCCTACCACGCCGCCGGGCAGCCCTGGAAGGTCGCCGACCTGCTCGAGAACCGCGTCTTTCGGCGCAACCTCGCGTTCTTTGGCTGCGGCTTCTTCACGGTGTACCTGGCCTGGCCGTTCGTGCAGCCGTACCTCGCCCAGGTCCACCACCTGAGCTACACCGCCCTCGGCGCGCTCGCCGCCGTCGGCGCCGTCGGCGGCAGCGTCGTGACCTTCGCCGCCGGCCGCGCCACCGATCTGCGCGGCCATCGCCAGGGCATCGGGATCACGATCGCCTGCCTCACGGTGGGGGCGGTGCTGCTGCTCGCCGGCTGGGGTCCGCCGGTCTGGGCGCTCGCCGTGTTCCTCTACGGCGCCTTCGACTCGTTCCGCTTCGTCACGGCCGGCATCGTGAGCCACTCGTTCGGCACCGTGCCGCCGGTGTGGGGCTACGCGGTGTTCGACGCGAGCATGGGCGTGCCCACCGCCTGCGCCGCCCTCGCCGGCGGCGCGCTCTACCGCTCGTCGTACACCCTGCCCTTCTTCGTCGTCGCCGGCCTGGGCGGCGCCATGCTGCTCGCCCTCCTGCTGGCGGGGCGCGGCGACCGGGCGACCGTCGCGGTCGGCCTGCCGTCGCCGTCGTCTGCTAGGCTAGGGCCGACCAAGGAGACCTTATGACCGACGTCGCGGCCGACCACGAACCCGTCACCAAGATCCTCATCGCCGACCTGCCCGAAGGGCGCGAAGTCACGACCTACTTCGTCGCCATCGACGTCGAGCCGGCCACCGACCGTAACGGCCGCTCGTTCCTGCGCATCAAGCTGCGCGACGCCTCGGGCGAGGTCAAGGCCATCCACTTCGACGCCGACGACCGCGTGGTCGAAGAGTTGCGCAGCGGCGACGTCGTCAAGGTGAGCGGCACCTACTCGGTGCACGACAAGTATGGCGAGCAGTTCCAGGTCAAACGCCTGCGGGTCCTGCAGCCCGGCGAGTACGACATCGGCACGCTGGTGCCGGTCTCGCCGGTGCCGCTCGACGAGCTCGTGAGCCGCCTGAGCGCGCTCGTCGCCTCGGTGCGGAGCCCCTCGCTCCACGCCCTGCTCGCCCGCGCGCTCGACCCCGGGCACGAACCCGGCGCGACCTTCGCGATCGTGCCGGCGGCCGTGCGCAACCACCACGCCTACCGCCACGGCCTCCTCGAGCACTCGCTCATCGTCGCCGAGGTGGCCGGCGCGGTGGCCGACCGCTTCGCATCCGTCAACCGCGACCTCACCGTGACCGGCGCGCTGCTCCACGATATCGGCAAGGTGAGCTCGTACTCGGCCGACCCCATGGCGCCGGGCTTCACCGACGTCGGCCGGCTGCACGGCGAGATCGTGATCGGCCACGACCTCGTGCGCGGCCTCATCGAGCAGATCCCCGGTTTCCCCGACGAGCTGGCCACGCAGCTGCGCCACATCGTGATCTCGCACCACGGCGAGCGCGAGAAGGGCAGCCCCGTCAGCCCCGCCACCCGCGAAGCCGTCATCGTGCACTTCTGCGACGACATGACCGCCCGCCTGGCGGCCGTCGACGAGATCGCCGCCCGCACCTCCGGCGACGCGCGCTGGTCGGCCTGGTGCAACATGCTGGCCGGTTACACCTACCTCGCGCCGGCCACCGACGAGCCGGACGAAGCCGCTACGGCCGCGGCCGTAGCGTCGGCGGCGGCCGATGTCACGGATCCACCGACTCCCGAGCCGGAGCCGGCCGCGGAGGCCGAGCCGGAGGCCGAGCCCGAGCCGGAGGCCGAGCCCGAGCCGGAGGCCGAGCCCGAGCCGGAGGCCGAGCCCGACACGGGCGC
Organism: uncultured Actinomycetes bacterium; assembly: GCA_963767005.1. Lineage (GTDB taxonomy): Bacteria > Actinomycetota > Thermoleophilia > UBA2241 > UBA2241 > Bog-752. Next base: position 107,843 of record CAVYCN010000012.1, read on the forward strand.
GGCGCTCTTCTAGGCTGTGCTTGCCGTCCGCATCGTCCTTGCCGTGGTGGCCGGCGCCCTGGCCCTGCGCCTCTGGCTGTCGTACACGCGCGTGCGGCGCAAGTAGTGTCGACGCCCAGGCGAGCGCGACGTCGTCGCGCGCCTAGACCGACGGCGCCGTGTCGGTCTCGGGAGCCGGCCGCGGCCGCGTGAGCGAGGCGGGATCGAGGCGCTCGGCGAGCTCGTCGGCCGTCATGATGCCCCTGGCCAGCACCACCTCGGGCACCGACGCGCCGCTGCGATGCGCCTCCTTGGCCACCTCGGCCGCCGCCTCGTAGCCGATGACGGGGTTCAGGGCGGTCGCCAGGCCGAGGCTGCGCTCACCCCAGCGCCGGCAGCTCTCCTCGTCGGCCGCGATGCCGCGCGCGCAGCGCGCGGTGAAGACCTCGACGGCCGCGGCCATCACCTGCAGCGAGAAGAGCAGCTCGAAGGCGACGAGCGGCGTCATCACGTTGATCTCGAGCTGACCGGCCTGGGCGGCGAGCGCCACGGCAGCGTCGGCGCCGACCACGTGAAAGCAGACCATGTCGAGCATCTCGGCCATCACCGGGTTCACCTTGCCCGGCATGATCGACGAGCCCGGCTGCACGGGCGGCAGCGTGATCTCGGCCAGGCCGGTGCGCGGCCCGCTCGAGAGCAGGCGCAGGTCGTTGGCGATCTGGATCAGGCTGAGGGCGGTGCCGCGCAGCACGCCCGACAGGGCGACGAAGTCGTCGAGGCTCTGGGTCGCCTGCACCAGGTCGGGCGCCGCGCGCAGCGGCAACCCGGCCAGCCGCGCAAGCGTGGCCACCATCAGGCCGGCGTAGCGCTCGTCCGTGTTGAGCCCCGTGCCGGCGGCGGTGCCGCCGATGTGCAGGACGCGCGTCTGCGCGAGGGCCTCGACCAGGCGATCGCGCGCCTTGCCCACCGTGACGGCGTAGGCGGCGAACTCCTGCCCGAGGCGGATCGGTACCGCGTCCTGCAGGTGTGTCCGCGCGCTCTTCAACACGTGGTCGAACTCGACGCCCTTGTCGCGCAGCGTCCCCTGCAGCTCGAGCAGCGCACGGGCCAGGCGCTCACCCGGCCGCTGCAGTGCGAGGCGGATGGCCGTCGGGATCGCGTCGTTGGACGACTGCCCCTGGTTGACGTCGTCGTTGGGGTGGACCGGCGAGTACACGCCGCGCGGTCCGCCGCCGAGCAGCTCGTTGGCACGATTGGCGAGCACCTCGTTGGCGTTCATGTTGTGCGACGTGCCCGCGCCCGCCTGGAACGGGTCGACGCGGAACTGCTCGAGGTGCGCGCCGCCGAGCACCTCGTCGGCGGCGCGCACGATCGCCTCGGACCGGTCGGCCGACAGCAGACCGAGCTCGCGGTTCACGAGTGCCGCGGCCTTCTTGACCAGCACGATGGCCTCTACCAGCTCGGGGCGCGGCGGCAGTCCCGAGATGGAGAAGTTCTCGATCGCGCGCTGCGTCTGGATGCCGTACAGCGCCTCGTCGGGCACGTCCCGGTCGCCCAGCGCGTCGTGCTCGCGTCGCATCGTTTGTCCTTTCGTCTGTCGGGCCGGGCGGGCGGCTATGCCGCCCGCCCGCGCGCCGGGTCAGCCTCCCCAGATCTCCCCGGCGACCGCCAGCACCTCGGCGGCGTGACCCGCGGCCGAGACGTTCTCGAACACCCTGCGGACGGTGCCGTCGGGCTCGAGCAGAAAGGTCGTGCGCCGGGCCGACGGCTTGTCGGGCTTGTCGACCCCGAAGCCCAGGATCAGCGCGCGATCGGGGTCGCAGAGCAGCGGGAACCGCAGATCGTACTTCGTGGCGAAGCTCTGGTTCGCGTCCGGCTTGTCGACGCTTGCCCCGATCACCTGCACGCCGAGGGCCGCGAACTCTCCGAGCAGGCCGTTGAACTCAACGGCTTCCGTCGTTCAGCCCCCGGTGTTGGCCTTGGGAAAGAAGTAGAGGACGGTGCGGGCCCCCGGCGCTCCCAGGTCGAAGCTGCGTCCGTCGTGTGCTGTGCCGGTGACGGCCGGCGCCCTGTCGCCCTCTCTGAGCATCGTGCCCTCCGATCGCGGCCGGCCCCCGCCCATGCGGGCGACCTGTCGCCACCTTCGTACCCAGGGCACAGCTGCGCCTATCGTCGACGCCCGGCGTTGCCGCTGGCATAGACTCCGCGCATGAGTATGCGCGTCCGCATCGACTACGACCGCTGCACCGGCGTCGCCGCCTGCGAGGCGGTCTGTCCCGAGGTGTTCGTCATCCGCGAGTCCGACGGCCTGGCCGACGTGCTCGAGCCGGAGCCGCACGCCACCCTGTGGGAGTGTGTGCGCCGCGCCCAAGAGGCGTGCCCCGAAGAGGCGATCCTCATCGAGGAAGACTAGGCGCGCGACGTAGTCACGCCTGCCTGAGCGGCGACGACGCAGTCGCTCGACGGCCTAGGCGCGCGACGTAGTCACGCCTGCCTGAGCGGCGACGACGCAGTCGCTCGACGGCCTAGGCGCTCTTGGGCAGGATCTCGACCGGCAGCCGGCAGAGCTCGGCCAGGCGCTGGGCATCGGCGATCGAGCCCACGATCGTGTCGTAGTGCATGGGCACGACGACCCGTGCGCTCAGCTTCTCGCAGGCGCCGGCTGCCTCGTCGGCGGTCATCACGTAGGTGCCGCTCACCGGGATCATGGCCACGTCGACGTCGATCTCGGCCATCTCGTCGATCGCGTCGGTGTCGCCGGAGTGGTAGTAGGTCGTGCCGTCGAGCTCGACCACGTAGCCGACCTTGCCGTCGCGCTTGGGATGGAACGGCACACCCGGCTCGCGGAACTTGTCGAGGTTGTAGGCCGGCACGGCGCGCACCGTGACGCCGGCGATCGTGACGGAGTCCCCGGGCGCCACCGTCCGGGTATCGCCCTCGACCTGGCGCGTGACCTCGGCGGGGCCCACGAGCACCGTCGACGACTGCCACAGGCGCTCGACGTCACCCTTGTCGAAGTGGTCGAAGTGCTCGTGGGTGACGAGGATGAGATCGGCCGGAGGCGCCCCGGGAGCGATGTGCCAGGGGTCGATGTAGACAGTCTTCGAGCCGGTCAGGCGGAACGAGTCGTGCCCGAGCCAGGCGACGTGGTCGACCATCGTCGTGCCCTCCTTGTCGTTGAGCGGGCCACCGTGCCGGCCGCCGGCGCCGCCTGCCTGCGACGGTACGGGGGCGAAAACGGCGACGGGGCCGGCCGCCCGCGGGCGACCGACCCCGTCGGCTCGATCGTCGATCGAACCCCTGGGCGCCTTACGACGCCGGCTTGACGTCGGTCGCCTGGGGGCCCTTGCGGCCTTCCGTGAGCTCGAACTCGACGCGCTGGTTCTCGTCGAGGCCCGTCGTGCCGGGCGCGAGGCCGGTCACGTGCACGAAGATGTCGCCGCCTTCGTCCTGTGTGATGAACCCGTAGCCCTTCTGCGTCGAAAACCACTTGACTGTACCTTGAGGCACCTGTTCCTCCTGTTTCGTGGAGCGTGCCCGCATGCCGACGTGAGCGAGGGCCACGGTTGCGCTCGGCCGGGGTGGCGCACCTGTGCGTCCGGCCATTCCTATCTTGAGTGCGCCACCCGGTAGTGTACGCAGAGACTCAGCCGATTGAAACCCACCCGGCCCGTTGACGCCAGAGGGCCCCGAGAGGTGACGCCGCCACGCTCGCGGCGAGCTCCGGGAGCGGGTCCGACGCTCGCGCGGCACGCGCGACCGCCGCTCCCGCCCCCGCCATCGGACCCGCCTCTCGCGAGCCCCGGCGCGCTCAGCCGGCCAGTGCCGGCCGCGAGATCGCGAAGATGGCGATACGCGCGGTGAAATTGGGCCGCCGCAGGGTACGGGCCGGGCGGTCGAAGCGGTCCAGATAGGCCTCGCGGATGATGTGCAGGCCCTCGCGGCGGCACAGGTCGCGGAAGTCGTTCACCGTGCACAGGTGGATGTTCGGCGTGTCATACCAGTGGTAGGGCAGCTCCTTGGAGACCGGCATGCGGCCCTGCGCGAAGAGCTGGCCGCGCACCGACCAGTGGGCGAAGTTCGGGAAGCTCACGATGGCGGAGCGCCCGACCCGCGCCATCTCGCGCACGAGCATGCGCGGCCGGCGCAGCTGCTGCAGGCTGAAGCTCAGGATGACCACGTCGATCGAGCCGTCGAGGTAGTCGGCGAGGCCCTCGTCGAGGTCGCCGTGGAACACCGACAGGCCCCTGCCCACGCAGGCTTCGACCGCGGCCGGGTCGATCTCGACGCCGCTGCCCCGCACGTGCTTGTCGCGCACGAGCGCGGCGAGCAGCTCGCCGTCGCCGCAGCCCAGGTCGAGCACGGTGGCGCCATCGGGCACCATCTCCTCGATCAGCCGGTAGTCGTAGCGGTCGAGGATCGTCGGCGCGCGCTCCGTCTCCACAGCTCTAGCCCTCCCCGTCCGCCGGCCACAACGAGGCGGCGCTGCTCGCCAGGAAGTTGGCGATCACGCCCTCCATCTTGAAGCGCTCGAGCAAGAACGAGTCGTGGCCGAAATCGGACTTCACTTCGTAGTAGCTCACGTGCTTATGGGTGGCGCGCAGGGCGCTCACGATCTCCTTGAGCTGGTAGGGCGGGTGGAGGCCGTCGCTCGTGAACGACATGGCCAGGAAACGCGCCTGTGTGTGACGCAACGCTTCGGCGAGACTTGCCTTGCCGCGCGTCAGGTCGAAGTAGTCGATCGCGCGCGTGATGTAGAGGTAGCTGTTCGCGTCGAACCGGTCGGTGAAGGCCATGCCCTGGTAGTTCAGGTAGCTTTCGACCTCGAAGTCGGCCGAGAAGGTGAACGAGTAGTCGGGCAGCTCCTGCAGCCGGCGGCCGAACTTCTCGCGCATGGCGGCGTCGGAGAGATAGGTGACGTGACCGATCATGCGCGCCACCGACAGGCCGCGGCGCGGCAGGCGGTGGCCGTAGTAGTGGCCGCCACGCCAGTCGGGGTCGGCCATGATGGCCTGGCGACCGACCTCGTTGAAGGCGATAGCCTGGGGCGACTGCTGGGCGGCCGTGGCTACCGCGATCACCGCCTGGACGCGCTCGGGGTAGGCGACGGCGAGCTGCAGGGCCTGCATGCCGCCCATCGAGCCCCCGATCGCGGCGAGCAGCCTGGGGATGCCGAGCTCGTCGAGCAGCAGCATCTGCACGTCGACCATGTCGGCGATCGTGACGATCGGAAAGTCGGTGCCGTACGGCTCGCCGGTGGCCGGGTCGGTGCTGCCCGGTCCGGTCGTGCCGCCGCAGCCTCCGAGCACGTTTGCGCAGATCACGAAGTAGCGGTCGGTGTCGAGCGCCTTGCCGGGACCAACCAGCATGTCCCACCAGCCCAGGCGCTCGTCGTCGGGCTTGTTGCGGCCGGCGACGTGGGCGTCGCCCGACAGCGCGTGCAGTACGAGGACGGCGTTGTCACGCCGCTCGGAGAGCGTGCCGTAAGTCTCGTAGGCGACCGTCACCGGCCCGAGGGTCTGACCGCCCTCAAGGACAAGGCGGTGCGGCGGCGCCGCGACCGTGACGAAGCGCGTCTCGACGATGCCGGCGGCGCCGGCCTGCGGATCGGCGACGATCGGCACGTCGCCGATCTGCGACGCGCCGGCGCCGGTCGCGGTCGAGCTGTCGCTGCGGGGCTTGGCCATGAACGGATTCTATGCGGTCGAGGCGGCGGGGCGCCAAGGGCGCCCCGCCGCCTCACGCCCGGTCAGGACCTGGCGAGGGCCTGGTCGATGTCGGCGATGATGTCGTCGAGCGACTCGATGCCCACCGACAGGCGCACGAAATCGTCGGTCACGCCGGTCTCGAGCAGCTCGGCGGGGCCGAGCTGCGAGTGGGTCGTGGTCGCCGGGTGGATGACGAGCGACTTGGCGTCGCCGATGTTGGCGAGGTGCGAGAAGAGCTCGGTGCTCTCGACGAAGTGCCGGCCGGACTCGCGGCCACCCTTGATGCCGAAGCCGACGATGGCGCCGTAAAGGTCGCGGTGGTGGAGCCGGCGGGCGACGTCGTGCGAGCCGTGCGACGGCAGGCCCGGATACGCCACCCACGTGACCTGCGGATGCGCCTCGAGGTGCCGAGCGACGGCCAGGGCGTTCGTGCTGTGACGCTCCATGCGCAGCGGCAGGGTCTCGAGCCCCTGCAGGAACAGGAATGCATTGAACGGCGACAGCGCGGCGCCGATGTCGCGCAGCAGGCTGACGCGCAGCTTGACGATGTAGGTGGCCGCCCCGAGCGCCTCGTAGAACCGAAAGCCGTGATAGCTCGCGTCGGGCTCGACCAAGCCCGGGAACTTGTCGTTCTGCGACCAGTCGAAGCGGCCGCCGTCGACGACCACGCCGCCGATCGACGTGCCGTGCCCGCCGATGAACTTGGTGGCGGAGTGGACCACGATGTCGGCGCCGTGGTCGAGCGGCCGGATCAGGTACGGAGTCGGCATCGTGTTGTCGACCACGAGCGGGATGCCGGCTTCGTGGGCGATCGCCGCGACGGCGTCGATGTCGAGCGTGTCGAGCTTGGGGTTGCCGACCGTCTCGGCGTAGAGCAGCTTGGTGGTCGGGCGGATCGCCCGCCGGAAGTTCTCGGGGTCGGCCGGGTCGACGAGCTCGACGTCGAGCCCGAACCGCGGCAGCGTGTGGACGAACAGGTTGTAGGTGCCGCCGTACAGGCTGTTCGCGCTGACCACGTGGTCGCCGGCGCCGGCGATGTTGAGGATGGCGAAGGTCACCGCCGCCGAGCCCGATGAGAAGGCGAGGGCGCCGACGCCGCCCTCGAGCGCGGCGATCCGCTGCTCGAAGACGTCGTTCGTCGGGTTCATGATGCGCGTGTAGATGTTGCCGAACTCGCGCAGCCCGAACAGGTCGGCGGCGTGGTCGGCGTCGTTGAACACGTACGACGTCGTCTGGTAGATCGGGACGGCGCGCGCGTTGGTCGTGGGGTCGGGCTTCTGACCGCCGTGCAGGGCGAGCGTCTCGAAGCCGGGGGTCGTCTGTTTCAGGTCGGTCATTGGTCGCTCCAGGAAGTTCGAGGGTGCTCAGATGGCGTAGGTCTGCGCCGACCGCGCGCGTTCCGCGGCCGCGCCGATCGTGGCGCCGGCCAGGACCCGGTCGACCGCCTGCCGCACGTCGCGCCACACGGGCTCGACGAGGGCGTCGGCCTGGCCGGCGCGGGGCATTCGCACCGCCTCGAAGGGCCCGTCGACGAGTTCCCGCACCTCTGCGAAGGTCATAGCGTCGGGCGACCGGGCGAGCAGGTAGCCGCCGTTCTTGCCTCGCATGCTCGACACGAAGCCACCCTGGCGCAGGTCGTGCATGATCTGCTCGAGATACTTGCCGGGGATGCCGCCGAAGGCCGCGATGTCGCGCGACTGGACCGGAGCGCCGCCGTACGAGAGCGCGAGGCGTACGAGCGCCTTGATCGCGTAGTGACACCTGGTCGAGATGTGCACCGCTTTGTCCTTCTTTCCTAGAGAGTTTGCGCACTTTATCTCACGAGATCGGCTCGGTCAACCGCGTGCTCCGCGATGAGATAATGCCGGCAAGGAGCCGGGCGCACCGCCCCGGAGACGCCGTGGACGACGACTACACAGACAAGCGACGACCCAGGGTCGCGGGGATCCTTGAGCGCGAGCTACCCGGCCTGCAGCGCGCCGTGCCGATCGCGCAGCACTGCGCCTACCGGGTGGGCGGCCCCGCCGAGTACCTCATCGTCGCCACACGCACAGAGGACCTGCGCCACGCCGTGGTCGTCGGCCGTGAGCTCGGCCTCGCCGTCACCGTGCTCGGCCAGGCGACCAACGTGCTCGTGAGCGACCGTGGCGTCGCGGGCCTCGTCGTGCTCGCCCGCAACGACCGCACGCGGCTCGACGGCGAGCTGTTCACGGCCGGCGCCGGCGCCCTGCTGCCCGAGGTCGTCGGCGACCTCGCCCGGCGCGGCCTCGCCGGCCTCGAGTTCGCGGGCAACATCCCGGGGTCGGTCGGCGGCGCCGTCGTCGGAAACGCCGGCGCCTACGGGCGCGCCGTGGGCGACGCTCTCGTGCGCGCCCGCGTGCTGGCCGCCGGCCGCGAGCATCTGGCGCAGCCGGCCGACCTCGCCCTCGGCTATCGCACGAGCGGACTCAAGGGCGATCACGACGCGGTCGTGCTCGAGGCGACGTTCGCGCTGCGGACCGGCCAGGCCGACGCCCTGCTTGCCGAGATCGCCCGCGACGCGGAGCTGCGCCGCGGCAAGCATCCGCTCGACTACGCGTCGTGCGGCAGCTACTTCAAGAACCCGTCCCGCGAGGTGCCCGCGGCGAAGCTGATCGACGAGGCCGGCCTCAAGGGCATGCGCCTGGGCCGCGCCGAAGTGAGCCGCCAGCACGCCAACTTCATCGTCGCCCACGCCGGCGCCGGGGCCGAGGACATCAGGCGCGTGGCCGACGAGGTGCGGCGCCGCGTCTTCGAGCGCTCCGGCGTGCGTCTCGAGGAAGAGGTCGTCCTGCTCGGCTTCGACGAGCCGGCGCGTCCCGGCGTGGCCTCCTAGCCGCAGCGCTATACTGGCGCCGTCGGGGCGCCGCGAACCTTCCGCGGCGGCCGTTGCGTCTCCCTGGACGAGGAGGACGAGGATCGAAGCCCTTCCCCCGGGTCTGCTCGAGCGCCTACGGCGCGGCACGCCCGAGGCGCGCGCCGAGTTCTTTCGCCGGTACGCGCCGCGTGCCCGCGAGATCCTCTTCCTGCAGGGCATGTGCGACGACGTCGACGACGGCGTCCAGGAGGTGTTCGTCAAGGTGTTCCGCGCGACGCTGCCGGGCGAGGAGACCTTCCTGGGCTGGTTCTACCAGGTGATCGTCAACACGGGGCGCGACCTCGGTCGGCGGCGCGGCAGCCGCCTGCGGCTCCTGCGCCGCCTCACCGACACGGCGCCGTCCGACCTGGCCCCAGCCCCCGAGCCGCCGAGCGGCGACCGCCGGCTGCGCGAGGCCCTGCAGGGCCTCGCTCCCGAGTTTCGCGAGACCGTCGCCCTGCGCTTCCTGGCCGACCTCTCGCTCGACGAGATCGCCGCCTGCCAGGGCGTACCGACCGGCACCGTGAAATCGCGCCTGCATACCGCGCTCGCCCGCCTGCGGACGGCGCTGTCCGGCCCGGCGGCGACGCCTGGCCCCGACGTTCAACGGCAGGGGACTAGCCTCGCCGATTCGGGGGATATGGCGCTTGAGGTCCCCGATCCGTGAGCGATTTGCACGACAACCAGCGCGCGGCTTTCGACGACGACCGTCTGCTCGACTTCGCCCTCGGCCTCGAGGACGATCCGGAGCTCGCGGCGGCGTTGTCGCAGTCGGCGCGCCTGCGCGAGCGCCTTGCCGACCTCAAGTCCGACCTCGCCGCGATCGACAGCGAGCTGCGGCGTTGCGTGCCGGCCGTCGACGACAGCTGGGCCGAGCCTGCCGGCGCGGGTTGGCCGCGCCTGCGCGCCGCCTTCGGGCTGCGGCCCGCCACGCGGCCGGCCGGCTGGCGCGGCCGCCGCCTCGTCACGGCCCTGGTGGCCGCCGCCCTCCTCGTGGCCGTGGTGATCGGCACCGTCGTCGTGCTGCCGCGCGGCGGCTCGAACACTACCTTCAGCGGCTCCGAGAAGAACGCCCCGGCGCCGGCCGTCCATGCGGCCGGCGCCGCGGCGGGAACCGCCCAGCCGGCGGTGATCGCGACGAAGGCCGCGGGCTACGCGGTGGTCGCCGTGGTGCGCGTCGGTCCGCTGCGCGGCGCGAGCCAGTCATACACCGTGGTGCGCCGCCTCAAGGGCCGGCCGCCGGCGGTCTTCACGCTCGTGCTCCAGGCCATCGACAACGCGCCCCAGGCCGGCTCCCTGGCGATCGCATACCTCGACCCCGTCGCCACGTTCGCGCCGAGCGCGGCGGGCTCCTCGTCGGCGACGACGCCGGCGCCGTTCACGCTCGCCGGCCGGGCGGCGCTCGTGAGCGCGCTGCCGGCCGGCGCCCCGGCCGCGTCGGTACGCCTGCCCCGCTAGTCCGTCGAATGACTTCGTCGTCGGCCGCTCAGGCCGGCGTGACGTCGGCGCGCCCCCAGTGGGCGGGCCAGCCGCCCCGGGTCCTGGCGTTCGACGCGTCCCGCGGTGTATAAGACGCCCATGCCGGACCTTCTGACGGGCAAGAACGTGCTGGTGATGGGCGTCGCCAACCAGCGCAGCATCGCGTGGGCGGTGGCCCGCGCCGTGCTCGCCCACGACGGCCGCCTGGCGCTCACCTACCAGTCCGAGCGCAACCGCCCGCGGCTCGAGCGGCTGCTCGCCACCGTCGGCGCCGACGTACCGCTGATCGCCTGCGACGTGACGAGCGACGGCGGCGTCGCCAAGGCGATGCGCGCCGTCGCCGAGCGCATGCCGGTGCTGCACGGGCTCGTGCACAGCGTCGCCTACGCACCGGCCGAAGACCTGCAGGGCAGCTTCGTCGAGACCACCCGCGACGGCTTCGCGGTGGCCAACGACGTGAGCTCGTACAGCCTGATAGCGGCGGCGCGCGAAGCGCGCCGCCTCATGGCGCAGGGCGGCGCGATCGTGACCATGACCTACGCCGGCTCGCACCGGGTCGTCCCCAACTACAACGTGATGGGACCGGCCAAAGCGTCGCTCGAGGCCAGCGTCCGGTACCTGGCGGCCGACCTCGGGCCGGCCGAGATCCGCGTGAACGCCGTCTCGGCCGGCCCGATCCACACGGTCGCCGCGCGCAGCATCAAGGACTTCGCCGGCATGCTCGACCTGCTCCAGACCCACACGCCGCTGCGGCGCAACGTCACGGCCGACGAGGTGGCCGACGCGACCGTCTTTCTGCTCTCGGACCTGTCGCGCGCGATCACCGGCGAGATCGTCCACGTCGACGCCGGCGCCCACGCGGTCACCTAGACTCCCGCGGCGCGCGTTCCCCGCAGTCGACCACCCTGCCGCGAACGCCGAGTATTTGCATACTTGCTCGATTCGCGCTAATTTGCGACAGTATCGCTCACAACAAGCGAGGAGCCGGTCGTGACACGGATCGTCTTCATCGGCGCCGGCAGCGTCGAGTTCACGCGCAACCTCCTGGGCGACATCCTCACGTTTCCCGAGCTCGCCGACGCGACCATCGTGCTGCACGACATCGACGCGCAGCGGCTCGAGACGGCGGCGGCGATGGCGCGCTGGACGAACGCCGCCGTCGGGGCCCACGCCACGATCGAGGCGAGCCTCGACCGGCGCGCCGCGCTCGACGGCGCCGACTTCGCCATCAACACGATCGAGGTCGGCGGCATCGCCGCGACCCGTCTCGACTTCGACATCCCAGAGCGCTACGGGCTGCGCCAGACGATCGGCGACACGCTCGGGGTCGGCGCCGTGTTCCGCGCGCTGCGCACCATCCCGGTGCTGCTCTCGATCGGCCGCGACATGGCCGAGCTGTGCCCGCACGCCTGGCTGCTCAACTACACCAACCCCATGGCCATGAACTGCTGGGCCTACGACGCAGGCTCGCCGCACAAGCGCATCGTGGGCCTGTGCCACTCCATCCAGAACACGAGCCGCCAGGTCGCCGAGTACGTCGGCGTGCCGTTCGACGAGGTGACCTTCGTCGGCGCCGGCGTGAACCACATGGCGTGGGTGCTGCGGCTCGAGCGCGACGGGCACGACCTCTACCCGTTGCTCGACGCCGCGATCGCCGCCGACCCCGAGGGCCTCGGCCGGCACGTCCGCGTCCAGATCTACCGCACCTTCGGCTACTTCCCGACCGAATCGAGCGAGCACTTCGCCGAGTATGTCCCCTGGTTCATGCGCGACGACGCCGAGATCGCGCGCCTGCGGATCCCGGTGCGCGAGTACATCGCGCGCAGCGAGGAGAACATCGGCTTCTACGAAGAGGAGCGGCGCAAGCTCGCCGCCGGCGAGCCGTTCGAGATCGAGCGCAGCCTCGAGTACGCCTCGCTCATCGTCCACTCGATCGTCACCGGCACCGAGCGGGCGATCTACGGGAACGTGCGCAACGCCGGCCTCATCACCAACCTGCCCGAGGGCGCGTGTGTCGAGGTGCCGTGTCTCGTCGATCGCACCGGCGTGCAGCCGGTCGTGGTGGGCGAGTTGCCGGCGCAATGCGCCGCACTCGATCGCACGTTCCTGAACGTCGCCGAGCTGACGGTGCGTGCCGCGCTCGAGGGAAGCCGGGACCATGTCCTGCAGGCAGTCCTGCTCGACCCCAACGCCGGCGCCACCCTGTCGCTGGCGGCGGCCGGCGCGCTTGTCGACGAGATGCTGGCCGCGCACCGCGCGGCGCTGCCCGACGCGCTGAAGTAGGCGACCGTGCCCGCCGGTCCCCGGTTCGACCTGCTCGTGGTCGGCGATCTCAACCCCGACGTCGTGATGGCCGACCTGCCGCCGCGCCTGCGGTTCGGGCAGCGCGAGCAGCTCGTGGCCCGGGGGGCGCTCACCGTGGGCGGCTCGGCCGGCATCGTCGCCTGCGGCGCCGCGCGGCTGGGCCTGCGCACCGCCCTGGTGTCGGCGGTCGGCGACGACGAGGCCGGCCGGCTGCTGCTGACCCTGCTCGGCGAGCGCGGCGTCGACACCCGCGGTTGCCACGTCATCGACGCCGCGCCGACCGGTCTCACCGTCTGCCTCGTGCGCGGCGACGACCGCGCCATCGTGACCGCTCCCGGCTGCGTCGCCCGGCTCGACGGCGCCATGGTCGACCGTGACCTTCTTGGGGCGGCGCGCCACCTGCACGTCGCCTCGCCGTTTCTGCAGCCGCTCCTTGCGGCCGGGCTACGGGCGCTGCTCGACGAGGCCCGCGGCGCCGGTCTCGGCACGTCGCTCGACTGCAACGACGACCCTACCGACGTCTGGGACGCCGGCGTGCCGGACGCCCTGCCCGCCGTCGACGTGCTCTTCGCCAGCGGGCGCGAGGCGCTCGCGCTGACCGGGCGACGGGGCGCGCTGGGGCCCGCGCTCGAAGGCCTCGCGGCTCGCGGCCCGCTGCCGGTCGTCAAGCTCGGCGGCCGCGGTGCCGTGATCCTGCGCGACGGCGAGACGACGACGCTGCCGGCGCTGCCCGTCGATGCGCTCGACGCGGTCGGCGCCGGCGACGGCTTCGCCGCCGGCTTCCTGTACGGACGGCTGAGCGGCGCCGACGCCGTGCGTTGCCTCGCGCTCGGCGTGGCGTGCGGCTCGCTCTCGACGCGGCGGCACGGCGGCGTCAGCGCCCAGGCGACGCTCGACGAGGCGGAGCGCGGCGCCGACGCCGTGCTGGCCGCAGCGGCGCGCGCGTGAGCGTGCGCGCTCGGCGATGAACACGGGCGGCGCAAGCGGCCGCCCGGCATCGCCGTCCGTCGTCCTTCTCGAGACGGCCGCGGCAAACCGCGCCGGCGAGCGCGCCGGTGTGTCCTCTGTGTGCTCGGCGAACAGGTTCGTGCTTGAGGCCGCCCTCGCTGCGGCGGCGGCGGCCGGCTCCGTGGCGCTGATCGAGTCGACCTGCAACCAGGTCAACCAGTTCGGCGGCTACACCGGCATGACGCCGGCGGCGTTTCGCGACCACGTGCTCGCGCTTGCCGGCGCGGCCGGCTGCGACCCGGCTCGTGTCATCATCGGCGGCGACCATCTCGGCCCCTACGTCTGGCGCGCCGAGCCGGCCGACCAGGCAATGGCGCGGGCGTGCGACCTCGTGCGTGAGTGCGTGCAGGCCGGCTACACCAAGATCCACCTCGACGCCAGCATGCGGCTGGGCGACGACCCGGGGCCGTCCGGGGCTCCGCCCGACACGCGCCTCGCAGCCGAACGCGCCGCCGAACTCGCCGCGGCGGCCGAGTCCGCCCTGGACGGGCTGCCGGCCGGCAGCCCGCCCCCCGTGTACGTCGTCGGCACCGAGGTCCCCATCCCCGGCGGCGAGCTCGCCGGCAGCGGCGCGATCGCCGTCACACGCCCGCGCGACGCCGAGCGCACGCTCGTTGCCACCGAGGACGCCTTTCGCCGCCGCGGCCTGGGCGACGCCTGGTCGCGGGTCCTCGCCCTCGTCGTCCAGCCGGGGGTCGATTTCGGCGGCGAGACGATCACGCGCTACGACCGCGGGCCGGCCCGCGAACTCGTCGCCTGGCTCGAGGGCCTGCCGTCGCCGCTCGTGTTCGAGGCGCACTCGACCGACTACCAGACGGCCGCCGCCCTGTCCGAGCTCGTGTCAGACCATTTCGCCGTCCTCAAGGTCGGTCCGGCGCTGACCTTCGCCTTTCGCGAGGCGGTGTTCGCCCTCGAGGCGGCCGAGCAGGCGGCGCTGGCCGACGCGCGCGCCGGCGGCCCGCCCTCGCGCCTGCGCCATGTCCTGGAGCGGGCGATGCGTGCCGATCCCCGCCATTGGCGGCCGTACGCCGAGAGCGACGACGACCTGGCGCGAGCGGCCTACGGCTTGAGCGACCGGGCCCGATACTACTGGGCCGAGCCGGATGTAGAGCGCGCCCTCGGGAGGCTGCTGGCCGACCTCGGTCCGGGACGCGTGCCGGCGGAGGGCCTGTCGACCGACGAGCCGCGGTCGTTCATCCGTCGGTGCGTCGGCGAGGCGCTCGCGCCGTACGAGACGGCCTGCGGCTCACGGTAGACGCCTCGCCGGCCCGACCGTCCGTCGCAAGGAAGCAGAGTTCGAGGAGCGCGCCCGTTCGGGTGGTGGCGGCTCGGCGTCCGCGTGTCAGGCGGTCGCCGCGGCGACCGCCTCGACGGCGAGCGACTCCCCGGTCGCCGGGTCGAACACGTGCACCGCGTCGGGCGCAAGGCCGAGGGGCAGCTTCGCGCCGCACTCGAAGCGCGTGAGCCCCTTGAGGCGCGCGCAGACCCGCGCTCGCGAGCCCGGCAGGGGGGGCGGCAGCGACGGGTCGATCTCGATCGAGGCGATCTCGCCCGGCACCTCGCCATAGACGAGCGTCTCGTTGCCCAGCTCCTCGACGACGTCGACCACCATCTCGAGGCCCGGGCGGCCGGGGCTCTCGGCCGCGAGCGCCAGCGCCTCGGGCCGGAAGCCCAGTACGACCGGACCATCGACCGCGGCGGTGACCCGGAGCTCGAGGTCGCCGGCGCGCAGGAACCCGCCGGCGACCTCGCCGCGCAGCAGGTTCATGGAAGGCGTGCCCATGAAGGCCGCCACGAACAGGTTCCGGGGCCGGCGGAACACCTCGCGCGGCGTGCCGAGCTGCAGCAGCCGGCCGCTGTTCAGCACCGCGATGCGGTCGCCGAGCGTCATGGCCTCGGCCTGGTCGTGCGTGACATAGAGGCTGGTGACGCCCACCCGGCGCTGCAGCTCAAGGATCTCGGAGCGCATCTGCCCGCGCAGCTTCGCGTCCAGGTTGCTGAGCGGCTCGTCGAGCAGAAAGACGCGCGGCTCGCGCACGAGCGCGCGGCCCATGGCGACGCGCTGCGACTGGCCGCCCGACAGCTCGGCGGGGCGCCGGTCGAGCAGCGCGTCGAGGCCGAGGACGGCGCTCATGGCGCGTACGCGCCGGTCGGTCTCGGCGCGCGAGACGCCGTGCTCGCGCAGGCCGAAGGCGAGGTTGCGGTAGACCGTGAGGTACGGGTAGAGCGCGTAGTTCTGAAAGACCATGGCCACGTCGCGCTTGCGCGGCGGCAGCTCCTGGACCTCGTGGCCGCCGATCAGGATGCGGCCGCTCGTCGGGCTCTCGAGGCCGGCCACGCAGCGCAGCGCCGTCGTCTTGCCGCAGCCCGACGGCCCCACCATGATCAGCATCTCGCCATCGCCGATCTCGAGGTCGAGGCCTTCGAGCGCCACGACCGGCGGCTTGCCGCGAAAGACCTTGCGCACGCCCTCGAGTGTGACCGTCGCCATGGTGAGCTTCCCTTCTCTTTCTAACCCTTCAGTCCCTGGGTCGCCAGCGACTGCACGAACCAGCGCTGCGAGACCACGAACACAGCGAGCATCGGTAGCTGGGTCATCACGGTGCCGGCCATGATCAGGGGCCAGTTGATGTTGTGGGCGCCCTGGAACGTCATGAGGCCGAGCTGCAGCGTGTAGTTCTTCTCGGACTGGATGGCGATCAGGGGCCAGAGGAAGTCGTTCCAGGTCCACAGCAGCGTCATGATACCGACCGTGGCGAGCGGAGCGCGCATCGCCGGCATCACCACCTTGAAGAGCGTGCCGAGCCGGCCGGCGCCGTCGATGCGGGCCGCCTCTTCGATCTCGACCGGCACGGTCTTGAAGAACTGGCGCAGCAGGAACACGCCGAACGGGGTCACGAGGTTGGGCGCCATGAGCGCCGGCAGCGTGTCGACCAGGCCGAGTCCGCGCACGATCAGCAGCGTGGGCACCATCACCACCTGGAAGGGCACCATCAGCGTGGCCAGGATCACGAGGAACAGGGCGCCGTTGCCGAAGAACCGCAGGCGCGCCAGCGCGTAGCCGGCGAGGCTGCAGAACAGCAGGTTGGTGACCACGCAGGTGCCCGACACGATCGTCGTGTTGGCGAGCCAGCGGCCGAACGGCGCCTGGGTCCAGGCCGAGACGTAGTTGTGCCACTGAAAGGCGAAGTGCAGCCCGAACGTGCGCGACTGGGCGAGCGTCTGGAAGCTCGTGACGACGAGCCAGAAGAAGGGAAAGAGCATGACCACGGCGAGCGGGATCAGCACCAGGTGCCACCAGCTCGGCAGGCGGCGGCGGCGCTCCCGAAGCTCGTCGGGCCGCACCGCGCCGGGGGCCGCCCCCGCGCCGCCGGGCAGCACCCCGGCGCCGGCCAGGGCCGGTGTCTCGAGCCCGCTGTCGCTGCGCGCGCCCACCGTCACGAGCGGTAGTGGACGAGCAGGCGGCCGGCCAGGAGCTGGACCACGGTGAGCGCGAGGATGCCGATGAACAGCACGTAGGCGATCGCCGTGGCGTAGCCCGCGTCGAAGTACGAGAAGGCCTGCTGGAACAGGTAGTAGACGACCACCGTCGTGCTGTCCAGCGGGCCGCCCCTCGTGATCACGTAGATCTCGTCGAAGAGCTGCAGGGCGTTGATCGTGAGCCACACGACGAGGAACAGGGTGGTCGGTCCGAGCAGCGGGAACTGCACGCGCCAGAAGGCGCGCCAGCGGGTCGCGCCGTCGATCTCGGCCGCCTCGAGCAGCTCGCGCGGGATGCCCTGCAGCGCCGCGAGGTAGATCACGACGGCGAAGCCGAGCCAGCCCCAGACGGTCACGACGACGATGCACCAGAGCGCCTGGCCGGGGTCCTGGAAGAAGCTCTGCGAGGCCAGGCCGACCTTGTTGAGAAAGAGATTCACGATCCCGAAGTAGGGGTCGAGCAGCCAGCTGAACATGATGGCCGTCGCGACCGTCGAGGTCACGACGGGGGCGAACACGGCGGTGCGGTAGAAGCGCATGCCGGTCAGGCGCCGGTTGAGCGCCACCGCGACGGCGAGCGAGCCGAACAGCGTGATCGGCACGAACACGACGGTGTACTCGATCGTGCGCCGCACCGACGCGGTGAAGACCGGGTCGTGCAACAGGCGCCGGTAGTTGGCGAGGCCGGCCCACGTGCCGCTCGTGTCGAGCGAGTTGTGCTGGAACGAGATGACGAACGACCAGGCGATCGGCGCCACGCCGAAGAGCCCGATCAGCACCACGGCCGGCGAGACGAAGAGCCAGCCGGCCAGGTGGTCCGAGGCGAGCAGGCGGTCCCACAGGCTCGCCCGGGCGCCGCGTCGCGGAGCGCGGCCCCGGCCGGTGGCGCCGGCGGGCGTCGCCGGATGACCGGCGCCCGCCGCCGTCGCCCCTCGCTCCCCCGTCATCGCCCGCGGGTCACATGCCCGAGGCGATGTCGCCGTCGACCTGCTGTGCCGCCTGCTGCAGCGCCTGCTGCGGGGTGTACTTGCCGAGCAGCACGCCCTGGATGGCCTGGCCGAGGTCGGCCGAGATCTTCGGGTAGGCGGCGATGTTGGGCCGCGCCTTGGTCACGTTCTTCAGGTTGGCCACGAACACCGCCGCCGCCGGGTACTTCGCCAGGTACGTCTTGTAGCCCGGCAGGCTGGTCTCGGCGGTGCTGAGCGGCAGGTCGCCGGTCGCGATCGCGAACTGCAGGTGCTGCTGCGGCGCCGTGAACCACTTGATGAACTGCCAGGCGCCGTTCAGGCGGCCCGCCCCGTTGTTCAGCACGACGTAGTTGTCGGGCCCCGCGATCGTGGCGTGCGTCACGTCGCCCGGCAGGATCTGCACGCCGAAGCTCACGTCCTTGTTGATCGACGAGATGTCCCAGGGGCCGGTCCACAGCATCGCGATCTTGCCGGCGTTGAACAGGTTCAGGTAGTTGTCGTTGCCGCTGTCGAGGTAGATCGAGTGGTCCTGGTTGGCCATGTCGTAGAGCAGCGTCATGGCCTTGAGGCCGGCCGGCGAGTCGAACGCGGCCTTCGTGTTGTCGGGGGTGAGCAGGTCGCCGCCCGCCTGCCAGAGCAGCGCCAGGAAACGCCAGACGGTGTCCTCGCTGGCGTCGTTCACATAGGCCCAGCCGAACTGCTTGGCCCCCGGGTCGGTCAGCTTCTTGGCCGCGGCGCGGAAGTCGTCCCAGGTCCACTGCGCCGTCGGGTACGGCACGCCCGCCTTGTCGAAGAGGGCCTTGTTGTAGACGAGCGCCAGGTTGTCGACCAGGGCCGGCACGCCCAGCACCTTGCCGTTCACCATGGCTGCCAGGCGCACCGCCGGGAAGAAGTCGTTCCAGCCGAAGGCCGGGTCGTTCACCCGCGAGGTCAGGTCGACCACCTGGGGAAGCTGCGCGAGCAGCGCCATCGACGAGCCGTACTGGTACGAGATGTCGGGCGCCTTGCCGGCGGCGAGGGCGGTGCGCAGCTTGGTCAGGGCGTAGTCGTTGTTGCCGGCAAAGACGGCCTGCACCTTGTACGGCGGGTTCGTCGCGTCGTACTGGGTGACCATGTGCTCGATCGCGGCGCGCTCGACGTCGGTGTAGCCGTGCCAGATCGTGACCGTGCCGGTGCTCGAGGCGCCCGACCCGGAGCCGCCCGACGAGGAGCTTCCCCCGCAGCCGGCCACGAAGAGCAGGGTGAGGACGGCGACGCAGACGACCGTCGCCGCACCTCCGAGGCGAGAGCGTGTCATCTCGGTACCTCCATCGTCAGGATGGTCCGGTCGCGGTGCGCACGCTCCGGTCGCCGCTCAATATGACGGAGCGCGTGAGGTGGCGCGGACGGTCGCAGTCGAGCCCGCGGCTCTCGGCCGTCGCCACGGCGAAGCGCTGGGCAAGAACGAGCGCGGCCAGCGGCTCGAGCGCGGCGGTATCGGCCAGAGTGGCGCCGGTCGCCAGGATCTCGCCGGCAAGGTCCGCCGGCAGCGGCCCGAACGGCCAGACGGCGCGGCCCGGCTGGGCGATGCTGATCGGCCCGTGGCGATACTCCATCGCCGGATACGCTTCGGTCCACGCCTGGGCCGCCTCGCGCAGCTTGAGCGCCGCCTCGCTGGCGAGGCCGGCCGTCCAGCCGGTACCGAGGAAGGTGACCTGGTCGATCGCGCCCGGCTCGAGCGGGAGCGGCGCGGCGAGGGCCGCCTCGGCGGCCCTCGCCGCGCCCTCCACGTCGTCACCGAGCGACGCCCGCAGCAAGGCCAGCGCGGTCGTCGCGAAGCGCGTCTGCACGACCGACTCCTCGTCGGCGAAGGCGAGGTCGACGACGGCCCCGGCACGTGTCGCGCAGGGCGAGTCGACGACCGCCGTCAGCAGCGTCGACCGCGTGCCCGGCGACAGCGCGTCGAGCAGCGCCGCGATTTCGCTCGTCGTGCCCGAGCGCGAGATGGCGAGGACTCGGGCCCGGCCGCGCGAGGCCGGGAGCTCGGAGGCGGCGAAGGCGTCGGTGCGACCATCGCCGGCCGCCTCGCGCAACGCCGCGTAGGCCTGCGCCATGTAGAGCGACGTGCCGCAGCCAACGACCGCGACGTCCTCGCCGGGCGCCGGCAGGGCGGCACGCACGGCGGGCCGCGCCGCGAGGGCGGCGGCCCGGCGCCAGCACGCCGGTTGCGTCGTGATCTCTTCAGCCGTCTTGCTCATTCTTGCGCAGATTACGCCCGAATCAATCAGACATCAACAGCAACTCGTCGGCGACGCACCGTCGCGTGTCCGTTCGTGCCCGAAACACGACCAATCGCGCAGAAGGAGTCACGGCGCTCTGGTACGATGGCGTCATGCGACAGGACGAACGGCTGAGTCTCATCCTCGAGCGGCTGTCCCAGACAGGCTCCATCGGCGTGTCGGAGCTCGCTCGCGCGCTGCACGTCTCGACGGCGTCGGTGCGACGCGACCTGCGGCTGCTCGAGGAGCAGCATCTGCTCTCCCGCACACACGGCGGGGCGGTCTCCAACACGACGGCCTACGAGCTGCCGCTGCGCTACAAGAGCGGCAGCCACAAAGAGGAAAAGCGCCGCATCGCCGGCACGGCGGCGGCGCGGCTCGACGGCGCCGTCGCGACCGTGGGCATGACAGGCGGCACGACCACGACCGCTGTGGCCCGCATGCTGGTCGATCGCACGGCGCTCACCGTCGTCACGAACGCGCTCAACATCGCCTCCGAGCTCGCGCTACACCCGAACCTCAAGCTCATCGCGACCGGCGGCACGGCGCGCAGCGAGTCGTATGAGCTCGTCGGCCCCTTGGCCGAGGCCACCCTCGCCGGCCTCAACCTCGACCTCGCGATCGTCGGCGTCGACGGCATCTCGGTCGACGGCGGCCTTACCACGTACCACGAGGTCGAGGCCGCGACCAACCGCATGCTGATCTCGCGGGCGCGCCGGGTGGTCGTGGTCGCCGACGGCTCCAAGGTGGGCAGGCTGGCGCTCGCGCGGATCTGCCCGATCGACCTGGTCGACGAACTCATCACCGACGCCGGCGCCGAGCCCGCCGAGGTGGCGCGGCTGCGCTCGGCCGGCGTCGTCGTCACCGAGGTCTGAGCGGGCCACGTGGCTGCGCCAGTGGGGCTGCGCCCGTAGGGCTGCGGCCCGTCACGGCCTGTGACGTCACGTACGCGGCTGTTCGGCGCTCTCGCCGGCCTCGCGCTGCTCTGCCAGGTACTGCTCGTGCGACGCCCGCATCATGCGCTCGACCCGGGGTGACACGCCGGCCCGGCGGCGGCGCTCCCACCACTCGTCGACGGGAATCTTCTTGAAGTGCTCGTACCGCATCCAGAGAAGCGCCACCAGCACGAGCAGGACGACCTCGATCACCGCCAGGGCGATCAGGCGCACGCTGAGGGGCGGCGACAGCGGGATCTGGCCGATCAGCGCAACGAGGCTCACGACCGCTCCATCACGGGCTCGCCGACGCCGCCGGTGAGCTCGGCGCCGAGCCGCCGGCCAGCGGCAGCGCCGCGAACGCCGGCGGCGCGGGCAGCTTGGCGCCGGCCGGCCCGTCCACGAGGTAGGGCAGGACCTTGGCGAGCTGCTGCGTCGACAGGATCTGGCCCCACGCCGGCATCAGCACCTCGCCGACCTTGCCGGGCGGCGGGATCGAGCCGTCGAGAATCGTCGCCCGCATGTCGGCGAGCGTCACGTCGTCGGCCGGGTTGCGCAGCAGCGGCACGGCCTTGTCGGGGCTGAGCGGGTTGGGCGCCGGCTTGGGCGTCGCGTTCGCGCCGACCTGGCCGTGGCAGGTGACGCAGCCGAACGCCGTGTAGATGTCGCTCGCCGTCGCCGGGTTGGCGTCGTAGGAGGCGCCGGCGACCTGCGGGAAGCCGGCCAGGACGTAGGCCGCGATCGCGCTCGCCTGGGCGTCGTTCACCACGCCCTTCCAGGACGGCATGTTGATGACGCCCGGCTTCTTGCTCAGGATGCTGCCCTGCAGCATGACCTGCGTGATCTGGGCGGCGCTGCGGAACTGCTCGCTCGGATCGCGGTAGGTGTTGTTCAGTGCGGGGATGGTGTCGTCGCCGCCGACGTTCAGCCGGTTCGGCACGCCGCCCACCCCGTTCGGGCCGTGACAGCGGATGCAGGCAAAGGCCACGTACAGGGCGGCGCCGTCCTTCACCTGCTGGCTGACAGCCGCGGTGGTGCTCCCGCCGCTGGTCACCGGCGAGCCGCTCGAGGGCGCCTCGGGGGTGGCCAGGCTGGCGCAGCCGGCCGCGATCACGAGGGCCGCCACGAGGGCCGGCAACCCCAGCGCCAGGATGGTGCGTCTCATGGGCCTCCCTTTCGGACTGGTCACGACACCGCCCCCCAGATCGTGAGCACGACCGTCGCGACGATGATCACGAGCGCGATGGTCGTCGTCACGGGCTTCTTCAGCGGGTTACGCACCGGGCTGCGGTCGACGAACGGCAGGACGACGAGCAGCACGACGATCACGGCGGGCACGATCAGGCCGATCTTCTCGGGGACCACCTTGAGGAGCTGGAACAGGCTCAGGTAGTACCAGTCGGGCTTCGTGTTGGCAGGCGTCACGAGCGCGTTGGCGCGCTGGCCGAGCGGCGCCGGCCAGAGCAGCGCCAGGCCGCCGATCACGGCGAGGAACAAGAAGAGGATCATCACCTGCGAGGTGAACTCCTGCCAGAAGTACGGGATGAACTTCTCGCCCGGCGAGTGCTCGCGCTCCCAGTAGTAGCGCGACGTGTGCTCCTGGCGGGGCCTGTCGACGATGTCGGCCATCAGGCACGTCCTCCCTAGAGCCGTCCCGAGATGCCGTGCCGGCGGATCATCCAGAAGTGCGCCCCCAGGAACACGACGATGATGACGGGCAGGACCAGCACGTGCAGGTCGAAGAAGCGGCCCAGCGTCGCGCCGGTCACGTTCTCGCCGCCGCGCAGGGTGACGAGCAGGAAGTGGCCGATAAGCGGTGTGGAGCCGGCGATGTCGGTGCCCACCCGGGTCGCCCAGTAAGCCTTCTGGTCCCAGGGCAGCAGATAGCCGGTGAAGCCGAAGCCCATGGTCACGAGCAGCAGCACGACGCCGCTCAGCCAGTTGAGCTCGCGCGGCCGCTTGTAGGCGCCCGTGAAGAAGACCCGCAGCATGTGCACGAGGACGAGGACGACCATGGCGGTCGCCGCCCAGCGATGGATGGAGCGCACCCACCAGCCAAACGACACGCCCGTCGAGATGTTCACGACGCTCTGGTAGGCCGCGTCGGGGGTGGGCTGGTAGTAGACGACCAGCATGATGCCGGTCACCGCCAGGATCAGGAAGAGGATGAAGGCGATGCCGCCGAAGCAGTAGATGTAGTTGGTGGCGTGGATCGGCACGATGCGGTTGAACTGGTCCTCCATGAGCTCCTCGAGGCCCAGCCGGTTGGCGATCCAGGCGAGCGGCCCGGGCATGCGGCCGTGAGTCGGCGCGCCGGGGGCCGCCGGCGACGCCCCGGTCTCACCTGGCGTGACGCCGGGGGCGCTCACGAGAACTGCCCCTTGTACCAGGTCGGGTAGCTCGCCCTGGTGAAGGTGACCTGCCCGACCAGGACCGAGCCGCCGCTCACCTTGGCGCTGTAGAGCGGCAGCGGCAGAGTGGCGGGACCGTGCACGACGGCGCCGGTCGCCGAGTACTGGCTGCCGTGACACGGACAGCGCAGCCCTGTGCCGCTGGGCGCCACGACGCAGCCGAGGTGCGTGCAGATGGCCGAGAAGACGGTGATCGTGCCGCCGGCGTTCCTTACGATGACGGGCCGGCCGGCCACGGTGGCCACCGTGAGCTGCCCGGCCGGGAACGACGACACCGGACCGAGGTTCACGACCTGACCGATCGCCGCCGTGCTGGCGGTCGGCGGCTTCAGGAACCGCACGATCGGATAGACGATGCCGCCCACGGCCACGACGCCGATGGCGCCGATCAGCCACTTCAGGAAGCCGCCCCTCGTCACGCCCACCCTCCGCGGTCCGCCGCCGGTACGGCCGCGACGGGCGACCGCACCACGGCGGCCGCGACACGCAGCCGCAGCTTGAATCGCATTTAGTGTGACGGGGCGCCCGCCTGTCAACGTTTTCCCGCTCTTGAGAGTGACAAGCTCTGCGCCGGCCGGCGGCGCGGGCGCTCGCCGCCGCGCGGGTGCTATCATCGCCGCCGATGATCGCCTGGTCGGCCAGGAGCCTGACGAGCGGCCGCGCGAGCGCGTCGCGCGACGATCTCGTCATGCCCTCGTTCTCCACCATCAAGGTGCTGCTGGCCGTGGCGTTCTGGCGGGCCGTCGCCGCCGGCGAGCTGCGCGAGACGCAGCCGTACGCGTTCCAGCCGTGGCAGTCCGTCGGCGGGTCGGGCGTGCTGCGCGGCTTTCGCCACGCCGCCCGCCTGACCCTGGCCGACTGCCTGCACCTCGCCCTCGCGGTGAGCGACAACGACGCTACCAACATCGTGCTCGCCTTCGTCGGCGCCGAGCGCGTCAACGCGCTGGCAGCCGAGCTCAGCCTGGACGGCACGACGCTGCGGCGCCGCATGATGGACACGCAGGCGGTGGCGGCCGGGCGCGACAACCTGACCTGCGCGCGCGACCTCGCCCGCCTGCTCGAGCTGCTCACGACCGGCGACGAGCGGATCGGCGCCGCGGCCTGCGACCGCGTGCTTGCGTCGCTCGCCCTGCAGGAGCACCGCGACGGCCTGCCGCGGGGCCTGCCGGCCGGCGTCGCCTACGCCGGCAAGCCAGGCGACGACCTGCCCGCGGGGCGCTACTGTCACGACTGCGGCGTGGTCACGACGCCGGCCGGCGAGACCCTCGTCATGGCCGTCCTGACCGACGGTGAGGACGGCTACGCCGCCGTCGGGGACGCGGCGCGCCGCCTCTACGACGAGCTGACTGCCTGACGCGACGGCTGCCTGCCGGCAGGCAGCCGGACGGACGGCGTCAGGTCCGCGGGCGAGCGGAGCCGCGCCCGCGCCGGGCGCTAACGCAGACCGACCGGCTCGACCCCGAGGCCGGGCGCGTCGGGCGCCGTCAGCAGGTCGCCGTCCGGCTCGAGGCCGCGGAACGGGTCGACGGCGAGCAGCAAGAAGCCGTCGAGGTCGACGTAGTCGGCCAGGCAGGCGAGCTGCAGGCCGGCGGCGACGCCCAGGCTCGACTCGATCATGCAGCCGAGCAACACCCGGCTGGCGCGCTCGCGGCAAGCGGTCATGAGCGCGGCCGCCGCGGCGATGCCGCCGGCTTTGGCGAGCTTCACGACGAAGCCGTCGTAGAGCTCGACGACCTCGTCGAGCTGGTCGAGGCCGAGCAGGGCCTCGTCGCCGAAGAGCTGCACGGGCGAGCGCTCGAGCAGCCAGGCCTGACCCTCGCGGTCGGCGGCCGGCAGGGGCTGCTCGACGAGCTCGGTGTTGAAGCGGCCGAGCGTCTCGAGGGCGCGCGCGGCCCGCTCGCGGTCCCAGCCCTCGTTCGCGTCGTAGCGAAAGCGGCGCTGGGGCAGCTCGCGGGCGAGACGCGCCGCGACGTCGAGGTCGCCGTCGAACCCGAGCTTCACCTTGAGCGCACCGAAGCCGGTGGCGGCGCGCGCCTGCGCCAGCATCGTCTCGGGGTCGCCGATCGGGATGGTGAGCGAGGTGCGCACGGCGGCGCGCTCGAGCCCCAGCAGACGCCAGACGGGCTCGCCGATCTGCTTGCCGGCGAGGTCCCACGCGGCGGCCGAGAGGGCGTCGCGCAGCGCGGGAAACCCGGGCTGCGCGGCGCAGAACGCCTCGATCGCCGCCACGCCCTCGACGGTCTCGAGCGCGGCGGCCAGATCGTCGAGCGCGACCTCGTCGTCGGCGCGTGACTCGCCATAGCGTGCATTGGGCGCGCCCTCACCGTAGCCGATCAGGCCACGCTCGTCCGTCATCGTGACGCACAGGTTGGCGAACTCGCTGTGGCTCCAGCGCGAGATGCCGAACGGCGTGCTCGTGGCCAGGTCGAGCGGCAGAAGGGCGATCTCAGTCATGACGGCAGGCATATCAACCGGGGGCGGCGGACGTCAAACGCGCGGCGCGGCCGGCGCCGGCTCGGCTTGCCAAAGCCAGGGTGAAAGAGTTTGATACGCGCGTGGTTCCTCCCGCGGACATCCTGCTCAACGTCACCGATCTTGCCGTGACGTTCGACAGCCAGGAGGGCACCGTCCACGCCGTCGACGGCGTGAGCTTCGCCATCTCACCCGGCGAGACGGTCGGCCTCGTCGGCGAGTCGGGCTGCGGCAAGAGCATCAGCGCGCTCGCCATCCTCGGCCTCGTCCGCATGATGAACAACTCGATCATCACCGGCAGCGTCGAGTTCATGGGGCGCGACCTGCTCGCCCTGCCCGAGCACGAGGTGCGCAGCGTCCGTGGCCGCGACATGGCGATGATCTTCCAGGACCCCGTCACCTCGCTGAACCCGGTGCTGTCGATCGAGCGCCAGATGACCGAGGGCATCGAGAACCACCTCGGCCTCTCTCACGGCGACGCCGTCAAGCGCTCGATCGAGCTGCTCGAGACGGTCGGTATCCCCAAGGCCGGAGAGCGCCTGCGCGACTACCCCCATCAGTTCTCGGGCGGCATGCGCCAGCGCGTGATGATCGCGATCGCGCTGTCGTGCAACCCCAAGCTGCTGCTGGCCGACGAGCCCACGACCGCCCTCGACGTCACGATCCAGGCGCAGATCCTGCACCTCATGCGCCAGCTCTCGCACGACTACCAGGCCGCCATCATGCTGATCACCCACGACCTCGGCGTGGTGGCCGGCATGACCGAGCGCATCCTCGTCATGTACGCCGGACGGATCGTCGAGGCGGCCACCGCCAAGGAGATCTTCGCCCACCCCCACCACCCCTACACGATCGGCCTGCTGCGCTCGGTACCGCGGCTCGACCAGCCGCGCCAGCGCACGCTGCAGTCGATCGAGGGACTGCCGCCCGACCTCGCCCACCTGCCCAAGGGCTGCTCCTTCGCGCCACGCTGCACGCTGCGCACCGAACAGTGCCGCCTGGAGCGCCCCGAGCTCACGCCGACCACCCCCGGCCGCCTGTCGGCCTGCTTCCATGCGGACCAGCTCGTAAAGACGGCGGTGGCCTGACATGGCGGCGACGGCCTCGACTGTCCCCGTCCCGGGCGCGTCGCCCGACGGCGACGTCCTGGTCAGCATCAGCGACCTCAAGGTCCACTTTCCGATCACCTCGGGGGTGATCGTGCAGCGCCGCATCGGGGCCGTGCGAGCCGTCGACGGCCTCTCCTTCGACGTCCTGCGCGGCGAGACGCTCGGTCTCGTCGGCGAGTCGGGCTGCGGCAAGTCGACCACCGGTCGCGCGATCCTGCAGCTCGAGCGGCTCACCGCGGGACACGTGCATTACGAGGGCGCCGACCTCGCCCGGCTGCACGGCGGCGCCCTGCGCCGTCAGCGCCGCCGCATGCAGATGATCTTCCAGGATCCCTACGCGTCGCTGAACAGCCGTATGTCGCTCGGCCACATCGTGGGCGAGCCGCTGCTCGTCCACAACCTGCGGGCGCGCGGCGAGCGCGAGGCGCGCGTCAAGGAGCTCCTGAACCTCGTGGGCATCAACCCCAACACGATCAACCGCTACCCGCACGAGTTCTCGGGCGGCCAGCGCCAGCGCATCGGCATCGCCCGGGCGCTCGCCGTCGAGCCCAACTTCATCGTCTGCGACGAGCCGATCAGCGCGCTCGACGTCTCGATCCGCGCGCAGATCATCAACCTGCTTCAGGAGCTCCAGCGCCGCTTCGGCCTGACCTACCTGTTCATCGCCCACGATCTTTCGGTCGTGCGCCACATCTCCGACCGCGTCGCCGTCATGTACCTGGGCCGCATCGTCGAGATCGCCGCCAACGCCGAGCTCTACGGCGAGCCGCTCCACCCCTACACCCAGGCGCTGCTGTCGGCGGTGCCGATCCCCGACCCCGTGGTCGAGGAGCGCCGCCGCCCCGTGGTGCTCACCGGCGACGTGCCGAGCCCCGCCTCGCCGCCGCCGGGCTGTCACTTCCACACGCGCTGCCCGGCCGCAAGACAGGGCCTGTGCGACGTCGACGACCCTGTCCTGATCGAGGTCAGGCCGGGCCACTTCGCGGCCTGCCATCTGGTCACGGCCAGCGACTACCCGAAGATCAGGTCGGCCGAGGATCGCGCGGCGGCGGCCGGCACGGCGGCCGCGCCGCTTGCCACAGACCTCGAAACGGGGCACGGAGAATGAGCGACCGTCTGCCGCCCGACGAGTACGTGCCGGGGATCGACCCGATCGAGCTCGAGCCGGCGCTCGGCC
Source organism: uncultured Actinomycetes bacterium (assembly GCA_963767005.1). Taxonomy (GTDB): domain Bacteria; phylum Actinomycetota; class Thermoleophilia; order UBA2241; family UBA2241; genus Bog-752. The sequence continues at coordinate 136,006 of CAVYCN010000012.1, forward strand.
TCGAGCCCGAGGCCGAGCTTGCGCTCGACGATCAGAGCCCGGCCCGGACGGCCGTCATGGCCGAGACCGAGATCGCGAGCGGCGAGGCGGCCGTCGAGTGGCTGCCCGAGGCCGAGATCATCGAGACGCGCGGCACCTGGGCCGAGGTCTGGCGCCGCTTCCGCAAGGACAAGTTCGCGGTGGTCGGCCTGGTCGTCATCATCCTGCTCATCGTGACGGCGGTCTTCGCTCGCTGGATCGCGCCGCACAGTCCGCTCACCCAGTTCGACAGCGGGCTGTCGGCCAAGGGTCAGCCGCTCGGCCCGAGCCACCACTTCTGGCTGGGCACCGACCTGCTCGGCCGCGACCTGCTCAGCCGGCTCATCTACGGCGCCCGGGTGAGCCTCATCATCGGCATCCTGGCCAACGGCTTCGCTCTGCTGCTCGGCGTGATCTTCGGCATCGTGGCGGGCTTCTTCCGCGGCTGGGTCGAGACGCTCGTCATGCGCGTCACCGACGTCATGCTGGCCTTCCCGATCTTCCTGCTTGCGATCGCCTTGTCGTCGTCGATCGCCCACCCCGGCATCTGGGTGCTCGTCATCGTGATCGGCATCGTCTACTGGGCGCCCATGACGCGCGTGATCCACGGTGAGGTGCTGTCGATCCGCGAGAAGGAGTTCATCACCGCGGCGCGCCTCACCGGCTGCACCAACCGGCGCATCCTCGCCAACCACATCCTGCCGCACCTCGTGGCGCCGATCATCGTCTACACGAGCCTCGGCATCGCCACGACGGTGCTCTTCGAGGCGTCGCTCAGCTACATCGGCCTGGGCGTGCAGCCGCCGACGCCGTCGTGGGGCCAGATGATCTCCGACGGCCAGCCGTACTACACGAGCGCACCCTGGCTCGTCGTGTTCCCGGGCCTGTGCATCATGATCACGGTGCTCGCCTTCAACCTGGTCGGCGACGGTCTGCGCGACGCCTTCGACCCACAGCAGCGACGCCGGTGACGGCGCGACGACACACCCGTGCACACCCGCGGCCGTGGCCGCGACAGGCAGAACGTCCACGTCCGCGGCGGGACGGGCCGCGGGCGCACATCCGATCGAGGGGGGCCAATGAGCAGTGACAGTGAGTTCCAGCAAGACAGCATGAGCCGCCTCGTGAGCGAGGCCATGGCCGGGCGCCTCACGCGGCGTCAGCTGATCACCCGCGCCGCGGTGGCCGGCTTGTCGGTCACGGCCATCGGCCAGGTACTGGCGGCCTGCGGCAGCTCGACGAGCGGCGGCGGCTCGTCGCCGGCGGCGGGCAGCTCGCCCACCCGGGGCGGCACACTCAATGTCTCCTTCGAGGGTGAGCCCACGGGGCTCGACCCGTCGGTCGCCTGGGAGCTCGAGTCGTGGTCGATCCTGCACTGCGTCTACAACCAGATGCTCACCTACGTCGCCGGTCCCGGCCCGGCCGTGGTGACGACTGACCTCGCGACCGAGGTGCCGAGCGTCGCCAACGGCGGCGTCACGAACAACGGCAAGACCTGGACCTTCCACCTGCGCCCGGGCGTCATGTTCCACCCGCCGGTGAGCCGCGAGGTCACGGCCGAAGACGTCAAGTGGAGCATGGAGCGCATGCTCAACCCGAAGCTCTCGCCACGCGCGCCGGCCGGCTACATGTACACCTCGATCGTCGGGGTCGACGACCTCGCCGCCGGCAAGGCGACGCACGCCAAGGGCATCAAGGCGATCGACAAGTACACGGTGCAGATCGACCTCACGCAGCCCGACTACGTGTTCGCCTTCGTCATGGCCCTGCCGTTCACCGCCGTACTGCCCAAGGAGTGGGTGGCCAAGTTCTCGTACGCCCAGATCGCCCGTCATCCGCTCGGCACCGGCCCCTTCATCTTCGATCACTGGACCGCCAACCAGGAGATCGTGATGAAGAAGAACCCCGACTACTTCATCAAGGGGCTGCCGTACGTCGACGAGCTGCACTTCGAGTTCGCGGCGAGCTCGCAGACCGCTCTCTTGCAGCTCGAGGACGGCAAGATCGACGTGCTGGGCAGCGGCGTTCCGTCGGCGCAGTACGTGCAGACGATGAGCAACCCGACCTGGAAGAGCCAGATCACGGCCGCCGACATGGTCGCCTGGTACTACATCTTCATGAACGTCACGGTGAAGCCGTTCGACAACCAGCAGGTGCGCCAGGCGATCAACTACGCGGTCGACACGTCCAAGATCGAGAAGCTGCTCTACGGGCAGGCGCGGCCGCTCAACCAGATCTACCCGGCCGGCATGACCGGCCACGTCGACAACGCGACGTTCTATTCGTACGACCCCGACAAGGCCAAGAGCCTCCTGTCGCAGGCCGGCTTCCCGAGCGGCTTCTCGGTCACCTTCTATCACCACAACGTCGACCCCATGCCGAAGCTCGCCGAGAGCATCCAGAACGATCTGTCGGCGGTCGGCATCAAGGCGTCGCTCAAGCAGCTCGCCGAGTCGCCGTACTGGGCCCTCATCGAGCACAAGGCCAACAAGGTGCCGATCGGCCTGACCGACTGGTACATGGACTACCCCGACCCGTCCGACTGGTTCGGCCCGTTGTTCAGCAAGTCGTCGGCCATGACCGACGGCGGCGCCAACGATAGCTGGTGGTGGGACCAGCAGGCCGAGGATCTCTATGCGAAGGCCCAGACCATGCCGATGGGCGACGCCCGCACCAAGCTGTTCGAGCAGATCCAGGAGATCGTGATGAAGGGGGCGCCCTGCGTGCCGCTCTACCAGCCGATCTACACGACGATGTCCTCCAAGACCACGGGCGGCTTCTACACGAGCGTCGCCTGGACCTTCGAGTTCCCGCACTACTGGAAGACGTGACGACGACGGCGCCACAAGCAGGCGTGCAGGCCGCGCGCGGCGGCGCGGCGGGCGATGCCCGCCGCGCCGCCGCGCCCCCACAGCGAGCGGAGGCCTAGGGCATGGGCAAGTACATCGTGCGGCGGCTCCTGTGGGCGATCGTCGTCGTGCTCTGCGTGAGCGCGATCACGTTCTTCATCACCTACGTGATCCCGGCCGACCCGGCCAAGCAGATCGCCGGGCCGCACGCCACGCCGCAGGTGCTCGCCACGATCCGCCACCAGCTCGGCCTCGACAAGCCGGTGTACTACCAGTACGGCCTTTACCTCTGGCACCTCGCGCACGGCAACCTGGGCTACTCGTACATCAACCAGCTGCCGGTCACGCAGTCGATCATGGAGCGGTTCCCGGCGACCGTCATGATCGCCGTCTTCGGGATCCTCTTCGAGCTGCTGATCGGCATCCCGGTCGGCATGATCAGCGCACTGCGTCAGTACCGGGCCGAGGACCGCGCGGCGACCATCTTCAGCCTGGTCTTCGTATCGATGCCGTCGTTCTTCCTGGGCATGCTGCTGCTCTACTTCCTGGCGTTTCGCGTCAACATCTTCCCGAACATGGGGGCCTATCCGGGCGCCCTGCACCCCGCCTACTTCATCCTGCCGGGCCTCACGCTCGGCCTCACCGGCGCCGCCTGGTACTCGCGCATGCTGCGCTCCAAGATGCTCGACATCCTGAACGCCGAGTACGTCAAGGCGGCGCGTGCCAAGGGCTTGCCGGAGCGCGTCGTCGTCTGGCGCCACATCATGCGCAACGCCTGGTCGCCGATCATCACCCTGCTCGGCATGGACATCGGCTGGTTCCTGGGCGGTGTCGTGATCGTCGAGATCGTGTTCGGCGTGCCGGGCATCGGCTGGCAGGCCTGGCAGGCGATCCAGAACCTCGACCACCCGGTGATCATGGGAACGGTCCAGTTCGCCGCCCTGCTCGTGGTGCTGGCCAACCTGGTGACCGACATCGCCTACACCTGGCTCGACCCGCGGGTGAAGTACAGCTGATGCTGTTGCCCGAAAAGGGCCGCGGCCGCGCCTCGTGGGCGCGGCCGCGGCCCTTTTCTCGTCGAACCCCGACCTCTTGCGGCGCGCCTGGGCCGGTGATCGAATTCGTCGTCACCGCTCAGGCATGCTTGACTTCGTGGGCCGCCTAGTACTCCGCCGGGATCTGGAAGAACATGACGACGGCTTGGCGCGCGTCGTCGGGGTTGCGCCACGAATGGGGCTCGCTCGGCGCGTAGGCGATGGTGTCGCCCTCCCCGAGGACCGTGACGTGATCGCCCAGACGCACCTCGAGCCGGCCGGCGATCACCGTCGCCATGACGAGCTCGCCGGGGTGCGACCAGTGCTCGTGACCCGGCGAGCCGCCCGGCTCGATGCGCGTCTCGATGATCTGCGCCCGGCGCTCCGTGCGCGGCGACAGCACGTAGTTGACCACGCCCTCGCCGCCGAAGTACGTGCCGCGCACGTCGGCACGGCGCACGACGCTACTGCCCTCACGCCCGACGAGCTCGAACAGCGACGCCATCGAGATGCCGAGGGCGTCGCAGATGCGGTAGAGCGAGCCGATCGAGGGCGCGGTCTCGCCGCGCTCGACCGCGCTCACGAACGAGCGCGTCACGCCGGCGGCCGACGCGACCGCCTCGAGCGTGCGGTGACTGCGCTGCCGCGCCTCACGCAGGTGGCGTCCCACGATGCGCACCGGCCATTGGTCTTCCTTCTCGTCCATGTCGCGAATGTATGCTCGCCGGGCGCGGCGGTCAAAGCGGCGGGCGGCGCTCACGCGTCCCCGCCACCCGAGAACCCGAGAGCCAGCAACGGCGGCTCGTAGACGACGAGGGCCACGAAGGCGCCCGTGAGCAGGACCGTCGTGGGCAGGACGATGCTGCGGCACCGGGCCAGCCAGAGGACGAGGAGCGCCACGGTCACGATGCCCAGCTTGCAGGTGACCGTCTCGGCCGAACCGGCCTTGAAGAACGGGCCCGTAAGGCCCGCTCAGGACTCGACGTGCAGCGCGGCGCACGACCTGCCGATGACGTGTCGCAGAAGAGCCGGCCGTTCTCCCTCGAAGGGGCGCCGTGTCACACGTACCAGTGCTGCATGGGTTGCGGGTCTCGTGTCGCGAAGCGAGCGTACACCTGGGCTGGCAGTGGGCCGGCGGCAGCCCGCCGCAGGTGCGCGTGCTGCGCTCGACGGAGTGCTTCTGCGAATCGCCCGAAGCGCACACGACCGGCGACTGGGGTCAGCAGCTCTCGTATGAGGGTAACGGGGGCCAGCTGCTCGACGCCGCGGCCGACCCGGCATGCGACCTCTTCTACTCGGTCTTCGCCCGCGCGAGCGACCGCGCGCCCTGGCGGCGTCCGGTCCGGATCTGCGCGCGGCGGGTCGGGTACCAGCCGCCCGATCTGGGCGCTCTCGCCACCGAGGGGACGCAGGCGGCCGCGCGGTACGCCCCCGGGCGCCTCATGGGCGATCGGTACGTCGAGATCTCCGGCGCCGAGGAGGCGCCGCCGGTCGTGGGCGGCTCGCGCGACTGGCTGATCCTCGTCATGCCGGTCGTCACGATCGCTCTGCTCACGGGCTTTCTGCGCGGCATGGACGTGCGCGTGCTCAGCGCCGCGGCGCTCGCCATCGCCGCCTGCTGGCGACTCCTCGACGGGCTCCAGCCCGACCTGCGGCGCTTCCTTGCCTACCTGAAGGTCGTCGCGGTGGTCGACGGCATGTTCTGGGCGGCGGCGCTGCTGGTCTGGTTCTTCTCGTCGTTCCTGCCGGCGAGCCAAGTCAAGGTCGACGGCTCCGTCCTGCTGTTCTGGCTCTATCCGCTCCTGCTGCTGGCCGGCATGGCCGGCGTGTGGCTCCTGATGAGCCGGGCGCTGGACGAGCGCGGCAGACCGACCCGGCCGCTGCCGTATCTCGTGCTGGCCGGCCTGCTCGGCCTCGCCGCTCTGCTGCCTCCGCTCCCGTGCGCGCTCATCGGCGCTTTCGGCGTCTCCGACTACGTTCGCTCGACGCGGGAGCTCGGCCGGCAGCGCGCCGCTCACCTCGCCGAGCTGCGCGCCTCACGTCGCCGCGAGGTACACGAGGTCTCCACGGCCTGGCGCCGGCTTGAAGACGACCCGAGGGGCGACACGGCCGAGCCCTGACCCCAGTCGTCGATCACCGCCGGTACCGCCTGACCCCCGGCCCCCTGAACCCCGGTCCCCACGCGTCCGGTGGTGACTGCGCTCTGTCAACTCATACTTGACAAACAGGCCACTTATGGTGGAAGTTGCACGTGGCGGCGGCGTCACCGCGACGCCGCGACGCCGGCGACCGCAGGAGGTGGAACATGGCGACGACCCGTCTCCGTTCGTGGGCCGAGCCCTGGAAGATCAAGATGGTCGAGCCGCTGCGCATGACCACGCGAGACGAACGCGAGGCCGCCATCGAGCGGGCCGGCTACAACACCTTCCTGCTCGACAGCGCCGACGTCTACATCGACCTGCTCACCGACTCCGGCACCTCGGCGATGAGCGACCGCCAGTGGGCCGGCATGATGCTCGGCGACGAGGCCTACGCCGGCAGCCGTAACTTCACGCACCTCGAAGAGGCCGTGCGCGACATCTACGGCTACCGCCACATCGTGCCCACCCACCAGGGCCGCGGCGCCGAGCACATCCTCTCGCAGATCCTCATCCAGCGCGGTGACGTCGTGCCCGGCAACATGTACTTCACGACGACGCGTCAGCATCAGGAGCTCGCCGGCGGGCGCTTCGTCGACGTGATCAGAGACGAAGCGCACGACCCGGCGAGCGAGTACCCGTTCAAGGGCGACGTCGACCTCGACAAGCTTAGCGCCGTGATCGCCGAGGCCGGCGCCGAGCACATCCCCTACGTCTGCATCGCGACCTCCGTCAACATGGCCGGCGGCCAGCCGATCAGCCTCGCCAACCTGCGCGCCGTGCGCGCCCTCTGCGACGAGCACGGCATCCGCATCATCCACGACGCCACGCGGGTCGCCGAGAACGCCTACTTCCTCAAGGTGAGAGAACCCGAGTGCGCCGACCTGTCGATCGCCGAGATCGTGCGCGCCCTGTGCGACCTGACCGACGGCTGCACGATGAGCGCCAAGAAGGACGCCCTGGTCAACATCGGCGGCTTCCTCGCGGTGAACGACGATCAGGTCTTCGACGCGGCCCGCAACCTGGTCGTCGTCTACGAGGGCCTGCACACCTACGGCGGCATGGCCGGCCGCGACATGGAGGCCGTCGCGATCGGCCTGCACGAGTCGGTCGAGTACGACCATATCCGGGCGCGCGTCGGGCAGGTCGAGTACCTCGGCCACAAGCTGATCGAGTTCGGCGTGCCGATCGTGCACCCGATCGGCGGCCACGGCGTGTTCGTCGACGCGCGCGCCTTTCTGCCGCAGCTCGACCAGGACGCTTATCCCGCCCAGAGCCTCGCCGCCGAGATCTACCTCGAGGCCGGCGTGCGCACCATGGAGCGCGGCAACGTGAGCGCCGGGCGCGACCCGGCGACAGGGGAGAACCGGCGACCGCGGCTCGAGCTCGTGCGCGTCACGATCCCGCGCCGCGTGTACACCCAGGCCCACATGGACGTGACCGCCGAGGCGATCGCCGAGGTCTACGCACGCCGCGAGGGCATCGGCGGCCTGCGTCTGGTCTACGAGCCGCCGGCCCTGCGCTTCTTCCAGGCGCGCTTCCAGCCGCTCTCCCGTGGCGCCTGACCGGACGCAGCGACCGGCGCCGTGGCCGAGCGCGGCCAGCGTAGCGCCCGAGCGGCGGCGGCTTATCGTGCGCTTGCCTCGTACCGGCCGCCACGCCATGCTGATGCCATGACGTCGTGGTGGGACATCGTGCGCGGCGGCGAAGCGCCGCCGCGCTGGCCGTACCCTATTCGCTACGGCACGCGGACCGTGATCACGGCCGACGTGCTGGTGCTGGGGGGCGGCATCGCCGGCTGCCACGCCGCCCTCTCCGCCGCGGCGGCGGGCGCCACGGTGGTCATGGTCGAAAAGGGCGACAGCCGCCGCAGCGGCCAGGGCGGCGCCGGCGTCGACCACTGGCAGGCGGCCTGCACCAACCCCTGCAGCACGGTCTCACCCGAGGAGTACACCCGGGCGATCGTCGCCGGCTTCGACGGCTACGACTGCGGCCCGGCGCGCTACGTGCAGTGCCGCGAGAGCTGGGACGCGGCCCTCGACTGCGAGCGCTGGGGCATGCAGCTGCGCGACGCGCGCGGCGAGTTCGAGGGCGCCGAGTTCCGCGACCCCGCCACGGGACTACTGTTCGCCTACGACTACGACGCCCGCCACACGCTGCGGGTGTACGGCCACGACGTCAAGCTGCACCTGTGCCGGGCGGTCAAGCGGGCGGGCGTGCAGGTCGTCGATCGCGTGATGGCGACCAGCCTGCTGACCGAGGGCGGCCGCCGCGGCGCGCGCGTCGTGGGCGCGACCGGGGTGAGCGTGCGCACCGGCGAGTTCTTCGTCTTTCACGCCGGGGCCACGATCCTGGCGCTCGCCCACCCGCGGCGCGAGTGGGTCTTCTCGACCGAGCTCTCCGGCGGCGCGGCCACCTTCGCCGACCTGAACATCGTCGGCGATGGCCACGCCATGGCCTGGAACGCCGGCGCCGCCTTCGCCGGCATGGAGGGCTCCTATGGCACGGCCGGCGGCTTCGCCTACATCCAGTACGGGGTCGGCTACCCCGACAACACCTGGTACGGCTGCTCGATGGTCGACGCCGACGGTCGCGAGGTGCCCTGGTTCGACGCCCGCGGCCACGAGCTCGGCGCGGCGCGCGAGCGCTTCCACCCGGCGCCGGGACAGCCCTTCGTGCTGATGGGCGGCGGCCTCGTGGGCGGGCCACTGCCGCCCGAGACCGACGGTAACCACCTCGACCCGTCGCTCGCCGAGCGCGTGCGGCGCGGCGAGGTACGCCTGCCGCTCTACGCCGACCTGCCGGGCCTGCCGGCGCACGAGCGCCGCGCCATCTTCGGCCTCATGGTCGGCAACGAGGGCAAGAGCCGGGTGCCGGTCTACGAGACCTACACGCGGGCCGGCTTCGACCCCGACCGCGACATGCTGCAGGCGCCGATCATGCCGCCCGACGCCTACCAGAGCCCGCACTATCCCGCCGGCGCATCGGTGCCCCAGTTCCGCGAGACCTTCGGCGGCGGCACCGTCGTCGACTGGGACCTGCGCACGAGCCTCGAGGGGCTCTACGCGGCCGGCCGCTGCATCTACGGCGGCGGCGACCACTCAGGCGCCGCAAGCACCGGCCGCTACGCCGGCCGGCGGGCGGCCGCCTACGCGTTGCGCACCGCCGCGGCGGCCGTCGACGAGCGCCAGGTGACGACCGAGCAGGCGCGCGCCTATGCGCCGCTCGACGAGCGGTCCGGGGCGCTCGGCTGGAAGGAGCTGAACGCCGGCATCTGCCGGATCATGCAGGACCACTGCGGCCGGCACCGCGGCGAGGAGACCCTGCGCCTGGGCCTGCGGCGTCTCGCCGAGCTGCGTGAGTCGGAGCTCGCCCGCGGCTACGCCGCCAACCCGCACGAGCTCGGCCGGCTGCTCGAATGCCACACCATCCTCACGGTGGCCGAGCTGATCGTGCACGCCTCGCTCGCCCGCCGCGCGAGCTGCGCGGCCCTCGACTTCGCGCGGCTCGACTATCCCGACGAGCCGCCCGAGTGGCACAAGCTCTCCACCGTGCGCCGCGACGGCGGGGCCGGGGACGACCCGGCCGACGGCGACGTGACCGCGGGCGAGCTGCCGCTCGACTACTTCTTGCGCGCGCCGTGCGCCTCGACCTACGAGGACAACTACCGCGCCCGCGAGGAGGCGGCGCGATGAGCGACGCCGTCTTCATGACGCCCAACCCGCCGACGCCGAACATTCCGGTGCGCTTCGACGCGGCCGTCTGCAACGGCTGCAACCTGTGCGTCGAGATCTGCCGCACCGACGTGCTCATGCCCAGTCCGACCCGACAGGCCCCGCCTGTCGTGCTCTACCCCGACGAGTGCTGGTACTGCGGCTGCTGCGTCGAGGACTGCCCGCGACCGGGTGCGATCACCATGGTGCATCCGCTCAACCAGAGCGTCGTCGTGGCCTGGAAGCGCAAGGCGTCTGGCGAGCACTTCCGCCTCGGCATGAAGGAGCCGCCGCCGCCCAACCGGCGCCCGCCGGCCGGCTGACCCCCCGCCGGCCTGCCGCGGGCGCGAGGTAGGCCCGCACCCGCGGGCCCGCGGCACGCCCACGCACGACCGATCCTCAGGTCTTCTCCTCACGTCTTCGTATGCCGCCGCCACGGGAAACAGCCGGTAGGGACAGATGCCGACGGGACGCACCGATGGCACGTGGCGGGCGATCCTCGCCGGCGGCCGCTGTCGCCGGCGACCACCGAGGCAGACGGAGCAACGAGAAGGAGAGGACCCATGCACCCCGAGCCCAAGCCGCATGACGATCAGGAGGGCAGCGAGGCACGGCCCGCCGTGCGGCTGGCCGAGACGCCGGCGCCGGCGCCGCTCGCGCCGCCGCCCGAGTTCGTGCAGCTCAGCGTCGGCAAGCGGGTCCAGCTCGGCAGGGCCGCTCGTCGCGACGCGCCGCGCGCGAGTCACGGTACGTGGCGCCCGGCGCCCGACCGGCCCGACCCGATCGCGCTCCTCGAGGAGCAGGCGAAGGACCGCGTCCCCGAGCTCGTCCCCATCCGCTACGGACGCATGCTGGAGTCACCCTTTGCGTTCTTCCGGGGCGCCGCGCTGATCATGGCGGCCGACCTCGCGCCGACGCCGGACTCGGGCATCACGGTGCAGCTCTGCGGCGACGCGCACGTCCTGAACTTCGGCGTGTTCGGCTCGCCCGAGCGCCAGCTCGTGTTCGACGTCAACGACTTCGACGAGACGCTGCCGGGCCCCTGGGAGTGGGACCTGAAGCGTCTGGTCGCGAGCCTCGAGGTGTCGGGTCGCGAGCTCGGGTTCGACCCGGCCGACAGGCGCGAGGTCGTGATGGCGGCGGTGCTCGAGTATCGCGACGTCATGCGTCAGGCGGCGGGCCTGCCCACGCTCGACGTCTGGTACTCCCACATGAACGTCGACGACGTCCTCGCCTGGGTGCGCACCGAGGTGCGCGAGCGGCGCCTCGGCAAGCGGGAGGCCAAAGAGACGACCCAGGACATGGCGAGGGCCAGGACCCGCGACAGCATGCGGATCTTCTCGAAGCGGACCGGCGTGGTGGGCGACGAGCTGCAGATCGTGGCCGAGCCGCCGCTCGTCGTGCCCATCGAGGACCTGGTCGTGCCCGGCACGGGCTGGGATGACGTGCGCGGCGTCTTCGAGGAGCTCATCCGCTCCTACCGCCAGACCCTCGTGGGTCATCGCCACCCGATCGAGGAGTTCCGCTACCTGCACAGTGCACGCAAGGTCGTCGGCGTGGGCAGCGTCGGGACGCGCTGCTGGATCCACCTCTTCGTGGGCCGCGACGACGAGGACCCGCTGTTCCTGCAGTCCAAGGAGGCTCAGGCGTCGGTCCTCGAACGCTTCCTCAAGCGCAGCCCGTACCGCAACCACGCCCAGCGCGTCGTGGTAGGCCAGCGGCTCATGCAGGCGGCGAGCGACATCTTCCTGGGCTTCCTGCGCATCACGAGCCTCGACGGCGTGACCCGCGACTTCTACGTGCGCCAGCTCCACGACTGGAAGGGCGGCGTCGACGCCGACACGCTGCGCGTGCCCGGCGCGACCCTGTACGGACGGATGTGCGCGGCGACCCTGGCCCGAGCGCACGCGCGCCTCGGCGACCGGATCGCGATGGCCTCGTACATGGGCAAGGGCGCCGCCCTCGACCGAGCACTCGCCGACTTCGCGGTCGCCTACGCCGACCAGAACGAGCGCGACTACGAGACCTTCGTCGCGGCGGTCGACCGCGGCCGGCTCGCGGCCGAGAGAGGTCTCTAGGCGAAGCGCCGCCCGACCGGAGCGACGCGGCCGCCCGCGCGGGCGCGAGTCAGCGCTTCGCCGCTGCGGCGGGCAGGCCCGACTCGAGCAGCTCGGGCAGCGAGCGCTGCAGCATGAACTCGAGCACGGCGTAGGCGCGCTCCCGGTCGACCGTGCCGTCGATCAGCTCCTGGATGGCGAGGCCGTCGACCACCGCGGTGGCCAGCTCGGCGACGGCGAGCAGGACGTCTTCCTCGGCGGGCGAGGGCGTCTGTTCGGGCGGCAGCCAGTTGCGCTTGAGGCGCCGGTACCACTCGTAGACGCGCGCCATGCGGGCGCGCAGGCCGTCGATGCGCAGGGCATATGGGAGGATGTCGAAGAAGACGCGGAACGAGCGCGACGAGCCGATGGTGCGCAGGCCGTCGACGAACCGGGCCAGGCGCTCCTCGCGCGGCACCGCCGCCATGATCGTCGCGGCCTCCTCCTGGTCGTCGCGGAAGACCGAGTCGATCATCGCCTCGACGAGCCCGTCCTTGCTGCCGAAGTAGTACTGCACCATCGCCGAGTTGGCGCCCGACTCCTGGGCGACGGCGCGCAGCGTCAGGCCGGTGAAGCCCTTCTCGACCAGCACCCGCTGGGCGGCGGCGAGGATCTCGAGGGCGGCCGGCGACAGGCTGGCGCGAGGGTCCGCGACGAGGGGAGCGGTCGCGTCGGGCGTGAGGGACGTCTGGCCGGTGTCGGCGGCGGCGCTCAACGGTGTGGGCAGAAGCTGTGGTTGCTATCAATCACTTGATTGATTAGACTCCATTCCGCTCAATCAATCAAGCAGCCGTGACGGCGCGGAGGATTCGAGATGGCACAAGTCAGCGAAGCGGTGAAGACCCTCGGCTACATGGTCGACGGCGAGTGGCGCGACTCGAAGTCGGACACCTGGGTCGACATCACCGACTCCAACACCGGCAAGGTCATCGCGCGCACCCCGATGTGCACCGAGGCCGAGGTCACCGAGGCGATCGAGTCGGCCAACGCGGCCTACCCCGCCTGGGCGTCGATGCCCATCCAGAAGCGTACCGAAGTGCTCTTCACGTGGCGTCCGAAGCTCATCGAGCGCATGGACGAGATCGCCACCCTCGTCTCGACCGAGCTCGGCAAGAGCTTGGACGAGGCCCGCGGCGAGGTCATCAAGATCATCGAGGCCATCGACATCGCCGTCGGCGCCCCGATGGTGCTGAAGGGCGAGTCGCTGATGAACGTGTCCACAGGGCACGACACGGTCACCTACCGCGAACCGCTCGGCGTCTTCGCCGGCATCGCGCCGTTCAACTTCCCGGCCATGATCCCGTTCGGCTGGATGCTGCCCATCTGCATCGCCTGCGGCAACACGTTCGTGCTCAAGTCGGCCAACTTCGTGCCGCTCACGAGCCACCTGCTGCTCGACATGCTGTATGAGTGCGGCCTGCCGAAGGGCGTCGTCAACATGGTGACGGCCGAGAAGGAGCACGCCGAAGTGCTGCTCAAGCATCCGGCCGTGCGCGGCGTCAGCTTCGTCGGCACCACGCCGGTCGGCAAGCACGTCTACTCCATCGCCGCCGCCCAGGGCAAGCGCGTCCAGGCGCAGACGCAGGCCAAGAACCACGGCCTCGTGCTGCGTGACGCTTCGCTCGAGCGTGCGGCCCGCGGCATCATCAACTCGACCTTCGGTTGCGCCGGCATGCGCTGCATGGCGTTGCCGGTCTGTGTGGTCGAGAACGTGATCGCCGACGAGTTCGTGGCGCTCATGAAGAAGTTCGCCATGGAGCGTGTCATCGGCAACGCCACCGATCCCAAGACGGAGCTCGGCCCGGTCGTCTCCGCCGCCCACAAGAAGTTCGTCCTGGGCTGGATCGAGAAGGCCATCGCAGAGGGCGCCGAGCTCGTGCTCGACGGCCGCGACGTCTGCGACCGCCTGCCCGAGGAGCTCAAGGGCGGCCACTACATCGGCCCGACGATCTTCGATCACGTGACCGAGGACATGGTCTGCGGCCGCGAAGAGGCGTTCGGTCCCGTGCTGTTCATCAAGCGCGTCGAGGACTTCGAAGAGGGCATCACCCTGATGAACAACAACCCGTACGCCAACGGGTCGTGCATCTTCACCGAGAGCGGCTACTACTCACGCGAGTTCGCGCGGCGCACGCATGCGGGGATGGTGGGCATCAACGTCGGCATCCCGGTGCCGGTGAGCTTCTTCCCGTTCGCGGGCCACAAGGAAAGCTTCTTCGGCGACAATCACGTCTTCGGCAAGGACGGCTTTCAGTTTTTCACCGAGACCAAGTGCGTCACCACGCGCTGGTTCACCGAAGCCGACAAGAAGCAGAAGTTCGTCAGCACCTGGGAGGGCACGGTCAACCGGTAAGCCGGAACGACCAGACCGCACCGCCTGCGCCAAGGGGGCGGGCCCGCAAGGGCCCGCCCCCTTCGCCTTTTGGTGCGACCCCTGGAGCCTAGTCTCGCCCCTCGCCGGCGCTCGCTGCGGAGTCCGTCGCCGTGTTTCGCCCCTCGCCGGCGCTCGACCGCGCCAGCTCGGCGAGCAGCGCCGCCTCGTCGGGCACGAAACGGGCGGCGGTGTCGCGCAGCGACACCGCCGCCCCCGTGTGGTCCTGCTCGAGCACGCCGGCCAGCACCCACACCCGCGCGCCGCGCGCCAGCGCGGCGCGCACCGCGTCGAGGTTGCGCGCGTTGCCGTGGCCGAACGGCACCTCGGACAGCACGACGAGGTCGGCGTCGGCCATGAGACGCAGGTTCTCGGCGTGGGCCTCGTCGCCGATCGGCGCGAAAGGTGCTTCGACCGCCAGCGGCAGGCCGAGCTCACGCCCGGTCACCTCGTCGGAGTCGAGCGCATTCAGCACGCCGGCGCTCACGCTGTAGCCGCGATCGGACAGCTCGCGCATGAGGCTCGAACCGGTGCCGCCGCCACAGACCAGGTGGACGCGGCCGTACCTGCCGCCGGCCGCCGCGCGGCGCGGCGAGAAGGTGAGGAACGTACGACCGGCCTGGCGGTGGACGAAGGCGTGCACGCCGTAAACCGCCTCGAGCACCTCGGGCGACAGCGCCTCTTCGGTCGGCCCCCACGCCGCCACGCTGCCGCGCGAGAGCACGAGCAACCGGTCGAAGTAGGCGAGCGCCAGATTCAAGTCGTGCAGCACGCAGATCACCGTGAGGCCCTCGGCGTTCAGCTCCTTGAGCAGCTCGAAGAGAGCAAGCTGGTGGGACACGTCGAGGCTCGACGCCGGCTCGTCCAGGAGCAGCAGGCCGGCGTCCTGCACGAGGGCCTGGGCGAGCACCACCATCTGCTTCTCGCCACCGGAGAGCTGCGGGAAGCGCCGCTCGGCGAGGTCGGCGATGCCCAGCCGATCGAGCGCCGCCGCGGCCGCGCTGGCCGGCGTGCAGTCGGCGCCGCGGCAGTAGGCGCCCATCTCGACGACCTCGCGCACGGTGAGGTCGAACTCGAGGGCGAACTGCTGGGGCACGAGGGCAATCTCGCGGGCCATGTCGCGCCGCCGGTAATCGCGTGTCGCGCGGCCGCGCACGAGCACGGCGCCCTCGACCGGGGCGAGCACGCCGTCGATCAGGTCCAGCAGAGTGCTCTTGCCGCTGCCGTTGGGGCCGACCACACCGACGAAGTCCCCGCCGCGCAGCGCGAACGAGACCCGTTTGAGCACGGGCCGCTCGGCGTCGTAGGCAAACGACGCCGCCCGCACCTCGACCAGGGCCGGCGCCGCGCCGGCCGGCGCGGCGCCGGCACGCACCCGCTCGTCGAGGCCGCTCACGCCCGCCGCCCCCGCCCGCGGCGCAGCAGGTACACGAACACCGGCGCCCCGATGAAGGTCGTCACGACGCCCACCGGGATCTCGGTCGGCGCCACCAGCGTGCGCGCGAGCAGGTCGGCCACCGACAGCAGGGCGGCCCCCATGAGCAGCGAGATCGGCAGCAGGCGACGGTGGCTCGGCCCGACCAGCAGGCGCACGACGTGGGGCACGATGAGGCCCACGAAGGCGATGATGCCCGACACCGAGACGGCGATCGCCGTAAGGATGGCGGCCGTGACGACCAGCACCGCCTTGGTGCGCTCGACGTCGACGCCGAGCTCGAGGGCGCGCTTCTCGCCCTGCAGCAGGATGTTCATCTCCTTCGTGAAGAAGAGCGGCACGGCCATGAACGGCACCGCGATGAGCGCCGTCTCGACGTCGGTCCAGGTGCGTCCCGAGAAGCTGCCGAGCAGCCAGTACAGGATGGCGCCGAGGTCGTCGTTAGCGTGGATCATGACGACCGTAATGACGGCGGAGAGCAGGTACGAGGCCGTGATGCCGGCGAGCAGCAGCACGTAGACGTCGATGCGGCCCCGCCGCCGGGCGGCCGTCCAGACCAGCAGCAGGGTGAGCAGGCCGCCGATCATCGCCATGCCGGTCAGCCACAGCCCGCTCGCCAGGCCGAGGACGATGGCGACGGTGGCCCCCAGGGCGGCGCCCGACGAGACCCCGGTCACATAGGGGTCGGTGAGCGGGTTCAGGAACAGGTCCTGCAGGATCACGCCGGCGACGGCGAGCGCCGCGCCGACCACGAAGGCGAGCACGACGCGCGGCATGCGGATCTGCCAGAGGATGATGCTGTCCGGGCTGCGCGACGCGGGACCGGCCAGCAGGTGATGCCAGAGCTGCCCGATCGACAGCGACGCCGGGCCGAGCGACAGCGACACGACCACGCACGCCAGTGAGACGCCGACCGCCAGGGCGACGCCGGGCCATCCCTGCAGGGCGGCCCGGCGTCGCGGCGCCGGCGTCTCCGCGCGGCTCTCGCTTGCCGGCACGTCAGCCGTGGCGCCGACTCTCCGCGTCGCGGTCGAGCCGGCTCAGGACGAGGTCGCTCACGGCGCAGCCGTGGGCGACGGCGACCCGAAGGCCTCGGGGTGGATCGCCCTGGCGAGCTGCTCGAGCCCGTCGACCAAGCGCGGACCGGGACGGTCTAGGATGTTCTGGTCGAGCACGTACACGCGCTGGTCCTGCACCGCCTGCAGCGCCGAGTAGCCCTTGCGCTTGGCGATCTGGCCGGGGCTCACCATGCTGCCGGTCGTGGCGATGTAGACGGCCGGGTCGTCCTTGAACAGGATCTCCTCGCTGAACGTCGGAAAGCCCGAGCCGGCGGCGTCGCCGATGTTCGTGCCGCCGGCGAGCGTCACCATGTTGTCGACATAGGTGCCGGTGCCGGCGGTCATGAGCGGCTTGCTGTAGATCTCGACGAAGACCGACTCCTTGGGCAGGCCCGCGACCTTCTGCTCGATCGCGGTCGTGCGCTGCTTGAGCGAGGCGACGACCGTGTCCGCCGTGGTCGAGACGCCCATCAACTTACCGAGCGCGGTAAGGTCCGAGAACACGCCGCTCAGGGACGTCGGGTCGACCACGAAGACCTTGACTCCGAGGTTCTCGAGCTTGCTGCGCAGGCTGGCCTGGATGCCGCCCGCGGCCAGCACAAGGTTGGGCTGGAACGAGACGATCTTCTCGACGCTCGGGTTTGCGAAGTCGCCGACCTTCGGCAGCTTCTTGGCGGCCGCCGGGTAATCGTCGTAGATCGTGCCGGCCACCAGCTTGTCGCCGGCGCCGATGGCGAAGGCGATCTCGGTGTTGGCGGGCGCGAGCGACACGACGCGCGCGGCCGGGGCGGTGAGCGTGACCTGGTGACCGGAGTCGTCGGTGACGGTGATCGGACCGCCGGTCGCGGACGGGCTGGTCGAGCTCGACACGCTGGTCGTGCTGCCGCAGGCCGCGGCCAGGAGCGCGAGGACGACGACCAGAGCAAGGACGACGACGAGCGATGCGAGTGATCTGGCGCGCCTCGCGTTGGCGGGACGGTCGGGGGTCATGGGTTTCCTTTCATCTGTGGCTTCTCTCACGAACTGTGACGGCCGTCGGTCGCCGCTGCAGTCGGCGTCGAGGGCTCGTCGAGGATCTCGATGAAGTGGTACTGGTCGACGTCGATGGTGCCGCGCCAGCTCAGGGCGACCGGCGCCGAGAACAGCGGCGCGGCGGTGACCACCGTGTGGAACTCGCCCTCCTCGCCGCAGGCATCGACGCCCGCGGCCTCGAGCTCGTCGACGAGCGCGGGGTCGAGCCGGCGACCGAGAAAGCGCGCGTCGAGGCGGTCGCCGTTCACCACGACGACCGTGGCGACGACGCCGGCGGCGAAGAGCTCGTCGAGCAGCTTGCGCCGCGGTTCGAGCCAGAGCGGCAGTGCGGCCTCGAGCCCCGCCTCGCCGCACACCCTCTCGACCCAGTCGCGGTGCGGCTGCAGGTCGATGTCGCCGAACACGCCGAGGCCGAGGCCAAGCCGGTCGCGCAGCTCGCCGAGGCCGTCGAGGAAGGCGGCCTCATAGTCGTCCCACGAGGCGCCGCGCAGCACGAGCGGCACGCCCAGGGCCGCGGCCTGGCGCGCCACGAGCGACACCGGCAGGGCGTGGCTCTTGGTGCGGCGGCCGTCGGGCTCGGTCATGGTGAACAGCGCCGCCGGGCGGCCGCCGCGCGCCACGGCGCGCTGCAGGGCGAGATAGCCGTCCTTGCCGCCGCTCCACGAGACGAAGAAGGCGCGCCCGTCGAGCGGCGCGAGCGCCTCGCCGCCGTCGCTGGAAGGTTGCACGATCATGGTCGCTCCCCGTTCGATCCGCTCGCCCCGCCCGCGGCGGGCTCCCGGCGCCCGGCATCTTCGCCGCGACACTGGGCGCAGGTCCCGTAGACCTCGAGGTGATGGCCGTAGATGGCAAACCCGGTCTCGGCCGTCAGGCGCGCCTCGAGGGCAGTGAGGTCGCCATCGCCGTCGAAGCGCACGACGCGCCGGCAGCGGCCGCAGACGAGCGGGTGGCTGTGGCCGATCGGCGGAGCGGTGAAGCCGATCTCGCCGCGTATGTCCTGCACGCGCACGAGCAGACCGAGGTCGGTGAGCAGCGTGACGGTGCGATAGACGGTGGCCTGACCGATGCCCTCGTCACGCAGGCCGTCGGTCGCCTCGGCGATGGTCGCCGCCCGGTCGCCCAGCGCGAAGAACTCCCAGACCAGGCGGCGCTGGCGCGTCATCGGGATGCCGCGGTCGCGAAAGACCGCGTCGATGTCGGGACCGCCGCGCGGGTCGGCCGCGGGCGTCGCCGCCGCGCCTTGGTCCGCGCGGGCGGTGTCTCGTAGCGTGTCGGGGCTGCCGGAGTCGGTCATCGTTGAGAGAAATTATCAATCAGCCCGCCGGCCGTCAACCGGCGAGTGGCGACCGGCGGGCCGCTAGGGAGTGGCGCCGGCCGCCGGCTGCAGGACGCCGGCCAGGCCGCGGGCGAAGGGCGGCGTCCACTTGTCGCGGCCCGAGTCGATCAGGTGGAACATGTCGTAGAAGTCGCTCTCGCGCAGGTGGGCCAGCGGTTCGGCGTCCACGTCGGGCACGCCGAGTCGCCGCGCCACGGCGTCGACCGCGGCCCTGTAGGCCTCGAGATACGCGTCCCAGGCGGGGCCCGACGCGACCAGGGCGAGGGGCTGCTGGAAGAAGGTGACGGTGTAGCCCTTCTCGCGGCCGAGACGCACGACGTCGGCGAGCAGGGCGAGGTTGTAGGTGGAGTTGGCGGCGTAGAGCGGCCGCTCACGAGCGAGCTCAACCGGGCTGCCGGCGAGCTTGGCGGACAGGCTCGCGACCGCGTTGCCCGTGTGGTAGTGGGTGGCGTAGGTGATGGGCGAGAGGTGGGGCGATCTCGTGATGATGCGCTGGTCGGCGTACGACACGACGAAGTCGAAGATGCCGGGCAGCAGACCGGGCAGGCTGTGGTGCACCCGCGCGTGACCGGCGAGCGCCGCGGCGAGACGGGCGCTCGTCAAGGCCAGAGGCGAGCCCGTGATCTGCGTCGCGTCGGCGCTCGGCGCGGTGAGCAGGCGGTTCGGCGACAGGCCGATCGCCAGGAGGCCGCTGCCGCGCGGCAGGTTGTCGATCACGGCCAGCGTCTGGCCGATGCTCTGGTTGTGGGCGGCCAGGCTGATCACCGTCACCGGCGGGCCGCCGGCCGCCGTGATGGCCGTCGCGAGGGCGCCGGGGCTGCGCACCATCTCCATAGTGCCGGAGCCGCCGAAGAGGTAGACGACCCGGCCAGCCGGCGGGTGACGGCGGAGCTCCGCGACGCGGTACGAGAGGTGCACGTAGTCGTCGTTGGGGATGCGCAGCATGAGACGCTCGGGCAGCACCGTGAAGGCGCCGCTCGACACGAACCACTGCACGCCGGCCAGGGCGGCGACCGTCAGCAGCACGGCGACCACCAGGACGAAGGGCGAGCGGCAGCGCAGGCCGCGCAGCAGGGCGCCTCGTACGGTGCTCGCCTCTTGCATGTGTCGTGACTCCAGTGGTCGTGGAGCCGGCGCGTCGCCGGCTGCAGGGGGCTGCCACGAAGGCGGCGGCGCGGGCGCGTGCGGCCCGACGGTCCAGCCGGATAACGGTAGCGACCGGGCGAGCGCCGGTCAAACCAGGGGCGTTGCCGTCGCCGTGCGGCGCCGGCGGCCCGGCCGGCGGCCCGGCCGGCGGCCCGGCCGGCCCGCGCGTCGCGTCGTCAGCGAGAGCGCTCGGCCGCTTCTTCGGCGCGCGCCTCGCCGGCCAGCTCGACGACGCGCGCCGGCGCCTCGACGAGCGAGGCGCGGTCGTCGCTGGCCAGGCCCCGCAGATGGCTCGTATCGTTCACGAAGCGCACGCTCGTCCAGGCGCCGTCGGTCTCGACCAGGCTGAGGCCGCCGTGGCTCGTCGACAGCGCCCAGTGCCGCTCGGCAGGCACGCCGAGCAGGTCGTTCAGGATGGTGCGCAGAGGACCGTCGTGGGCCACGAGGCACACGGCCATGTCGTCGCCGGCCACGATATCGGCCCAGGCGGCCATGACGCGGTCGCGTACCGCGTTCATCGACTCGCCGCCGGGCAGCGCGGTGCCGAGCGGGTCGCGGGCGAAGGCGTCGGTGAGCGCGGGGTCGGCGACGAACTCGTCCCACGTGCGACCCTCGAAGTCGCCGAGGTCGATCTCGCGCAGGCGGCGGTCGGGGCGGGGACCGGCGGTCCCCGCCCCGACCGCCGCCTCGCCGGCCGCGGCCGGCCGCCAGCGCGCCGCGATCAGCTCCGCCGTCTGCAGCGCGCGCGGCAGGTCGCTCGTGTAGAGCGGCATCGGCCCGAGCGGGGCGAGGCGCGCCGCGACGCGGCGCGCCTGGGCGACACCGAGACGGGTCAGCGGATGGTCGCTCCAGCCGGTCATGCGCCCCGGCAGGTTGCCGGCCGAGCGACCGTGGCGCACCAGATAGAGCTTCACCGCACGACCAGGCCGGCGCCGACCAGGGCGAGCACCTCGGCGAGCTCGACGCCGAGTCCGTAGACGTCGCCGGTGAGGCCGCCCAGGCGGCGGGCTACAAGGGTCTGCACGCCGAGCGTGATCGCCACGACGGCGGCGGCCACGTCGAGCCCGAGGAACGGCCCGGCGGCGCCGGAGCGCGCCACCGCACCGGCCGCCAGGGCGACGACCACGGCGCAGACGGCGGCGACAACCACGGGTCCGCTGGTGGTGCCGGCGCCGGCGAACGCCGCGCCGGTGCCTTCGCGCCGGGCGTAGCCGAAGAAGCGCACGTCGATCGCCGGCAGCAGACGCGCGACCGTGAGGCCGGCGACCAGGCCGAGGGCCGCGCCGGGGCGCGCGAGCGCAGCGAGCGCGCTCACCTTGACGACCACCACGGCGATCGCGGCGAACACACCCATCGCGCCCACGCGGCTGTCCTTCATGATCTCGAGCGCGCGCTCGCGCGGGGCGCCGCTCAGGCAGCCGTCGGCGGTGTCCATGAGGCCGTCCAGGTGCAGCGCCCGCGTGGCGAGCTCGAGGCCGACGACGACGAGCGCGGCGGCGACCAGCGGCGTGAGGCGGTAGAGCAGCAGCGCGTAGACGCCCCAGCCGGCGAGCCCCAGCAGCAGGCCCACCACCGGGTAGAGCCCCATGCTGGCCCACAGGTCGGCGGGGTCGGCCGCGCCGCTCGTCGGCAGGCGCACGGCGGTCAGGAAGGTCACGGCCAGCGCGAAGCGGCGAGCCCGGACGGCGAGCCAGCCGCCCCCGTCGCCGGGCGCCGGCGCGTCGGGCCCGGCGCCGTTCGGCGGCCGCGGCGCCGCGCCGGGCGCCGCCGGGCGCGTGGGCCCGCCGTCGTCCGGCGCAGCGGGGGTGGTCGTGTCGTGGGGCTCGTCGGTCATCGTCACAGTCGCGTCTTGGTCCGTCCCGTCTGGTTTCGCCACGCCGCGGCGCCCGCCTGCTCGGCCGGCCGCCGGCTAGCGGTGCAGGTCGGCGTCGGCGCCGTGGGGATCGCCGGCCACGCCGGCGCTCTCGAAGGTCGCCATCTCGTCGAGGATACGGGCGGCCGCCTCGATGATGGTCATGGCGAGCGCCGCCCCGGTGCCTTCGCCCAGGCGCATCTCCAGGTCGAACAGGGCGACCAGGCCGAGCTCGTCGAGCACCGCCTGGTGGCCGATCTCGATCGACACGTGGCTCGGCATGACGTAGTCGACCGCCTCGTGGCAGAGGCGCACCGCGCAGAGCACGGCGGCCGCCGAGATGAAGCCGTCCATGACCACAGGCACGCGGTGGGCGGCCGCGCCCAGCACGACGCCGGCGAGGGCGGCGACCTCGAGGCCGCCGACCTTAGCGAGCACGTCGACCGGGTCCCTTGGGTCGGGCGCGTTCACCGCCAGGGCGCGCTCGATCACGGCGATCTTGCCGGCCAGGGCGTCGACCGTGATACCGGTGCCCCGCCCCGTGACCTTGGCGACCGGCAGGCCGGTCAACGCCGCGATCACGGCCGAGCTCGCCGTCGTGTTGCCGATGCCCATGTCGCCGGTGGCGATCAGGTCGAGGCCGCTCGCCAGCTCCTCGTCGACCACGTCGATGCCCACGCCGATCGCCTCAAGGGCGTCGTCGCGGCTCATGGCGGGACCGACACTCATGTCGTCGGTGCCCATGCGGACCTTGCGGTGCCGCACGCCGGCGACGTTCGACAGGTCGGCGTCCACGCCAACGTCGGTGACCACGACGTACGCGCCGACCAAGCGTGAGAGCACGTTGATGGCGGCGCCGCCGGCGACGAAGTTCATGACCATGCCGGGCGTGACCTCGGCCGGAAAGGCCGACACGCCCTGGGCGACGACGCCGTGGTCGGCCGCCATGACGGCCACGACCTTGCGTCCGATCTGCGGCCGCGCCTTGCCGGTGATGCCCGCGAGCTGCGTGGACAGCGTCTCGAGGCGCCCCAGCGCGCGCGGCGGCTTGGTGAGCAGGCGCTGGCGCGCCTCGGCGGCGTCCATCGCCGCGCGGTCGAGCGGCTGGATGGCGGCGATCGTCCGGGCGAGCTGGTCGGTCATGAGTCGTGCTCCTCTTCTTCCGGCGTCGACGGCGCGGACGTGCGCGGCGCGGCGAGCGCGCCCTCCTGCGGCGACGACGCGAACGTGAACGGGTCGGCGGCGAGCGCCTTGAGCTCGATCGGGATGCCGGCGACGAGCAGGTAGACCTCGGCGGCGTCGTCGGCCAGGCGGTGGTTGGCGCGGCCGAGCTCGTCGCGGTACAGGCGGCCGATGGGGTACTCGGGCACGACTCCGAAGCCGACCTCGTTGGAGACCGCGACCATGCTCGAGTCGGTCTCGCGCACGGCGGCGAGCAGGTCGTCGACCGCGGCGCCGATGCGCGCCGCGACCGCCGCTTCGACCTCGCGCGCGATGAACGCCTTGTCGAAGTTTCCGAGTCCCTCGGGCGTCGTGCCGCCCAGGTCGCCCGCCGCGAACAGCAGGTTGCTCACCCAGAAGGTGACGCAGTCGAGCAGAAAGGCGGGCGGCCCGCTCGAGCTGGCGGCGGCGGCGCTGCGCACCGCCGCCGCCAGCTCGAGCGGGCACTCCACGGTCGTCCAGGCGCCGGTCCGGGACTGCTGGTGGGCGGCGACGCGCGCCGCCATCTCCCGGTCGTTGGCTTCGGAGGTCGCGAGGTAGACGACCGGCGCGTCGCCGGCGCGCGCCGCGACCAGGCGCTCCGCGAACGTGCTCTTGCCGCCGCGCGCACCGCCCAGCACGAGCGCGAGGCGGGGCGGGTGTTCGGACGATGAGACCACCGCAGCCCTCCCACGAGGCCAACAAACGCAGTGACCCCCGGACCCTGGTGTCCTGGCTTGCCGCTTCGTCCTACTGGCCGCGCCTTCCCACCCCGCGGGGCAGTGGCGGTGTGCGGCGTTCGTCGGCGGTCACAGTTGCGGGGCAGCGCCGGCCTTGCACCGGCTTCCCGTACGACCGGGGGGACCCGCCAACAGTATGCGACGCCCCCGGTGCCGTCAAACGACCGGAGGCGCGGCGCGCGGCCGCCGCGAGCGCGCCGGGCGGCGACCGGAGGGGCGCCGGCCGCGGCGCGCGACGACATCTCAGCGGACCACGAAGACGGGGCAGGGCGCCCGGCGCACGACCTCGGCCGTCACGCCCGGCGCGAGCACGGCCGCGAGCCACGAGCTGCGCCCGCCGCCGAGCACGATCACCTGGGCGCCGATCTCCTCGGCCTCCCACACGATGTGGCGCGCGACCTTGTCCTGCGGCGCGCAGCGGAGCTGTCCGCGACAGGTCACGCCGTGGGCGCGCAGCTCGCCCAGCACGGGCTCGAGCAGGGCGGCGCCTTCGGCCCGGGTCTCGCCGGGCAGTGGGCCGGCCCAGCGCCCGGACAGGCCGTGGCAGCAGACGTGGAGCGCCTCGACGACACCGGTCCCGCGCAGCGCCAGAGCGAGAGCGGTCCGCGTGGCTCTGCGCGTCGACGAGCACCGGTCGACCGCGAGCAGGACGCGCCACGACTCGGCGGCCAGCAGGTCGTCGGCGTCGGCGCCGTCCGCGAGCAGCCCGGCGAGCTCCCCCTCGAGGCCGCCGAGCTCGCTCTCGAGCGCGCTGCAGCGCTGCCGCAGCTCGGGGCGCGCGCGGACGGCCTTCAGCAGCCGGACGTCCGAGCCCAGGCCGAGCACGAAATCGACGAGCTCCTCATCGGTGAAGTCGTTCATCGCGCCCGCCGTGCCGCGGTGGTCGCAGGTCGAGCCACGCGCCGACGACGACGCCGCCGGCGGCGATCAGCACGACGACGATCGCGGCGAGCACGTCCACGGCGCTCACGGCGCCGGCCGCCGCCGCTGCCACGTTCATCGTGCCGCCCCCCCTCGAGCCATCCGTCCACGCTCCGGACGGACGACCTCGCCGTCGGTGGCGTCGTCGCGGTCGCCGGCGTCGTCGTCGGGCCAGGCGTCGACGCCGGCTCCCCAGGCGATCCAGCGCGCGTACACGAGGTCCCTGCGCGCCACCATCACGCGCAGCTCGTCGCCGTGGAACCCGCGACCGCGGCCGCAGGCCCACCCTCCCCAGACCTGAACGTCGACCCCGCGCGCGACCAGCGCCTGGCGCACGTCGAAGGCCCGCGCGATGTCGGTAGAGCAAAAGAGCTCGCACAGCTCGTCCATGACCTGGCCTCCTCGATCGGCGCGGCCTCGCCCACGGCCTCAGGCCGACTGGGCCGCGGGCGGCGTCCCCGCCTCGCCCGCCGCGGCGGTCACCGGCTTGACCACCATGACCGGGCAGTCCGCAAGCTGGATGACCTTGTAGGCGACACTACCCAGGAGAAGGCCGGCGAAGGCGCCGAGCCGGCGGGAGCCGAGGACGATGGCGTCGGCCTCGAAGCCTCCGGCGGCCAGCAGGATCTCGCGCGCGACCCCGCCGGCGCGAGACGCCCGGATCTCGGTCTGCACCGGCACACCCTGTCTTCTGACGCCGCCGACCACACTCGCCACGAGCCGGGTGCCGTCGGGCGCGGCGCCGGCGTGCGCCGCGCCTTGATCGTCGACGTGCACGACGAGGACCTCTCCGCCCGATTTGCGCGCCAGGTCGATCGTCGCGGCGATCGCTCCGCCGGCCTCGTCTGCTCCGTCGATCGCCAGGACGATCCGCTCGAACATGCTGCCACCGCCTTGCCGCGCATCACGGCGACGCGTCGCTCCGGCGTCTGCTCGGGACCTGGGGTCGCCCGGCTAACGCCTGCGCCGCCACCCCAAGGCTACGCGGCAAACGGGACGCCGCCATCGGGCCTTCGGTCGGTCTTGGGCTCGGCCGAACGGCCGATGCGCGCGTGGGCCGCGCGGCGCCTAGATGAGGCGGTGGCGCACCGCGATCGCGGCGGCCTCGGTGCGGCTCGACGCGCCCAGCTTGGTGATCACGCTGCTCACGTGCGTCTTCACCGTGGACAGGCTGATCACGAGGCGCTCGGCGATGCCGGCGTTCGACAGCCCCTCGGCCACGAGGGCCAGCACCTGGCACTCGCGCCGAGTGAGGTCGGCGCCGACCGCCGCGGGCGCCGCGAGCTCGCGGATCAGCACCTCGGCCACCTCGGGTGCGAGCGTCGAGCGCCCGGCGTGGGCGTCGCGCACGGCGGCGGCGAGCTGCTCGCCGGTGACGTTCTTGAGCAGGTAGCCGATCGCGCCGGCGCGCAGGGCGCCCTGGATCAGCTCTTCGTCGGAGAAGCTCGTGAGCGCCAGCACCCGGGTGGCGGGGCACTCGCGCAGGATCTCCGCGGTCGCCTCGACGCCGCTCATGCCGGGCATGACGAGGTCCATGAGCACGACGTCGGGGCGCAGCTCGCGGGCCGCCGCCATGGCCGTCGCGCCGCTGTCGGCCTCGCCCACCACCGCGATGTCGTCGCAGAGCCGCAGGATGCCCTGCAGGCCGCGGCGCACGAGCTCGTGGTCGTCGACGATCAGGACGCCGATCGTGCCGGTCGACGTGGCCTCGTCGCTCACCGCGATCATCCCCCTCCCGACGGCCAGCAGGCCGTGACCAGCGTACCACCGCCGGCCTCGCTTGCGACCACGAGCGAGGCCTCGACCGCCGCGGCGCGCTCCCGCATGATGCGCAGCCCGAGCTGCTCCGGGCCCACGGCGGCAGGGTCGAAGCCGCGGCCGTCGTCGCCGACCACGAGGCGCACCTGGGTATCGGAACCATCCAGCGCGATCCAGGCTCGCCCGGCGTGCGCGTGTCGCACGATGTTGTTCATCGCCTCCTGAGCGATCCGGTACAGGGCGATCGTGACGTCGGCCGGCAGCGGCGGCGCGGGCCCGACCGACAGCTCCACCGCCGTATGCGTACGCGCCTGGGTCGCCTGCGCCACGTGGTCGAGCAGGTCGGTGAGCGGCGACTGGCCCAGGGCGCCGGGGCGCATCTCCATGAGCATGGCGCGCATCTCGGCGAGAGCGCCACGTGTGAGGCGCTGCACGTCGACGAGGCCCTCGCGCGACCCGGGAGACGTGCAGTCGGGCGCCTTGAGCAGCGCCTCGGCCGTGAGGCTGGCCGCGAACAGCGACTGCGTGACCGAGTCGTGCAGCTCACGCGCCAGCCGCGAGCGCTCGGCCGCCACGGCGGAGGTCTCGACCTGCTCGCGCAGCCGCGCGTTCTCGATCGCGAGGGCCGCCTGATCGGCGAACGACGACGCCAGGCCGAGATCGTCGGGCGAGAACGAGACCGCTCGCGCGTAGGGCAGGGCGATCGCGCCGAACGTGTCGCTGCGCACGGTCAGGGGCAGCACCAGCAGGTGGGACGAGCCGAGCGGCCGGCGGGCCACGACGGCGCGCTCGAGCGCGCCGTCGCGCAGCTCGGCCGCGATCTCCGCTGCCCTCTCGTCGCTCAGGTCGACGGCGGCGAGCAGGCGCGGCCTGTCGTCGCCTGACTCGACGCGAAAGAGCCCACCGCCGTCGGCCGCCAGCAGCTGGCGGGCCTGCGTCACGATGTCGAGGAGCAGCTCCGACAGCGGCCGGTCCGAGTCGAGCACCGACACCTCCTGCAGGCGCTGGACCTGCGCGGTGAGCGAGTGCAGGCGGGCCGTGATCGTGCGTTCCCGCTCGTAGAGGCGGTCGTAGCGGTTGTAGAGCGAGCCGAGGGCGATCAGACCGGCGCCGGCCAGGGCGCCGAAGACGATGAGGAGGATGTTCTGCAGGTTGGCGCGGCCTTGGAGGACCATCACGTACACGGTGAGCGCCAGGCAGACGGCGCTGACCGCGACGACGGCCCAGCGCTCGCGCAGCGCGAACGTGACGAGCAGCAGGGGAAGCAGGTAGAAGCCGGCGATGGCGTAGCCCGGTATCAGCAGGTCGAGCACGAACGCCATGGCGATGCCGACCGCGGCGAGAGCGAGCACCACCTCACGGTGCAGGCGCAGCCAGTCGACCGTGAGCAGCGCACGCCGGAAGCTGCGTCCGGCCGCACCTGCGCCGGTTTCCGACCACGACATGAGGACCGCCCCCTCGCGCCCTCTCGCCGGACCGCGCTGCCGCGACATCCCAAGGCGCGGCCGGTCCGGCCTCGACCCTACGGGCCCATCATAGCGCCCCCGGCTTATACTCGCCGTGATGGCTCCGACCACGGTCACAGACGACCTGCGGCTCTCGCCGCTGCTGGCCGGTCTTGCCGACGCCCAGATCGCGTCGCTTGCCGAGCTGGCGGCGCCGGTGACCCTGCCGGCCGAGACCGGTGTCTTCTTGCAGGGTGACCCCGGGGAGGCCTTCTACCTGCTCGCCGCGGGCGCGGTGAAGGTCCTCAAGTCGTTCCGCGACGGGCGCACGGCGACCATCCGCCACGTGCGGCCCGGCGAGACCTTCGGCGAGTCGGTGCTCTTCAACGACACCTATCCGGCGAGCGCCGAGACCATGGCGACGTCGCGCCTCTACCGCTTCGGCCGCGACGACTTCCGCGCCCTGGTGCTCAACGAGCCCGAGCTCGGCCTGCGCCTGATCGCCACCATGGCCCACCTCCTGGTCATGCTCAACCAGCGCGTCGAGGAGCTGCTCCTGCCCGTGCCGGCTCGGCTGGCGCGCTACCTGCTCGAGCTCTGCGGCGAACAGGGCACGCCGGGGCAGTGCAGCCTGAGCGTGCCCAAGCACGAGGTCGCGGCCCGGCTGGGCACCGTGCCCGAGACCCTGAGCCGCACCCTGGGCCGCCTGGAGCGCGGCGGCCTGATCGCCGCGCGCGGCGCCACCTACACGGTGATCAACCGCGCCGGTCTCGAGCGCCTCGCGCAGCAGTAGCGGGCCGCCCCGCGGCCGCTCTCCTAGCCGCGCGTTTCGACCGGTCGACTCCACGACGTGGCCTTGCGGCGGCCGGAAGGGCCCGGGCCGAACGGCCGCTTGATGCAAGTCAAGGGAACGTTGCCGCGCAGGCGGGTACGGTTGGCTCGAGCGCAGGGAGCGCGGCCCGAGACCCCCTCCTCACCCTGACTGACCACAAGCGAGCCGCCGCGCGGCTCCTCGAACGAAAGCGAGCGCGACCATGGCGATAGTGACCCGCAGCATCGTCCACATCGACGAGGAGAAGTGCACCGGCTGCGGCCTGTGCGTGCTGCCCTGCGCCGAGGGGGCCATCGAGCTCGTCGACGGCAAGGCGAAGGTTGTGAAAGAGGAGCTGTGCGACGGCGCCGGCTTCTGCCTGGCCGTCTGTCCCGAAGGGGCGCTCACCGTCGAGCACCGCGAGGCGCCGGCGTTCGACGAGGACGCGGCGGCCGAGCGCACGGCCGCCAAGCTCGCGTCCGGCGCCGTCATGGTCCAGACCTGCTTCGCCTGCGGGCGCAGCGAGATGGACAGCCCGCTGCTGCCGGTGCGCACCGAGGGCCGCAGCACCTGGGTGTGCGTCAAGTGCCTGCCGCAGCTCATCCACGGCTGACCGACCTTACGGGCGGGTGACCGTCGCCGACGGCGCCGCTCCCCGCCCGCACCGCACGACCGACGGCCGCGCGCCCCGCGCGACGAGCCCCGACAAGGAGGACCATGGAGACCACAGGGACACGTGACAGCCTGCACGGCTCGGTGAACGCCGTGCTCGAGCGCACCCGCGCCGCCGGCGAGGACACCGTCTTCGACCGCATGCAGGCGCAGGGCGAGCGGCGCTGCCAGTTCTGCGAGGGCGGCATCCGCTGCTCGATCTGCTCGCAGGGCCCCTGCCGCATCACCGCCAAGGCGCCGCGCGGCGTCTGCGGCATCGACGCCGACGGCATGGCGATGCGCGGCTTCCTGCTGCAGAACACGATGGGCGCCGCCGCCTACACCTACCACGCCGGCGAGGTCATGAAGACGCTGGCGCAGGCCAAGCCGGGCGGCACCTACGAGATCAAGGACTGGAGCAAGCTCGAGCTGCTCGCCCGCGGCGCGGGCGTCGAGCTCGAGCCGCGCGACACGCTGGCCAAGCGCGTCGCCGACACGATCTGGGCCGAGTTCAACCGCGACCATCACGAGGAATCGCCGCTCATCGCGGCCTTCGCGCCGGCCCCCCGCGTCGCGGCCTGGCGCAAGCTCGGCGTCATGCCCGGCGGCGTGCTGCACGAGAACAACCGTTGCACCACGAGCTGCATGACCAACATCGACGGCGACTACGTGTCGCTCGCCGTCAAGGGCCTGCGCCTCGGTCTCGCCACCGCCTACGGCGCCCAGGTGCCGCTCGAGCTCGCCCAGGACGCCCTGTTCGGCACGCCCACGCCGCACGCCATCAAGGTTGACCTCGGCATCCTCGACGCCACGTATGTGAACGTCGTCGTCAACGGCCACGAGCCCATGCTGGGCGCCGCCCTGATCGACGCCGCGCACGCCGACGCCGTCCAGGCCGCCGCCCGTGCCGCCGGCGCCCAGGGCTTGCGCATCGTGGGCAGCATCGAGACCGGCCAGGAGCTCGTGCAGCGCTTCCCGGTCGACGACGTCTTCGTCGGGCTCACCGGCAACTGGCTGGCGACCGAGATGGTCGTGGCGACCGGCGCCGTCGACGTGTTCGCGGCCGACATGAACTGCACCGTGCCGACCCTGGCCGACACCTGCAAGGCCCACGGCACGCTGCTCATCCCGGTGAGCGACCTCATGGGCATCCCCGGCGCCGAGCCGGCCGTCGTGTTCGATCCCGCCAAGGCGGCCGAGCAGGCGCGGACACTCATCGACCGGGCGATCGCCAACTTCCCGTCGCGCAAGGCGCGTCTGAACGGCAACGGCGTGACCGGCCTGCGCACCGGCGACGCCGTCGCCGGCTTCTCGACCGAGAGCATCCTCGCCGCGCTCGGCGGCAGCCTCGACCCGCTGCTCGACGTGATCAAGAACGGCACGCTGCGCGGCGTCGCCGGCCTGGTGAGCTGCACCACGCTGCGCGACTCCGGCCAGGACAGCATGACGGTGGCCGTCGCCCGCGAGCTCATCAAGCACGACGTGCTCGTGCTCTCGATGGGCTGTGGCAACGCCGCCTGCCAGGTCGCCGGGTTGCAGGACCTGAAGGCCAAGGAGCTCGCGGGCCCCGGCCTGCAGGCCGTCTGCGACCTGCTCGGCATCCCGCCGGTGCTGTCGTTTGGCACCTGCACCGACACCGGCCGCATCATGCTGCTGGTCGGCGCCATCGCCGACGCCCTGGGCGTCGACGTGCCGGCGTTGCCCGTGGTGGCAACGGCGCCCGAGTACATGGAGCAGAAGGCGACGATCGACGCCATGGCCGCCCTCGCCTTCGGCCTGTACGTGCACGTCAACCCAGTCCCCTTCGTGACCGGCGCGCCGCGCCTGGTCAAGCTCGTCACCGAGGACCTGCCCGGCGTGACCGGCGGCAAGCTCGCCGTCGAGACCGACCCGATTGAGGCCGTCGCGGCCATGCTCGCGCACATCGAGGCGAAGCGGACCGCGCTCGGCATCTAAGCGACTCCCGGACCTTCCGCCCGCGTCGGCTTCCGGGCGCACCCCCGGCACCCGGCGCGGGCGGGAGTAAGGGCATCCGCCCTCACCCCCGCCCTTCCTGTGCCTTGGCTCGCGCTTCTCACCCCCGATCTCTTTGCGCCTGGGGGCTCCCTCCCGAGTTGGCGAAGTCCGTTGCGGGGGGTGACGCTCTCCCTGGACGGTTGCGCCGCGCCGCCGACGCCGCAAGATGAGGCCATGGGCCTCGAGACCCCGCATCCGGCAGAGGCGCCAGCCCCCACGGGCGCCCCCAGGCTCATGGACCAGCTCCACGCCGCCCTGCGCTCGCGCCAGTACAGCCGGCGCACCGAACAGGTCTACTGTCTCTGGGTCCGCCGCTACATCCGCTTCAACGGCCTGCGCCATCCGCGCGACATGGCGGCGCCCGAGATCAACGCCTTTCTCACCCATCTGGCGACCGTCGACGGGGTCAGCGCATCCACACAGACGCAGGCGCTGTCCGCCCTCCTGTTCCTGTACCGGCACGTGCTCGGCATGCAGGTGGGCGAGCTCGGCGATGTGGTGCGGGCACGCCCGTCGCGCCGCGTACCGGTCGTCCTCACCAGGGATGAGGTGCGCAGAGTCCTGGCCCACCTCGATGGCGAACCCTGGCTCGTCGCGTCGCTTCTGTACGGCTGCGGGTTGCGCTTCAACGAGTGTCTGCGGCTCCGCGTCCAGGACGTCGACTTCGAGCGGCACGAGATCACGGTGCGCGCCGGCAAGGGCAACAAGGATCGGCACACCATGCTGCCGCACTCGCTTGCGGGCCCGCTCAGCGACCAGATCGAGAGGGCCAGGTGGGTGCACCGGCGTGACCTGGCCGACAGCTGGGGGGCCGTCGTGCTGCCCGACGCGCTCGACCGCAAGTACCCCGCCGCATCGCGAGACTGGCGCTGGCAGTGGGTCTTTCCGCAGGCGCGGCGCTGGCGGAACCGACGCACCGGCGAGCAGGGCCGTCACCACGTGCACGCCGGCCTGGTGCAGCGCGCAGTCCACCAGGCGGTGCAACGGGCCGGCGTGGCCAAGCGCGCCTCCTGCCACACGCTGCGACACTCGTTTGCGACCCACCTGCTCGAATCGAGCTACGACATCCGCACGATCCAGGAGCTCCTCGGCCACCGCAGCGTGAGCACGACCATGATCTACACGCATGTGCTGAACGCCGGCGGCCAGGGCGTGCGCAGCCCACTCGACGCCCTGTGATCCGCCGCTGCTTTCACAAACCACATACCACGCACCCGCGAGCGCTCGCCTTCCCCTTATCAACAAGGGCGTATGATGAAACCGCTTCTTATCAACTCAGTAGAATCACTGTTAGGCGCACGGGAGGCGGGGCGTGGACCTGACGCGGCTTCCTGAACCGCTCGTTGCTGCAGCGATCGTGAACCAGCCTGAGGGGTGCGAGCATGTCGCTTGGCTCCGCGCACATGCCCTGGAGGTGCTTCGGTACCTGGCCGGGTTCGATGTGGCCGTGCTCGGCGGTGACGTCTTGGTGCACGACGTTCACGGCTTCCGCCACGCCTACGACAACTGGACCTGTGCGCATCAGGTTGGCGAGAGCTGGCCCGACTACGCAACGCGAAGCCGGCACGAGGCCGAGGCATACGTGGTCCGCTACCCGGAGCGCGGAGAGACCGCCTACGTGCTCGTGCTGCAGGAGGAGCCGTCAGCCCGCGACCTTCTACTCTCAAGGGGAGTCGATGCCGGCGCCTAACAAGCAGTTAGAGTTGACTACTCAGTGGCCGCGCCAAGGACTATCGTCTGTCTGCGCAGCTCAACTGCAACCCCGTTAGACGTACTCAAGGGGGGAGCGTGGGCAGCTTCTACACGAACGTCACTCTCGCGAGAGCAACGCCGCAGGCGACGCTCGACGCGCTCGGCTCGCGCCGGGCCCTCCTGGCCGGCGTCGGCGAACGGGTGCTGGTGTTCGACAAGGCCTGCGAATCGCAGGACCCTCAGGTTCTCGCGGCGCTGTGCGCAGAGCTTTCGTCCCGGGTCGGCTGTGCTGCGCTCGGTGCGTCGAACCATGACGACGACGTGCTCATGCTGTTTCTGTTCAACGACGGTCGCCCCGTCACCGACTACAACTCCTGTCCAGGCTACTTCGGGGGTGACGAACGGCCGCCCTCCGTCGTCGATGCGGCCGCGCTGTGCAAGGCGTTCGGCGTCGAGCAGGCTGCCTCACGCCTCGCAGCGATCCTGGCCTCCGAAGATGATGACATGCTGTTTGCCACCGACCGTCACCAAGCCGTAGTCGACGCACTCGGGCTGCCGACCGCGAGTGTCGGGTTCGGCTTTGAGTACCTCATGGCCGGCGAATTGCCCGAGGGCCTCGACGCGGCCGATTTGGTTGCGAGTGGTGGAGACGTCTAACAAGCACATCGAGCAGACCGGCCGCCAAGGTGGGCTCCGCGTGAACCGTCATCCACGGCCGACAGCTCATGTGCCAACCCGTTAGGTGCGGCAACGTCACCCTCCCCGCCGGCCCAGCCGCGTAGTATCCTTCGCGTAGGGTCTTCAGGAGGTCGCCTTGTCCGTCCATTTCCGAATCGAGCTTGAACAAGAGACCGACGGGCGCTGGATCGCCGAGGTCGTCGAACTGCCGGGCGTGCTCGCCTACGGTGCCTCGCAAGACGAGGCCGTCGCCCACGTCCAAGCGCTCGCCCTGCGCGTGGTAGCCGACCGCCTTGAACACGACGAGGCCGGCCGCGAGTACCTGGACATCTCCTTCAAGGCCGCGTGAGCGACTGGCCGTCCACCCGTGCTCGCACGGTGTTGGCGGCCCTCTTGCGTCTCGGCTGGACGGTCAAGCGTCAGACGGGCTCGCACAAGACCCTCTCCCGCCCCGGCTGGTCCGATCTGGTCTTCGCTTTCCACGACCGTGACGAGATCGGCCCGAAGATGCTCGCCCGCATCGCCAAGAACAGTGGTCTTCGCCCCGAGGACCTGCGATGAGCGCACCTAACAAGCATTTCGAGCAGACTCGCCGAATGAGTACGCCAAGAGCGAGCGCCTCCCTCGCAGCTCAAATGCAGCCCCGTTGGGCCTACTCCTCCACTCGTCGCGTGGCTCCCAGCGTCTTGCGCGGGTAGTATTCGCGACGGAGGTCCTCTTCATGGTCGACGTGCTCCACGACAAGCAGCAGGCCATCGCCGAGTTGTGTGCCCGCCACGGCGTGGCGCGCCTCGACGTCTTCGGTTCGGCTCTGCGCGACGACTTCCGCCCCGGTGAGAGCGACATCGACTTCTTGGTCGAGTTCGCACCGCACGAGGGCTACGCGCTCGTCGACGCCTACTTCGGCCTGCTCGACGACTTGCGGGCCCTGCTGGGCACGGATGTCGACCTCGTCATGGCCGACGCCGTCAAGAACCGCTACATCGCCCGCGAGATCGAGAACACCAGGCAACCGCTCTATGCAGCGTGAGGTAGGCGCCTACCTGCAGGACATCATCGACGCCTGTGCGGCGATCGAGTCAGACCTTGCCGACCTTACCTTCGATGCCTACCTTGCCACACGGGCCGTGCGCTCAGCCGTCGAGCGCGAGTTCATCATCGTCGGTAAGGCAGCCGCCGCGCTTGCTCACCTCGACGCCGATCTGTTCGACAAGATCAGCCACGGCCGACGCATCGTCGACTTTCGCAACCAGCTCACGCATGCCTACCAGCTCGTCGACGATCGTATCGTGTGGTTGATCGCCGCCAACGACGTGCCTGTGCTCAGGCGGGAGTGCGAGGAGCTTCTTCGGGGCTTTGCGGGAGAGGCCTAACAAGCATTTCGAGCAGACTCGCCGAATGTCTCTGCCAAGAGCGACCGCCTCGCTCGCAGCTCAAATGCAAGACCGTTAGGCCTACAGAAGACTCGGCATGGCATTGATTACAGATCGGGTGGCACAGGCCCGCGTCGGCACCAACGACCGCGTCATCGCGCGTCTTCGCTCGGCTGAGCGGTCCTGGGTGACGACCAGCGTCTGCCCGGCTACTGCCTGTTGCTCCCCGATCCCGTGGTCTCCAGCCTCAACGATCTCTCCGAGCCAGCTCGCGCCGAGTTCCTTTCGGACATGGCGCGGATTGGCGACGTGATCCTCTCGGTGACCGGAGCCGAACGGGTGAACTACGAGATCCTGGGCAACTCCGAGCCCGAGCTTCATGCCCACATACATCCCCGGTATGCCGACGAACCGGCCGAGGGCCGCCGCTTGCCGGTGTGGTTCTACGAGCTGCAGGACGCGGTAACGTACTCGCGGCGACGGCCTGCCCGACCTCTGGAGCAGCTTCGTGCGGCCCTGCAGTCTGAGACCCAACAGGCATTTCGAGCAGGCTCGCAGTAGGGTTGCGCCAAGAGCGGGCGTTTCGCTCGCAGGTCAAATGCAATCCCGTTAAGCCGATGCGGCCACCGTTGGACCAGGGGCACAGCGTGACCATCGGAATCTCGAAGCTGGAGACGTGTCACCGAGACGCCTTCCTTGGGGTGCTGGACGACTGCGACGCTCACGACCCGAGAAACGGCGAGTTCTACCTGGCCGGGCGCGCCGACTTCAATGCCTATGTGCAGGGCCTGCACGACATGGAGCGTGGTATCAACCTGCCGCAGGGCTGGGTTCCCAGCTCCAACCGCTGGCTGTTCGACGACGCCGGCGAGATCTGCGGCGTGGTTCGAGTCAGGCACAACATCGACACGCCGTTTCTAGCCGGGGAGGCGGGTCACATCGGCTACGACGTGCCGCCGAGCAAGCGCGGGCGTGGCTACGGTGTAGCAAGCCTGCGCGCGGGACTGGCCGAGGCGCGACGGCTCGGGCTGATGCGGGTGCTGCTGTGCGCGAACACGGGTAACCCCGCATCCTGGCGCACCATTGAAGCCTGCAGCGGTGTGTTCGAGCGCGAGTTCCACTCGGAGTTCTTTGGCTGTCTGGTGCGCCGCTACTGGATCGACGTTTCCCAGGCACAAGGTCACGGTGCACTGGCCCAACAAGCAGTTAGAGCAGACGCCGCCCGCAGGTATGCTTGAGTTCGCAACGCAACCGGCGCGGCGCAGCTCAAGTGCAGCGACGCTAGACCAACACGAGGTGAAGTGAAGTGAAGCTGGACACGGGTGGCAGCGGTGGCTGCGGCTTTGGCCACCCTCAGCCTCGCCGCCTGTTCGAACCACGGCGGGACCGCGCAGTCACTCCCGCACGCCCGTTCCTACCAGACCCTCCGGGCGCTGTGGCGTGCGTCCGCCACCGCCGGTGGTCCGCGGAACCAGCCCCATGTTGTCCACGCGCCATTCTCCAAGACGGCAGCCCTGGGTCGACTGTTGCCGACGGCCTCGCCGTATGGCGCAGTGCTCGTCGCCACGCCGGGCGGTGGCTTCGCGCTCAAGGACGGCACCCCGGCCGCCAACGCGCTCTGCGCCCTCTTCCCGGGGCGTGTGCCGAGGGCCGAATGCGACGCGTTCGCCGGCTCGTTCTACGGCGGCGCCGGCTGGCGCACCGTCGTGCAACGGATACG
>CAVYCN010000013.1:0-41397 GCA_963767005.1 uncultured Actinomycetes bacterium
CCCGAAGAGGAGAGCTTCGGGCCACCGTCTTCGAAGGGGGTGGTGCGGAGGTGGGTTCCCGGGGCCGAAGCCGGGAGCCCGGCGGGGCCGCACCGCCCCCTTGCTGTTCTCGCCTTTCAGCCGATCAGGCCCTCGTGGACGAGGGCGCGCACGGGATCGGCATCGACCGGCGGGGCGGCGCCCGCCCGCATGAAGGGCACGACCAGCCGCACCCGTTCGTAGGCCGTGCGCGTGCCGGCGCCGAGCGCCGGCGTGCCGCGCAGGTCGATGGCCTGGGCCGAGACCATGAGCTCGACGGCGACGATGCCCTCGCCGCGGTCGACCACCTCGGTGAGCCGCCGCGCCGAGAGCGGCAGGTGGGTGGCGCGATCCTCGACGCCCTCGGCGCCGGCGGAGCTCGTCACCGTGAGCGAGACGGGCTGGGCCAGCAGGCAGGCTTCGGCGGCGAGCGACTGCGCCGTGATGGCCAGGATGCTGAGGCCGAGGTCGGGGTCGCCCTCGGCGAGCAGGCCGGTGGGCAACCCCGACCACGGCGTGTCGAGCAGCTTCACCGCGCGCTCCGACGCCGCGACGAGCATCGAGGCGAGGGCGATCCGTACGTAATCGAGCGCGGCCGACAGGGCGACGACCTCGTAGACCGACGTAGAGAGGATCAAGCCCTCGTCGAGCGCCACCAGCGGGTTGCCCTGGGCCGCGTTCAGCTCCACCTGCAGGAGCGTCTGTGCGTGCTCGAGCGCCGTCCGCGCGGCCGCCTGCACGGGTGGCATGCTGCGGTAGGTGAGCGGGTCCTGGAGGTTGCGGGCCGTGCCCTCCTGCCAGAGGTAGCTGCCGTCGAGCAGCACGCGCAGGCGGGCGAGCGTGCGCGCCAGCACGGGGTCGGGCCGGGCGCGCTCGACGGCGGGGTGCAGCACGCTCGGGTTGGCGGCAAAGCCTTCGAACGCCAGGGCGCCGGCCGTGTCGGCGGCGTCGACCAGACGGGCGGCGTCGGCCAGGGCGAGCGCCGCCAGACCCGTGCCGTAGGCGCCCGAGTTGATCAGCGCGAGGCCCTCGCCGGGAGCCAGGTCGACGCCGGCAAAGACGGCGTCGGCGAGGTCGGCCATGGCGGCGAGGTCGGACGCGCCGAGCGATCCGAGCGAGCGGACGGCGGGCCGCAGGTCGTCGTTCAGGGCCTGGGCGAGGCGCTCGGCGAAGAGCGGCCGCAGGCACGTGGCGCCGCGCGCCAGTTGTCCGGCGAGCACGAGCATGGTCGCGCGGACGGCCTCGGGTGCCGCCGTCGGGCCCTGCCCGGCGCGGCTCTCGGCGACCTGGCGCCAGCCGAAGCCGCCATCGCCCGGGTCGAGGGTCGCGCGCTTCTGCACGCCGAGCCCCGTCGTCAGGCCGTAGGTGCGCACGCCGCGCTCGCGGGTGGTGTCGGCCAGGGCGCGGGCGCGCGCCATGCGATCGAGCGCCGCGGGTGCGACCACGACCGGCTCGTGCCGGCGCGCCACCGCCACGACGTCGGCGAGCGTCAGTGCCGAGCCACTCACGATGACGGCCACGCAAGCCTCGTCTTGAGCGGGAAGACCTCGGAGGCCACGGAGAGCCCGAAGACGATCGCGAGCACGATCATCGGCACGTACGACTCGAACGGCACGTTGGTGGCGATGCCGAGCGCGCCGATCGCGACGACGACGACGAGCAGGTGGCGCCGGGCGCAGAACCGCCCGAGGCGCCCCAGCCGGCTCACATGCTCCGCGCCTTCCATCAGACGGCGGGGACCGCCTCTGCGCCGGAGGCGAGTCTGGACCTTGCCGTGTCGCGTGGTGAAGGCACGCCAATCGGTTGCCCGATCGGCGACTGCACGATGCCCGTTGGCACGCCCGCCCGGATCTCGTGCGGCGCCCGGCTCGCGTCGGCCAGCCGGGCGTCACGGCAGCGGGACGCTGCGGGTGGGCGCGGCCGCGAGGGTGTGCTATAGGTTGTGCGGTCAGGATCGGACGAGGGCACAGAGGCAGACGGATGACCGCACCATCGGTACCGGCAGGCGACGGGCGCGCGGCGCTCGACGCGC
The DNA here is from genome assembly GCA_963767005.1 of uncultured Actinomycetes bacterium. Lineage (GTDB taxonomy): Bacteria > Actinomycetota > Thermoleophilia > UBA2241 > UBA2241 > Bog-752. The sequence continues at coordinate 2,051 of CAVYCN010000013.1, forward strand.
GGCGGCGCGCGCTCGAGCTCGGCGCAAGCGACGCGCTCGAGCTGTCCGGCGGCGCGGTCGTCACCGCCGAGTGGGTGAGCCTGAAGTGTCGCTACGGCGGCTGCTCGGTCGGCCGCTGCCTCACCTGTCCGCCGTTCTCGCCCGAGCCCGAACGGACGCGGCGCCTGCTCGACGAGTACGACCGGGTGCTGCTGCTGCGGCTCGACGTCGCGCCGCGCGATGCCGGCGGCTGGCTCGCTCACAGCCGGCGCCTGGCCGGCATCGCGCTCGACCTCGAGCGCGAGCTGTTCCTCGCTGGGTCGTACCGGGCTCTCGCCCTGGCCGGCGGCCGGCCCTGCGACCGCGACGAGCCCTGCGGCCGGCCCGACGAGTGCGAGGTGCGCGGCCTGGTGCGGCCCGGCCCGGCCGGCTGCGGCATCGACGTGTTCGCCACGGCGGCAAGCGGCGGCTGGCGCATCGACGTGGTGCGCGGCGCGTCCGACCCGTACCACCTCTTCGCCCTGGTCCTGATCGATTGACGATCCACCCTCGCCCGGCGAGGTCCACGCCACATTCCTCGACGTTGCGGCAATAACGCAAGCACGTACGACGGACGTTTCCGCAGATCGGCCGCCCGCCCCGGCGTCGCCCGGGGACGGGGGAGGTGGCACATGAGAGCCTTGATCATCATCGACATGCTCGACGACTTCGTCGACGGCGCCCTGGCCAACCCGCGCGCCCAGGCGATCGTGCCCGCGCTGCGGCGCCTGCTCGACCACGCCCGCAGCGAGGGCTGGGTCGTGGTCTTCTCCAACGACGCCCACGAGCCGGGAGATCCCGAGCTTGCCGTGTGGGGCGAGCACGCCATGGCCGGCAGCCCCGGCGCCAGGGTGATCGGCGCGCTCGAGCCCCGTCCCGGCGAGCGCGAGCTCGTGTCGGAGAAACGCGTCTACGGCGCATTCGACGGCACCGGTCTTGACGAGCGCCTGCGCGCGCTCGGCGTCGACGAGGTGGTGCTCACCGGCCAGCACACGCACATCTGCGTGCGCCACTCCGCCTACGGCGCGCTCATCCGCGGCTACCGCATCGCCGTGCCCCGCGACGCCGTCTGCGGCTTCGAGGGCGTCGACGAGCAGGTCGCACTCGACTACCTGCGCGACACCTACGACGCGCGCATCACGACGGTTGACGAGCTCATCGACGCCGTCCGCGAGCACCGGGCGGCCTGAGGGTCGGACGGTAGAGCGCTGCGGCGCTCGAAGTCCTGGCCTCGGGAGGGGCCTGGTGCTAGCATCGGGCCGTGACCAACGAAGCCCATCGCACCTCCGGACCGGCGCTCGATACGGCTGCCGGCGACGACCTCCGGCGGCTCACGCGAGCGGTCGTGCCCGACGCCGTCGTCGAGCCGTTCGGCGCGTACCTGTTCGGGTCCGACGAGCCCGGCGCCGCGATCGCGCGAGCCCTCGAGGCGCGGGTCTTTCTCGAGACCTTCGGCGACAGCAGCGAGCTGCTCAGCGCCGAGTATGACCCCTACGACGCGAGCAGCTTCTTCATCTGCGTGGTCGACCACCTGCGAGCGGTGCCGGCCGGCGCCATGCGGGTGCTGCTGCCCTCGCCCGCCGGTTTCAAGAGCCTGAACGACATCGAACCAGTCTGGGGGGTCAGCGCCGAGGAGCTCTGCGAGCGCAGTGGCCTGTCGCTCGATCCGAGGCGGGTCTGGGACGTGGCGACGCTCGCGGTGGCGCCGGAGTACCGCGGCAGCGCGGCCCAGGGCCTCGTGAGCATGGGCCTGTTCCAGACACTCGGCCTCGCCGCCCGGCGCTGCGACGTCGAGTGGTTCGTCGCCATCCTCGACATGCCCGTGTTTCGTATCGTGCGCTGGAAGCTGCGCATGGTCTTCGTTGGCTACGAGGGAGTGGGACCGCGGGCGTACCTGGGGTCGCCGGCAAGCATCCCGACCTGGTGCAACGTGGCGAACGCCCGGCACCATCTGGCCGAGACCGATCCCGACCTCTACGACGTCCTTGTGCACGGTGTCGGTCTCGAAACGGCCTTGCGCAGGGTCGACCTCGACAGCACCGAACGTCTGGCGGCGTGGGGTCTGGCGGGCGCCGGCGCGTAGGCGCGCGCGCCAGGACTTAGGACGTCACGACCTGCAGCCGCTGGGCGCCGAGCGAGGCGACGACCTCGGGCAGCCGGTCGGCACCGACCGGGCGCGAGAACAGGTACCCCTGCACGACGTCGCAGCCGAGCTCGCCCAGGCGCGTGGCCTGGACCGGTGTCTCGACCCCCTCGGCGATGGTGCCGATCCCGAGCGCCTGCGCCATGGCGACGATCGTGGCGATGAGGGTGGCGTCGGCGGCGTCGGCCTTCGACAGACTGTCGATGAACGCCTTGTCGATCTTGAGGATCGTGGTAGGGAACCGCTTGAGGTAGGCGAGCGACGAGTACTCCGAGCCGAAGTCGTCGATCGCGATGCGCACGCCGAGCTCCCGCAGGCCGGTGAGGATCGTGGCCGCGGCGGCCGGGTCTTCCATGACGACCGACTCAGTGAGCTCGAGACACAGCGACTCGCCGTCGAGCCGGTGGATCTGCAGCACCTCGGCCACGCGCCTGACGATGTCGTCGTCGTGGAGCTGGGCGCCCGAGAGGTTGACGGACATGTAGAGGTCGGCCATCTCGGGCATGTGGCGCCGCCAGGCGGCGAACTGGCCCACGGCCTCCTCGAGCACCCAGTCGCCGATCGCGCTGATCAGGCCACCCTCCTCGGCGAGCGGGATGAACTTCGCGGGCGGGATGACGCCCTGCGTCGGGTGGGACCAGCGCACCAGCGCCTCCATGCCCACGACCCGGCCCCGAGGCAGGCGCACGATCGGCTGGTACACGAGGTGGAGTTGCTGGAGCTGCAGGGCGAAGTGCAGGTCGCGTTCGAGCTCGACACGCTCGGCCATGCGGTCGCGCATGGACTCGTCGAAGACGGCGACCGAGTCGCGGCCCGCGTCCTTGGCCTGGTACATGGCCGTGTCGGCGTCGCGTACCAGCACCTCGGCGGTGGCCGTCGGGTCGTCGCCCGAGGCGAAGGCGAGGCCGATGCTGGCCGAGACGTAAAAGGTCTTGCCGTGCACGAGGAACGGCACGCGCAGGCAGGAGCGCAGGCGATTGGCAAGCTCGAGGGCCCGCGAGACGCTGACCACGTCGCCGAGGATGATCATGAACTCGTCGCCGCCGATGCGCGTGACGAGGTCGGTGGGACGCACGTTGGCGCGCAGCCGTTCGGCGACCTCGACGAGCAGCTCGTCGCCGTGGCTGTGGCCGAGGGTGTCGTTGATCAGCTTGAAGCGGTCGAGGTCGAGGTAGAGGACGGCCACGTGGGTGTCGTCGATCGCGGACTGGTCGAGCAGGCGCGACAGGTGCTGCTCCATCATGCGACGGTTGGGCAGGCCGGTGAGGCTGTCGTGGTTGGCCTGGAAGACCAGCCGGGCCTCTGAGCTCTCGGCGGTGCGCAGGGCCTGCACGATGCGCAGCACCGCGGTCGCGGTCATGGCGACCATCAGGGCACAGAGCACGGCGCGGTCGCCCGCGGTGGTCGCGTGGTCGGGGATGGTCAGCAAGGCGGGGATCAGCAGAGCCACGGCGACTACGGCGATGCGCAGGCGGGACGGCGGCCGGCGCCGCTGCTCGTCGTAATCGGTGAGCTTGCGCATCGAGACGTGCAGGGCGCCGGTGCCGGCGCCCAGGTACGCGAGGGCGTAGGGCAGGTCGATGATACGCTCCGGCACGTGCAGCAGGTTCAATTCCGCGAACATGTAGACGACGTCGCCCGCGAACATGCACGACATGCCGAACAGCAGGCACCAGAAGGTCGGCGCGGCCTCGCGCGACGGGTCGAAGACGATACGCATGGTGATGACGACCATGAAGATCGATAGCGACGGATAGATGACGAGCACGGCCGTGACCGGCAGCGGCACGCCGTGGCGCTGCAGCAGCCCCTGGATGAGGAAGACCCAACCGATGGCGGCCAGGGCGAGCGCGGCGATGAGGCCGTCGAGGACGATGCCCGATAGCAGGGAGCGGCGGTGGCCGCCCAGTGTGAAGCCGAGCAGCCCCAGACCGAAGAGCACGTAACCGGGGATCACGATGAGGTCGGGTACCAGCGAGCGCGAAGCCGTGAGGTTGCCCATGGTGTGGAGCTGGGCGCGCGCGATGCCGCCCGCAAAGAACAGCGCGAGCGCCACCGCGACCGACGCCCACGGCCAGATGCGCGAGGGCCGGTAGACGATCGTCGCGCCGACGAGGGCGACGAAGGTCACCACGCCGATCGCCAGCATCACGAGCGGCTCGTAGTCGCCGAACGCGCCGGCGGCGGCCGCGGCGGCGACGCCGCCTCCGATGATCCCGAAGAACGCGCTGAGGGGGGGCAGGCGTTTGTGGCGGGACTTGGCCGCGCCCTGCCCGCCCGCGCGACCGCCCGCCTGGTCGGCTTTGCTTATCGCCATAGCAGAGAAGTTGTCGGCAGCTTCAGCCTCGCCCTCAAGGGGATTTGTGCGCCGCGGGCCGCAAAGCTTCAGGCTCGTGCCGGCACACCCTGACGTCGAGCGGCCCTAGGCCCTGACGCTTGTTGGCCGGCGGGCCGCTGTGTAGCCTGAGCAAGACGAGGGGGTCGTCCGGGGGGAGCGTGGGTCGGTGACGGTCGCGAGTGAGGTCCGGGAGATCGCGGTGCCGCCCGAGCGGCGGGTCGGGACCGAGCGCGTCCTGCGCTACCCGGACCTGGGCGCGACCATCTTTCCCTACCGCGTGCCGGATGGCCTCGTCGACGAGCTGCCCGAGCTGTACGGCACCGTCTTTTCGAGCATGGACTGGTTCCTCGCGTCGGACCTCGTCCTGCCCACGGGGGCGTGCGTGCTCGACGGCCCGCGTCACGTCGTGCTGTTCCGGCCTTGCGATGGCGGCACGATCGAGGTACTGAACAAGGTCTTCGCGATCGCGTCGCCCGACGCCGCGCGCCTGTGCCGCGCGCTCTTTCGCGCGTTTCCGCTGGTCGGGCGCGTCAAGGTCGAAGTGATGTTCCCGCCGCACGAGCTCGGCCTCGCGCACCGGCGCCTGCTCAAGGCCGACCACTACGTCATCGACCTGCCCCACACGGTCGCGGCCTACCATGCCTCGCTCGGGCGCAGCACGCGGCGCACGATCCGTGGCTACACCAACCACTTGCGGCGCGACTGCCCCGACGTCTCCACACAGGTCGTCGCGGTCGGCGGACGCGCGGCAGAGCTCGTCGAGCAGGTCGTCGCCTGGAAGATCGAACGCTTCAGGCGCGCCGGCCGCACGACCTACTGGGAGACCGAGCGCGGCCGCCTCGACCAGTACCGACGTCTCGCCGCGCGCTGCTGCGAGGCGCACGTCACGACGATCGCCGGCCGGCCGGCGGCGATCCACCTGGTCGCCGTCACCGGCTGGGGAGCGGTGGCCTTCGAGGGCGCCTTCGACCCCGCCTACGAGCGCCAGCGGCTCGGCTTTCTGTCCAGCTACTGGGTCGTCTGCGACATGGTCGGGCGCGGCTTGCGGCGCCTCAACGCCTTCACCGGCTCGCCACAGGTCAAGGTGCTGCTCGGCGCGCGGCCCGAGCCGGCCTGGCGACTGTCGGTGTACCGCTCGCCGCTGGTGCGCGCACTCTCCGTACGCGACGCGGTCGGGCTCGCCTGGCGGCGCCGCCGCGACCTCTACTGGCGCGCCCGCGTCAGGATCGGGCGGCTGCTGCGGCTCTCAGCTAGGATCCGGCGACGGGGGGCTTGAGCGACGTCTCGAACGCGGGTCCGGGCGAGACGTCCGGACCCGTCGTCCGGCGCAGGTCGCTGTAGCCGGGGCGCGTCGCCAGCAGCAGAAAGCACGCGGCGCCGGCGAGACTGGCGCCGCCCGTCACGAGAAAGGCCACGTGCGCGCCGAGCGCGTCGATCGCGCGGCCGCCGCACAAGGGCCCCAGCGCGTAGCCGCCGAGGTAGACGATGGTCCAGGCCCCCATGTAGCGGCCGCGCAGCTCGACCGGCGCGAAGGTGGCCACGACGGTGGAGCAGACCGGCACGAACACGACGACGCCGAGGCTCAAGAGGAGCACGAGCAGCACGCTCTCCCAGCCCCAGGGGAGCACCGGCGCCAGCCCCAGGCCGACGCCCATCAGGGCGCTCGCCGCGGCGAGCAGCGGGAGCGGGTGCCAGGTGCGGGTGAGACGCACCACCGGAAACTGCAGCAGGCTGAGGCCGAGCGCGTAGACGATGACCAGCCGGCCCCACTGACCGGCCGAGATGCCGTGGGCCCGCTCCATGGCGATCGGGAATATCGAGACGATCTGGCCGAAGCCGTAGAAGGGCAGCACGGTGACCGCGCAAAAGGCCAGGAAGCGCCCGTCGCGCACGACGCGTGTCCAGCCGCCGCCGCCGGCGCCGCTGCGCGCCGCCGCCGCCGCCGGCTTCGTCTCGCCGAGCAGGGCGACGACGAGGAGGAAGCCGAGGCAGATCCCGCCGCCGATCGCGAACAACAGCCGGTAGTCGGCGTGCCGTCCCAGGAACACGAGGGCGATCAGCGGCCCCAGGGCCATCGAGGCGTTGATGGCAGTGCGGATGATGCTGAAGGCCTCGGCGCGGCGCCGCTCGCCGACGAGGTCGGCGACCATGGCGTTGCTGCCGGTCAGGAACATCGCCCAGCCGAAGCAGGCCTCGAAGACGACGACGATGACCACCTGGAGGAGGGTGTGCGAGAGGGCGAGGCCCAGGTACAGGACGGCGCTGCCGCACACGGATATGAGGAGCACGGCGCGCCGGCCGAGGCGGTCGGCGAGCGCGCCGCCGACGATCTGTAGGGGCAGGCCGGCGAGGCCGGCGAGGCCGAGCACCACGCCGACGACCGTCATCGACAGGTGCAGCCCGTTGTTCAGGTAGAACGTCTCGAACGGGAAACACATGTCGACGCCGACGACGTAGACGAGGATACCGCAGGTGAGCAGCCAGAACTGGGGCGGGAACGCGGCGCCGCCGCGGCCCGCGGCGGCGAGACTGCGGCCTACCACGCCAGCCTTCCGCCTGCCCTCTGCCCGACCCATCGCCTGAGTATACGTCGCCGCCCCGGCTCCGAGGCCTGCCGCAGCCCCGGCGTCCGGCACGACTCGCCGCGCGCGCGCCGTGCCGGCGGCGCTCCGGCACGAGCCGAGCGGCCGCCGGTTTGCCCGGAGTGCTCCGGCACGATAGAAAGCGATCATGGCCGGTCGTGACAGCAGGACCCTGACGTTCGTCGCCCTCGCCCTCACGATCGTCTCGTCGGCCGCGGTGTTCGCCGGCGTGCGGGCCGCGCTGCGCGGCTACGACCCCTACGAGCTCGTCGTCTTTCGCTTCATCCTGGCGTCGCTGCTGCTGCTCGCCCTGGCCCGGCCGCTGCACGTGGGGCTGCCCCGCCGGCGCGACCTGCCGGCGCTGCTCGCTCTCGGCTTCTGCGGCATCGGCGTGTATCAGATCACCATGGCGATCGGCGAGCAGCACGTGACGGCGAGCGTCACGAGCATGGTGGTCGCGAGCCAGACGGTCATCACCGCCGGCCTGGCGACCATGTTCCTGGGCGAGCGCCTCGCCCGCCTGGGCTGGGTCGGGGTCCTGATCGGCTTCGCCGGCGTGGCCCTGATCTCGCTCTCGGCCGGCGGCGGGCTGCACCTCGACCTCGAGGTGCTCTGGCCGCTCGGCACCGCCGTCTCGAGCAGCATCTACTTCGTCGGGCAGAAGCCGCTGTTCGGCCGCTACACCGCCTTCGAGGTGGCGACCTGGTGCATCTGGACGGGCACCCTCTTCGTGCTGCCCTTCGCCTGGCGGCTGCCGGCCCAGGTCGCCGCCGCGCCCTGGTCGGCGACGGCCGCCGTCGTGTTCCTGGCGATCGTGCCCGGCGTCGTGTCCTACCTGTCCTGGATCTATGCGCTGTCGCGGGCTCCGGCGGCGCGCGTGGTGCAGGCGCTGTGTCTGATCCCGCCGGTCGCCGTGCTGATCGCCTTCCTGTGGCTCGGCGAGCGGCCGACCGCGTTCGAGCTGGTCGGCGGCCTGGTGACCGTGACCGGCGTGGCGATCGTCGGCCTCAAGGGCGCGCCGCCTCGGGCCGCGCCCGCCCCGGCTGTCGCAGCCACCCCGGCCGCCGCCGCCGGGCCGGGCGCCGCGCTCGCCAGACCCGCCGTGCCCGACCCGGGCGCCGCGCTGCGACGGGCTGGCGGCGGCCCGGGCGAGCGATTACGATAGGCGCCAGGAGTGTCGGGGGACACGCGCCGGCGGTCGCGGCGATCGCCGCGACCGCCGGCGCGCTTCATCTGAGGTGGCGGCCCCAAAGGATGTCGGTGTGAAGACCACGAGGTTTCGCAGGGCGGTCCTCAACCTGGGACGGAGCGGCGGCACGCCGCTCACCACGATCCTCGATCGCCAGCTCGCCGAGACGATCACCGCCTGTCGTCTGGCCCGCAGCGTCGCCGAGGGCAAGACCGACCCGGCCGCGGCCCACGACCGCATGGCCGACATCGAACAGCGCGGCGACGAGCTGCGCAACGAGCTCGTCGTGAAGCTCGCCGGCGTGACCGACGCGGCGATCGACCGCGAGGACCTCTTCCGCCTGTCGCGCTCGATCGACGACGTGCTCGACAACCTGCGCGACTTCGTGCGCGAGTGGGACCTGTACGGCATCACCGGCACCGACATCTACCTCGGCCTGCTCGACGCCACCGCGAGCGGCGTGACCGACCTGCGCGCCGCCGTGGGCACGATCGGCAAGGACCCGAAGGAGATCAGCCGCACCGCCCTCGTCTGCAAGAAGTCGGCCAACGAGATCCGGCGGCTCTACGACGTCGAGCTCGGCCGCCTGTTCCACGGCGAGCTCACCATGGACGTGATCAAGGTGCGGGAGCTGCTGCGCCGGCTCGACGTGGTCGGCCTGCGCCTGAACGAGGCGGCCGATGTGCTGTCCGACGCCGCCGTCAAGCGGCGCGTGTGAGGCCGTTCGAGAACGGCCTGCCGCGCTCTGCCGAGCGTCGCGTAACCTTGCGAGTCGTCTGACGACGTGATAAGAACCCGAGGGGGGCCTCACGGATACCCAACCGGATCCTCACCCGAGCACAACAAAGGCCCGTCAGTATCCGTGGACGGTCCAAAGCCGGCAGAGTCGTCTGTTATTGGCGCAGGGAGGAATGACATGAGCGAAGGGCACGATCCAGGCTCCGAGAAGTCGGGCATCACACGACGCCAGTTCGTGCAGCGTGCCGGCATCGGCGCCGTCGGCCTGGCGAGCATCGGCTCGTTGCCGGCGCTGCTCGCCGCCTGCGGCAGCAAGTCGAGCTCGGGCGGCGCGTCCGCGAGCCCGGTGGCCGCAGGGACGGCGCTGCCGAGCGGCGGCCTGTCGGCCCTCGCCGCCGCGGCCAAGTCCGAGGGCAAGATCAACACGATCGCCCTGCCGCCCGACTGGGCCAACTACGGCGCGATCATGAGCGGGTTCCAGTCCAAGTACGGCATCACCGTCAACAACGCCAACCCGAACGGCACGTCGGCCCAGGAGAACCAGGCGATCCAGACCCTCAAGGGTCAGTCGCGCGCGCCCGACGTCGTCGACGTCGGTCCGTCCTTTGCCGCCGCCGGCAAGACCAGCGGCCTCTACACGCCGTACTTCGTGCAGACCTGGGCCACTATCCCCGACAGCATGAAGGATCCCGCCGGCTACTGGTACGGCGACTACTACGGCGTGATCTCCTTCGGCACCAACACCACCGTGCAGAAGAACCCGCCCGAGGACTGGTCCGACCTGCTGAACCCGCGCTACAAGGGACAGGTCGCGATCGACGGTGACCCGCGTTCGGCCAACGACGCATTCTCGGCCGTCATGGCCGCCTCGCTTGCCAACGGCGGCTCGCTCGACGACATCGAGCCCGGCATCAACTTCTTCGCCAAGCTCAAGAAGAACGGCAACTACATCCCGGCCGACGCCCTGCCGGCCAACATCGCCAAGGGCTCCACGCCGATCGCCATCATCTGGGACTACCTGAACCTGGCGAACAAGAAGAGCTTCGCCGGCAACCCGCCCTACACGGTGTCCATCCCCAAGAGCGGCGTCTACGGCGGCTTCTACTGCCAGGCGATCAACGCCAACGCTCCCGACCCGCAGGCGGCGCGCCTCTGGCAGGAGTACATCTACTCCGACGAAGGCCAGCTGCTCTACCTGGCCGGCTTCACGCACCCGGCGCGCTACGCCGACCTGGCCAAGCGCAACGCGATTCCCGCTGCGCTGGCCGCCACGCTGCCGCCGGCGAGCGAGTACGCCGGCATCCAGTTCGCCACGCAGGACCAGCTCACGGCCGCGACCAAGACCCTCACCGACCAGTGGGGCCCGAAGGTCGCCGGCAAGTAACTGAGGAGAACGTGCGGCACCAGCTCGAGCAGACGGTAACGAGCGCATGACCGACGAGGTCATTGCGGAGCAACAGGACGACGCTCTGAACGCACTCGAGACCAACGCTCCGGCGGCGTCGCGCAAGCGCGCGAGGCGCCCGCGCCGGGCCGGCAAGGCCCGGCGCGGGCTCCTCACTTGGCTCGTCGTCTTGCCATTCTTCGCTTACGCGGCCTTCTTCATGGCCGTGCCGGTCGTCGTCCTCATCGTCAAGACCTTCCAGTCGCCGAGCGGCACGATCACGCTGAGCCAGGTACACGACCTGTTCTCGGGTCAGTACCGCGCCGCTTTCGTGGCCAGCATCCAGGTCAGTCTGACCAGTGCCGCCATCGGCACCCTCTTTGGGCTCTTCGTCGCCTACGCGGCGGTCCACGGGCACGGCCCGCGCTGGATCCAGCCCGTGCTGACCACGTTCTCGGGCGTGGCCTCGAACTTCGCCGGCATCCCGCTGGCTTTCGCCTTCGTCGCCACCCTCGGCTCGACCGGTGTCGTGACCCTGTTGCTCAAGCACGCCGGCCTCGATATCTACGGCCACGGGTTCACGCTCTACAGCCTGCTCGGCCTGTCGCTCGTGTACGTCTACTTCCAGCTCCCGCTCATGATCCTCATGATCGCACCGTCGCTGGAAGGCCTGCGCAAGGAGTGGCGCGAGGCGGCCGAGAACCTTGGCGCGACGCAATGGCAGTACTGGTGGCACGTGGGCCTGCCCGTGCTGCTGCCAAGCCTGGCCGGCGCCCTCGTGCTGCTCTTCGGCAACGCCTTCAGCGCCTACGCCACGCCCTACGCCCTGACGGGCGGCGGCATCTCGCTGGTGCCGATCCTCATCGGCTCGGTGCTGTCGGGCAACGTCGTGATCAGCAACCCGCGTCTGGGCGACTCGCTCGCCTTCGGCATGATCGTGATCGTCGGCATCACGGTGTTCCTGTACTCCCTGCTGCAACGGAGAGCGGCCAAGTGGCTGAGGTAGGGCGATGAGCATGGCAGCGCCGGGCACGCGGCCCGTCATGACGCCGCCGTCGATGCTTGAGCACAAACCGAGGCGTCGGTCCAAGCGCGGCCACATGTCCTTCTGGACGTGGTTCTGGCTCGTCGCGGCGGCGCTCTACTTTCTCGTGCCGCTCTTCTCGACGGCGCTGTTCAGCATCGATACCGGCGTGCACAAGCACGGCCTCCATTGGTACGCCAAGACGTTCAGCGACCCCCAGTTCCGTTCGACCCTCGAGCTGTCGCTCAAGATCGCCATCGAGACGGTGATCATCAGCCTCGCGCTCATGGTGCCGACCGTCTACTGGATCCACCTCAAGCTGCCGCGGCTGCGTCCGATCATGGACGTCATCTCGATCCTGCCGTTCGTGGTGCCGCCGGTGGCCCTGGTGGTAGGTCTCTCGGGCGCTTTCACCGTCATGCCCTGGCTGCTGAGCAACTGGTGGCTGATCCTGCCGCTCGTGTACGTGATCCTGGCGCTGCCCTTCACCTACCGCTCGCTCGACGCGGGCATGCGGGCGATCGACGTGCGCACGCTGACCGAGGCGGCCCAGAGCTGCGGCGCACCCGCCTGGAAGACCCTCTTGTTCGTGATCCTGCCGAACATCCGCACGGCCATGCTCGGCGGCGCGTTCCTCACCCTGGCGATCGTGATGGGCGAATACACCATCTCGAGCCTGCTGCTCTTCAACACGTTCGCAGTCTATGTCTACTATATCGGCAACACACAGGCGTACCAGGCATCGGCCCTCGCGATCATCAGCTTCGGGCTGACGTGGGGCGCCATGATGGCGCTGTTCCTCTTCTCACGCGGGCGCGGCCGGGCCGGCGTCGTGGGTCAAGGCGCGCCGATCGGCCGGTGAGGAGCGAGCATGTCCACACTTGATCTTCAGGGTATCCGCAAGGTGTTTGGCGCGACGGTGGCGCTCGAGGAGCTGTCGATGTCGATCGCGTCGGGCGAGCTCGTATCGCTGCTCGGACCGAGTGGGTGCGGCAAGACCACCGCTTTGCGGATCGTCGCCGGGTTCGAGGCGCCGAGCAGCGGCGAGCTGCTGGTAGATGGCGAGGATTTCGTCGCGGTGCCGGCCGCCAAGCGCAACATGGGCATGGTCTTCCAAGCCTACAGCCTGTTCCCCAACATGACGGCTCGCCAGAACGTGGAGTTCGGCATGCGCATGCGCCACAAGCCGCGCGCCGACTGTCGCAAGCGAGCCGAGGAGCTGCTTGGCCTGGTCGGTCTGGCCGAGCGCGTCGCCAACTACCCGCACGAGCTGTCGGGCGGCCAGCAGCAGCGCGTCGCCTTGGCCCGCGCCCTTGCCATCGAGCCCGCCATCCTGCTGCTCGACGAGCCGCTGTCGGCGCTCGACGCCAAGGTGCGCGTCGAGCTGCGCCAGCAGATCCGCGGGGTGCAGACGCGCCTCGGCATCACCACGCTCTACGTCACCCACGACCAGGAAGAGGCGTTGTCGATCTCCGACCGCATCGCCGTGATGTCGCAGGGCAACCTCGAGCAGGTCGGCGCGCCGGCCGACATCTACCGCAGCCCGCGCACTGAGTTCGTGGCGAACTTCGTGGGCCTGATGAACGGCTTCGAGGGTCGTTTGCAGTCCGCCGACACGGTGCTGGTCGGCGCCGGCGAGCGGCCCGTACCGGTCACCGAGCCCAACGGCTGCGCCGCCGGCGACCACGTGATGGTCCTCATCCGGCCAGAGTCGATCGAGCTGCACGAACTCGCCGACGGCGCTGCCCCGCCTGAGGGCACGTTCGAGGGCAAGGTCGCCATGCATACGTTCCTCGGCTCGGTCACGCGCGTCACCCTGTCGTCGGACCTCGGCGACCTGGTCGCCGACGAGCCCAGCCTGCGCGCCCTCACCATGCCGCCCGGCACGCGCGTCTCCGTGCGCATCGACCCGGTCGGCGTGCGCATGCTCAAGCGCTAGCTCAGGCCGCGGCCCGGCCCTCGACGATCTCCTTGAAGGCGTCGAGGCCCTCGGTCACGCGACGCTCCATCCACTCCGAAATGACCGCGGGGTCGCCCGCCCAGGCCTCGGGATCGTACTCGAGCTGGTAGGTGACGCTGGTGCGCCCCGCGCCGAGCTTCTCGAAGCGCACCTCGCCGACCTCGCGTCCGTCGGCGGCGCGCCACTCGATCTTCTGCTCGTCGACGTGGTCTACGAGGTCGGTGTCCCACTCGTGGGTCACGCCCTCGATCTCGGCCACCCACAGCAGCCGGTCGTCGGGGACGAGCGTCACCGACTCGATGGCGATCATGAAGTCGGGATAGTCCTCGAAGGCGACCCACTGCGCGTAGACGTCGCGCACGTCGGCTTCTACCTCGATGGTGCTGTCGATGAAGGCCATGCCGCTCCTTTCGTCGCACCGCTCGCCGGGAACGTCGTCAGCTCGCGATGCAGCCGCGCCACTCGCCCGTGGCTCTCGCCACGGCTCTCGCTGAGGTGCTCGAAGTTCTCGAGCTTCTGGGGCCCTTGCCCGTGCCGGCTGCACCGTTAACCGATGCCGGCCGGGCGTCGGGTGCGGCCGCGGTCTCGGCGCGCACGTGCAGGAGTACGGCGAGGGCGCACCAGGTCGGCGCGGAGGTGACGACGCGCATGACCAAGGCCCAGGTCGCCGGGGCCGTCGACCGCAAGCAGTAGCGCCCGCAAGACGGGTGCGGGCAGCGGGCCGCCGCCGCCCGCGCCGCCGCCCGACGGACTGTCGGCGAGGTCATCCGGGAACAGGACGTTTGTGGCCTTTGCCACCTTCGGTAGGACCAGACGGACACGAAAGGAAGGTGCCACGTTGCTGGCTCTGCTTCTTCTTCTCCTTCTCGTCGCCGTGTTCTTCGGCCTCGGCTTCGTCGTGAAGTGGCTGTTCATCATCGCGGCCGTCCTGGCGATCGTCTGGATCGTCGGCTTCTTCGCGAGGGGCGCCTCGACGCGCTGGTATCGCTGGTGAAGCGCTGGGCGACGGGGTCCTGACACAGTGAGGGCGGGCGGCCGCGGGCCGCCCGCCCTTCGTCTGTCGGTGCTCTCCCGGGCTCGTGCCGGCGTGTCCGGGGCCGCCGTGCGGCACGTGGCGGGCCGGCCTCAGGCGGCGCGGGCCTGAACGCGCGTCGGCGATGAAGCTCAGGAGCTCCCGGTTGACGACGTCGGGGTGGGTCCAGGGGATGCCGTTGCGGGGACTAGGGAGGCGTCGAGCCGGCTACGGCGGGGGTGATGAGCGTGCTGGGGCGAGTCGTAGTCGGCGGCGGTTTGCGCAAGATGGGGTCGAGAAAGCTGTGGGCGGCAAGCTCGGCGAGACTGACTGCGAAGAGCGGGTAGGCGATCAGGTACGAGGCGCGCACGTAGGCGTCGAGGCGCTCGGTACGGCGGGAGCGGCAGATGCGCTCGACGAGGGCTCAGGGCTAGATCTGCAGGCGGTCCGAGACCGCGTGCAGCAGCCGGCTTGCTCGTGAACAGGCGGCGCACCGTGGCCGGGGCCGTGTGGGCTGAGGGCGACGTTCTCGATCGTGACGGCGTCGAAACCCTCGTCGATCAGCAGCTGGCGGGCCACTGTGATGATGTGCCGCGCGGTCGGCGAGAGCTCGTCAGCCACTCCGAGCTGGTGCGCGGATCGGGGTAGCGCCGCGGCCGGCCGCGGCGTGGCCTCTGCTCGCCCTCGTCATTTCATGTCCTTGACAGATGAGAACGGCACCGTAGCGTCGCCAGTGTAGCGCACGGGGCCGCGATGCGGCGCCGGCGCCGGGTCGTCGCGGGAGGGGTGGACATGCAGCAGAGGTCACGTCGGTAGCGGAACGGACTGGCGCTCGCTGTGGCCGCGGTGCTGGCCGCCGGCGTCACGTGGGGAGTGGTGGGCGCCCTGGCCGCCGCGAGCCCGACCCCGTCGGCGTCGTCGGGCGCCCTGATCCTCCACGTCGGCTGGACGACCGAGCCCGACAACCTGAACCCGTTCATCGGCTACGAGTCGTCGGCCCTCGAGATCTTCCACCTGAACTACGACTTCCTGGTGGGCTTCCGGGCGGGCGACCTGCAGCCGCAGCCCGAGCTCGCGACGAGCTGGTCGCACTCGCCCGACGGCAAGACCTGGATCTTCCACCTGCGCCGCGGCGTGACCTGGCAGGACGGCGCGCCGTTCACGGCGCGCGACGTCGTCTTCACGTACGAGACGATCATCAAGGACCAGGCGAGCAACTTCACGACCTACACGGGCTTCATCAAGGACGTCGTCGCGCTCGACGACCACACCGTGCGGTTCGACTGCACGAGCCCCAAGGCGAACATGCTCGGCATGGTCGTCTACATCCTGCCGGCTCACGTCTGGTCCAAGGTCTCGGCCAAGACCCTCGCCAGCAGCTACCCGAACGACCCGCCACTCGTGGGGACCGGGCCGTTCCAGACCGTCCAGTGGGTCAAGGGCAACTACGTCCGCCTGGTCGCCAACAAGCACTACTGGCGCGGCGCCCCCAAGATCGACGAGATCATCTTCCAGTACTACACGAACTCCGACACCATGGCCTCCGACCTCAAGGCTGGCCGGCTGCAGCTCGCCTGGGACATCCCCCAGGCGCAGGTCGCCAGCACGAACGGCCGTGACGGCCTGACGGCCTACGGCGGCGTGCTCAACGGCTTCGACGAGCTCGGCTTCAACTGCTACACGGGGGCGTCGTAGCTCGGCGCCGGCGTGCTGCGCGACTGGCGGTTCCGGCAGGCGCTGCAGTGCGCGGTCGACAAGCAGAAGATCGTGCAGATCGGCTACGAGGGTCACGCGGTGCCGGCGACCACCATCATCCGCGCCGGCTATTACAGGCAGCCGCTCGACTGGCACTGGCAGCCGCCGGCCGACCAGACGTACACGTTCGACCTCGCCAAGGCCGGCCAGATGCTGACGGCGGCCGGCTATCCGCTGCGCAACGGGGTGCGGGTCGACAGGAGCGGCAAGCCGATCGTGCTGCGACTGTTCGCCCGCAGCGAGTCGGTGACCGACCAGCAGGTCGCCAAGCTCATCGTGGGCTGGTTCGGGGAGCTCGGCCTGAAGGTCAAGCTCACGATCATGGACGAGGGCACGCTGACGTCGCACATCTTCAACACGACGGGCGCCGGGGTCTACGCGCCCGACTACGACATGTTCCTGTGGTACTGGTACAGCGACCCCGACCCCGACTTCATCCTGTCGGTGCTCACCAAGAGCCAGATCAATGGCTGGGGCGACACCGGCTTCGACGACCCCGCCTACGACGCTCTCTACGCTCGCCAGGAGGTGACGGTCGACCCCCAGGCCCGCAAGCAGATCGTCTGGCAGATGCAGCAGCTCATCTACCGGGAATCGCCCTACATCCCGCTCGTCTATCCGGAGTGGCTCGAGGCCTACAACAGCAAGGACTGGAGCGGCTGGGTGCGCTCGCCGGCCGGCAACGGACCGGTGTTCTACTCCGAGTACAACATCGACACGTTCCTCGACGTCCACCCCATCGCCACGGCGAGCGGCGGCGGCAGCCCGGTCGGCCTGTGGGCCGGTGCCGGCGCGGCGGCGATCGTCGTCGTGATCGTCGTCGCCGTGGTGCTGGGCCGGCGCGGACGGCAACAGGCGGTGGAGGAGGCGTGATGCCGCGGACACGGAGGCGCATGAACGACTGTGACCAAAGGAGGGTCGGATGCGCACGCTGAGCTGGGCAGATGTCGAGGACATCCTGCTGGGCGCGAGCATCTGCGGCTGCGGCGGCGGCGGCGAGCTCGACGAAGGCCGCGAGCTGCTGCATGCTGCCTACGTCGGCGGCCTGGCGGTGACGCTGGCGGCGCCCGACGAGCTCGCCGCCGACGTCCTCGTGGCCACGGTGTATGGAGTCGGCGGCCTCGTCGTCGGGGCGCCCGAGGCCTACGCGGGCTACGAGCTCGTGTCTGAGCACCCCGGCACGCTGGCCGCCCGGGCGCTCGCCCGTCACCTCGGTCGGCCGCTCGGCGCGCTGCTCACCGGCGAGCTCGGCGGCACGAGCATCGCCGACGCCTTCGTGCCGGCCGCGCAGCTCGGCGTGCCGGTGGTCGACGCCGACCCGGTGGGTCGCGCCGTGCCCGAGATCGAGCACTCCCTGTTCAACGTGCACGGCCTGCCGATCGCGCCGCAGGCTGTGGTCAACGAGATCGGCGACACGGTGATCGTGACCGAGCCGGTCGACGATCACCGCGCCGAGGCCCTGGTCCGGGCACTCGTCCTCGCCAGCCGCAACGTGGTGTGGGTGGCCGACCACGGCCTCGCGTGGGGCGAGCTGCGGCGCGCCACGATCGAGGGCGCCATCGGCGGCGCGCAGCGTCTGGGCGCGGCCTGCCGCGCGGCTCGCGCCGGCGCTGGCGACGTGATCGCCGCCGTGGCTGGGGCCGGCGGCGGCGCCGTGCTCGCGCGCGGGCGGGTCGAGGCCTGTGACTGGGAGGAGCGCGAGGGTTTCACCTGGGGTGAGACCACGCTTGCCTGCTCGGGAGCGCGCGCAGACGAGACCTGGCGCGTCTGGTTCAAGAACGAGAATCTGATGGCCTTTCGCGACGGCGAGCCCTGTGTCATGGCGCCCGACCTGATCACGCTGCTGCGGGCCGACGGTACGCCGGTCGGCAACCCCAACCTTCAGGTCGGCGACGAACTCGCCCTGGTGGCCTTGCCGGCGCCGGCGGCCTGGCGCGAACCGGCTGCCTACGCTGTGCTCGGGCCGCGTGCCCTGGGCTTCGACGTCGACTGCGGCGTCTTCGAGGACCGGCTACGGGCGCGCCCGGCGCGGGGCGCTCGACGAGCTCGCGAAAGGCGGCGCTCGCGCCGCCGCGCAGCGGCCGGCCGTGGGCGAACAGTGCGGTGTCGAAGTCGAGTCGGGCGAGCTTGGCGAGGCTCGCGCCGCTGGCGACCATGTCCTCGTTGAGCGGGCTCAGCCCGACGTGGAGGGCCCTCGCCGCGGCGTCGCCGACGAACAGCACGCCGCCGGCGCGCGGCAGCAGCAGCGCGAGGTGGCCGGCCGTGTGACCTGGCGTGTGCACGGCGCGCAGCCCGTCGAAGGGCAGCTCGTCGCCGTCGCCGACCTCGTGGGCGACCGCCACCGGCTCGCCCTTGGCCACGGGCCTGAGATTCATCGCGCGGCGCACGACGTCGCGGGCGGCGCTGGGGGAGGGCCCGAACCGACGCCCGTAGATGCCCTGGCGCACGAGCGCCGCGTCGGCCGGGTGCATCCATACCTCGGCGTCGGTGCGTCGCGCCATCTCGGCCAGGCCGCCGACGTGGTCGGGGTGGGCGTGCGTGGCGATGATGGCCGTCACGTCCTGCGGCCGTCGGCCGGTCGCGTAGATCGCCTCGGTGATGCGCGGCGGGCTCCAGGACATGCCGGCGTCGACCAGCACGAGTCCGTCGTCGGCCTCGATCAGGAAGACGTTGACGCCGCGCAGGCCGACCTGCCAGACGCCGGCCGCGACGGGGCGCGCCTTCATCGGGTCGCCGCCTTGGCTGTGGCCTCGGCAAACTCGCGCACGGCCGATTCGGTCAGCGGGTGGGCCGCGAGGCCGGTGAGCACGTCGAGCGGCGCCGTTATGTCGTGGGCGCCGTGCAGGATGGAGTCGACGACCTGCTGGCTGCTCTTCAGGCTGGCCGCCAGGATGCGCGTGTCGCTGTGCAGAGCGTTGAGCACGGCGGCCAGGGCGTCGAGCACGGCGTAGCCGCCGACGGCCAGGCGCGAGGCGCGGTCGACGTAGGGGATGATCCACTGGCAACCGACCTCGTCGGCCAGCAGGGCCTGGGCGGCCGTATAGACGGCGGTCAGGGCGCAGTGGCAGCCTTCGGCGCGCAGCACGGTCGCCGCCTTCAGCGCCTCGAGCGTGGCCGGCAGCTTGACGACGATGCGCTGCGGCGCGATGGCCACTACCGCACGCGCCTCGTCGGTCATCTCCGACGCGGTCGCGCCGGTCGGCTGGTAGCAGAGCGGGCCGCTCGGAAAGGTCGAGAGCAGGCGCTCGATGTGGGGCAGGGGGTCACTGGTCTCGCGCGCCATGAGCGCCGGGTTGGTCGTGATGCCACCGACGAAGCCGAGGCCGGCAGCCGCCGCCGCGTCGGTGAGCGATGCCGAGTCGAGCAGGATGGTCACTGGTGTTCCTTTCCGGGTCTTGCGCGTACGCCGTCCGCGCCGGGCCTGCCGGCTCCGGGCGGCCCAACACTGCCACCATCGCGGCGCCGCTTCAAGCTCGGACCGTCAGGCCGCCCGCCTTGTCAGCTCCTGCACCGACCACTGGTTGCCGTCGGGGTCGCTGAAGAACACGAAGCGGCCCCAGTCGAACGTCTGGACCTCGCTCACCTCGAGGCCCCGCGCGGCGAGCTCCGCGCGTGCGGCGTCGGCGTCGGGCACGACCATCTGCAGGCCCTTGACCGAGCCGGGCTGGGCGTCGGTCAATCCCTGGCCGATGGCGATCGAGCAGGCCGAGCCGGGTGGCGTGAGCTGCACGAAGCGCAGCGTGTCGCTCACGCGCTGGTCGTGGTCGGCGTGAAAGCCGGCCTTCTCGGTGTAGAAGTCCTTGGCGCGGTCGACGTCGGAGACGGGCAGGATCACGAGCTCGAGCTTCCAGTCCATCAGTCACCTTCCCTCGGGTCGCTTGACGCCGGCGCCGGTGCCGGCGTGCCGGCATGTTCCCGGCAAGAAGGGAGCGGATAACCGCTGAGACGGGATGAGGATGGCCACTGAGACCACACGCTAACAGTGGCCGGGGCGGGGAGTGGACGACCGCTAGCGACGCGGCCGGCGCGTCAGACGCGCTTGCGGCCGGCGCTCTCGCCGCGCGCCGGCGCCGAGCGGGCGGGAGCCCGCCCGCGTCGGCGCGCGGCGCCCCCGCGCCGGCCGCCGACGCGCAGCAGGTCGCGGATGGCGTCGACGATCGCTGGGCGCAGCTCGTCGGCCGGCGTGTTGATGAAGGCCTCGCCGGCGGCGAAGCCGAGGACGCCCATCGCCAGGCCGACGGCGCCCGCCATGCGCACGCGGTCGGCCAGCGGCACCGACTCGTCGGTCAGGACGGCGTTCGTGCGGACGTGCATGGCCTCGTGGACCGATTCGAAGTCGGTCTCGCGGATGAGCTTCTCGGCCATATCGCGAACGGCGTTCTGGTTGTGCTCGAAGAGCTCGAACATGCGGCGGCGTGGCAGCACCCAGTCGACGAGGGTCGTCAGGCTGTCGGCCCACTGTTCGAGGGACGGCTTCTGCTGTAGCAGGCCCATGACCTCGTTCTGCAGGTCGAGGATCGGCTGCAGGAGCGTCTGGAAGATCTCTTCCTTGCTCGTGAAGTGGTAGTAGAGCGCCGCCTTGGTGACGCCGACCCGTTCGGCGATCTCGCGCAGCGAGGTCTTGTCGTAGCCGAGCTCGATGAAGAGATCGGTCGCCACGTCCAGGATCTGCTCGCGCGTGTCGCGCGGCCGGCGGCGCTCCCGGGGCAGACGCTCGCGCGGCTCCCGCGGCTCACGCGGCCGGCGTTCGCGCGCGGGCCGTTCGCGCGCGGGCTGCGCGTCGCGCTCGCTCGCGCCCATCGGTCTGCCTTCTCTCTGTCCGTCCACCTTCGCCTGCCATGCCCTGGAGCGGAGCGCGGCGGCTCCCTCGACGCCGGCCCGCGATCGCCGCCGCCGTCGCCACTCTACGTCGAAAGCCCCACTGTGGCCACGACGACAACTCTCTTGACACTTACCGGCCGGTAGGTTAATTTACTTACCGACCGGTAGGTGACACCGACAGTGTACCCCGCCGGCGCTGGATCGACAACACACGATCGAAGGCAGAGGCGTATGAGCGACGATCTGATGATAGAGGCGAGGGGGCTCTCGAAGCGCTACGGCGACACGCAGGCGCTCGATAGGGTCGACCTCGAGGTGGCGGCCGGCTCCATTCTGGGCGTGCTCGGCCCGAACGGCGCCGGCAAGACGACCGGCGTGCGTATCCTGACTACCCTGACCCAGCCCGACGCCGGCCAGGCCCGCGTGGCCGGCCACGATGTCGTGCACGAGGCCGCCGCCGTGCGCCGCAGGATCGGCGTGACCGGCCAGGACGCCACGCTCGACGAGGCGCTCAGCGGTCGCCAGAACCTGGTGATGATCGGCGAGCTCAGCCGTCTGGGGCGGAGCGCCGCCAAGCGCCGCGCCGCCGAGCTGCTCGAGACCTTCGAGCTCGCCGACGCCGCCGACCGCGTGGTGCGCGGCTACTCGGGTGGCATGCGGCGCCGCCTCGACCTGGCGGCGAGCCTCGTCATGCGGCCGCCGGTGCTGTTCCTGGACGAGCCGACCACCGGTCTCGACCCCAACAGCCGGCAGCGCATGTGGAACCTCATCCGGGGCCTGGTCGCCGACGGCGTGACGCTGTGGCTGACCACCCAGTACCTGGACGAGGCCGACGCCCTGGCCGACCGCATCGCCGTGATCGACCACGGTCACGTGATCGCCGAGGGCACTCCCGCGGAGCTCAAGGCGGCCACCGGTTCGCAGCTCCTCGAGGTGACCCTGACGACGCCCCAGCCGCAGGCGGCGGCGGCCGTCGGCGCCTTCGCCGTGGGCAAGGTCATCGTCACCGACGACGGCCGCCGCCTGCGCTCGGCGGTGCCCAGCGAGGCCGGTCTTGCGACCGCCGTGCTGCGCGCCCTCGACGCGGCCGGCATCGCCGTCGACGACATCGCCGTCCACAAGCCCTCGCTCGACGACGTCTTCGCCACGCTCACCGGCGCGGCGCCGGCGTTGAACGGCAACGGCGCCGCACTCTCGATCGACGGCGACGTCGCGGCGTCGCAGAACACCGCTACCCAGGAAGGAGCCCCGGCATGAGCGTCATCGCCGCGACCCCCGCCGGCCTCGCACCGCACGGCTTCGGCCGCGTGCGCGCCTGGCTGTCCGACGTGTGGGTCATGACCCGCCGCAACCTCATCCACATCCGGCGCGAGCCCATGCAGCTCTCCGACGTGACCATCCAGCCGGTGCTGTTCACGCTGCTGTTCCTCTACCTGTTCGGCAGCGCCCTGGTGATGCGCAGCGGCGGCAACTACAAGGAATTCCTGATGGCCGGGCTGCTCACGATGAACCTGACGACCTCGACCGTGGGCACGGCGATCGGCCTCTCGATGGACATGAGCACCGGCGTCATCGACCGCCTGCGCACCCTGCCCATGTCGCCGACGTCGATCCTCGTCGGCCGCTCGATCTCCGACCTGCTGGCCGCGGCGCTCTGCGCCACCATCGTGATGGTCACCGGGTTCGTCGCCGGCTGGCGTCCGGAGCACGCCTTCGTGAGCGTGCTCGCCGCCGTGGGCATCGGCCTGCTGTTCAGCTACGCGCTGAGCTGGATGAACGCCTGTCTGGGCCTCGCCGTCTCCGGCGTCGAGTCGGCCCAGGGCGTCGTCTTCATCGTCGTGTTCCCGCTGGCCTTCGTGTCGAACGCCTTCGCGCCGACGCAGGGCCTGCCGGTGTGGCTGCGCACGGTCGCCACCTGGAACCCGGTGAGCGCGGTCACGGCCGCGCTGCGCACGCTGTTCGGCAACCCCAACCCGTCGGCCGCCGTGCAGGCCTGGCCCATGCAGCACCCGGTGTGGGCGGCCATCCTGTGGTCGCTCGCCCTGCTCGCGGTCTGCGTGCCGCTGGCCGGGCGCCTGTACCGGCGCCGCACGCAACACTAGGGTCACGCGCCCGCCCCACGATTCTCAGGAAATGCTCACCTGATCCTCATCGTCCGCTCAAGATGACCGGGCAGACTGTCATCGGCACCTCATAGGGACGTTCCCCCCGACGCCCCCCTGCCACAGGTCCCTCCGACCCGGGGACCGCCTGCAAGGGCCCGCCGCCACGCGATCAAGGCGCGTCGCGGCGGGCCCGCCCCCCTTCTGGCGCGATCGCCGCCGGCGCCCGGCCGCTCACGTTCTTCCGCGCCGCGGCGCCGCGCCCCGGCGCCGCGCCTCGTCATCGCGCCGGCGGTTCGCTCAGCCTTTGAGGTGACGGTCGAACCACTCGAGCACGACCTCGAAGCGCTGCACGCGGTGGCGCGGGTTGCCCGAGCGGGTGAGCTCGTGCGACTCGGCCGGAAAGCGCACCATCTCGACGGGGCGCTTGAGCAGGCGCAGCGTCACGAAGAGCTGCTCGCCCTGCTCGACGGGGCAGCGCAGGTCGTTCTCGGAGTGCAGGATCAGCAGCGGTGTCGTGATGTTCTCGGCGTAGGTGAGCGGCGAGACCCTGAGCCAGGTGGCGACGTCCTGATACAGGAAGCTGCCGAGGTAGCCGCCCATGTCCCAGCCGGCGTCGCTCGAGCCCCACATCGACACGAAGCTGTTGACGGCGCGCTCGGACACCGCCGCCTTGAAGCGGTCGCTGTGACCCACGATCCACGAGGTCATGTAGCCGCCGTAGGAGCCGCCGATCACGCCGAGGCGCTCGGGGTCGACGAAGTCGAAGCGCGCGACCGCCGCGTCGACGACCGCCAGGCAGTCCTCGTAGTCGATGCTGCCCCAGCCGGGGCCGAGCTCGCCGGGGCCGCGGATGGCGCGGCCCCACTCCTCGGAGTAGCCCGACGAGCCGCGCGGGTTGCAGTAGAGCACGGCGTAGCCGGCGCCGGCCTCGACCTGGAACTCGTCGAAGAGCTTGTTGCCGTACTGCGTGAACGGACCGCCGTGGATGTTGAGCAGCGTCGGGTAGCGCACGCCCGGCTCGGCGCCGGCGGGCTTCATGATCCAGGCCTCGACCTCGGTGCCGTCGGCCGAGACGGCGGTGAAGCGCTCGGGGGCGACGAGCTCGACGCGGGCGGCGAGCTCGTCGCCGACGTGGGTGAGCCGGCAGGGCACGCGGCGCGCCGGCGCGTTGGGATGGGCGGCGGCCGTGAGCGTGACAGCGTCGGCGGGGCCGGACAGCACCCAGACCTCGGACGCCATCGTCGGTTCGGTCGCGCTGAACGCAAGCTGCCCGGCGACCACGTCGTAGCCGCTCACCTCGCGCTCGCCGCCCACCACGAGCTGGGGCGCCGTGGCGCCGTCGGCCGGCGCGCGGTAGAGGTGCACGTTGCCCTGGTCCTCGACCAGAAAGACGACCCCGTCGCCGTCCCACAGCGGCTCGCGCGGGTTGGGGTAGGTGCCGCAGTTGCGGTCGAGGTCGGCGCTGACCAGGGTGATCGCGCCGGTCACGGCGTCGACCACGCCGACCTGGGTGTGGCGCGGGTCGTCGAACACGCCCGGGTAGCGCAGCACGGCGAGCCGGTCGCCGGCGGGGGACCACGCCGGCAGCTCGACCTGGCCGCCGCCCAGGGTGAGGCGCCGGGGCTCGCCGCCGCGGGCGTCGACGAGGTAGAGGTCGGTGACCGGTTCGACGTCCCAGTCGGGGTGGCGGGCCGAAACGAAGGCGATCGTGCGGCCGTCGGGCGACCAGGCCGGGCCCGAGTCCTGCGCCTCGCCGAAGGTGAGCTGGCGCGGCGCCGCCGAGCCGTCGGCCGGCACGGTGAACAGGTGGGCCGGCCGGTCGGCGATCCAGCCGACGTGCTCGAGCTTGTACTGCAGGCGGGTGAGGCGCCGCGGCAGGCGGGCCTTGTCGTCGTCTTCGTCGTAGGCCGCGTCGCGCACCCGCGAGACGAAGACGATCGTCGCGCCATCGGGCGACCAGGCGGCCTGACTGACGTCCTCGGGCAGGTCGGTCAGGCGCAGCGGCTCGCCGCCGTCGAGGGGCATGACGTAGAGCTGCATCGTGTCACCGGCGCGGTTCGAAGTGAAGGCCAGGTGCTTGCCGTCGGGCGACGGGCGCGGGTCGCGATCGCGGCGCGTGCCGGCGGTGAGCCGGCGCGGCGGCGACGCCCCGTCGAGGCGCGCCAGCCAGATCGCGTCGCGGTACTCGTTGGCCTCACCGTCGAGGGCGGTGACCACGTAGGCGACCGTGGCGCCGTCTGGCGAGACGCGCGGGTCGCTCGCGGCGGTGAGCGAAAGAACGTCGTGCGGAAGCATGCCGGGCATGTGTGACCTCGGTGTTCGTGTCTCCCGAGCCCGCGCCGGGGCTCGGCTCGTCGACGGCGCCCCGCCTGCGGGGGACGCTTGCATACCCGGTAAGCCTACCCTTTTGGCGGCGCCCGCCGTTGTGCTCGGGCGTCGCCCCGGGCGGCCGGTCGGGGAAGCGCCGAGGACCTCGACGTCTGCGAAGTTCGCGGTCCGCGCTAGTCGCGGCGGCGGGGCGGATGCATCCGCCGCCGTTCCTCGCGCCGCTCATCCTCCTGGCGCACGCGCGCCTCGACGATGCGGCGGATGAGGTCGAGCGGCAGCGGCTCGTCGAGCGGGAACTGCACCGCGCCCTTCGAGCTCTTGTAGGCGGCGAGCTCGGCGGCGAAGGCGGCGACGCCGGCTGCCGTGGGGTAGAGGCCGAGGTGGCTCTTGAAGGCGGCGAAGTGCACGAGGTGTCGGCCGTGCAGGTCGAAGGTCGGGATCGCGTAGCTGATCGTCTCGACCGCGCCGGGCGCCGCCGCGGCGATCACCGCCCGGACCTCGCGCAGCAGCTCCTGCGTCGCGGGCGTGAAGCCGGCGACGTACTCGTCGATCGATCCGGCCGCCTCTCTCACGTGGCGCTGCGCCTCATGGGCGCGGGCCCAGGTCACCGAGCCACAGCGGCGCGAGCAGCACAACGGCCGCGAGTGCCGCCGCCGTCCACAGGATGAACCGTCGCTTCGTCATGGCGCCCCTCGTCTGCGAGGTCGTCCGGACACGTGACGCCGCTCGAGGCTACCCCCTTCGCCGTCGCCTGTCACCGTCCCCTGCGGTGGCGCGTGGCGTCAGCCGCGGCCCATGTCAGTCGGAGCCCAGGTCAGCCGGAGGCCCGCTCGCAGCGCGGCAGGGCGCCCTTGCGCGCGTGGTAGGCGACACAGAGCTCGCAGCTACCGTGCAGCGAGCAGTGCTTGGGACAGGGGCAGTCGGCGTAGCCGCGTGCGACGGGTGTGGCCGGCGTGCCGGCCGGCACGAGGCCGAGGTTCGCGCGAGCGATCTCGCGTCGCTTGTCGGGCCGATCTCTGCTCACCCCGCGGATTCAGACGGCTCGGGGTCCGTCCGTCAAGGGCGTCACTCGACCTGCATGAAGTACTCGACGAACTCGCGGGCGCGGTCGCCGCTCAGCGTGACCAGCCAGAGATTGTGGAACTCGAGCGGTCCGGGCTCGCCGTCGGTGCCCTCGGGGTAGCGCGTCACGGCCCGCACCACGTACAGGTCCTCGTTGCGTGCGATCACCTGGCAGTCGAAGCTCCAGGGCAGGCGCGACTCGCCCATGGCGCGCCACCAGTCGCTGACGGCTGGGGCGCCCACGATCGGCTCGCGCCACGGCGCGCTGTGGTAGCGCGCCTTGTCGGTGAACAGGGCGGCGACCCGGCCGGGGTCGTCGGTACGCCAGGCCTCCTGGTAGCGGGTGAGCCAGCGGTCGATGTCGGCTGTGTCGATCATGATCGGTCCGATCGTCGGTGTCGTGGGTCGGGCGTGCCGACTGCGTGGCGCGCCCCACGGTGGTTCCCGCATACGCCGGTCGCGTCGCCGTCAGAATGTAGTTGACAAAGAGCGCCCGCAGCCGCCACCGCCGCTCGCGCGCGGCCACGGCCTTCGTGCTCCTCGACCGCTCCCGCTGCAAGGCCTGCTGGCGCTGCGTCAAGGTCTGCCCCGAGCAGGCCATCGGCAAGATCGACATGTGGCTGCACCGGCACGCCGTCATCGTGGCGGCCGACGCCTGCAGCGGCTGTCTGCGCTGCGTGAAGACCTGCCCGTCCGGCGCGCTCAGTGAGCGCGAGGGCGCGGCCGGCGAGGCGCGCTTGCTTCGGTAGGAGCGGGCTCGCGCGCTGCCGCGACGTGCGCGAGCCACTCGCTCACGTCGGTCGCGACCTGCTCGTGCCCCACGTCGTTGTGGGGCTCGTGGCGCACGCCGGGGTAGACGTGCAGCGTCGTGTCGGTGCTCCCCACGGCGTCGAGCAGCTCCCGGGCGCCGGCCGGCCGGTTCAGGGGGTCGTCGCCGCCGTGCAGCACGAGCAGCGGCAGCCCGATGCCTGACAGGCCCGCCCTGACGCTGCGCAGGGCCGCCATGCTCTCGGCGCCCCAGCGCATCGTCGCCTTCGAGGTGAGCAGCGGGTCGCCGATCGCCGCCATGAAACCCTCCGGGTCGCGTGTGAGCGCGTCCGGTTTGATGTCGAGGTCGACCACCAGGCGCGGCGCGACCTTCGACAGCGCCTTGGCCATCACGACCTGGTACGGCCTGCCGACGCCGGCCGGCTGGAGCGCGACGCCGCTCACGACGGCGCCGGCGAGCGGGGGCTGCGTGCCGGCGGCCTTGCCGGTCGCCACGGCAGGCTCCTCCAGGTAGTCCAACACCACGAGCGAGCCCATGCTGTGACCGTAGAGCACGAGCGGCACGCCGGGCTCGCGCGCGGCGACCTCGGCCAGGAAGGCCGCGAGGTCGTCGCGGTACTGGGCCCAGCGCTCGATGTGCACGCGCGGCCCCGGCGAGCGGCCGTGGCCGCGGTGGTCGTAGGCGTAGATCGCAAAGCCGTCGGCGACGAGCGGCCGCACCAGGTTCAGGTACCGGCCGCTGTGCTCGCCGACGCCGTGGACCAGGACGACGACGGCGCGCGGGGCGTCGCTTGCCGGCGCAACCGCGCCGCCCAGCGGCGCGCCGGTGTCGCCCGCCGCGCCGGACGCTCCCGCGGACCGCCCCGGCTCGCCCTGCGGCCGCCAGCATTGCCAGAACAGCCGCAGGCCGTCGCTCGCCGTGAAGTGACCCTCATCGTGGAGGCCAGGCTCCACAGCGAGCCGATGCCGCTTGCCAGCCGCGCCGCCCTCGCCAGCCGCGCGGCTCCCGCCGACCGCGCCGCTCTCGCCGACCGCGCCGCTCACGAGCGTCGCCGCAAGGAGAACTCGTTGCGCACCTGCCACGAGGCGCCGTCGTCGCTCGACTCGCGCGCGACCCAGCGGAACGCGTCGGGCGTGATGTCGGTGAAGAGCCACTGCCAGAGCGTGCCGTCGGCCTCGCGGTACTCCTGCACGATGTCGTCGCCGCGCGGGCCGCCGGTCATGTGCCGGCAGGACTGCGAGCCCGGCTCGATCCAGGTGATGTGCCAGACGTCGTGCTCGGGGTCATAGACGCGGATCGTGGTGCCGTAGGTGTCGAGCCTGGCGTCGCGGGACGGGTCATCCCGGTCGCCACGTGCCGGGCCGATCCAGACGTCCTGCACAGCACGCCCCTCGAGCACCCAGCCAAAGAACACCTCGCAGCTCTCCTCGCGCCGGCCGCCGTCGCGGCGCGTCACGACGACCCGGCCCTCCCAGGCGCCCACGAACCGTCCGTAGAGCATGAGCGTGTCGGCGTGGTCGGGGTGCGGACCGTCGGCCCCCAGCACGTCGAGCATGCGTTCGGCGGTCCTGCTTGCCTCGGTCGTCATGTGAGCCTCCCTCCGTGACGTCGTCCCGCCCTTCATACACCCGCGGGGCGCGGGAGGGGAACCGCCGCGTCTACCGCGGCATGCCGAGGTCTTTGACCACGACCTCGTAGGCGGGCGGCGGCGGGGTCGGACGGTGCGGCGGTCCCGCCGCACCGTCCGACCCCGCCGCACCGTCGAGCCCTGTCGTGCCGTCGGTCGTCGCCGCGCTCCTGCGCCACATGCTCGCCTGAAAGAGGACGACGACGGCGACACCGACCATCGCCCAGGTGTAGACCTTCTCGCCCATGATGCCGCGGTCGCTCACCGCGCGGGGCCACCAGGCGAAGACGGAGAAGGCGACCGAGGCGGTCGCGAGCAGCACCGCGCTGGGCAGCAAGCTGCCCCGCGAGAGCTGGCGCAGCCTGACGGCGAGCACGGCCAGGGCGACATCGCCGATGAGCGCGAGCCCGATACCGATCCCGCCGGCTGCCGAGATGCCGTAGTGGCCGTAGATGACCTCGGTGACGGCGAGGCTCGGCAGGGCGGTCGCCGCGCCGATCACGACACCGACGTAGAGCGGCGACAGCCGTCGCTCGAGGCGTTCGGCCGCGTAGCCGTACCAGGCAAAGACGAGCGGCAGCGCGATGACGAAGACACACGCGAGGCTCACGATCGCGTATGGCAGCGGACTCCCGATAGCCGAGCTGCCGAGCGGCTCGCCGATGCCCACGAGCGGCGTGCCCGACGTGACGCCCGAAGTAGAGGCCGTCGGCAGGGCCCGCACGAAGACGACGGCCCCCAGGGTGAGCGCGAGCGGCACGATCAGCGCGACAGCGGTGAGCACCTGGACGCGACGTTGCCGGACCGCGACCAGCGAGCGGGCGAGGCGGCGGGCCGTGCCGGTCGGCGCCGCGACCGCCGCAAGCACCAGGCCGGCGGCCAGAGCCGTGGCCCACTTCGTGGGGTCGGTCAGCACGGCGCGGATCGCAGCCCCGAGCGTGACGGTGGGGTCGTTGAGGTAGTGCGCCAGCAGCATGCGCTGGACGCACAGCAGCGCCAGCACCGCTGCCGTGAGGACGAGGGCCACGACGAGGCGGCGGACCGCGCCCTCGGCGAAGGCCTCCGGCCCGTCGGCGGTCTGATCCAGCGCGCGGCAGCAGAACAGTGCCGCGAGGCCGGCGACCGCGGCGGCGAGCCTGCCGACGCCGGCGCTCCACAGGTTGAAGGCGCTGGGCGAGGCCGGCACGAGAACGACGATCATCACGTAGAGCGCGAGCGCGGCGAGCACGAGCGCGACGAAGGCGCCGAGCGGGTAGCGCCCGGTCTCGTACGTCAGCCGCTCAGCCAGCGTCGCGCCGTGGCGTCGCCGGCGAAGGTCGCCCTGCCGGAGCGCACGCCGACGGGAGCCGCGCCGTCGATACCGCCGCTCTGCGCAGTCTCTGTGCCGAACGTGTCCGCCATGTGACCTCTGTCGTGCGACCGCCCTGAGCCGGCGCGCCGCGCCGGCACTCACGAGGTATCGGACGGTTCGGCGCTTTCCTTCAGGGCCGGGCCGCAGGCCGGGCGCGGCCGTCCTCGCGTGCGCGAAGTAACAGGAGAGCGGCCGGGAACGGGGGAGCGGCCGGGAACGGGGGAGTGGCCGGGAGAAGGAGACGGGCGGGAGCCGGTCCCGGTCGACCAGCCGAAGATCGACAGCAGGAACGGGTTCCAGGTGGTGATGATGGGCAGGCTGGTCGTCGGTGTCGGCATGGGGTCGGGACGCTCGCCAGGTCGCGTCGGCACGGGGCCGCTCCGTTCGCCGCGTCGCTTCGGCTAGGTCGCCTGCCCGATACACGCGCGGGCGGTGGCGAGCAGGGCGACACGGTCGGCGCCGATCGTCGCCAGGGCGCGCGGCACGGTGCCGAGCTCGGGCGTGAGGATGCCGATGAGCAGGTGCAGGGAGCGGAGCTGGTGGCGGGCGCGGCCCCGGCCGGCCTTCGCCCTCATGGCGCGCTGGATGGCGAGCTGCGCCGAGCGGCCCAGCAGGCGCGACTCGCGGACGAGGGTCGTGCGTACGTCGGGCAGATCGAAGGCCTCGAGCCGGACGCCCACGGCCGAGAGGCTCTTCTGAAACTCCAGGTCGAGGGCGCGTCGCAGGGTCTCGTGGCCGAGCCGCTGGTCGATGAGCAGGCCGCCGGCTTCGGTGTCGAGTCGCGCCGACAGGGCGAGCAGCAGGTGCTCGGCCTCGATCCGCGCGCTGCCCATGGCCGAGGCCTCGACCCGGGCCTCGCGCACGATCCGGCGAAGGTCGAGACGGTCGCTCACAGCTCCTCCTCGCAGGCATCGTCGTCGGGTCCGCCGGCGGTCGCGTCGGTCAGGGGCGCGAGGCGCTCGAGGCCGGCGACGGCGACGCGCCTGGCGTGCTTCTTGTGGACGGCCTGGCGTGTGACGCCGAGGGCCTCGGCGATCTCGGTCCAGCTCCAGCCCTCGCGCAGGGCGCGATCGACCTGGGCCGACTCGAGCAGGTCGGCGAGGCGGCGCAGGGCCACGACCGCGGCCAGGCCGTCGGTCGCCGTCTGGGGCTCTCTGTTCTCGAGATCCGACATGGCGCAACCATAGTTGACAGACCAAGCAGTTGTCAACTTGTGTTGCGAACCGACACCCTCGCCGGGCCGGTATTGACTCGAAGTATACACTCAGAGTATAGTGGCCGCCATGAGCGTGAGCTACGCACTTCTGGGTCTTCTCGATCAGCGACCGAGCCACGGCTACGACCTCAAGCGCCAGTACGACGAGTACTTCGGCCGCGACAAGCCGCTGCCGTTCGGGCAGGTCTACGCCACGCTCTCGCGCCTGGCGCGCGACGGCAGGGTGCTGGCCGAAGGTAACGCACCCGGCGAAGGGCCCGAGCGCAAGCTCTACGCGATCACGCCAGAGGGCGAGGTCGCCCTCGCGGCCTGGCTCGCCCGGCCCGAGCCGCCCGAGCCCCACCTGCAGACCATCCTCGCCGTCAAGACGATCCTCGCCATCCTGCTCGGGCGCCCCGCCGACACCTACCTGGACGCGCAACGCCACGCTCACCTCGAGCGCATGCGCGAGCTCACCGCCGTGCGCCGCGAGGGACCGCTGCTCGACGGGCTGCTCGCCGACCACGCGATCTTCCACCTCGAAGCCGACCTGCGCTGGATCGAGCTCACTGCGGCGCGCCTCGACCAGCTCACAACCGAGCTGGGCCGCGGCGGCCGGCCGGACCAGACCGGCCCGACCGACCGACTCGCCGGGGAGCCGCAGCGGTGAACCTCGTCCCGACGCCGGGACAGACCGGCCGCCCGCGGGGGGCCGGCGGCGACCCGACGGGCGGCGCCCCGACGAGCGGCGAGGAGGGGCGACGACGAGCGGCGACCAGACGATCGCCGGCCCCAACGGCTTCCTGCTGACCTGCCGCGGCCTGCAGAAGTGCTTCGGCCCCACGCCGGCGCTGCGCGGCGCCGACTTCGGCGTGCGGGCCGGCGAGATCGTCGCCGTCATGGGGCCGAGCGGCTCGGGCAAGTCGACGCTGCTGCACTGCCTGGCCGGTATCCTCACGCCCGACGAGGGTCAGGTCACCTTCGACGGCCGCCGCCTCGACACGTTGAACGAGGCGCGGCGCAGCGAGCTGCGCCGCGCCTCGTTCGGCTTCGTCTTTCAGTTCGGTCAGCTCGTGCCCGAGCTCAGCGCGCTCGAGAACATCGCCCTGCCGCTGCTGCTCGCCGGGCGGCGGCGCGCGCAGGCGTTCGCCGCCGCGCAGCGCTGGTTCGAGCCGCTCGGCCTCGACGGCCTCCAAGGGCGCCGCTCCGGCGAGCTCTCGGGCGGCGAGTCGCAGCGCGTTGCCCTGGCGCGCGGCCTGGTCGCCGAGCCGCGTGTGCTGTTCGCCGACGAGCCGACCGGCGCCCTCGACTCGCTCACCGGCGAGCAGGTCATGGACCTGCTGGTCGACGGTGCCCGCGAGCTCGGCACGACCGTCGTCATGGTCACCCACGAGCCGCGCGTGGCCGCCTACGCCGACCGCGAGGTGATGGTGCGCGACGGCCGCGTGTCCGACCCGAGCGACGGAGCGCCGCCGGCAAGCGCCGGCGGCGCTCCGTCGGCAAGCGGCGCGAACCGCCGGCCACACGGCGCCGAGCCCACGGCCTCATGATCTCGCTGGGTCTGCGGCTCTCGCTGCGGGGCGGGCGCGAGTCGGGCGTCCGCCTTGCGCTGACCGCCTTTGGGGTCGCCGTCGGCGTGGCCCTGCTGCTGTTTACCCTGAGCGGCTTCCACGGCCTGAAGCAGCGCGACGCGCGTGAGGGCTGGGTGAACACGTCCCCCCACAACACGCGCCCGAGCGTGAACGAGAAGACGTCGGACCCGCTGCTCTGGCGCCCGACCTACGACACCTACGGCAGCCGCTCGCTGACGATCGTCGAGGTGGCCGCGACCGGTCCGCGCAGCCCGCTGCCGCCGGGGCTCTCGCGGGTGCCGCGCGCCGGCGAGGTCTTCGTGTCGCCCGCCCTCGCCCGGCTGCTCGCGACTACGCCGGCCGACGCTCTCGGCGACCGGCTTCCCGGCCGGTGTGCCGGCACCGTCGGCCGCGCGGCGCTCGCGTCGCCCGATTCTCTGGTGGCCTTCGTGGGCCGTTCGGCCGCCGAGCTGCGTCACGAGTCCGGGACCTACCAGGTGCGCAGCATCGAGACGCTGCCCTACCCGCATTCCTACACGAGCTTCTTCAGGACGGTGCTGGCGCTGGGCGCGGCCGGCCTGCTCGTGCCCGTGCTCATGTTCGTCGCCACGTCGACGCGCCTGGCCGCCGCTCGCCGTGAGGAGCGGTTCGCCGCCCTGCGCCTGGTCGGGGCCACGCCACGTCAGGTGAACCAGATCGCCGCCGTCGAGGCGGCGCTGTCGGCGGTCGCCGGGGTGGGCCTGGGCTTCGCCGGCTTCTATCTGTCGCGGCCGCTCGTCGCGCGCATCCCGTTCACCGGCGACCCGTTCTTCACGAGCGACCTCAGCCCGAGCTGGCGGGTCAGCGCCGCGGTCGCCGTTGGCGTGCCGCTTGCCGCAATGCTCGCCGCCCTGTGGTCTCTGCGGCGCGTGCGCATCTCGCCGCTGGGCGTGAGCCGTCGCGTCACGCACAAGCCGCCGCGCGTCTGGCGCCTGCTGCCGGCCGCGCTCGGTCTCGGGGTGCTCGCCGCAGCCCCGGTGCTGCCGCTGCCCGAGGGCAGCGTCGGCATCTGGTTCATCCTCGCGGGCTTCGTCGAGATCGTCGTCGGTCTCACCATCGCCGGGCCCTGGTTTACCATGGTCGGGGCCAGGCTGCTGGCACGGCTCGCCCGGGGCGACTCGACGCTCATCGCCGCGCGGCGCCTGAGCGAGCAGCCGGGCCAGGCCTTTCGCACCATCGGCGGCCTCGTGCTGGCCGTGTTCGTCGGTACCGTCTTCGTCGGTGTGGTCGGCACGGCGATCGCCCATGGCAGCTTCCTGTCGACCATGACGCTGCCGAAGGGCACGGTCGTGGAGTCCTACTTCACGCAGGACAAGGGAGCGCTTGCTCCGGCGCAGGCGCAGCCGCTGCTCGCGCGCCTGCGCGGCCTGCGCGGCGTGCAGACGGTCGTCCCCGTCTACGCGCAGCGCGCCCACAGCGGCCCGAACGTGACCGACTCGACCGGCCTGGTGGCGGCCGCCGTGTGGGACCGCCTCGCGGTCTTCGGGCCGGTCGCGGGCGGGGCGGGCCGGTCGGTCGCGGTCGACCCGGGCTCGATCCTGTACGGCGGCCTCGGGCGACGGGCGTCGTGGCCGGCCAGCCGCGTGGCCGCCGCGGCGCTGCCCTCACACCGCATGATCGCCCTGCTCGTGACCACCGACGGGAGCGTCGTCTCGACCGAGCGCGTGCGGACCACACTCGAGACCGCCCTTCCGCAGTACCCGCCACCGAGCACCGAGAGCCAGCTCTCGAGCTCGTCCACCGCGCTCATCGACCTGCTTCAGCGCATGGTCGACGTGGGCATCATCCTCACCCTCGTGATCGCCGGCTGCAGCCTCGCTGTGGCTTCGGCCGGCGGGCTGATCGAGCGTAAGCGGCCGTTCACG
Organism: uncultured Actinomycetes bacterium; assembly: GCA_963767005.1. Lineage (GTDB taxonomy): Bacteria > Actinomycetota > Thermoleophilia > UBA2241 > UBA2241 > Bog-752. The sequence goes on from CAVYCN010000013.1 coordinate 36,927, forward strand.
CTGCTGCGCCTGAGCGGCATGCCGATCGGTCACCTGCGGCGGGTCGTCGTGCTCGAGGCGGCGGTGCCCCTCGTGGTCGCCGCGCTTGTCGCGGCCGGCGCCGGCTTTCTGGCCGCCGACTTCATCCTGCTGGCGACGGCTCACAGTTACGGGGTGGCCCCGCCGGGTCTGGGCTACTTCGAGCTCATGGGCCTCGGCCTGCTCGCGGCGCTCGGCGTGGTGTGTGTCGTCATGCCGCTGCTCGACCGCCTCACGCAGCCGCAGACGGCGCGGGCGGAGTAGGAGTCTCGCCGGTCAGGAGGCCGCGGAGTCGCCGCCGGTCAGACGGCCGCGTGCTGCCCGTGCGGCGAGCGGTGGCTGAGCGCCAGCCCCAGCGGCATGACGCCGGCGCTGATGAAGGCGCCGAGCATGATGCCGCGACGCCAGTCGCGCCGCGGGACCGCGCGCTGCGAGCGCCGCAGGGCGACGAGACCGAGCGGCGCCCACAGGCAGGCCCCCGACACGGCACCCGGCGAGTAGCTCCGCGTGACCACGCTGCCGGCGAGGTGGCCAAGGCCATTCGCCGTGCCGATGAGGCCGAGCGCGGGCGCGACCCAGGCGCCGGCGCCGCCGTCGGCCGGTGCGCCCGCCGGTGGCGCCGGCCGCGTCGCGCCGCGCACCGCCGCGACCATGGCGGCCTCGAACACGAGGTTGACCGCGACAAACGTGCCCGGGCCGATCTCGCGGCCGGTGGCGCGGCGGATCCAGCGATAGAAGCGTGCGCCGGCCAGGCTCTCCTCGGCGATGTGGATGGCAAAGACAGCGGGGAAGAGCCAGAGCCAGCGGCCGGCCGCCGGGCCGAGCGCTGGACCGGACGCGGCGAGGGGGTCGCGCCGGCCCACGTGCCGCCTCGGCTCAGGCACGCTCGGTCACAACGGGCAGCAGCAGCAGGAGCTCGTTGGAGCTGCGGTAGGACTCGATGCAGGGTCGCGACCAGTCGGGCTCGGTGGCGGCCGCCATGGCGTCGAAGGTCGGGCCGATCTCGTCGACGTGCTGCTGCCAGTCGGCGAGCCTGGTGCGCTCGTAGTCGCCGCCCGGGATGCGCCCGGCGGCGAGGCCGAGCAGGTCGGGGTCGTCGCCGTCCTGGACGGCGACGCAGGCGCGGTACTCGTCGCCGTCGTAGATGCCGAAGAAGCGCCGGCCGCGCAGGCTGCCGAGCGTCGCCTCGATCGCCGCGAACGCGGCCGGCGCACCGCTCGAGCCGCCCGCGGCGGCCACGTACATGACGTCGATGTCGTCGATCGTGACCCTCATGGGCGGCCCCCCGTCGCCTCGTTCGCCGAACCGGCGCGACCCCGCGGTCGCTGCGACGCTAGCGCTTCTTCCAGTAGTCGAACTCGGGCTCGTAGCGCACGCCCGAGAGGTCGAGCACGGCGATCTGCAGCGTCTCTTGTGCGTCGGCGATGGCTCGATTGTAAACGCTGGGGCAGATCTCGCGCACGCAGAATTCGAGCACGGAGCGCGCCTTGAGGTCGCCGATGTCGTCGTCGAGCTCGTCGGCGAAGAACTGGCGGATCGACTTGAGGAGGTACTCCTCGGTCTGCTGGTCGAGCTGGATGGTCATGGCCCGGTCCCTTCTGCCGCTTGCGGCGGCTGCCCGTTCGGCGCTCGGCCGCACCCCACAAGACAAAGCCTACGACACTTCTCGACGGTGACGATGCACGTGCGCGACGCGGGCGCGACCCGGCCGTGTTTCAGAGGGCGACTGGCATCCCCATCGCCGGCGTTCGCCCGGCATAGGGTAGGGACGGCGATAAGCAGGACCGGCAGAATCGAAGGGAGGGGCCGCATGAAGGCGATCGTCCAGGACAGATACGGTCCGCCCGAGGTACTGCGGCTGGCCGAGGTCGAGCCGCCGCAGGTCGGCGACGACGAGGTGCTGGTGCGCGTGGTGGCGGCCGGCGTCGACGCCGGCGTGTGGCACATGGTGGCCGGCCTGCCGTACCTGGTGCGCGCCATAGGCCTGGGGCTGCGCGCGCCCAAGTCGCGGTTCCGCGGCACCGATCTCGCCGGCGTCGTCGAGGCGGTGGGCGCGTACGTGACGACGGTCAAGCCGGGCGACGAGGTCTACGGCTCGTGCGACCCGGTGGCCGGCGGCGCCTTCGCCGAGTCGCGCGGGTGCAGGCGGGCCGCCTCGCGGCCAAGCCGGCCAACCTGAGCTTCGAGCAGGCGGCGGCGGTGCCGGTCTCGGGCGTCACCGCGTTGCAGGCGCTGCGCGACGCGGGCGCGCTGCAGCCCGGCCAGACGGTGCTCGTCACCGGCGCCGGCGGCGGCGTGGGCAGCTTCGCCGTGCAGATCGCCAAGGCGCTCGGCGCCGCCGAGGTGACCGGCGTGTGCGGCGGGGCCAAGGTCGAGCTGGTGCGCTCGCTCGGCGCCGACCACGTGATCAACTACGCCGACGAGGACATCACGAGCGGCGCGCGGCAGTACGACCTGATCCTCGACACCGCCGGCCGGCGGCCCCTCACGCTGCTGCGCCGCGGCTGGCGCCGCGGGCAGTCGCCGTCATCGGCGGTGAGGGCGGCGACCGCTGGCTGGGCGGTTCGACCGCCAGATGGTCCGGCGCCGGCCGTGTCCCTCGTCAGCGATCAGCTGCCGGCGCTCAACGCGAAGGTGACCAGCGCGACCTCGAGGTCCTGCGCCGGCTGATCGAGGCCGGCAAGGTCACACCGGTCGTCGATCGCAGCTGCCGCTCGCGGAGGCGCCAAGGCGGTTCGATACGTGCACGAAGGGCGCGCGAACGGAAAGGTCGTCGTCACGGTCGCGCAGGCCGCGGTCGCGCCCCTACGCCAAGCGAAGCTCCATGAAGACGGTGACTCGCCGCACGTCGGCCGGCACCTCGAGTACGGGCTTCGCTCGGCGAAGCCGAGCGAGGCGTACAGCCGGCGCGAAGCGTCGAGGAAGGTGCCCGTGTTGAGGCGCATGAGGCGGTAGCCCAGGGCGCGCGCCTCGCCGATCGCCTGTCTGGTCAGCGCCCTGCCGATGCCCTCGCCGCGGTGCGCCGGCCTGACATAGAGCCGCTTCAGTTCACAGACGTCCTCGTCTGACATGGGCCGCAGGGCGACGCAGCCCACCGCGGCGCCGGCGTCGTCGTAGGCAAGCCAGCACGCCCCCCGGGCGGCCCGTAGGAGCCCGGCAGGCCCTCGATCTCGGCCTCGATCGACTGGTAGCCCATGTCGATGCCGCGTCGTTTACCAGGTAGTCGAACCACTCGCGCAGCAGGCCGCGGAACGCCCCGAGCTGCTCGGGGGTGGAGGGCTGGACGATGCGGATCACAGGGGGTCGGAGCGTCGGTCTCCCCCCCCCCCCCCCCCCCCCCCTCCCCCCCCTCTCCCAGGGTAGTCGGTCAGGGTCTCGCTGCCCTCGTCGGTCACCAGCAGGAGGTCCTCGAGGCGCACCTCTCCGATGCCGGATTGCCGCAGTCCTGGCTCGATGGCCACGACGTCGCCGGCAACCAGCTCGTCGCGCCCCGTCTGACCGATCGCCGGCGCTCGTGGACCGCCAGGCCGACGCCGTGACCGAGCCGGAGACGTCGAAGCCTTCGTCGGGGTCGTCGCCCGGGCCGGTACGCTGGGTGCGGGGGGTGGCCGATAGCCCTCGAACACCTCGCAAGCAAGCTCGTGCAGCTCGCGTCCGGTGATCCCCGGCCGCACCGCCGCGCGCACCCGCTCGAGCGCCGTGCGGACCAGGCTTTCCAGGGCCCGCACGTCGGTTCGGAGATCTCTCCGACCACGAACGTGCGGGTCATGTAAACACAGCACCCCGAGGCTTCGTCCTGGGGCCAGAGGTCGATCACCGCGGATCGGCAGATTGGCGGGCGACGGGCCCGAACCTGGGTCGTGGCCGGGGTACCTGCCAGACGGAGGCCACGATCACGTCGGGGTTCGCCGGCGCCCCGTGGCGCCGGCAGGCGTCGCGGAGCGCATCGCGGACCACCTCGGCGGTCACGACCTCTCCCGCTCGCACGAGGCCGTCGCCCTGGGGCACCGAGTAGCGCAGCAGCTCGGCGGCGGCGCGCATGCCGGCGTGCGCCGCCACCTGGGCGCGGCGGATGCCGGCCAGCTCGGCCGGCGACTTGCACCGGCGCCGCGCCGCCACCGCCTGCTTGTCGGGCTGCAGCACGACGCCGTCGGCGCGCAGCCGGTCGGCGATCCCGACCGGCATGTCCGGGTCGACCGTCGCCTCGCGCAGGCCCATCGCCGCGACGGCGCGCGAGACCAGCTCACGCTCGATCTCGTAGGCGGTCATGCCGCTGCCGATCAGCTCGTAGAAGCCCAGGTCGGCGATGTCGTGGATGACGGCGTCGGGCGCGGCCGCCACCACCCGGTCGCGTTCGAGGTTGCTGGCCGTCACGTGCAGCCGGTCGCCCACGACGGCGAGCAGGAACGGGTCCATGATCGCGACGGGCAGCTCGTGGCGCATGGCGGCCGAG
>CAVYCN010000014.1:0-83184 GCA_963767005.1 uncultured Actinomycetes bacterium
CGCTACTTCGACGCGCGCGTGTCGTGGGCATCGAGCTGCGGGCGGCGCGTCTTCAGCGCGGCTCGCGGCCGCGGCGACTCGCCGTTCCACCCCTTCGCCGCCGGCGCCTTCGGCACCGGCGCCAACATGGCCTTCCGCACCGATCTGCTGCGCGAGATACGCGGCTTCGACGAGCGTCTGGGAGCCGGCTCGCCGGCCGGCGGCGGCGAGGACCTCGACGCCTTCTTGCGGGTCCTGCTCACCGGGCGGTTGATTGCGAGCGAACCGGCCGCCGTGGTATGGCACGAGCATCGCGCCGGGGCGGACGCCCTGCACCGCCAGATGTTCGACTACGGCAAGGGTTTCACCGCCTTCCTGGCCAAGCACGCCGTGTCACGCCGGGCGGCGCCGATCATGGGCCGCCGTCTGTCGGCGGTGCCATTGGCCTGGTGCGGCTCGTCGGGCGCTTCAACCAGGCGACGCAGAGTTCTGGCGCCGGCCGCCAGGCGCCGCTCTGGGAGATAGCCGGATTCCTCGCCGGACCGCTCGCCTACTGGCGCGGTCGGCAGGTAGGTCGCGGGCGCGACGCGAATGTCTTGACCGCGATGGGCGAGCAGCCCCCCAAGCGGTCCAGCCACACCGTCACCTCCACGCCGCGCCGCTCCGGCAGCCACAACGGCAAGCCGGCCGACGCCGTGCCCGAGGAGGCGCAGCCCGACAGACAGTCGGTCGTCTTCGTCTGCTCGAACTGCGGCGAGCGCTTCATGCGGCGCGAGGACCTGCGCGCCCACCAGGACGAGGAGGCGGTCCTGCCCTGGCGCCGCCGCGGCCGCCGGCGCACCCTCGATCCGTTCACCGAGCCCGCCCGGCCCGAGGCGCTCGCCCGGGCCGCCGCCGCCGTCTCGGCGGCCGACCTGCGGGTAAGCGCCGAGGCGCGTCTGTCGTTCGGCGTGCTGTTCGCCGCCTGCTTCGCCCTGTATGCGGTCGGCCGGTCGCTGCAACTGCCCTACCTGTCGCTGTGCGGCGAGCTCGGCGTGCTGTTCTTCGGCCTGGGCGCGGCGCCGCTCCAGCTCAGCCGTTCGGCCAAGCTCGCCGCGCGCCTCGGCGTGGCCACGCTCGTCATGCTGTCGGCCATGAGCCTGCTCGGCGCCGTCATGGTACTCGAGCCGCTCGGCGCCTTCTGGCGGCCGTTCCTGTGGGCCGCCGCCGCCCTGGCGGTGGCGGCCTTCATCCACGTGCTCGGCGTGCGCCAGGCGATCGTCGACCTGGCCCGCACCGGCCTGCGCCTGCGCGCCGTCTGGGGCGGCGCCGTGGGGCCCGAGGGCGGCGGCTGGGCGCCGCTCACCGCCACCGTGCTGGGCACCGCCGCCTGGCTCACCGCCGCGCTCAGGGCCGGCCACATCACACCCGGCATCGCCGGCTTTCTGCCGCACATCACGCCGCTCTGGTACGCCGGCGTCGTGTCGCTCGTGCTGGCCGTGTTCCTCGCCCGCCGCAAGCGCGAGGCCTGGGTCACGCTGGCCGTCGCCTCGCTCGTCATGGCCTTCACGGTCACGCCGGCCCTGGTCTACGGCATGCCGCGCGCGCAGTCGGCCGGCAAGCACATCGAGTTCGTGCAGCTCATCCTCACGCAGCACCGCCTGAGCACGGGCTCGGGCATCTACGCCGCCTACTCGGCCTTCTTCGCCGGCGTCGCCTGGCTGTGCAGCGTGGCGCGCGTGACCGACGTGACCGCGCTGGCGACCTGGTGGCCGGTGTTCATGGGGCTCCTCGGGCTGATCGAGCTGCGCTTTCTGATCGGCCGTCTCGGTCTGCCGGCATACCACACCTGGTTCGCCGTCCTGATCGCCGTGCTCGCCAACGCGATGAGCGCCGACTACTTCTCGCCGCAGTCGATCGGCTTCGTCATGGGCCTCGGTATCTACGCCCTCGTGCTCGAGCCGCGCTGGTCCGCGCTCGGCGGCGAGCCGCTCAGCGGCGAGGCCCTCAGCCGCGACATCCTCGGCGGCAGCGCGCTCAGCCAGCCGCCCCCGGTGGGGCCGCGGCTGCGCGCCATCGCCCTGCTGTTCTCGGGCTGCGCGCTTGCCACCACCCACGAGCTCAGCCCCTTCATCGTCGGCGGCGTGCTCGTCGTGCTCAGCGTCTTCGGCCTGGCGCGGCCGCGCTGGGCGGCGCTCGCCGTGCTGGTACCGGCCGTCCTGTGGGCCGGCGTGAACTTCGACGTCGTCTCGGGCTTTGTGTCGCTCGGCTTCTTGTTGCACCTGTCGAACTTCCGGCCGCCGCGCACGGTGGCGGCGCCGGGCCTCGCCCGCCAGCTCATCGTGGCCCTCAACTCACGCGCCCTGCTGCTCGGGCTGCTCGTGCTCGTCGTCGGTGCACTCGCCGGTTTCCTGCGCCACGTGCGCCGGCGCTGGGCCTGGGCCTTCATGGCCTGCGCCGGCGTCGGCCTGATCTGCGTCGCCGTCAACCCTTACGGCAACGAGGGCATCTTCCGCGCCTCGCTGTTCGGCATCCCCTGGCTCACGCTCGTGGCGGCGTGCGGTTTCGCCGGCCGTGTCGGACGGTTGCGCAGCCTGCTGCTGGTCGGGGCCGTCCTGCTGCTCTGCGCCACGTTCCTGATGGGCACGTTCGGCATGGACGCCGCGAAGGTCATGCACCGCTCCGACCTGACCGCGCTACGTGTGTTCGAGCGCGAGTCGACCCCGACGCGCTCGTTCCTGCTCGAGATGGGCTACGGCGATTTCGTCTGCACGGTGCCCACCCTGCCGGCGACGCGCCGGTACGTGATGCTGCAGACGGCGGTCGGCGCCGCGCCGCTGGCGGCACATCCGACCACGGCCGACCTGGCTGCGCTCACGGCGGGCTACGAGGCCTATGCCCACTCGCAGGCCGGCTCCGGGCCCGACGACCTGTACGCGGTATGGTCGCCGAGCCTGGCGATCTACGGCTACGAGTACGGCCTGCTGTCCAAGCAGCAATCGACGACGCTGCGCGACCTCATGCTGGCAAGCCCTGACTGGCGGGTCGTCTACCGCGATCAGGGCACGGTCCTCTTCAAGCTCGTCCATGCCTGACGGGCGACCCACCGACCCGCCCACCGCACCGGCCCTCGAGGTCGAGGCCGATCGTGCTCTGCGCGGCCTGTTCGGCCGCGACGCGCTGTACATGATCGTCTGGGCGGCCCAGATCATCGTGACCGCGCTCTGCACGCCGATCGTCACGCGCCTGCTCGGGCCGCCGCGGTTCGGCACGGTGGCGGCCTGCATCGCCGTCATGCAGGTGCTCGTCGCGCTGGGCGGCGCCGGCCTGCAGACCGCCGTGCAGTGGCGCTACGCGCGGCCCGGCGGCGAGTCCGAGGCGCGTCGCCTGATCACGCTCGCCATGGGCGTCTCGGGGCTCGTCTTTCTCATCGTCAATTTCAGCGGGTCCTGGTGGTGCCCGCGTCTCGGCCTGGGCGCCTACGGCGGCGCCGTGCGCTACGCCGTGATCTGGGCCGCGCTCACCGCGGTCAGTAACGCGGCCCTCGGCCTGATCCGCAGCCGCGATCGGCTCGCCGCCTTCTTCGTGGTCGGCCTGCTGCAGTCCGTCGTGGCCGAAGCGGTCAGCCTGGCGCTCGTCATCCTCGTCGCCCGCACGGCCACCGAGTTCCTGCTCGGCCAGATGATCGCCCAGGCCGTGACGGTCGTCGTCGCGCTGTCGCTTGCCCGCCCCGCGGCGCTGCGCCGGCGCGACGCCGGCATGCTGGCCGCCAGCCTGCGATACTCCGTCGCCCTCGTGCCGGCCGCCCTCGCCGCCTTTGCCCTGCAGGCCGCCGACCGCCTCATCGTGGAGCACGACCTGGGGTCGGCCGCCGTCGGGCGCTACTCGGTCGCCAACAACGTCGGCTCGCTGCTCATCCTCCTGCTCGGCGTGCTGAACGTGATGTGGCTGCCCCGCATCTTCGCGGTTGACGAAGGCGGCCTGCGCCGGGCCGTGCTCGCCCGCAGCCGCGACGCGCTCTACCGGCTGCTCATGCCCGCCCTTCTCGGTCTCACGGTGGGGGCGCCCATCGTGTTGCGCGTCTGGATGCCCGCCTCGTACCGCCCGGACGGGCTCCAATCAGTCGTGGCGATGATCGGCCTGGCCTCGTTGCCCGTGGCCGGCATGTACACCCATCAGCGGGCGCTGCTCGCCCGTGGCAGGACGCTGGCGATCGGTGTGCTCACCGTCGTGGCCGGCGCCGCCAACATCGCCCTGAACATCGCGCTCGTGCCGGTGCTCGGCATCAACGGTTCGGCCCTGGGGGTCCTGCTGAGCTACGCCCTGCTGTACGTGCTGCTCGCCTTGGCGGCACGACGTGTGGAGGAGCTACCGGCGCCGCGGCCGGCCCTCGTCGTGCAGCTCTGTCTTGCGGGCATCGTGGCGCTCGCCGTGACACGGCTGCCGGTGGGCGGCGCGTTCCTGGCGCTGCGCCTCGCCGGCGGCCTGGCCTGCCTGGCCGCCGTCGCGGCGCTGGCGCTGCGTATCGCGCGGCCGCGCGGCGGCGCGACGGCGCCGCTCGGCATGGTCTCGACGTCATCGAAGGGAGCCCTGTGACGGAGGGTACGTCGGTCATCCTGCTGGCGCATGCCGACGCCGCCAAGGTGCGGCGGCTGCTCGCCGCGCTCGCCGGCCTCGAGGTGCTGCTGCACTGCGACCGCCACACAGCGGCCGGCGTGTTCGCCGAGATGACGCGCGACCCCGGCCCGCTCGTGCGGGTGCTGCCGCGGTCACCGGCGCACCTTTCGAGCTGGTCGCTTGCCGAGGTCGAGTACCGGGCGCTGCGCGTCTGGCTCGAGACGAGTCGGGCCGAGCGCGTGATCCTGGCGTCGGGCGCTTGCTATCCGCTCGTGTCGGTCGGCGATCTGTGCGCCGAGCTCGAGACGTTCAAGGGGCTCACGCGCATGCCCCTGGACGCCCTGCCGTTCCGTCCCTGGGACACTGCGCGCAACCGCGACGGTGGGCTGTGGCGCGTGCGGCGCCGGTTCGTGACGTTTCGCGGTCGGGTGATACGTGTCGGCGGTGTGCCGCTGCGCACCTTCAAACGCCGCCCGCCGGCCGGTCTCGAGCTGCGCGCTTCGTCGCAGTTCAAGGTCTACGCGCGGCGCCACGTCGCGGCGCTGCTGCGCGTTCTCGCCGAGCGTCCCGACATCGTGCGGTTCTGGCGCACGACCCTGGTGCCCAACGAGATGTGCGCCGCCTCGATCCTGGCCTCACCCGATCTGGTCGGCGACATCTGCGACGAGATCTGCGACGACCAACCCTGGTATATCGACTGGGGACAGGGACCGCGGTACGACCACCCGCGCTGGCTCACCATGGACGACCTGCCGGCCCTCGCCGCGGCGCGGGCGGCGCTGCCGCGGCCGGCGGAGCGCTTGGTCGCCGACCGCGACGGCTACCGCAAGCTGTTCGCCCGCAAGATCCCGTCGTCCGAGATGGAGCTGCTCGACGCGATCGACGCGACGCTGCGGGTGGATAGGATCGCGCCAGCGCCAGGCTGGGCGGCGCCCGCCGCCGTCGTCCAGGTGTAGGCGCGCACCCAGTCGATCAGCATGGTGGCGGGGAACCGCGTGGCGGCGGTCGGCGCGCCGGGCCAGTTGCCGCCGACGGCCAGATCGAGGATCAGGCTGAAGGGATGGTCGAAGACCCACTGCTGCCCGCGCCCCAGGGACGAGGGCGTGTAGGTCGCATACGGCACGCCGTCGAGCGTCATCTGCACGAAGCCCGGCTTCCAGTTGACGCCGTAGACATGGAAGGCGCCGGTCTTGCCGCTCAGGCGAGCGACGGTCGAGAGGCCGTAGGCTGCGGTGCTGCCGGCGAGCGGGCCGTGGATCGTGGCGCAGACGTGGCCGGGGTCCTGTCCCAGGTTCTCCATGACGTCCATCTCGCCGCAGGCCGGCCAGCCGACCTGGCCGATGTCGGCGCCCAGCGCCCAGAACGCCGGCCACAGGCCGCGGCCGGCCGGCAGGGCGATGCGCGCCTGGATCGAGCCGTAGGCCGCCGAGACGCTGGCGACCGTCTCGACCTTGCCCGACGTGTAGGAGCGCGTGTTGCCGGCCATCGTGCAGGTCTGCCGCTGGGCGGTGAGGGCCAGGTCGCCGAGGCCGTCGAGGCTCACGTTGCCGGGTTGGGCCGTGTAGCACTCGAGCTCGTTGTTGCCGAAACCGGTGCCGCCGGTGTCGATCTCCCACTTGGTCGCGTCGGGCGACGTGCCGGCCAGGCCGCTGAACTCGTCTGACCAGACCAGCTTCGCCGCCGGCACGCTTTCGAGCACGATCCTGGTGGCCACGTAGGTCGCCTTGCGACCGGCCTTCAGGCCGGTCGCGGTACCGGCGACGCGCACGCACGAGCCGGGGATGAGCGCGGCGATCGAGAAAGTCGGCGTCACGGGCGCGACCGGCGAGGCGGCCGCCTTGTTCACGAGCGCCGCTCGCGGGCCCACGACGAGCGTGATGCTGCTGCCCGTCGCCGCCGCGCCGAGCGCGCCGCTGCAGCTCGTCGGCTGGATGGTGAGCGAACCGCCGCGCGCCGCCGACGAGACGACCGTCGCCTCGCAGCCGAAGGCCGCGGTCGTCGTGGCGGCGGCGGCACGGGCGGCGGGGAGCAGGAGGGCGGCGAGCAGCACCATCGTGAGGAAGGACCAGGCCAGCGGGCTCGGCGCTCCGCTGCGTCGGGCGGTACGGGCGATGGCGCTCGACCGGCGTTCCACTACCTACTCCGCTCCTTGAATGAGGTGGTCCTACGGTGGCCATCGACGCCTTGCGCAGCCGCGATAATGCTCCACCGCGGATTTGAAGAACGCTGCTCAGCGCCTCTGGGAAGGACCGGCAACGGGCTCGGGAACCGCCCGTGGAGCGGTGGGTGCGCGCCCATGCGCGGGGAGTAAACGAACGTTCCATGCGGGGAGTGCCACCGGCTTCCGAAAGGAAGGTCGAGAGACGGCGCGACCGCTCGCAGCGAGCGGCTCGACGCGGGAGCGGGGTGGAGGAGTCGAGGGATGGTCACCAGAGAGTCGCCGACGCAGCCGCCGCAGGTCGTGGCGTCGCCCGGTCTCGACGACCTGCCGCCGTCCTTCGAGCGCTTTCCCGACGCCCTGCGGCTGCTCATGCGGCAGCGCAACCTGAGCTACCGCCAGATGGCCTACAAGACCCACTTGTCGGCCGGCTACCTCAACCACCTCACCAAGGGCACGCGGCCGGTGCCGGCCGACGCCATCGTGCGCGTCATCGCGGCGGCGCTGCGCGTCGGGCCCGAGCACTTCATCGAGTATCGCCTGCGCCAGGTCCTCGAGGTCATCGAGGGCTCCACCGCGCTCGTCGACACGCTCTACGGCATCCTGCTGCTGCGGGCGTCGCTGTCGGACGAGATGCGGGCCGTGCTCGAGCGCCACGCGGCCGGCTGAAGCCCCTCCGGCGAGCCGATCGCTCATGTCGTGCGCCTACCGTCCGATGACACAGGAAACGGCGACGACGGAGGTCAGGCGTGGGGCAGAGGCGGCGTGCCGGCGCAGTGAAGAGACTGGGATGGGTCTGCCTGCTGGGCGGCGCCCTGATCGCGACCCTGGTGGGTGGGGCCCGACCGGCCCTCGCCGCGGATCGTGACCCCTCGTTCAGCGTCGCGGCCGAGCGTCAGGCCGACCTGCGGCTCAGCGTGCTCGGCAGCGCGACCTTCGACCAGAACGACCTGATCACCGACCTGAACTTCACCGACTCCTGCTGCCTTTCGCAAGCGGGCGTGCAGAGCTTCCTGGCCGCCCAGCCGGGCGTCCTCGATACCTACAAGGCGGCCGACCACCTCGGCGTCAAACGCGGCGCGGCGGCGATCATCTCGCGCGCCGCCGCGGCCTGGCAGGTCAGCCCCAAGGTGATCCTCGCCACGCTGCAAAAAGAGGAGGGGCTGTTGAGCGCGACCTCGCCGAGTGCGACCGCGCTCGACTGGGCGATGGGCTGCGGCTGCCCCGACTCGGGGGCGACCGACACCACCTACGAAGGCTTCGGCAAGCAGGTCTGGTACGGCGCCGAGTCGCTGCACGACGACGGCCAGGGCTGGTCTGCGGGTGCCACCAAGACCTGCGGCGACGGCTCGGTCAAGCCGGTCGACCAGGCCACCTACGCGCTCTACTGCTACACGCCCTGGGTCGGCCTGGCCGGCGGCGGCAACAAGCTCTTCTGGACCCTGTACTGGCAGTACTTCGGGGACCCGCTCGCCGTCGACACGGTCGCGCCGGTCACGACCCTGCACGGCGCCGACCAGCTCTGGCACGCCAAGCCGGTGACCCTCAGCTTGAGCGCCATCGACAACGCGGGCGGCAGCGGCGTGGTGGCGACCCAGTACGCGCTCGACGGGGGCGCCTGGACGAGCGGCTCGAGCCTCACCGTCGCGGCTCCGGCCACCCATGCCGGCGACGGCGTGCACACCGTGCGCTTTCGCTCGATCGACTACGCCGGCAACGTCGAGAAGGCCCAGAGCTGTCAGGTGAGGATCGACACGACGCCGCCGGCGACCACGGTCTCCGGCCCCGTCGGTCGCTGGCGCGACCGGCCCGTCACCCTCACCTTCCACGCAAGCGACGCCGGCTCGGGCGTCGCCGCCACTCAGGTGCGGCTCGGCAGCGGCGCCTGGACCAAGGCGACGACGATCACCGTGCCCGCGCCCGCCGATCACGCAGGCGACGGCAGCCACACGGTCTCCTACCGCTCGACCGACGCGGCCGGCAACGTGGGACAGGCCAAGACGTGCAGCGTGTCGATCGACACCGCGGCGCCGCGGCCGGTGACCAACTGGACGGCGACGGCCACGCACGGCAAGGTAGCAAGCCTGCGCTACTACATCGCCGACCGCCGCCCCGGCTCGCCCACGGCGACCGTTACGATCAGGGTGCGCACCCTCACCGGTGGCCTCGTGCGCAAGCTCGTGGAGCGGGGCGTGCCCGTCGACCAGCGCCTCACGGCGACCTTCACCTGCCACCTCGCGCCCGGCAGCTACCAGTTCTTCGTCTACGCCACCGACGCGGCCGGCAACGGGCAGAGCGTGGTGGCCCACAACAGCCTGCACGTGCAGTAGGGGCCCGCTTCGTCGTCAGCGGCGGAGACGGAAAAGCACGCGCGGCCGTTGACCCGCCCCCCCGCAACGACGTACAAGGACTTCTCGAGGGGGGAGAAGAGGGCCATGGAAACGAGGCTGAGCGCGGTCGAGCTGTTCCTGCGCGGCGATGTCGCCGGGCTGATCGAGGCACTCGACGCCGACGAGCTCGACGATCCGCGCGCCAACGACGCGCGCGTCGCGCTGTCGCTGATCGGCGAGCCGGCCGTGCCGCCGCTGCTCGCCGAGATCGCGCGCCCGGCCGACCCCTGGAGCGTCGCGCTGCCCACCAGCTTCAAGTGCCAGCGCGCCCGCATCGCGCTGGCCGGCATGGGCGCGCCGGCGGTGCCCTACCTGCTCGACGCGATCCGCGCCGGCGACGCCGGCATCGCCGAGGGCGCCGCCCTGTGCCTCGAGACGATCGAGGAGGGCGGCGTGGTGCTGATCGACCCCGAGGCGCCCACCGTGCCCGTCGCGGTCGACTACCCCGACGACGTGAGGGCGGCCTTCGAGCGCAAGCTCGGCCGCCCCCTTTTTGTGCGCAGTCTCTGGCGCGCGCGAGCCTGAGGGCGCCCCGCCGCCACGCGACGGTCAGGTGTGGCGCCTGGCGGGGTAGAAGGCTCGAAAAGGGTCGTAGGGAGTATCATTATGGTCCGTTCGAAGTCCTTCGTCCTTGCGAAGTCCCCCATGCGCTCGAAATCGCCCGTGCGCACGATGCTCATCGGCGCCGCGCTCGTCCTGCTGGTCGGCGCGTTTGCGGCTCCCGCGGCGCTGGCCGACACCACCTATCCCCTGAGCGGCTCCGTGCTCAGCTACGGCGGGTCGGGCGCGACCGGGGCCGGTGTCTCCTGGGGCTGGTTCAGCCCCTCCACGTTCCTCACCACCTGGAACGCCGGCGGCACGCAGACCGTGGGCGCCGGCGGCGCCTTCTCGCTGCCGGCGGTGAGCGCCCATCCCGGCAACGACGCGCTCTACGCCTACTACCACCCGGCCACGACCGGCCTCTGGCTGCTCGAAGCCTGGGAACTCGACTTCTCGACGCTCGGCAGTTACACGTTCCAGCCGGCCCACGTGCACGTCGCGATCGCCCACGCGCCCAAGGGGCAGAAGGCCGCCGACGTCACGATCGGCGGCGTGGCCGGCCAGGCCCAGACGCTCATGGCGCTGCAGGCCGGCAGCGGTGCCGCCGGAGCCCTGCCGCCGGGCTTCAACGACGTCGTCGCCTGGTTCAGCGCGCGGGTCAAGGGGCAGTTCACGTCGGGGCCGGTCCGCGCCGTCGCCGAGTGGCTGAGCCCCGCCGACGCGACGGTTGACGTGCAGGCCGGCGTCACCGACCCGACCACCGTCTCGCTCGACTGGGACCAGGCGTTGCATGCCTATCTCGCCGGCCCGGCGGTGCGCCGCTCGGGACCTCCCGGCAGCGTCGTCAGGCTCAGGCTGAGCGGCTGGCCGACCGCTGCGGTGGCCGCCTTCTACGGCTTCTCGCTCTCGGGCGCGGGCGACGTCGTGCAGACCTTCAGCCAGCAGGTCCAGTCGGCCGGTCCCGGCACCGTCTACACGGTGCCGCTCACCATCCCCGCGACGGCCACGCCGGGTGAGATCTACGAGATCGGCACGTACCGCGCCGACGACAGCTTCAGTCAGGTCCGCCTGTACGACTACTACCAGGTCGCCACGCTGAAAGCCTCGGCGGCGACCGTCGCCAGGGGCGGCAGCGTACGCCTGAGCGGTCGGGTGCCGGGCTCCGGGTACGTCGAGCTCTTCGCGCGTCGCAGCGCCGCCTCGCAGCCGGCGACGCTGGCCGCCAAGGGCTGGACTGCGGTGGGCCGGTACCGCCTGCACGGCGGCGCCTTCAAGACCGGCGCGGTCAAGCTGAGTCACGCCAGCTGGTTCGTGGTCCGTTACCCCGGCCTGAAGGGCGAGTACTTCGCGGCCTTCACCGGCGTCGTGGGGGTCGGCGTGCGCTGACCCGCGGCGAGCCGAAGGTGGTTCGACAGGGCGCGGTCTGGGATACTACCGGCCTATGAGTGATCGCCCCGGCAACGCCCTGCTCATCGCCTGCTCCGACGGCCGCGTCGCGCCCGCGCTCGACGACCTGCAGCGCCGCCTGCACATCGAGGGCGCCGACCGGCTGCTGCTGCCGGGCGGCCCGCTCGCCCTGACCAAGACCGGCGCCGAGCGCCGGGTGGTCAAGGACTCGGTCTCGGAGATCGTGCAGTTCCACGACATCCACCGCATGGTGCTGGTATCGCACCAGGACTGCTTCGCCTACGAGCGCGCCCTGGGCGGCCTGGGGTTCGACCAGCAGCGCATCCTCGAGCGCGACCTGCGCCGCGTGAAGGCCGACCTCGAGAGCGCATACATCGGCGTCGAGGTCGAGTGCTACGTCATCCCCTGGCGCGAGGAAGGCCCCGAGGGCGCCGGCTTCGGCCGCGCGGCGCTCGTGCTGTAGGCGCCGCGCCGCACCACAACTCGCCTCGCGGCCGTTGCCTGACTTGGCGACGCCCGCGGCTCCGCGCCGGGTCAGCTCCCGATCGTCTCCTTGCCCATGAAGGGCACGAGCACGGGCGGCACGGCGATCGTGCCGTCGGCGCGCTGGTAGTTCTCCATGATGGCGATGATCGTGCGGCCCATGGCCATGGTCGTGCCGTTCAGGGTGTGCACGAAGCGCGGACCCTGCTCGGTGCGGTAGCGGCAGTTCAGGCGGCGCGCCTGGTAGTCGGTGCAGTTCGAGCAGCTCGTGACCTCGCGGTAGCGCTGCTGGCCGGGCAGCCAGGCCTCGCAGTCGTACTTCTTGGCAGCCGGCGCGCCCAGGTCGCCGGCGGCGATGTTGACCACGCGGTAGGGGATGCCGAGGCCCTGCAGGACCTCCTCTTCGACCGTGCGGATCAGCTCGTGCTCGTCGTGGGACTGCTCGGGCAGGCAGAAGCTGAACATCTCGAGCTTGTCGAACTGGTGCACCCGCAGGATGCCGCGCGTGTCTTTGCCGGCGGCGCCGGCCTCGCGCCGGAAGCAGGTCGAGAAGCCGGCGTAGCGCAGCGGCAGCCCCTCGGCCTCGAGGAACTCGTCCATGTGCAGGCCGGCGAGCGGCACCTCGCTCGTGCCCACCAGGCACTCGCCGTCGGTCGTGCGATAGATCTGCTGCTCGTCGGTGGGAAAGAAGCCGGTGCCGTACATGGCCTCCTCGCGCACCAGCACCGGTGGCAGCACCGGCCGGTAGCCGTGCGCCGTGACCACCTCGAAGCCGTAGCGCAGAAGGGCGAGCTCGAGCAGCACGAGGTCGCCCTTCAAGTAGGCGAAGCGCGAGCCGCTTACCTTGGCGGCGCGCTCGGTGTCGATCACGTCGAGAGCCACGCCGAGGTCGACGTGGTCCTTGGGCTCGAAGTCGAAGTCGGGGCGCTCGCCGACCTCGCGCAGCACGACCGAGTCGTCTTCGCCGCCAGCGGGCACGTCGGGCAGGGGCACGTTGGGCAGGGCGAGCAGCAGCTCGCGCAGGCGCGCCTCGCTTGCGGCGAGCGCGCTCTCGCGCTCCTTGATGCGCTCGCCGAGCTCGCGCGTGGCGGCCATCGCGGCGCCGGCGTCCTCGCCGGCCTTTTTGCGGGCGCCGATCGCCTCGCTCGCCTGCTTGCGCTCGGAGCGCATCGACTCGACCTCGGTGGTCAGGCGGCGGCGCTCCTCTTCGACCGCGATGAACTCGTCGAGCGACGACGTCGGCTCACCCCGGCGCCGCAGCGCCTCTCGTACGAGATCGGGGTTCGCGCGCACCATCTTCACGTCGAGCATCGGGTCACCTTCCGTCGGTTGCGGCCCGCTCGGCCGTCCGCTTCGTATCGTACCCCGAGCGCGACGCGCGACGCGAGGCGCTGCACCTTCCGGTCGAGGGCGTCGCATCCGCGGCGCGAGTCATCCCCGGCCTCGGCTACACCCCCAGGAACTGGGCGGCCAGCAGGTAGACGTTCAGGGCGATGATGACGCCGGCGATCGCCCAGGCGACCAGGGTCGTCGGACGCCCGTTGACGTGCGCGCCCATGACCGCGCGGTCCGAGGTGAGCAGCACGAGCGGCACCAGGGCGAAGGGGATGCCGAACGAGAGCATGACCTGGCTCAGGACGAGGGCCTTCGTGGGGCCGACGCCGAGGGCCAGGAGCGTGAGCGAGGGCGCCATGGTCACGGCGCGGCGCAGGTGCAGCGGGATCTTCAGGTTGACGAAGCCGGCCATCACGACCTGGCCGGCGTAGGTGCCGACGCTCGACGACGAGATGCCCGAGGCCAGCAGGGCCACGGCGAAGGCCAGGGCGGCGCCGCCGCCCACCATGCGGCCGAGCTCGAGGTGGGCCTGCTCGATGGTGGAGACCGTGTGGCCGCTGCCGAAGAAGAGCGTCGCGGCCATGGCGAGCATCGCCATGTTGATGAGGCCGGCCAGGCCGAGCGCGACCACGACGTCGAGGCGCTCGAAGCGCAGGATGCGGCTGCGTTCCCGCGCGCTGCGCGCCGGCACCCTGCCGTTGGTCAGCGCCGAGTGCAGGTAGATGGCGTGCGGCATGACGGTCGCGCCGATGATGCCGACGGCCAGCAGTATGGCGGCGCTGCCGCCGAGGTGGGGGACGAGGCCGGCGAGCGAGGCCCTGGCCGGCGGGCTGATGCGCAACGTCTCGTAGAGGAAGCCGAGCAGGATGATGCCGAGCAGGGCGGTGACGGCCAGCTCGAAGCGGCGAAAGCCGTGACGCTGCAGCTCGAGCACGCCGAACGCCACGACGCCGGTGAGCAGGCCGGCGGCCAGCAGGGGCACGCCGAAGAGCAGGTTCAGGCCGAGCGCCCCGCCCATGAACTCGGCCACGTCGGTGGCCATCGCCATCGCTTCGGCCTGCAGCCAGAGGACGACGGTGAGCCCGCGCGGGTAATGCTCGCGGGCGAGCTCGGGCAGGTCGCGGTCGGTGACGATGCCGAGCTTGGCCGACAGGTACTGCACCAGCATGGCCATGAGGTTGGCCATGAGCACGACCCAGAGCAGCAGAAAGCCGAACTGGGCGCCGCCCTGGACGTTGGTCGCGAAGTTGCCGGGATCGACGTAGGCGATGGCCGCGACGAACGCCGGTCCGAGCATGGCGAGGGTGGCACGCAGCCGGCCGCGGGCCAGTAGCCGCTCGAGCGGCGTGGCGACCGGGACGGCGTTGCCCTGCAGGGCGAGCGAGTCGGCTTCGGGCGGGGTCATCTCAACCGACCCGGACCTCGAGCGCGCGGGCGGCGAGCCGCCCGACGCTGCGCTCACGCCCGCCGAGCCTGACGCGCAGCGAGCCGCCAAAGGGCTCCGGTTCGAGCATCTCGAGCTCGTCGCCGAGCGCGATGCCCTGGCGGTCGAGGTAGGCGAGCAGATCGGGCTCGGCGTCGAGCACGCGCACGACGCGGCCGCGGGCGCCGACCGGCAGGTGCTCGAGCACCTGGGCACTGGTCTCGTCGATCTCGAGCCCGGCGGAGGGGATGGGGTCGCCGTGCGGGTCGCGGACGGGCTCGCCGAGCTTGTGGGCGATGCGCTCGAGCACGCGGTCGGAGACCGCGTGCTCGAGCGCATCCGCCTCGGCGTGGACCTCTTCCCAGCCCATGCCGAGCTCCTCCACGAGCAGGGTCTCCAGCAGCCGGTGGCGCCGCACCACGGCGAGCGCCCCGCGGCGCCCCGCCGGCGTGAGCCGCACGCCGCGGTAAGGCACGTGCTCGACGAGCCCCGCGTGCGCGAGGCGTGTCACCATGCCACTGGCGGACGCCGGCCTGACGCCGAGGTGGGCGGCCAGGGCGTTCACGGAGACCGCGCCGGCCGGCGGCGTGGAGACCGCGGCTGGCGACTGCGTGGAGACCGCGCCCGCCGACGGCGTGGAGACGGCGCCTGGCGGCTGCGCCTCGCCGGCGCGCAGCGCGTCGCGCGCTTGCACCCCGAGCCGGTAGATCGCCTTGAGATAGTCCTGGACGGCAGCCGTCGGTGGGGCCGCGGTCGGAGACGCTGCTGTCGGCGCGACGTTCACGACGCTTTGGTGCCCCGACTTAGGCGCGGCTAATCATGATTGTTAGGCAAACCTAAAGCGCTCACCTTTCACGCGAGCCGTTGCCTCACCTTTCACGCGAGCCGTTGTCTCGTACGGCCCGCCAGGTGAAGGCGATCGCTGCATGAGGGGCAGGTCTACGAGGTACCATGCAGACGACAATTCCGACCCATGCCGCTCGTCGCCTACATCACTATCGACATCGACCCGGTGCCGTTCCACGTCGGCCCAGTGCCGATCCACTGGTACGGGATCATCATGGCCGCAGCCGTGCTGGTCGGCGCCGCCGTCTTCGTGCGCCGACTGCCGCGGTACGGCATCGCGGCCGACCACGGCTGGGGCATGGCGCTGTTGGCCATCCCGCTCGCCGTCGTCGGGGCCCGTGTCTTTCACATCTTCGACGACCTCGGCTATTACTGGCACCATCCCGGGCAGCTCTGGACGGCGCAGCTCGTCGGTCTTGCCATCTACGGGGTGCTGACCGGGGGCGTGCTCGGCGTGCTGATCTACTGCCGCTGGAAGCGCCTGCCGTTCCTGCGGGTGCTCGACGCCCTGGCGCTCGCCGTTCCGGTCGGTCAGCTCGTCGGCAAGTGCGCCAACATCGTGAACGGCGACACCTGGGGGTACCCGACGCGGCTGCCATGGGGGTTCGTCTACCGAAACCCGCACGCCTTTCTGCCCGCCAACCTGCTCGGCGTGCCCACGCAGCCCACCCCGGTCTACGAGCAGCTCTGGCTGCTCGTGGTGATCGGCGTGCTGATCTGGGCCATGCCGCGCCTGAAGACCGACGGCACGGCCTTCCTGCTCTACCTCGGGCTCTACTCGCTGGGCCGCTTCTTCATCTCGTTCGAGCGGGTCAACAACATCCTCTTCCTGGACCTGCGCGAGGCGCAGCTCGTCGCCCTGGGCGTGCTGGTCGCGGTCGTGCCCGTGGCGTTTGCGCTGCGGCACCGGCAGGCGCGGCTGCAGTCGGCGCCGCCGGCGGGCGCCGACGCGCGGCAGCGCGAGGCTTCGTAGGGCCGCTGCGCCCGCCGCCGCGCGGGAGCGTGCGGCTCCCGTTCAGAGAACCGGCCCGCTGTTTCGTCACCCAGGAGCGCGGAGCGTCGTCACCCTTCTGTGCGTGAGACCCCGCCTCGAACACACTGTGGAGTGCCATCATGCCAGCACGTTCTGCCATCATGATGGCACCCAGCACACCCTTCACGGCGCGGCTCGTCCGGTTGGCGGGTGACGGTGCCGCCGCTCGACCTCCGGGAGGGCGGACGTCGTGCGGGGCGCCTGGGCGGACGTTCTGTGCGGGGCGCCTGGGGGGACCTCGTGCGGGGCGCCTCGAGCGGTTGACGTCTCCTGCTCCTCGTACGACCCGACGCTGGCGTGCCGCCTGCACCGCCCGCTACAATCCCGGCGGGGACGCAAACGAACAGGGGAGTCGGCATGCGCGCAGGCAGGACCGGTGACAGCAGCGAGCGGCGGCGTCCACGGGCCGGCGAGCCTCGCCAGGCCGGGCCGCGTTCGCGGGCCGACGATCCTTCGCGGAGCGACGAGCGCCCGCAGGCCGGCGAGCAGTTGACCGCGCACCGGCGGCCGGCGGCTCCCACCATCATGGGGCTCGTCGTTTGCGCGCTCGCGGTGTGCGTGCTGGCCGGCGCGGTGCTGGCGGGTGCGGCGGCCTGGGCGGCCGCCTCGCCGAGCAGCTCGCCGTCTCTCGCGGCGGCGCCGACGTCTGCCGGCGGCGCGTCGCCGACCGGCGGCGCCTCGGCCGTCGGTGAACCTGCGCCGACCGAGTCGATCACCTGGTCGATCGCGCCGGCGACCGCCGTCTACGGCGCCACGGTCGCGGCGCAGGGCACGGTCACGCCCGCGGCGGCCGGCCAGACGGTCACGATCGCTCTCGACGGCACGACCGTCGCCACCGCGACGACCGCGGCAGACGGCTCCTTCAGCGCCTCGTTCACGGCGACTGCCGGCGGCAGCGTCACGGCGACCCTCGGCGACGGTACCGCCGGGACGCCCCAGACCCTGGCCGTGCAGCCTCAGGTCGCGGTGCTGAAGGTGGGCGCCACGAAGCCGTGGGGTCACACCACCCTGCAACTCACGGTGGCGCCCGCGACTTACAGCGGCGCCGTCACCGCCACCGTGTACCACCACGGCCGCAAGGTCGCGCGGGTGGTCGGGCACGTCGTCGCCGGCGAGATCGTGCTGAAGGTGCCGACCGCCGGCATCGGCGCCTTCGCCGTGCGTGTCACGGTGGCGGCGGCCGACGGCCTGTCGGCGCCGCCCGTCGTCACCCGTACGCTGCACGTGGCCTGGCGCCGCGTGGCCGTCGGCACGAAGGGCACCTACGCCCACATCCTGCTGCAGCGCCTCGCCGCGCTGCGTTTTCGCGTGCCCGGCATCTCGTGGGCGATCTCGACGTCGGCCGGCGACTCGATCGTCGCCTTCCAGAAGGCCTACGGCCTGCCGCGCACCTACGTGTTCGACGGCGACGACTGGCGCAAGCTCGACACGGCGAAGCTGATCAAGGTGCGTCACACGTCGCCGGCGACGCACATCGAGATCGACAAGACGCGCCAGATCCTCATGATCGTGAAGGCCGGCAAGCCGTACGGCATCATCCCGGTCTCGACCGGCGCGACGGGCAACACGCCGGTCGGCCGCTTTCACATCCTCTGGAAGGCGCCGTCGACCACGACCTGGCTCGGCTCGGCGATCCTCTGGCGGACCATGGACTTCTACCGGGACTTCGCCATGCACGGCTACCCCGAGGTGCCGCCCTACCCGGCCAGCCACGGCTGCGTGCGCGAGCCGGTCTGGGTCGCCGACTGGACCTACCAGCACTCCTGGGTCGGCGAGACCGTCTACATCTACCTGTCGTAGAGCGCCCGCCGGCGCGGCGGCCTACGCGGCCTTGCGTTCCGCCTGCGGGGGCGCCACCTCGGACAGATCGTGCGCCTGCCAGAGCGAGACCAGGGCACCCTCGGGCTGGTCGACGTCGTCGACGTCGACGCGCACCAGGCTGCCCTTGCCGCACACGACGGTGCCGCCGGTCAGCTTGCCGATCGTCTGGCTGAAGTCGGGCTCGTGGCCGACCAGCATGACGCGCGCCGCGTCGGCGTGGTCGCGCAGCACCTTGCGGAGCTGTTTTGGCCCGAAGCCGCTGCTGAGCCGGTCGTCGGTCTCGAGGCGCTCGAGGATCCCCAGGGCGCTCGCGGCGATCTGGGCGGTCTCGCGAGCGCGCAGGAACGGGCTCGTCAGGATGACGTCGGGTTCGAGCCCGAGCCGGGCGAGCGTCGCGGCCTCACGGACCATGGCCGCTCTGCCCTCGTCGGTCAGCGGCCGCAGGGCGTCGTCGTCCGTCCAGTCCGAACGCGGCACGCTGCGTCCGTGCCGCAGGAAATAGAGTTCCATACCGACCTCCGTTTGCGTTCGTCGCCTGGCCGACCGCACGGCTCGGCATTCCCGCCCGGGCGGCACGCCACGCCGTGCTGTCCTTCTCTGCGCCGCGGCGGCTCGCCGTCAGCTCGCCGCGGGGCCGGGCGGCGTCCAGCGGTAGACGAGGTACCAGAGGAACAGCTCCCAGGCGAGCAGGAGCAGCGCTATCGCGACGATCCAGGCCCAGCCCGGCGTCGTGGCGAGCAGGATGATCGCGGCCACCACCACGCCGCCCACGCGCAGCCAGTCCGTATGACGCAGCAGGACACGTCCGACGGTCCCCTGGCGGGCGATCGCCTCGGCGCCGGAGGCGCCGAGGCCCGCCGCCGAGGCCCCGAGGCCGGCGGCGCCGTGCGCGACCTTGTGGAACCACTGCGGCTTGCCCAGCAGAAAGGCGACCACGGCCACCACGATACCGGCGACGAGGAACCAGAGCGTGAAGCTCTGGAGGTTGCCGATGATGGCTCTGAGCGCCGCCGTGGCGACGGCTCCACCCTGGTGCCCGGCGAGGCCGGCCGCGACGTCGTCCTCGATGCGACGGACCAGCACGCGCGTCACGATGAGCGCCAGGCCCACGCCCAGGCCGAGCTCGATCAGGGTGCGGCGCCGGTGGAGCGACAGCCAGACGGCCGCGACGATCAGCGCGACGGCGGCGACGATCAGCACCACCACCACCGCGTTGAAGATGCGCACGATCTTCTGGGCGGTCGACAGGTCCTGGGACTGCAGCAGGGTGATCTGGGCGAAGCCGGCCGGCAGCGTCACGCCGAGCGCCTGCGAGAGCTGCTGCTCGGCCTGGCCGGGCGGCGTCGCCGCTGAGATCTCGGGGATCGGCCGGGGCAGCAGGCGCGGCGCCCGCTGCTGCACGGCGATGAGCGCCTTCGACAGCAGCGGCAGCAGGTTCAGCTCGAGCTTGCCGCCGTTCGCGCGGAGCGCTCCCGGCTTGTTCTGCAGCACGTTCACGACCTGCCGGTGCGCCACCCGGTTGACGGTCACCCAGACGTCGTAGGCGGTCGGGCTGGTCACGAACCGCTCGATGGTGCGCTGCAGGAAGGTCTGCAGCCAGCCCTGCAGCGCGATCGCGATCGGATCGGCCAGGGGCTGGAGCCGGGGCGGCAGGGCGTTCTGGGTGCGCTGCCCGATGTCGATCGTGTCGGTGCCCTGCTGGGCGAGGTAGACGCTCAGGTCGTGGGTCACCGCCGGGTCCTTGGCGATCGGCGCGACGGTCGCGACCCAGGTGTCGGTGTTGAACAGGAAGTCGTGCGCCCAGAGCGTCACCGAACCGACCAGCACGACGAGCACCGCGACGACCACGAGCGCGCCGACCAGCCAGTTGCGCCGGCGCACGTGCGCTCGTCCGGCGCCGCGCTCGCCGAGCCAGGTCGAGACGGCTCGCCAGGTCGACGACCGTTCTTGTCCCGCGCCCTTGCTCATGGATCGTCCACCCGCCTCGCCGCGCTCGCCTCGCTCGCCCCCGTGTCTGTGGTGTGTCCGCCGGCGCGCGGCCCAGAACCGTTCAGGCGATCGCCGGCGTGTTCGGCGGCGCCGGCGCGTTCGCACCGCGCCGGCGCGCGGCATCGGGCCATCGTCAGCCTTGGTCGCTGCTGCGGGCGTGCTGCCCGTACAGCGACACGAGCAGCGCCACCGCGGTCACCAGGAAGATCTGCCCGAGCATGGCCTCGAAGAGCGACAGCACGCGGGCGAGGCTGGTCGCCGGCGTGAGGTCGCCGTAGCCCACTGTGGTCATGGTGATGAAGCTGAAGTAGACGAAGTCGGCCGGCGAGTGACTGCCGGCCTGCGCGAAGAAGCTGCCGGTGGCGCGGTGGACGCCGACGAAGACGTAGGCGAACGTCAGGCCGATCAGCACGTAGATCGAGACCGCCCCGAACAGGAGGCGCAGCGTGACCTGCCTCTCCATGAAGATGCGGCGCAGGATCAGGGGCGGCGTCGCGACGAGCATCGCCGCGAGCAGGAAGAACCCGGCTCCCTGGAAACGGGTGGTGTCGAACACGGCCTCGAAGACCGCGAACAGCGTGATGCAGGCGCCGGCTGCCAGAGCGATGCGCGTGACGCGGCGGGGCGCGCCCGCCGTGATGAGACCGATGACGAGGGTCACCGCCACCAGCGGCGTGGAGATCAGCGTACCCCACACGCCGACCGGCAGGATGAAGGCCAGCAGGACGTCGGTCAGCACCAGGGCGAGGAGCAGAGGGTAGCGCGCCGAGCCGCGCAGGTGCGGCGCCTCCTCGAGGCGTCGGTAGGCGCGCGCCGCGCGCGTGTCGCGTCTGTCGCCGGGCGGCGTCACGGTCTCACCCGTCGGGGGCGCGGCGGGGCGGACCTGCGGTCCGCCCCGCCGCGCCCGCCGCGCTCGATGATGTCCGGCGGGCGGGTCGGCGACCGGCTCAGGCCGCGGCCGCCCGCTCGGTCCCCTCGTGCTTGCGCGCGCCGAAGGCGTGCTTGAGCTGCTTCTCCTGCTCCTCGGTCAGGTTCGTGCGCACGACCCTGGCGTTGGTACCCTCGACCTCGGCCAGGAACTTGTCCTCGGTCTTCTGGGCGATGATCAGGAACCAGCCGGCCTTGCCGGGCGGCACCGCGTCGCCCATCTGCTGGAGCACCTGCTGGTCGATGCCCGTCTTGCCGAGCTTGCCGAAGAGCGCGCCCAGGCCGGCTCCGAGGGCAAGCCCCAGGAACGGTATGAAGAACAGCAGGCCGAAGAGCATGCCCCAGAAGGCGCCGCCCATGGCGCCCGCTCCCACCAGATGGTGGCCGTGCTTGACGTGCGGCTTGCCGTCCGGGTCGCGCACGACCTCGGCGGCGTCCTGGAGCTGGACGACCATGTCGCGCTGCATCTGCTCCAGCTTGAAGCCGAAGTTGTCGGCCTCGGCTTCGGTGTCGAAGCCCAGGACCATCATCTCGCTCATCCATTCCTCCTTGTCTTGCCTGCCGTCCGTCGCTTGTGCAAGAAGAGAGCCCGCCTCGGGCCGGCGCGCGCCCTCCCCGGGAGGCCGGAGGCGGCGCCGCTGCAAGGCCGCGGCGCCGTTCCCGTGATGATGGCGGGCGGCTTACCCGGGGCGCGCCGCGGACAAGCCGTTCGCCGCGCTAAGGGGCGACGTGCGACCTGGCGTGGAGCTCGCGCCAGCGGGCGCCCTCCTTGCGCAGCCTGAAGGCGACGACGATCGTGACGATGCCCCACGCCACGGCCGCGAGGCCGACGAGCACGCCGACGAGCGTGATGGTCGCGCCCGGCCAGACGATCATGAGGACCCCGAGCACACCGAGCGCGAGGCCCACGAGCAGGTCGTGACCTCGTGTCGCGGGCGCGGCGCGGAGCGCTCCCGCGGCCCGCACGACACCCCACAGCAGCACGGTGATACCGCCGACGACGGCGACGACCCTGAGGGTCTCGCCGGGCCAGACGAGCAGGACGAGCCCGCCGACGACGGCGATCGCGGCCGCGCTGAAGCGCGCCCATGGCGCTCCCCCGCCGCGCACGGTGACGAGCTGCGCCACGCCGGCGAAGATCAGGAACAGGCCGGTGAGCCACACGAGGGCGGTCAGGCTGCCGAAGGCCCGGCTCAGCACGATGAGGCCGAACACGATACCGACACCGCCGAACGCGGCGAGCCAGCCCCAGTTGGCCGCCGCCCAGCCGGCCTGCCGGTCGAGCTCCCGCGCCTCGGCCGACGTGACGCTGATCTCTGGTTGGACGACGATGCGTTCCTCGCCGGCCGGCCGGCCGGCCCGTTCCTGCTCGCCCCTGTCGAACGGCGTGGCGGAGCGATCGGCCCCACCCACGTCGAAATCGTGGTCTTCTTGCGGAGTGCTCATACCCCACCTCCATGGGCCTGCGCTTCGCTTTGCGGTCCCGGCCACACGACGGCGGCCGGGCCGCTCCTCAGGCGGCCCCTCTCGCCTCGATGTCGATGGCGACGAGGTCGTCGGGGTGGATCCACTGGTCTGCCAGCGCGACGCCGCCGGAGCGGGTGATCGCGTCGCGCAGGGGGATCGCCCAGCGGTGCTCGAGCACCGCGATGGCGGCCGTCATGCCGGCCGGGATGGCGTCGGCGAGGTACCAGACCTCAGCGGATTCGAACAGAGAGCCTTCGGCCACGGCGGCTACGCCAGCCTCGGCTCCCGCCTCGATGCCCTCGTCATCGGCCGCGCCGAGCCCGAGCAGGGCGCCGGCCACGGCACCCAGCTTGGCGAGCTCGGCGCTGTCGCTGATCTCCACCTTCGTGAAGGTACCGTCGTCGTTGTGGTGCACGACGAGCAGGTCGATGAGCCGCACGATGTCGTGCTCCATGAGCTTGCGGAGCTCGCGCAGGGCCTCGCCCCGGAACGTCGCGTCGGTGTCGTACCCGATCGCCAGGAGCTGCACTGGTCCGAGCGTCATATCGTCACTTCCTCGCTCACATGCTCTGCAGGATCTTCTGCTTTTCGAGGTCGAACTCAGCCTGGGTCAGGACGCCCTGGTCGAGCAGCTCCTTGAGCTGCCTGAGCTGGCCCATCTTGTCTTCGGTCGAAGCCGGCCCCGGTCCGGCCGGCGGGGCCTGCGCCTGCTGTGCCTGCAGCTCGGTGATCTGCGCATCTTGCTGCGCCGTGCTCTCGCGTGACTGCTGGACTTTCTTGCCCGCGTAGTAGGCGGTGCCGCCCACGACCGCGGCGCGCATCAGGGGTCTGCGGCGAACCAACATGTCTCTGCCCTCTCCGGCTGGTTCAGGGCGGGCGGTCCGCCCCGCGACGACCACGGCCGCATTCCCCTTCGCGCCCTCGCCGAAGCCGTTCCCCGTCGACGACGCGGCCCGCGCGGCGAACGGATTGAAGCCCCCCGGCCGCGGCAATAGGCGGGCGGTCAGGGGTGGCGCGGCGGCCTGTCGCGACTCGTCAGGAGGGTTCCATGGAAGAGCCCGGGCACGGGCCCCTCGCGGAGGATGTCGCCGGCGGCGTGACGCCGGCCCTACGGCTGCTGCTGACGCTGGCGGCCGGCGCGATCCTTCTGCTGGCGCTGCGGCTCGCGGCTTCGATCGTCGATCCGATCGTGCTCGCCCTGGTCGTCACCGTGGCGGTCTCGCCCCTGCTCACTGGGCTCATCAGGCGCGGTGTGCCCGCCTGGCTGGCCTGGTTGCTCACCGTGATCGTGACCCTGGCCGCCGTCGCCTTCGTCGTGGTCGTCGGGCTCACCGGCATCGCCCGGCTGATCGCCGAGATCCCGCGCTACCAGTCCGAGCTCGCGGCGCGCTGGCAACACGCCAAGACGGCGCTGCAGCACGCCGGCCTGAACTCGAGCGGCCTGACGCAGGGTCACAGCGCCTTCCTCGACCCGCAACGCGTCACGAAGGTCGCGGTGCACGTCCTGCAGGTGGCCAAGCGCGCCGTGTCGACCGGGCTGCTCACCCTGCTGCTCGTGCTCTTCATGCTGGGCGAGGCGGCGAGCGTCGGCCTGCGCTTCGTGGCCACGCCGCCGCGGGTGAGCAAGACTCTCGCCCGCCTCGAGGTCTTCACCAGCGACATGCGTCAATTCGTGCAGGCGACCACGATCGCCGGCCTCGTCGCGGGCGCGGCCGTCACGGTCTTCCTGGCGCTGATCGGCGTCCACTACCCGCTGCTCTGGGGCCTGTTCGCCTTCTTCATGACCTTCATCCCGACGCTCGGCCCGCTGCTCGCCATCGCGCCGCCCACGTTCCTCGCGCTGCTCGAGTCGGGCTGGAGCAAGGCGCTGTATCACGGCGATCGGCATGTTCGTCGTCTTTTCGATCGTCGGCAACCTCGTCGGCCGGCGGCTGATCGCGCGCCGCACCAACCTCTCGACGCTCGCGGTGGTCCTGTCGGTCGTCCTCTGGGGCTGGGTCCTCGGTCTGCTCGGCGGCCTGCTGGCCGTACCCATGACGCTGCTCGTGCGGCGCCTGTTCATCGAAGCCTACGACGAGTCGGGCTGGGCGACCGCGCTGCTCGGGCGCGTCGCGCGACCGCGCTCGTAGGGTGTCGCGAGGACGGCGCCTCCGACGCTCTCTCCCCTCCGTCGGACGTGCTACTTGAAGATGTTCACGGCGCGCGCGACGACCAGGCCGAGCAGCGCCAGCGACACGCTCGACTGTGCCACCATGGCGAGCTTCGCCCAGGCGGCCAGCGGCATGACGTCGGTGGGGCTGAACGCCGTGGCGTTGGTGAAGCCGACGTACAGGTAGTCGACGAAGCGCGGGCGCCAGCCGTCGGGGGCGATCTCGGGGGCGAGCTGCTGCGGGAAGGCGAAGTCCGGGTGGGCCGGGAGGCCGTGCGCGCGACGCGCCGGTCCGCCGCTGTCGAGCTCCCAGTAGAGCAGGCCGAAGGCGAGGCAGTTCGACGTCCAGACCATCGCGCCGGCGGCGAGCAGCGTGTTCGCCGAGGCGGTGGCCTGGCCGCCGCGGATGAGCTCGGCGATGAGCTCCACGGTGCACCACAGGGCGTTGCCGGCGAGCAGCGCGACGAGCGCGACGGTCAGGGTGCGCTCGAGCCGTGAGACCCGGTCGATCTTGCCGGGGTCGCCGGCGATCACCGCGACGAGCAGCAGGCCCTCGACCAGCGGCACCGGCCAGCGTGGCCGGACGATCAGGCTGTGGGGCAGAAAGACGGTCAGCAGGACGAGGGCCACGACGGCTGTGGCCATCGGCCAGCGCGCCTCGCCGACGACCGTGACCGGGTCGCGGCCGGCGCCGGCGTCGGGCGCTGGTCCGACCGCGCGGAGGTCGCGCCGTCCGGTCACCCGCAGCCATCTGCGCGAGGTCACCCGACACCTCGTCGGGGAGGCGACGAGGGCGGCGAGCCGGCGACCGGGCGGGGGCGTGGCGCGAGCGCGACGGTCACGAGATAGGCCACGACGACCCCGACGATGATGAGGTAGCCGCGGTCGCGCAGGATCGCCGTCGGGTCCCGGGGTGCCGGCCCTGCCGCGGACACCGGGTGCGTCCTCTAGCGGCGCGCGCGCGTCACGACCCGGTGTGCCGTTCGGGCCGCGTGTCGAGCGCGTCGAGGCTCCCCTGCGCGGCCGCGGCGCCGCTGCGATCGCCGCCCGGGCCGCGCAGGACATAGGCGAAGCCGACGGCGATGAGGGCGCCGGCGAGCGGCCCCACGACGTAGGCCCAGTAGTGGGAGAAGTCCCAGAGCGCGAGGTCGGGGCCGAAGGAGCGCGCCGGGTTCATCGAGGCGCCGCTGACCGGGCTCGACCACAGGCCCGCCAGGATGATGTAACCGCCGACCCCGAGGGCGCCGAAGACGCCGACGTTCTGGGCACCCGACGCCGTGCCGAGGATGGTGCTCACCAGGCCGAAGGTGAGCAGGAGCTCCATCGCCATGGCCTGGACCGTGCTGATGCCCGGGCCCGGTTCGGTGGCGCCCAGCATGCCGACCTTGCCGAGCAGGGCCCAGAGCACGAGGCAGGCGAGCGTGGCGCCCAGGAGCTGGACGGCGACGTAGCCCGGCACCCGGCGCCAGGGAAAGTCGCCGCGCGCCGCGAAGGCGACGCTGACCGCCGGGTTCAGGTGCGCGCCGGACACCGCGCCCATGAAGAGGATGATGGCCATCACCATGAGCCCCGGGGCGGTGACGGCGGCGCTGCGACCGATGGCGCCGTGAGAACGGGCGTCGACCACGGCGCCACCCGCTCCGACCAGCACGAGCAAGAACGTGCCGACCAGCTCGGAGATCAGCCGGCGCCACTCGTGCCGCGGGTCATCGAAATCCCAGGACTTGCCGAACTCGAGCTCGAGCAGGCCGGCCGCCCGGTGGCGAGCCGCCTCGCTGGCGACGTCGCGGTGCTGGCCGCCTGGTCCCGCCTCTCCAGCCACGTTCACCTCGGCTCTCCCTCGAGCGGTCGGGGGTCGGCACCAGCCGGGACTCCCGCGGATCACGTGGATGCCGCTTTCCCGGGCGGCGGCGGCGACAATCCGTCGTACGGCCGCCCGGTGGCGTTACGACAGCGCGACGAGCAGCGCGCGACGGCGTGAGCGGGTGCGGCGCGCGGGAACGATGCCGGCCGTGACCTACGTCGAGTTCATGGAGCACGTCGCGCGAGTCTTCGAGGCCGTCGGTGTGGCGGTGCTGGTCGGCGGCTTCGCGCTGGGCATCGGGCGGGCGCTGATGAACGTGGTGCGCGGGGGACCGTCGGCGCCGTACGACGTGCTGCGCGGCTCCTTCGGGCGCACGCTCCTGCTCGGCCTCGAGGTGCTGATCGCCGCCGACCTGATCCACACCGTGGCCGTCGAGCCGACCGTGACCAACGTGCTGACGCTCGCCCTGATCGTGGTGATCCGCACGTTCCTGAGCTTCTCGGTGGGCATCGAGGTCGAGGGCCGGGTCCCGTGGCGCCGGCGCCACGACGCGACCGAGGGCCCGCCGTCGCACTAGAGCCCGCCGTCGCGCCAGGTCCCGCCGTCGCGCCAGGGCCCGCCGCCGCGTCGCCAGGGCAGGCAACGGGATTCGAACCCGCGAGGACGGGGACAGGGCAACGTGTCGACAACAGGTCGCCGTCCCGGCCGCGGCGCAAGCCACGCCAGAGGGAGGCGCTCATGAACGGCACGACCGGACGAGGTTTCGGCTGGATCGCATTCGCCGGCTACGTCCTCATCATCGGCGGTGCGTTCAACATCATGGACGGCATCGTCGCACTCTCCCGCTCGAGCTTCTTCGTGTCGGGGGCCCACTACGTGTTCAGCGACCTGCGCACGTGGGGCTGGATCGTCCTCGGCCTCGGCGTCGTCGAGGCGCTGGCCGGCTTCAGCATCTTCACGGGGAGCCAGTGGGCGCGCTGGTTCGGCATCGGCATCGCGAGCCTGAACGCCATCGGCCAGCTCATGTTCGCGCAGGCCTACCCGCTGTGGAGCCTGATCATCATCGGCGTCGACCTGCTCGTGATCTACGGCCTGGCCGTCTACGGCGGGCCCGCGGAGGCGGCGGCGCGCATCGAAGGGATCGAGGAGGCGGAGCGGCAACAGCAGCAGCGACGCGCGGCCTGACCTTGCCGGCATGGTGAGCGTCGTGGAGCGGTCCGAGGAATAGAAGGGGCCGCCGGCGGGCGCGGCGGCCGGGCCGTACGGCCCGGCCGCCGCGCCTCGCGAGCGGCGGCACGTGAGAAACGAAAGGAGGGGGACAGATGTCAGACACGTCTGCCGAGCGGTTCTTCGAGGAGCTCGGCACGGCCAAGGTGCGCCTGCTCCAGAACACATCGGGCACCGTACTCGTCGAGATCCGCGGCGGGGCCCGGGCCGAACGCTGGTACCTGACCATCCACCGCGGCGAGGTCAGTGTCGCGCGCTCGGGCAGGGACCCCGATTGCGTGATACGGACCGACAAGGAGACGTTCGAGTCGATCCTCTCGGGCAGGCTGAACGCCATGGCGGCGCTGCTGCGCGGCCTGCTCGAGGTCGAGGGCAAGGTGAGTCTGCTGGCGGCGCTCCAGGCGCTCTTCCGGCCGTCGGCCGGGGCGAGCGAGCAGCGCGAGGCCATGCACGTGGGGAGGCGGGGATGAGCACCGACGTGAAGATCCTCGACGGCAACACCTTCGTGGTGAGCGACAACGCGGGCGACATCGAAGCGTCGCTGACCGATCCGACCGGCCTGTTCTCGTTCGACACGCGCTACCTGTCGCGCTGGGTCCTTACGGTCGACGAGCAGCGGCTGATGCCGCTGTCGGTCGACGACCTGCAGTACTACGAGGCGCGCTTCTTCCTGGTGCCGGCCACCGGCACCGTCTACGTCGACGCCAAGCTCTCGGTGATCCGGCAGCGCGCCGTCGGTAACGGCTTCCGTGAGCAGCTCACGTTGCTCAACCACGACGAGCAGGCGGTCGACCTGACCGTGCGCATCGAGGCCGACTGCGACTTCGCCGACCTGTTCGAGGTCAAGGACGCACTGGAAAAGCAGGGCGAGTACAGCCGGCGCGTCGACAACGGCCGGCTCGTGCTCGGCTACCGGCGCGACACCTACGAGCGCGAGACCTGGATCACGGCGAGCGCCGCCTGCCAGGCGGACGAGCACGGCCTGACCTTCGCGGCGCACATCGAGCCGCACGGCGAGTGGAAGACCGACCTCGAGGTCGCGGTGACGGGCCTGGCCGGCCCGGTCGCCGCGCGGCCCGGTCGCCGCAACCATCGTCCCGACATGGAGCGCAGCCTCACCAAGTGGCTCGCCGAGGCGCCCAAGCTCGAGTGCGACTCCGACGCCCTCGTGCGCACGTACCGCCGCAGCCTCGTCGATCTCGCCGCCCTGCGCTTCTCGCCGCCGGTCCTGGCCGGTCACAGCCTGCCGGCCGCGGGGCTGCCCTGGTTCATGACGATGTTCGGGCGCGACAGCATCTTCACCAGCCTGCAGGCCCTGCCGTTCACGTCGGAGCTCGCCGCCAGCACGCTTACGGCGCTCGGCATCTGGCAGGGCACGCGGCGCGACGACTTTCGCGACGAGGACCCCGGCCGCATCCTCCACGAGATGCGCTACGGCGAGATGACGGCCTTCGAGGAACGTCCCCACTCGCCCTACTACGGCTGCGCCGACGCCACCATGCTCTACGTGGTGCTGCTCGACGAGTACGAGCGCTGGACCGGCGACACCAAGCTCGTGCGGGCACTCGAGGCCAACGCCAGAGCGGCCCTGGACTGGATCGACAAGTACGCCGACCTGCAGGGCAACGGCTACGTCGCCTACCAGCGGCGCAACGAGAAGACCGGCCTCGAGAACCAGTGCTGGAAGGACTCCTGGGACTCGATCTCGTATCGTGACGGCCGCCTGCCGGGGTTCCCGCGGGCCACCTGCGAGCTGCAGGGCTACGCCTACGATGCCAAGGTGCGCGGCGCCCGCCTGGCGCGGCTCGTCTGGAAGGACCCCGAGCTCGCCGAACGGCTCGAGCGCGAGGCCGCCGACCTCAAGCGGCGCTTCAACCACGACTTCTGGGTGAGTGAGGGCGAGTACTTCGCGCTCGCGCTCGACGCCGACGGCTCCCAGGTCGACGCCGTCGCCTCGAACATGGGCCACCTGCTGTGGAGCGGCATCGTCGACAAGACCAAGGCGAAGGCGGTGGTCCGTCACCTGATGGGGCCCGACATGTTCTCGGGCTGGGGCGTGCGCACGCTGGGTCGCGGCCAAGGCCGGTCCAACCCGATCGGCTACCACGTCGGCACCATCTGGCCCTTCGACAACTCGTTCATCGCCTGGGGCCTGCGGCGCTACGGCTTCAAGGCCGAGGCGGCCAGGGTCGCGGCCGGCATCTTGGACGCGGCCGACTTCTTTGACGGCCGCCTGCCCGAGGCGTTCGGCGGCTACCCGCGCGAGCAGACCAAGTACCCGGTGCAGTACCCGACGGCCTGCAGCCCGCAGGCCTGGTCGACGGGCGCGCCCATGCTGTTCCTGCGCACCATGCTCGGCCTGGAGCCGATCGAGGATCATCTGATCATCGACCCGGCGCTGCCGCAGGGCATCGGTCGCCTGGAGCTGCTCGACATCCCCGGCCGCTGGGGCCGCGTCGACGCCTTCGGACGCGGCACGGTCGACGTGGAGCGCGCGCTACGAGCGGCCTGAACCGGCACGTCGCGCGCATGGAGGCGCGCCGGCTGCCCGACGGGCGGCCGGCGCGCGAACGACGGCTGCCGCCCGGCGCCGACGAGGACCGCGGTCTGCTTCCCGATCTCGCCGGAGGCCCGGACCGTCGCCGGCTGGTCGTCGCGGTCGTCGCCGCCGTCATCGTGGTCGGCGCCATAGTCTTCTGCCCTACGACCGCCGCGCCGAGCGGCCGCCGGTAGCCGATCGGCGCCGCGGTACCGCCCTACGGCTGCCGCGCCGAGCGGCCCGGCAGGAAGACGGCGGCGACGAGGCCGATCACGCCGATGCCGGCCAGGGCGATCATCGCCAGGGCGTAGGCGTGGTTTCC
This sequence comes from uncultured Actinomycetes bacterium, assembly GCA_963767005.1. Classification (GTDB taxonomy): domain Bacteria; phylum Actinomycetota; class Thermoleophilia; order UBA2241; family UBA2241; genus Bog-752. Next base: position 30,436 of record CAVYCN010000014.1, read on the forward strand.
CGACGCGAGGTCGGAGACCAGGATCGTGCCGGCGATCGCCGTGCCGAGCGACGACCCCAGGTTGGACACGCTGCGCGACAGGCCCGAGATCTCGCCCTGCTTCTCCTCGGGGAAGGCCGACTGCACGATGTTGACCGACGGCGTGAGCATGGTCCCGACGCCGAGACCGATCAGGAACAGCGCCGGTAGGAACAGCAGGATGCTCGACGAGATGTGGGCGAAGCCCAGCCCCAGACCTATGCCGGCCAGCGTGACGACGAAACCGGCCACGACGAGCGTCTTCTGTGCGTAGCGTTCGGCGAGGCGCCGCTGGGTGACCGACGACAGCAGCACGCCGACCGTCGCCGCCGTGAACGTCAGGCCGGTCTCGATCGCGCTGAAATGGCGCACCGTCTGCAGGTACACCGAGACGACGAACGAGACGCCCATGAGCAGCAGCCATTGCACGTTCTGGGTCACGAGGCCGAGGTTGGAGGTGCGGTCGCGAAACAGCGAGGTCGACAGGAGCGGCTCGCGGCCGGCGCGCTCGCGGGCGCGCACATGCAGGAAGAACCAGGCCAGGACGGCGGCGCCGGCCAGCAGGAAGGTGACGAAGAGCCCGTTGTTGCTGCCCGCCTGCAGGATGCCGATCACCACGAAGAACATGCCGATCGCCGACAGCACGGCGCCGAAGGTGTCGAACGGGCGCGTGCGGTCGGCCGCGACGGGGTCGACGATCCGCCGGGAGAGGACGATGATCACGGCCACGATCGCCGCCTGCAGCAGGAACGACACGCGCCAGCTGATCGTCGTCGTGATGAGGCCGCCGATCAGCGGTCCGGCCGCTGACCCGACGCCGGCCATGGCGCTGATCAGGCCGAACGCCCAGGCGCGCGACTTCGTGTCCTTGAAGGCCATCGTCGTCAGGATGTACACGGGCGGGATCAGCAGGGCGGAGCCGACGCCCTGGAAGGCAGAGTAGCCCACGATGAGCACCGCGAGGCCGGGCGCCAGGGCGGCGATCACGGCCCCGGCGCCGTAGATGGTGAGCCCGCCGATCAGGCAGGCCTTGCGGCCCAGGATGTCGGTGAGCTTGCTGCCCGGGATCATGAGGGCGGCCATGGTCAGCAGGAACAGGGTGATGGCCGTCTGGACGCCGTGCACGGTCGTGCCGATGTCCTTCGCGATGCTGCCGATCGCGACGTTCATGTTCGAGCCCGCGAAGCTGCACACGAACTGGGCCAGGGCGAGCGGCAGCAGCATGGCCCGCGGCGACAGCACGCCGCTCGTGGCCGTGGTCGCCGGCGCGGTCGGGCTCACACGCCCGTCTCGGCCGGCACCGCGCCGCGGGCGATGGCCGCGGTCAGCAGCTCGAAGTCGCGCTCCATCTGGTCGGCGTATGCCTCGGCGAAGTCGACGAGGGCACGTTCGAAGCGGTCGCTGCGGCCCAGGTACGTCGCGATCACGACCGGGTCGCCGGCGCGGGCGTGGGCACGGGCCAGGGCCCAGCCGCAGGCGGCGCCGTACAGCGCGAGGCCGGCCGCTACGCGCGCGCCTTCGAACGAGCCCTTCATGTCGCGGAGCTGACGCCAGTAGAAGTCGCGGTGCTGCGCGCCGGCCCCGCGGATCCAGCCCAGGAAGATGTCGCTCGCGGCCTGCATGAGCCGCTGGCCAGCGACCACGCGATGCCCGCAGTTGGCGTGCCGGCTGCGGCCGAGGTAGGGCTCGAGCACGGACGGCCCGGCCTCCTTGACCTGCAGGAAGAGGGGGTCCTCGCCGCTGCGCCCGACGAGAAGGCCGATCAGGCAGATCGTGCCGACGCTGCCGACCCCGACGACCTTCTGGGCGAGGTCGACCATGGTGAAGCGCTCGAGCAGCACGCGGCGGTCGTCGGGCAGCGTCTTGCGATAGTCGACGTACCCTTGACGGACGATCCTGCGAAGCTCCTGCTGCTCGAGGGGCAGGTGCACGACGAGCGGCGGGTCGTCGACGATCTCGCGGCGGCCGTCGACGACGCGCGTCAGCTTGTTGAAGGCCTGCAGGCTGTCGCGCGTGCGTGCCTTGGCTTCGGTGGCGCGCGCGTTGCGCTCGGCGCGGCGCGCCACCTTGCCCTTGGCCAGGCTCCCGATCTCGCCCTGCAGGTCGTCTGCCGCGACACGCGAGTACCACACCTCGAGCTCGCTCATCTCGGCGTACGAGAGCATGCGTTCGCGGTAGGAGCGCACGGCGGCGAGGGCCGCGTCGCGTCCGCCGCGAGCGTCGAAGCCGGCGTCGCGGGCGGCGATCACGAAGCTCGCGGCGAGGCGCTTGACGTCCCACTCGAACGGCCCCGGCAGGGTCTCGTCGAAGTCGTTGATGTCGAACAGCAGGGTCCGTTCGGGCGACGCGAACAGGCCGAAGTTCGAGAGGTGGGCATCGCCGCAGAGCTGCGTCGTGACGGCGGTGTGCGGCAGCGTCGCGAGGTCGGCGGCCATGACGGCGGCCGAACCGCGGAAGTAGGCGAAGGGCGACACGGACATGCGTCCGTAGCGGATCGGCACGAGCTCCGGCGCCCTGTCAGGGTCGCCGGCGCGGAGCAGCTCGACCGGGTCGGGACGGTCGGCCGCCGGTTGCCAGCGGGCGTGGTCGCCGCGCGGCAGCGCGCGCCGGGCCTCGCGGCCCAGACGGCGGCGCTCGGCGGGCGAGCTCACGGACCCGAGGGGCGTGGTGCCGATGGGGATGTCGGCCGGAGCGACCGCCTGGGCGCCCGTCGAGGGGCCGCGGTCCGCTCGCGAAGATGCCGGGCTCATCGAAACTCCTTCCCGTCGCCTGAGACGACCGATCCGGCGCTGGGCGTCGACCGGTCCGGCGCGCGCAGCATCGTGAGGCGGCGCGGCGCCCAGGCTTCGGTATATGCCCGTCGGGTGGACGGTCGGTCAGGGTGCCGTTTGCGTCGGGCGTCACGGCGGCGTGCGCCGCGGGAGCGTCAGGGATGCGGCTGGAGCGGCAGTTCGCGGCGCGCCCGGCGAAACTCCTCGACGTCGGGCCAGTCGAGGCCGCCGGAGGGGCCGGCGTAGCGCGCCCGTTCGTAGAGGACGATCAGGCGGGCACGTGTGGCGCCGGCCTCGTCGGCGGTCAGACAGGTGTCGAGGTAGCGCCGCACCGTCTGCGACGGTGCGCGCTCGTGGCCGGCCCGGCGCAGCGTCCGCTCGAGCCGGCGGTACTCGGCGCGCAGGGCTTCGGCAGGCGTGCGGTCGCGCTCGACCAGGCGCCGCAGGCGGCGCGCCAGGCGGCGGCCGGCGCCGCGCAGCTCGGGCTCGTGCGCCAGGTGCTCGTGCTCCTCGATCACGGTGTCCTCGGCCGCGCGCCGCTCGACCCTGAGCGAGCGCGTCACGAGCCACACGGCCAGCGCCGCGAGCGCGACCAGAGCGCAGAGGCCGGCGACCTCCGCGACGATGGGATTGCTGTGGCTCGGCCGCGGGGTGGTCGTCTTGAGCGGGTTCGAGGACGAGGGCTTGATGGCGATCGTGTGCAGGTGGAGGTGGAACGGCGCGACCAGCGCGGCGATCGCGCGCACGACGAGGTAGGCCGCGCCGGCGGCGGCATAGCCGACGCCGTCCTGCAGCCCGCGCAGACCGGCGGCCAGGGGCCCGCCCAGGCAGGCGAGCGCGCCGTCGAGCGGCGCCGCGGTCAGCAGCAGGGCGAGCGCCAGGGCGACCAGGTCGACGAGCAGCATCACGCCGATCCAGCGGACCGGGGCGGCGCCGCCCTCGACCGCGGCGGCGATCGACCGCAGGCGCGCGACGACGATCAGACCGGCGGCCGCCATCACGGCGACCGCCACGAGCAGCCCGGCGCCGGCCGGCCCGTGGCCGCCGAGCGACGCCAGGAACACGACCACGAAGACGAGCAGAAAGCAGCGCAGGGCGCGCCGCAGGGCCCGGTCCGGGTCGATCTCGGCGCGGCCGATGAGCACGCCGAGCTCGAGGCAGACGGCGACCACGACGACGGCGCGCGTGACCGTGGCGCTCGTCGTGCGCAACCCGTGCGGCGCGGCGACCGCGACGAGCGCGGCCGCCGCGCCGATGCCGAGCGCGAGCAGCGCCAGGCGGTAGCGCGCCGGCGCCGCCGTCACATGGGGCGCCGGCTCCGCGCCCCGGGCCAGCGCGGCCGCCGCGTCGGCGGCGGCCGCGCGCCGCGCCCGGGACGCGAGCAGGCTCGCCGTCGCGATCAGGCAGAAACAGAGCGCCACCGGGCCGGCCGGCGCCGACGAGGTGAGCAGCGCCGTGAGAGTGCCCACCCAGAGCGCCTCGAGCAGCGCCGCCAGGAGCGGCGCGCCGGCGTCGAGCCAGGGCGAGCGCATCATCTGCCTCCGGCGAGAGGCAGGGCATCGGCCGACCGCCAGTCGATGCCGGCGTCGACGCGGCAGTCGACCAGGTGGGCGAGCTCGGGCGGCGGCGTGCCCACGAAGACGACCCGGGTCGTCGCCTCGCGTCGGAGCGCCTCGATCGCGGCGGCGAGCTCGTCGTCGAGCAGGGCGGTGACGAGCAGGTAGTCGGTGGCGTCGCGCGGCGCGGCGGCCTCGGCGGCGAGCAGACGCTCGAACGGCATTGGCGGCCAGAGCGCGACGCGGGCGAGCGTCTCGAGGACCTCGCCGAGCGAGTCGGCGGCCGGCTCGATGCTCACGCCGGCCGCCCCCCGCGTGAGCTGGGCGTTCGACAGCAGGCCGACCGCAAAACCGAGCGAGGCAACACCGGCCGCGAGCGAGGCGCCGACCACGCAGAGCGTCTCCATGACCTCGGTGTCGAGCCCTTCGTAGATGTAGCGGACGGTGCGCAGGTTGAGGGCGATCATGGCCTGGGCCGTGACCGTGGGCTCGAAGAGGTTGGTGACGAGCTCGCGGCTGCGCGCCGTGGCGCGCCAGTTGATGACGCGGGGCGGGTCGCCGCGGCGGTACGGCCGCGAGCCGACGAGGCCGGTCGGGTCGCGGGCGAGCGACAGGCGCGCCGGCGCGTCGATCTGGGGGCGCCCGAACAGCGGCACGAGGTCGGGCACGGCGAGCACCTTGGGCAGCACCAGGAGCCGGTCGACCCCGGGGATCTCGCGCTCCGCCGAGGAGATCCCGAGCGGGTCGCCGGCCTCGGCCGTGGCCGGGCCGAACTCGTGCAGGCCGCGCTCGCGACAGCGCACGCGGTGGCGTCGGGCGACGCGTTCCCACCAGCGCAGCGCATAGGTGTGGTCGAGGATCCGCACGGTACTCTCGCCCGAGTACCGCACGGCGAAGCCGAGCGGCTCGACGGCGGCGGGCCAGCGGTCGCGCAGGCGCAGCCACAGCACCGGCAGCCACTTGTGGTTGGTCACCTCGAGGCGGACCTCGACCTCGTCGCCCCAGCCGACCACCGAGCGCGACAGCCGGCGCGAGTAATCGAGGCCGTCGAAGAGGTGGCCGCGGGCGCAGGCGGCGGCCGCGCCGAGCAGGGTCGCGGCGAGGGCGCCGAGCACGAGGGCGCGGGCGTGGACGAGGGCGCCGGCGATCACGCCGAGCGCCCCGCAGACGAGGATCAGGCGGAGCTGAGCCGAGCGCAGCACGGGATGTCCGTTTCGTCAGTCGTCGGCGGGCGACTCGACGGGCGCGGCGACCGCGGCGAGCAGGCCCTCGACGACGTCCTCGGGGCGGCGGCGCTCGGCCGCCGCGTCGCGCGAGAGCAGCAGGCGGTGCGAGAGCACCGGCACGGCCAGCCCGCCGACGTCGTCGGGGATGACGTAGCCGCGGCCGGCCAGGGCCGCCGACGCCTGGGCCGCGCGCATGAGCGCGAGGGCGGCGCGCGGGCTGGCGCCGAGCGCGACGTCGGCGGCCTCGCGCGTGGCGCGTACGAGGTCGACGACGTAGCCCTCGACCGGCGGCGCGACGTGGACCGCGCGCACGACGGCCTGGGCGGCGAGCAGCTCCGCGGCACCGGCCACCGGACGCAGGGCGGCCAGCGGGTCGTCGGTGCGGAAGCGGCCGAGCATGGCCGTCTCCTCGGCGCGGCTCGGATACCCCATGCGCAGGCGCAGCAGAAAGCGGTCGAGCTGCGCTTCGGGCAGCGGGAAGGTGCCCTTCAGCTCGACGGGGTTCTGCGTGGCGAGCACGAGGAACGGGCGGGGCAGCGGGTGCGAGGTGCCTTCGATCGTGACCTGGCGCTCCTCCATCGCTTCGAGGAAGCTCGACTGCGTGCGCGGTGTCGCGCGGTTGACCTCGTCGGCGAGCACGAGGTTGGCGAAGATCGGCCCGGGGCGAAAGTCGAACTCGGCGCTGCGCTGGTCGAACACCTCGCTGCCGGTGACGTCGGCGGGCAGCAGGTCGGGCGTGCACTGCACGCGCACGAAGCGCAGGCCGAGCGACGCGGCCAGGGTGCGCACCAGGAGCGTCTTGGCGACGCCGGGCACGTCGTCGATCAGCACGTGGCCCTCGGCGAGCAGGGCGACCAGGACCAGGCGCACCTGCTCGCGCTTGCCGACGATCACGCGCTCGACCGCGCTCGCCACGTCGTGTGCCAGGCGCTCGACGGGCGCGACGTCGGTGGCGCCGGTCGCAGCCGGGGCGGCGGCGGTCGCAGCCGGGGCGGCGGCGGTCGCAGCCGGGGCGGCGGCGGTCGCAGCCGGGGTGTCGACGGCCGCCGGCCGTGCGTCGGGTGCGGTCGTGATGGTCGGAGGGTGCTGTCGCTGCGGGTCGGCGTCCACGGGAGCCATCCTCCGCCAACCGTGGCCGCGTGGCAAACGGACGTGCTCGCGACTCAGACGGGGACCGGCAGGCGCGGCGTCCGCGCCGGGACGGCGTCGCTCGCCGGTCTCTGCTAGATGTCGAGGTAGCGGTAGGCCTTGTAGCCGGCCCAGACGCCGGCGAGCCCGCCGATGGTGCCGCCGGCGAAGCTGCCGAGTCCCCAGGCGCTCGCATGGAGCAGCACGACCGGCAGGTAGGCGCCGACGAGGCCGCCGACTGTGAACCCGGCGTAGACGATCGTCTTGCCCACGGTCCCGATCTCCTGTGTGAGGGCGGCCGCGTGCCGCCGCGTCGTCACCGGTATCGGTGGGCCGGTCGCCGTGCTTGAGGGCCGCCGGCTCTGCGGTAGCATGGACCACGTACGGGCGCCTCCGTAAACGACGGATGGCGCCGCGACACCGGCCCCAAGGCATAGGTTCTGTTGCAGCGCGGGCGCTCGCTCCGCGGGCGCCCGCGCCGATTCCGGTCACGGGGGGTTGCCATGGATCGTCCCGTGCGGCGTGCGACCCTCGTCGCGATCGCGAGCAATCGATACTTTCGGCCGCGACCCGCGTCTAACCGGCGAACGAAGATCGACCTTCTGCGCCGAGATAGGACTGCATGGCATCAGTGGCACAGGCTCTGGAGCCGGGCATCGCGCCGCCGCGCGATGACCGGACGGTCGGGGTCGCCCGGATGACGGGGGTGACCCACGCCGGAGACGTAGGCGCTCGGGACCGGGCCGAGGTCGCCGCCGACGGGGCTCCCCGCCTCGCCGCCGACGGGCCCGCCCGCCTCGCCGCCGACGGGGCCGACGACGAGCCGGCCGCGGTCGTGCAGGCACAGGTCGCGGCCGCGCGGCGCGGCGACGCCGATGCCTTCGCCGACCTCTTCATGGCCCACGAGCGTCGCCTGCGGCTGCTGGCGTTCGGTGTGCTGCGCGACCCCGACCTGGTCGACGACGCCCTGCAGGAGACGGCGCTGCGCGCCTTCCGCGCGCTCGGCAGGTTCCGCGGCGAGGCCCGCGTGGGCACGTGGCTGCACCGCATCACGGTGCGCGTCTGCCTCGACATGATCGACGACGCGCGGCGTCAGGCGGCGCTCGCCCAGCGCGCCCGGCCCGTCGAGCTTGCCGCCGCCGACCCCGACGTCGCCGTCGACGATCACACCCGGCTGGCCGCGGCCCTCGCCCAGCTCTCGCCGGCGCAGCGCGCGGTCGTCGTGGTCGTGTTGCAGCTCGGGTTCGACCTGTCGACGGCGGCGACGATCCTTGCGGTGCCGCGCGGCACCGTGGCCTCACGACTCTTCGCGGCCCGCCAGACGCTCATGGCCGCGCTCGACACCAGGGAGGGACCGCATGTCTGACGCCCCCGACGAGCTGATCGCCGGCCTGCAGGAGCTCGCCGGGCGCGAGCTCCCGCCGGCCGGCGAGCGCTTCGAAGCCGGCGTGCGCCAGGCGCTCCGCTGGGACCAGCGTCGCCGTCGCGACCAGCGCCGCAGGCTGGTCGTGGCCGGCTGCCTGATCGCCCTGCTGGCCGCCCTCGGCGTCGCCCTGGCGCTACCGGTGACCGCTCGCTACCTGCCGCTGCCGATCGGCCGCGAGCTGCGCCGCCTCGACGCGCAGACGAGCGGCCTGCGCTCGCAGCTCGCCGCGCAGACGGCCGCCGACGTGCGCCTGCGCCATCGGCTGGCAGACACCGTGCTCGTCGAGCAGTCGGCGTCGCGCCACGCCAAGGCGCACCACCGCGCGCGCCATCAGACCGGCGCCGCGACGGGCCGCTCGTGGTCGTACGGCTGGGTCTGGGTCGGAGCCACGCCGACCCCGAGCCCGAGCACCCGCCCGGTCATTGCGCCGCCGCTCGCCTCGACCCCAAGCTCGACGCCGACCCCGAGCTCTACGCCTACCGCAGAGCCGTCGCCCTGAACCCAGCCGCCGGGACTCCGGCAGAGGGAGGTCTCGACATGAACCGGACGCTCCACCGCTTCCTGGCCCCGGCTCTTGCCATCATCGTGCTCGGCGCGGCGGTCGGCGGCGCGTTCGCCGGACCGGCGCGCGCCGCCGTGACCTCGCCCGACGGCCTGTGGACCTGGGCGCGGCCGCTGCCGTTCGACTACCCCGCGCAGGCGCTCGCGGCGCCCTCGCCGGGCACGCTGTTCGTGGCGACGACGCCGAACGACCTGCTCACCACCACCGACGGCGGCGCGACCTGGGGCTGGAGCCATACCGGCGCGGTCGCCGGGTTCATGCAGCCGTCGGCGCTCGACTTCGTCTCGGCGACCGACGGCTGGGTGAGCGGCGGCGACGCGGCCGGCGACTTCGTCGTGCTGCGCACGACCGACGCCGGCGCGACCTGGCAGTCGAGCCTCACCGCCCCCGGCATCAAGCCGATCCCCGGCTTCTCGACGACCGTCGTGCGGTTCAGCGACGCCTCGTCGGGCTGGGTCGTAGCGAGCCAGGGCGACGACGTCGGCAGCCTGGACGTCGCGGACACGACCGACGGCGGCACGACCTGGACCAGCCATGACGGCCTGCCCGCCGGCGCCACCGCCGACACCGAGTACACGCACTTCGACGCGCTCGCGCCGCTCGGCCCCGGGGCCGCGGTCTTTCTGGAGACCGACGTCATCGTCGGCGGCACCCTCGGCGCCCCGAAGGTCTGGCGCACGACCGACGGCGGCGCCGCCTGGACGCACACCGCCACGCTGGCGGGCGATGCCCTGATCGGCGACGTCGCCTTCTCCTCGGTCACCGACGGCTGGGCGGTGGGCACCTTCCTGTGGCACACGACCGACGGCGGCCTGACCTGGCACCGCGTGCGCGCGGTCCCGTCGGGTCTCGGCGGCGACCTCGAGGTCCACGGCAACGACATCTGGGACGTGGGGACCGGTGGCGCTGCGCACTCGACCGACGGTGGCGCCCACTGGACGACGACCACCGCCGTGAGCGGCCGCCTGGTGAGCTTCGCCGACGCCGCCGACGGCTGGGTCGCCGACGGCTCGATCTACCGGCACACCACCGACGGCGGTGCGACCTGGACCCGCGTGACGAGCCGCGCGCCAACTCAGATCGCGAGCCTGAGCGCCACGCCCGATGGCGCGGTCTGGGGCGTTGCCGGCCCTGTCGTCCTCTCATCCGACGGCGGCCTGCACTGGCGCTCCGTCACCCGGCGCGCGGCGGCCGCCGTCGCGGCGATCAGCGCCCGGCGGGCCTGGGCGGTCGGCGCCAAGGGCCTGATCATGCGCACGACCGACGGCGGCCACCACTGGACCCTGCAGGCCAGCCACGTGGGCGTGACACTCGCGAGCGTCGACTTCACCGACGCCGGCCATGGCTGGGCCGGCGGCGCGGGAGGGGTCATCCTGCGCACGATCGACGGTGGCCGGCACTGGCACGTCACCCGCGAGCCGAAGGGCGGTCTCATCACGCGGCTCTCGTTCGCCGACGCCGTGCACGGCCTGGCCCTGGGCACCAGGTCTGGGGGCTTCCTCGTGACCGCCACGGGCGGGCGCACCTGGTCGTTCCACCGCTTCACGACGCTGGGCAAGTCCTTCGTGGCGACGACCGTGCTGATGCAGGACGCCGCGCACGGCCTGGTCATCGGTCAGCCGGGGCCGCAGTGCTACACGACGAGCGACGCCGGGCTCACCTGGCAGCCCGGCAGCGTGATCCCCGGCGGCGAGGTCGTCGCCGGGCGCGACTACGTGCGCGTCGCGCAGAGCGGCACCGCGCTCTGCGCGGTGAGCCGCTGGGGTGACGTCGCCACCAGCAGCGACGGCGGCACGACGTGGTCGAACGAGGGAGTGGTCATGGGGGCGATGAACAGCGTGGCGTTCGTCGGCGCCGACGAGCTCCTGATCAGCGGCTCGCCCGGGGTGATGACGCGCGACCTGACGACGGCGCCGTTGCCGTGAGCGCCGCGGCGGGCGGGTTCGCTCACGCGAACCCGCCCGCCGCGGCTTACCGTGCCTGCCGGCCTCTGATCCTAATGTGCGGGGCCGGTCGTCAGCGTGACGCCGGTGGTGTGCTGCTTTCCGGCCTTGTCGGTCCAGGTGATCGTGACCTTGTCGCCGGGGTGGTACTGCGTCATGAGGTCGGTGAGGCCGGTGGCGGAGCTTGCGGTCTGGCCGTTCACCGCCGTGATGACGTCGCCCTTCACGAGGCCGGCCTTGGCCGCCGGCGAGCCTGAGAGCACGCCGAGGATGGCGGCGCCCGAGCCCGACTGGGTGGCCGCGACCGAGAGCTTGACCCCCAGGAACCCCGTCGGCCCGATGTGGACCGTCGCCGACGACTGGTTGTGCTCGATCTGCGAGACGATCGTCATCGCGGTGTCGATCGGCACCGCGAAGCCCTGGTTCTGGGCGTTGAACGTGAACGTGCCCGAGGCCGCCGTGTCGACTCCGACCACCCTGCCGGCGGCGTCGACCAGCGCCCCGCCCGAGTCGCCCGGCTCGATGGCGGCGTTGGTCTGGATCAGGCCGGTGAGGTGCCTGGTCGTGCCGGTCACGCTGTCGCCGGCCGTGATCGAGCGGTTCAGCGCGACCACCTTGCCGCCGGCCGCGCTCGGCGTGCCGTCGAGGCCGCCGGCGTTGCCGATGCCGACGACACCGGCGCCGACCGCGAGCGCTGAGGAGCTCCCGAGCGTCGCGGTGGTCAGGCCCGAGGCGTGCTGCAACTGGATCAGGGCCACGTCCTGGGTGGCGTCGTAGCCGAGCACTTTGGCGGAGTAGGTGCGGCCGTTGCCGACGTCGGTGGCGGTGATCGTGCTGGCGCCGTCGACCACGTGGTTGTTGGTGAGTACGAGGCCCGACGAGCTGATCACGATGCCGGTCGCCTCGGCCTGACCCGTGGAGTCGGCCAGCAGCACGTGGATGTCGACCAGGCTGGGGGAGACCTTCGCGGCGATCTGCGAGACGTTGCTCGGCGAACCCGGCGCGGCGCTGGTCGAGCCGCTCGAGCCGCTGCCGCCGTTGCCGAACGGCGACAGGCCGCCGCTCCCGCTGCCGTTGCCGTTGCCGAACGGCAGGCCGTTCGCGCCCGAGTTGCCGTTCTGTGTCTGTTGAGCGCTCGAGCCGTGCGTGAGCCAGAAGCCGTGCGCGATGCCGAGGCCGAGGAACAGACCCACGGCGAGCAGTACGACCCAGATCGCCACGATCGGCAGGTAGGCCGGACGTCGCCGCGCCGCGGCCGGCGGTTGGGCAGAGGCCGGACGCTGCCATGGGCCGTACGGCGGCGGCGGGGCCGCCCCCCACGGTTGCTGCGGCGGCGGTGTCCAGCCACCCGTCGGCGGCGGCCCCCAGCCTTGCGGCTGCTGAGCGCCGGGCCAGGTCGCTGTGCCTGCGGCTGCTGGGCGCCGGGCCAGGTCTGCTGTGCCTGCGGCTGCTGGGCGCCGGGCCAGGTCTGCTGGGGTGACGGCGGCGGTGCGACCGGCCAGCCTTGCTGCGGCGGTTGGGCGCCGGGCCACGCCTGCGGCTGCTGCGGGGCCTGCGGCGGTTGGGCGCCGGGCCACGCCTGCGGCTGCTGGGCGCCGGGCCAGGTCTGCTGTGCCGGATCGCCCGGCGGCGGGCTCCAGGCCGGCGGTGGAGTCGGGCTCCACGGCTGCCAGGGCGTGCCCCAGGCCTGGGGCGGAGCCGTCCAGTTCGTCTGCTGGTCGGTCCAGGGCGCCTGCTGGTCGGCGCCGGGGACCTCGGGCGCGGCGGGCTCCTGCGGGCTTGCTCCGGTGCCCGGGCTCGCGCCCGCGGGGGCGCCTCCCGCCGGGTTCTCGGTGGGCTGGTCGGCGGGCCGGCGAACGTCGCCCTCCTCAGGGGCTGACGAAGGCCCGCCCTGGTCGGTCGGATCAGACATGCTCCCTCCGCATGGCGGCTGCCGATGAGTCTCGAGTGTGTTTACCACATTGTTGGGTGGCGCAGTGTGGACGGACTGAGCGAAAGCTTGGGAAACGCTGAGAATAGGCCGGCCGTGCGGAGTGCCGACGGCGGCCGGACATGCGAGACTGCAACGCGCACGAGTGTGGGATTAGCTCTCTGACAGAGTAAAATAGCGCGACGCCCGCTGGGAGAAGCCGGGCGCCGAGAGACGAGGAACCGTGCACGGATCAGACTACGCCGACGACGAAGGGCAGACGACGACGGAGACGTCGGGTCGCGAGCTCGGGGACGAGCTCGCGGCGGCGGTCAACCGGCTGCGCCGCGCGCTGCGGCGGGCAACGCGACGCCACCCGCCGTTCGAGCCGCTGCCCCACAACCAGATCGATCTGCTGCGGCTCGCCGCCGAGCGGCCCGGCGTGAGCGTCGCCGCCGCCGCGGCGGCCCTGTCGCTTGCGCCCAACACCGTGAGCACGCTCGTCAACGAGCTCTGCCGCGCCGACCTGCTCGCGCGCGTCGTCGACGACGCCGACCGGCGCGTCGCCCGCCTGTCGCCGACCGCCGCGGGCCTCGACCGCATGGCCGCCTGGCGCGACCGCCGCGCCGAGATCCTCGCGGCGGCGCTCGGCGACCTCGGCGGGCCCGACCGCGAGGTGCTCGCGGTCGCGCTGCCGGCGCTGGAGCGCCTGATCGACGCGCTGGAGCGCCGCGAGGGGGTCGAGCCGTGACCGTGGCCGTCTCGCGGCCCGGCACGGATCGTAGCGGCGTGATGCCCGACGCGAAGGCCGTGGTCTGTCGCGACCTGTCCTACTCGTTCGGCGACCGTCCGGCCGTCGACCACGTGAGCCTCGAGGTCGAGACGGGCGAGGTCTTCGGGCTGCTCGGGCCCAACGGCGCCGGCAAGACCACGACGATCCGTATCCTCACGACCCTGCTGCCGCTCGTGGCCGGCAGCGCGACGATCTTCGGCCTCGACGTCGCGCGCCGCCGCATGGCGGCGCGCCGCCTGCTCGGCTACGTGCCCCAGCAACTGTCGGCCGATGCCGCCCTGACCGGGCGCGAGAACGTCGCGCTCTTCGCCCGCCTGTACGACGTGCCGCGCGCCGGGCGGCGCGACCGGGTCGACGAATCGCTCGGCCTCATGGGCCTGAGCGAGGCGGCCGGCCGTCTCGCCTCGACCTACTCGGGCGGCATGATCCGCCGCCTCGAGCTGGCTCAGGCTCTGGTCAACCGGCCCCGCCTGCTCGTGCTCGACGAGCCCACGATCGGGCTCGACCCCCTCGCCCGCGCCGGTGTGTGGGAGCGGGTCCTCGAGCTGCGTCGCACGACCGGCATGACCGTGCTGCTCACCACGCACTACATGGAGGAGGCCGAGCAGCTCTGCGACCGCGTCGCGCTCATGCACCTGGGCCGGCTGCGGGCCGTGGGCTCACCGGCCGACCTCGAGGCGGAGCTCGGCGCCGACGCGACGCTGCAGGACGTGTTCGCCCACTACACCGGCAGCTCACTCGACGACACCCAGGGAGGCTTTCATGAGACGCGCCGAGCTCGTCGCGTCGCCCGCCGCCTGGGCTGAGGAGCTGAGCGACGGCCCGGGCGGCGCCCTGCGCCGCCTCGGCCGTCGCGCCTGGGCGCTGTGTCTGGCCGAGGCCCAGAAGCTGCGCCACGACCAGACCGAGGTCTTGACGCGCGCCATCCAGCCCGCCCTCTGGCTGCTCATCTTCGGCGAGACCTTCAGCCACCTGCACGCGATCCCCACCGGCGGCGTGCCCTACCTCGCCTACATGGCGCCCGGCATCCTCGCTCAGTCGGCGCTCTTCATCTCCATTTTCTACGGCATCCAGATCATCTGGGAGCGCGACGCCGGCGTGCTCGCCAAGCTGCTCGTGACGCCGACGCCGCGCGTGGCCCTGGTGACGGGCAAGGCCTTCGCCGCCGGCCTGCGCGCCCTCGTGCAGGTGCTCGTCGTCCTCGTGCTGACCGCCCTGCTGGGCGTGCCGCTCACCCACGACCCGCTGCGCCTGCTGGCCGCCGCCGGCCTCGTCGTGCTAGGCGCCGCCTTCTTCTGCACGCTCTCGGTGACGATCGCCGGCCTCGTGCTACGGCGCGACCGGCTCATGGGCATCGGCCAGGCCATCACCATGCCGCTCTTCTTCGCCTCGAACGCGCTGTACCCGATCGCCTTCATGCCGGCCTGGGTGCGCGTGGTGAGCCGCGTGAACCCGCTGAGCTACGAGGTGGACGGGCTGCGCGGCCTGCTCGTGGGCACGCCGGCCCATCTGGGGCTCGACGTCGCCGTGCTGTTCGTGGCCGCCGCCCTGGGCGTGACCGTGGCCTCGAGCCTGCTTGGGCGGCTGGCGCGCTAGGGGACGCCGGTGAGCCAGACCACGTCGCCGTCAGTCCGTCCGGCCGCGGCCGACCCGCCGCGGCACACCGGCCTCGCCCTGCTCGTCGTCGTCACCGGCGTGCTGATCGCCGCCGTCGACACCACGATCGTGGTGCTCGCGCTGCCGGTCCTCGAGCGCTCGCTGCACGTGCCGCTGTCCGGCATCATCTGGGTGATCATCTCGTACCTGCTGGTCGTCACGATCCTGTCGACGCAGGTCGGCCGCCTCGGCGACATGTTCGGCCGCGTGCGCATGTACGAGGTCGGCTTCGGCGTGTTCGTGCTGGGCTCGCTGCTCTGCGCCCTGGCGACCGGCGAGGCCAGCATAGTCGCCTTCCGCGTGCTGCAGGGGGTGGGCGGCGCCCTGATCAGCGCCAACAGCGGCGCCGTGATCGCCGACACCTTTCCGGCCGAGCGCCGCGGCCGCGCCTACGGCTACACGAGCGTGGGCTGGAGCGCCGGCGCCGTGCTCGGCATCCTGCTCGGCGGCCTCATCACCACGTACATCTCGTGGCGCTGGATCTTCGGCATCAACGTGCCGATCGGCATCGCCGCCATCCTGCTGGCGCTCCGGGTGCTCCACGACCGCGGCGAGCGGCGCCGCCACCGCGTGGACTTCGCCGGCATGGCGCTCCTCGGCGGCGGGCTGTTCTGCGTGCTGTGGGCGATGACCCGGCTCGCCACGACCGCCGCCGACGCGCGGCTCGTGGCCTTCCTCGTAGTCGGTGCCGTGCTGCTCGTCGCGTTCGTGCTCCTCGAGCGCCGGCTGGCCGAGCCGATGCTCGACCTCTCTCTGTTCCGCGTGCCGACCATGAGCCCCACGCTGCTCGCCGCGCTGGTCCAGAGCCTCGCCAACTTCGCCACCCTGTTCCTCGTGACCATGTACCTGCAGGGCGTGCGCGAGCTCTCCCCGCTGCACGCCTCGCTCGTGCTCGTGCCGGGCTACCTCGTCGGCGCCTTCATCGGGCCCCTGGCCGGCCGGGTCGCCGACCGCTGGGGGGCGGTCTGGCCGGCGACCCTGGGCCTCGCCATCCAGTGCGGCGCCCTCGCGGTGTACGCGAACCTTGGCCTCACCACGCCGCTCTGGGTGGTCGCCGTCGCGGCCGTGGTGAACGGCATCGGCTCGGGCGCCTTCTTCCCGGCCAACAACGCCGCCGTCATGAAGGCCGCGCCGGGTCGCCTGTTCGGCGTCGCGTCGGGCGTCTTGCGCACCTTCGCCAACGTCGGCATGGTGTTCTCGTTCTCGGTCGCCATCCTGATCGCGGCGAGCTCCATCACCCGCGGCCTTGCCTTCGCCATCTTCGTCGGCACGACGCAGCTCACACCGCCGCTCGCCCGCGCCTTCACCACCGGTGTCCACTCGGCGTTCTACGCGTCCATGGCCTTCATGGTCTGTGCCGCTGTGTTGTCGGCCGTCCGCGTGCGGCATCAGCTCCGTCCGCGTCAGGCCGCAGCCGGCGCGGGCGGCGCGGGCGGCGCCTGGGAGGGCGGGACCGTCAGAAAGGAGAGCGAGCATGCCTGAGATCCTGCCGGGAGTCCGCGTCGCCGCGCTGCTGCCGCCCACGGGGGCACAGACCGGCGTCATGAACGCCTGCCTGCTGGTCGACCGCGGTCGCGTCACGGTGGTCGACGCCGGCCTGCCGGGGAGCGCGCCGGCGATCCTCGCCGAGCTGAGCGAGGCCGGCCTCGAGCCGGCCGCCGTGCGGCGCGTGATCATCACCCATCACCACATCGACCACGTCGGCGGTCTGGCCGATCTCGTCGCGGCGACGGGCGCCGAGGTCTGGGCGCACCGCGACGACGCGCCGACGATCGAGGGCGCGGTCGCGCGTCCCGGCCTGCCGCCCGAGCGCGTCGCCGCCATGCTCGAGTCCGTGCCGGAGGAGCAGCGCGCGGCGGCGGCGGAGCGCATGAAGAAGATGCGCGAGGTGACGCCGGCGCCCGTCGACCTGCGCCTGGTCGGCGGCGAGGAGCTCGAGATGCTCGGCGGCGTGCGCGTCGTCCACAGCCCCGGCCACACGGCCGGCCACCTCTGCCTGTACTTGCCGGCGCTCTCGCTGCTGATCGCCGGCGACCTCATGCGCCTCGAGGACGGCGCGATCCGCGAGTCGCCGTCGGGCTACGCCGCCGACGCCGCGCAGTCGCTCGAGTCGGCCCGGCGGGTCGCCGGTCTCGGCTTCGAGGCCTTCGTCGGCTATCACGGCGGCTACGTGGTCACGGGCGCCGCGGCGCTGCTCGCCGGCAGCCTGACGAGCCCGGCCGGCACGGCCTGAGCGGTCGATGAAGACCGCCGTCGCCTTCGTCCACATCTTCTTCGCCACCGTCTGGCTCGGCGGCTCGTTCTTCTACGCCGTGGTGCTGCTGCCCCGCCTGGCCGTGCTCGAACCGGCCGGGCGGCTGGCCCTGCGGCGCTCGCTGCGCGCCGTCGTGACGCCGCTGCTCGCGGCGAGCGCCGCCATCACGATCGTGAGCGGCCTCGTCATGATGGTCCAGCTTCACGCCCTGCACCCCGGCAGTTTCTCGCACAGCCGCTGGGGTCAGGCGCTGATCGCCGGCACGCTGGCCTCGGTCGCCGCCCTCGTGGTCGCCGTCGTCGCCGAGTCGGGCGCGCGGCGGGTCGAGGCCGCGCCGGCGACGGCCGGGGCGTCAGAGGCCGCGGCCGACGCCGGCGCGGCGGACGGCGCCGGCGGCCCTCACGAGACCGCCCTGCGGGCCGTCGGGCTCGCCCTGCTCGTGGCCGCGCTCGCCACCATGGCGCTCGCGCGGTACAGCTGACCTGATAGGCACGGGGCTGGAGGGGGTAGGCTCGGAGGCGCGATGGTAGAGACGGGGGTCACAGAGACGCGCACCTGGTATGACACGATCACGCCGCGCGCCGGCGTGGGGGTGCAGCTCGTCTCGGGCGCGGCGCTCTGGCTCGTCGCGACCGGCATCCTCGTCGTGCGCGGCGTTCTGTTCATCGAGCGCCCCGGCTCGCCCTTCAGCGTCTGGATCCTGCCGATCGCGGCCGTCGCGATCGCGCTCGGTGCCGTCAAGGCGCGCCTGATCCTGCTGCCGTACGCAGGCCGTGCGGTCGCCCGCATCGAGGGACGCGGTCGCGCCTGCTACTTCGGCTTCTTCGCGCCGAAGTCGTGGCTCTTCGTGGCGGGCATGATGGGCGGGGGGATGTGGCTGCGATCGACGGCGCTCGTCGACCACTGGTGGGGAAGGGTCGGTCTGGCGACGCTCTACCTGGCGGTGGGCACCGCGCTGGCGCTGGCAGATCGCGTCTTCTGGGCGGCGGTGGTGCGCCGCGGACGCCGTCCTGTCAGCAATCGTCGCCCCATTTCTTGAAGGTGACGGGCAAGCCGATCGCCGCCTGCCCCAAGTCTCCTGCCGCTGACCCCATGTCGTTCTCCCCCGAACGTTCCTTGCGCGAAAGGCCCCCTCTACGACGACCCGGGCGCCTCTGTCTGACTGGTCGAGCGTAGCCTGACAGGCCGCCGGAGGGCGGTCTACGGAACGAATGTCTAGGCGCGGGACGCCGCGTCGCTCGCGACGCGCCCCCAGGGGGTACATCCGTCTAGTCGCCTTCGGTCTGGCCGGTCCGCTGCCGAGCCTTGAAGGAGAGGAAGTCACGCGACGCCCGGACGTCCGGGTCGGGGAGGTGCTCGAGGGCAGATGGCGGAGTGGCGGTTCCGCGACGGCGGCGGTTGCTATGCGGGCAGTGAGGCGATCGAGCGCGCCCTCGAGGCCGATGGACGAAGGACCCTGACTCACGGCAGCCTGCTGCTCGAGCTCAGTCACGAGGACAGGCCGCGGCGGCAGCCGCCAGTGGCGCTCGAGCGGCGCCTGACCCTGGCGGTCACGGCGCTGGACTGGGCCGGTGTGCGGGTGGTGGGGGAGGGGCCCGCCGCCTGGCGGAGCGACCCCATCCCGCTGCTCGGCCACAAGAAGCGGTCGCGCCGACCCCAGCGAGTGAACGACGTGCTGCTGGGGGTCGCCGGCCGGAGCTTCTTCGCCACCGTGCACGACGAGCTGCATCGTCGCCAGGACGGCGGTCAGATGACGACGCGTCCCCTTGCCGCACCCGTGACACACGAGATCGTCGCTCCGGCCGCGGAGCCCGTCGTCGAGATCCGCGTGCGGCGGGCCGCGCCGGTCGTCGAGACGGTCGAGCCGGCCGTGCGGCGGGCCGCG
Organism: uncultured Actinomycetes bacterium; assembly: GCA_963767005.1. GTDB lineage: Bacteria > Actinomycetota > Thermoleophilia > UBA2241 > UBA2241 > Bog-752. Next base: position 49,563 of record CAVYCN010000014.1, read on the forward strand.
ACGGTCGTCGAGACGGTCGTCGAGGCATTCGTTCCGCCGGTCGCCGCGCCGGTCGTCGAGGCGCCCCGGTCGGCCGCGACCGTGCTCGCAGTGCGCTGCAAGTCGTGTGGCGCGCCCTTCCAGACGCCGGTCCAGTTCGACGAGGAGAGCCTGCGCACGGTGGAGCTGCCGACCCGCGCGTACCGCTGTCCGCGCTGTCGTCGCACCGAAGAGTACGGGCGCGACGACCACACGCTGTCGGCCTACCCGCTGTCGGTCGAGGCCTGAGCGGCGGCGCCGCGGCCGGCGCGCGTCGCGCCTCCCGCCGTCACCTGCCGCGCTTCGACAGCCAGGTCTCCTTGGTGACGAGGCCGTCGCTGAAGGCGAGCACGCGGTTGCGGCCGGCCCGCTTGGCCGCGTACATCGCCCAGTCGGCCTTGTCGAGGAGCTCGTCCTTGGCGGAGGCGTCGTCGGGGAAGGTCGCCACGCCGACGCTCACCGACAGCCTCCGACCGCCCGTCTCGCAGGACCGTTCGACGTCGGCGCGGATGCGCTCGGCGGCCTTGAGGGCGCCGTCGGTGTCAGTGTCGACCAGCACCAGGACCAGCTCCTCGCCGCCGTAGCGGGCGGCCAGGTCGACGCGCCGGCCGACCGCTTCGATCACCCGGGCGACGCGGGTGAGCGCCTCGTCGCCGGCCTTGTGACCCCAGGTGTCGTTGTAGACCTTGAACTGGTCGCAGTCGCAGAACAGCAGCGACAGACGGGTCTTCTGGCGGCGGGCGCGCTCGATCTCTTCTTCGAGCCGTTCGTGCAGGTAGCGGTGGTTGTAGAGGCCGGTGAGGCCGTCGGTGATGGCCTCGACCTCGGCCCGGCTGAAGCGGATGGCGGCGGCGCGGAGCATGGCGGTCAGCGGATGGCTGCGCTCGACCTGTCGCGACCAGTCCGCGGCGGCGACGGCCGGGATGTCGACGTTGAGCGCGCCGACCGCGCGGCCGTCGCGGTCGCGCAGGGGCACCATGCCCGAGACCCACACGCCGAAGTCGTCGGCCGTGAGGATGTTCGAGATCATCTCCTCGCCGGAGAACACGCGGACGAGCTCGTCCTCGGCCAGCCAGGGGTCGCCGCAGTGCGACACGTCGCTCGTGGCCTCGCCCGTGTCGAGCACCGTGATGCAGCCGTCGGGTGTCATGGCGAAGCTCGTGATGAAGCGCACCGGCGCGTGGGTGTCGCGAAAGGCGCGCAGCGTATCGACCATCTCGCGGTACTCGGGCCGCTCCTCGTCGGCGCGGCTGCGTAGCAGGGTGTGCCGGGCGGGGTCGATCAGGCGGGCGGCCTGGGCGGCGAGCTCGGCGGCCTGGTTGCGCCGGCCGCGGAGCTGGCGCAGCACGCGGCGGAACGCCTCGACCATCTCGGGGTCGAACTGCGTGCCGGCGCAGCGCCGCAGCTCGGCGAGGCACTGGCGATAGGACAGGGCACGGCGGTAGGGCCGCCGGCACGACATCGCGTCGTAGCAGTCGACCACGCACATCGCCCGGGCCACGAGCGGGATCGCCGCGCCGGCGAGGTGATCGGGGTATCCCGAGCCGTCGAAGCGCTCGTGGTGGTGGCGCACGCCGGCGACGAGCTCGTCGTCGAACAGCGGCCGCACGATCTCGGCCGAGATGCCGGGGTGCTGGCGCATGAGCTCCCACTCCTCGGAGGTCAGCGGACCGGCCTTGAGCAGCACGCGGTCGGAGACGCCGATCTTGCCGATGTCGTGGCAGAAGGCGGCGTCCTGCAGGGCGGCGAGGCGCTCCTCGGGCCAACCCAGCTCCTGGCCGAGCATCGTCATGTAGGCGGCGACGCGGCCGGCGTGACCGAGCGTGTAGTAGTCCTTGGCCGACAGCGCCGACGAGAGCGCCCGCAGGTTGGCCAGGTGCAGGCGCTTGACCTCGTCGTAGAGCTGGGCGTGCTCGATCGCCAGGGCGACGAGGCGGGCGACGGCCTCGCCCGTGGCGAGCTCGTCGGCGGTGAAGCGGCGCTCGACTCGGTCGAGCACGGTGACGAGGCCGATCATCTTCTCGTGGGCGATCAGCGGCAAGTCGACCTGGCTGTGCATGCCGTAGCTCGCCATGCTGTCGCGTTCCGCGCGACCGAGGAGCGGGTCGTCGAGGCTCGCGGTGGGGATGGGGCGCCGCATCTGGATGGTGCGCAGCTTGCTCGGCCACTCGGCCAGCGCCAGGCGCTGGCCGAGCCAGGTCGCATCGACGGCGCCGTCGGTCACCGAGGCGATACAGAGCAGGTGGTCGTCGCCGTCGAGCCGGTAGATGTTGCAATCGGGCACGGCGAGCGCCGTGGACAGGCGCCGCGCGGCCGACACCAGGACCTCCGGGAGCTCGAGGCTCGAGGCGAGCTCGACACTGGTCTCGAACAGCAGACGGTAGAGGCGAGGATCGTTCGCCACCGGCTCCAGGGCAGCGTCCGCGGGGAGCGCGGCGTCGAGGTCGTGGCGGTCGAACCGGCGCTGGCCGGTGGGCGTGCGGCGGCTGGGGATACGGCCCTCGTCGGCCCAGCGCCGCACGGTGGACGCACTCACGCCGAGCAGGTCAGCAGCCTGCTGTACGCGCAGGGGCCGTCGGGTGTCGAGACTCGCCCTCATCCACGGAGAGGTATCGGCTCGTCACCCTCTGTTCTTGACCACTCCTGTCAGGGTCGTAGGCCCGAGACCGACGTGTCTCCGTCAGACGTACGACCGCACCGCGCGCCAGAGGCCGCCGGGCCGGAAGTGAAGGTAGGTCGTGTGCTCGAGCACGAGCCGGTCGTCGCCCTGGAAGACGCCCGGCACGTGGCCGCGGTGCAGGCGGATCGACGCGTAATGCTCCGGCGCCACCGACGTCGCCCGGCGGTGGACCTCGTTGCCCTGCCACAGCTCAGGGCCATCGGGTCGGGCGAAGAGGATCAGGTTGCCGTAGCGGCCGTGCTCCGCGCCCAGGTCGTAGTAGCTGAGCAACCCGAGCCCGGCGTAGCGCGGGAAGGTGTCCACGAGCTCGGCTTCGAGCTCGAAGAGCGCCGTGTGGTCGACGCCCGTGCGGAGCTGGCCGAAGAAGCCCACGAAGCTGGCGTCGCGGGCGACCGCGAGTGCGTCCCAGTCGGGCACGACGAGATATTGGCGGCGCGACTCCTCGTCGCTGCGCCCGGGCAGGGCGATCGTGCCGTCGGCCACCCAGCGCCGCACGATCGCGCGCTCCCGGGCGAGCATCGTCGCCAGGACGGCGAGGTCGGCCCGCGTGGCGCCTACGCCCGCGAAACTGTGGCCGCGGGCGGCGTCGCGCGGCCCGTAGCGCACGATCTCGGAGCCCATCGTGCCGCTTGCGCTGTCGGCCATCGGACGCTGCTTCATCGGGCCGCCGACCTCCTTCCTGCGCTGCAGTTGTTGCAGGGTCTCGGCGGCGGCAAACCAGGGGCGGCCGTTGGCCGGCGTCCGGCCTCGTGCAGGGATGCGCCCTCAGGCCGGCAGAGGGCGCACCGGGTAGCGGATGACGGTCTTCATCTGCTTCGCCTCGGGGCGCGACAGGTACTCTTCTTCGTGGGCGCCGGCGATCTCGTGGCCGCTCTTCGCGATGAAGGCGCGCAGCCGCTCGACGGTCGGCACCTCGCCGGCGTAGGGGCCGAGGTGGAGGATGTGGGCGACGGTGCCGTACTCCCAGGTCTCGAGCGCGACCGGCACGTCCGGGACAGTCTGAGGCAGCTCGTCGGTCTCGTCGGGCACGGGGATGCCCCACAGCCCGACCCACTGGTCGCGCGGCGTGTCGAACGGCAGCGGCCAGCGCGCCCGCGGCGGCCCGATCCTGTACTCGACACCGCGCGGCTTGAGCACCGTGAACTTGAGCGTGTACACCGCTCCGAAGAGGGCGGGGAAGACCTGACCGCCGGTCTCGTTCGGATCGCCCACGGCGCGCACTACCGCCATCTTCTGGGACGGCATCTCGCAGAGCGCCGGCTTCTGACGGACGCCGAACGGTAGCGCCATGGCTCCCCCTCCGGACAGCCTAGGCTGCCGGCAGGCGCTTCTCGAGCACGAGCATGTCGGGCCGGTCGGCGACCGGCCGGGGCACGAACTCGTGCCCGCTGTAGAGATGCCGCGAGGGCTCGTCGGCGGCCGGCACGAAGGCTTGCAGCCGGTCGACACGCTCCGCGAAGGCGATGCCCTCGACCCAGGCGACGAGCTGATGGGCGACGGCCTGGGCCTCGTGGGCCGGGCTGACGCAGAGGCAGCGGACCTCGAGCGCCTCGGGGCCGCGCTCGACGGCGACGTAGCCGGCGATCTCGCCGGCGGTCTCGGCGACGTACACGTCGGCCGTGGCGAGCAGCTCGAGGACCTGGTCGGGGCGGTAGAGGTCGGGGTGGCCGAAACCGGCGGCGAGCGGCTGCAGGGTCTCCTGGGCGAGGTAGAGGAGCATGCTCTCGTCGCCGCTTCGCAGGGCACGGATGTCGACCTTCACGCGTGTCATGTCCACCCTCCCGGCTGGTCGATCATGTCCTCTTCCTGATGGATTGTATACCGCAGTGTCGCCCAGATGGTGATGCTCACGGCGAGGCCGATCAGCGCCTCGAGCTGCTCGAGGTAGAAGGCGAAGACCTGGCCGATGAAGATCGACAGCAGGGCGGCGCGCAGGAACCAGCGATAGGCGGCGAGGCGCGAGCGGCGCAGCGCGACGATCCCCATGACGACGAGGGCGCCGACGCCGAGCGAGGCCGCGAGCGAGCCGGTGCGGGCGAACTGCAGGGCGCTGTGGGTCACGGTGCGGAGGCTCACGTCGGGCGTCTCGGCGAGCTCGGCGACGCGCAGCACGCCCTCGACGAACGACACGAGCGAGGCCGCGACGAAGACGGCCACGACGACGCCGCCGAACCACGGACGGGCCACCGCCTCGCGGTAGAAGCGGTCGAGACGCCGGCGTACGAGGACGACCCAGTGGGGCGCGGGATCGGGCACCGGCTCGACGCGGTGCAGGACCGCGGTGAGCGCGCCGACCAGAGGCTCGTCCTGGTCGCAGCGCGCGAGCAGCGCCAGGGCGCGCTGCTTCTCCTCGACGTCGAGGTCGCGGATGACGGCTTCTTTGGTGAGCTCGAGAGCGTTGGCGAGGCTCGCTTCGGGCGAGCGCGGCCCATGGCTCGACAGGCGCCGGAACACGAGCACGAGCACGACGAAGATGATGTAGATGAGCGCGATCGTCGGCCGGAAGAAGTAGTCGCTGTTGCGGGTGATGACCTTGCCGAGCTCGTCGACGCACACGCCGAAGCCGGCGCCGCCCATGACGGCGGCGATCTCGGCCGACAGCCGGCTGAGCGAGACCAGCAGCATGACGATCGCCGCCAGCATGCCGGCGCCGCCCCACACCATGTGCGAGATGTGCAGATGAGAGCCGCCCAGCGTCGGGTAGGCGCTCACGGCCAGGATGAACCGCACGATGAGCAGCGCCGTGACGGCGGCCACGAGGAACGCTTCGAGCAGGCCGCCGGCGTCGTAGCGCAGCACGAGCATGTGCCGGCGGAAGGGGTTCAGGCGGGCCATCGCGGCCCTTCTGTCTTGTCTTGGGTCAGGCGGGCCATGGCCGCCCTCTCGCGTCAGAACGGGTAGGAGCCCAGGACCTTCAGCCAGGTGAGCTTGCAGCCGAGGCACTTGAGGGCCTGGGCGATCGGCGGGTCGGTGACCCGGCCGACCATGTCGATGAAGAAGATGTAGTCGCCGAGGCCCTGCTTGGAGGGCCGCGACTCGACCTTCGTCAGGTTCACGTAACGGTAGGCGAACTCGGACAGGATCATGAGCAGGCTGCCGGGCTGATCCTGGTCGATGCCGCAGACAATGCTCGTCTTGCAGGCGACGCTCGGGTCGAGCGGCGCTTCGTCGCGGCTCACGAAGACGAAGCGCGTGCGGTTGTCGGCGGCGTCCTCGATGTCGTCGGCCACGACGACGCACTCGTACATGTCGGCGGCCAGGCGGTTGCCGATCGCCACCCAGGGGCGGTCGACGCGGCTCACGCGGCGCACGGCCTCGGCCGTCGAGTCGGTGGCCTCGTGCTCGACGCCGTCGAGGTGCTCGCGGATGAACTCGCGGCACTGTCCGTAGGCGTGCGGGATGCTGACGATCTTGGTCACGCGCTCGAGCTCGACGGGGCGGCGGGCGACGAGCTGCTGGTGCACCTGCCAAGTGACCTCACGCACGATGCGCAGCTCGTCGAAGCCGAAGGCAAGGCTGTCGAGGGTGACCACGACTGAGCCTTCGATCGAGTTCTCGATGGGCACGATGCCGAGTGGCGCCTCGCCCGATTGCACCGCCTTGAGCACCTCGCTGATCGACGGGTAAGGGAAGGGGTGGTAGTCGCCGGCCGGCATGTTGGCCAGCAGGACCTCTTCGCTGAAGGTGCCCTCGGGGCCGAGGAAGGCCACCGGTCGCGAGACGGTCACAGGCGCTCCTCGGGAGCGTCGTCGGCCGGCGGCGGGGCGAGCGGCTCGGTCGGCGCCGGCGGCACGCCGGGACCGGCGGCCGCCGGCTTGCCGGTCCAGCCGGCGAGGGCCTGCTCGACCACGGTGACCTCTTCGGGCGACAGCGCCCTGTCGGGCACCGAGCGGCGCAGCTCCTTGACGTAGATGCGGGCGTAGTCGCGCGAGTGGATCATGCTGATCACGAGGCCCGACGCCGTCTCGTCGAGCAGCGCGATCGAGGCGCTCTGCTCGCCGCCGATGTCGCGGAAGGCGTCGTAGCGCACGATCGAGCGGCGCGAGAAGGTGCGGTCGAGGTCGGCGCGCTGCGCCGTGATCACGCCGTCGAGGGCGGCCACGGCGTCGCGCAGGTTGCGCACCTGCTCCTCGAGGTCCTGGGCGTGGCCCACCAGGTCACGCTCGCCGTGGACGCCGAGCACCGCGACCTGGGCGCGCCGCAGACGGCGCAGGCCGCTCGCGAGTCGCACGACCAGCACGAGCAGGACCACGCCGAGCACGGCGGCGCCCAGCGCCAGATAGGGGGCGATGTCACGCAGATCCTGCATGGGGCCCTACTTCAGGACCGGGACGATCGTGAATGTCGCGTGGTTGTTGCTCAGGTGCTTCTCGCCGGGCACGGGGCCGGCCACGACGGTGAGAGTCAACGACTTGGTCATCGCGGCGGCGGGGATCTGCCAGCCGGTCACGGTGGCGGTGCGCTTGCCGTGCAGCGGGATGTTCGGGATCGACGTCGTGAAGGTCTGCGGCGCCGAGATCCCCGGACCGGTCATGGTGGCCTTCACCGTGACGTTGCTCTCGGCGCTGCCGCCCTGGTTCTCGACGGTGACGAGCACCTGCAGGCCGATCGAGGCGACGAAGTGGGTGGATGCGCCCACCGTCAGCGTCGTCGTCTTGCCGTTGCTGCGGACGGCGACGCCGCCCAGGCCGACCCCGTGCACGCCGGTGAGCTTGGTCGACGACGAGATCGTCGCCAGGGCGGCCTGCAGGGCGCTCGCGCTGAACACGTTGCTGTGCGAGAAGAAGCTCACGGCCGGCACGGCCACGTTGCTCACGCCGTCGGCCGCCATGGCCTGCTGCGCCTGGCGGTAGAAGAGCTCGTTGTAGTAGACGTCGGGCCCGGTGAAGTAGCCCGACAGGGCCGCCAGCTTCTTGGCGGTCGCGGCCTTGTTCTTGCCGTTCAGGGCGGCGATCAGGCCGTCCCTCACCTGCTCGACGCCGGCCAGGCGCACGAGCTGGCCCTGCACGAGGATCTGGTGCAGCGCCTTGAGCTTGCCGGGCGGGCTGATGCGCTCGGTGCGCTGGGTGATCTCGGTCTGCGCCTGGACCAGGGTGGTGAGCTGGGTCACGAGCTGAGTACGGCCGTAGCGCGTGGGGTCGGAGAGCAGCGCCGCGATCGGCTTGCCCACCTTGTTCGCGGCGTCGCTCTGCACCTGCTGCACCTCGGTGAAGTACGTGCGATACGACGACTCCTTGGCGTTCTGCTGGCAGGAGCGGATGACGAGCGCCAGCACGAACACGATCACGAAGAGTGCGACGAGCGCGATCACCAGGCGCTGGATACGCAGGCGCGTGCGGTTGCGGCGGCGGCGCGGGCGCGGCGCGGGGCCTGATACCTGGGTTACCTCTGCGTCATCGTCGAAGAACGACACTAGGCGCTCCACGCACTCAAGCCCGCCTGAGCGGTGACGGCGAAGCCGATCGCCGGCACTAGAGCTCCGGCCGGAGGATTGGTGGGCGAGGCGGGATTTGAACCCGCAAGCTCTTGCGAGCACTAGGTCCTGAACCTAGCGTGTCTGCCAATTTCACCACTCGCCCCTGTGGACCCCGAACAGGGTCAAGACTATACCACAGCGAATACTGGGCGGAAGGGCGAGACAAGCTCGGCCCCAAGCAGGACCGGAGGCTCCAGAGGTGGCTGTGCCGTCGTACGAGCAGACGCCGCTCTACACCGCCTGGCGGGAGCGCTACGAGATCGTCGGCCGCATCGGCGCCGGCGGCTTCGCCGACGTCTACGAAGCGTTCGACCGCCAGGCCGGCGCCGAGGTGGCGCTCAAGGTGATCGACGAGCGCGGCGTGCCGCCCGGCCGCGTCGTGCGCGAGGTCGAGGCCGCCGAGGCGCTCGACCACCCCGCCATCGTCGCCCTGCTCGACTTCTTCTCGGACGGCCGGCGCAGCTTCCTGGTGTGGGAGCTCGTGCGCGGCCAGTCGCTCGCCGAGCTCGCCGGCGAGCTGCGCGACGACGAGGCGATGCTCGCCGCCGCGCAGCTCTGCGACGCGCTGGCCTACGCCCACGCGAGCGGCGTCGTGCACCGCGACGTCAAGCCCGAGAACGTGATGATCGACACGCACGGCCGGGTCAAGGTCATGGACTTCGGCATCGCCCGCCTGGCCGGCGCCGACACGATGACGGCCGAGGGCGAGCTGCTCGGCACGGTGGCCTACATGTCGCCCGAGCAGGCCGCCGGGCGGCGCGTGGGGCCGGCGACCGACGTCTACTCGGCCGGCGTGCTGCTCTACGAGCTGCTCGCCGGCAGTAACCCCGTGCGCGGCGCGACCGCCGGCGAGACCGTCGGCAACATCCTCGCCGGGCGTATCGCCCCGCTCGAGACCGCGCGCCCCGACCTGCCCGCCGAGCTCTGCGACGCCGTCGCGGCGGCCTGCAGCCTCGACGCCCGCGACCGCCCGGCGGCAGCCGACCTGGCGGCCTCGCTGCGCGGCCTCGCCGGCCGCCTCGCCGGTGGCCGCCGCCTGCGTCCCGCACGGCTGCTCGCGCCGCTGCGCCGGCTGCACGTGGTCGCCGAGCGCGGCCTGGGCGCCGGCCTCGCGGCCGGCGCGCTGGCCGCGCTGCTCGCGCGCCTGCCGGCCTACCCGGCCGGCTGGACGCTGCCGCTCGCGCTGGCCGTCGTCGTCCTGTGGATCGTGCTGCCCGGAGCCGGCCTCGCCCTGGCGCTCGGCGCCGCCGCGTTCCCGCTCTTCAACGTCTCGGCCGCCGCCGGCCTCGCCTACCTGCCGGTCGCCGTGGTCGTGGCGATCGGCTTTCGCCGGCGGCCGCTCTTCGCCGTCTGGCCGGCGCTCGCCCTGCTGCTCGCGCCGGTCGCCGGCACGCTGCTGGCCGGGTGCGCAGCGGCCGTCTTCGGCCGCCGCCGCGCGCCGTTCCTGGCCGCCTGGACGGGGTTCGTCGTGTACCTGGTGCTGAGCATCACGGCGCGCACGCGCGACGCCTTCGCCGGCTACCAGACGCCGGGCCTGGCGGCCCGGCGCCTGCTCACGGCCGGCGACCCCGTGACCGCGTTCGTCAGCGTCGCCCATCTCCTGACGAGTCGCGCCTGCCTGTTGCAGGCCGCCCTGTGGGCCGGCCTCGCCCTGGCGCTGGCGGCCGCCGCGCGCCCCGGCCGGCTCGAGGCGCGACTGTGGCCGTGGTCGCTCGCCTTCTGCATCTTCTACCTGGCCGCCCGCGTCGTGCCGGTGTCGCTCTGGGGTGCGTCCGCCGGCGCGCGCGAGCTGCTCCTGAACGTGATCGTGGCCGCCTTGGTGAGCGGCGCCGTGCTGGCGCTCGCGCCGGCCGCTGCACGCCCGCTCGAGCCGGCCGGCGAGCCGCTGTGGGAGTAGGCGCGCAGCGCAGCCACGCATGCCTGAGCGGCGACGACGAAGTCGACCGCCGGCACTAGGCGCGCAGCGCAGCCACGCATGCCTGAGCGGCGACGACGAAGTCGATCGCCGGCACTAGGCGCGCAGCGCAGCCACGCATGCCTGAGCGGCGACGACGAAGTCGATCGCCGGCACTAGGCGCAGGAGTCGACGGTCGCGGTCCGCGGAGACGCCGCCGCTCGTGCCGGCGTGAGCACGGGACCCCAAGGCGAGCCCGTGTGGCGTGGCCGCTCCGGGGAGATGAACCTGTGGTAGGCTACTTCGTCGCAGATGAAGCCGGCCGTCCGGCAGGGAGCTTCCGGTGAACGTCCTCAAGTCGATCGAGAAGCACATGGAGAAGATGGTCGAAGGCCTCTTCGGCCGTGCCTTCAAGTCGAGCGTGCAACCGGTCGAGCTCGCCCACAAGCTCGCCAAGGAGATGAGCGACCACAAGACGGTGGGCGTGTCGCGCATCTACGTGCCGAGCGAGTACGACGTCTACCTGTCGCCCAGCGACCACGAGCAGCTGAGCTCGTTCGAAGGACCGCTCGCCGAGGATCTCGCGAGCTACCTCGTGGCCTTCGCCAACCGCGAGGGCTGGACCCTCGTGGCCGCGCCCCGCATCGCCCTGCACGCCGACGACGACCTCGCCCTGGGCGAGTTCGGCATCGCCACGCAGATGGGGGCGCCGGCGCCGTCCGAGCGGGTCCTGCCGGTCGTGCCGTCGCCGGTCGGCACCGTCGCCAAGCCGCCGGCCGGCCTGTCGCAGACCATCGTCTTCCAGCCGCCCGCGGCCGCCGCGGCGGCCGCGGACGCCGTCGCGACCGAGGCGCCGCCGCGACTGTGCGGGGTGCTCGTCGCCGGCGAGCGCGCGTACCGCCTCGACGCGCCTGCCACCGTGCTGGGCCGCAGCCGGCAGTGCGACGTCGTCTTGAACGATCCGAACGTGTCGCGGCGCCACGCCGAGGTGCGCCGCGAGGGCGACGACGGCTGGGTGCTCGTCGACCTGGGCTCCACCAACGGCGTCCTCGTGAACGGGCAGGAGGTGAAACGCGCCGCGCTCGCCGACGGCGACCGGCTGCAGCTCGGGACCACCGGCCTGCGCTTCGAGACGAGACCGTGCTAGACACCGTCCTCTTCGTCCTCAAGATCGCCTTCCTCGTCCTGCTGTTCCTGTTCGTGCTCTTCGTCGTGCGCCGCACCGTGCGCGACGTGCGCGCCGGCAGCGCGCCGCAGGCGGCGCCGCCGGCGCGGCGCCCGCCCGAGGCGGTCGCGCCGCCGGTCGAGGCGCCCGCGGCCGACCTCGCGGCTGCCGCACCGAGCGTGCCCGAGCCGACGCCGGCCGAGCGCCGCCGCCGCCGCGAGCGGCGCGAGGCCGAACGCACCATGCCGGGCGAATCGCTCGACCTCATGGCCCATATCGAGCCGCGCCTCGTCGTCGAGGCGAGCCCCGTGCTCGAGACCGGCACCGCGATCAAGCTCGAGGGCTGGATCATGATCGGCCGCTCGCCGGCCAGCGACCTCGTCCTCGACGACCCCTACGTGTCGCAGACGCACGCACGCGTCGTGCCGCGCGGGCAGCTCCACTTCGTCGAAGACCTGGGCAGCACCAACGGCACTTTCGTGAACGGGCGTGAGGTGGTCGAGGCGCAACTCCTCCTCGACACCGAGCTGCGCATCGGCGAGACGGTCTTCCGCTACGAGGAGTGACGGGCCCGTGAGCCTCGTCGCCCGCCACGCCGCGCTGACCGACATCGGTCTGCACAGGACGACCAACGAAGACTCGTTCGTCGCCGAGCCCCCGCTGTTCGCCGTCGCCGACGGCATGGGCGGGGCGCAGGCCGGCGAGGTCGCGTCGGCCCTCGCCCTCGAGACGCTCGCCGAGGCCCTGGCCGGGCAGGCCGACCTGCCCGCCGCCGCCGGCAGCGCCAACGGCCGCGTCTGGCGCGCGGCGCGCTCCGACCGGGCGCGCAGCGGCATGGGCACCACCCTGACGGCCGTGCTGCTGCGCGGCGACCGCCTCGAATACGCCCATGTCGGCGACAGCCGTCTCTACCTGTGGCGCGACGGGCGCCTGCAGCAGGTCACCGACGACCACTCGCTGGTCGGCGAGATGGTGCGCGAGGGTCACCTGAGCCGCGAGGCGGCCCAGACCCACCCGCAGCGCAGCATCCTGAGCCGCGCCCTGGGCACCGAGCCCGACGTCGAGATCGACACCGGCGAGCTCCCCCTGCGGGCCGGCGACGCCGTGCTGCTCTGCAGCGACGGACTCTCGTCGATGGTGACCGACGACACGATTGCGGGCGTGCTCGCGGCGCTCGACGAGCCCGCCAGGGTGGCGCGCCGTCTGGTGAGCGAGGCCAAGAGCGGCGGCGGCCACGACAACATCACGGTCGTGGTGCTGCGCTTCGAGCGCGCGGACGGCGCCGACGGCGACGACGACGAGGACACCCTTGTGCCGGGCGGGGCGGCGGCTGTAGCCGCCGCCCCGCCCGGCACCCCGCCCACGCAGCTCTCGTTCGACGCCGCCGATGGGCAGGCCGCACCGCCCGATGGGCAGGCGGCACCAGTCGGCGGGGCCGTGACGCCCGCCGACGGCCAAGCGGCCCCTGCCGGGGCACCGGCCGACGAGGCCGCGGCTTCCGGTGAGGCACCAGTCGGCGGGGCCGTGACGCCCGCCGACGGCCAGGCAGCCCCCGGCGAGGGACCGGCCCCCGAGGCGGCCGGCGCCGGCGCAGCCGCGGCGCCCGATGCGCAGCCCGCCGCCGCGCCGCGCCGCCGGCGGCGCCGGCGGCTCTGGCTCGCCGTCGTCCTGGTCGTGGTGCTCGCCGCGTGCCTCGGCGGCGGCGCGACCCTGGGCAGCCTGTACTTCGTCGGCGATCACGACGGCAACGTCACGGTGTTCCACGGCGTGCCGGTGACGGTCGCCGGCCTGAAGCTCTACGACCCGTACCTCGAGACGACCACGCCGCTCGCGGCCGTGCGGCCGGCCGTGCTGGCCCGCGTCGAGCGTCACGACCTGCACCGCAAGGCGGCGGCCCTGGCCCTCGCCCGCGAGGCGCAAGGCCAGCCGTGAGCCGGCTCGCCGCCGACCCCGTGCGCCGCCGGCGTCGGCTGCCGTGAGCCGCCGCAACGTCGAGCTCCTCCTGCTCGTGCTGGTCGGTGTGACGGCGACGGTCGCCTACGCCTCGGTGTACGCGGCCCGCTTCCACGAGCTCAGCCGTGATTCGGTCACGACCGGCGCCCTGTTCGTCGTGCTGTTCCTCGTCGTCCACCTGGCCGAGCGCCGCTACCTGGCCCAGGCCGACCCGTATCTCGTGCCGATCGCCGCGCTGCTCAGCGCGATCGGCCTGACCGAGATCTACCGCATCTCGCCGGCCCTCGCCTGGAAGCAGGGCGAGTGGCTGCTGATCGGCGTCGTGCTGTTCGTGGCCACGGTGATCGTGGTGCGCGACGTGCACCGGCTCGACAGCTACCGCTACCTCATCGGCCTGCTCGGCCTGCTCCTGCTCGCCGTGACGGCGGTGCTCGGCACCAACGTCAACGGCGCCCGCCTCTGGATCCGCGTGGCCGGCTTCTCGATCCAGCCGTCCGAGTTCGCCAAGATCGCCATCGTCGTGTTCCTGGCCGGCTATCTCGACCAGAACAAGGAGATGCTGTCGGTGCCGACGTCGCGCCTGCTCGGCCTGCCGGTGCCGCCCCTCAAGTACTTCGGACCGCTGCTCGTCATGTGGGTGCTGTCGCTGCTCATGCTGGTCTTCATGAAGGACTTCGGCATGTCGCTGCTGTTCCTGGCCACCTTCATCGCCATGCTCTACCTGGCGACCACCCGGCTCGCCTACGTGGTCGCCGGCGCCGCCCTGTTCGCGGTGGGCGCGGGCGGCGCTTACCAGTACGTGGCCCACGTCCACGAGCGCTTCGCCATCTGGCTCGACCCCTGGCGGACGGCCACGACGAGCGGCTACCAGCTCCTGCAGTCGCTGTTCGCGATGGCCGACGGCGGCATCGTCGGCGCGGGCTTCGGTCGCGGTTACCTGCTCTACGCCAATCACGTGCCGACGGTGCCCGAGCTGCCCACCGACTTCATCTTCAGCGCGATCGCCAACGAGCTCGGGGTCACCGGCGCGATCGGCGTCATCCTGCTCTACCTGCTCTTCGCCTGGCGCGGCTTTCACGTGGCCCTGCGCGCCGGCGACGGCTTCTCCAAGCTGCTCGCGGCCGGCCTCGCCATCGTGTTCGGCCTGCAGAGCTTCATCATCATCGGCGGCGTCACGCGTCTGATCCCGCTGACGGGCATCACGCTGCCCTTCGTGAGCTACGGCGGCAGTTCGCTCACCGCCAACCTCATCCTGGTCGCGCTGCTCCTCATGGTGTCTCACCGCAGCGAGGTGCTCGAGGCCGGCACCGCGAGCGAGCGGCTGCGTCTGGCGGAGCTCGCGTGAACCGCGCCATCGTCCGCCTGTTCATCGTCGGGGTGATCCTCATGGCCGCCCTCATGGTGAACGTCGTCTGGATCCAGGTGTTCCACGCGTCCAGTCTGCAGGCCGCGCCCGAGAACCACCGCGTGATCGCCCAGCAGCTCCGCGTGAAGCGCGGCCTGATCGTCGGCTTCGACGGCTCGGTCATCGCCGGCGTCCGGCAGCGTTCCGGCTTCTACTATCGGACCTATCCGCACGGCGCGATCGCGCCCCAGATCGTGGGCTACGACAGCGCGCGCTACGGCCAGACGGGCATCGAAGCCGCGATGAACACCTACCTGAGCGGCGCCGACGTCGGCACGAGCGGCCTGATCGACCGCCTGCTCGGCCGGCACAGCCCGGGCGCCAACGTGCGCCTCACGATCGTGCCGGCGGTGCAGAAGGTGGCGCAGAGCGCGCTCGGCGGGCAGGTCGGCGCGATCGTGGCGCTCGACCCCCGGACGGGCGCCGTCATCGCCGCCGCCTCGGCGCCGACCTACGATCCGGCGTCGATCGACAGCGCGTTCCCGCGCCTCTCGCGCGAGCGCGGCGCGCCGCTGCTGTCGCGCGCCACGCAAGGCCTCTACCCGCCGGGCTCGTCGTTCAAGGTCGTCACGGCGACCGCTGGCCTCAGCCTGGGCAAGGTGAAGCCGACGACGACCTTCGACGACACCGGCACGTACTCGATCTACGGCGGCAAGGTCACCAACTACCACGGCGAGGTCTACGGCCGGCACGACTTCACCCAGGCCCTCACCTATTCGATCAACACGACCTTCGCCAAGGTCGGCACCCTGCTCGGTCAGCCCGCCCTGATCGACCAGATGCGAAAGTACGGCTTCTACCAGACGCCGCCGCTCGAGCTGCCGGCCGGCCTCGTGTACCCGAGCGGGCGCTACAGCGGCGCCCACCTGCTCGCGCCGGGCGCCGCCATGGACCCGCTCGCCCTGGCCTGGGCCGCCGTCGGCCAGGAGAACGTGCTGGCCACGCCGCTGCAGATGGCCCTGGTGGCGGCCGGCGTGGCAAACGGCGGCCGGGTGATGAAGCCCTATCTCGTGCAGCGCGTGACGAGCAGCACGGGGCAGACGCTCGAGACGGCCGCGCCGAGCGTCTGGACGACGGCGACCTCGGCCGCCACGGCGCAGACGCTCAACACCATGATGCAGCAGGTCGTGAACGCCGGCACCGGCACGGCGGCCGCGCTCTCGGGCATCCAGGTGGCCGGCAAGACCGGCACGGCCCAGCGCGGCTCGAGCAACGTGGCCTGGTTCATCGCCTTCGCGCCGGCCGCCGCTCCGAAGGTGGCGGTGGCCGTCACGATCGAGAACACGCAGTTCACCGGCGGCGATGTGGCGGCGCCGCTCGCCGCCCAGGTGATCAAGGCCGCCCTGGCGCAGGCGGCGCTGCCGTGAGCGTGGGGGCGGCCGTCGTCGGGCAGGACTCCACGGTCCCGTGTGGTAACGTGACGGCGAGGAGCTCGTGACGGACGGATTCGAACAGGGACAGCTCATCGCCGGCCGCTACCGCGTGCTGCGCAAGCTCGGGGCCGGCGGCATGGCCGACGTCTATCTCGCCGAGGACGCCACGCTCGGCCGGCGCGTCGCCGTCAAGGTGCTGCTCCAGCGCTACGCCGGCGACGCCCAGTTCGTCGAGCGCTTCCGGCGCGAGGCCCAGGCCGCCGCCCGCATCAACCACCCCAACATCGTCAATATCTACGACTGGGGACCGGTCGACGGCACGTACTACATCGTCATGGAGTACGTGGAGGGCGAGACGCTCAAGGACCACATCCGCCGCGAGGGCCGCTACGGCCCGGGCGAGGCGGTGCGCATCGCCCTCGAGCTGCTCGGCGCGGTGCAGGTCGCTCACGCCGCCCACATCGTGCACCGCGACATCAAGTCGCAGAACATCCTGATCGACCCGTCCGGGACGGTGAAGGTCACCGATTTCGGCATCGCCAAGGCCGACGACTCGCAGATGACCGAGGCCGGCTCGATCCTGGGCACCGCCCAGTACCTCGCCCCCGAGCAGGCCAAGGGCGAGCCGGTCGACGAGCGCAGCGACCTCTACTCGGTGGGCGTCGTCTTCTACGAGATGCTGACCGGCACGCTGCCCTTCCGCGGCGACAGCGCCGTGACCGTGGCCCTCAAGCACGTGAGCGAGCAGCCGCCCGAGCCGGCCGAGCTCGTGCCGGGCCTGCCTTACTCGCTCAACCAGATCGTGCTGAAGGCGCTCGCCAAGAGCCCCGACCAGCGCTACAGCACGGCTGCCGAGTTCAGCGCCGACCTCGTGGCGGCGCGCAGCGGCGGGCCGCTGCTGGCCGCCACCTACGACCCCTCGCTCGAGCGCAC
Source organism: uncultured Actinomycetes bacterium (assembly GCA_963767005.1). Taxonomy (GTDB): domain Bacteria; phylum Actinomycetota; class Thermoleophilia; order UBA2241; family UBA2241; genus Bog-752. Next base: position 66,460 of record CAVYCN010000014.1, read on the forward strand.
CACCGTGCAGCCGCCCGACGCGGCCGAGGGCACGACGCGCGTCCTGCCCCGGGCGGCGCCCGGGGCGGTCGCCGGCGCCACCGGCGTCACCGCGGTGAGCCCCGGGCGCCGCCGCCGCAAGCGCTCACCGTGGCCCTGGATCGCGCTCGTCGCCTTCGTCGTGATCGCCGCCGTCGCCGGCGTGCTCGTGTGGCGCGCCTTCTTCGACACGACGACGGTCGCCGTGCCCCCGGTCGTCGGCCAGACTCAAGCCTCGGCGACCGCCGAGCTGCGCGCCGATCACTTCGGCGTCAAGGTGCACGATGATTACTCCGACCAGTACGGCGTCGGCCTCGTCACGAGGCAGCAGCCGATGACCGGCTCGAAGCTCGCCAAGGGCGGCACGGTCGACATCTGGGTGAGCCGCGGAGCGGCGTCGACGACTCTGGAGAATCTCGCCACCCTGAAGCCGGCCGCCGTGAAGGTCTATCTGGCCGGGTTCGGCCTGGTCGGCCGCGAGCTCTTCGGCACGTCGGCGAGCGTGCCGAAGGGCGAGGTCTACCGCCAGCAGCCGGTCGCGGGCACGAGCGTCAAGCGCGGCGCCACCGTCACGTACTGGGTCAGCAGCGGCCAGCCTCAGGTGAAGGTCCCCGACCTGTCCGGGGACGACCAGACGCAGGCGACCGCCGACCTGCAGGCCGTCGGCCTGCTGCTCGGCACCGTCGGAACGACGACGAGCGACAGCGTGCCGCTCGGCGACGTCGTCAGCCAGGACCCACCGGCCTTCACGCTCGTCCCCAAGGGGAGCAAGGTCACGATCGTGATCAGCAGCGGCTCGCCGTCGCCGAGCGTCTCGCCCTCGGCGAGCGCCTCGGACTCGCCGACCACGGTGCCGAGCGTGGTCACCATGCCCGAGGCTCAGGCCGAGATCCTGCTGCAGAACGACGGCTTCGTGGTGCGCGTCAGGCGCGGCACGAGCTCGCTCGGCTCGGGCTACGTCTACGACCAGGACCCGGCCGGCGACAGCACGGCGGCGGCCGGCAGCGTCGTCATCATCTGGGTCGCCAAGTAGCCCGGCGGGCGCCGCCCGCTGCTCTTCGCTCCTCGCACATCGTGCCGCGCTCGTGGCTGACCCGAAGGTCGCGCCGTCGCCTTCGAGGGCGACCCTTGCCTCAGGCGTGCGCGAAGGCGATCACGTACACCAGGTACGCCGCGTACATCGAGCCGGCGCCGCAGAGCGTGAACCACGTGAGCTTGTGGCGCAGGCGCAACTGGGCCGAGAAGACGATCCCCGACGTCAGGGCGAGCAGGCCGCTCACGAGACCGGTGCGGGTGAGCTGCCACGAGGTGAAGATCAGGCCGATCGACACCGGGAAGGTGCTCTGGAAGACCATCGCGCCGGTGATGTTGCCGAGGGCCAGGGTGTCCTTGCCCTGGCGCACCCAGATGATCGAGTTGAACTTCTCGGGCAGCTCGGTGGCGAGCGGGCTCAGGATGAGCGAGACGAGCAGCGGGTCGATGCCGAGGCTCGTGCTCACGTGCTGCACCTCGCCGACGAAGAAGCGCGCGCCGAGCACGATGCCCAGCGTCGCGACGATCACCTGCAGGATGATGCGGCGCCGGTGGGGCATGACCGGGTGGCGGTGAAAGTAGAGCGGCTTGGTCTCGCCCTCGAGTTCGCCGCCGCCCGCCATCGTGCGCCACACGTACCAGCCGTAGGCGACCAGCAGGCAGGGCGAGAGGATCCACTTGAAGTGGTGCACCGGCACGACCCCGGCGACCATCGCCGCGCCGTAGGCGATCACGAAGAACGACAGGTCGCGGCGCAGGACCGTCTCGTTGATCGAGAAGTCGAGCGTGCGCCGGCGGCGCAGGTAGAAGACCACGACGGCGCCGCCGGTGACCACCATCGTGAGGCTCGACAGCATGAACGGCGCCCCGAGGATGGCGCCGATGCCGATGTCCTTCGAGCCGCTCGAGTGGGTGAAGAGGATGGCGATGATCGGGATCAGCGTCTCGGGCAGCGCCGTGCCGACCGCGGCGAGCACGCTGCCGACCGCCCCTTCGCCGAGCTCGAAGACGCGCCCGAACCACTCGATGCCGTTCGTGAAGAGCTCAGACGAGAGGAGGATGAGCCCGAGGGCGGCGAGCAGGTAGACGACGGTCATGGCCCGGGCAGCTTACCACGCGCCCCGGCGGGCGCTCCCGAGCATCGCGGCCGGACGGGCGACGGGGGCCGCACGGACGACGGGCGGGGCGGGGCCGCTTAAGCGGCCCCGCCCCGCCCGTCGCTTCCGCTTCTGCTTCTAGCCGATGTTGAAGACCTTGCGGATGAACGGGAAGGCGAAGTAGATGACGAAGCCGAGCGAGGCGGCGTACATCATCCAGTGCACCGTCCTGGCCTTGCCCTGAGCGATCTTGATGAGGCAGAACGAGATGAAGCCGGCGCCGATGCCGTCGGTGATCGTGTAAGTGAGCGGCATGATCGTGATCGTCAGCACCGCCGGCAGGCCGAACGAGATGTCCGAGAAGTCGATGCCCGAGAACGGCCTGCGCTGACCGCTCTCCTCGTGCTCGGCCATGCCCTCGCCCTCGGTCAGGGTGCGCATCATCATGAAGCCGACGATGATCAGGGCGGGTGCGGTGGCGTTGGCCGGCACCACCCCGGCGATCGGCGAGAAGAACATCGACACGACGAAGAGCGCGGCGATGATCACCCCGACCCAGCCGGTGCGGCCGCCGACGCCTACGCCGGAACCCGACTCGATGTAGGTGGTCGCCGACGACGACGACACGACGCCGCCGGCGATGGCGGCCACGGAGTCGACGATCAGGGGCTTGACCACGTCGGGCAGGTCGCCGTTTTTGTCGAGGTAGCCGGCCTGGCCGCCGACCCCGATCAGGGTGCCCATGGTGTCGAAGAAGTCGGACAGCATGAGGCTGAAGACCCAGAGGATGGTGGCCGCGATGCCGAGCTTGCTGAAGGCCGAGAAGTCGAAGTGGCCGACGACGCCGAAGTCGGGCGCCGCGAAGATCTTGCTCGGGATGACGGCCGTCCCGGGGGCGAAGGAGGTCTTGCTGTAGGCGTAGTTCAGGATGATGGCGAAGATCGTCGAGAAGACGATGCCGAGCAGGATGGCGGCTTTCCAGCCGCGCGCCAGCATGATGATCGTCACGGCGAGGCCGAACAGGGTGACGGCCACCGGCACGCCGATCAGGTTGCCGAGCAGCACCGGCGTGCTCGAGGCGCTGCCGACCACGACGATGCCGCCGTCGACCAGGCCGATGAACAAGATGAAGAAGCCGATGCCGATGGCGATCGCCTTCTTGAGCTGCAGGGGGATCGCCCGGAAGATCGCCTCGCGCAGCCCGGTGAGCACGAGGATGGTGATGACGACGCCCTCCATCACGACGATGCCCATGGCGCCCTTCATGGTGAGGCCGCCGGCGGCGACCAGGCTGAAGGCGACCACGGCGTTGATGCCGAGACCGGGGGCGAGCGCGTAGGCGCGGTTCGTGTAGAGACCCATGATCAGGGTCATCACGGCGGCGACCAGGCAGGTCGACGTAAGCACAGCCGCGAACGGCAGACCCTTGGGCTCGAGCGCCTTGATGCCGGCGAAGCTCAGGATCGACGGGTTCACGAAGATGATGTAGGCCATGACCATGAAGGTCGTCAGACCCGCCAGGGTGTCGCGCCGCAGCGTCGTGCCGTTGGCCTTGAACTTGAAGAAGCGTTCGAGCGCTCCCCCGCCGGGCGCCTGAACCGGGGCGGCGGTATCGGACCCCACTGACATCCTGCGACCTCCCTTTGCCATGAACGAGAACGAGACCCCCTCCGGACGTCTCGGTTGAGGAGCGTATGTGACCGGGGCGGGCGGTGCAAACGGCTCGTGCGCACTGCCTTTGGGCCAAGCCGCGGCCCGCGGAAAGCACGCAGATTTCCCCGGTGCGCGCCCGCCCAACCGCGGCTGGCCGGCGCCGCGTCTTCGAGGACGTTTGACAGGCCGGGGCGGCGCCGATATCTTCAGCGGCTGCGCGACGCCGACCAGAAAGGACGACCACAGCTTCGTGGATGCCGACCCCGGCCGATTAGCGCTTTCCGAGCTCGAGTCGATGAGGGTCGTCGACCCGTCGGGCGCCGACCTCGGCGAGCTGCTCGACGTGCTCGCCTCCCTGTCCAGCGAACCGCCCGTCGTCGCCGGCTGCATCGTGGGCCGCGACGACGAGCAGCTCCGCGCGGCCTGGGACCAGATCGCCGAGATCGACGTCGACGCCCGCCGACTGGTGCTGTCGGCCACGGCCGACCAGCTCGCCGGCGCGTCGCTCGCCGGCGACGAGATCGCCCTGGTCGACGCGGTGCTCGACAACCAGGTGCTCGCCGTCGAGCGCCGCAAGTTCGTGCGCGTACAGGACGTGCTGCTCGACGTCGGCGAGGGCCGTCTCGTCGTCGCCGGTGTCGATGCCTCGAGCGGCGCGGTCATGCGGCGCATGGGTCTCGGTTTCCTGTCGCGGCGCCTGGCGGCGCGGCCCGGCGACTTCGTCCCCTGGAGCGACGTCAATCTCATCTCGGTGCGCCTGTCGCAGGCCAACTTCATCGACGCCATCGCCGAGATCGCCCAGCTCCACCCGGCCGACCTCGCCGACGTGATCGGCCAGGTCGGCCCGCGTCAGCGCGCCGCCGTGCTGGCCGCGCTCAACGACCCGCTCGCCGCCGACACTCTCGAAGAGATGGACGACGAGCTCGCCTCGGCGGCGCTCGTCGAGATGCCGCGCGAGCGTGCCGCCGGCGTCATCGGCCACATCGAGCCCGACGACGCCGCCGACATGCTGGCCGACCTGCCCGACGAGGTGGTCGAGGAGATCCTGGCGCGTCTGCCGGCCGACCTCGCCCTCGCGCTGCGCGGTCTGGCGAGCCACCCCGAGCACTCGGCCGGCGCCCTCATGACGACCGACGTCGTCGCCCTGCCGGGTGTGCTCGACGCCGCGGCGGCGCTCGTGAGCATCCGCGACCAGCAGCCCAGCGCCACCGCTCTCGCCGCCATCTTCGTGGTCGACGACGACGGCCGCCTGTCCGGCGCGCTCGGCCTGCCCGAGCTCGTGCTCGCCGATCCCGGGCGGTCGCTGGCCGCGCTCATGGACCCGGACTGGCCGCGTGCCGCGGTCGACACCCAAGAAGACGAGGTCGGCCGCCTCATGACCAAGTACGACCTGCTGGCGCTGCCCGTGGTCGACGACGACGGCCGCCTGATCGGCATCGTCACGCTCGACGACGCGCTCGACGCGATCGTGCCGGCCGACTGGAAGACGCGCCTGCCGCGCCTGTTCCGCTAGGCCGGGATGGTGGCCGGCTCCGGGCCGGCCTGCTCGGCGGCGCGCCGGCGGCGCGGCACGGCGACGAGCGTCTCGAGCTCGAGTCGGTAGCGGCCCACGTGGCCGGCCGTGCGCACCCGCGTGAAGCCGCTGCCCTCGAGCACCTGCGCGTTGAAGAGATTGAGCTCGCGCAAGTAGCCGACGAAGCGCTCGTCGGGGCTCGGATGGCGCAGGGCGTAGGCCTCGAGCGCCGCGATCCGGCGCAGCTTGAGGGCAGCGACGACGTCCTGCAGGAGGAACTGGAAGCCCGAGAGGAACTGCTCGTCGTAGAAGAAGGCGCAGGCGAGCAGGTACGAGTCGGGCGAGGGTGAGCCGGCCGGCAGGCCGGCGCGTACCAGGGCGGCCGGCACGACCTGCATCCAGCCGAGCACGTCGGCGCCGTCGTCGAGCAGTGCCCGGCCGAACATGCCGGCCTCGGCTTCGATCGCCGCCTCCCAGCTCGGGCGCTCGACGCCGGTCGCTATGGGCCCGTGGGCAGGCTGCCACCACGTGCAGACCATGCACTCGGCGGGCAGGAGGTCGCGACTGGCGACGTTCAGGTCGACGCACTTCACGTCGCGGCGGCGGGCCCCCAGACGATGTCGTCGATGTGGACCGCGATCTCGTCGAGGTCGATACCCGTCATGCTATGGAGGTACGAGCCGACGGCGGTGCGGATCTGGGGCACGAGCTCGGGCAGCCGCGCCGCCGGGGTGATGTCGACGTGCAGGTCGAGCACGAGCCTTCCCTCGCGCTCCTCGAGACGCACCGGGCCGAGCCGGTCGAGGTGCACGCGCTCGCCGAGCGACTGCAGGGTGGAGCGGTGCAGGTCGGCCAGGCCGGGCAGGCCCTTGATCGCGTCCCAGACGTAGGTCGCGACGACCTCGGGCGAGTAGCTCTTGTTGGCAAAGTCGCTCAATGCCGCCTCGCGTGTCGGCGGGTCGGATGCCCGCGCTCCGGCTGACCGCCCGATTATAGCGAATTGGACCCCGCCGCCGGCTCGCTCTATACTCACGCTTCGGTGACCCGGGCGCACGCCGCAGGTCGCCTCTCTTCCTTGTCACCCGGTTCGTACGGACGGTCACATGGCCACCATCTATCGCGCCGAATGGCTGCTTCCCATCTCCGCCCCGCCCGTCAGGAACGGCGCCGTGGCGGTCGACGGCGAGCGCATCGTCGCCGTGGGCACCCTGCCAGAGGTGCTCGCCGCCTGCGCCGGCGCCAGCATGGTCGACTTCGACCAGGCCGTGCTGCTGCCCGGTTTTGTGAACGCGCACAGCCACCTCGAATACACGAGCTTCCGCGGCATGTTCGACGACCGGCAGTTCGGCGACTGGATCATCGACCTGGTCGACGTCAAGGCCTCGCTCACGCCCGACGAGTATCTGTGGAGCGCGCGCCTCGGGGCCCTCGAGGCGCTGTCCTCGGGCGTCACGACCATCGCCGACACCACCTACACCGGCGAGACCCTGACCGCGGCGACCGAGGCCGGCCTGCGCGGCGTCGCCTACCTCGAGGTCTTCGGCATCGACGACAAGCGCCTCGACGAGACGCTGGCCGACCTCGACGAGCGTCTGGCGCGGGCCCGCAAGCAGGCCGGCCCGCGCCTCGAGATCGGTATCGCGCCGCACGCCCCGTACACCGTGTCGAGCCGCCTGTTCCAGACGCTCGCCGGCCTGGCCCGCGAGCGTCACATGAAGGTCGCCAGCCACGTGGCCGAGAGCCGCGAAGAGGTCACCTACATCCGCTCGGGCTCCGGCAAGTTCGCCCACGACTATCGCGAGAAGATGGGTTGGGAGCGCATGCTGATCCAGCCCTACGGCGTGAGCCCGATCAAGTACCTGCAGCAGTGGGGCGTGTTCGACGAGAGCTTCCTCGCGGTGCACTGCGTCCAGGCGAGTATCGACGACATCCGCATCCTGAAGGCGGCGGGCGCCGCCGTCGCCCACTGCCCCAAGAGCAACGCCAAGACCGGCTGCGGCATCGCTCCGCTGCACGACCTGCTGCGGCAGGGCGTGCGGGTCGGCTTCGGCACCGACAGCCCGGCGGCCAGCAACATCATGGACATGTTCGACGAGATGCGCACCGCCCTGTTCCTGCACCGCGGCGTCGAGCGCGACGTGCGCGTGCTGAACGCGCAACAGTGCGTCCGGATCGCCACCCTGGGCGGCGCCGAGGCGCTCGGCTTGGCCGACCGGGTGGGCTCGCTCGAGCCCGGCAAGCAGGCCGACCTGATCGCCGTCGACGTGTCGGGCTCGCACTTCATCCCGATCGACGACCCCTACTCGGCCCTCGTGTACGGCGCCAACCAGGACGACGTCCTGTTCACGGCCGTGGCCGGCGAGGAGCTCTATCGCGACGGCCGCTTCGCCCGGCTCGAGGCCGACACGGTCCGCGCCGAGAGTCGCCGCGTGCGCGCCAAGCTGCAGGCGCGGGTGCGTGCGGGCAGGGTGCAGGTCGGCGCCGCCGAATCCGGCTGGTGGCATACATCGTCGCCGGCCGATACGAGGGAGAGCTGATGCTTCTCAACCGCAAGCGCGTGAAGTTCTGGCAGAAGATCATCTTCGGCTTCATGGCCGCGCTCATGGCGTCGTTCCTGATCTTCGGCTACTCGGGCATCGCGTCGGGCTGCAGCCACGGCTCGGCATCGAACACGGGCAACAGCGGCTACGACTCGCAGATCAAGGCCGCGCTCAAGCAGCTCGCCAAGGACCCGCAGAACGCGGCGGCGCTGATGAGCGCCGCGCAGGCCTACACGGCGGCGGCCGGGACGATCGCGAGCGGCCAGGTGGCGACCTCGCAGCAGACGACCGACCTCACAAACGCCCTCACCTACTACGAGCGCTACGTCAAGCTGCCCGACTCGCGGCTCGGGTCGGCGGCGGCCGGGCTGCGCGTCAACGCCCTGATCTCCGAGGCGGCGATCTACGGCGACCTCATCGACTACAAGAGCGCCGTGGCGACCTACGAGCGCGCCCTCAAGATCCAGCCGGCACGCTCGGAGTTCTACCTGACCATCGCCGCCGACGAGATCAACGCCGGCGACAAGACCGCCGCCATCAAGGCCTACAAGAAGTTCCTCGCCCTCGACCCGAACTCGCAGTACGCCGCCCAGGTCAAGACCGCGCTGGCGGAGCTCCAGGGCACGGCCTCGCCGTCGCCCTCGCCGAGCGCGACATGATGACGCGAACGATGGGACAGCCATGACCGACTTCTCGAGCCAGCAGTCGCAGCTCACCGACGGCCTCGGCCTGGTCGAGGTCAGCGGCGAGGTCGACCTCTACACGGCGCCGCGCTTCAAGGAGGACCTCGTCGCGCTCATCGAGACCGGCGTGGAGCACGTGATCGTCGACCTTTCGCGGGTGACGTTCATCGACTCCACGGCGCTCGGCGTGATCATCAGCGGGGTCAAGCGCCTGGCCGAGCGCGAAGGCCGCCTGGCGATCGTCGCCGGCTCGCGGCCCGTGGTGCGCATCCTCGCCGTCACCGGCCTGGACAAGATCCTCACCGTGTTCGACACGCGCGCGGCGGCGCTCGCCGCGTTCTAGGGCCGACGATCCGAGCGCGTCGTCGCGCTCGGGCCGGCGGCACAGTGCGCCCGGCCCGGTGGCGTCGCCGCCGGTCCGGCGCCGTGACGGCCGTGTGAGCCTTGCCCGGCTGGGGCATACCGTAGACCGCCCGAGGGGACGGCGCCTGTCGACAAGGCACCGGTCGCGGTGGTACAAGTCGCCTACCTCATCGCCGGACGCAGCAACGACCAAGGATGGACCGCGCCTGTGAGACTCATCGTCACCGAGAAGGATTCGGCCGCGCAGAAGATCGCCCAGATCCTGGGCGGCCACGTGCAGGTCAAGGAGCACGGCCGCGGCCGCCAGCGGGTCAAGTCGTACGCCTTCGAATGGCAGGGGAAGCCGACCGTGTCGGTCGGCCTGCGCGGCCACGTCATGGAGACGGTCTTCCCCAACACGTACCGGCGCTGGAGCCTCAAGTACCTGGAGCGCATGATCGGCGCGCCCGACCTCGCCTGGGTGATCGACGGCGGCAGCGTCAGCACCGTGGCCGCCCTGCGCGCCGTCGCCAAGGGCGCGACCGAGATCATCGTCGCCACCGACTACGACCGCGAGGGCGAGCTGATCGGCGAGGAGGCGCTGCACATCCTGCGCGGCGACGCCCTGCGGCGCCATCCCAACGACAAGCCCGAAAAGCCGGCTCGCGCGGCCGCGAGGACCGGGAAGGCGGCGGGACGGGCGCGTCCCGCTCCCGTCCCGCCGCCGCCCGTGCTCGACGGCGACGGCGACGGCGGCGTGCAGATCAAGGCCGTGGTGCCGGCCGCCGTGGTCGACCGCCATCACCGGGCGCGCTACTCGGCGCTCACGCCCGACGAGGTCAAGCGCGCCTTCGCCAAGCTCGACACGCTCGACTTCAAGCTCGCCGAAGCGGCTCACACGAGGCAGGACATCGACCTCATCTGGGGCGCCGTGCTGACCCGCTTCATGTCGCTGGCGAGCTATCGCTACGGCGCCGACTACCTGTCGATCGGCCGCGTGCAGACGCCGACGCTGCGCCTGGTCGTCGATCGCGAGCTCGAGCGCCGCGCCTTCGTGCCGGTGCCCTACTGGGAGATCAAGGCCGAGCTCGAGGCCGGCGGCGGCGAGCGTTTCACGGTCGACCACGGTCACGGCCGTTTCCTCGCCGAGGACGAGGCCCGCACGGCCCTCGACGGGGCCCAGAGCAAGACGGGCGAGGTCACGGCCTACGCCACGACGCCGCGCTCGCTGGCGCCGCCGCCGCCGTTCAACACGACGGCGCTCATGAGCGCCGCCTCGGGCGCCGGCATCGCGCCGTCGCGGGCCATGAAGGCGGCCGAGTCGCTCTACCTCGACGGCCTGATCAGCTACCCCCGTACCGACAACACCGTCTATCCCTCGTCGCTCGACCTGCACGCCGTGCTGCGCACGCTGACCGCCCACCACGCGGTCGGGTCGATCGCCACCGAGCTCGCCGACCAGACGACGCTCAAGGCCACGCGCGGCAAGAAGCGCACGACCGACCACCCGCCGGTCTATCCCGTCGGCGTGCCCAAGGGCGAGCTGCGCGGCGACCAGGCCCGCGTGTACGACCTCGTCGTGCGGCGCTTCCTGGCCACGCTGCTGCCGGCCGCGGTGATCGAGGGCCAGCGCCTCGACGTGCGGATCGGCACGCAGCCCTTCGTCGGGCGCGGCAGCCGGGTCGCCAAGCCCGGGTTCCTGCGCGCCTGGCAGCCCTACACCTCGGACCGCGAGCGCCCGCTGCCGCAGGCGGCCGTCGGCGACGTGCTCGACGTGCTCGGCGTGCGGCTCGACGCCAAGGAGACCCAGCCGCCGGCGCGCTACGGCCAGGGGCCGCTCATCGAGAAGATGGAGGACCTCAACCTGGGCACCAAGGCGACCCGCGCCGACATCATCCAGCACCTCTACGACCGCAACTACGTGCGCGACAACCCGGTCGAACCGACCGAGCTCGGCATCGCCGTGATCCGCGCCTTCGACGCGGCCATGACCGCCGCCCCGCTCGACATCTCGTCGCCGGCCATGACGGCCCGCCTCGAGCAGGAGATGGACGGCATCGCCGAAGGCGGGCTGCGCGGCGAGCAGGTGGTGCACGACAGCCAGGAGCTGCTCGCCCAGGCCCACCGGCTGCTCGAAGCGCACATCGAGGCGATCCGCACCGAGATCAAGGGCGCCGTGCGCGAGGACATGACCCTCGGCGTGTGCTCCACCTGCGGCGGCGAGCTGCGCATCCTGCGCGGCAAGACCGGCAAGCGCTTCGTGGCCTGCGTGGGGAAAGAGGGCGACGAGGCGAAGGTGCCCGAGGGGGCGCCCGAGGGCACCCGGCCGCGGCGCGGCTGCGGGCAGACGTTCCCGCTGCCGCAGCGGGGTGCTATCATCGCCAGAGGGACCACCTGTCCCGAATGTGGGTGGCCCGAGATCTCCGTGCTCAAGTCGGGCGGCCGCGGCCGGCCGTGGCAGCTCTGTCTGGACCCCGATTGTCCCACCAAGGAGAAGTACAAGAAGCGCGTGACCTAGCGGTCCGCCCGGCGGGTCGCGGCTTCTTCGTCACCCTCGAGGGCATCGACCGCTGCGGCAAGACCACCCAGGTCGCGCGCCTCTGCGCCGCCCTTGCGGGTCGCGGCCTGCCGGTGGGCGTCGCGGGCGTGCCGGGGGGCTCGCTGCGCGAGCCCGGCGGCACGCCCGCCGGCGAGGCCATCCGCGACGTCCTGCTGCACCGCGCGCACGACGTCGGCCCCTGGACCGAGGCGCTGCTCTACGCGGCGGCCCGCGCCCAGCTCGTGACCGACGTGGTGCGGCCCTCGCTCGAGGCCGGCCTGATCGTGGTGCTCGATCGCTACGTCGACTCGTCGCTCGCCTACCAGGGCTGGGCGCGCGGCCTCGGCGTCGACGCGGTGATCCAGGTGAACGAGCGCGCGACCGGCGGCCTGTGGCCCGACCTCACCCTGTTGCTCAGGGTCAGCCCCGAGCGGGCGGCCGGCCGCGCCGGTGGGCCGCCCGATCGGCTCGAGTCCGAGGGCGCGGCGCTGCAGGGGCGTGTGGCCGCCGGCTACGACGAGCTCGCGCGGCGCTACCCCGAGCGCATCGTCGCCGTCGACGGCGAGCGTCCGGTCGACGACGTCGCGCTGGCCGTCGAGCGTGCCACGCTGGCCGCGCTCGACGCCGCGGGCTACGCGGTCGGAGACATCCGTGCCGGCTGAGGCACAGGCCGGACACGCCGCGGCGCCCGGCGCCGCCGCGCCCTTTGCCGACATCCCGGGCCAGGCCCGCGCCAAGGCCTACGTGGCGGGCTCGCTCGCGCGCGGCGCCGGCCACGCGTACCTGCTGGCCGGCCCCGAGGGCCTCGGCAAGCGCCGCTTCGCGCTCGAGCTCGGCGCCCGCCTGGTGGCCGCCTGCGGCGCCTGCGGGCACTGCGACGAGTGCGAGCGCCTCGCCCGCGGCGCGCACCCCGACCTGGTCGTGATCGAGCGCGAGGGCGAGTTCATCCGCATCGAGCAGATCGCCGCGCTGATCGCCGACCTCGCCCTCAAGCCGTTCTCGTCGACCCACCGCGTCTGGGTCATCGTCGAGCCCGAGCGCATGAACGTCGAGGCCGCCAACACCTTCCTGAAGAGCCTCGAAGAACCGCCCGCCGACGTCCACTTCATCCTCGTCTCCAACGCGCCCGAGCGGGTCCTCGAGACGATCCGCTCGCGCTGCCAGCCGGTCGAGTTCCAGCCCGTCGCCGACGACGAGCTCATCGCCTGGCTGGGCGCCCGCGAGGCGCTCGACGAGGAGCAGGCCACGGTGGTCGCGCGCCTCGCCCACGGCTCGCTCGAGCGCGCCCTGCGGCTGCTCGCCGACGAGCGCGGGCCGCAGACCCGGCGGCGCTACCTGCACCTCGCCGCCGGCATCGCCCTGCACGACCGCGACGCCGAGCGCGCCTTCGTCGACGAGGTCGGCAGCGCCGAGGCCGCGGCGGTCGGGACCGTCGAAGCCGAGCACGCCCGCCGCCGCGACGAGCTCGAGCGCACCGTGTCCGACGAGCGCGAGCGCGCCTTCCACGGGCGCCGCCTCGACGCCCTGCAGCGCCGTGAGCAGGCGCGCGTCTCGCGCCTGGCGGCGCTCGACGCGCTCGACCACCTGGCGAGCTTCCTGCGCGACGTCTGGGCGGTCGGTCTGGGCGCCGCCGGGGCCGTCTCCAACCGCGACCGCCTGGCCGAGCTCGAGCACGCGGCCGTGGCTCGCCCCGACATCTGCGTGCGGCTACTCGAGGTCGTCGGCCGTACGCGCACCGATCTGTCCCTGAACGTCGACCGCAGGCTCGCTCTGCAGGCGATGTTTGCCCGGTTCCAGGAGGTCTGGGAAAGTGCCTAGAATCGTCAACGTCGTCTTCGCGGACGGCGGCAGGACCTACCGTTTCGACCCCGGCTCCCTCGAGCTCGCCGTCGGCGACCAGGTGGTCGTCGAGACGAGCCGCGGGGCCGACCTGGGGCGCGTCGTCGAGGGTGCTCGCGAGGCGGCCGACGAAGAGCTGAAGCAGGCCCTCCGCCGGGTCCTGCGCGCGGCCTCGGCGGCCGACCTGCAGAAGCTCGCCGACAACCGCGCGCGTGAGCGCGAGGCCGTGCTCGTCGCCCGCGAGCTCGTCGCCGTGCAGGGCCTCGACATGAAGGTCGTGGCCGCTGAGTGCGCCTTCGAGGGCAGCCGCGTGACCGTGTCGTTCGTGGCCGAGGAACGCGTCGACTTTCGCGAGCTCGTCACGGCACTGTCCGACCGTCTCGGCCGGCGCGTCGAGCTGCGCCAGGTGTCGTCTCGCGACGGCGCTCGCCTCGTCGGCGGCTTCGGCCCCTGCGGCCGCCCGCTGTGCTGCTCGAGCTTCTCGGGCGATCAGGAGCCGGTCTCGATCCGCATGGCCAAGGATCAGAACCTGCCCCTCAACCCCTCGAAGATCTCGGGCTGCTGCGGTCGCCTGATGTGCTGTCTCAAGTACGAGCACGGCGTCTACACGTCGTTCAAGCAGCGCGCCCCGCGCCGCGGCGCCATCGTTATGACGCCGGCGGGCAGGGGAAAGGTCACTGAGCTCCTGGCCCCGGCCGACAGCGTCGCCGTCGACCTGGGGGAGGGGCGTGTCATCACCTGTCGCCTGGCCGAGCTGGCCGCCGAGGCGGCCGACAAGGAGGAGCAATGAGCGCGACCCGCCACGTCGTCCTGAACGTCCCCGACGTCGCCTGCATGCACTGCAAGGCGGCCGTCGAGGGCGCGGTCTCGGGCCTGGCGGGCGTCGACTCGGTCGAGGTCGACGTCGACAGCAAGAGCTGCACCGTCTACCTCGAGCCGGACGCCGACCTGGGCGCCGTGAAGGCCGCGATCGAAGACGAGGGCTACGCCGTGGCCGGCGAACACGAGTTCGCCGTCTAGGACGGGGCCGGCGCCCACGGCGGCGGGGTGGTGCGCGGCGCGGCGGGCTGGTACCATATGCGACCGTGTCCTGGGCCGTTAGCTTAGTTGGTAGAGCAGGGGACTCTTAATCCCAAGGTCGAAGGTTCGAATCCTTCACGGCCCACCAGACTCCCCCCGCAAATCGCACTCTTCGCAGAGTGCCACCCTCTCCCCCGTGCCGCCAAAAGCCCCGAATTTGACCACGGTTTGACCACGGAATCTCGGCGAGGCCCCGGCGTTGACCACGGATGACCACGGGATCGCTCACTTGTAGAGGTCGGCCAGCATGGTCACGGCCGACTCCTGCATCGAGGGAATGACGTGGCTGTAGCGGTCCATCGTGAAGGCCACCGAGGAGTGGCCGAGGATCTCCGAGACGACCTTGACCGGCACGCCCGCCTCGAGCATCCGCGTCGCCACCGTGTGCCGCAGGTCGTGCAGGCGGATGCGTGGCACCTTGGCCGCCTCGACCGCGGCGTCAAAGAGCTTGGTGACGCGGTCGGGGTGCATCGGCTGGCCGCTCTCGCGTGTGAAGACGTAGCCGGTATCGGTCCACGTCTCGCCCCACTCCGCGGCGTCGTCGGCCTGCCGTGCCGCCTGCTCGCGCAGGGCGGCGACCGTGGTGGCGTCGAGCGGCACGGTGCGCCGGCCGCGGGCCGTCTTGGGCTCGGACTCCTGCACCTGGTAGCCGACCGACACGAGGGTGTGGCGGATCGACAGGCGGCCAAGCTCGGCGCCCTCGTCGTCGTCGGCTGGCGGGATGAACTGGACATCGTCCCAGCGCAGACCGACCGCTTCGCCGCGGCGTAGGCCGGCACAGGCCAGCAGGCGCCACAGCGGATACTCGCGCGACTCGCGGGTCGCGGCCAGGAAGGCCTTGACCTCGGCCGCCGTCCAGCACTTCATCTCGTGGCGATCCTCGCCCTGAGCCCGCGGCGGTGAGGCCGCGTCGGCAACGTTGCGGGCCACGTAGTTGCGCCGCACGGCCAGCTCGAGCGCACTGTGCAGGGTGACGTAGATGTGGCCGATGGTGACCGGCGAGAGGCCTGTGCGCCCGCGGCCCTTGCCCTCGGCGGCGAGCTTGCCCAGGGCGGCGTCGATCGCCGCTCCGGAGAGCTTCTGCAGCCGCAGGTGCCCAGCAGGGGCACGAGGTGGGCGTGCACGTGCCCCTTGTACGAGGCGTAGGTGGAGGCGCGCACGGTCGGCTCGACGGCCGGCAGGAACTCGTCGACGAGGAACTGCCGCACGGTGAGCTTCGAGGGCTCGACGTAGCTCGAGTCCGACAGGGCGACCTTGGCCTTGTCGAGCGCGGCCTGCGCGGCCTTCTGCGTCTTGAAGCCGACGACGGTCTTCTGGCGTCGCTTGGAGGCCGTCTCCAAGGGCCCGCCGCAGTGCGGGCAGACCTCGAGCGGCTCACCCTCGAGCCACCACCAGGCGTCGCGCGGCTTGCTCTCCGCGCACGTGCGGCAGACCTGCACCTGCTGATCGCCGAACTCGAGCCGGTACTCCCAGCTCCCCGTCCCGCGCCTGCGCGTGCTGCCCCTCATCGCTTGGTCGCCTCCCGCTTGAACGCTTCGATCGCCTTCGGTGCGATGCGCCACTCGCCGCGCCGCACGGGACCACCGGCGGTGCGGTGCGCTTCGATCAGGCCGGCCTCGCACCAGCCCGTGATGCTGCGCCGGCTGACGCCGAGCAGATTGGCGGCCTCGCCGGCGGTCAAGAACTTCACGCGCGGCGTCTTCGTCATGGCCTCCGCTCCGTGTCCTTGTTTGCCTTGGTTGCCTTCTACAGTCAAGTATCGACCACGAGGCGGCGGAACTCAAGGGCATGGGCGGTGAAGTCGTCGCCCGACGAGGATACACGGAGGGGCACTCGCGTTGCGCCAACTTGCGTGTGGCACGAGTAGTGCTATCATAGTCGCGCGGGACCCAGATGGCGAAGGGTTCGTGGGCGAAGCGCGCGTGACGCGTAACCTCGCCCGGCCGGGGGTGATTCACCCCCAGGGTCGCCCTACGCGCCCGATGGCGGGACAGCGTAGGCCCCAGGACCAGCGCCCGAACAGGCGGCTCGGTGAGCCCGAGTCGAAAGATGTATCGCACTCTCGTGCGATGCGACCCTGAACGGAGCGCTCATGGATACCCGCACGCATCCCACCCCCGGACCGCCTAGCCACGTCTCCACTGGCGGCCGCGCCGCCGAGCCGGACCCCCGCACGATGGGCCGCGACGAGCTGGCCGCCTACCTGCGCGGCGTGCCGACCACCTCGCTGTGGCCCTTCGCTGGCCGCGCGCTAGGCAACCTGAGCCGCCCGGCGACCTATCGCGCAGCATCGCGCGGCTCCATCCCAACCCTGGCCCTGGGCTGTCGCAAGCGCGTGGTGGCGTCGGTGTGGCTCAGCCGGGCGCTCATGCTCGACAACGAGGGGGTG
>CAVYCN010000015.1:0-38897 GCA_963767005.1 uncultured Actinomycetes bacterium
GGTGCCCCGGAAGGATTCGAACCTTCGACCTCGCGCTCCGGAGGCGCGCGCTCTGATCCCCTGAGCTACGAGGGCGACAGGCCGGTGGTCTAGCGCCTTTCACTCGCCGTCGCCCTGCGGCGGCGAGCCGCGGCCGGGCACCGCCGTGGCACCTCATCGCGCGAGCGGCGGCGGTCCCGGGGCCTTGCCGGTCTCCTCTCCCCTACGCCGCGGTGGCGATATGGTCGATCCCCGCCGCGAGCTCGACGTCGCTGCGCGTCCGACCGCCGACGCTGTGTGTCGTAGGGCGATCGTGCACCTTGTTGTAGCGGATGTCGATATCGGGGTGGTGAGCGACGTCCTCGGCCATCTCGGCGATCGCGATCGCGGAGTGGATGGCCCGCGAGAAGTCCTCAGGTGGAAGGTGCGGCTGATCGCCTCGCCCTGCTCCTGCCAGTCGCTCAGGCGCTGGAGCGCCTCGTCGCGCTGCTCCACGGTCAGCTTGCCCATGTGTCCTCCGCCCGCTCGCCGTCGCTTCGCGCACACGGATAGCCGCACCGCACGAATTCTCATCGGGTTCGGGCCGGCCCGGGATGATCCGTCAGGATCGGGTGACGACGGATACGTCAGGATGGGGCCGCCGCGCGACGGCCGGCCCCAGGCCAGTGCCCCGGGCGGGCAGACCTCGGCGCACAGGCGGCGACGGTGCCGGTCGCGGCACTCCACACTGCGCGTCCGTCTTCGATCGTCAGGGCCACGTGCGGGCAGTAGCGTACACACAGGCCACAGCCGTCGCAGGCGGCGCCGACCGCGAGCGCCGCGAGCGGCAGCGCGACAAGCAGGGTGACGGCGCCGCGGCCTCAGACGGGCGCAGGGCGGCGAGGTCGTGGAGCAGCCGCGCGTGGGCGGCCGGCGGAGGCGCTTGGCGGTGCAGCTCCTCGATGGCGTGCCGTTCCTGGTCGTCGCCTCGGCGACCGTGGAGCGGAGCGGCAGGCCAGGAACGAGAAGAGCTCCTGTCGCGACATCGCGGCGCCGTCGGCGGCCGCGCCGCCCGCGTCGCGGTCGTCGCGGCCGGCCACGCCGTCGACCGCCCGGCGCGAGAACGTGGCGCCCGCGCCGAGCGTGGCGAGCGTCGCCTGAGCGGCCTCGAGCGCGGCGGCGACGCAGGCGCCGGCCGCCGCTTGCGGGCAGTCCGCAGCGTCCGGCGACGAGCTCGACGGCGGCGTTCCCCAGAACGGCGGCCGCGACCAGGTCGGCCGCGCCGACGCCGCCGAGACACGGCACGGCCACAGCTCGCAACGTCGCTCCAGCGACGGTGTAGGCCGGCTTAGCCGGCCGGCAGACGAGCGCGACGCCCGCCTGGCCCTCCGCGACGGCGGCCGCAAGGCAGTCGCGCAGCGCCGCGCTTCTGCCGACGAACGCCAGCGCCCCGGTGCGGCAGACCGCCGCGCAAGCCCCGCACGAGCTGCAGAGGTCGGGCGCGACGGCGAGCCAGTCCACGCAGGTGATCGCCGACCCCGGGCAGGCGTCGAGGCAGCGACGGCACGAGCTCCCGCGGTACCTCGTCACGACGCAGAGCGACGGGGTCACGTCGGGCAGCCGCGTGTCGAGCGCCCGCAGGCCGGCGTCGAGGAACGTCAGCCGGTCCACGGCCGATCCTGCCCCTCCCCCGCCACCCGGCGCAGGAGCTCGTAGCCGCGGCCGTCGCGCTCGACGGCGAGCTGGGCGACGAGCAGGTCGGCCAGGGCCGCGTAGGGCCCCATCGTGGCAGCCACGCGCACGGCGGCGGCGAAGCCGGGCAGCCGCAGCCCGGCGTGCTCGCCGACGAACCGGTCGAGCAAGCCGTGCAGCCGGTCGGCCTCGGCCGCGTCGCCGGCCGTCCAAGCGCGCTCCTCGCGGCGGCAGAGGTGGTACAGGAACTCGAGCTCGATGAGCGCGTGATCGGGCAGCTCGCGAGCCCCGTCCGCAAGCGCCACGCCGGCGGCGGCGTAGGCGGCGGCGGCCCAGGCCGCCGCCGCCCCGTTCAGGCGCGCCGGCCGGCCGGGCTCGGCGTCGAGGTACTGCGACGCGTAGCAGTCGACCGCCGGCCGGCCGGGGCCGGTAAACAGGCGAGCGTGCTCGGCGGCCAGCTCGGCGAGCTCGGCACACCCGCTCGTCAGGCCGGCCAGCGCCGGCGCGAACGGCGCCGCGTCGGCGCCGAGCCAAGCCACCGCCTCGTCCAGCGCCGCGACGAGCTCACCGCTCTCGAGGGCGTCGGCCAGGTCGGCCGACGGCTCGCCGAAGCCGAGTGCCAGCGCGTGATACACGGCGGCACGCCGCGCGCAGGCGTCGGCCAGGCGCGCCAGTACGTCGGTCGGGCACTCCCGTGCGTCGGCCGGGCGCGCGGCGGGCTCGCCTGCCGGCGAGCCCGCCGCGCGCCCCTCGTCGTCGGGGCCGGCCGGGGGAGGTGTCGGTGCCCCGCCGGCCACGCCTAGGAGCGCTCCTTGAGCGGCAGTGACCGGATCGCCAGCGTCAGCACGAGCGCCGCCAGCGACACGATGCCGATCACGATCAGGAACTCCCAGACCGTCGGGAAGTACACGCTGCTCGCGGCAAACGACGAGCCGCTGCTCTGCGGGATGCCGAGCGGCGTGCCGGGCGGCAGGCTGATGGGGTCCTTGCCGAGGCCGATCACGATCAGGTTGGCGCGGTGCACGAAGATGCCGATCAGGGCGAGCACGCAGGCCGTCACGACCACGGCCGGCCGGCGGCGCCAGGCGGCCACCGCGAGCAGCACGAACGGCACGATCAGGCCGACGATGATCTCGACGCCGAAGCCCGGCCCGTAGCGGCCGCTGAAGAGCTGGTGGACCGCGTCGGTCGGGATGCCGGGGTAGTAACCGGCGAGCACCTCGCAGAGCACGAGGAAGGCCTCGACCGCGATGAACACGGCAAGCAGGCCGCCCAGGAAGCTGCCCAGGCCGTCGTCGAACGATACCCGGCCGGCCCGCCGCGCGAGGAACGCGAGGATCGTGACCAGGGCGAGGCCCGACACGAGCGCCGAGCTGATGAACAGCGGCGGCATGATCGACGAGTACCAGAAGCCGCGCGAGATCTGCAGACCGAAGATCCAGGCGGTGATGGAGTGCACGAGCACCGCCGCCGGCAGGGCCAGCCAGGCGAGCCGGTAGGTGATGCGATGGTCGCGCTCGCGACCGTCCGCGCCGGTGTCCTTGGTGCCCAGCGCGAGCCAGCTCCCGCGCGCCGCCAGGTCGCGCCGCATGTAGAGCCAGCAGTACAGCAGGGACAGCACCAGGTAGATGAGGATCACGGTGATGTCCCAGATCATCGGCGAGAGCCAGTGCGCGTGGATGAAGAGGTTGTAGAAGCGCTGCACATGGCCGAGGTCGGGGATGATGAGCAGCGCCGCCGTGGCGATCGTCACCGTCGCCTCGACGACCGCCAGGCGCACGATCGGCGCGAAGCGCTCGACCCCGAACAGGCGGCCGGCCGAGGCCACGATCAGGCCGCCGGCCGACAGGCCGACGAAGAACATGAACGTGATGATGTACAGGCCCCAGATCACGTTGTCGCGCATGGCGGTGACCTGCAGGCCCCTGGCGAGCTGATAGACCCAGACCGCGAAGCCGATCACGATCAGCGCGATCAGGACCACGAGCCACAGGGTCAGGGCGCCCGACCGGCGCGGACCGGCCGCGTGCTCCCGGGCGGGCATGCCCTCTGTCGTCGCGGCGCTCACAGCGCACCTCCCGTGGCGTTCGGGCCTCTGGGCAGCAGGTAGTGCAGGCTCGGCTCGGTGCCGCGCTCGGGGAACACCACATACGACGGCCGGTCGCGCAGCAGGGTCGACACCTCGCTGCTCGGGTCGTCGAAGTCGCCGAAGACACGCGCGCCCGTTGGGCAGGTGACCACGCAGCGCGGCAGGAGGCCCTTCGTAGTGCGCTGCACGCAGAAGGTGCACTTTTCGACGACGCCTCGCGGGCGGGCGGGCGTCTCGCCCACCACGGCGACGCTGGCCGGCGGCTCCTGCACCGGCTTGCGCCAGTTGAAGACGCGGTTGTCGTAGGGGCAGGCCACCATGCAGTACCGGCAGCCGATGCAGCGGTCGTAGTTCACATTGACGATGCCGTTCGGCATCTTGTAGGTCGCCTGCACCGGGCAGGCCTTCACGCAGGGCGGATTGTCGCAGTGGAAGCAGTTCGTCGACTGGTAGGCCATGGTGAGCTGCGGGAACTGGCCCTGCGGCGTGTCCATGTACGGACCGCCGACGGTGAGCACCCGCAGCCAGTACAGGCCGAGGCCCACGTCCTGCTGCTCCTTGCAGGCGACGGCGCAGCTCCAGCAGCCGATGCAGCGTTCCTGGTCGACGACCATGCCGAGGCGCGTGGCCTTGATCAGCTTCGGGTCGGGGACGTCGACGCCGGGGTAGGTGGTGCTCATCGCGCGCCCCTTCGCTCGTGCTTGTCTGACAGGGACTCGACGTTCATCGCCGTCACGCTCCTTCCACCTGCACGAGGCAGTCGTAGTAGGCCGCGTTCGACGGGAAGTTCGGGATCACCGACTGGGCCGGGTTGGCGAGCTGGTGCGTCAGGTTGTTCGGGTGCCCCTCGACGTACTGCTGTACTGCGAGGCTGTCCCAGCCGCCCTGATAGCAGTTCACGACGCCCGGCTTGATCGACTCGGTCAGCTTGGCGTAGACCTTCATCTCGCCGCGGTCGTTGAAGACCCGCACCACCTGGCCCTCCGTGACGCCGCGCGCCCTGGCGTCGCGCGGGTTGATCTCGAGGAACCCCTGGCCGTTTGCCGTGATCTCGTTCAGCCAGGCCAGGTCGCAGTACTGCGAGTGCGTGCGGAACTTGGTGTGGGTCGACAGGAACGTGAGCGGGTACTTCTTGGCGAGCGCGTTGCTCGGCGAGGCTTCGATCGGCTCCTTGTAGTCGCAGACCTCCTGGCCGTAGGGCACGAGCATCTCGACGTAGAACTCGATCTTGCCCGACTTGGTCGGGAACTCCTTGTTGAAGAACGGCACGTAGGGGATCGTCGGCATGTCGAGGCGCGGCGCGCCGCCCCGCAGGCGGTCCCAGGTGAGGCCGGCCGCCGTCGCGTCGGCCTTCGCCGGGTCGCCGATGTGCAGCAGCTCGGTGATGTACTCGTCGGGCGTCTTGCCGAAGTACTGGCCGACGCCCATCTTCTGGGCCACCAGCGTGCACGCGTCGAGGTCGGACTTCGACTCCCAGAGCGGCTCGACCACCTTCGGCATGTACTGCAGGTAGAAGCTGTTCGACGACAGCAGGTCGGTCTTTTCGAGGTACGTGCAGGCCGGCAGGACGACGTCGGCGAGGTCGGCCGTGGCCGACATCACGTAGTCGGAGACGACCAGGAAGTCGAGCGACTTGAGCGCCTTCACCACCTTGTTGCGGTCCGACATCTGCTGGGCGAAGTTGTCGACCATGAACCAGGCGGCGCGCAGCGGGTGCGGCTTGCCGGTCAGCATGGCGTCGCAGGCCTGCATGGGCTCCATGACGGTGAACAGGGTGGTGCCCTCGGGCGCCCACCAGTCGGGCAGGTCGAAGGCGAGCGTGGTGAGCCCGCCGGCGAAGGTCGTCACGCCGCCGCCGTGCTCGCCGATGTTGCCGGTGAGCGCCTGCAGGGTGAGCATCGCCTGCATCGTGAGGTCGCCGTAGTACCAGTGCGAGAGGGCAAATCCGGCACGGATGCCGACCGGATGGGTCGTGCCCCACAGCTTGCCGAGCGCCTCGATGTCGGCGGCCGGGATGTCGGTGATCCCGGCGGCGTAGTCGGGCGTGTACTTGGCCATGGCGTCGGCCAGCACCTGCATGGCCGTCGGCGCCTGCAGGGCGCCGGCCTTGTGCGTGCCGAGGAGCTGGGACGCCTTGGCGCCGGTCGCCGCGGCCGGCGCGCCACCCGCCGTGACGACCACGTAGTCGTCGCCGGGAAGGCCTACGTCGCCGGTGCGCAGCCACTTCTTTGTCTTGGGGTTCACGAGGTACGGCGCGACCGTGTACTTCTGCAGGTAGGCCGTGTCGTAGAGCTTATGCTGGATCACGTAGTTGATGAGCGCGTCGATCAGGGCGGTGTCGGTGCCGGGCCGCACCGGTAACCAGGCGTCGGAGCCCGCCGACGTGGCGGTGAAGCGCGGATCGATGCTCACGAGCGTGGCCCCCTGGGCCTGGGCGTCCTTCATGACGCGCCAGTCGGGGATCGACGTCTCGGCCACGTTGTTGCCCCAGAGCACGATCACCTTCGAGCTCAGGAAGTCGACCGACTCGTGGCCGTCGAAGAAGCCGCCGCCGTTGCTCGGGTTGGCGGGGTCGACCAGCACGTAGTTCCAGCCGGCCGGCGTGGCGCTGTCGCCCTCGTTGTCGCCCTCGAAGTCGCCGGCCACGGCGCCGATCGCGCTGGCAAAGCGAAAGCCGACCCCGACGACGCCCTCGAGCACGGCGAGCGAGCCGGTGTAGGGCGCGACCCAGACCGAGTCCTTGCCGTTCGCGGCCTGCACGTTCTTGAAGTTGTCGGCGATCAGCGTGGTCGCTTCGTCCCAGCTGATGCGCTGCCACTTGCCCGAGCCGCGCTCACCGACCCGCTTGTACGGGTACTTGACGCGGTCGCCGCTGTAGAGGTTCTCGAGCTGCGACACGCCGCGCAGGCAGATGCGCGGCGGGTAGGCCTGGGGGATCGTCGTGCCGGCGATCGTGGTCGTGTCGTAGGGCCCGCCCTCGATCAGCTTGACCTTGCCGTCGGCGACGTGGATCAGGTGACCGCAGGCGCCGTCGCAGTTGTTCGAGTGACCGGTGCGGACGAGCTGCTCGGCGACGGCCGGCGCGGCGGCCTCGGCCGGCTGCAGGCCGCCGAGGAACGTGTCGTCGGCGAGCTTGCCGCCCGCCGCCGCGGCGCCGGCCACGACGGCGCTGCCGATCAGGAACTTGCGGCGGGTGAACCGCCAACCGGCTGCGCCTTCGCCCCCCGGTCGGCCGTCGGTCGTACCTGCGTCGTCGGTCATACGTCGCCTCCTCGCGCCGTGCCCAACACCAGACCCGGCCGGCGTCACGTGTCGCCGGCCACCTCGGGTCCTGGCACCTTTCCGAGCACGAGGAGGCCCGCCCGTTTCCGGGCTGACCCACGGCGGCTGCACTTCACGCTGAAGGGCTGCCGCCCCGCGGTCTTTCCGCGGTACGGCCGGCCGTCCATAACGGCGACGCCGCCCCAGGACGGCCGGCTCGGAGCCGGACCTTGATTCGGTCCGATGCTAGCAGGAGCGAACGGTCTGACAAGGCTAGCGGAGGCAGCCTTGACTAGAGTCAAGGATGCCGGGCCGGCGCGTCCGCCCCGAAGTGGGACGGAGCGATGCCGCGCGGTGCCGTTAGCGGTCGTCGTCGGGACGGCGCAGGGCGCGTTCGATGTCGCGCTGGGCGTCGCGGCTGGCGAGGTCGGCGCGCTTGTCGTACTGGCGCTTGCCACGGGCCAGGCCGATCTCGACCTTCACGCGGCTGCCGCGAAAGTACAGGCGGGTCGGCACGAGCGTGTAGCCGCGCTCCTTGATCTTCTGCTCCAGACGGACGATCTCGCGGCCGTGCAGCAGCAGCTTGCGGGGCCGCAATGGATCGTGGTTCCAGACGTTGCCCTGCTCGTAGGGGCTGATGTGCGTGCCGACCAGGTAGAGCTCGCCGGCGCGCAGCTCGGCGTAGCTGTCGCGCAGGTTCACGCGGCCCTCGCGCAGCGACTTGACCTCGGTGCCGACCAGGGCGATGCCGGCCTCGATCTTCTCCTCGATGAAGAAGTCGTGAAAGGCCTTGCGGTTGGCCGAGATCGGCCGTATGTCGTCGGGCGATGCTTTCATGTCCGCTTCAACTTACCGTCGTTTGTGCTTGCCCGTCGAGTGGCCCGGCGGCGGCCGGCGCGGTCCGTGGGCCGAGGTCGCCGCGCCGGGACGGCGCGGCACCGGCCGGGTGCGCTCCCGCTGCGGCCGCGCGTCGTCGCCCTCGCCGGGCACGCCGGCCGGCAGGAGCTCGACCTTGCCGCTGACCCGATCGACGCGCACGACGCGTACCCGGATGCGGTCGCCCAGCCGGTAGCGACGGCCGCTCGAGCCCACGAGCGCGGTACCGAAGCGGCTCTCGGTGAGATACTCGCCGCCCAGGTGGCGGATGGGGATGAAGCCCTCGAAGGAGCCGCCGAAGTGCACGAAGGCGCCGCCGCCGATCAGCCCGACGATCTCGCCGTCGAACTCGCTGTCCCAGCCCTCGTCGTGCAGGCGGCGCTCGAGCAGGAAGGCGAGGGCGATGTCGTCGGCGGTGAGCTCGAGCTTGGCGATCGTGCGCTCCATGGTCGAGCAGCGTGCGGCGACGTCGACGAGCTCGCCGGGATCGAGCTCGACGCCGTCGTCGCCGAGCCGCGCGAGCAGGGCGCGGTGCACGACGAGGTCGGGGTAGCGGCGGATCGGCGAGGTGAAGTGCAGATAGCCGACGCTCGCCAGGCCGAAGTGACCGAGGTTCTCGGGGTCGTAGCGCGCCTGCTTGAGCGAGCGCAGCAGGAGCTGCGGAAACGCGAGACGGCCGCGCCGCTCGCGCGCGCTCACCGTGGGCAGCGTCGCCGACAGGCGCCGCAGCGCGGCCGCGACGTCGGCGTCGGTCGCGGCGTGACCGGTCGGGAACGGCGGCGTCGGCACGTCGAGCTCGGCCATGGCGTCGAGCAGGGCCTCGGTCGCGGCCGGATCGGGCGGCTCGTGCACGCGATAGACGGCGCGCGCGTGGCGCGCCGACAGGAACTGGGCGACCGCCTCGTTCGCGGCCAGCATAAACTCCTCGACGAGACTGTGCGACGGGCTCGCGAGGCGCTCCTCAGCGGCCACCAGCTCGCCGCGAGCGTCGAAGCGGTACTCGGGCTCGAACGAGCCGATCTGCAGCGCGCCGCGCGCGAAGCGCGCGGCGCGCAGCTTGCCGGCGAGCTCGGCCGCGAGCAGCAGATGGTCGGCGAGCGCCCGCTCGATCTCGGGATCGCCGTCGCGTGGCCGCGGGCCGTCACCCCCGGCGGCAGGCCGTCCCGGAGCGCCGGCGGCCCCGTCGGCGGACCGTTCGGGAGCGCCGGGGGGAAAGTCGGGCGCGAGGCCCGGCGGCACGCGACCGGCCAGCACGCGGTCGACCTGACCGTAGGTGAGCCGGCGGTCGCTTGCGATCGTGGAGCGGTAGAAGGCGACCGAGCGGCGGCGACCGCCGGCCTCGAAGGAGAGCTCGACGGTCACCGTGCGGCGCGGCTCACCCTGGACCAGGCTGCAGACGCCCGACGACAGGGCCGGCGGCAGCATGGGCTCCGCCCACAGCGGCAGGTAGAGGCTGGCGGTGCGGCGCCGCGCCTCGGTGTCGAGCGCGCCGCCCCGAGTCACGAAGAACGACACGTCGGCGATGTGCACCCAGGCGCGGTAGCCGTCTGCGTCGACGCGCACCGAGATGGCGTCGTCGAAATCGCGCGCCGTGTCCGGGTCGATCGTGAAGGTGGGCAGCGCGGCGAGGTCGCGGCGCCCCGGCTCGGGGCGGCGGTCGTCGCCGGCGGCGACAGCCGCCGCCTCGTCTTCGACCTCGCCGGGAAACTCGCGCGGCACGCCACCCGCCACCTCGAGGCCCTTGAGCACGGCGCGCAGATCGCGGGTCGTGCCCAGCACCTCGACGATCATCATGCGGTTGCGCCTGCCCGGCACGGCGAGCACGACGTCGTCGACGTGCGGCGCGCGACCGCCGCGCGACACGAGGTAGCCGCGCTCGTCGCCGAACAGCGGCTCGAGCGCCCAGAACTTGCCCCAGCGCGCGACGCGCGCGGCCAGCAGCGAGGGCGGCGGGGTGGGCAGGCGGTCCATGCTGGTCATCCGTCCTTCCGGACCGGCGCCGGCCCCGGTCCCATGTCGGATGCCGGCGGCGCTCCTCGTCCGCTGATCGACTTCGTCGTCATCGCCCAGTCAGGGGTGGCTTCGCTGCGCGCCTAATGGCCGCTGGCGAGGTACAGGACGGCCCGGTCCAGCGCCTCGTCGCGCGCCGTCTTCGAGTCGTCGACGACGGCCACCGTCGGCGTGATCCCCTTGTGGTCGATGTCGCGGCCGTCGGGCGTGAGATACCCGGCCACGGTCATGTGCAGGGCCGCGCCTCCCGGCAGCGCGAAGTTGGCCTGGGCCACCGCTTTGCCGTAGGTGCGCTGACCGATGATGGTGGCGCGATCGTGATCCTGCAGGGCGCCGGCCGTGATCTCGGACGCGCTCGCCGACCAGTGGTCGACGAGCACGACGAGCGGCAGCGTCGTGGCTGGACGGCCGCTCGCCCGGTAGACGCGCCGCGGATCGTGCAACCCCTGCGTCGAGACCACGACGCCGCCGCTCAGGAAGTCGCTCGCCACGGCCTGGGCCTCGCTGACGTAGCCGCCCAGGTCTTCGCGCAGGTCGAGCACAAAGGCGCGGGCGCCGCGGGCCTGCAGTGCGACGATGTCGCGTCGCACGGCGGCGCCCGCGCCCATCGAGAAGCTCGGCAGGGCGATGTAGCCGATCGTGAGGCCGCGACTGTGCAACAGCCGCGTCGCCGTCTCGGGCACGGCGATGCGCCGCCGCGTCATGGTGACGGACCGCACGGTCGTCGTGCCGGCCGTCCGCACGCCGAGGACGACCGTGGTGCCGGCCGCCCCTCTGATGCGCGCCGCCGCGGCCTCGGCCGACTCGCCGTTCAGCGTCCGTCCGTCGACCGCCACGATCGTGTCGCCGGCGCGGATGCCGGCGGCCGCGGCCGGCGAGCCCGCGAACACGCGCGTGACGACCAGGGCGCCGGCGCGCGCCGCGAACTCGGCGCCCACCCCCGAGTACGCGCCCGACAGCGACTCGGCGAGGGCGCTGTTCTGGGCCGGCGTCAGGTAGACCGTGTAGGGGTCGTGCAGCGCGGCGAGCGTGGCGGTCACGCCGGCACGCTCGAGCTTGGCGGCGTCGACCGGCTTGTAGTAGTGCGCCTGCAGCTCGGCGAGGACCAGGGCCTCGAGCCCGCCGGCGCCGGTCGTCGCACCACCGCTCGACGCCCCCCGCAGCGTGTAGCCGGCCACGAAGGCGGCCAGCATGGCGAGCACGACGAGCAGGACGGCGAGGATGACGAGGCGCGGGCGCATGGGACGACCATGGTAGTCCCCCGGTCGTCGCGCTTTCAAGCCGGGGGCCAGCCGCGGCCGCCGGCGCTCACGCAGCGAGGGCGCCGGCGCCCCATCGGCACGGTCCCGCGCCGGTCAGACGCGCAGGTAGCGACGCAGCGCCAGGGCGCTGCCCAGAGCGCCCAGGCAGGCGCCCACGAGCACGAGCGTGGGCACCAGGCCGAGCGGCCAGGTGCCCGACTGAACGACGAGCGGGTACCTGATCGGCCGCAGGAAGTCGAGCTTGGAGCTGTGGATCCAGCTGTAGACGGCCCAGTTGGCGCCCCACACGGCGAGGGCGGCGACCAGCGAGCCGACGAGGCCGGTGATGAAGCCCTCGAGCACGAAAGGCCAGCGGATGAACCAGTTGGTCGCACCCACGAGCTGCATGATCTCGACCTCGCGCCGCCGCGCGAAGATCGACAGGCGGACGGTGGTCGAGGTGAGCAGGATGGCGGCCAGGGCGAAGAGGATGGTCACGACCCACATCGCCTTCTCGACCAGGTTCACGGTGCCGAGCAGGTTGCGCACGGTCTGCTTGGCGTAGCTCACGCCGTTGGTCGTGCCGGGGTCGTTGTCGACGTTGGGGTCGTTGAAGAACATCGCCGCCACGTGGTCGACCTGGTTGGGGTCCTTGACGAAGATCCGGAACGAGGCCGGCAGCGGGTTGTTCGTCAGGTTGCTGAGGATCTGGTCGGCGTTGGCGCCGAGCTGCCTGCGGAGCTCCTGCAGGGCCTGCGCCTGTGAGACATAGACGTAGCGCTTGACCACACCCTGCGACTGGAGGCCGGCGATCTTGGTCTGCAGGGCGTCGATCGAGCTCTGCTGGGGCGGTGCGCCCTTGATGAAGACCTCGATCTCGACCCGGTTGGTGAGGTTGGTCGTGCCCTCGTGCAGGTTCTTGTCGGTCACCATGACGAGGCCGAGGATGGTCATGGTCACGAGCACGGTGAGCACGCTCGCGATGGTCATCACCCAGTTGCGGCGCAGCGACTCGAGCGCCTCGGATAAGAAGAAGCTAAGCCTCACTGGCGTACACCCCCCGGCGCTCGTCGCGCACGAGCCGGCCACCGTCCAGGGCGATGACGCGGCGGCGCATGCGGTCGACCATCTCGCGATCGTGGGTGGCCACCACCACGGTGGTGCCGGTACGGTTGATGCGCAACAGGAGCTGCATGATGCCGATCGAGGTCTCGGGGTCGATGTTGCCGGTCGGCTCGTCGGCGAGCAGCAGCGGCGGATGGTTCACGAAGGCCCGGGCGACCGACACGCGCTGCTGCTCGCCGCCCGAGATCTCGTGCGGCAGGCTGTTGGTCTTGTCGGTGAGGCCCACCAGGTTGAGGATCTCGGGCACCTTGCGGCGGACCGAGCGGCGGTGCTCGCCGACGACCTCGAGCGCGTAGCCCACGTTCTCGTAGACCGTCTTGTTGGGCAGCAGCTTGAAGTCCTGAAAGACGCAGCCGATGTTGCGCCGCAGGAGCGGCACCTTGCTGCGCCGCAGCGTCTGCAGGTTGCGGCCGGCCACCAGGATACGGCCATCGCTCGGCTCGAGCTGCTTGAGGACGAGCTTGATGAGCGTTGACTTGCCCGAGCCCGAAGGACCGACGAGAAAGACGAACTCGCCCTTCTCGATGTGGAACGTCGCGTCGACCATGCCCGGGACGTTCTGGTCGTACATCTTCGTGACGTGCTCGAAAACGATCACAAGGTCACCCTGTGGGCCGATGAGAATGGTCGCCGGAACGGCGAGGAGCGCTGCTCAGACACATGGGCACTATAGGCTCCGGCTTGGGGAAGTCAACCTCGGACATCCCGGACAGATACTACCACGGCGGCCAAACCCCTTCCGCCGGGGCTGAACGGTTTTCGCCGGCCGGGGAGACGGAGACGGCCTGTACGACACGGTCCATCAGCGCGACGGACGCGCCCGCGGCGACAGCCGCCGGCGCCGTCGCGCCCGTTGCAGGAGGCGTCTCATGACCAGCGGCAACAAGGGTTCGGTCAAGCCGCTCGGCAACCCCGACGACCACATCACGCGAGGCGGCGCCGAGATCGACGTCGTGCGGCTCGGCGACCTCAAGGTCAAACGCACCACGATCCCGCCGGGCTGGCGGTTCTCGGAGGCCATGGGCGCGCCGCGCTGCCCTGACACCCACGTCGGCTACACGATCGCCGGGCAGCTCGTGGTCGAGTTGCGCGACGGCACACAGCTCGAGCTGTCGGCCGGCGACGCCTTCATGATCCCCGCCGGCCACGACGCCTACGTGATCGGCGATGAGCCCTTCGTGATGGTGCAGTTCGACGAGGGCGAGTCGGCCGCCAGCCGGTTCAACCTGCCGGCGCTCGAGCGGGCCGCCTGAGGTCCGCGGGCGCAGCGGGTCGACCGGTTCGGGTGGCGCCGCGCCTGCGCGCCGACGGTCGCCGACCCGCAGCGCCCTTCCACGTGACGAGGGGGCGGCCGCCCGTGCGGGCGGCCGCCCCCTCGTCGTGCACGTGCCGTCTCGCCTTCAGGCTGCGAGCGTGAGGCTCTCCGGCTTGATCGACTTGCGGGTCTCGTCGCGCAGCTCGGGCGTGTCGGTCTCGCCGTGGACCGTCACCGCGTGGACGACGGCGGCGTCGACGAGATGCTCCTCGTCGCCGCTGCAGATCGTGATATCGCAGTTGCTCTCGCTCGGGAAGTCCCGACAATCTACGCACTGACGCGCCATGGGTCTGCCCCCGTTGTCGTACCGCAGGACTGGTGCCTATGCGGGGCAGTTTCGCCCGTCCAGACGCTCACAAACCGTTACATCCAATCGGGTGAAAAGGCACCGGTGAACCGAGGGGCCAGCACCGCAGGCACGAAAGCAGGCGGCGGGGCGAGGGTCTTTCGACCCTCGCCCCGCCGCCCGCCGGGACGCTGGCGCAGGAGACGCCCGTGCGCTAGGCGAGCACCTTCGACAGGAAGACCTTGGTGCGTTCTTCCTTCGGGTTGACCAGTACCTCGTTGGGCGGCCCGTGCTCGACGATCACGCCGCCATCCATGAGCGCGACGCCGTCGGCGACCTCTTTGGCGAAGCCGATCTCGTGCGTCACGACAACCATGGTCATGCCGTCGCGGGCGAGCTGCTTCATGACGTCGAGCACCTCGCCGACGAGCTCGGGGTCGAGCGCCGAGGTGGGCTCGTCGAAGAGCATCAGCTTGGGCTTCATGGCGAGGGCCCGGGCGATCGCCACGCGCTGCTGTTGGCCGCCCGAGAGCTGCCCGGGGTAGCCGTCGAGCTTGTCCTTGAGGCCAACGCGGGTGAGGAGCTCCTCGGCCTCCCGTTCGGCCTGCTTGCGCGGCAGGTGCTGCACGCGGACGGGGCACTCCATGACGTTCTCTATCGCCGTCATATGGGGGAACAGGTTGAAGCGCTGGAAGACCATGCCGATCTTGGCGCGCTGTTTGGCGATGTCGTGGGCACGCATCTCGTGCAGCACGGTGCCGCGCTCGCGGTACCCCATGAGCTCGCCGTCGACCCAGAGCTTGCCGCCGTTGATCTTCTCGAGGTGGTTGATGCAACGCAGCAGCGTCGACTTGCCGCCGCCCGAAGGGCCGAGCAGCACGAAGGTGGCCTGCGGCGCCACCTCGAGACTCACGCCCTTGAGCACGTCGAGCGAGCCGAAGGACTTCCAGACCTGCTCGACCTTGACCATCGGCCCCGCGGTGGACGGCTGCGGGATGCCGATGAGGATGGACACGTTCTGGGGGCCGTCGCTCATACCCCACCCCCCCGCGGTCTGCCCTTACTGTCGATGCTCTCGACAAGCGCCCTCCGGGCGCGCCGCTGGGCGCGTTTGTCGGCGCTCTCGGTGTTCGCCTGCCCGAACCCACGGCCGTAATAGGCCTCGATGTAGTGCTGGGCGATCGTGAGCAGCGTGGTCACGAAGATGTACCAGGCGCTCGCCACGATCAGCAGCGGCATGACCAAGAAGTTCTGGGCGTATTGGGTCTGCATGCGCCCGAACAGCTCCACACCGCCGCCGAGCACGGCGAGCAGCGAGGTGGTCTTGAGCATGCTGATCGTCTCGTTGCCGAACGTCGGCACGATCACCCGCATGGCCTGCGGCAGCACGACACGCCGCATGATGAGCAGCGGCGACATGCCGAGCGACGACGCCGCCTCGGTCTGGCCGGGATCGACCGAGATGATGCCGGCGCGGACGAGCTCGGCCGCGTAGGCGGCCTCGTTCAACCCCAGGGCAAGGATGGCGACCACGATGAGGTTGTTGACGAGCGGACCGCTACTCGTCGACCAGAAGGCGATACCGGTCAGCGGCAGCCCCACCACGAAGTGGCTGTAGAGCACGCCGATGTTGCCCCACAGCACGATCTGCACGTACACCGGCGTGCCGCGGAAGAACCAGATATAGACCCACGAGACGGTCGACAGCACGTAGTTCTCGGAGAGCCGCATGACGGCCAGGACCGTGCCGCCCGCGCCACCGACGACCATCGCGGCGAACGTGAGGATGACCGTGTACTCGAGCCCGACCAGCGTGTAGCGCTTGAAGAGCCATTCCCAGACGGTCGACCAGTCGGTGTTCGGGTTCTTGGTGAACGACACGAGCAGCGCGACGATCAGGTAGATCACAATGGCTGCGCCGAGCCACCTGCCCCAGTGACGGACCGGGATTGCCTTGACGACGTCGGGCCGGGCGGCGGCCGGCGGACCGCCGGCCGCCGCCCCCGAAGGCTCTACGGTCTCTCGCGACGGATCAGCGAGATCCATCGGGTCACGACGAGCCGACGCTCGAATGCGCCTTTGCGTAGGCCGGCCCGGCGTTGATCTGGGCCGAGGTCACGGGCAGCAGGCCGTACTTGTCGATGATGGTCTTGTAGGTGCCGTTGTCGATCAGCGACTGCAGCGCCTTCTGGACGGCCGTGACGAGCTGCGTGTTGCTCTTGAGGATGCCGATGCCGACCATCTGGGGCACGTAGCCGTTGGGCGCCGCCGGGTCGGACACGACCTCGTACAGGGTGCCGCCGCCGGCCGTCTTGGCGTTGTACTCAGCCGTCGAGTGGTCGGTGAGGTCGCCAACGGCGCGGCCGCTCTTGACGGCGAGCAGCGCGGCCGGCTGGTTCGGCAGCGCTAGGATGGTCATCTGCTTCTGGCCGCTGCTGGCGAAGCTCTTGTTCAGCGACGTGAGGAGGGCCTGCTGGGTGGTGCCGCTCTCACAGGCGACCGTCTTGCCGGCCAGGCTGTTCAGATTGGTGACGCCCTTGGGGTTGCCCTTCAGGACGACGATCGACGTGCCGTCGAGGGCGTAATCGACGAAGGTCAGGACCTTCTCGCGATCGGCGGCGTCGTACATGTCGGACATGGCCATGTCGCGCTTGCCGCCCTGGATCGCCAGGATGATGCTGTCGAAGGGCGTCTCCGTAAAGGCGACCTTGATGCCAAGCGCCTGCCCCAGGGCCTGCGAGAGGTCGTAGTCGAAGCCGGTCGGTTGCGTGCTGGTGCCGACGTAGCCCTCCCACGGCATGTACGGGATGTCGCTCGCCACGCGGATCTGGCCGGCGCTCACGATGGTCGCCGGCAGCAGCGAGTGCAGCGACGACGTGCTCGGGCTCGTGCTGCTCGACGAATTGTTGTTCGAGCTGCCGCACGCGGCCAGCACCAGCGCGACCGCGGCGAGCACGAGCACGGCGGCGACCGCCAGCACGACCCGGCGCCGCGCAGACCCACGCGACACCCCAACGAATGACACACTCATAGTCCAGCCCCCTTTCAGGCGCCGACCCGGCGCCTGCCTTTGATGATGCGCACACGATACTACGCTCACGACGGCGGGGACAGATGTTTCTCGGATACACGAAGGCGAGCCTGCACCGCAGCGGCGCAGGCTCGCCTTCGCGGAGCGCGGGCTAGGCCAGCGAGCCGACCGCGGCCTCGACCGCCTCGAGCACCTCGCATGAGGCGATCAGGGCGGCCATCGCGTTGTGGTCGGTGAACAGCGGACGGTCCTCGCCCAAGTGGGCGACGTGGCGTCGCACCACCTCGTGCGCCGCGCGCACCCCGGCGCCCGGGGTGAAGTCGCGGAAGTCGAGCGCCTGGGCCGCCGCCATGAGCTCGATGCCCACCACGGCGCGGCCGTTCTCGAGGATCTGACGGTTCTTCAGGGCCGTGTTCATGCCCATCGAGACGAAGTCCTCCTGGTCGGCGGCGGCCGGGATCGACATGGTCGAGGCCGGCGCCGACAGAATGCGCTGCTCGGTGATCAGCATGTCGGCGGTGTACTGACTGAGCATCAGTCCCGAGTAGAAGCCGGGCTCGGCCGTAAGAAAGTCGGGCAGCCCCTGGCTGAGCGCCGGGTTCTCGAGCCGGTTCATGCGCCGCTCAGACAGCACGCTCACCATGGTGATGGCCTGGCCGACCAGCTCCATCGGCAGCGACACCGGCGTGCCCTGGAAGTTGGCGCCGGTCAGCGTGAGCCTGTCCTCGGGGATGAAGATCGGGTTGTCGCCGACCCCGTTCAGCTCGATCTCGACCTGGCTGCGCGCCCAGGCCACGGCGTCGTGCGCCGCGCCGATCACCTGCGGCGAGGAGCGCATGGAGTAGGCGTCCTGCACCTTGGTCTTGATCTTGCCGGTGGCGAGGTCGGAGCCCGCGATGCAGCGCCTGATGGCGGCCGCGCTGCGCACCGCGCCGGCGAAGCCGCGCAGCTCGTGCAGGCGGGTGTCGTAAGGCTTCAGGTTGGCGAGCAGCGCCTCGAGGCTCATGGCGCAGGCGATCTCGGCCTGGCGCAGCCAGCGGTCGGCGTCGTAGAGCAGCAGGGCGCTCATCGAGGTGAGCACGTTCGAGCCGTTGATCGTGCCCAGGCCATCGCGCGCCTGCAGGCCGGGGGCCTCGATGCCGGCGCGCTCGAGGGCGACCCTGGTGGCCATGCGCTCGCCGCCGTAGAACGACTCGCCCTCGGCCATGAGCGACAGGGCGAGCTGGGCCATGGGGGCGAGGTCGCCGCAGGCGCCGACCGAGCCCTTGGTGCACACGACCGGCGTGACGCCCGCGTTCAGCATGGCGACCAGCGTCTGCGTGATCAACGGCCGGATGCCGGAGTTGCCGTGGGCGTGCACGTTGACGCGCGCCGCCATGGCGGCGCGCACCACCTCGACCGGCAGCGGCTCGCCGAAGCCGGCGGCGTGGTTGTAGACGAGCGCGCGCTGGAACAGCGGGACCTGCTCGTCGGAGAGCACGACCTCGGAGAACTCACCGATGCCGGTGTTGGTGCCGTACATGATCTCGTGCGCGGCCAGCTTCTCTTCGAGCATGACGCGGCACACCTCGATGCGCTTCAGGGCCGCGGGCGCAAGCTCCACGGGCTCGCCCTCGCGGGCGATGCCCACGAGCTTCTCGACGGTGAGCGAGTGGCCATCAAGCGTGATCGACACAGGGACTCTCCTTTTCGCTGCACCGGACCACGGCCGGCGCTCTCGTTGCCTGCCGGTAGCCTACCGCCGCAGGCATCGAGCGCAACCGCCGCGGGCGCCGGACGCGCCCGCCGGCCACGTCCGTGCGCCGCATTCACCGCCCGGCGAGCCCGCGCCGGCCACCGCCGGCAGCCGTCCATCGGTGTAGGAGCGCCGCCGCGCCGGGCAAGCATGAGCGAAGGGCTGCCGGTCCGGCGGGCGTCCACGCCCGGCCGCCGCGGCGGCCGCGGAGACGATCACACGGCGCAGGCGGCCTCGGCGGCCGCCGGGAACGGCGTTCCGTGCAGGAGGTGCGGACTCATGAGGAGGACACCCACAAGGATCTGGAGCGGCCGGCTCGCGCTCGTGGCGAGCCTGGTCGCGCTGCCGCTGATCGTGGCGGCCTGCGGCAGCAAGTCGAACGCCGCGACCACGCCGTCGGCCTCGCCGAGCGCGTCCGCGAGTACCTCGGCGACCGCGCAGATCACGGCCGACTGGCAGAAGTTCTTCGCCGGCACGACGGCGGCCGCGGCCAAGCAGGCCCTGCTGCAGAGCGGCGCCCAGTTCGCCAGCGTGCTCAAGGCGCAGGCGAGCTCGGCGATCGCCAAGGCGACCACGGCCAAGGTCTCGGCCGTCAAGGTCACGTCACCGACGACGGCGACCGTGACGTACTCGATCGTCCAGGGCGGTCAGGTCGTGCTGCCCAACCAGCAGGGCCAGGCGGTGCTCCAGGGCGGTGTCTGGAAGGTGTCGGCACCGAGCTTCCAGGCGCTGCTCAAGCTGGAGCAGGGCGCCGGCTCGGCCTCGCCGTCGCCGTAAGCGACACACATGGCGCAGCCCCTTCCCTGCCCGGACCGCGCTGAGCGCGGCGCGGCGCCGGCCGCCGACGGCGGCCGGCGCCGCGCCCTCGCCACCTTAAGCGCCGTCCTGTTCCTGACGTTCCTCGACACGACGATCGTCAGCGTCGCCCTCGCCGACGTGCAGAGCAGCCTGCACGCCGGCGTCTCGGAGCTGCAGTGGGTCGTGAACGGCTACGCCCTGACCTTCGCCGGGCTCATGCTCGGCATGGGCACTCTGGGCGACCGGCTGGGGCGCAAGCGCGTCATGCTGGGCGGCCTCGCCGTGTTCATCGGAGGCTCGCTGTTCGGCGCGCTTGCACCGAGCGTCACGCTCCTGGTCGCGGCACGCGTCGTGATGGGCGTGGGCGCCGCGGCGAGCGAGCCCGGCACCCTGTCGATCATGCGCCACCTCTACCCGGAGCGAGCGCAGCGCGCCCGCGCCCTGGGAGTGTGGGCCGCCGTCGCCGCTCTCGCGCTCGCCATGGGCCCCGTCATCGGCGGCGTGCTGGTCGGCCTGGGCGGCTGGCGCGCCGTGTTCTGGTTCAACCTCGGCGCCGGCCTGATCGCCCTGCTGGCCGCCGCGGCGACGGTGCCCGAGAGCGCCGACCCCCAGGCAGGCCGGATCGACGTGCCCGGCTTCGTGCTCGGGCCGGTGGCGCTCGGCGCCGCCATCTTCGCCGTGATCCACGGCGAGACCACGGGCTACGCGGCGGCGTCGGTGATCGCGCTCTTCGCGCTGGCCGCCGCGGCCGGCATCGCGTTCATCGCCGTCGAGCAGCGCAGCCGCGCCCCGATCTTCGACCACCGCTATCTCCTGCGGGCGCCGTTCACCGGTGTGCTCACGGTCGCCTTCGCCGCCTACTTCGGCATCTTCTCTATCTTCTTCTTCACCGCGCTCTACCTGCAGGTCGTGGTCGGCTACTCCGCCTACCGCACGGCGGCGCTGTTCGTGCCCATGGCAATCGCCATGATCGCCGCCTCGGCCCTGACCGGGCGCTGGGTGGCGCGCGCCGGGCCGCGCCTGCCGATCGTGCTCGGCTGCCTCGCGTCCGGCCTCGGCATGCTGGTCACCGACGCGGCCTTGCGCGGCCACGTAAGCGCCGTCACCGTGGCGCCGGCGCTCGCCCTCGCCGGCCTCGGGTTCGGCGTGGCCGTCGTGCCGGCCACGAGCGTGGCGCTCGCCGAGGTGCCGGCGGCCCACTCGGGCATGGCCGCCGGCGCGACCACGACCGCCCGCGAGCTGGGTTCGGTGGTCGGCGTCGCCGTCCTCGGCTCGCTCGTCAACGGTCACCTCACCGTCGACCTCAGCCACCGGCTCGCGGCGCTCGGTGTGCCGGCCGGCTTTCGCAGCGTCGTCATCAACGCCGTCGAGACCGGCCAGGCGCCGCACGGCGGCAACGGCGTCGCCGGCGCCGAGCAGGCGTTCGGGCCGATCGTCGCCCATGTGGTCGAGGCCGCCTACGGCGCCTTTCGCACCGGCCTGTCGATCTCGCTCGTGGTCGCCGGCGTCGTGATCATCGCGGCGGGCGCGATCGCCTGGTTCGCCCTCGCCGCTATCCGCCCGCCCGCCGAGGACGGGACGATCGACGACAGACCGGCGAGCACCGCCTGAACGGCGCTCCGGCCCGGCAAGAGGGCGTTCGCCCTGCCGGTCCGGACCCGCCCGCCCCTGCCGGGCGCGCGCCTGCTAGGCGGCGCGCAGCAAGGATTCGGCCTCGAGCGCTCCCGCCGGGGTCTCCTCGTGCTTGAAGACGAGGTAGACGTCGTGGCCGGCGTCGAGCAGCCGGCGGGCGCGCGCGCCGATGGCGGCCAGCTCGTCGGCGCTGTATGCCGGCTTGCGCAGGCGCTCGTAGACGAAGTCGGCGGTCACGACCTCGGGCACGACGAGCCTCTCGGTCTCGGCCACGCAGAGCGCCACGCCGTGGGCCCGCAGCAGCTCGTAGACCTCGTCGGTGAACCACGAGTCGTGACGGAACTCGATCGTGGCGCGCAGTCCCGGCGGCAGCAGCTCGAGAAAGGCCGCGAGGCGGGGCAGGTCGAGCCGCAGGTAGGGCGGGAGCTGGAACAGGACCGGGCCGAGCCTGCCGGCCGCGCGCAGCGGTTCGAGCGACTGCAGGAAGAAGGCGGTCGGTTCGCCGGCGTCGAGCAGG
Source organism: uncultured Actinomycetes bacterium (assembly GCA_963767005.1). Lineage (GTDB taxonomy): Bacteria > Actinomycetota > Thermoleophilia > UBA2241 > UBA2241 > Bog-752. Next base: position 21,567 of record CAVYCN010000015.1, read on the forward strand.
CGGGCGACGTGCGTGATGCGCTGGTGCGCCTTGACGGCGAACACGAAGCCCGGTGGCGTACCGGCCACCCAGGCGTCGAGCGTCTCGCGCCGCGGCGTGCGCCGGAACGTGTAGTTGATCTCGACGCAGTTCAGGCGGGCGGCGTAGTGCTCGAGAAAGCGCGCCTGCGCGACGTCGGCCGGGTAGAAGCCCGGCTTCCAGGCGGGATAGGCGAAGCCCGATGTTCCGGCGTACAGATGTGCCATGAGTGGCAGGTACCCGGCTCGAGGCCCTGCGCGGTGACCGTTGCCGTTTGCGGGCGGCCCGGATCGGCGTTCGCCGGCGCGGGCGGCCGGAAACGGCTTGCGCCGTTCCCGGCCGCCCGCGCCGAGCCCTCAGACCGTCGCAGTGTGCTCGACCGGCTCCTCGCCCGTGCCGCCGCCGACCGGCCGGCCGCCGAGCCTGCGCTTGAAGTACAGGTACGCGACCGGCCCGGTCAGCATGGCGAGCACCCCTCCGATGCCGTACCAGCCGAACGTCCAGCCGAGGACCGTGAACGAGGCGTGCCCAAAGACGGTCGTGCTCGTGTCGATCGCGTTGGTGTACAGCGTGAGCAAGGCGATGAAGATCGCCGGCGCGCAGATCGCGATGAGCACCTTCGTACCGCCCCAGATGCGGAAAGGCCGCTCCAGGCCGGGCTCCTTCTGGCGCAGGCGGATCGCGGCGACGAAGATGAGCAGGTAGTAGAGCATGTTCAGGAAGACATCGATGACGACGAGGTTGGCGAAGGTCCCGATGATCAGCACCATGTTGAGCCCGGCGAGGAACAGGATCGAGATCCAGGGCGTGCCGAACTTGCGGTGCGCTCTCGACAGCGACTTCGGCAGCAGGTTGTCCTCGGCCATGGCGTACGCAGGTCGCGACCCCGAGGTGAGGTAGTCCTGATAGAGCGCCATGTTGCTGATCACGGCTGCCCCCAGCATGGCATAGCCGAGGATCGGTCCGCCCAGGTCCCTGGCCACGCTGACGAACGTCGTCTGGCCGTCACCGGTGCCCCAGGACGCCCAGTGACCCCAGCCGGCGATCCCCACCAGCGTCGGGATGAAATACAGCGCCACGACGATCGGCATGGCGATCATGAGCGCCCGCGGGATGATGAAGCGCGGCCGCTCCATCTCGCCGGCGATGGTCGACATCGAGTCGTAGCCCGAGTACATCCAGACGCCCACGGCGAGCCCGAGGTTCAGGCTGCTGAAGATCGACTGGCCGTGGGGGACGAAGGGCTGGAACGGGCCGACGTGCCAGTGCGTGAAACCGAGGACGATCAGGGCCAGGAACGGTACCACGATGATGATCGTGAACAGCACCGAGCTGATCGCGATGATGTTCAGCCCACGGATGTTCGTGTAGGCGAACAAGGCGATCAGCACCGCGCCGATGCCCCAGATCTCCCAGCCGGAGAGCTGCGGCCACCAGCCATGCACGTACACCTGGATCAGCGCGATGTAGACGGCCGAGTCGACCCACTGGCAGGTCCACGACCACCAGCCGCACTGAAAACCCCAGAACTCACCCAGGGCGCGCCGTGTCCAGGCGTAGTAGCCGCCCTCCTCGGGCAGCGCCGAGCCGAGCTCCGAGCAGACCAGGGCCATCGGCATCGCCCAGAAGACGGGCAGCAGGAGCAGCATGAGGAGCGTGAGCCCCGGCCCCGACCACGAGATCATGTCCTCGATACCGAAGGCGCCCGAGCTCACGAAGATGAAGATCATGGCCACCGCGGTCAGGACCGGGATCCTGACCTTGCGCAGCGCGCTTGCCGCCCCCGGCGTCTCGACCGACTGCATGAGATCTGTCATGCGACCCTCCCCCCGAAGGTCGGTTGGACCGTCACCGGCGCCGAGTCTAGCGGCTCTGCGTCATCAGGTCGGCCGCCCGCGGTTGCTCGAGCGGCAGGTCGACCACTCCCCACGGTGCGCCGTGCTTGGTCATGAGATCGAGGAACGGCGCCGGGTCGATCTGCTCGGGAGCGAAGACTCCCTTCGCCGTGTGGATCCCCTTCGCCTGGAGCAGCGCGCCGCAGGCCGCCGGCACGCCGGTCTGGTAGCCGGTGCCCTGCACGCCCATCGTGCGGTAGGCCTCGTCGTGCGAGGTCATCTGGTACATGTAGCGCCGCGTCGCTTTGCCGGCGATGGTGCCCTCGCAGAGCGCCCCCACGCAGACCGCGCCGTGCAGGCGGCCGATCAGGTCGACCGCCTTGGGCAGGCGCGATACGAGCAGGTCGAGCGGGCGGAAGCGGGCGCCCTCGAACTCGATCTCCTTGTTGTGGTCGAAGCCCAGCTTGCGCCAGGTGAGCAGCAGGTCGACCCACTCGTCGGCCAGGGCGATGAAGAAGTCGGCGTCGCGCAGCCCTTTGTCGCTCAGGAACATGGGCATGAGCTGGGCCTCTTCGTGGTCGACGTTCCACACCTTGAGCTTGCCGACCGGCGCCGGAAAGTCGAACTCGCGGGTGACGGCGAGCGACGTGCGGCGGATCGTCTTGCCGTCCTCGAAGGCGTGCGGCGGCAGGATGAGGCACTCCTCGACCATCGTCGTCGGCGAGAAGCTCGGCGCGAAGTCGACGCCCTCGGCCGAGCTGTTGTCGCCGTCGTAGACCGTGAGGCGCTCGACCGTGTCGAACTGGTCGTAGAGCGCGCGGGCGAAGACGTCGCTCGCGCCGGGGTCGATGCCGAAGAACACGAAGGCCGTGAGGCCCTTCTTCTTGAACTCGGCGTCGAGCGCGATCTCCTCGTCGACGTCGGCGGTGCCGACGATGTCGCGCGGGCCGGCCGCGGCCATGTCGAGGTAGTTCGTGCCGGATTCGAGGCAGGCGGCCATGATGTCGAGGTTGACCTCGGGGATGAGCGCGTTGAAGCACAGGTCGACGCCGGCCAGGGCGTGGACGAGCGCCTCCTTGTCGGTGGCGTCGAGATGCAGCGTCTCGACCTTGCCGGCCGGCAGCTTCGCCGCGACCTGGGCCAAGCGCGCCTCGTCGATATCGGCCAGCACGACGCTGCTCACGTCGGGATCGGGGGCCATCGTGCGCGCCGTGACCTCGCCGACCGAACCGACACCCAGTTGCAGGACCCGCATAGCCATTGCTTCCCCCTTGAGGAACTTGAGCGGCGCGTGGCTCCAAACTTGCGCGCCGACGCCGGCGACGACCGCCGGTTACCGCAAGATTGTCCCAGCAAAACGGCGTTAATCACAGGGCGATTCCTTGCCCAAACTTCTTCACCACGTTACAGCGGAACTGATCGTTCTTGACCAGCGCGACAGAGCGGCATAAGTTGCCGCCATGAGTACCTCCGTGAGCGTCCAGCACGCCGCCCGCCGGCTCGGCGTGTCGCCGGTGACCGTCCGGCGCTGGACGGCGACCGGCTTCCTGCCCTGCACGCGCACCGCCGGCGGCCACCGCCGCATCGCCGTGGACGACATCGACGAGCTCGCCCGGGCGATCGGCGGCAGCTCGCAGCTCGCCGCCCGCCGCGCTCGCGAGCACGAGCTCGAGACCATCGTCGAGACGTCGATCGCCCTGGCGAGCGAGGTCGAGCCGCAGCCGCTGCTGGCCGAGATCGCCCGCCTCGTCACGCACCTGATCGACGTCGACTTCTGCGCCGTGTCGGACTTCGACCCCGGCACGCGCCTCGTGCGCACGCTGGCCGAGTACGACAGAAGCGGCGAGCGCCTGCCCGACACCGAGACCTACGACGTACGGCGCTTCCCGCTCACCGCCAAGGTGCTCGACGAGCACGTGCCGGCCGTGGTCAACGTCGACGACCCACGGGCCGACCCCGCCGAGGTCGCCGAGCTGCGCGCCGGCGGCGACCGCAGCCTGCTCATGCTGCCGCTCGTCTACCGCGGCGAGGCGATCGGCCTGCTCGAGGCCAGCGACGCGCGCCGGGCGCGCAGCTACTCGCGACAGGAGCTGCGGCTCTGCCAGGCGATCGCCGGCCAGGCCGCCGTGGCGCTGCACAACACCTCGCTGCGCGCCGCCTCGCGATCCGACCGCGACGACCTCGAACGGCTGCGCGAGGCGCTGCGCGCGGCCGCGCCCCCGCTCGCCACGGCGCTGGCCGAGGCCGGCGAGGGGGCGCGGCTCGAGCGCCTCGCGCGCGACCTGTGCGACCTGCTCGGCGCGGTGTCGTGCGTGGTGGCCACGCCGCGCCGCTCGGCCGGCGCGGCGCGTCAGCCGGGCGCCATCGCCGCGATCGGAGCGCCGGCGAGCGCCGCCGCCGGGGAGATCTCGGAGCCCGATCGGGCCGCCACGCCCATGCCGCCGGCCACGGCCCACATAATGACGGGGCTCAGTACCGACGGCAGCGTCACGCTGACCGTGACGCTCGACCGGCCGCCGTCGGTGGGGCTTGCGGAGCTGCTCGACCTGATCGCCACGGTCGTAGCAGGCGGCCGGCGCTGAAGCCGGAGCCCCTTCGACTCCGGCGCCCTCTCCCCTATCCCAGCACGCGCCTCCGGAAGCCGTCGATGCCGACCCACCACAGGGCAACGGTGAAGGCCGACATGCCGGCGTAGATCGCCCAGACCGGCATGTGTCGTGCGTCGCTCGTGAGCGACAGGCGGAAGCCCTCGCACATGTACACCAGCGGGTTGACGAGCACGGCGACCTGCAGCCAGCGGATCGGGGCGAGCGACTGCCAGGGGTAGTAGACCGCGCCGAGGAACGTGATCGGCAGCACGACGATCGCAAAGAGCAGCGGCACCTGCTGCGGCTTGACCCTCGTGCCCATGGTCAGGCCCAGTCCGGCCGCCAGCAGCGCGGCGATAGGCGCGATCGTGAGCAGATAGAGCCAGTGCACGTGCAGGTGGACCGGGGTCGCCGGTATGACGGCGGCCAGCGGGAACACGACGAGGCCGGCGATGATCGCCTGGATGGCGCCGGCCACGATCTTCTCGACGGCCACGCCCCAGACCGGCATGGGCGCCATCACGCGGTCCTCGATCTCGCGCGTGTAGCCGAACTCCTGCACGAGCGGCAGGGCGACCGCCTGCACCCCCTGAAAGATCATCGAGGTCGCGACCACGCCGGCCATGAGCAGGGTCGAGAAGGCCGACTCGGAGCGCGCCGAACCGCCGACTCCCTGGCCGATCTTGGGGAACACGTAGGTGAAGACGAAGACGAGCAGCAGCGGCTGCATGATGGTGCGCACCGCAAAGACGACGATCGTCTTCTCGAGCACGCGCAGGTCGCGCAGCAGCAGGGCCCCGAAGGCGGTCAGAGCGGCGCCGCGCGACGAGCGAAAGCCCATCGCGCCGCGCGTGCGCTCGTCGGCGATCACGCTCATGGCAGCCGCTCCTGTCCAGCCGTGGGCTGCTCGCCCACTCTCACCAGCCGCGCCTCGCCGCTCATTCGCGCAGCTCCTTGCCGGTCAGCGTGATGAAGACGGTCTCGAGCGTGGGCTCGCTCACCGACAGGTCGGTGATCGGAAAGCCGCCAGACTCGGCCTGCGCCACGATGCGCGGCACGACGCCGTCGGCGCCCTTCAGGAACACGGTGACGACGCCGTCGCCCGACTCGGCCCGGGTGCCATCGCCGAGGCCCTCGCGCAGGGCGTCGGCCAGGCCCCGGACGTCGCCGGCCGTCGCGACGCGCACGATCGTGTCGGCGCCGACCGACGCCTTCAGGCCGCGCGGCGTGTCGAGCGCCAGGATATGGCCGTGGTCCATGATCGCGACGCGGTCGCAGAGCTGGTCGGCCTCTTCCATGTAGTGCGTGGTGAGCAGCACCGTGAGGCCCCGCTCGTGCAGGTCGCCGACGATCTCCCAGAGGGCGAGGCGGCTCTGCGGGTCGAGGCCGGCAGTGGGCTCGTCCAAGAAGAGGATGTTGGGATGGTGGGCGATGCCGCGCGCCACCATCAGGCGCTGCGCCATGCCGCCCGAGAGCGCATACACGTCGGCTTTCGCGCGGTCGGCGAGGCGGAACTGGTCGAGCAGCTCGTCGGCGCGCGCCCGGGCGCGCGCCTTGTCGAAGCCGAAGTAGCGGCAGTGGTAGTAGAGGTTCTCCCACACCGTGAGGCTGCGGTCGAGGGTGTTGGTCTGGGCGACCACGCCGATCGCCTGCTTGGCGAGGGCCGGCTCGGCGACCACGTCGACGCCGCCCACGCAGGCCTGCCCGGCGGTCGGACCACCCTCGTCGAGAGCATGCCCACGGTCGTCGTCTTGCCGGCGCCGTTGGGCCCGAGCAGGCCGAAGATCTCGCCGGCGCCGACCCGCAGCTCGAGCGCCTCGACGGCGCGGATGCCGCCCGGATAGGTCTTCGACAGACCCGCGGTGAGAATGACGTTGTCGAGGTCGCAGACCAGGCTGCCCGAGGCGGCCGCTGCCGCGGGGCGCTCAGCCTCGCCGATCGTCGGTTGCTGTGCCGCCACATGCCTCCCTTGCAGAGCTTCCCCCGTTGTCCCCCGGTGGCGCGGCGACAAACCGGAGGGACAGACGCGGTCGCGAGCGGGCAGGTGGCGCCGGCCGCTAGAGCACCTCTCCCAAAGTCGTCGGCTGCCCCGGCGGCCAGGGGCCGCCCTGGGCATAGGCGTCCGGCAGGGAGCTTGTGGCGTGCTGCACCGAGGCGTCGTGGCAAGCCGCCGCCGGGCTCACCGGATAGTACAGCTCCTGGTCGGACCGGCGCGCCCCCACCATCACCACGACGCAGGGCGCCGTACCGGCGCCGACCAGCACATGAGCGGTGCCCCGCGGCGTGAACAGAAAGTCGCCCGCGCGCAGCCGCCGCTCCTGCTCCTCGACGATCGCCAGGCACTCGCCGCGCAGCACGAGGAAGGCCTCTTGACAGCTCTCGCGGTGGTACAGGCAGGCCGGCCTGCCGGGCGCCAGCACGCGCACGTTGATGCCGAACTCGGGAAAGCGCGCCGCTCCTTCGAAACGGCAGCCGTCGCCGAACCGCTCGCTGTGCATGGCGGACGCCTCGGCGACGTTCACGACGAACCAGCCCTCGCCCGAGGGCGCGAGCCCGCCGTTTTCGTCCCGTTGCAAAGGGGCCTCGGGGCAGCCTTCGTTCATCGCGACCTCCATGCCGCAGGGAGCGAGCCGGGACGACCGGCTAGGGCAGTACGCGTTCCCGGCTACGAGCTTGCCAGCAGCCGGCGGATCGACCCTTGGGGTCGTCGAGCAGCGGCGCGCCGTGGTCGAGGCAGAGCACCGTGAACGGCAGCTCGAGCAGGCCCTCGACGCTGCGCCGGGTGGCCGCCGGGTCCTCGTGGTAATCGAAGGGGATGAAGCGCAGCTCGGCGCCCGCGCCGTAGTGCGAGATGAGATCGGAGCAGAGCAGCACGCCGGGGTCGGCGGCGCGCAGGAACGAGTAGTGCGGCCACTCCGGCCCCGGCGTGCGCACGGCGGTCAGGCCGCCGGGCAGCGTGTCGCCCTCGGCTAGCGCCGGTCCGGTTCTTCGTCGGCTTCGGACGCGTCGGCCGGCAGCCAGACCTGCGCCCCGAGCTCGCGGCGATAGCGCCAGGCCCCCCGATGGTGGCAGCGCGCGGTGAGCACGACGGCGGCCGGCCGCGGCAGCGCGGCGAGCGCGTCGTCGGCCAGGCGCACCGGGTCGATGAACACGCAGGTGTCGCCGTCGACCACGGCGTGCAGCTCGATGTCGAGCCGCCGATGTTGCTGTTGCTGATGTGCCAGTGCCAGACGCCGTCGGTGACCTGCTCGGCGCCCTCGGCGATCTCGCGTGGTTCGGTCATCTCGTCCTCCTTGCCGCCGGCCGGCGATCGGCCCTGATCAGCGTTACCGCACGGCGGCGTGGTCGAGATCGGCCGTCAGCGTGGCGACGTCGATGCCCTGCGGGTCGTGCCGTAGCCAAGCCGGCGACAGCATCGCGTAGAACTCGTCGCAATAGGCCGTGTGGCACTCCCAGGAAGCGGTGACCTTCGTCCCCAAGTGACCACCGTGAGCCCGGCGGCATCGTATCCCGTATAGAATACGCAGTGGCCGTTGTGCGGATCGGGTGCGTGGCTGTGGCTCCCGTCGGGCCCGACCGTCCAGGGCGGCAGCCCGGCTCGCGGGGCAGGAGGCGTCGGGCAGCTCGACACCCACGTAGAGGCAGCCGAAGAGGTCGATGGCCAGCTCGGCGTGCTCGATCGAGCGCGGGTCGACCTCGACGAACGCCTTGATCGTCTGGCGATCGATGCCGCGCCGGCGCCAGTACTTGAGCGCGTCGAGGAGCACCGTGCCGCGGTCGGTCGGATCGCCGCCGGGGCCGCCGGCGTCGGGATCGTAGCCGGTGAGGTCGGAGTAGGCGTGCAGGACCATGGCGGTGGTGATGGCGAGCTGCTCGTGCTCGGCGTTGGCCGCCCAGACCATGTCGGCGGGGCCTGGCCGGCCAGGGCGCAGTCGCCCACGCGGTCGTTGCCGAACATGCCCCAGTCGCGCACGGCCGCCCCGTAGTCGACCGCCGGCGGCGGCGTGGGCGCCGCCCGCGTGAGGTAGGCGGACAGCCTGAGGTTGCGCTCGTCGTCGCAGCTGGGGAGCTCGCCGAGCCTGTAGAGCGAGTCGGTCATGACACCGTCCTTTCGCCGGTCGTGTCGCTCGCGATGTCCGTCGCCCCGTCGCCCGTCGTCGACAGCCCGAGGCCGGCCTCGACGCGAGCAGTGACTTGCGCTGCTCGACAGGGCGACCTGGCGCTGGAGCGCTCGAGCTCGGCGTATGACCCCTCGGTGGCGAGCAGCCCGCCTGGGCGATCTCCTGGCGCTTGAGCTGGAGCTGCCGGGTGAGCAGCGAGAAGCGCTCGTCGAGCTCGGCGCCGCGCAGCGCCGTGACCCGGCCCACGCCCGGCGGGCGCGGTCGAACCCGAGGACGGCGGCGTTGGGAAGCGCCGCCGCCGTCTCGGCCAGCCCGGCGATCTCCAGCCGGCCCCGACCCGCAGCGACTGCAGGGCGCTGCCGGCCGAGAACCCGAGGCGCACCGAGCGCTTGCCGAAGAGCGCCTTGGCGAGGCGCACGGTCGTGTACGGGCAGCGCGCGTCCATGACGAGCGCCGAGGTCGACGAGCGCGCTACGAGCTCGCCGGCGGCGAGCTCGTAGCAGGCCAGCCCCACGCGCCGCGGCAGGCGCACGACCACCTGGTTCTCGGCCGGTGCCGGCGCTCGCCGGCGCCGGCCGCGGCCGCGGCAGAAGCGGTAGTCTGGTCGGCGACGGTGACCACGACGCCGAGCGCGTCGAAGGCCTCCTGCACCGCGGCGAGCGCGGCGCGGCTCTCGGCGTCGCCGGCGCCGGCCGAGCGCAGCTTGCCGGCCTCGAGCTCGGGCAGCGTCCGCGCGGCGACCAGGGTGTCGAGATCGAGCAGGAACTCGTGGTGCTCGATCCGGGTCGTCACGGTGCCGGCGCGCCAGGCGCGGAAGTGCTCGTCGAGGGCGGCGGCCTGGGCGCGCGCGGCCGCCAGGCTCGTCTCGATGGCGCGCCGCGGCGGCGGCCGCGGCGCGCCTTGCCGTCGTCGGCGGCGGCGACCCCGCGCCAGGCGCGGGCCAGGCTGCGCGTGAGCTCGGGCACGACGCGGCGCAGTCGTCGAGCGCGCCGGCTTCGTCGGGATGGGCGCCGCGGTAGGCGCTCGCCACGGCCGCCGTCGCGACCGCTACGGCCTCGTCGGCCACGCGGACGAAGGCCGCGGTCGCGCCGGCGCCCGCTGCCGGCAGTTCGGCGCCGCCCTTCGCGGCGTCGGCTTGCGGCGCGGCGCGCGCGGTCATGCGGTCAGCCGTGGCCGTCGAGGCGCCGGCGCACGAGAGCGCCATCGCCGGGCCGGCGAGCAGCACGCCGCCAGCGAGGCGCCGGCGGTGAGCAGGCCGGTGGCGGCCGCGCCGGCGCGGCCGACGCTCTCGACCGAGCTCGTGACGAGGCGACCGTCGTCGGTCCACTCGAAGGCGATGCTCGCGTCGGCCAGCAGGCCCTCGGCCACGCGGAGCGTCGACGGCTCACGCGCGGCGACCACCTCGAGCGTGACGGTGGCCTCGGCCGACGCGTCGTCGCGACCGAGCACGGCGTCGTGGGTGAGGGTGCGAGCGCCGGCTAAGCGCACGCAGGACACAGGCTGGTGGAAGGGCAGCTCCAGGTCGCTCATGCGGCCTCCTGTCCGTGGTGGGCCGGTGGCGCGACTGCTGCCGGTCACGCCGTCGCCGGCCGCGGGCACGGCACCGCTCGGCCGCCCCCGCCGGCCACCGTACTCTATCGTATGAGCAGTCGTGCAGGCATGCGCGCGTCGAGATCATCCGCACGCGTCGATAACCTTGACAAGCGTGAGACTATATTCAAGGTTATTGTTTAACCTTAATTAGGGAGTCTCGTGGCCAGGGTTGTGACGCGTCACTGGGTGAGCGATGCGAGTTCGGGCCTATACCTCGCAGGGATCGCCGCTCTTGCGAGTACGGATCCTACATTCCCGACCCGCTGACCGATCGCCCCATCGTGCTGGAGGGCCCTGTTGCGGCCGACGTAAGCGACGCCGAGGCAGCTCTGATCCGCCTTAATCTCGCCGCCGGGGCGCTCTCCATCGCGAAGCGCTCGCCCGTTTGCTCCTGCGCACCGAGTCGGTGGCCTCGTCACGCATCGAAGGACTCGAGGTCGGCGCCCGCCGCTGTCCATGCCGACGCCGAGCGGGTGCTGGGCGAACGACTGCGCGACGTGACAGCCGCCGAAGTGCTCGGCAACATCGACGCCATGACCTACGCGGTCGAGAGCCTCGCCGAGGGTGAGTCGCTGTCCGTCGACGTGCTCCTCGAGATCCACCGTGGCCTGCTTGTCGGCACACGTCTCGAGCCCCACGGTGGACGGCTACGCCGGGAGCAGAACTGGATCGGCGGGTCGACCTTCAACCCGTGCTCAGCCGAGTTCGTTCCGCCCCCCTGGGAGCACGTTCCCGCGCTCGTTGCGGACTTGTGTCGGTTCAGCAGCGATGACTCGCTGCCGGCCGTCGCCCAGGCGGCGATCGCACATGCACAGTTCGAGACGATCCACCCCTTCGCCGACGGCAACGGCCGCGTGGGGCGCGCGCTGTCGTCCATCTCATCCTGCGTAGGCGTGGCGTGGCCACACGAGTCCTGCCGCCGGTGTCCCTGATCCTCGCGACCTGGGCAAAGGAGTACGTCGCGGCACTCACCGGTACACGCTATCTGGGGTCCGGGAACTCACGGTCGGCCAGCGAAGGCCTGAACCGGTGGGTCGGTCTGTTCGCCGCGGCGACCAGGACCGATCGGTGGCCGACGCCGATGCGTTCGAGGCACGGATCGAGAAGCTGCAGGCCGATTGGCGATATCGCCTCGGCCGTGTCCGCGCCGACTCCACAGTCGATCTTCTCCTGCGACGCCTGCCCGGCGCCCGGGTCCTCACCGTCGCCGGTGCAGCCGGACTGATCGGTCGCAGCAGTCAGGCGGCCAACGGAGCCATCACTCGCCTCGTCGACGCAGCGATCCTCTCTCAGACGACCGTCGGCAGACGGAACCGGGCGTTTGAAGCCCCAGAAGTCATTCGGGCCTTCACCGACCTGGAGCGCCAGCTCGCGAGCCCCACGGGAGACACGCGAACGGCACCGCCTGTGCGCCGGGTCCCACGTCGGAGCTGAGACGACCGGTCCACGGAGGAGGCTGCGCTCGTCCGGCCCAGCGGCTGCGTCGGGAGCGGGGGCCCATTCTTCGAGGTAGGCCAGGGCGGCGTCGAACTGGTCGAGGTAGGTAGATAGGTCGTCGGTCCAGGACTGCTCGGCTGCGGGCGACGTGAACCACACGGCGATGCCGGCGCCGAGCACGGCGCCGGTGACGGCGCGCACCTGGAGGTCGTCGGGCGGGCGTCCGACCCGCACGGCGAGCTCGGCGGCCATGCCGCGCATGGTGGTCGCGAAGCTGTCGAGCATGCGAGCGCGCAGGTCGGGGACCGTCATGATGAGCTCGTTGCGCTCGCGCTCGATCTCGAGCTCGTGCGGCGTGAGCTGTCCGAGCACGGACCGCATCGCGACGCGCAGCGCCTGGACCGGCGAGAGCTCGGGCGGCTGCTCGGCGAAGGCCGCGAAGAAGCGCGGGTCGAGCGCGTCGTGCAGCACGATGTCTTCTTTGGTCGGGAAGTAGCGAAAGAACGTGCTCGGCGAGACCTCGGCGGCCTCGGCGATCTGCTCGATCGTCGTGACTCGTAGCCCTGCTCGCGGAACAGCCGCAGGGCGGCGTCCTGGATCGCCTCGTGGGTCTTGGCCTTCTTGCGCTCGCGCAGCCCCGCCACGCTCACCTCCGGCCCGGCGCTACAACGCGCCGGCTCGCTTCTGCGTTCACGCCGACGAGGCGCACGGTCACCCTGGGCCGGTCCCCGGACGTGCGGACCGGTCGCGGACCCGCCGGCGCGCGGCGTGACCCCGCGCGCCTGCCTCAGGCGCTGGGCGCCATGTCGCCGGGCACCGGCGCGGCTGCTGCCGCGCCGTCGCCGCCGGATGACTCGCCGACCCGGACGAGGTCGATGCTGCCGCACTCGGGGCACATCTCCTCGCCGATCCGGGGAGTCATTCCGTGGAACCTGCGACCGCACTCGTTGCAGACGAACTCGTAGTCGGCCACGACCAACTCCTCGTCGACGCCTCATATTCTAGGCTGCCCAGACGCGGAGTCCAGAGAACAGGTTCTGCGACCGCGAACCTTCGGCAGGCCGGCGACGTCTCTTTGCCGAACGCAACCAGCGACGGTCCGCGGACCCGCGCCGGGTAACGCCCGCGGGTCCGCACGGCAAGGGAGGCCACATGCGCCGCATCATCGTCATCGTCGTCGCGCTGGCCGCGATCGGGGCGGCGGCGGCCGTCGCGGTCGCCCTCACGCGACACACCGCGCCGGCCGTCGCCGCCGCCCCCTGCGACCCACCGGCGGCCACGCCGCCGACGTCGCCAGCGCGAGCCTGCTGGCCGGTCCACTCGACCGCTTCGGCATCGGCCTGCTCGGCCCGCGAGGCGAGCGCCCAGAGCAGCGGCAACGTCGTCGTCTCGCCGCTGTCGGTCGACGCGGCGCTATCGCTCGTGCTGAACGGCGCCAAGGGACGCACCGCCGACGAGATGCGGCGCACCCTCGGCCTCGAGGGCATGGGCACCAGCGAGCGGGCCGACCAACCTGGGGCGAACCTGCTGGCCGAGGTCCAGACGGGCGTCAAGCCGTCGGTGCAGGTCGCCGACTCGCCCCCGCTCTGGCTGCGTGACGGCGTCGCCTTCGCGCCGGCCTTCCTGGCGGCCGCCCGGCAGAGCTTCGCGGCCGCCACCGAGCCGCTGCCAAACGATCCGAACGCCGCCGCCGGCGCGATCAACGACTGGGTCAGCCAGCGGACCGCGGGGCTGATCAAGGACATCGTCGAGCCCGGCGACTTCAGCGGCGCCGCGCCGGTCATCCTCACGGTCGTCAACGCCCTGCACGCCAAGGCCGCCTGGACGACGCCGTTCCAGGCCGGCGGGACCCGAAGACGCGGCCCTTCACCCTGGCCGACGGCACGACCGTGCAGGTGCCGACCATGAGCGGCGAGCTCTCGGCGCCGGTGGCGCAGGCCTCGACCTACGACGCCGTCGCCCTGGCCACGAAGGGCTCGCTCACCGCCTGGGTGATCGTGCCGCGCGCCGGCCAGACGCCGGCGTCGCTGCTGCAGGGCCTCGCGGCCAGCGGCCTGGCGCCCATCTACGACGGCGCCAGGCGCCAGGCCGTCATTCTCGACCTGCCCAAGCTGCACACGAGCTTCGGGACGACCGATCTCACCCCGGCGCTCAAGGCGATGGGCATGGTCGCCGCCTTCTCGGCGGCCGACGCCGACCTCACCGGCATCGTCACGCCGGCCGGGCTGGCCCAGGTCGGCCGGCCCTCGATCGCCTGGGTCATGCACAAGGCCGTCCTCACCATGAACGAGAACGGCGTCGAGGCGGCGGCCGCGACGGCCGTCGGCGTCGTCGGCTCGGCCGCTCCGGTGGCCGAAGCGACGATCAACGCCGACCACCCGTTCCTGCTGGCGCTCACCGACACGCGCACCCGCGCGCCGCTGTTCCTGGCGATGATCCGCGACCCACGCGCGTAGGCGCGCCGGCGGCGCCGGCGGAGTCTGACGAACCGGCGAAAGCGCACGTCGCAGCCAAACGCGGGCGGGGCGGGGGGAGCCGTACGGCTCCCCCCACCCCGTCGCCTTGCTCGCGGACCCGCCGGCAGGCGCCGGGTCCGACCTTACGATGGGGTCAGTGCACCCTCACCTTGACGATCTGCGTGTAGGCCCAGAACGCCGAGCCCTTGTACTTCAGGACGTACCAGGTCGTGCGCGTGGGGTGCAGGTAGGGGGTCACGAACTTGCCGGACTTGATCTTGCAGGTACCCACCTTGTGCCAGCCCCCGGAGGGCGTGAGCGACGCGGGCTGGTTGGTGACCTTCTTGGTGATCGCGTAGATCGTGGCCGTACCGCCGCCCGGCACCTTGCCGCTCAGCCGCACGGCGTGACCGACCCGGACGCTGCTCGCCGAGGCCTTGCACGCGGTGACCTGATAGAGGTCCCACAGGTCGAGCAGGCTCGGCGTGTCGCTGCGGTAGGTGTCGATCTCGTACACGCCGACCGGTGCCTTCGAGTAGACCTTCAGAGACTTCGTGTACGTCGCGGTCGGGTCGGCAGAGGTGACCGACAGGCTGTTGTAGCCGCCGTAGAACGTGCTCAGCTCAGGGCCGTACCAGGCCTCGAAGCTGGCCGTCTGCCCGGCCGGCCAGCCCTGGAGCACCATGGTAAGCGCGCGTCCGGGCGCGCCCGAGTGCCAGCACAGCGGCCCGTCGATCCACGACCACTGAGAATTGTTCCAGTCCAGGTTGACGGTGCTGCCGGCCGTGCCACCGGCGCTGACGGCCATGGGCGTGCCGAGCCACTCTGCGGCGCCCCACACCATGTCGTAGCCGGCCGTCGGGTAGTTCAGGTAGTAGCCGTAGGCGGTGAGGTCGTTGAAGTCGGTCGCGGGCAGGACGCTGGCGGTACCGGCGTTGCCTGCGAGCGACACGTCCGCGCGGGCATATCCCTCGTCGCCATTGCCGGCCCTCACCTCGACCTGCGCGTCGGCCGGCACGTTGGCGAGCGTCATGTTCACCTGGCCGGGCTGCATCTGGTAGCTGTACGACGGGTCGTTGTTCGTGGCGAAGTCGAGCGACCAGTCGAAGAGCACGTTGAGCCCGGAGCCGCTCGGGTAGTAGACGTCGAGCTCGTCGCTCGCCAGGCTGTTGAACGTGTGTCCGCCCGAGATGCCGGTGAAGCTGAAGTCGCCCGCCGCGTCGGTCGGATAGTAGTACTCGCCGTAGTTGTAGCCGGTGGCGTCGGTCCAGAAGCCCCAGTCGACCGCGGCGTTCTGCACGCCCGAGCCGTTGAAGTCGAGGACGTGGCCGCTGATGTTGTACGGCCCGGTGTCGCCCACCGGCGCGAAAGCCCGGGCGTGCGAGGCGAGGCCCAGCGGCCGGGCGTTGACGTCGGAGTGGTGGGCGCCGACCGAGGCAAACGCGGCGGGCGCCAGCACGAGGCTGACGGCGAGCGCGGCGGCGGCACAGAGCATCAGACGCTTCATGGACCCTCCCCAGGTGTTCACCGGGCGCGCCGGCCACCGAGCCCGCGCGGCCCCTCCGCCGCCCATCCTAGACCTCGTAGCGCCATGGCGCATAGACGCGCAAGCCGAAAGCGTTGCCGAGAGTGGCCCGCGCGCGCGCGCGAGCACGCCGCACTGAACGCGAAAGGCAGGGCCGAGGGCGAAGGGATCGGGTCGCGGCGGCGGCGGGGCGGGCGGCTCATGCCGCCCGCCCCGCCGCCGCCCCGCGGAAGGTCAGCGCACCGCGACCTTGCAGACGCCGGTGAACGCCGGGAAGTCGTAGCCGGTGTACTTGACGACGTACCAAGTGGTACGCGTCGGGTGCAGGTACGCGGTCGTGAACTTGCCGGACTTGAGCTTGCAGGAGGCGACCTTGTGCCAGCCCTTGGCGGCCAGGGTCGAAGGTGCGACGGTCGCCTTGTGCGTGGTCGCGTAGACGATCACGGTGCCGCCGCCCGGCACCTTGCCGCTCAGCCGCACCGTGTGGCCATCCTTGATGCTGCTCGCCGAAGCCTTGAGCGTGCAGACCTGGTAGACGTCCCACAGGTCGACCATGCTGTCGACGTTGTCGGCGCGATTGGTGTCGATCTCGTAGAGACCGACCGGAGCCTTCGCGTTCACCGCGAGGCTCTCGGAGATCACGTCGGTCGGGCCGAGCGAGGTGACCGTCTTCCCCGGATACGAATAGACGTTGTCGTTGCTGTCGAACCCGTAGAAGTCGGCCTGCTCGCTCGCGGGCCAGCCGCTGAGCTCCAGCGTGACGGCACGCCCAGCGGGGCCGGAGTGGCGACACTGCGGGCCGGTGAAGAACGCCCTGAGCGGCGCTCCCCAATCGAGGGTGACGCCTGGCGCTGTGGCACCGCCGGCCACGCTAACCGGCGAGGTACCGAGCCACTCCACCTCGGAGCGGATGGCATAGGGTGCCGACGACAGGTACGGCACCGCGTAGGCGATGACATCGTCGAAGTCGCTGAGCGGCAGGACGCTGGCTGTGGCCTGGCCGCCGGTGACCTGCACGTCGGCCAGAGCGTAGCCGTGCTCGCTGTTGCCGGCCTGCACCTCGACGAGGCCGTCGGCCGGCGGGTTGTCGAACGTGAGCGGTACGGCGCCGGGCTGCATCGTGTAGTCGCTGGTCGCGGCGAAGTCGAGCGACCAGTCGTCCATCTCGATGAGGGCCGCACTCGCGCCCTGCGGGAGCGGGTAGTCGATGTCGAGCTCGTCGCGGGGCTTGCCGTCGACCGTGTTGCCGCCGGGGATGTTGTCGAACTCGAAATGGCCGCTTGCGTCGGTCAAGGTGTAGCCGCCGAACGTGTAGCCGAGGGCATCGCTGTCGAAGCTCCAGCTGGTCTCAGCGTTCTGGATGGCCGCGCCGCCGAAGTCGAGCACGTGGCCCTGGATGCTGTACGGGCCGGTGATCGCAAGCGGCGCGAAGGCGTGCACCGGGTGCCCCAGGTGCGACGTGACGTGCGCGGCGCGGCTCGAAGCCAGAGCGGCGGGCGCGAGCGCCAACCCGACCGCGAGCGCGATCGCGGCGCACAGGATGAGACGTTTCATGAGGCCCCCCTTTTGAACGTATATCGGCCGCGCCCACGTCCGAGCCCGCGCAGCCTCCGGTTGCCTCAGATACTAGCCACATAAGAAGAGAATGCAATACGGTGTGTCGCCCCTCTTTCCGCAGGCTCGCCACCGCGCGTAACTCTTCCCTTCGCCCTCCCCCACCGCGCCCCGCGCCACCGCTGGGGCCTGCACCCCGCGCGC
>CAVYCN010000016.1:0-62601 GCA_963767005.1 uncultured Actinomycetes bacterium
GCCGCACGGTGTGGATCGAGGTCAAGACCGCGACTGGCCGGCAGAGCGACTACCAGGTCGACTTCGAACGGGCCGTCGTCGCCCACGGCTGCGAGTACCTGCTGGCGCGCAGTTCGGCCGACGTCGACTGCCTCGTCGACTGCCTGACCGAAAGGATGTCCGCATGAGCACCCGCGCCCGCATCGACCGCGCCGCCGCCCTGGCCACCACTCATGCACCCGCACAGCCGAAGGGCAAGCGCCCCACGCCGCTCGAGTTCATCGAGAGCTTGTCGATCGACGACAAGGTGACGGGCGCGGCTATCCCGTTCCGGCTCTGGGACAGTCAGCGCGAGATGCTGCGCCTCATCGTCGAGTCCGAGCGCCTCGTGCTGGTCAAGGCTCGCCAGCTCGGCGCCTCGTGGCTCGCCCTGGCGTACATGCTCTACCTCGCCACCTTCGAGCAGGGACAGCTCTACCTCGTGGCGCGGCAGTCGCTCGAAGAATCTGCGGAGGGCATCGTGCGCCTGCGCCGGATGCTGGCCTCAGTGCCCGAACGGTGGCGCTGCGAGGCGACCACCGACAACGTCTTCAGCATCGCCCTGGCGACCGGCTCGCGCATCCGCGCCCTGTCGTCGACCAAGTCGGTCGGCCGCGGCCTCGCGTCCCGCTACGTGATCGCCGACGAACTGGCCTTCTGGTCCGACAGCGAATCCCAGTTCGCCGCCCTCGAGCCCGGCGCGCAACGCCTGCACGTGATCAGCACCGGCGCCGGCCCGCACGACTTCTTCCACCGCCTCTACCTGCAGGCCGTCTCGGGTGAGGGCCGCTTCGTACCGGCCTTCTTCAGTTGGCGCGCCCACCCCGAACGTGATGATGCTTGGTGGCGGGCCAACGTCGAACTCGCGGCCTCGCCGACCCTGGCGCGCCGCGAGTACTGCGAGCGGCCCGAGGACGCCTTCACGAGTCCGTCGGGCGTGTGGGCTGAGACGTTCTCGAGCGAGCGGAACGTCGACGACATCGAACCCGTGCCCAACTGGCAGACGGTGCGCGGAATCGACTGGGGCTACCACAGTCCCGCGGCTCTGTTCCTGCAGCTCTCACCCGCCGGCCAGCCCTTCATCGTCCACGAGTACCTGCCGCACGACCTCGTCACCAACGAATTCGTCGCCGGCATCCTGCGCGAAGAGGCCAAGCTCGCCCTGGCCATCCCGCCGCACACCTCCTACGTCGACCCCGCCGGCGCCCAGGTCAATGTCCAAGTGCAGACGCCCGAAGTCGAAGCCGCTCGTCGCGCCGGCCTTGCCCCCGTCTACCGTCACAGCCTCATCCGTGAGGGCTGCACCCGCATCATGGACGCCCTGGCGGACCCCGAGCTGCCGCTTGTCGTCAGCACGCGCTGCCCATTCCTCATCGAAGCCCTCTCGAGCGCCAAGGTCGACCCCAACAAAGAGGGCGAGTATCTGAAGGACGGCTACTACGAGCACTGCTTGGACGCGCTCAGAATGATCATGCTTCACCTGCGACTCGGCCCCGTGCCCGAGTACAACCTGCCCGAACCCACGCCCGGCCCCGGCAGCGGCCTCTGGGGCCCCGGCGGCCGGCGGATCTGGTAGTGATGACCACCTCGACGACACCCGGCCGCCATCGACCCGCCAACGCCCTGACCGACGCCGCCCTCGAGCGCGCCGCCGCCGCCTTCGCGCCACCGGAGCCGGACCCCGCCGCCGTGCTGGCGCCGGCCGCCTCGCCGGACCTGGTCGACCCGCGCGCCCTGGCCGACGCCCTCGCGGCGCCGCTCAGCGCCCGCAGCCGTCGCGCCCGCCGCAAGGTTGCGCACCGGCGCAAGGTCGCCCGCGCCATCGCCGACCGCGAGCGCGAGCTGCGCCGGCGTGGGTATGTGCCCGACCGCGACGCAGACGAGGCGACGTCATGACCCTGCCCGCAGAATCCCGTCTGACCGCGCTAGTGGCGCCGTACGTAGGCCATACAGCGCGTTCGCGCCCTTCCGAGGGGTCCTACCCACCACACGCCCGAACGCCCCAAACAGGCCCACAGGGGCCGCCACAGCAAGGAGCCCACATGACAACGCAGATCCCCACCGCCAGTAGCCAGATCGCCGACCTCGTCGCCGCTCGTCGCGCCGCCAACCCCGACGAGAAGATCGACGCCTCGTTCGCCGCCGTCCTGGCCGCCAACCCCGAACTGCGTGCACAGTACGCGCAGGAGTCCTTCGGCCCGTCGCCGATGAAGATCCCGCCCACCGCCATCGGCTCAAACCTCGGCCAGGCCGGCGCGCAGGCCGTCCAGCAGGTCGGCGCCGGGATGCCGAAGATGGGCCAGCCGCTGAGCGAAGCGGGCCCCGACAAGGCCCTCGCCGCCGCCATCACGTTGTGGTGCTGCGATCATGACCTCGACTCGACGACCCTCGCCGGCATCGACGCCGCCCGCCTGGCCCTGCGCCGCGACCGCCCCGAGCTGTTCGAGTCATACGCCACCTGGCTCGCCGAGCAGCACGGCGGCGCCTCGGTCGAGTCATGACCGCCGCCGAGCCCCGAAACGGAGTGCGGACGCCGGCCGAGGCCACGAATTATCTTCTTCGTGCCTGCGCCGAGAAGATGCGCGACGCCGAGCGCCGTGGCGAGCACCTCGGCATGCTCTCGGCCTACCTGGAACTGAACCACGACCCGGTGGATCGGGCGATCTGGAACCTCGCCGCCGCCGACGTCGCGTGCTGAGCACCACCGCCCTGATCGTCGCCGACGCCAACCCGGACCTCGTCGCCTTCTTGGCCGGCCCGGTCGGCGCGGCGTTGCTGCGTCTGGTACCGCCGGCGACCGTTCAGCGCGCCCCCGACAAGAGCCGCCAGGCAACCGCCGAGCGCAGCCGCCAGACGAAGGAACTGCCGAAAAATGACACGTGGCCAAAATCGGCAGTTCTTGCGCAGTACCGCGAGCCGGCGTGGTCGGCGCCGCTGAAGGTCTGCACGAAGTGCGGTCACGCCCTGCCGGCCACCCTCGAGCAGTTCGGCCCACACGGCAGTACCAGCGACGGCCTGCGCTCCGTCTGCCGCCCCTGCCGGCGCACACGCAGCGTCGGCCTGCGTCGTGAGCCGCGGACGACGGTGCCGCGCCAGCCCCGCCCCACGACGCCGGCGATCCAGCAGTGGTGCGCCCGCTACGCCGCCGAGCACCACTGCGGCGCCGATCAGGCCCGCGACGTACTCACCCGTTGGCCGGCCGGTTGCGCCCTGGTGCACGAGCTGAAGCGCCTACGCCGGAGCCCGTACAGCCTGCCCGCGGCCCGCGCCTTCGTGCGCGCCTACCGCCAAGAGAATCCGTTCAGCGGCGTCAGAACCGCCCTCGCCGCCTACTGCCACATCGAAGAACCGACAAGGAGAATCCCGTGAGCATCGACTACAACGCCCAGCGCGCCCGCCTGGCCGACAAACTGGTGGCCGCCGAGGGCGCCCGCGACGCCCTCGAAGGCGACCTCGGCGCCGCCTCCTACGCAGACCTTGAAGACGGCGGCAGCCGCGCCGCCGTCGTGGCTGCGAAGATCGCCGCGACTGAGGCCGACATCCGCGGCCTGCACGCCGCCGCCGCCGAGATCGACCGCGCCGATCTCGCCGAGCGCGCCAAGGCCGAGGCCGACCACCGCGCCGATCTCGCCAAGCAGCTCGACCGCGCCCTCGTGGCCCTCGAGCGCGCCGACGCCAAGCTGGCCGACGAGCTGATCGCCTTCGCCGCGGCGAAGGCCGCCGCCGAAAAAGCGCAGGACAAAGCGGCCACCCTGGCCCGCCAGCTCGGCACGAAGCTGACCGGACCGGACCTGCGGCCGCGCCTGCGTTTCGCCGCCTGGAAAGCCGACGCCGCGCTGCCGCCGATGGAGTCGCTCGAGCTGCCGCCCGGCTGGACTCAGATCGACGCCGACGCCGACCTGCGCATCAAGCGCAGTGCACGGCCGCTCCACCCCGAGCCGCGCCCGGCAGCGCCGACACGCCCGCTCGCGGCCGTCGACCCGATGCCGGCCCCCCTCCGCCCGGTCGACGAGCCGCTCGGCGAAGGGCAGATCCCGGCCGCCCTGCGCGGCTGAAGAAGTGTGGCTGAGAGTACGGGATTGCTCTCGGTCGCCGGGGCGGGTCTCGGTGTCTTCCTGCCCCACCAGCCGGCGGCCGGGCCGGGTCGCAGACTCCGCTCGGCCCGGCCGTCCGGCTCAAATCCTGAGTGCCGAGAAGTGCCGTTAGTGAACGCCAGCCCGCGACGCGGGCTCGTGAAAGGACATGAAGATGACGCATGCAGACGGAACCAAAGCCCCGCCGGCGCCCGGCCGCCAAGCCGTCGCCGAGCTGACGGCCGAGGGCCTGTCGCAGCGCGAGGTGGCGGACGTGATCGGGGTGGATGCCGCCACGGTCAATCGCGATCTCGGCGTTGGAACGCAACGGACGAGCCAGACGACTACCCTCAAGATGATGAGTCCTGTGTTGCAGATACAACGCCCCCGAATCTCAGGTCGCCGGCCCGCAGGCCGCGGCGGGCGCAGCGGCCGGCGCGGCCGGCGACCCGAGCTTCGGGCGGTGAAGATTCACCGATACCCGTGTCGTCTAGAGCGTCGGTGACGGGCTCGGGTGGTGGATCTTCACCGGCAAGAGCCCTCTGATCGTGGAGCACCGTGGCGTGATCCACCCCGATCACGTCCGCCACCTCGCGCTGCGACAGGCCCTCGGCCGTCAGCTCGGCGACGGCTTCGCGGCGTTCCTCGATCGGCATCTTGACGTAGCCGTGGTACGTCTCCGCCCACTCGCGGCGCGTGAGGCCAAGGAGCGTGGGGACTTCGAGCTTGACGGCCAGGGCAATCGTGCGCCACCAGCCCTCGCCGATCTGCGCTAGGTTCCGCGAGAACTCAAGCGCATCATCGGCCGTAAGTGCGTTGGGGGTATCATTCGCCATGCGGCCACCTTCCAAGCGGGGAGGGAACTGCCACGGCCGGGGACGCTGCAACGTCGCCCGGCCACCTTTCGTCTGTCATGCCTCGACCTCCAGGACGCCTTGGTCTGGATTGACCATAAGGTCCTGGCACAGTGCGGGTGAGCTACGAGGAGAACGTGCTGCCGAGGCCCTGAACGTAAACCGGCCCGCCTCGAGTGAACGAGACGGGCCGGCTCGGGCGCGGCGTGTAGCGGGCGAGCGTGTCTGTGTGCCGGGGAGCGCTCGCCTGGTTCTTGGATTCGGTTGCGGTACGCTATGGCGGCACCGACGACGGTCATCGGGGGCGGCCTCTCTGAATGACCACGCTTTGACCACGGGACTTCGTTTTCCGATGCCCTTAGTAGCGGAACGTCGGATAACCGAAAGCGGCCAGGTGCAGGGAAGTTCCGAGACTCGGACAGGCCGAGCGCGACCCCGGATAACGCCTTCAGGGACCTACGGAACCGAAGGTCGGGAGTTCGAATCTCTCCTGGCGCACCAGACTCCCCCCGCATATCGCACTCTTCGTCGAATGCTGCCGCAATCGCCGCGCTGTCCCTCGCGAAGATCGCGAGCACGGCGCGCGATGGCGGCGTGACAGTCGGCGTTGGGCTTGCGCCGGCTTGGTCACTCGGGTGCCTCCATCTGCTCGAACGCCCCCGCTTGCGCTACTTCACCCTGAACGTCTTCCAGGCGGTCGCCGCGGCCGTGGTTGTCGCCGTCTTTGCGATCGTGGCCCTGATGCGATAGCGGCCCGTCTTGGCGGGCTTGCAGGTGCAGCTGTAGGTGCCGCTGGCGCCGATCGTCGCCGTCGTGGTCCTGACCTTGCGCCACTTGCCGTCCGCCTTGCGCTGCACGGTGACGGTGACCTTCTCGCCGGCCAGGCTTGACGGTGTCACCGTGCCCTTGGCGGTGAGACGTTTGCCGAGCTTCAGGGCGCCACTTTTCAGGCCGCTCAACTTGAGCGTCAGGGTGGGCGTGATGAGCGACCCCGCCCGGGTCACCGTCACGCTATAGGTCTGCTTGGCGCCATCCGCGGCGGTGACCACGACGCCGATGACGGTGGCGCCCACCTTCAGGGCGATCGGGTTCGTGACCGTGGTACCGCCCACCTGCAGGGCGCAGCTGGCCTCGCCGTCGTTGGCCGTCGGGGTGACGGTGATGGCGGCCACGCCGTTGGCGACGCTGTCTGTGTATCTTACGGTGGCCGGCGAGAAGGCCGGCTTGAGGGTGCCCGCCGAGACCGTCAGGCTGTAGAGGGTGTCGTCGCCGGATACCCAGGTCACGGTCAGGCTGTAGGTCCGCTGGGCGCCGCTTTGGGCGGTGACCACGACGTCGATGACGTTGAAGCCCGCATAGAGGGCGATCGGGTTGGAGACCGTGCTGCCGTACACCTGCAGGACAGAAGAGGCGTTGACGTCGTTGCTCGTCGGAGTGACGGTGATGGCACTTACGCTGTTGGCGACGCTGTCTGTGTAGTTCAGGGTGGCCGGAGAGAAGGCCGGTCTCAGGGTGCCGGCCGAGACCGCGAGGCTCTTGAGGCTGTCGTCGCTCGAGGCAGCCGCCCGGGTGACCGTCAGGCTGTAGGTCCGCTGGGCGCCGCTTTGTGCGGTGACCACGACGCCGATGACGGTGGCGCCCACCTTCAGGGCGATCGGGTTCGTGACCGTGGTACCGCCCACCTGCAGGGCGCAGCTGGCCTCGCCGTCGTTGGCCGTCGGGGTGACGGTGATGGCGGCCACGCCGTTGGCGACGCTGTCTGTGTAGGTCAGGGTGGATGACGCGAAGGCCGGACTCAAGGTCCCTTCCGAGACCGTCAGGCTCTTCAGGGTGTCGTCCCCAGAGAGCACGCTGACGGTGAAGCTCGTGACGCTGGTGGCCACACCGCCGGGAGTCGTGACCGTGATTCTTCCGCTCGTGGCGCCGTTCGGCACGGTCGCCGTGATCTGCGTGTCGCCGACCACCTTGAAGCTCGCACTGACGCCGTTGAAGGCGACCTTGCTGGCGGCGGCAAGACCCGTGCCGGTCAAGGTCACGCTGGCACCCACCAGACCGAAGGCCGGGCTGAAGCTCACCAGCGTGGGGGCCGGCCAGCCGCCGTTGGAGGTGGCGACAATGACGCTGGAGTAGGTGGCGCTGGTCTCGTCGTATGTGTCGCCCGCCGCCCAGCCGTCACTGGCGTTGGCGAAGGCGACGCTGTTCAGGTACGTGTTCGCGATCGCAGGCGAACTCTGTGAGCTCCAAGTGCTGCCGGCGTCGGTAGTGGCGAGGATGGTCCCGGAGTAGCCCGCCGCCCAGCCGTCACTTGGGTTGGCAAAGGCGACGACCCCCGGGGACGCGTTCGCGAGCGGGCCCGAGCTCTGCTTGTTCCAAATCGTGCCACCGTCCGTTGTGACGAGTACGGTGCCGGGTTCGCCCACCGCCCAGCCGTCACTGGCGTTCGTGAAGGCGACGCCCGTCAACGCCAGGTCGGTCGTGTCTGCGTACTGGGTGTTCCAGGTGGCGCCGCCGTCGGTAGTTGCGAGAATCACGCCGCCGATGTCTTCGCCCTCGCTGTCGGTCTTGGAGCCCACTGCCCAGCCGTCACCGGCGTTGGCAAAGGCAACGGCGTTGAGCTGCGTGTCCGCGCTCGTGCCCAGGCTCTGCGGGCTCCAGCCGGCACCGCCGTCGGTGGTGGCCAGGATGACGCCCGTGTAGTAGTCGGGCTCGTCGGCCATCACCCGGCTGTCCCTCGGGTTGAGCCAGGCGCCGTTGCTGGGAGCCAATCCGCGAGGCCCATCGCCGACGAACACGAGGGCGGCGGAGTTAGAGCCCACCGCCCAGCCGTCACTGGCGTTGGCAAAGGCAACGCCGTTGAGCGACGTGTCCTGCGCTTCGGAGGCCGAGGCCGAGTACTGGGTGTTCCAGCTGATGCCGCCGTCGGTGGTGGCGAGGATGAGTCCATTGCCGGCGGCATCGCCGACCGCCCAGGCGTGACTGACGTTGGTGAAGGCGACGCCGAGTAGTAGCGCGGAAGTCGGTGTGCCCGAACTCTGCGCGCGCCAGTTGGTGCCGCCGTTCGTGGTGGTGAGGATGACGGGGGCGAAGGTGTCCTCGTTCCAGCCCACTGCCCAACCGTCGCTGCTGGTAGCGAAGGCGACGCCAGTGAGGTTCGCGTTCGCAAGCACAGCCGAGCTCTGAAGGCTCCAGCCGACGGCGGCCAGCGCAGCGGCCGGCAACGCCAGGGCAAGGCTGAGCAGGAGGATCACGAGGGCGAGCGGGAGCACGACGGAACGAGTGCTGGAGCGGTGGCGAGGTCGTGACATGGTCCCCCCTTGGGTAGGCGACGCAGACGCCAGGAAACGCCAAGAACGGCCCTTCGAGGCCGCTCTCGCCAGTCGCTCCCCACCAGGTCATGCAGGTGGTAGCACGAACGGCCGACGGGTCAAGGCGCCCTCAACTCACGGACTGCTCGTCTCGTGTCTGTCGTACGACTCCCCCCTACACCCCGCGGACCCTGTAGTCAACATTGGCGACGATCTGCCTTGCGAACGGGTCGGCGAAGTACTGCGTCTCGCGCGTGACGAGCCCGTGCCGCTGTGACTACGCCGCCTGCGATCCTTCGAGCGCGGCGGCTACTCAGCGGCTCACCGAGGCTCCAACGACTCAGGTACCATCACCAGGCTCCGATACTCGGACTGCCAGCGGTTCGCCGGCCCCAGCAGGAAGACCGTATAGTCGTCCTTCGCGTTCCATAGGACCCACTGCTCGCTTTCGATCTCGGAGGTCGACGGATCGCTCGCGGTCCCGGTGTCGATGTCGCCGAGGACGAAGCCGCGCAGCCCGTTCATAGTGACCACCCGGGAGACAGTGAAGGACACGAGATGCTTCCCCAGGTCCTTGCTGCGGATGAGCGTCATGGCGGCGAGAGCCTGCGCGGGAGACTCCTGAGGAGCCCCGCGCCACGGCTGCAGATAGACGGCGATGCGCGACCGGGCGCCTGGGTCCGTAAGCTCGACCTTCAGGGAGCCCTCGACGACTCCCGCCTGCACCGGGCCCGGGCGGAACGAGCTGGGATACCGGAAGCTGCACTGCAATCTGGCGCTCGCGAAGGTCGCGATAGGCGGACCGGTGTGACCGCCGCACGCGTTCGCGCCGGCTACCCCGCCGACGAGCAGGGCCAGGACGAACAGACCACGCAACATCGAGCTACGGTCTGCCCCGCACTCGCCCCTCAGGGGACCGCGAAGTCGCCGCTCGAGAGATGACCCACCAGGGTGAAGCTGTCGCTGGCCGGCTGGTAGGTGTAGTCACCCACGGCCGTGCTGTCCTGCATCGGCCTGTTCGCGAAGGGGTTCTGCGGCCAGTTGTCGACGTAGGCGCCGATCGTGTCCTGATCGACGGCCGCCGGCATGCCGTCGTTGCTGTCGGCCGCGTAGCTTTCGACCCCCACTTGCAGGCGGTGGATGCTCTCCTTCACCCCGGCGTCTTTAGCCTTGCTGCGCTGGCCCAGATACGTCGGCACGGCGATGGTGGTCAGGATGCCGATGATGATGAGAACGAACAGCAGCTCGATCAGCGTGAAGCCGTGCTGCCCCCTGCGAAACCCCTTCATGTGTCTCCCCCTCCCCTGGTTGGCGAGAGCGCCGCGTCGCCGGGCCGCCACACGCGAGGGACCAGCCCGGCGACCACGCGCGCCTCGCCTTTCACGGTAAAGGCGGATCCGCGCTTTTCCAGAGGCGGGGACCAAGAAGTGTTGTCACGCGTGGCGGTCCGCTTGGTGCCGCGGTGCCGGTGGTTGCCTAGCGGGGCACGTTCGGAAGAGAATCCTTGACGCCTCAAGTCCGCGACTCCGGGGAGCTCCCATGCCGTACGCACAGGATTTCGAGAAGGCCCTCCAGATCGGCCGTCCGCCCAACATCCAGACCCTGTTCCCGAACTCCAGGGCGCTGCTCGTCAGCGGCAAGGCCATCGACCGGGCCATGCGCGCCAAGGGCAAGGCCATCGCGATCGCCGCCAACGCCCGCAACAGCTTCGTGGTGCGCGGCGCGCTGCGCGCCGCGCAGCGCGCGAACGCCGCGCTCATCATCGAGATCGCCAAGTCCGAGGGCGGCCAGAAGGCCTACTGCGCCGTGAACTACTGGAACATGGCGCGCGTCGTCGACGCCCTCTGCAACGAGATGGGCATCACCGTCCCCGTCGCCATCCACGCCGACCACTACGGCATCAAGGACGGCAAGGACCTGGCGCAGGCCCTGGTCGAGGTGCCGACCATGTTCGAGGCGGGCATCACGTCGATCGCGATCGACGCGTCGCACCAGCCCAACGACCAGAACCTGCTCGCCAACCTCGCGGTGAACCCGCGCATCCCCGCCTGGGCCGGGCTCGAGACCGAGGTCGGCGAGATCAAGGGCGCGTCCGGCCTGTCCACCGCCGACGAGGCGCTCTTCCTCATCAAAGGCCTGAACGCGCACGGCATCTTCGCCGACTGGATCGCCCTGAACAACGGCACGACCCACGGCATCGAGGCCTCCAGCGCCGGCATCCAGGTCGAGCTCACCGCCGAGATCCACAAGGCCCTCACCCCCTACGAGGTGAGCGGCGCCCAGCACGGCACCTCGGGCAACAGCTCCGAGCGCCTGCGTGAGATCGCGGCCCGCACCCACACCACCAAGGCCAACGTGGCGACGGCGCTGCAGATGATCTCGTGGGGCCTCGAGGTCAACGACTACGGCAACGCCCAGCTCGACGCCGACGGCAACTTCATCAAGGTGCCGGGCGAGGGCGTGACCGAGGAGATGTGGGCTCAGGTGGTCGCCTACGCCGACGAGCGCGGCTGGAAGAAGGGCGACTACAAGAACCTGAACCTGCCGTTCGAGAGCAGGTTCCTGGCGCAGCCCGCCGAGATCCGCGAGCGCATGGCCGGGCGGGTCGAGGACTTCGTCTACGGCATGATGACGACCGTGCTGAACGGCCAGGACACCGCGGCGCTCGCCGTCGAGGCGATCCTCGCCGCGGGCTCCTTCGACCTCAAGCCGAAGGCCGCGCGGATCGAGGACCCGGCGCAGTGGACCGAGGCGAAGATCGTCGAGCGCGCCAAGTCACTCGACACCGAAAAGGGCGCCAAGGGCAACTTCGACGATTAGGGCCGGGCGCGCAGCGAAGCGACGCCGGCGTCGCCGGGGCGTCTACGACGCGACGGTCGCGCCGTTGCCGGCGCCGCGCACCAGGTGCAGCACGATCTCGACCGTGCCGCGGCAGGTGAAGCCGGCCGGCACGGGCACGTGCCAGCGCGCAAAGGCGATCGGCACACGGGCGCGCACCGTGAAGGCGCCGCCGCTGCGCACGCACGATAGGGTGAGCGTGAGCGGCAGGTAATGACCCTGCAGGATCAGCCTGCCGACCGCCGGATAGCCGGCCGCGCTCGCGCCGGCCGAGCCGTCGGCCGACTTCAGCGTGACCGGCCTGGTGAGCACGAAGCGGGCGGTCGGGTAGCTCTGCGCGCCGATCGCGGCGCGCTCCCGCTGGGTGCCGGAGTAGCCCGTCATGTCCACGGTCAGCGCGCAGCGGGTGACGCTGCCGTGGGCGACGGTCACCGCGCCCCACACCTTGGGCGTGCGAGCCTGCACGGTGGTGCGCAGGCCGAACGCGGTCACGGCGACGCGATAGCCCACGGTCGAGGCGGGACCGATGTGCCAGGTGCCGTCGAGCGGCGTGGCGACGCTCGCCGTGGTCGAGCTCGAACCACTCGGCTGGGGCGCCGGCTGTGGTCGCGGCAGCCGGCGTCGACGCGGGCGTGCCGCCGCGGTCCTTGAAGACGAAGACGCCTGCGACGGCCGCGACCGCGAGCGCGGCGACCAGAAGCAGGAGCAGCTGTCCTCTGCGCAGTCGTGCCACCGTCGCCTCCTTGCCCGCATTGACCCAGACACTCGGTACCAGGCGCGCGACGAAGTCGCGTCGGCCTGAACGACGTCGACGACGTCGACCGCCGGTTCTATCGATCCATCGGGGCGAAAACTTGATACATGGAGGCGTCCGCCCGGGGGCGTCGAGAGCGTCAGCGCGGCACGGAGACCGGCCGCCAGGCACAGCGCGGGGTCAGCGCGGCACGGAGATCGGCCGCCAGGCACAGCGCGGGGTCAGCGCGGCACGTAGACCGGCCACCCGGGCGGGAACGGCAGCCTGCCGGCCGGCCGATAGTGGGCGTGCAGCCAGGCGAACACCGGGGCCCAGGCGCGCGCCACCGCGGGGGTGACCGAGGTCCAGCCGCGGCCCATCGACGCAAGCGACGGCACGGCGGTGCCCCAGGCCAGACCGTACGACGGCGAGGTGTCGAGGACGAGCGCGGGGCGATGCGTCTCGATCTCGCGCAGGAACACGGGCACCTCGCGGGGAGCGTAGCCCGGAAAGTACAGAGCGAGCTGCATCACATAACGCGAGGGCGAGCGCCGGTCGGCGAGGAAGTTGACGGTCGCGTCGTAGCCGCCCCATACGAGGACGTAGGAGCCCGCTCGAGTGCGCGCGTCGACGAACGAGGCCTCGCGCCGGGCCTGCGGCCGCACCGCCTCCCAGCGGTGAGCGTGAACGACGCCGCCGGCCAGGTTGTGGAGCAACGCTTCGGCCGGCATGACAAGACCGCCGAGCGCGAGCGCGGCGAGCGCCGCCGTGGTGACCACCGCGAGCCGCAGGGTCCGGCGGGCGGGGGCGCTGGCGGGGGCGGGCGGTCGGGGCGCGCTCGCGCGCGCCCCGACCGCCCGCCCCGCCAGCCCGTACAGGTCGACCAGCGCGAGGCCCAGCAGGAGCGTCGCCGGCAGGAGCCAGGGGAAGGCGTACTGCAGCCGCGAGTAGCCCGACGTCGCCGACAGCGCGATCTCGACCGGCAACCAGACCACGGCGAGCAGCGCGAGCGTGTCGGTCACGCCGGCACGGCGCGCCGCGAACAAGCGGCGCGTCGTGAGCGCCCAGGCGACGGCGACCGCGGCCGTGGCCGCGTAGCTGATACGGCTGGCGTCGAAGGCGAGGCTCGCCAGGCGATCGCCCAGCGTGTGGCCGCCGACGTACAGCACGTTGAAGCCGATGTAGGCGGCACCGAAGGCCCCGACCGCCCCGACGAGCGCGAGGTACACGAGGACTGGGCCGATCACGAGCGCCGCGCCCGCCGCGGCGCCCGCCGCGGCCCGCCCGGCCACCCCACGCCGGCCCCGCGCGGTCGCGAGCCCGCAGATCGCGAGGGCGACCCACAGGCCGCAGTCGGTGGGTTTGAGCAGGAGGGCGCCGGCGCCGGCGGCACCGACCGCGACCCAGGTCGCGGTCGCACGCGCGGCGCCCGGTCGCCGGGCCAGGGCGAAGAGGGCGCAGCACTGGAGCACGACGCCGTACTCCTCCTCGTGGTCACCGCTGACGATGTGGGGGACGGCCAGCACGAAGAACAGGATCGCGAGGCCGGCCAGCAGCCAGCCGACCCGACGGCGCAGCACGCGGAACAGCAGCACGGTGCTGGCCGCGAGCAGGCCGTACTCGAGCGCGAAGACGCCCCAGAACGAGCCGCCGCCCAGTATGAGCCCGACCGCGTTGGTCAGGTACAGCAGCGGGCCCTTGTTGTCGAACACGCCGCGGTACGGGGCGACGCCGTGAAGCAACTGTTGGCCGGCGTAGAGGTACACGCCGGCGTCGGTGCCGGGGGTGAAGCCGGTGATCGGGTCGAACAGGGCCAGCCACAGCACGCCCAGCGCCACCACCGCGAGGGCCGGCACGAGAACGCCGGCGAGACCCGCGCCCCGTGCCTGCTCGAACGGCAGGCCTGGTGCGACGCGCAGCCGCCCCGCGCGCTCGCGCGACAGATCGTCCAGTCCGACGCGGACCGCCACCGGCTTCCTCCTTCTCTTGTCGACACCTCCTTTACGAGCATCGTAGTCGACGAGTCAAGCGGGCCATCCTCATGCGCTTGCCACGAGATCCGGCTTCGTGTACAGTCACCATACCCCTCGGGGTATTTGAGGCCGGGCCGGCTCCCAGCGAAGGAGCCGATCGAGAAGATGGAGGGACATGGCGCTCTACGATTTCGTCTGCGACCAGTGCGGCCACGCCTTCGAGGTGTTCGCCGTCGGCTTCATCAAGCCCGAGCAGCGCGAGTGTCCCGAGTGCGGCTCGCACGAGGTGCGGCAGAAGTTCTCGAGCTTCCTGCGCAGCACGACGGGCGCCGGCGGCGGCTGCGCCGCGCCGGCCGGCGGCCCCTTCACCTGAGGTTCCTGAGCTCGGGCGGCGCGGTCGCGCCGCAAGCTGCGACGAAGGCCCCATGCAGGGCCTTCGTCGTCTCTGGTGCGAGGTCGCGAACATATACCCCTATGGGTATACTTCCGCGGTCCGGCCAAACCGACCGTGGAGTGTCGCCGTGATCGTCGTCGACGAACGTCTCTGCCCCCAGAACCACCCCTGCCCGGCGGCCTCGTCGTGCCCGCAGGGTGCCATCGTCCAGGACGACGTCTTCTCGGCTCCCCGGA
This sequence comes from uncultured Actinomycetes bacterium, assembly GCA_963767005.1. GTDB lineage: Bacteria > Actinomycetota > Thermoleophilia > UBA2241 > UBA2241 > Bog-752. Next base: position 14,425 of record CAVYCN010000016.1, read on the forward strand.
TCGACCAGGAGCTCTGCACGGAGTGCGGCTTATGCACCCGAGCCTGTCGCGTGTTCTCGTTTGCGGCCGACGAGGTCACCGCCGGCTCGCCGTCGTGACGCGGCGGGTCCGTGCCCGTCAGGCTTCGTAGCCGGACCGGTACCGCTCGCAGAGGTCGACATAGATCTGCTTGAAGCCGCGCCAGGCGGCCTTGAAGTCGTCGTCGACGCGACGGTCGAGGATGCGCGCCGGCACGCCGGCGGCGATCGCCGCCGGCGGCACGACGGCGCGCTGCGGCACGACCGCCCCCTCGGCGACGACCGCCCAGCGGCCGATCTCGGCCCAGTCGCTCACCACGGACCCCATGCCGATGACCGCGTAGTCGTCGACACGAGCGGCGTTGTGGACGATCGCGCCGTGACCCAGGGTCACCCACGCGCCGATCGTGCAGGTCTCGCCGGGACGGGCGTGGACGACGCAGTTGTCCTCGATCGCGCAGCAGTCGCCGACGACGATGCGGCCGTAGTCACCGCGCAGCCGCGCGCCGGGGCCGATCCAGCAGCGCTCGCCGACCGTCACGTCGCCGAACACATCGGCCGACGGGTGGACCCACGTGCCGGCTCCCAGCCGGGGGCGCTTGCCCTCGAACGCGGCGACGCTCACACCCGACCGCCTGCGGACGCGGGCCGGTGCATCAGCCCGAGATGCGCAGCGCGCGGTTGAGCCTGGCCTTGTCGAAGCCCACGACGGCGGTGCCGTTGACGTCGATCACCGGTACGCCCTGCTGGCCGGTCTTGCGGACCATCTCGGCGGCCGCCTGGGCATCGCGCGACACGTCGATCTCGCGGAACTTGACGCCGTTCTTCGTAAGGTAGTGCTTCGCCGCCGTGCAGTACCTGCAGGTCGGCGTCGAGTACACGGTGACCGCCATGGCCGGAACCCTCCTTGTCGGGCGACGCACCCGTTCGCGGCGTCGCTGATTCGCGTCCAGTATATACGCCCGGGGGTATATTTCGGAACGTCGCCGGCGCCCGCGTGGGGCCCGGCCGCGGCCGTCACGCGATCGGCCTACCCGATCTGCAACGAGAACGTCGCTCGATCGGAGCCTGCAGGCGAGCCGAGCGTGACCGTCACCACCCAGCGGCCGCCCATGGTGAACTCGACGCCGCGCACGAGGTAGCGCCCCCGCCCCTGCGCTGTGACGCCATGGGCCGGCGCCGGCGCCATGCTCATCTGCGGCATGCCGATGCTGAAAGCCAGCCGGAGGTGATCGACCGCCTTGCCGGCGGGCGTCGTGACCAGCACCGTCCAGGTCTGTGGCCGGCCGAGCGCGATGGAGCCGTGAGGCGGCGTGCAGGTCACGATGTAGCGCCCGTGACGGGAGGTGCCGGTGAGGTCGTGGATCACGGTCGTCTCGTGCGGCTTCGCCACCCCTCCGCAGCCGGCCGCCATCAGGGCGAGCACGACCAGGCCCGACGCGAGCACGACCAGGCGCGACGAGAGCACGACATGACGGCGGCGTCTGCCAAGTGACGCCCTCGTGACCGGACCGCCCAACTCGGCCTCCCTTCGAATCTCGACGCACCGCCGGCCGGGGTGCGATCGCTATACTATCCGCAGGAAGACGTCGCAGCAGCCGGCCGCACCGTGCCGTCGGCCATGGTCAGGTGTCGCGTGCCGCGGCCGACGAGATCGGCGGCGTGCGTGACGAGCACGATGGTCGCGCCCGTCTCCTCGTGGACCCGCCCGAGCAGCTCCATGATCTCCGCCTCGGTCTGCTCGTCGAGGTTGCTGGTGGGTTCGTCGGCGAGCAACAGATGCGGCCGGTTGAGGAGCGCCCGCGCGATCACGACGCGCTGCTGCTGGCCGGCCGACAGGTGGCGCGGATGGCTACGTGCGGCGCCGTCCAATCCGACCAGCTCGAGCAGCTCCTCGGCGCGCTCGCTCGCCGCGGCGAGCTCGGCCGGCCCCAGCGCGAGCGGCAGCAGGACGTTCTGCAGGACCGTGAGCGATGGCAGCAGGCTGGGGAACTGGAAGACGAAGCCCATGTCGGTGTTGCGCAGCCGCGAGCGCCGCCGGTCCGAGAGGCGCCAGAGGTCGGTCCCTTCCAGGCGGACGACCCCCGCAGTCGGCCGGCTGAGCCCGGCGATCACGTTCAGCAGCGTCGTCTTGCCGGCCGCCGACCGCCCCGTGACGACGACGAACTCGCCGACGGCCACCTCGAGGTCGACCTCGCGCAACGCGACCACGGGCAGGCTGCGCGACGCCTCGTAGACCTTGCTCACGCCGCGCAGCGAGACCATCGGCTGCCGGTCGTCGCTCATTCCCGCATCGCCAGGGCCGGATCCTCGCCGCTCACGCGCAGCGCCGGCACGACCGCGGCGGCGGCAGTGGCGAGGAGCGCGAGACACAGGCCGGCTACGATCTGCGCGGTGAGGGCGCCTCCGCTCGGGTACACGAACGGGACCCCCAGCCGAGAGGCGATCAGCGTGTGGAACAGGCCCACGCCGAAGCCGGCGACCGCCACGCCGGCGAGACCGCCGGCGCAGGCCATGACCAGGGCCTCGGCGAGCAGCGCCACGACGACGACACCGCGCGAGGCGCCCAGGGCGCGCAGCACGCCGAGCTCGCGTCGCCGTTCGTGGGCGGCCATCGACAGGAGCAGCACCATCACGACGAGAGCGAGCGCCAGCAGCAGCGCGAGGACCACGAGCATGACGTGCAAGAGGCCGGCGATCTGCGTGCGGTAGGCCGCGAACATCTGGGGCCGTACCATGGCGCTCACCCCGGGCACCGCCCGCGCGATCGCGCCGGCCACCTTGGTGGGGTCCGTCCCCGGCGTCACCTTGACCATGACCGACGACACGCGGTCCTTGGGGATGACGAGCGGCTTCACCGCCGTCGTGCGCGAGGAGCGCGCCATGGCGTAAGCGGTGGGCAGGGTGATGAACAGGCTGCGGTCGAGGTTGGTGCCGGTCGGCTCGAGCTTGCCGCGCAGCCACATGGTGTAGCCGTAGAGCATGACGTTGTAGTTGACCGGCGTGGTCACCTGGCTGCCGCCGACGGCCTGCTGCAGGCCGAGCCTGCCGCCGAGCTGCTGGCGCAGCCAGGGCTCGACTGTGAAGTCGGTGCGCGGGTCGAAGGCGACGATGAACATGTCGCTGACGGCGCAGCACGACGCGTGCGAGAGCGACTCCAGGTAGATCTGTGGCGAGGCGACCGCGACACCCCTGACCGCGGCGACGCGGGCCACGTCGGCCTGCGGCATCCAGCGGCGTGAGACGGTGCCCATGAGCAGGGCGCCGTCGACCTCGGTCGCGGCGCCGCGTGGCACGACGACGACATCGGCACCGAGCCGGGCGGCGGCCAGGTGCAGGCTGTCCTGTCCACCGCGCACGAGGATCGCCGTCGAGACCGCGAAGGCGGCGATGGCGAAGGCGCAGATGGCGATCAGCCAGCTCCGCACCGGGTCGCCCGCGGCGTTGCGCAGCGCGAGGACGGTCAGGCGGCCGATCTTCACGGAACCGCCATCGGCGCGCGCGGCGCGACGATCGCGATCGTCACGAGCTTCATGTCGACCTGCCTGACGGGCTCACGACCCCTCCCCCTCACCGCGGACCGGCGGCTCACACGGCACCCGCCTGCCACCGGCGGCTCACACGGCCACGCGTCGCTGCGCGCCCGACCGTCGGCACCCTACCCGAACCTTGCAGCCGGGACGAACGTTTGCGACTATGTCACCCCCGCTCGCCTAGCGTCGTCTCCAGCACCGCCCGCGGCACGAGCGCCGCCGCCAGTGGCCTTGACGGCCACTCTCGCATGGCGGTTATAATGAGCATATGCTAATAATCACGCGAGCCTGACCGTGGCACGTCCGCCGATCGAGCGAGCCGTCTCCGGGCTGCCCCGCGCCGCGCTGTTCAAGCCGGCCGGGATCCCGGCCCGTGAGCTCGAACGGCTGCGCCTCACGGTCGACGAGCTCGAGGCGATCCGCCTGGTCGACCGCGGGGGCCTGAGCCACGAGCAGGCGGCCGCCGCCATGGGCGTGTCGCGCCAGACGGTGGGGCGCACGCTCGAGCACGGCCGCGCGATCGTCGCCGAGGCGCTGACCGAGGGCAAGGCCCTCTTCATCGAGGGCGGCGCCTACCGGGTGGCGCCCGGGCGCCCGTGCTGCCGCGAGCGGGCTGCCGATCCAGGACAAGCACGACGAGGGAGTGCCAGAGACATGACCGACACAGCACCTGCCACCCGCATCGCCATCCCGTCCGACGCGCCCGGCGGGCTCACCGCGCCGCGCTCCGGCCACTTCGGCCGGTGCGAGTGCTTCACCATCGTCGACATCGTCGACGGCAAGGTCGCCCAAGTCGAGGTGCTCGACAACGCCCCGCACGTCGAGGGCGGCTGCATGGCGCCCGTCATGACCCTCGCTCGCCAGCGCGTCGACGCCATCGTCGTCGACGGCATCGGCGGCCGGCCGCTGGCCGGCTTCAACCAGGCCGGGATCGCCGTGCTCCAAGGCACGGGCGTCGACGCCGGTGGCGCCGTGACCGCCTACCTCGCGGGTGACCTGCCCGTGGTGGGCTTCGAGGGCGCCTGCCACCACTGACCGCAAGCGCGGCCGGCGGGGGCGGCTGACGCCGCCCCCGCCGGCCGCGCCCCCTGCCGCGCTTTCCCAACTCCCCTCTCCACCCTCGCCCGCGCATCGGCGTCGCGCGTCGCGGTAGGCTGCGCCCGTAGCGACCGAGTGCTCACGCGAGACGATTGACAGGAGATGCGTTGACACGTATATATGAAAACATGCAAATACGCGAAGACGTCACTACCTCTATCGCGGCACCCGCGGCGGCCGACCTCCAGCCCGTCTTCCACGCGCACGCCGAGCTCTGCAAGGCGCTCGCCAACGAGCACCGCCTGGCCATCCTCTACACGCTGAGCCAGGGCGAGCGCTGTGTCGGCGACCTCGCCACCGAGATCGGCATCTCCGTGCACAACGTCTCGCAGCATCTCCGCCTGCTCAAGGAGCGGCGTCTGGTGCAGTCGCGCAAAGAGGCCCAGACCGTCTACTACTCGATCACCAACCCCAAGTTCATCCAGGGCTGCACGCTCATCCGTCAGGCCCTGATCGAACAGCACCAGGCCCAGGGGCAGTCACTGCTCGCAGCCGAGCTGCTCGACGCCGTCCAGCGCCTGCCGTTGCCTATGGCGGAGTAACCGGGTCACCCCTCGCCCTCCGGCCCGGAGGGCTCGCACGTCAAGACCAGCCGACCAAGGGGGCAGCAGCCCCACGGCACGCCGCCCTTGTGAACCAAAGCACAAGGGGCGTCGACAGAAGGAGAGAGCCATGGCGGAAGACTTGAGCACGATCCAGGCGGAGAAGATCGTGGACGCGCGCGGCACCTCGTGCCCCGGGCCCATCCTGGCGGCCAAGAAGGGCATCCCCGGCGTGAGTGTGGGTGGTGTCATGGAGGTCCAGGCCACCGACACCGGGACCACGAAAGACCTGCCGGCCTGGGCCAAGAAGATGGGTCACGAGTTCCTCGGCGTGGTCGAGGAGCCCGGCTACATGCGCCTCTTCGTCAAGAAGATGAAGTGATCATGGCGGAGGCTCAGGCAGACGAGGGCCAGGCCTACGCGCCGCGCATCCTGGTCTTCAGCACCAACAACATCTCCGATCCCGGCATCGACCTGGCCGGCAGCTCGCATCTGCACTACTCGCCCCAGGTCACGGTGATCAGCCTGCCCTGCACGAGCGGCATCAAGCCGAGCTGGGTGCTGTACGCCATGGAACAGGGTTTCGACGGCGTGTTCGTAGCGGCCGACGGCGACGAGTGCGCGTACCTGCCGGACTGCAGCGAGCGCACGGCCGCCATCATGACGCGGGCGCAGAAGCTCCTCGAGGAGCACGGCTTCGCGCCGCAGCGCGTGCGCATGGCGGCCATCTGCTCGGTGTGCGCCGAGCCCTTCACCAACTACATGCACGAGTACTCGAGGTCCCTGGCAACGCTCGGACCCTCCCGGAAGGCGACCGCATGAAGTACGACGCTCTCGTGGTGGGCAGCGGCATCGGCGGCATGGAGTCGGCCCTCAAGCTCGGCGACATGGGCTACAAGGTGCTCGTGGTCGAGAAGGAACCGAGCGTGGGCGGCAAGATGATCCTGCTCAGCAAGGTCTTCCCCACGCTTGACTGCGCAAGCTGCATCTCCACGCCCAAGATGGGCGCCACCATCCACCACCCCAACATCGACGTCCTGACCTACGCCGAGGTCGGCAGCATCCGCGGCGACGGCCAGGGCGGCTACCACGCCACGGTCCACCAGAAGCCGAAGTACGTCGACGAAGCCGCCTGCACGGGCTGCCGTCAGTGCGAGATGGCCTGCAACGTGGCGGTCCCGGACGAGTTCAACGCCGACATGGTGTCGCGGCGGGCGGCCTTCATCGCCTTCCCGCAGGCGGTGCCCAAGAAGGCCGTCATCAGCCGCGAGGGCGTGTCGCCCTGCAGCTACGAGTGCCCGGCCGGCATCAAGGCGCACGGCTACGTGGCGCGCGTGCGCAGCGGCCAGTACGACGAGGCCTTCGACCTCGTGCTCGAGACGACGCCGCTCGTCGGCAGCCTGGGCCGCGCCTGCTACGCGCCCTGCGAGGAGCAGTGCACGCGCGGCGAGCTCGAAGGCCCCCTGCCCATCCGCCGGCTCAAGCGCTTCATCGCCGACCGGCGCTACGGCGGCCGGGGCGGCGACGCACGCCCGACGCCCGAGCGGCCCGAGCCGAACGGCCACCGGGTGGCCGTCGTGGGATCGGGCCCGGCCGGCCTCACCGCGGCCTGGCAGCTCGCCCGTCAGGGCTACGCCGTGAAGGTCTTCGAGGCGGCGCCGCAGCCGGGCGGCATGCTGCGCCTCGGCATCCCCGCCTACCGCCTGCCGGGCGACGTCGTCGACGACGACGTCGCCAACGTCACGGCGATCGGCGTCGAGATCGAGACCGGCGCGCGCGTCGACGATCCGCTCGCCCTCAAGGACCGCGGCTTCGACGCCGTGCTCGTGGCGACCGGCACGCACCGGGCCGTGCAGCTGCGCGTGTCCGGCGAGGAGCTCGAGGGCGTGCAGAGCGCGCTCGCGTTCCTGGCCGACGTCAAGCTCGGCAAGCCCGTCGACGTGGCGGGCCGCAAGGTCCTCGTGGTCGGCGGCGGCAACGTGGCGATCGACGCCGCCCGCACCGCCCGCCGTCTGGGCGCCGCCTCGGTCGACCAGGCCAGCCTCGAGTGCTGTGAAGAGATGCCGGCCCACGACTTCGAGGTCGAGGAGGCGCGCGCCGAGGGGATCACGCTGCACGACGGCTGGGGCATCGACCGCTTCATCGGCGACGGCCGCGTACAGGGCGCCGAGCTCAAGGTCTGCACCTGCGTGTTCGACCCCGAGGGGCGCTTCCACCCCGAGTACGACGAGGCGCAGCGCAAGAGCCTGGCTTGCGACCTCGTGATCGTGGCCGCCGGCATGATGGCCGACACCGACTCGTTCGGCCTCGATGCCAACGGCAACCGCACGCTGAAGGCCGACCCCGGCACGCTGCAGACGGCGGTGCCGCACGTCTTCGCCGCCGGCGACGTCGTGACGGGACCGACGATGATCACGACAGCCGTCGGCCAGGGCCGCCGCGCGGCCTTCATGATCGACCGCTACGTGCGCGGTGAGGCCCTCGATGCCGCGGCGTTCGACGGGCCGCTCGCCGCGGTCGACAAGGAGGCCGTGCTCGCCCGGCAGGACGTCTACGACCGGCGCGAGCCGCTCGAGTCGCACGTCGCGATGAGCGCGGCGCCCGACGACTTCGCCGAGACCGAGAGCCCGCTCACCGAGGACGAAGCCTTCCTGGCCGCCGCGCGCTGTCTCGACTGCGGCGTGTGCTCGGAGTGCCACGCCTGCGTCGACGCCTGCCCGGCGGACGCCATCAAGCTCGACATGCGCGGCGAGGACATCGAGGTCGACGTCGGCGCGGTCGTCCTGGCGACCGGCTTCAAGCTCTTCCCTGCCGACGCCAAGCCGCAGTACGGCTACGGCCGTTTCAAGAACGTGATCACCGGCATGCAGATGGACCGCCTGCTCGCGCCCACGCGCCCCTACAACGCGGTGCTGCGCCCGGGCGACGGCAAGGTGCCCGACAACATCGCCTACATCATGTGCACCGGCTCGCGCGACGAGACGGTCGACAACCCGCTCTGCTCCAAGATCTGCTGCATGTACTCGGTCAAGCAGAACCAGCTCATCATGGGCGCCCTGCCGCTCGCCGACGTGACCGTCTACTACATCGACGTGCGCTCGGTCGGCAAGGGCTACGACGAGTTCTACCGGCAGGCCAGGGACATGGGCGCCAACTTCGTCAAGGGCCGCGTCTCGGGGGTCACCGAGACCGACGAGGGCAACCTCGTGCTGCGCTACGAGGACATCGAGAACGGCGGCGCGCTCACCGAGGCCGAGCACGACATGGTCGTGCTTGCCGTCGGCGTGCAGCCCAACCGCGAGGTCGCCGGCCTGTTCGAGGACGGCGCGCTCGGCCTCGACGACCACTTCTACGTCGGCGAGGCCGACGAGGACATCGACCCCGGCCGCACCAACCTGCCGGGCGTCTTCGTCGCCGGGTCGGCGGCGGGGGCCAAGGACATCCCCGACTCCATCCTCCACGCGGGCGCCGCGGTCGCCCAGGCCGCCGCCCATCTGGAGCGCGCGAAAGTGAAGGTGCACGCATGAGCGGCCGCAGGATCGGTGTCTACGTCTGCCAGTGCGGCGGCAACATCGGCGACTACGTCGACGTCGACAAGGTCGTCGCCGCGGTGGAGCACGACCCCGACGTCGAGGTCGCTCGCAGCGCGATGTTCACCTGCTCCGACGCGACGCAGCAGGAGATCGTGCAGGACGCCCACGAGAAAGGCCTCGACGCGCTCGTCGTGGCCTCGTGCTCGCCCAAGCTCCACACGATGACGTTCCGCGACGTCGCCAGACGAGCGGGCCTGAACCCGTTCCAGTACACCCAGGTGAACATCCGCGAGCAGTGCTCGTGGACGCACACCGACGACCACGAGGGGGCGACCGAGAAGGCGCTGCGCCTCGTGCGCGCCGGCATCAACCGCACCCGGCTCACCGAACCGCTCGAGCCCATCGTCGTCGAGACCACGCCCAGGAGCCTGGTAGTGGGCGGCGGCATCGCCGGCCTGCGGGCCGCGCTCGGCCTGGCCGAGATCGGGCTCGCCGTGTTCCTCGTCGAGAAGGAGGATCGGCTCGGCGGCTGGGTGGCCGGTTTCGGCACCATGTACCCCAACGGCCGCAACGGCGCCGAGATGATCGCGCGACTCGAAGCGGCGGTGCGCGCCCACCCGGCGATCACCGTCTTCACGAACGCCGAGCTCGTCGCCAAGGGCGGCAGCTTCGGCAACTACGAGGTGACGGTGGCGCTGCAGGGCGAGCGCCTCGAGACCGTGCGGCTCGAGGTCGGCTCGGTCATCGTGGCCACCGGCTTCGAAGCCTACCAGCCGGCCCCGGGCGAGCTCGGCTACGGTCACGACGGCGTGGTCACCCTGCCCGAGCTCAAGCGCCTGCTCGACGCGTCGGACGGCCCGCTCATGCGGGACGGCCGTCTGGTGCAGACGGTCGCCTACATCTACTGCGTGGGCAGCCGCCAGGACGAGGGCGCCGAGGACGCCCACACCTACTGCTCGCGCTACTGCTGCACGGCTGCCGTCCACGCCGCGCTCGAGGCGGCCCGCAGGGGCGACCCGGCCCTGCGCCAGTACCACCTTTACCGCGACATGCGCACCTACGGCAAGTACGAGCTCCTCTGGGGCGAGTCGCGCGAGCAGGGCTCGCTCTATCTGCGCGTGCCCGACGACGAGCCGCCCACCGTCGAGGAGCTCCCCGGCGGCGGTCTCAAGGTCACGGCCCGCGACCTGCTGACCGGCGGCGCCGAGGTGGCGATACCGGCCGACCTCGTCGTGCTGGTCACCGGCATGGTGCCGCGCGACAACGACGGCCTGGTGAGCACCCTCAAGCTGCCGGTGGGTCGCGACGGCTTCTTCAACGAGATCCACCCCAAGCTGCGCCCCGTGGAGACGGTGGTCGACGGCGTGTCCATCTGCGGCGCCTGCCAGTCTCCGAAGAACTCGTCCGAGGCCGTCGCCAGCGGCCTTGCGGCCGTCACGCACAGCGGCGCCATGCTCAAGCGCGGCTTCGCCGAGCTCGACCCGATGGTCGCGACGGTCGCGGCCGACGCCTGCACCTGGTGCGGCGCCTGCCGCGAAGCCTGCCCCTACGACGCAGTCGCCCAGGTCGAGGCCGGCGACAGGACCGTGGCCGAGGTCGTCAAGACCGCCTGCAAGGGCTGCGGTGGCTGCGTGCCGGTCTGCCCGAGCGACGCGATCGACCTGCAGGGCTACACCGACGCGCAGGTCAGAGCGATGATCGACGGCTTGCTGGGGGTGAGCTGCGCATGACGACGACGAACGGCAACGGCCACCACACCGCCGTGAGAACGGCGGCACCCGGCCAGCGCGACCCGCGCGAGATCGTGCGCGACGAGCAGGTCATGCGGCGCCGTATCCTGGCCGCCCTGGCCGCCGGCCCGCTCACCGTGCCCGAGATCGCCGCGGCACTCGAGTGCCCGGCGCACGAGGCCATGGTCTGGGTCATGGGGCTGCGCAAGTACGGCTGGGTGGCCGAGATCAAAGAGGTCACCGACGACGGCTACTTCCGCTATCGGGTGGCCGAGAGGGAGGGCTCATGACGACGATCGTGAACCCCGGCCTCGCGTCGGAGCTCGCGCGCTCCGACGACTTCAACGCCGACGCCTGCATGAACTGCGGCGTGTGCTCGGCCATCTGCCCCATGGAGCTCGAGGTGCAGCCGCGTGTGCTGTTCCGCTACGTCCTGCTCGGCATGGAGGACCAGGTGAGAGCCGAGACCGAGCACGTCTTCTCGTGCCTGCTCTGCAAGCTCTGCGAGGAGAACTGCCCTTGGGGCGTGCGCATCGCCGACAACGTGCGCACGCTGCGTCACCACATCAACCGCACCGTCCACGGTCTCTAGGAGGAGATGGCCATGCCCCTACCGACCGGCGACGTCATCGGCATCCTGGGCGACAACCTGCGCATCCGCGGGTCGGTCCTGCCGCTCTCGAGGAGAGTGGCGACGAAGTGGACCGAGGGCCTCGACCTGCCGCGTGGCGGCGAGACCGTCCTGTACACCGGGATGATGTACCAGCTCATCCCGTACATCGAAGGCCTCGTGAAGGCCGAGCAGCGCCTCGGCGACTCGTCACTCGCGAAGTGGACCGGGCTGGGCCGCGCGGTCAACCGCGTGATCAACCTGTCGGCGTTCATGGCGCGGCCCTCGGCCGCCGAGCGCGCCCTGTTCGATCGGGTGCCGATCAACGTCGTCCATCTGCTGCGGGCGGCCGGGGTCGAGTTTGGCGCCCTCTACGAGGATGACCTCTACTCCGGCGCTCTGGCCTACGACTTGGGCCTGGACGAGGTCTTCGCCGAGCACGCCCGGCGCGTGGCGGCGACGCTGCGTCGGCGTGGTGTGCGGCGGGTCATCACGATCGACCCGCACACCACGAACATGCTGCGCAGCGTCTACCCCAAGGTCCTCGACGGCTTCGAGGTCGAGGTGCGCAGCTACCTCGAGGTGCTCTGCGACCGGGGTCTCAAGTCGAACGGCCACGGCGGCGGGCGCCTGTCGGGCGACGTGGCCGTGCACGACTCGTGCGTCTTTGCCCGCTACGAGGGGCTCGTCGACCAGCCGCGTGAGCTGCTGGCCGCCACCGGCCTCACGCTCCACGAGCCCGAGCACGCCGGTCGCCAGACCTGGTGCTGCGGCGGCCCCGTCGAGTCGCTCTATCCGGCCAAGGCGGCCGCCAACGCGGCCCGTCGCGCCGGCGAGCTCAGTGCCGCCGCGAGCGAGGTCGTCACGATGTGCCCCATGTGCTACGTCAACTTGAGCGGAGCCGCCGGCGGCACCGTGCGCTTCACCGACATCTCCGAGTATCTACGCAACGCCTGCGCATCCTGAAAGGAGCCTGGGACCATGGAGGAGCAGACTCAGACCGTGCCCGCGGCTACCGACGAGGGCCACGTCGCCACGAGCAAGAAGACGATCATCGTCTTCAGCGGCGACTTCGACAAGATGATGGCTGCCTTCATCATCGCCAACGGCGCCGCCGCGATGGGCGACGACGTCACCATGTTCTTCACCTTCTGGGGCCTGAACGCCCTGCGCCGCCCCGAGAAGGTGTCGGTGAAGAAGCCCAAGAGCACGCTGCAGGCCATGTTCGGCCGCATGATGCCGCGCGGGCCGAACAAGCTCGGCCTATCGAAGATGAACTTCGCCGGCGTGGGCGCGCCCCTCATGAAGAAGGTCATGAAGGACAACCACGTGATGACCCTCGACGAGCTCATCGCCACGGCCAGGGAGCAGGAGATCAAGCTGGTCGCCTGCACGATGTCGATGGACGTCATGGGGCTGCGCGAAGAGGAGCTCATCGACGGCCTCGAGTTCGCCGGTGTCGGCTCATATCTGGCCGAAGCCGACGAGGCCAACGTCAATCTCTTCATCTGAGCGGAGCGGAGGAACCATGGGCAAGCTGGTCATCGGTCTCGCGAGCGGCAGCCTCGAGCGGCTCCTCGTGACGAGCACGGTCACGGGCGGCGCGGTCGCCCTCGATATGGACGTCGACATCTATCTGCTGCTGGGCGGCGCCTACGCCTTTCGCAAGGACGTCGCCGGCAAGGGCGGCTACACCGACCGCCCCGAGCTCGCCGACGAGCTGGCGACCGGCATGGCCGCAAGCGCGGTGCCGGCGCCCCTCGACAACCTGCGCAAGCTCAAGGCCGACGGCAACGTGCACGTCCACTGCTGCGGCACGGCCGGCAAGATCTGGGGCGCCGGTGCGCTCGACGATTTCGTCGACGTGGTCGACGACATCGTCGGCATCGCCGAGTACATCACGAGCTGCGAGGCCGCCGACGTCGTCCAGGTGCTCTGAGCCCGCGGCTCGAACTACCGCCACGACGCTCATGTCCGAGCAGTCCAGCGATCACGCCGCCGCCCAGCCGGCGGCGTGGCATGCCGAGGCGGCGCTCTGTCGGGTTCTCTCCGACGAGACCCGGCTCGGCATGCTCGCCGCCCTCGCGGCCGGCCCGTTGTCGGTCACGGAGCTCTGTCGGCGTCTCGGCCTGCCCCAGTCCACCGCCTCGCGCCACCTCAAGGTCCTCCGTGACCAGTCTCTGGTGGTCGCGACGCGTGACGCCCAGCGGGTGCTGTACCGCCTGCGGGACCGCCATCTGCTGAAAGTGATCGCCGTGCTCGACCGCTATCTCGCCTGGACCGGCGCCATGGGACGAGGAGCGCTCCCGTGAACGAAGCCAGCAGCGACGGCGGCCGGCGCCTGGCGGAGGGCTGCATGGTGTGCGGCGCCACCCTTCTCTACGAGAGCACCCCGACGACCCAGAGCTGTCGCTACTGCGGCCGGCGCGAGTCGACCTTGATCCGCTGCCCGGCCGGGCACTTCGTCTGCGACGCGTGCCATGCGGCGCCGACCGCGGACCTCATCCGGCGCACGCTCGCCGGCGCGACCGAGGTCGACCCCGCCGCGCTGCTCGAACGGGTCATGGCGCTGCCCGGCCTGCCCATGCACGGCGCCGAGCACCACGGCATCGTGCCCGGCGTGATCGTCGTCGCCGCGCGCAACGCCGGCGCGACGGTGCCGGCCGACGCACTCGACACGGTGCTGCGACGGGGCGCCAGGGTGCCGGGCGGCTGGTGCGGTTACTATGGCGCCTGTGGCGCCGCGGTGGGCGCCGGCATAGCCGTGAGCGCGCTGACGGGCGCCACGCCGCTCAAGGGCGAGGAGCGCTCGCTCGCGCTGGCCGCGACCGCGCAGGCCCTCGAGCGCATGCTCGATGGGCAGCCGCGCTGCTGCAAGCGGGCCTCGCGCCTGGCGATCGCGGCCGCCGTGGAGTTCCTGCGCGACCGGCTGGGCATCGATCTGCCCGCACCCGGCGCCGTCGTCTGCTCCTCTTCGGAGCGCAACAGGGAGTGCGCAGGCGCCGACTGCCCGTACTACACCTGAGCGGCTCGTCGCCCGCAGGTCGGGCGGCGCCCCTCACCATCGCGGGCCTCCCTCCGCGTGCCCCCGAGGCCATGGCCGGCCCCCCTCACAGCACGTGGCCGGTCAGTCCGATGGAGAGCACGATGAGCACGATCACGCTGAAGGTCACGTAGAGACGGTCACGCTGGACCGCGAAGGCACCGAGCGCGCAGAGCATGCGCGCCACCGGCGTGAGGACTAGCACGACCAGGCCGAGCGCGATGATGCCGATCGGGTCGAAGGCGGCCGCGCTGCGCACGATCGCGGCGGGAGTGCTGAACGTCTGGGCGGCGCCGAAGCTGTGGTAACGAGCGGCGGCGCCGGCGTGTTCGACCAGGTAGGCGACGCCGCCGGCTGCGACCAGCGCCGCGGCGGCGACCACACCGACGCGTAGCACGAGACCCATCGCGGCCTCCACCGCCCTGTCGTTCAGACGCTCGCCGCGGCCCGACCGCTTCACAGGTGCAGCCCCGTGACGATCATCTCAGCGCCGAGCGCCAGGATGGCGACGGCAAAGACGAGGCGCAGCAGGCGGACCCGCGCGCCGATCAGCAACCGCGCGCCGACCAGCGAGCCCGCGAGCACGCCGAGCACCACGGGCATGGCGAGTCCCGGGGCGATGAAGCCGCGGCGCAGGTAGACGCCGGCGCTCGCGGCAGCGGTCACCCCGATCATGAAGTTGCTCGTCGTCGTGGAGACCTTGAATGGCAGACGCATCGCCTGGTCCATGGCCAGCACCTTGACCGCGCCGGAGCCGATGCCCAGCAGGCCCGAGAGCACGCCGGCGATCGCCATGATGCCGAAGCCGAGCGGCACGCGCCGCGGCGTGTAGGTGACCTCGCCGCTCGACGTCGGGTAGCTGCCGGCCAGGCGCAGACGATGCGCGAGACTGTCGCCTGTGGCGACGGCGTCGCCGGCCTGCTCGTGGATCGTCACCGTCAGGTAGACCGAGACGAGCAGGACGAGGCCGAAAACGACCTCGATGGCCGCCCCCGGCAGCATCGCGGTGACACTCGCCCCGACGATCGCCCCGGCGGTCGTCGCCACCACGAGGAACGTGCCCGCTCGCATGTTGGTGAAGCCCTCCTTCAGGTACGCGGCCGCGGCCCCCGACGAGGTGGCGATGACCGAGACGAGCGACGCACCGATCGCGTAGTGGATGTCGACGCCGAGCGCCACGGTGAGCAGCGGTACGATGACCACTCCTCCGCCGAGACCGGTCAGCGCGCCGAGCAGGCCCGCGCACAGGGAGCCGGCGAAGACGATGGCGGTGAAGGCGAGCACGCTCATGCCTGCGCCACCCTTACCGGCACGGTGCGCGCCACGCTCCCGCCGGCCGCCGACCGCACGCGTCCCGCTCAGCCATGCAGAGCCGCCTGGAGGACGAGGCTACTCAACGCCACGGTCGCCCAGAGCACGGCGCCCAGGGCGAGCGGGCGCAACCCGGCCGCCTTGAGCTGCCTCGGCTGGACCGAGAGACCGATCGCGGCCAGTGCCATCGTGATCAGGAAGAGCGCCCCGGACGACATCGGAGCATGCAAGGAGTGCGGGATCAGACCGAGGCTGTTCAGAGCGGCGCTCACGAGGAAGCCAACCAGGAACCAGGGGACGAGCTGCGCGAGGCGAGGGCGCGCGCCGGCCGCCGGCTCCCAGCCGGCCGAGTCCGGCCCCTTGGCCGACGCGCCTGACTGGCCGGCGAGCGACGCGCCGCCGCGGCGGCGCGGGCCCAGGGCGAGAGCGAACGTGATCGGGATGATCATCAGGGTGCGGGTGAGCTTCACGACGACGCCGTAATCGCCCGCGGCGTGGCCGTAGCTGTACGCGGCGGCGACGACCGAGCTCGTGTCGTTGACGGCGGTGCCCGCCCACAGACCGAAGGCGTGCTGGGAGAGCCCGAACAGGTGCCCGATCGTCGGGTAGGTCAGGACGGCGATCACGTTGAAGGCGAAGATCGTGCTGATCGCGTAGGCGACCTCGGATTCGGCGGCGCCGATCACCGCCGTCGTGGCGGCGATCGCCGAGGCGCCGCAGATGCCAGTGCCAACGCCGATCAACGTCCGCAAGGCGCCGTCGACGCCGAGCAGCCGGCCCGCCCCCCAGGCGACCAGGAGCGCCAGCGAGAGCGTGCCGAGCATCACCGGCAGCGAGGAGAGCCCGGTGCGAGCGATCTCGGCCAGCGAGAGACCGCTACCCAGCAGGACGATCGAAAGCTGGAGCACGATGCGGCTGCTGAATGCGATGCCCGGGGCCATCCGCGCGGCGCGCAGGCGCGGGCCCCCCAGGCCCGCGACGAGCACCCCGAAGACGATGCCGAACACCGGCCCGCCGATCACCGGCACGAGGTGTGCCAACAGGGTGGCGAGTGCGGCTATGACGACGCACGCCACGAGACCGGGCAGCAAGGCCAGCCAGGCCGCCGGGCGACCCGCGGCCGGCTCCAGCGTCATGGTCGGAGCGTCAGCCGCAGCGGGCGTGGTCACTCGAGAGGCCTCAGGGGCGATGGTGGGACGATCGGATCACCCAGCCAGTATGTTGAGACGGTTCCCATCAGTCCAACGCATTGTCCTTGGTCGCATCATCAGTAGAATTGATTTCATGGCCGTCACCGTCCGCCAGCTCGAGGTCTTCGCCACCGTCGCCCGCCTGGGCAGTGTGACGCGCGGCGCCGAGCGCCTGCACCTCACGCAGTCGGCGGCCAGCATGTCGCTCAGACAACTCGAGCGTGCCCTCGACGGGCCCCTGTTCGCGCGGGTCGGGCGGGGCCTTGTGCTGAACGACCGCGGACGGGCGCTGCTGCCGCGCGTCGAGAGCCTGCTCGCCGAGCTTGCCGAGCTCGAAGAGGTCGGGCGCGGTGCGGGCTCCGCGCCCGCCGGCGAGCTGCTCATCGGCTGCTCGACGACGATCGGCAACTACCTGATGCCGGCCCTGATCAAGGCGTTCAACGACAGCTACGTCAACGTCGTCGTCCACCTGCGGGTCGGCCTCACCGACGAGGTCGCTACGGCGCTCTGCAACGGCCTGGTCGACGGCGGTCTGGTGGAAGGCGAGGTGGCCGACCCACGCTTGCGCGTGGAGCCCTGGCTGCGCGACGAGCTCGTCTGCATCGCCGCCCCGGGGAGCCCCCTCGCCTCACGCGACGAGATGACGGCCGTTGAGCTCGCGGACCGACCCTGGGTGCTGCGCGAACAGGGCTCGGGGACACGCAGCACGGTCGCGGCCGCCTTTGCCCGCGAAGGCCTGCGCCTGGCGCATGGCTACGAGCTGGGGCCGACGCCGGCGGTCAAGAGTGCCGTGGCAGCGGGTATGGGGGTGAGCTGCCTCTCGCGTACCGCCGTCGCGCTGGAGCTCGCCAGCGGGACGCTTGTCGAAGTGCGCACGTCGCTGCACATCGAACGCTGGTTTCACATTCTGACACGCCGCAACGAACGGCCCAGCCGGTTGCTCACGACCTTCCTCGACCGGCTTCGGGACAGGGCGCGCTGACCGGCCGCAGGGCGGCCGCGCTGCAGGTCCCACCATCCGCCCGCCCAGGTCGCACAGCGGCTCGGCGCGGGCGTGTCCAGCGTTACGCTTTGACGATCTCGATCGCGACGTCGGCCGGCAGGGCCAGGCCGGCCGCCACACGCAGCGCCTTGAGCGCCGCGGCCGGCACGATACAGTCGATGCAGACACCGGTACCGCTACCTGGGGTCAGCAGCCGGCTGGGCACCCGCGGATCGATCTCGGCGTAGGCGTCGAGCGGCTCGTCGGCGGCCAGGCGGGCCGCGTAGCGCTCGATGTTGTCGCAGGTCGTCTCGACGGCGAACGACACGGCCCGGCCGTCGCTCGTCTCAGCCCGCAGTGTGGTGTCGTGGCCGCAGATACCGGCCTTCACGTGCGCGGTGCCGTTCATGCGATGCGTCGTCCTTTCACGGTCCGTACTGGTCGAGGGTCAGCGGCGCGCATGCGCGGCCTGTCGTGCCGCGGCCGTGACGCACGGCCTGGCCGCCACCAGGGCGAGATGGTACGGCAACAGTGTGCCCGGCTCGTGGGCCGCGCGCTCGTCGAGGCCCATGCCGGCCACGATCTCGCGCACCCGCCCGAGACCGAGGACATGCCCCGGCGGCGGCCCCACGGGCCGCTCGACGTCGGCCCAGTCGACGACCACGAACAGGCCGCCGGGGCGCAGCAGGCGCGTGACCTGGGCGAGCGCCGCGGGCTGGTCGTAGAGATGGTGCAGCACGTCGACCATCACCACCCGGTCGGCGACGCCGTCGGGCGCCGGCACCTCGTTCGCGGCGGTCTCGACGACCTCGACCCGGGCGGCGAGCTCGGAGGTGAGTCTGGCGCGCAGCGCGTCGGCCAGCTCGGCCAGCGCCTCGACTGCGATCAGCCGCCCGCGCGGCAGCGCCGCCGCCATGGCGACGCTGTAGACACCGGTGCCGGCGCCGTAGTCGACCACGGTCTCGTCGCCGGCGAGGCGCAGCAGCGACACGACGACGGCCGGCGGCAGGGCCTCGAGGCGCTCCGCCGCCTCGAGGTTGTGCGCATGCGTGGGGTCGAACGCGTCGGCCATCAGCCGAGGGCCGCCACGACCCGAGCGAAGCGCAAAGCGACCTCGCCGGCGACGGCGTCGAGCACGGGATTCTCGATCCCGCCGAGCATGCTGCGCGGGTCGACGGCGCGCACCAGGACGGCCGGGCCGTCCTCGTAGACGACCACGTTGCAGGGCAGGAACACGCCGAGGTCGGGCTCGGCCTCGAGGGCCTTGTGGGCGAGCGGCGGGTTGCAGGCGCCGATGATCAGGTAGCGGCCGCGCTCGACGCCGAGCTTCTCGCGCAGCGTCGCCTGCACGTCGATCTCGCACAGCACGCCGAAGCCCTCGTCCTTGAGCGCCGCCTTCACGCTCGCCACGACCTCGTCGAACGGCGCCTGCAGGGTCGTGCCGATGGCGTAGTCGGGCACCGGCGCGACGCCGTCGCGGGCCGTCTTCTCAGCGGCCATCAGACGGCCACCGGTGCGACGGTCGTGATCTCGAACGACGGCGGCCGCTGGAGATGCTTCTTCACCGCGCAGAGGTTCATGGCATTCACGATAGCGTCACGGTACTTGTCGGGGAAGCCGGCCGGCAAGCGCAGCTCCAGGTCGATGCGGCCGATCATGCCGGACGCGGGGTCGACGTGTGGCCGCAGCGTGAGCTCGGAGCCGGCCGGGTCGAGGCCGCGCTGCTGCATGAAGCCGAGCGCGTAGATGCCGGCGCAGGTCCCGATCGACGCGAGGAACAGGTCGAACGGCGCGGGCGCCGAGTCGTCGCCACCGCCGCCGGCCGGCTGGTCGGTCTTGACCGTGAACCCCGCCCAGTCGGCGTAGACCCGCTTGCCGCCCGGAAAGTACACCCTCATCTCCATCACGCCGCTCCTTCTTGGTCGCCGCCCCCGCTGAGGCGTATCGCGACGATTGCCATGTTGCGAAATTTCGAAACTCGGCAATAATAGCGCCGTGGACACTGACCGACAACGCTACGCCCTGCACGCCGCGGTCTTCGCGGCGCTCGCCAACCCTACCCGGCACGAGCTCATGCACCATCTCTGCGCCGGACCCCGCACCCCGAGCGAGCTGGCCGACCTGCTCGACGTGAGCCGGCCGAACGTCTCGCAGCACCTCGCCGTGCTGCAGCGCGAGGGCCTCGTGCGGCGCACGCACGAGGACGGACGGGTGCTCTGGGGCGTCGTCGATCGCCGCCTGTCGCAAGCGTGCGCGCTGATCGACGAGATCCTCGGACACGAGCTGGCCGAGCGCGCCCGGGCGCTCGCCCAGAACGGCTGAAAGGCAAGGCAGGCCACCATGTCCCACCCCTCGTTCACCCTCAGCACGACCCGGGGCGAGCTCTGATGGCCGAGGTCGACCTCGTCTGCCGCGACTGCGAGCACGCCTTCCGGATCGTGACGCGCGTCACCGGCGTCGGCATCAAGGAACGCCAGAAGCAGTGTCCGGCCTGCGGCTCGCACGACGTGCGGCAGAGCTTCGCCAGCTACCTGCGCAACGGCCCGCTGTCGAGCCCCGGCTGCGGCGCGGGTCGCACGAGCTACGGCTGAGGGCGCTAGCCCGCGGCGCGGTCGCGCCGCACCACGAGACCGCTCAGCTCCGGCGCCGCCGCGGCCCCGCTTCGGTGCGCCGCGGCACGAGGAACTCGCCGCGACTGTAGCTCGCCGGGATGTCCTCGGTGCCGCGCAGCAGACCGGGCACGGCCCTGGGCTCGACCTCGAAGCCGCGCGAGCACACCGGGCACATGATCACATACGACGACTCGACCGGCACGAGCGGCAGACCGCACACGGTCAGCCAGCGCTGGGTCTGCACCACCGCCCAGGGCGCGTCGACCGCGCAGGACGCGCACACCCGCGATGACGTCTTGCCGCGCAGGCGCACCGTCTTGTGACCCCGGCGCCGTATGACCGCTTCCACTCCCACACCGTAAGCTTACAGGGCAACGCGGGGGCGGGCGCGCGTTGCCTGACCAGGCAACGCGCGCCCGCCCCCGCTCTCAGCTTCGTATCAGGCGGTCGTTGCCAGAGGAGGCTACGGAGGTTGACCCACGGCGCGGCCAGGGGCCGACCGTTGTCAGTCGAGGCAACGGTCGCGCAGAGCCATGCGGGCGTGGATGCGCGCCATGACGGCGGGCGAGGTGAGGACGCAGGCGACCATCGCCGCGGCGATCCCGGTCGGCACCAGCAGGATGCCGCCCAGGGTGTCGATGAAGAGGCCGAGGCCGGGACGCAGCGGGTCCCACACGTGCCAGCCCGCCGAGAAGCACACCAGCGTGATGGCGACGCCGGCTGCCGATACCCCCAGGCACGGCAACGCGGCGAGCCGCGACGGCCGCACGAGCACCATGACCGCGCCGATCGCGACCACGGCGAGCGCCAGGGCGAGCACCGGCCCGCCCCACGGCGTGGCCAGGGCCGCGTTCACGCCGCGCGCGGCGTTCGGGCTCAGGTTGACGTTGTGGCCGGTCGAGAGGTTGGCCCAGGGCAGGAACACGCCGGCCGTGACGGCGCTGCCGAGCGTCAGCGTGACGACGCCGTCGCCGACCCAGTCGGCGCGCGAGAACCCGCGCCGCAGCACTCGCATTCGACCTCCCCTCGGTTGCCCGGACCCTGTCTGTATCGGCGCAGGCCTCTGATATCCTCAGTACCTTCCCGGGCATCGTAATGACGTGAGCGACCACCACTTTCCACGCGACGAGTACTTCATGCGCCTCGCGCTGCGCGAGGCCGTGCGCGCGGGCAAGCAGGGCGACGTGCCGATCGGCGCCGTCGTGACCTTCCAGGGCGAGATCATCGGCGCGGCCGGCAACGAGCGCGAGCTGCGCCAGAGCCCCACGGCGCACGCCGAGATCCTGGCGATCGAGCAGGCCGCCCGCCGCATCGGCCACTGGCGCCTGCTCGACACGGTGATCTACGTGACGATCGAGCCCTGCCCGATGTGCGCCGGCGCGATCGTGCTGGCGCGCATCCCCCGCCTGGTCTACGGCGCGCCCGACGAGAAGGCCGGCGCCACCGGCACGCTGTTCGACATCGTGCGCGACCCCCGTCTGAACCATTCGGTCGAGGTCGTCGGCGGGGTGCTCGAGGACGAGTCGGTCGAGCTCCTCCAGGACTTCTTCAAACAGCGGCGCTGAGCCGGCCGGCAGGCGCCGGGCGCTCAGGGGCGCGGCGTCCGGCTTGGCCCTTGCCGCGCGGCGCTACGCCCTCTGCGCGCCGCACACCCTGCGGTATACTGACGCCTTGCCGACCCGGTCGGGCGAGCGCGGAGAGGTGTCCGAGCTGGCTCAAGGAGCGCGACTGGAAATCGCGTAGGCGGGGGTAACCTGTCTCGTGGGTTCGAATCCCACCCTCTCCGCCATCCACGCACCGACCGCTCGGCGGCACGCCCGCGGAGAGGTGGCTGAGCTGGCTGAAAGCGGCGGTCTCGAAAACCGTTAAGCGTCGTTTGGCGCTTCGAGGGTTCGAATCCCTCCCTCTCCGCCATGTGCAGCACGTTTCGCCCCCCTGATCGCAGACGACTGCCGCCACGCCACCACCCGAGCTTCACTCGGCGCGACGAGGTGCCGACACAGCCGGTGGAGGAGGGAGATGTCTCTACCGGTGGCATACGTGGCGTCCGTCCTGCTGGTCGCAGGCTGCCTGGCCCTCGGCATGAAGCTGTGGGGAGTCCGGCTCCGGTGGGTCGACGTCCTCCTCATCGCCGGGCTGTGCTGCGCGATCGCCCCGTTGCCAAGGGCCGGCTGGGCCCTCGCGACGCTCGTGATGGGGCTCCTCCTCGTGAAGGTGAAGGACATGGAGCTCTGGCCGGACACCCTGGTCCTGGTGATCGCGGCGAACGTCGTGTGGATGGTGACGTTCGGGGTGCCTTAGCCTCGCGTCTTCGACCGGTTCAGAGCGACGGCGGCGCGCAGGAGCTCCTTCAGGCCCTCCTCGTCGAT
The DNA here is from genome assembly GCA_963767005.1 of uncultured Actinomycetes bacterium. Classification (GTDB taxonomy): domain Bacteria; phylum Actinomycetota; class Thermoleophilia; order UBA2241; family UBA2241; genus Bog-752. The sequence continues at coordinate 36,995 of CAVYCN010000016.1, forward strand.
GCCGTCGCCCTCGCGGAAGTCGATGGCGCGTCTCACCGTCCCGTCCTGCGTGAAGAGGCCCGACGGATCCTCCAGTGACGCGCCCTTGGCGAAGGTCAGCTTGACGTGGTCCTTGTAGGTCTCGCCGGTACAGATCATCCCGTCGTGCGACCACACCGGCACACCCCGCCACTTCCACTCCTCCACGACGTCGCGGTCGGCCTCCTTGACCAGCGCACGCAGCCGCCTGAGCACCTCGCCCCGCCAGTCGCCCAGCTCCTCGATCCTCGCGTCGATCAGCCGCGCGGGCGACATCTCTGCCTGTGGCTCGCTGGACGGGTCCGTCTGTGACTTGCTCTTCTCCACGACCGTTCCCTCTTCCCCTGGTCCCGGAGGTCTCACTCCACCAGGCCCTTCGTCCGGCCCGCAGGGCTCCCGACAAACGTTCCAAGACCGCGCCGAATCCGGTACCGTATGCCTCTATGTTTCGGCTCCAGGGGAAGCGGTGGCAGAGGGCCTCGGGAGGGTCCGCGCGTGACGTCGTCTGAGCACGGCGAGGGCCGGCTCGGGCTCAACTTCACCGTGGCCGCCGATCCCGCGCGGCTGCAGGATGCCCGCGAGACGGTGCGCGAGCACGTGGCGCGGTACTGCAGCGACGAGTCAGTCGTGAGCGACGTCGTGCTGGCGATCGAAGAGGCCTGCTCGAACGCCATGCGCCACAGCGGCTCGCGCGACCCGATCGACGTGTCGCTCTGCTTCGACGGCGACTGCCTGCGCGTCACCGTGCGCGACCGCGGTCACGGCTTCGACGTCGAGGCCTTCGATCCCGACCGCCTGCCCGACGCCGCGGCCGACTGCGGCCGCGGCCTGTTCCTGATCTCACATCTCTGCGACGAGATGGAGCTCTGCTGCAGCGGCGGCACCGAGGTGCGCCTGCTCAAGCGCCTGTCCGGCGCCGCGGCCGGCGGCGGCGCGCACGCGTGGGGCGCGACGGGCGGGCTCGCGGCGAGCGCCGCGAGCCCGCCCGTCGCGCCCCACGCCGACGACGCCACGCGACGTCTGCGCGAGACCGAGTGCTACCTCGCCGACGTCCTCGAGCTCATGACCGACGCCTTCGTATCGGTCGACCACGAGTGGCGCTACACGGTGGTCAGTCCGCGCGCCGAAGAGATCATCGGGCGGCCGGCGCAGGAGCTGCTGGGGCGCTCCATGGAGGAGCTCTTCCCCGACATGCTGGGCTGGCCGCACTACCGCGCCGTGATGAGCGAGCGCCGGCCACGGGCGTTCGAGGTGTGGTCGAAGCCGCTCGAGCGCTGGCTCGAGATCAACGCCTACCCCACCGCCCACGGCCTCTCGATCCTCTTCACCGACATCTCGCTGAAGAAGTCGGCGGAGACCTCCCTGCGCGAGGCCGAGCAGACGGTGCGCGCCGGCCAGGAGAGCTTTCGCGGGCTCTTCGACGCCATGGCCGAGGGCGTGGCGCTGCACGAGCTCGTCTACGCCGACGGCCGCGCCGTGGACTACCGCATCCTCGACGTGAACCCCGCCTACGAAAGCCAGGCCGGTGTGAGCGCGGACGCGGCCCGCGGCACCCTCGCAAGCGAGCTGTACGGCACGGGTGAGCCGCCGTACCTCGACGAGTTCGCGCGCGTCGCCGAGACGGGCGAGCCTGCCTGGCTCGACGTGTACTTCGCCCCACTCGCGCGCCGCTTTCGCATCTCGGTCGTGCGGCTGGCGCCGGGCGGCTTTGCCACGGTGTTCGAGGACGTCACGGCCCAGACGGCGACCCAGGCGGCGCTCGAGACAAGCCGGCGACGAGCCGACCTCCTCACCTGGACCGCGAGCTCGCTGCTTGCGACCGACGACCCGCACGGCCTGATCGAGCAGCTCTGCGCCAGGGTCATGGCCGAGCTCGACTGTCAGGCCTTCTTCAACTTCCTCGTCGACCCCGAGGCCGGCCGGCTGCACCTGAACGCCTGTGCCGGCATCCCCGACGAGGAGGCCCGCAGGATCGAGTGGCTCGACTACGGAGTCGCAGTCTGCGGCTGCGCCGCCCGCGACGCCGAGCGCATCGTGGCCGCGGAGATCCCGACCACGCACGATCCCCGCACCGAGCTGGTCGCGTCGTACGGCATCACGGCCTACGCGGCCAATCCGCTCATGAGCGAGGGCCGCGTGCTGGGCACGCTCTCCTTCGGCACCCGTACGCGCACGAGCTTCTCGGACGACGACCTCGCCCTCATGAAGGCGGTCGCCGACCACGTCGCCATCGCCATCTCACACAGCCAGGCCGACGAGGAGCGCCGCCGCCTGCTGGCCGTCTCGCAGCAACAGACCGAGGCGCTGCAGGCGCAGAGCGCGGAGCTGCGCGATCGCGCCGACGAGCTACGCCGGCGCGATCGCCTGAACACGGCGCTGACCGAGATCGACGTGCTGATCAACTCCACGCTGCGTTCCGACGAGATCATGCGCAGGGTGGTGGCGGCCGCCGTCGAGGCCGTGGGCTGCGACAGTGCCATGATCGCCCTGAGCCACGGCGACGACTGGGTCGCCGAGTACGGCTATCCCGAGGTGCCCGGCGTCATCCATGAGAGTGTGCGCGGCGACGAGGCGCCCTTCATGATGACAGCCGTCACCGAACACCGCCCCGTCGCGATCGACGACTGCGAGCACGACCCTCGCTGCATCTCCGAGGTGCAGCGCCGGTTCGGGGTGCGCTCGGTGATGTGTCTGCCTCTGATGGGACGCGACGACGCGCTCGGCGTCATCTTCTTCAACCACCACCGCACCGCCGTGCCCTTCGACGGACCTACCATCGACTTTGCCGGCAAGCTCGCGCTCGCCATCTCGCTGGCGCTGGAGAACGCGCGCCTCTACGAGGAACAGCAGCGCATCGCCACGACCCTGCAGGCCAACTTCATCCACCCGCTGCCACAGGTTGCCGGCCTCGAGCTCGGCGAGGTCTCGCAGGCCGCCTTCGCACCCGAGCTCATCGGCGGCGACTTCAGCGACGCCTTCCTGCTGCCCGACGGCACGATCGCCATCCTGATCGGCGACGTGGCCGGCAAAGGTGTGCGCGCAGCCGGCCTCACCGAGACCGTGCGCAGCACCGTACGCGCCTTCGCGACGATCGACGCGGCGCCGCCCTTCGTGCTGCGCAAGACGAGCGAGGCGCTGCTGCGCTACGCGCCCGACGAGCCCCACGTCACCGCCTTCTTCGGCGTGCTCGATCAGCGTGCCGGGCTCCTGCTCTGCGCGAGCGCCGGGCACCCCGCTCCGATCCATCTGTCGCCGGCGTCATGCCGGCCGCTCGAGGTGACTTACGGCCCGCCGCTCGGCTCGTTCGCGCACGACTACGCCACGACCCGCGTCGCGCTGACCGGCGACGACTACCTGGTGCTGTACACCGACGGCGCGCTCGAGGCGCGCCGCGACACCGAACAGTTCGGCGAGGCGCGCCTGCTCGACGCGGTCGCCGCCCTGCGTGGCGGCTCCGCTCAGGATCTGGCCGACGGCATCCTGGCCGCCGTCGTCGGTTTCGCCGGCCAGCTACGCGACGACCTGCAGGTCGTGACGCTGCGCCTGGGCTAGCGGCGCCGGCGCTCGATGTCACCGGTCGAACGCCGCGGCTGCACGCTCCCGGCGGACGTGGTAATCTCACCAGCCACGGGCAATTAGCTCAGGGGGAGAGCGCCTGCTTCACACGCAGGAGGTCGTTGGTTCAAATCCAACATTGCCCACCACTCGCCACCCGACGCGCGACGCGCGACACCCGGAAGGACGTGGCGTGACGAGCGAGCATCCGGCAAGCAGCGTCGACACTCATGCCGATCAGCACGCGCGGCTGCGCGCGTACTACGGCTCCGTGGTCGGCTCGCGGGACGACCTGCAGCACAGCGTCTGCTGCTCGACCGAGACCCCCCGGCGCAACGACGCGGTCGCCGCTCTGCTGCCGCGCGAAGTGCTCGATCGGCACTACGGTTGCGGCTGTCCGTTGCCCGACGACGAGCTCGCCGGCCTCTCCGTGCTCGACCTGGGCTGCGGGGCCGGCCTCGACTGTTTCGTGGCCGCCCACAAGGTCGGGCCGCGGGGCCGCGTGCAGGGCCTCGACATGACGACGGAGCTGCTCGACGTCGCGCGCCGCAACGTCGCCCCGGTCACGGCGGCGTTCGGCTTCGACCGGGCCAACGTCGAGTTCCACGAAGGCTACATCGAGACCGCCGCGCCCATCGCGGACGCCTCTGTCGACCTCATCATCTCGGACTGCGTCATCAACCTCTCTCCCGCCAAGGACGAGGTGTTCGCCACGGCGTTTCGCGTGCTCAAGGACGGCGGCGAGCTGTACTTCGCCGACGTCGTCGCCGACCGGCGCGTGCCGGAGCCCATCGCCGCCGACCCCGTGCTGGTGGCCGAGTGCCTCGGCGGCGCGCTCTACGAGCACGATCTCTTCGACGTCATGCGCGACGCCGGCTTCGGCGATCCTCGCGTCCTGCAGCGGTCGGTCACGGCCACCGACGTGGCCGGGGAGCCGATCACGTTCTTCTCCGTCGTCGTGCGCGCCTTCAGGTTCGTCGAGCCGCTCGACCGGCGCTGCGAGGACTACGGCCAGGTGGCGACCTACCGCGGCACGATCGCGGGGCTGCCGGCCCGTTACGAGCTCGACGACCACCACGTGTTCGAGGCCGGCCGGCCGGCGCCCGTCTGCCGCAACACGGCCCGCATGCTGAGCCAGACACGGCTCGCGCGCCATTTCGACGTGACGCCGCCGCTGCGCCACTTCGGGCTCTTCGCCTGCGGCACACCGAGAGGCCCCGCAGCGGCGCACCAGGGCGGATGCTGCTGCTGAGCGCAGCGAGCGCGCCGTGAACCTCGACGGCGCGATCCGGCACTACCGCGTCGGCGACGAGGAGGTCGATTCGATCGACCTCAAGGCGCTCCTCGTCAGTCGCGGCGTACGGGTCGACGGCGAGGTCTACCGCCGGCTCTCCGCGAGTGCCCGGCTCTCGCCGGACCCGCTCACCTGCAACTGCCTGATCCTGCCGGACGGGACCATCGTCCAGCTCACCGACCTCGCCCTCCACATGAGCTACGTGCGGTCGGCGATCTCCTGGGACCTGCTGCGTCAGCTCCGCTACCTCCGGCAGCTCACGACGCCCTTCAGCCTGGGCCTGGCGCCGGCCGGCCGTGCGGAGCTCCGCTACGAAGGACACCCGGTGAGCGAGGTGAGCTTCCCGCCACGGTCGGCCTTCTACGATCGATGCACGGGCAGCGGCCTGCCGTTTCGCGGCAACGCCGTGCTCCAGGGCCGCGATTGGGTCTCGTTCCAGTGCCTGTGGCCGTGCGCCTACGCCTGTGCGGGTGAGCCCTGCCAGTACTGCTACTCGGGCGGCGTCTTCGCCAGTCTCGCCCGGAGAGGGCGGCCCCTGCCGACGTTCCCCACGCCCGAGGACGCGGCCGAGATCGTCGACTTCGCGCTGCACCACGAAGGGAACGTGACCAGCGTCCAGATCACCGGCGGCTCGACCTACGACACGGAAGCCGAGTACCGGCTCATCAGGGGGTATCTCGAGGCGATCGACCGGCGCGTCGGCCGCGAGAACCTGAGCGGCGAGATCGTCGTCTACGCGACGCCGCCGCGCGATCCGCGGTCCCTCGAGCCGATCTTCGCCGCCGGCGCCGACCGCGTCTCGATGAGCTTCGAGATCTGGGACGAAGAGCTCGCGCGCGCGGTGATGCCGGGCAAGGCGAAAGCGGTCGACCGCGCCCGCCATCTCGAGTGCCTCGAGTACGTCGCGGCGACCCACGGCGCGGGCGCGGCCTGCAGCAATTTCATCGTCGGGCTCGAATCCGCGGAGAGTTGCCTCGAGGGCGCCGAGTATCTCGCCGCCCGTGGGATCGTGCCGATCGCGTCGGTCTGGATCCCGTTCGGTCGACCCGTGCTCGGCTCGATGCGGGCGCCCGACCTCGCCTACTTGCGGCGCATCAAGCGCGGCCTTGCCCGGATCTACGAGCGCTCCGGCCTGGAGCCCCCGGGCGGCACGGGGCTCAACGTCTGCATGTGCCGCGACGTGCAGCGCCACCGGCGGGCCATCCTGGCGGCCTGACGACGGCGGGCGATCCTGCACGGCCGGGCGCTACACCGGTAGTACCGGCCCGTCCATACGGAGCGGCGTAGCCGGTCGGGTCGGCGTAGAATCTGTGGTGACCTCGCAGGCGATCAGGACAGGACTGCCGCTCCCTGTGATCGAGACGAGCCCCAACCGTGTGTCTCACCCCGGCGAGCATCGTCTGCTGCCGGCACTCGCCGTGCCGCCCGCCGACGTCACGCTCTGCGCGGCCCTGGCCGCCGATCTGCCGGCGATCCGGCGCGCGGTGCGCGCCGCCTTCGGCCACGACCTCGAGGCCCGCCTCGTGGAGCGCCTCGAGCGCGAGGGGCGCGTGCGGGTCTCGCTCGTGGCGCGCGCCGCGGGCGAGGTCGTCGGTCACGCCATGCTGAGCCGCGCCGCGCTCGTCGCGCGCGGCGGCTCCTGGCCGGCGCTCGCCCTGGCGCCGGTCGCCGTCGTGCCCGACCGGCAGCGGCGCGGCATCGGCAGCGCGCTCGTGCAGGCCTGCCTCGCCCTGGCCGGCCCCGGCCTGCCGGTCTTCGTGATCGGCGCGCCGGCCTTCTACGGCCTGTTCGGCTTCGAGCCGGCCGAGCCCTACGGCGTGACCTCGCGCTTCGACGTGCCGCTCGGCCACTTCATGGTGCGGCCCGGCGCCGGCGCGCCGGCGCCGCTGCCGCGACTGCTCGACTACCCCCCGGCGTTCGGCTGAGGCGCTTGCGCTCACGGCCTAGGGCGGTCGCGCCGGGCCGGATCTCGGCCGACTCCGAGCCGGCCGTCGACCCGGACGACCGAAACGAACTCACGTTCGTCTATCGGCCCCCGCTCAGGCTCGCCGAGCGGTCTCCCGTCACCCATCTGCTCGCGGCACCGCTGCCGCGGCGGGGGCGGTGCCGCGAGCGGCACCGCCCCCGCCGCGGCAGCGGTGCACCCCCGTCGTCGGGTCAGACAACGAACGTCTGTTCGTGACGGCGCAGGCTCGCGTATCGACGCCGCGGACGGCCCCGACGCGTCTCTTGGACCGTTTGTCGGTTGCGCGACCGTTGCGAGGATAATAAAGTGCCGTGTTGGCCCGCGCCGGCTCCTCGCGCGGGGCCGTAGTTACGGGGCGCGCGCCGGCGCCGGTCAGGAGCTTCCGCACGTATACCCAGACCGGGCGCCCGCAAGGTGGCCCGCACACGGCGAGAAACAACCCCTACGGAGGTGGAGAGGGTGGCAACGGAGACCGGAGAACACGTCGTTATCCAGCCCAAGCCCGAATGGTCTGCGAGCGCCTGGATCAAGAGCGAGGCCGAGTACAAGGCCATGTACGAGCGCTCCATCAACGATCCGGACGGCTTCTGGGCCGAGCGCGCCGCCGAGATCGACTGGACCAAGAAGTGGGACAAGGTCGTTGAGTGGCAGTTCGAGCCCGTGCCGTCGATCAAGTACTTCCTCGGCGCCGAGCTGAACGCCTCGTATAACTGCGTCGACCGCTGGGTCGAGGCGGGCAGGGGCGACAAGCCGGCCATCATCTTCGAGGGCGACCCCGGCGACAACAAGGTCTACACCTACGCCCAGCTCAAAGACGAGGTCAGCAAGTTCGCCAACGTGCTCAAGAAGCACGGCGTCAAGAAGGGCGACCGCGTCGCTCTCTACCTGCCGATGATCGCCGAGCTGCCGGTCGTCATGCTGGCCTGCGCGCGCATCGGCGCCATCCACATGATGGTGTTCGGCGGCTTCTCGGCCGAGGCCCTGAAGGCCCGCATCGACAACTGCGGCGCCAAGATCCTGGTCTGCGCCGACAAGGGCTACCGCGGCACCAAGACGACCGCCAGCAAGACCAACGCCGACGTCGCGATCGCCGGCGAGACCACGGTCGAGAAGGTCGTCGTCATCAAGCGTGTCGACGGCGACGTGCCCATGACCGAGGGCCGCGACCTCTGGTACCACGACGAGATGGCCGCTCCCGACATCACGACCGACTGCCCGCCCGTGCCGGTCGACTCCGAGCATCCGCTCTTCATCCTCTATACCTCGGGCTCGACGGGCACGCCGAAGGGCGTCCTGCACAGCACCGGCGGCTACCTCGTCTACGTGCACGACACGGCCAAGTACGTCTTCAACCTGCACGAGGACGACATCCACTTCTGCACGGCCGACATCGGCTGGATCACCGGCCACAGCTTCATCGTCTACGGGCCGCTCAGCAACGGCGTGTCGAGCATCCTCTTCGAGGGGCTGCCGACCTCGCCGAACCCCGACCGCTACTGGGAGGTCGTCGAGAAGCACAACGCGACGACCGTCTACACCGCCCCCACCGTGATCCGTTCGCTCAAGGGCCAGGACGCGAGCTGGGCCGAGAAGCACGACATGCCCTCGCTGCGCGTGCTGGGCTCGGTCGGCGAGCCGATCGACGCCGAGTCGTGGCTCTGGTACTACGAGAAGGTCGGCAAGGGCCGCATCCCGCTGTGCGACACCTGGTGGCAGACCGAGACCGGCGGCCTCATGGTCACGCCGCTGCCGGGCGCCTCGGCGCTCAAGCCCGGCTCGGCCGGCAAGCCCTTCTTCGGCGTCAAGACCGTCGTCATGAAGGACAACGGCGAAGAGGCCGAGGTCGGCGAGCAGGGTCAGCTCTGCATCTCGCGCCCGTGGCCCGGCATGATCCGCGGCACGTGGGGCGACGAGAACGGCAAGCGCTTCAAAGAGGTCTACTTCACGATGTACAAGGGCCTCTACAACACCGGTGACGGCTGCGAGATCGACGCCGACGGTGACCACTGGCTCAAGGGTCGCATCGACGACGTGCTGAACGTGTCCGGCCACCGCATCGGCACCGCCGACGTCGAGTCCGCTCTGGTCAGCCATCCGGCCGTCTCCGAGGCCGCCGTGGTCGGTTACCCGCACGAGATCAAGGGCACCGGCATCTACACGTACGTCACGCTGATCGAGGGCGTCGAGCCGAGCGACGAGCTGCGCAAGGAGCTCGCCGGCCACGTCCGCAAGGTCGTGGGCCCGATCGCGACCCCCGACAAGATGCAGTTCGCCGACACCGGCCTGCCCAAGACCCGCTCCGGCAAGATCATGCGCCGCATCTTGCGCAAGATCGCCGAGGGCGAGTTCGACGCCCTGGGCGACACCTCCACCCTGGCCGACCCGGCCGTGGTCGAGGACCTCAAGGCGGGCCGCCAGTAAACACCGGCGTCCAGCACCAGCACGCACCGCGCAAAGAGGGGCGGGCGGCCTTGCGGCCGCCCGCCCCTTTCGCTTTGGCCATCCTGTCCAAGGCCGCCCGACCCGGCGCGCCGCCCGGCGGCGCGCCGGGTCGGGCGCCGAGTGACCGGGGTGTACACTATCGGCATTGCTTCTGACGCACGGGGCGACCGCGCGGCCCGAGTCGGGCCACCTCCTCCACAGGAGCCCGACGCGCGCCCGGCCCACCCCGGCGACGTCGCGGACGGCCGAAGTGGAGTGAGATGACACGCGCACCGAGGGACGACTGATGAGCACACGCAACCTCGACAAGCTGTTCGACCCCAAGTCGGTGGCGGTGATCGGCGCCTCCAACACCAAGGGGTCGGTGGGCTACATCCTGCTGCGCAACCTGATCGGCGCCGAGTACGAGGGCGTCGTCTACCCGGTCAACCGCACCGCGATGTCGGTGCAGGGCATCCAGGCCTACCCGACCATCTCGCAGGTGCCGCGCAAGATCGACCTCGCCATCATCGCCGTGCCGGCCAAGACCGTGCCCGACGTGGTGCGCGAGTGCGGCGAGGCCGGCGTGTCGGGCGCCGTCATCGTCTCGTCGGGCTTCAAGGAGATCGGCGCCCAGGGCAAGAAGCTCGAAGAGCAGGTGCTGAGCATCGCCGAATCCTACGGGCTGCGCCTCGTCGGCCCGAACTGCCTCGGCTACGTGCGGCCCGGGCGCCACCTGAACGCGACCTTCGCCCACGTCATGCCCGAAGCCGGCCGCGTCGCCTTCATCAGCCAGTCGGGCGCGCTCGGTACGGCCATCCTCGACTGGGCGACCGCCAACAAGGTCGGCTTCTCGGCCTTCGTGTCGGTCGGTTCCATGTGCGACGTCGACTTCGGCGACCTCATCGACTACTTCGGCGCCGACCCGCAGACCAACTCGATCATCCTCTACGTCGAGGCGCTGCCCGACGCCCGCAAGTTCATGAGCGCCGCGCGCCACTTCGCCAAGACCAAGCCGATCATCGTGGTCAAGTCGGGGCGCAGCGCGCGCGCCGCCATGGCGGCCGCCTCGCACACCGGCGCCATCGCCGGCGACGACACGCTCTACAGCGCGGCCTTCCGCCGCGCCGGCGTGGTGCGCGTCGACGAGATCCAGGACCTGTTCGACGCGAGCGAGGCGCTGTCGCGCGTCTCGAGCCCGCGCGGTCCTGCGCTCGGTATCGTCACCAACGCCGGCGGCCCCGGCGTGATGGCGACCGACCGCCTGCTGTCGCTGGGCGGCGAGCTCGCCGAGCTGCGGCCCGAGACCGACGCCAAGCTCAAGGAGTGCCTGCCGTCGTTCGCGGCCCGCGGCAACCCGGTCGACGTCGGCGGCGACGCCGACGCCGAGCGCTACGCGACGGCCGCCGCCGCCCTCATGGACGACCCGAACTGCGACGGCGTGCTCGCCATCCTCACGCCGCAGGCGATGAGCTACCCGACCCAGACCGCCGAGGCGCTGATCGAGGTCGCTCGGCGCCACCCGCGCAAGCCGCTGCTCACCTCGTTCATGGGCGAGATCAAGGTGGCCGAAGGTATCGCGGCGTTCCGTTCGGCCCACGTGCCGACCTTCGACGCGCCCGAGGACGCGGTGCGCGCCTACCTGTACATGTACCAGTACACCAAGAGCCTGCAGGTCCTCTACGAGACGCCGACCGACATCCTGCCGCAGTTCAACCCCGACCGCGACAAGGTCAAGGGCATCTTCGTCGAGGTCGCCCGGCAGCAGCGTTCGACGCTCACCGAGATCGAGGCCAAGGACGTGCTCGAGGCCTACGGCCTGCCGGTGGTCAAGACCGTGCTGGCGACGAGTCCCGAGGAATGCGCGAAGCTGGCCGAGCAGATCGGCTTCCCGGTCGCCATCAAGATCCTCTCGCACGACATCACGCACAAGTCCGACGTCGGCGGCATCGCGCTCAACGTGCGGTCGGCGCCCGAAGCGGCCAAGCAGTTCAGCAAGATCACGGAGCGCGTGCACGCGGCGAAGCCCGAGGCCAAGCTCATGGGCGTGACCGTCCAGGCCATGTCGCGCGGCGGCTACGAGGTGATCATCGGCTCGCGCAAGGACCGCACGTTCGGACCGGCCCTCATGTTCGGCATGGGCGGCACCGGCGTCGAGCTCTACCGCGACGTCGCGGTCGACTTCCCGCCGCTCAATCAGGCCCTGGCCAAGACCATGATCAACGACACCAAGGTGTCGCAGCTGCTGCGCGGCTATCGCGGCGGCACGCCGGTCGACATGGAGGCGCTCGAGCAGGCGCTCGTCAAGGTGAGCTACCTGCTGGTCGACTTCCCCGAGATCGTCGAGATGGACGTGAACCCGCTGCAGGTGCGGCCCGACGGCATGGCAGCGCTCGACGCGCGCATCATGATCGAGCCCCGCGACGTGCGCAAGATCGCCCAGGCCGGCTCGCACCTGATCATCTCGATGTACCCGACCAAGTACGACTGGCAGATCAACCTGGGCCAGGAGAAGGTCGAGCTGCGCGCGATCCGTCCCGAAGACGAAGAGCTCTGGCGTGAGATGATCGGGTCGCTGTCCGACGCCACCGCCGAGTACCGCTTCTTCGGGCCGGTCAAGGAGATCACCAAGACGATGCTGGTGCGCTACTGCCACATCGACTACGACCGCGAGATCGCGATCGCCGCGATCGGCGGCAAGGGCCGCAAGCGGCAGATGCTCGGCGTGGCGCGCCTCACGATCGAGACGGCCAATGCCGAAGAGGGCGAGTTCGCCATCGTCGTGCGCGACAGCTATCAGCGCAAGGGTCTGGGCAGCCGCCTGATGACGGCTCTGATCGAGGCCGCCCGTGACCAGTACGTGCGCGAGATCTACGGCCACGTGCTGGCCAATAACTCGGGCATGCTGCGCTTCGCCGAGTCGCTCGGCTTCGACATCAGGCCCTCCGACGACCCCGAGATCCGCCAGGCGGTGCTGCGCGTGTAGCGCAGCGCCGTTCGCCGACTGCGCACCCGACGAGACGGGGGCACCGCCGGCGGCTGGCGTGCCACCATTGTCCCGCGGGCAGAATAGGGGCCGCGTGAATCGTCGTCGGGGAATCACCGCTATCGGCGCGCCCGCCGTCGCGTCGCTACTCGCGGCGGCGGCGCTCACGCGCGCGCTCGTGCGCCGCGCCGAACGGCGCTACCCACGACCGGCCGGCGCGGTCACCGTCGACGGCGTCGAGCTGCGCTACACGGTCACGGGAGCAGGCCGGCCGGTCGTGCTGGTGCACGGCCTGCTCGGCTCGACCTACGACTACGACGCGCTGGCCGCCCTGCTGTCGGCGCGCTTCCGGGTGATCGCCTTCGACCGTCCCGGCAACGGCTACAGCACGGCCCCGCCGGGCGAGGGTCAGACACCGATCGGTCAGGCCTACCTGCTGCACGAGGCGATCCGCCGTCTCGGCGTCGAGCGACCCCTGATCGTAGGGTACTCGCTGGGCGCCGCGGTGGCGGTAGCCTGGGCCGAGCTCTACCCCGACGACGTGGCCGCCGTGGTCACCGTCGGCGGCCACGTCATGCCCTATCGCCTGCCGGTCGCGCGCCTGGCGCGCCTGCTGCGCCTGCCGCTGCTCGGCCGCCTGGTCGCCGGCACCCTGCTCGTGCCGATTGCCTACCCCGTCGGCCACGAACTGCTCGCCCTGGCCTGCTCGCCGCAGCCGCTGCCGCAAGCGTACGCGGGCGCCGCCCTGGCGGTGGCGCTGCGTCCGGGGCCCTTTCGCCACGCCGCCGAAGACCTCGAGCGCGCGTCCGCCGACCTGCGCACGCTGGCCGGCGGCTACGGCGCGCTCGACGTGCCCTTCGTCGTCGTGGTCGGCGCCTACGACCGGATCGCGCCGGCGGCCGAGTCCGAGGCCTTCCACCGGCGCCTGCGCCACTCGCGCCTGATCGTCGTCGGCGACGGCGGCCACGCGCTGCACGTCACCCACGCACCGGCGGTGGCCGCCGCCGTCGAGGCCGCCTGGAGCATGGCCGACCGGGCCGTCGCCGACCGGGACGCGGCGGCCGGAGTCGGCGGTCCGAGTGACGAGGCGGCGGCCGGCGCGGCGTCGGCCTGACGGCCGGCCGGGCGTAGCGCGCCGTGCCGAGGCCCCCCTCACGTTGCGCCCCCCGGGGGCCGCGGGTAGACTCGCTGATGGCCGCGCTAGGCGGGGAGCCAGCGGTGCCCTGTACCCGCAATCCGCTACAGCGGGGCTGAATCCCCGCCCGAGGGGCCGTCCCGCGGAGCAGTCGGCCGATGCGCGGCGTCGATGGCCGGGCCCCACGCAATGGGAACCTGCGAACCCCGTCAGGTCCGGGAGGAAGCAGCGGTAAGTAGGCGCTCCCATGTGCCGTGGGTTCTCCTGGCCGGAGCTTGCGCCCGGCAAAGGCGTCCGGAGGATGAGCTTCGACGGCGGGTGCGCGGCCGCTTTTTGATCCTTGCGCGCGCGGATCGTCTGGCGGAGGCCGCATGAGCTTCACAGGCGTCGTCATCGAGGAGAGCCTGGCCGATCCCGGCGTGCTGCGCCGCCTGCGCGTCGTGGCGACGAAGATCGAGCCCGTCACCGCCGGGCATCGCACGCCCTGGCTGACGCGCTGGACCCTGCACACGATCGCGGTCGCCGACGACGAGGCGGCGGCCGTCGCCGAGCTCCTGAGCGGCGCCTTGCTGCCGGGCCACTGGTACGCCGACTTCAAGGGCGAGCGCCAGCACTACGTCGTGTTCCCCGGCAAGGTCTTCGTCGTCGAGCGCGACCGCCCCGAGCAGTACGACGCCGTCGTGGCGCACGGGCTCGAGTGCGGCATCCCCGCGCACCAGCTCGACTTCTCGCCGGCGATCGCCGACTGGCAGCGGCCCGCGACCTGACCCGGTCGTCACCGCGCCGCTTCTTTCACCGCTTGGCCCCCTCCGGGTACACTAGGCGCGCCCATGGAGCTCTCTCTCTACCGCAAATACCGGCCGCAGACCTTCGCCGAGATCGCCGGCCAGGACCACGTCTCGCAGACGCTGCGCAACGCCGTGAGCAGCGGCGCGGTGGCGCACGCCTACGTGTTCGCCGGCTCGCGCGGCACCGGCAAGACGAGCATGGCCAAGATCCTCGCCAAGGCGCTCAACTGCACCGGCGCCGATCCCGAGCACCCGGTCACGGCGCCGACCGTCACGCCCTGCGGCGTGTGCGAGAGCTGCCGCGCCATCGCCGCCTCGACGGCGCTCGACGTGATCGAGATGGACGCCGCCTCAAACCGCGGCATCGACGACATCCGCGAGCTGCGCGACAAGGTCGGCTACGCGCCGGTCCAGGGCCGCTCCAAGGTCTACATCGTAGACGAGGCCCACATGCTCACCAAGGAGGCCTTCAACGCCCTCCTCAAGACCCTCGAAGAGCCGCCGCCGCACGTCGTCTTCGTGCTCGCCACGACCGAGGTCCACAAGATACCGGCGACCATCCTGTCGCGCTGCCAGCGCTTCGACTTTCGCCGCCCGCGCGTGCACGACATCGCCATGGTGCTGAGCCAGATCGCGGCCAGCGAGAAGATCGACGTCGACGAGCCGGCCGTGCTCGAGATCTCCCGCCACGCCGAGGGCGGCTTTCGCGATGCGATCGGCACGCTCGAGAAGCTCGCCACGTACTTCGGCGGCGTCGCCATCACGTCGCGCGAGGTGCTCGACGTGCTCGGTGTGATCGACAGCGAGGTGCTCTTCGAGATCGTCGACATCGTGATCGAGCGCGACCCGGCCGGCGTGCTGCTCTTCGTGCAGCGCCTGGCCGAGCGCGGCACGAGCTACCCGCAGTTCATCCACGACCTGCTGCGCCATCTGCGCCAGATCTTCCTCGTCCAGTACCTGAGCGACGTGGCCGACGACCCCGCCACGCTGGTCGCCCTCTCGCAGAACCTCGAGATCGACGAGCAGCTCCTCGACCGGCTCGGCCGCCAGGCCCATCAGTTGAGCGGCCGCGAGCTGCTGCGCCTGATCGAGCTGCTGGGCAACGCCCAGACCGAGATCCGCGGCGGGCTCGACCCGCGCCTGCAGCTCGAGATGGCGCTCGTCAAGGCGGCCCGGCCCGAGGTCGACCACTCGCCCGACGCCCTCGAGGAGCGTCTGCGGCGCCTCGAATCGGGCAGCGTGCCCATGACCCGGCCGGCCGGCGGCGCCACGAGTCGCGCGGCCGAGACGCCCGCCGCGCGAGCCGGCGCCCAGCCGGCGGCCGCGGCCTCGCTCGCCCGCTCGGCGGCCGCCGCGGCGGCGCCCCCGGCGCCGGCCAAGGCGGCGGCGGCGGCCGAGACCGGCGCGACGCCGGCCGTACCCGCACCCGCTGCGGCGCAGGCCGCGGCCGCGGCGCCCGCAGCCGAGGCCGAAGGCGGCGCCGGGCCGGCCCCTGAAGCGCCGGCCGAGCAGCCGCCGGCCGGCGAGCCCGCGGCGGCGCCCGCAGCCGAGGCCGAAGGCGGCGCCGGTCGCGTCAAGCGCGCCTGGCAGCTCGTGCTGCAGCAGGCCGAGGCGCAGAGCGTGGCGCTGTTCGCCGTGCTCAAGGACGCGCGCGTGCACGCCGACGGCGAGCGCCTGATCGTGACCCTGCCCTCGAGCCTCGCCTACGGCAAGGCCTCCACCCCCGACAACCGCGAGCTGCTGGCCGCCATCATCGTGCGCACGACGGGCGACACGCCGCAGCTCGAGTACGAGCTCGCAAGCGGGCCCGACGCTCCGGCGCAGCCGCAGGCCGCGCCGTCCGACCCGGGCCTCACCATCGCCCAACGCATCGCGCTCGCCAAGCGCGAGCTCGAGGCGAGCGACCTCCACGACGACGACTAAGGAGAGACGCCTTCATGAACCCGCAGTACCAGAAGATGCTCCGCCAGGTCCAGGACATGCAGAAGGCCATGGCCAAGGCCCAGGAGGAGCTCGCCCAGGAGACCGTCGAAGCGAGCGCCGGGGGCGGCACGGTCACGGTCGTCGTGACGGGCAGCCTCGAGGTGCGTGAGGTGCGCATCGACCCCGCCGCCGTCGACCCCGACGACGTCGAGATGCTGCAGGACCTGGTCACCGCCGCCACCAACGAGGCGCTGCGCGCCGCTCAGGCGCTCGCCCAGCAGAAGCTGGGCGGCGCGACGTCGGGCGTCGACCTGCCCAACATCCCGGGCCTGTTCTAGGCCGCGCACCCGCCCGACACCGGCGGCCCCGCGCCCTTTCGGCAAGCCGATCGCGGGCCGCGCCGCGGCCGCCAACCGCCCGGCGGCCATTGAAGGCCGCCACGCGGTTGGCTATCCTTGCGATAGCGGACGCTTTTGCTCCGCTAAGGTAAGCGACGGACCGCCCATGCGAGGCCTGTTGCCCACCGTGATGGGCCTCTGTAAGATTGCGTGTTGGCGCCTCCCGTGTTTTGGGCCGGCGGTGCGCCACATTGTCCCAACGACGACGGGACCGTCTGTGCTGCTAGGAGTGACCATCGTTGTATTCACCTGCGGTTGAGCGCCTGATCACGGAGCTGTCCAAGCTCCCCGGCATCGGCCCCCGCACAGCGCAGCGGCTCGCGTTCCACATCCTCAAGACCCGGCCCGAAGAGATCCTCCCCCTGGCCACGGCCATCACCGAGGTCAAGGAGAAGATCGGCTTCTGCAGGCGCTGCTTCAACCTGGCCGAGGGCGAGCTCTGCACGATCTGCGCCGACGCGCGTCGTGACCAGTCGCTGCTCTGCGTGGTCGAGCAGCCGGCCGACATCATCCCGATCGAGCGCACCCGCGAGTATCGCGGCCTGTACCACGTGCTCGGCGGGGCGCTGTCGCCGCTCGACGGGGTCGACCCCGGCGACCTGCACCTGGCCGAGCTGACCGAACGCGTCGCGGCGGGTGTCGACGAGGTCATCGTCGCCACCAACCCGACGATGACCGGCGAGGCGACGGCGCTCTACATCGCCGACCTGCTGCCGCCCGGCGTGCGCGTGTCGCGCCTGGCGAGCGGCCTGCCGGTCGGCGGCGATCTCGAGTACGCCGACGAGCTCACGCTCGGGCGGGCGTTCACGGGACGGCGCGAGATGCGACACGACACGGCCTGAACGACCGCGGAGGACGACGTGAAGACGGCGACCAGCAAGGCAAAGCACGAAGTGGCTCTGACCGAGATCCGGTGGCACGGCCGCGGCGGCCAGGGCGCGGTGACCGCGGCCAAGATGGTCGCCGAGGTCGCCCTGGGCCAGCAGAAACACTTTCAGGCGTTCCCCGAGTACGGTCCCGAACGCTCGGGCGCGCCGATCGTCGCCTTCACGCGCATCAGCGACGAGCCCATCCAGATCTTCTCGGGCGTCGAGCACCCCGGCATCGTCGCCGTGCTCGATCCGTCGCTGCTCACCATCGTCGACGTCACCAAGGGCGCGCCCGACGACGCCATCGTGCTGATCAACAGCGACCTGCCGCCGGCGGCGCTGCGCGCCAAGGCGCACATGCAGGGTCGCAAGCTCTACACGGTGGCGGCTACCAAGATCGCCGTCGAGACGATCGGCCGGGCGATCCCCAACACGCCGATGGTCGGCGCCCTGGTGCGCATCGCCGGCCTGTTCCCGCTCGAGAGCGTGGTCTCGTTCATGCGCGCCGAGTTCGGCAAGAAGTTCCCGCCCAAGGTGGTCGAGGGCAACGTGGCCGCCCTGACGCGTGCCTACGAGGAGGTCCAGGGCGAATGACGCCACAAAAGAAGAGCGCCACTCAGAAGAAGCCCGCCGCGGCCGGCGCGCGCCCGCCGCGCGCCGCCAAGCCCAAGGCCAAGCACTGGGACATCGAGGGCATCGACGACTGGGGCGCGAGCCGCCACGAGCTCGGCGCCACCATCCCGACCGCCGGCAACTCGGTCGAGAACGAGACCGGCGGCTGGCGCACCAACGTGCCGACCATCGACCCCGCCAAGTGCACCGGCTGCATGCTCTGCTACTTCTACTGCCCCGACGCCTCGATCCTGATCGAGAACGACGTGGCGACGGGCGTCGATCTCAAGCACTGCAAGGGCTGCGGCATCTGTGCCGCCGAGTGCCCGGCTGGTGCGATCACCATGAGCGTCGAGGAGAAGGAGTAGCCGTGGCTACCGTCGCACCCATCCTCGCGGTCACCGGCAACGAGGCCGTCGCCGAAGCGATGCGCCAGGTCAACCCCGACGTCGTGGCCGCCTACCCCATCACGCCGCAGACCGAGATCGTGCAGATCTTCGCCCAGTACGTCGCCGACGGAAAGGTCGACACCGAGTTCGTCACGGTCGAGAGCGAGCACTCGGCGATGAGCGCGGCCATCGGCTCCGCCGCCGGCGGCGCCCGCACCATGACGGCGACGAGCTCGCAGGGCCTCGCCCTCATGTGGGAGCTCCTGCACGTCGCCTCGGGCTACCGCCTGCCGATCGTCATGGCCAACGTCAACCGTGCCCTGTCGGGGCCGATCAACATCCACTGCGATCACTCCGACTCCATGGGCGCGCGCGACACCGGCTGGGTCCAGCTCTACGGCGAGGCCCACCAGGAGGCCTACGACAACCACCTCATGGCGGTGCGCATCGCCGAGCATCCCGACGTCCGCACGCCCGTCATGACCATGACCGACGGCTTCATCGTGAGCGGCGCCATCGGCCCGCTCCAGGAGCTCGAGACCGAGCAGGTGCAAGACTTCATCGGGCCCTTCAAGGCGATCAACCCGATGCTCGACACCGCGCACCCGGTCACGGTCGGCCCGTTCGACGGCCTGCACGGCTGGTTCTTCGAGCACAAGTCGGCCCAGCAGGCGGCCATGGACCGTGCCCTCAAGGTGGTCGACGAGATCGACCGCGAGTACGCCGCCCTGTCGGGCCGCCGCTACGACCTGCTCGACCCGTACCGCATGGACGACGCCGACTTCGCCATCGTGGTGGTCGGCTCCACGGCCGGCGCCACGCGCATGGTCGTCGACAAGCTGCGCGACCAGGGCGTGAAGGCCGGCATGATCCGCGTGCGGCTGTTCCGCCCGTTCCCCGCCGCCCAGTACGCCAAGCTGCTGAGCCGCTGCAAGGTGGTCGGCGTGCTCGATCGCGCCGAGTCGTTCGGCGCCCAGGGCGGCCCGCTGTTCCTCGAGGTGCGCGCGGCGCTCTACGACTGCGACCCGCACCCCAAGGTGCTGCCCTTCATCTACGGCCTCGGCGGCCGCGACATCTTCCCCGACAACATCGAAGAGGCGTTCTCGGCGCTGCGCAAGGCGGGATCGGCCAAGAAGGTCGACACCCGACGGCGCTACCTCAACTTGCGCAAGGACGAGGTGTGACCATGGCGATCAGGACCAACGGCAAGCCCAAGGACGCCGCGCCCGGCGCGAGCCTGTACGAGGTGATCAAGGGCATCGACTTCGAAAAGCGCGAGCTGCTCGGCAAGCCCCGCGGCCGCGGCCTCTTCGACCTCGTGCGCGACCGCGACGGCGCCCTGCGCTGCTACGCCTGCACGCTGTGCGAGCGCGCCTGTCCCACCGACTGCATCGAGATCGACTACTGCCCCGAGCACCCCGAGCTGCCGTTCGACGCGGCGGCGGCCCGCGAGGCGGCCCTGAACGCGCTGCCGCCGGGGGCGAGCTGCGGCGCGGGCTCGGCCTGCGTGATCGGCGAGGAGCCGACGCCGCGCATGCTGCTGCCCGAGATCGACATGAAGCTCTTCGACGCGGTCGCCGCCAGGCTGCGCGACGGCTCCGGCCTGATCGAGGCGCTGCACACCACCCAGGAGACCTTCGGCTGGCTGCCGCGCCGCGCCCTCGAAGAGATCGCGGCCGAGCTCAAGGTGCCGTTCTCGAAGGTCTACGGCGTGGCCAGCTTCTACAACCAGTTCCGCCTGGAGCCGGTCGGCAAGTACGTGATCAGCGTCTGCCTGGGCACGGCCTGCCACGTGGCCGGCGCGCCGCTCGTCGTCGAAGCCTTCTCGCAGGAGCTCGAGGTCGAGGTCGGCGGCACCACCCCCGACATGCTCTTCACGCTGCAGACGGTGAACTGCGTGGGCGCCTGCGCCCTGGCCCCGGCCGTACGCATCGGCGACGAGGAGACCCACGGACGCATGACCCCGGCGAGCGCCCGCAAGCTCGTCACGACGCTGCGCCGCAAGGAGGCCTGAGGTGGCTGCCAAGACTGCCAAGACACTCACCCGGGCCAAGCGCGTCGAGGCCGCCCTGGCGGCCGCGCTACGGCCCGAGAACACGACCGGCGGCGAGGGCACGGTCAAGATCCGCGTCTGCGCCGGCACTACCTGCAACGCCTCGGGCCGCGCCGAGCTCGTCGCGGCCCTCGCCGCCGAGCTCGAGCGGCGCGGCCTGACCGACACGGTCACCGTCGTCGAGACCGGCTGCCACGGCCTGTGCCAGGAGGGCCCGATCGCCGTCGTGCACCCGAAGGGCATCTTCTACCCGCGCCTCAAGCCGCGCGACATGGCGGCGATCGTCGAGACGAGCGTCGTCGGCGACGGCGTCGTGGAGCGTCTGCTCTACCACGACCCGGCGACCGACCAGCCGATCGAGCTCGAGAGCGAGGTGCCGTTCTACGCCCGCCAGCACCGCGTGGCGCGCGCCATCAACGGCTTCATCGACCCAACCTCGATCGACGACTACCTGGCGCGCGGCGGCTACGCGGCGCTTGCCAAGGTGCTCGCCGCCGACGACCCCGTGGCCGTCATCGACGAGGTCGAGCAGGCCGGCCTGCGCGGCCGCGGCGGCGCCGGCTTCCCGGCCGGCAAGAAGTGGCGCTACTGCCGCGAGAACCCGGGCGACAAGCACTACATCATCTGCAACGGCGACGAGGGCGACCCCGGCGCCTTCATGGATCGCGCCGTGCTCGAGGACAACCCGCACTCGGTGATCGAGGGCATGCTGATCGCGGCCTTCGCGATGAGCTCCGACGA
Source organism: uncultured Actinomycetes bacterium (assembly GCA_963767005.1). GTDB lineage: Bacteria > Actinomycetota > Thermoleophilia > UBA2241 > UBA2241 > Bog-752. The sequence continues at coordinate 58,143 of CAVYCN010000016.1, forward strand.
GGGCTACATCTACGTGCGTCACGAGTACCCGCTGGCCGTCGCCCGGCTGCGTCACGCCCTCGAGCAGGCGCGCGAGCGCGGCCTGCTCGGCAGTGACATCCTGAACACCGGCTGGGACTTCGACCTGCGCATCAACCAGGGCGCGGGCGCCTTCGTCTGCGGCGAGTCCACGGCCCTCACGGCGAGCATCGAGGGCAACCGTGGCATGCCGCGCGGCAAGCACATCCGCACGGTCGCCCACGGCCTCTACCAGCAGCCCACCAGCCTGAACAACGTCGAGACCTACGCCACTGTGCCCTGGATCGTGAACCACGGCGCCAAGGCCTTCGCGGCGATGGGCACCGCGACCTCGAAGGGCACCAAGATCTTCTCGCTCACCGGCAAGGTGCGAAACTCCGGCCTGGTCGAGGTGCCGATGGGCACCACCCTGCGCGAGGTGATCTTCGACATCGGCGGCGGCATGCTGCCCGGCCGCGAGTTCAAGGCCGTGCAGCTCGGCGGCCCCTCGGGCGGCTGCCTGCCGGCCGAGCTGCTCGATACGCCGATCGACTTCGAGAGCCTCACTGCCTACGGCTCGATGATGGGCTCGGGCGGCATGGTCGTGACCGACGACTCCACCTGCATGGTCGACTTCGCCAAGTACTTCTTCGCCTTCACGGCGCAGGAGTCGTGCGGCAAGTGCGTGCCCTGCCGCGTGGGCACCCAGCGCATGCTCGAGATCCTCGAGCGCATCTGCGCCGGCGAGGGCACGCTCGACGACCTCGACCGTCTCGAGCAGCTCTCCGAGGACGTGATCGAGGGCTCGCTCTGCCAGCTCGGCGGCAGCGCCCCCAACCCGGTGCTCACCACGCTGCGCTACTTCCGCGACGAGTACGTCGCCCACGTCGTCGACAAGCGCTGCCCGGCCAGGGTCTGCCGGCCGCTCATCCGCTACACCGTGAACGACAACTGCACGGGCTGCTACGCCTGCACCATGGCCTGCCCCACCAAGGCGGTCAAGGGCGAGCGCAAGAAGCTCCAGAAGATCGACCAGAGACTCTGTACCAAGTGCGACACCTGTCGCCAGGTCTGCAACTTCGACGCCATCACGGTCGAGACCGGCGTGCTGGCCACCGTGGGAGGGAGGTCGAAATGAGTCCCACCGCGACCGACACCCAAGTCAAGCTCACCATCAACGGCACGCTGGTCACCGCCACCAAGGGCGAGACCGTCCTGCAGGCGGCCAAGCGGGCCGGTATCGAGATCCCGGCACTCTGCAACGTCGACGGCATGGCTCCCTGGGGCGCCTGCCGGCTCTGCCTGATCGAGATCGAGGGCTGGTCCAAGCTGCAGGCGGCCTGCACCACCTGGGTCGACAACGGCCTCGTGGTGCGCACCGAGACGCCACGCGTGCGGGCCAAGCGCGAGAGCTACCTCAAGATGTACCTGTCCGACCACGACTCGTACTGCGAGGCGCCCTGCAGCAACGCCTGCCCCACGCACATCGACATCCCGGCGTTCCTCGAGCGCATCGCCGACGGCGACTTCGCCGCCGCCTCGGCGCTCGTCGCCGACGACCTGCCCTTCGCCGGCGTGCTGGGCCGCGTCTGCCCGCGCTACTGCGAGCCCGAGTGCCGCCGCGGCCAGGTCGACGACCCGATCGCGATCTGCGCCCTGCACCGCGCCGCCGGCGACAAGAGCCCGGCCAAGCTCATGGCCGGCCCGTCCACCGGCAAGCGCGTCGCCGTGATCGGCGGCGGCCCGGCCGGCCTGTCGGCCGCCTGGTATCTCACGCGCGCCGGCCACGCCGTGACCGTCTACGACCGCAACGACAAGCCGGGCGGCATGCTGCGCTACAGCGTGCCGCCGTTCCGGCTGCCCGAGGCCGTGCTCGACCGTGAGCTCGAGCCCCTGTGGGACGCCGGCGTGCGCTTCGTCGACGGCGTCGGCCTGGGCAGCGAGGTCACGCTCGAGGGCCTGCTGCAGGCCGGCATGGACGCCGTCTTTGTGGGCGTCGGCGCCTGGCGCGGCCGCAGCGCCCGCCTGGCGGGCGCCAAGGCCGCGCTCGACGGCCTCGAGTTCCTGCGTACCCTGCACGAGGGCCGCAAGCCGCGTCTGGGCAAGGCGGTCGTCGTGATCGGCGACGGCCAGACGGCCCTCGACGCGGCGCGCAGCGCCGTGCGTCTCGGCGCCGCGAGCGTCACCGTGGTGGCGCGCCACGCGGCCGACGCCCTGCCGGCCGGCACCCGCGACGTCGCGGCCGCCACCGACGAAGGCGTCGCGTTCGTCTACTCGGCCGAGGCCCGCAAGGTCGCGACCGACAAGGCCGGCAAGAGCACCGGCGTCGAGTGCGTCGCCGTGAGCGCCGGCGCCGACGGCAAGCTGCACCCCGAGCGGGGCTCGGCCTTCGTCGTGCCGGCCACGAGCGTGATCGTGGCCCACGACTACACCCCCGACGTGGGCGACTCCGACGAGGAGCTCGGCTTCACGCCCTGGGGCACCCTCGAAGCCGACCCGTTCACCGGCCGCACGCAGACCCCCGGCGTCTTCGCCGGCGGCGACGCCGTGTCGGCCGCCAAGTCGGCGATCCACGCGGTCGCGGCCGGCAAGCGCGCCGCCTTTGCGATCGACGCCTGGCTCAGGGGCGACGACCTCGACGAGCTCGAAGCCGACCTCGCCCTCTACGCCGGCCTGCCCTACCTCGAGCAGCTCCACGACGCCGGCAGGCTCTCAGAGGTCGGCCGCCGGCTCGTCGAACGCTCGCCCGTCTGGCTCAAGATGGGCTCGGCCGCCGCGGCCACGCCGCGCGTCAAGATGCCGGCCGCGCCGGTCGCCAAGCGCACGGCCGGCTTCGACGAGGTCGAGAAGGGCTTCTCGGCCGCTCAGGCCAAGGCCGAGGCGGCCCGCTGCCTGCAGTGCGTCTGCCCGTCGAACGGTGACTGCGAGCTGCAGCGCCTGGGCGTCGAGTACGACGTGACCGACAACGACCTCGTCGTGAGCGGCGCCCTCGTGCGCCAGGTCGAGGCGGCTCACGAGCACCCCTTCATCTACCGCGACATGGACCGCTGCATCGCCTGCGGGCGCTGCGTACGGGTCTGCCGCGACGTCGCCGGGCCGGCCTGCTACGACTTCTCGGGCCGCGGCTTCGCGATCCGCGTCGACACGCCCTACGGCGAGCCCCTGCAGCTTGCCGACTGCATCACCTGCGGGCGCTGCGTGACCGTCTGCCCGACCGGCGCGCTCACCATGAACGAGCGCGAGCTGCGCTCGTTTCGCAACGACGAGTCGCGCTGCATCATGTGCCACGAGTGCGTCGACGTCTGCCCGGCCGACGCCATCAAGGAGACCAACGTCTTCGAGCAGGCCCGCGACCGCTGGCACGAGCTCGTGACCAAGGGCTCCGGCCTGGCCGGCGGCCATCGCATGTGCGCCGGCTGCGGCGCGCCGATCGTGGTGCGCCAGGTGCTCATGGGCACCGAGGACCCGGTCGTCGTGGCGGCCGCCACCGGCTGCCTCGAGGTCTCGACCACGATCTACCCCTACACCTCGTGGACCGGCAGCTACATCCACACCGCCTTCGAGAACGCCGCCGCCACCCTGTCCGGCGTCGAGACGGCCTTCCGCTCGCTCAAGAAGCAGGGCAAGCTCGAAGACAACGTCAAGTTCATCGCCTTCGGCGGCGACGGCGGCACCTACGACATCGGCCTGCAGTCGCTGTCGGGCGCCATGGAGCGTGGCCACAACATGCTCTACGTGTGCTACGACAACGGCGCCTACATGAACACCGGCTTCCAGCGCTCCGGCGCCACGCCGGTGGGCGCCTGGACGACGACGAGCCCGGTCGGCAAGGCAGCCGAGGGCAAGATCCAGAACCGCAAGGACCTGACCGACATCATGATCGCCCACGGCCTGCGCTACGTGGCCCAGGCCTCGCCGCACGACCCGCGCGACCTCGTGCGCAAGGCGGCGCGCGCCCTGGCCACCGAAGGCCCGTCGTTCCTCAACGTCATCGCCCCCTGCCCGCGTGGCTGGCGGGCCGACGGCGCCGAGACGATCGAGCTCGCCCGCGAGGCGGTCAACACCTGCTACTGGCCGCTGTTCGAGGTCGAAGACGGGCAGTACAAGCTCACCTACCGCCCGCGCGAGAAGCAGCCGATCATCCCCTGGCTCAAGAAGCAGGGCCGCTTCGCGCACCTCTTCAAGCCCGCGGGCGCGGAGCAGCTCGAGCGCCTGCAGGACTGGGTCGACTACGAGTGGGAGCGCCTCCTGCGCAAGTGCGGCGAGCCCGCCCAGACCGTCTGGGAGGCGGAGGCGCAGGGCACCTGCCTGCCGGCGGCCGAGTAACGCGAGCGTAACTGCCCACGCGAGGGCGGCGGCGGCGCCGACGCGCCGCCGCCGCCCTTTTCGTTACCGCAGAGTAGACGAGCGCCGGTGCACGGAGCTCCGCCCGCCGACGCTGCTACACTGAACGGCGGCTACC
>CAVYCN010000017.1:0-43104 GCA_963767005.1 uncultured Actinomycetes bacterium
TCAACAGCCCCCGCAACGTGCGCGGGCGCGAGAACTAAAGGACCGGTGCGCACATGCCCCTCCACGTCACCCTGCCCGACGGATCCCCGCTCGAACTCCCCGATGGAGCGACCGCGCTCGACGCCGCGCAGGCGATCGGGCCGCGACTGGCGAAGGCGGCGGCAGCCGCCGCAGTCGCGGCGCGCGGCGGGCACTCAGAAGCCGCTCGCCTTGTCGATCTGGCCCACCCGCTCGCCGACGGCGACCAGGTCGCCATCGTCACTCTCGACTCGCCCGATGGCCTCGATATCCTGCGCCACGACTGCTCGCACCTGCTGGCCCAGGCGGTCCTGCGCCTCTGGCCTCAGACCAAGTACTCGATCGGGCCGACCATCGAGAACGGCTTCTACTACGACTTCCAGTTCCCCCAGCCGATCTCCGACGCCGACTTTCCGCGCATCGAAGAGGAGATGGCCAGGATCGTCGCCGAGAACCTGCCGGTCGCCCGCTACGAGCTGCCGGTCGACGAGGCCATGCTCGTCTTCAGCCGGGTCGACATCGGTCCCTCAGATCAGGGCCTGCCCACCGGCCTCGACCAGCCCTTCAAGGTCGAGCTCGTGAACGACCTGGTGACCGCCGCCGAGGCGGCCGGCGAGCCGGTGCCGACCATCTCGGTCTACACCCAGGGCGAGTTCGTCGACCTCTGCCGCGGGCCGCACCTGCCGAGCACCGGGCGCATCGGCAAGGGTACGTTCAAGCTGACCAGCCTGGCCGGCGCCTACTGGCGCGGCGACGAGCACAAGGCCCAGCTCACCCGCATCTACGGCACCGCCTTCGCCAAGAAGGAGGAGCTCGCCGCACACCTCGAGGCGCTCGAGCTGGCTCGCCAGCGCGACCACCGCCGCATCGGCCGCGACCTCGATCTGTTCAGCTTCCACGACGAGGGCCCCGGCTTTCCCTTCTTCCACCCCAAGGGCATGCGCGTCTGGAACGCCATCATCGACTACTGGCGCGAGGAGCACGTGAAGGCCGGCTACGAGGAGCTGCGCACCCCGCAGATCCTGCGCCGCGAGCTCTGGGAGCGCTCGGGCCACTGGGACCACTACCGCGACAACATGTACTTCACCGAGATCGACGGCGCGCCCTTTGCCGTGAAGCCCATGAACTGCCCCGGCGGCCTGCTCGTCTACAAGAGCCGCCGGCGCAGCTACCGCGACCTGCCGATGCGCTGGGCCGAGCTCGGCCAGGTGCACCGTCACGAGATGAGCGGCGTGCTGCACGGCCTGTTCCGCGTGCGCTACTTCACCCAGGACGACGCCCACATCTTCTGCACCCCCGAGCAGCTCGAAGACGAGGTGCGCGGCGTGCTGCGCTTCATGCTGCACATCTACGCCGACTTCGGCTTCTCCGACGTGCACATCGAGCTCTCGACCCGGCCCGACGGCTCGATAGGCACCGACGAGATGTGGGCCTCAGCCGAAGACGCCCTGCGCCACGTGCTCGAGGCCGAGCCCGAGCGCGGGCCCGACGGCGAGCCGCTGCGCGACGCGGCCGGCGCGGTCGTGCCGATGGCCTACCAGTTGAACCCCGGCGACGGCGCCTTCTACGGCCCCAAGATCGACTTTCACATCCGCGACGTCATGGGCCGCAGCTGGCAGTGCGGCACCATCCAGGTCGACTTCGCCATGCCCGAGACCCTCGACATCACCTACACCGGCGCCGACAACGAGGAGCACCGCCCGGTCATGATCCACCGCGCCATGCTGGGCTCGATCGAGCGCTTCATGGGCATCCTGCTCGAGCACTACGGCGGCAACCTGCCGACCTGGCTCGCGCCGGTCCAGGCCCTGGTGCTGCCGGTGAGCGACCGCCACGCCGGCTATGCCACCGGCGTGATCGAGGCGCTGCGCGTCGCCGGCCTGCGCGCCGAGCTCGACGACCGCTCCGAGAGCGTGGGCAAGAGGATCAGGGACGGCCAGCTCCAGAAGGTGCCCTACCTGCTCGTCGTGGGCGACCGCGAGGAGCAGGCCCGCGCCGTCTCCGTGCGGGCGCGCGGCGAGGAGACCGGCTCGGTGCCGGTCGAGCAGTTCGTGAGCGAGATCAGCGCCGAGGTCGCCGAGCGGCGGTTGCCGAAGATCGAGTAGGAGACGGTGGCGCGGGGGCGCGGCGGTCGCTCGCGACCGCCGCGCCCCCGCGCCCTTACGCTTCGCTCAGACCGGCGAGCACGTCGGCGAACTTCCCCATCTGAAAGACGCGGCTGCCCTGGTGGAAGAGGCGCTGGTCGAACTGCGTCGTAGCGGTGCGCGGTTGCGGGCGGCCGCTGCGAGCGTCGCGCAGGTGCAGGCGCTGGAGCGTGTCGTACTTGCGGCGTTTCTCGGGATCGGCGAGCGTCGCGTGGGCCTCGTTGATCTCGACGAACTTCGCCTCGCAGGTCGAGTCGCCCGGGTTGCGGTCGGGATGATACTGGCGCGCCAGCCTGCGATACGCCGTGCGGATCTCGCTCTCCGACGCCTGCTGCGCGATGCCGAGGATCTGGTAGAAGTCGTTCATGCCAAGAAGAATCGGCAACCGTCTCGACCAAGTTGACGATTGCGCCCAAAGTCGGGGCGCAGTACCTAGAGCGACTGGGTGCGATGCCCATTGAGCGCCTGCCGCGAGATGCCGAAATACAGAGCAAGAGTGTCGTGGCAAGGAGCAGAACAATGACCATGGTCGACGACTGCAGACCACTGAGCGCCGAACGTGAGTGTGAGAGGCTCAGGAGCGTCCCCGACGATCGTGACGGGCAGCGCCGGCACGTGGTCTTTGCGTTTCGCCGGCGCAGTCGCGCCGCCGCCCACGGCGACGGCAGAGGCACCCCCGGCGGCCGCACACAGAAGACCGAGCGTGCAGCGGCCCAGGACGGCAGCCTCGCCCAGCCGCACAGCGACCCCCACGGCGCGACGGCGGCCCGGAAGCTGGCACACCGCCTGGCGGCCGCGGGCCGCTACGCGGACGCCCTCGGCGCCTACGAGAACGCGCAAGCCCTTTACCTGCGCGCCGGCGCCGAGATCGAGGCGGCGCGCTGCGCGGCCGACCGGGCCAACGTGCTGGCGGCCACGGACCGCTTCGCGGAGGCCCTGGCCGGCTACGACGCCGCCCAGGGCGTTCTTGCCCGCCTTGGTTGCGAGGTCGACGCGGCGCGCTGCGTCATGAACCGCGCCGTCGCACTGGCCAATCTGGGTCGCTTCGACGACGCGCTCGCCGCCTACCAGAAGGCGGAGGAGGCTCTGGTGCGCCTCGGTGGCGAGGTCGACGCCGCGCGCTGCACGGCCAACCGGGCCAACGTGCTGGCGAATCTTGGACGTCTCTCCGAAGCGATGGCCGGGTACGACGCCGCCCAGGCGGTGCTCGAGCGTTGCGGCTGCGAGGCCGAGGCGGCTGCCTGTCTGGCCAATCGCGCCGTCGTTCACGCGGCGTTGGGACATTATCAGGACGCGCTGGCAGGCTACGAAGAGGCGCGCGCGATCTACGAGCGCCACGGCCACGATAGCGGGCAAGCCCGCTGCACGGTCCAGCGCGCGAGCACCTTGGCCAGTCTCGGGCGTTTCGGCGAGGCCTCATCTCTCTTCGAGGAGGCCGAGGCCGTCTACCGGCGTCTCAGCCAGGACCTCGAAGTGGCCCGTTGCAAGCTGGGCAACGCCGACGCTCTGCGCAACCTCGGCCGCTCCACCGAGGCTCTGTCCGCCTACGAGGAGGCCCGCTCGCTCTACGAGCAGCACGACCAGAAGGTCGAGGCGGCTCGCTGCGTCATGAGCCGGGCCAAGGTGCTGTCCACCCTGGGCCGGACCGCCGAGGCCCGCGCCGATTTCGAGCAGGCCCGCGCCGTGTTCGCGCGCTTCTCCCAGACATGACGCGGGGGCGGTCCATCGTGCTCCGTGGGTCGCCGACCGCCGCGACAAAGACCGCGGCGAGGTAGCGCGATGACCTCGTGCGAGCCCTGGGCGGCGACGAGCGAGTTGCGCCAGGTCCTGGAGGAGGCGCTCGCCAGTTACGACACCGCCGAGGCAGGCGACGAGGACGCGGACGCTCCCCCCGTCCGAGAGGTCGAGCTCGACCGGTCGGCTGAGCCCGCTTGCTCGGTCCAGCCCGACCGGTCGGCTGAGCCCGCTTGCTCGGTCCAGCCCGACCGGTCGACCCCGGACTACCTCGACCAGCTCCTGCGCCTCAAGGCCGAGTTCGAGAACTATCGCAAGCGCGTGCAGCGCGACAACGAGGCCCTGGTGCTGCGCGCCGGCGAGGGCGTGATCGAGTCGCTGCTGCCGGTGCTCGACAACATGGCGCGCACGCTCGAGGCGGCGGAGCAGCACGAGGAAGGGCAACTGATCAAGGGCGTGGAGATCGTCTCCGGGCAGTTGCGCTCGGTGCTCGAGGGTCACGGCCTCGATGAGGTGCCGGCCGCCCCCGGCCTGCCGTTCGACCCCAACGTCCACGAGGCGGTCGTCGCCCAGGAGTCCGACGAGTACTCGGAGGGTGCGATCGTGGCCGTGCTCGAGGCGGGGTATCTGCTGCACGGCCGCCTGCTGCGGCCGGCCAGAGTGATCGTGGCGAGGTAGGGCGGCCTCAGGGCGGCGCGGCGACCCGCGGCTCGTTGTCAACTTGACCATTTCTGGTCATACTGTGACCATGGAACGCGTGACCGTCGCTCAGCTCAAGTCCAGGCTCAGTCACTACCTGCGCGAGGTGCGCGCGGGCAGGTCGTTCACGGTCGTGAGTCGGGACATCCCCGTGGCCACGCTCGGGCCGCACGACGTCTCCGGCGATGACGGTCTCCAGTCGATCCCGCCCGACCCGGCGGCGCCCCCGTTGTCTGCGCCGGTGTACGGTGGGCACGCCGACGCACCCGACGCCGTCGAGCTCATCCGCGAGGGGCGGGAAGACCGCAGCGACGCGAGCGACGCCGCCGGGTGATCGCCTACGTCGACTCGTCGGTGTTTCTGCGCTTCGTGCTCGACCAGCCCGGCCAGCTCACCGATCTCGACCGCTGCGATGGGCTGGTCACGTCGGTCCTGGCCGAAGCTGAGTGCCTGCGCGCCGTCGAGAACCTGCGACTGACCGGCCCCATGGGGCACGACGAGTACCTGGCTCGGCGCCGGGCCGTCTACGACAAGCTGCGGCGGGCCGAACGCGTCCTGATCACGCCCGAGATCCTCGAGCGCGCCGCGGGGCCGTTGCCTGCGCCGCTGCCCACGCTCGACGCCATCCACCTGGCGACCGCCCTGGAGTGGCGCGGACACCGTGAGCCTTCGCTCGCCTTCGCCACGCACGACACGAAGCTCGCCGGCGCGGCCGCAGCGCTCGGCTTCGACGTCATCGGGGTGTGAGTCCGCGTCTCATCTCGTCGCCCGGTATACACTGCCGAACGTTCGTGAACGACGGGGAGTGGAGGCGACGGTGAAGCTCTTGGCGATTGCGGGGAGCCCGCGCAGGAACGGCAACAGCACGGCACTCATGCGCCATGCCGTCGAGGGTGCCCAGGAGCGCGGCGCGACCGCCGAGGTCGTGGCGGCGCGCGACCTGAAGGTCGCCGGCTGTCTGGCCTGCGAATCGTGCAAGCGCGCCGCCGACGCGGTCTGCGTGCAAAAGGACGACATGCACGCCGTCTACGCCGCCATCCGCGACTGCGACGCGCTGCTGCTGGCGAGCCCCGTCTACTTCTACGGCCTCACGGCCCAGATCAAGGCGATCGTCGACCGCTGCTACGCGCTCATGCCCTTCGAGGGCGTGCCCGCCGGCGAGCAGCCCGTGCCGCGCATCGCCCCCGGCAAGCCGCTCTACGTGATCACGACGCAGGCCGACACCCCGGTCTTCTTCGGCCTGCAGGTCTACTCGACGATCGCCTACGGCATGAGCTGGCTCGGCATGAAGCCGGCCGGCGAGCTCGTCGCCACCGGGCTGCAGGACGCCGGCGACTGGCAGGGCCGCGACGACCTGATCGCCGCGGCGCGGGCGCTCGTGAGGGTCTGAGGCGCCGGAGGGCGGCCGGGCCTGCGGCCCGGCCGCCGGTCAGGGTCTGAGCCTCCGAGCCGACCCTTCAAGTCGCCGTGGCTCCGTGACGATACGTGGGACGTCATACCATGCGACTTGGGGGCACGGTGCGGCTGTCGCAACGAGACCTGCTGATCCTCGTGGTCGTCTGCCTGGCGATCGCCGCCGTCGCCATGGTCTTTGCCGTCAGACCGGCGAGCCGGCCGGCACCGGGCGGTCAGAGCGTTCACGACGCCGGACCAGGCGGCGCCTTCGTCGGGCGCTGGAAAGCCTTCGGCCCGCAGATGAACGCGTGGTACGAGGTCGACATCACGCGAAGCGGCTCCGAGTTCCTTGTAACGATCCCGGTCGCGATTGAGTCTGCCCGGTTCCTGCTGGCGAACGGCAAGCTCGTCGCGGCGAGCTCCGGGACCGGCGGGACCGGTGTCCTCTCACTGGAGCACGGCCACGTCGTGCTCACCGCTCCCAGCTCGACTGCCGGGGCGCCCGACGTGGTCGAGACCCTGAAGCCGATCCCGTCGTCGGCGCCGACGCCGACGCCCGACGCGAGCGCCTGCGCCGACCAGATCATGGCGGGGGTGCACGACATCCAGATCGCCGTGCAGACGTGGGCCGTCAAGCATGAGGACGCCTACCCGCCGCCCTACATGGTCGTGCCGGGCGGCGACGTCGCGCAGTACGTCGAGCAGTGGCCGACCGACCCGTACACGGGGAAGGCCATGACGCCGGGCACCGGGCCGGGTCAGTACCAATACACGCTGCAGGGCAACGAGTTCAGCATCACCGCCTACGGCCCGAACGGGGCGGCGATCTTCACGGTGCCCTAGACATGGCCAGAGCGCGCGTCAGGGCGTGGTCGCCGAGCTGCCGGGCTTCGAGGTGAGCGGTACCTGACCGCCGCGCCGCCGTCGCCTGCCGAGCGAAACCTGCCCCATCGCAGCGCGAACCCTCGCGCATGGCTCCTCGACCAACTGCTTCGTGAGCCGTAGGCTTGTCCCCGCAACCGAGGGCTTCGCCGTATCGTGGCCGTGAGTGGCGGCGGTCGGCGAGCCGAAAGGGGTGATCGCGTGATCACGGCGGCGATCCTCAGGCGCAGGCTGCGCGAGGGCAAGACCTACGACGACTTCCGCAGAGCCTGGTATCACACCACCGGCTTCGGCGTGTCCAACCGCATGCTCACCGTGCTGAACGCGGCCGACCCGCGCGAGGTGATCGTCATCGGCCTGACCGAGGCGTCGGCCGAGCAGGCGCGCCAGCTGCTGGCGATCGACGCCGCCGAGCGCGAGCACAACCCGCTCGACGACGTCGTCGAGCCGCCGGTCGAGCGGACCTTCGGCGTGCTGATCGCCGAGGACGACTTCTCGGCGAGCGGGCCGCTCGGGTACCGCCAGGCGGCGGTCGGCGGCGTCGAGACCGACGTCGCTGCGGTCGAGCGCGAGATCGCCGCGAACGCCGCGCTGCTCGCCCGCCTCATGCAGGGCAGCATCGCCGCAGACCTGTAGGCCGCGGTCAAGCGTCCGCAGCGGGCGCGGCCTTCGCCGACATCGACACTGGGGGACTCGTGAGCAAGGGGCCGCAGCAGACCACCGATACCTGCCTGCGCTGCCAGCAGCCGCTCTGGAGCTTTGGTCAGCAGGAGTTCCGCGTGGGCGGCACCACGGGCGGCTGGAAGATGATGTTCGGCGAGTTCGCCGAGCTCGGCGAAGACATGATCCCGCTCGAGATGCTCGCCTGCCGCGCCTGCGGCAAGGTCGAGCTGCGCGTGCCCGACGGGGGCAAGTGACGTCGGAGTGGCCTGCCGGACGCCGTGGGCCGGGCGGTCGGCGGCCGCAGGTTGGTAGGATGTGGGGCAAGCGGAGCACGGAGGACGACGGTGGCTGGTGACGGGTGGGGCGGCGTGCAGGCGCCGCCGGTAGGGGCGCGGAGCTGGTGGCTCGACAGGGCGCTCGAAACCGACCCCGGTGCGCCCTGCCCGCCGCTCACGGGCACGGTCGATGCCGACGTGTGCATCGTCGGTGGCGGCTTCGCCGGTCTGTGGACCGCCTGCGAGCTCACCGAGCGCGAGCCCAGCCTCTCCGTCGTGCTGCTCGAAGCCGCCGTCTGCGGCGCCGGCGGCAGCGGCGCCAACGGCGGCTTCTTCTCGTCGTCGTGGCTGAGCGTGGGCGAGATCTGCCGGCGCTTCGGCGACGAGGCCGGGCTGCGCTGGGCGACCGCCGTCGGCGACGCCGTCGACGAGCTCGGCGCCTGGTGCGAGCGCCACGGCGCCGACATCGAGCTCCACCACGAGGGCATCCTCTACGGCCAGGCCGGCGAGTGGCAGGCCGGACCCGACCGCGAGGCGATCGCCCTGCTCGAACGCCACGGCCTGGGCGAGCGCCTGCGGGCGCTCGACGCCGGCGCGGCGCGGCGCGTCGCAGACTCGCCGCGCTGGACCGCCGGCGCCTTCACCCCCGACCTCGCCACCGTGCAGCCGGCCAAGCTCGCCCGCGAGCTGCGTCGCGTGGCGCTCGAGCGCGGCGTGCACATCTGCGAGGGCTCGCGCATGGTGGCGCTGCGTCATGGCCGTCCGGCCGTGGTCGAGACCGCCGGCGGGTCGGTGCGCGCCGGCCAGGTCGTGCTGACCCACGGCGCCTGGGCCGTCGGCCAGCCCGACTTCGCCCGCGCCTTCGCGGTCGGCGTCGACTACATGGTCGTCACCGAACCCATCCCCGAGCTGCTCGAGAAGATCGGCTGGCACGGCAACGTCGGCCTCGCCGATCACCGCCAGATGCTCTACTACCTGCGCAAGACCGAGGACGGCCGCGTCGCGATCGGCGGTGGTGGCATGGCGCTCGCCTTCGGCTCCGGCATCGCCGGTCGGGTGCTCAGCTCGCAGCGCCTCGCCGACCGCGCGGCCGCGGGCCTCGGCTGGCTCTTCCCGGCCCTGGCCGGTGTGCGCTTCGAGCATGCCTGGAGCGGCCCCATGGACATGACCAGGTCGGGCCTGCCGTTCTTCTTCACGCTGCCGCAGGGCAACGTCCACGCCGGCCTGGGCTTCTCGGGTCACGGCCTGACCTCGACCAAGGTCGGCGGTCGCATCCTGGCGTCGCTCGTGCTCGGCACCGACGACGAGTACGTGCGCCTGCCGGTCGTGCGGCCGCCCGACCCGCTGCCGCCCGAGCCCCTGCGCTGGCCGATGGTGCGGATCGCCGAGTGGGCCTACGAGGCGAGCGACCGCGCCAGCGAGCGCGGCCGGCGCCGCCCGCCGCTGGTCGGCGCGGTCCTGTCGCTCGTCGAGCGCTACTCACGGTGAGCGCGGCGGCGACAATGACCGCGCGCCTGCTCGAGCAGCCGGGTCGCGGGGTGGCGCGATGACGCTGCGCCGGTTCGAGGATGCGGCGCTGGGGGTGCGGTTCGAGGTCGACGACGCCTTCGAGTCGGGGCCGCCGCCCGACCCACCGGGCGGCCTGCCGGGCAACGTCCGCGCCGCCTGTCTCGCGCGTCGCGACGACGCCGGCTCCGCGGTGCTGTCGATCGCGCGCGTCGAGGTGGGCTACGAGACCTCGCCTCAGGAGCTCGCCGAGCAGCTCGTGATTCACAACCGCTTCACCGCGCACAGCGCCGAGCAGCGCGGCTGGACGCTCCACTCGCCCTGGAGGGCCGCGATGCTGGCCGGTTGCCCGGCGATGCACTGCGACTACGTCGTGCCGGCCGCCGACGCGGGAGCGCTCCCACACGGCGGGCCGGCGCCGGCGGCCGCGGGGGCCGGCTCGCCGCCACCGCCGCCGGCCGGCGCAGCGTCGCCTGTGCCGCCGGCCGTCCCAGCGCCCCCGGCGCTGCCGCTCGCCGGCGGCGACGTCGGGGCCGGTGCGCCCACTCACGTGCAGGCCTGGATCGTCTACGCGGGCCCGGTCACCTGGCAGGTGATCCTGGGCGTCGACCCGCCCGGCGACCTCGACGCCAACCGCCGTGTGATGGATCAGGTCACGCGCTCGTTCGAGCTCTTCGAGCCGGCCGGGTAGAGGCCGTCGCCTGGTGGGCCCCGATCCGGCCGAGGTCCCGCGGACTCCGATCCGCTACGAGCACCACGGCGCGACCTACGGCCGTACGCGGCGGCCCGACCCGCGCCTGGCGCGCTGGATCCGCGCCGGCCTGGGCAACGCGTGCAGCGTCCTGAACGTCGGTGCCGGGACGGGCTCGTACGAGCCCGACGACCTCGAGGTGACGGCCGTCGAGCCGGCGGCCGAGATGATCGCGGCGCGGCCGCCCGCGGCCGCGCCGTGCGTGCGCGCCGCCGCCGAGTCGCTGCCGTTCCGCGACGACAGTTTCGACGCGGCCATGGGCGTGCTCACCATGCAGCACTGGGTCGACCTCGGCGCCGGCCTGCGCGAGCTGCGCCGCGTCGCCCGGCGGCGCGTCGTGCTGTTCACCTGGGTCCCCGAGATCGACGACGACCTCTGGCTCACGCGCGACTACCTGCCGGCCATCCGTGCGCGCGACCACGCCATCTTTCCGACCATCCGGGCGATCGTCGAGGGCCTCGGGCCCTGCAGCCCGGTGGTCGAGACCGTGCCGGTGCCGCACGACTGCGTCGACGGTTTTCTGGGCGCCTACTGGCGCCGGCCCGAGGCCTACCTCGACCCGGTGGTGCAGAAGGGCATCTCGAGCTTCGTCGAGCTCGGCCGCGAGCTGCTCGACCCCGGCCTCGCGCGGCTGGCCACCGATCTCGAGAGCGGCGCCTGGCGGCGCCGCTACGCCGACCTGCTCGAGCTCGAGCAGATGGACCTCGCCTACCGGCTCATCACCGCGCACCTGACGGACTGAGCGGCGAGCCCCCCACGACAGGCAGAGGCTCCCAGGCGCGAGGGCCTTGCCTTTGTTCGCAACGCACGGCGCCCGTTCGCCGGTACTGTCTTGTCCGTGCCGTTGCTTCTGCGAGAATCGACGCAACCCTGCCGCAGGGGAACCGACGTGTCCCCGCAGTGGAAAGCAACGATTCGCGAGCAGGTCGGGACGAGGGAATCATCCGTACGATGAACGGACTGGGACGGGCGCCGGAGACCATAGGGACGGAGCGGCTCGTCGGCCGGCGCCTGACGCCGGCCGACGAGCCGCTCTTCCTCGACTTTCACCGCGACCCGCGCGTGGTCGCCTGGCTGGGTGGCGGCGAGGCCGAGGTCAGTGGCGAGGAGAACCGCGAGTGGCTCGACGACAAGCTGTGCCACTGGGACGAGCACGGCTTCGGGCTGTACGCGTTGTTCGAGCGTGATGCGAGCGGGTCGCCGGTCGGCGCGCCGGCGAACGGCTCGCCCGAGAGCGCGCCGCCGGCCTGCGCGCCGGCCGCCCGTCTCGTTGGTCGCGCCGGCCTGCAGCAGGTCGACGCCGACATCGGCGAGCTGATCGGCGATCCCGCCGCCGTCGAGCTCATGTACGCGCTGGCTTACGAGGCGTGGGGGAGAGGCTTCGCCACCGAGGTCGCCCGAGAGCTGGTGCGGGTGGCGCGCGACGATCTCGGCTGCGCCGAGATCGTCGCCGACACCGTGCCGCACAACGAGCGCTCGCGGCGCGTCATGGAGCGTCTCGGCTTTGCCTACGAGCGCGACATCTGGCACGACGACCACGCCATGGTGCTCTACCGCAAGCGCCTCGTCGAGACCGGGTGAGGGTGAGGGGAGCGCGATGCCCAGGGTCGTAAGCGCCGGACTGCTCATGTACCGCCTGCGCGAGCAGGTCCTCGAGGTGCTGCTCGCGCACCCGGGCGGGCCGTTCTTCGAACGTCGCGACCTGGGCGTCTGGTCGATCCCCAAGGGCGAGCTCGGACCCGACGAGGACGCGCTCACCGCCGCCCGGCGCGAGTTCGCCGAGGAGACCGGACTCGAATCGTGGGGCCCCTACGTGCCGCTCGGCGCCGTCAAGTACAAGAACCACAAGGTCGTGCACGCCTGGGCTTTCGCGGGCGACTGGGACCCGGCCGTCCTGGTGAGCAACACGTTCGAGCTCGAGTGGCCGCGGCGGTCGGGCCGGACGCTGGTCGTGCCCGAGATCGACCGCGCCGCATGGTTCACGCTGGCCGAGGCGCAGGAGCGCATCCTGCCGGCGCAGCGGCGCTTTCTGTTCGATCTCGAGGCGGTGGTCGACGTGGCGCGTCGCTGAAAAGGGCGCCGCCGGCGCTCCATACCTACCGGCCCGCGCGCGTCGGCGCGAAGGCTTCTAGACCGCGCGGTGCGCCGGCTGGGCGTCGCCGACGCCGGGTGGGCCGTCGAGCTCGGCGTCGGGGTCGACGTGGGGCATGTGCGGCTTGCCGGCGATCAGGTCGAAGAACGCGTGCCGGCCGGCCCGCACGTACGCCGCCAGGCGCTGGTCGCGGCGCAGCGCGCGCTTCTGCTTGACCGGTCCGTAGTGGCGAAACCAGGGCGAGTTCGGCTTGGCCAGGCGGGCCGCGCCGACCAGCGCGAGCAGCGGCACGAAGCAGCCGAGCACGCCGGTCCAGACCTTGCCCTTGAGAAAGCAGACGACGGCGAGCGCCACGGTGGCGGTGATCAGGAGCGTGACCGCCCAGCCGCCGAGCCGGGTCAGCGTGCTGGCGCCGGCCAGGTTGAAGGGCTGCAGGCCGCCGAGGAACAGCAGGGCGACCGTGGTCGTGATGATCACGGCGTCGACCGACACCCGCCCCTGCTCGTACCAGTAGACGTCCTCGAGGTGCAGCAGCAGGGCGAACTCGTCGAGCGTGAGCGCCACGCCGCCGCCGAAGGCGACCGCGCCGGCGATACCCCAGAAGCCGTGCGGCTCCATGGCGATGGTGGCGAGGCCCGAGACCACCATGATGACGACGCCCACGACCATGTGGTGGAGGTGCACGCCGCCGGGGTGCAGCTCGCGGAACCACCAGCGCACCTCGGCGCGGATCAGACGCGTGTTCATGCGGATGCCGAGGAAGGTGCAAAGCAGCCCGCCGGTGAAGGCGATCAGGTGGTTGCGACCGGCACTCGGCTCAAAGGAGCCGAGCAGCGAGATCAGGCTCGCGACAGACACGGGTGCTGGGAGGCTGGAGAGCGTTCCATCGTGTACAGAATAGCGCATCGCTTGCGGTGTCGCCGCTCCGCCGTTCGCCGACCTGGACAACCGGCAGGCCCGACTGGCGCCCTTTTCTTGGCTTGACATTCGCGACCCCTGTACTACCGTCGGCCCACGTGCAGCCGCCACCCGGCGGCCGTTGTAGAAGGGGCTGTCGCCGCATTTCCACCGAGCTGGCGTCAGTGGCGGCGTGGCCGCCTACCTGGGGGAACGCGTCGGCTCCTGGCCGGCGGAAGGGAGGTACGGTGGACACAACGTCCGTCACGAGCGTCGAGCCCGTTGCCGGTCCGCCACAGGGTGGCGAGAGCGCCAAGGGTCTGAACTCGGGTGCCCTCGGACTCTTCGCCAGCGTGGTGATCGGCGTCGCTTCGGTGGCGCCGGCCTACAGCCTGGCGGCGACCGTCGGTCTGCTCGTCGCCATCAAGACTATCGGTCTGGCGTCGCCCTTCATCTTCATCGTGGGCTTCATCCCGATGGTGCTGGTGGCGTCGGGCTTCTACTACATGAACCAGGCCGACCCAGACTGCGGCGAGACCTTCATCTGGACCTCGCGCGCCTTCGGGGCGCCGCTCGGCTGGATCATCGGCTTCGCCGCCGTGGCGTCGTCGGTCATCGTCATGTCCAACCTCGTGTACATCGCCGCCCAGTACATGTTCTACATGGTCGGCCTGAACAGCGCGGGCGACTCGACCCTCTGGACGACGGTCGGTGGCGTGGCCTGGATCGTGGTCGTCGGCGTGTTCGTGGCGATCGGCATCAAGGTCTCGGCCAAGGCACAGTACGTGCTCATGGGGCTGCAGATGATCCCCATGGTGATCTTCACCGCCTGGGCGCTGATCAAGGGCTACGCCACCCACCCCCAGGGCTTCGCTCCGCTGCGCCTGTCGTGGTTCTTCACCACGCACGTGTCGGCCCACGCGCTCGCCGCCGGGGTCGTGCTGGCCGTATTCCTGTACTGGGGCTGGGACACCGTGCTCGCCGTGAACGAAGAGAGCGAGGATTCGTCGCACATGCCGGGCGTCTCGGCTGTCCTCAACACGGTCATCCTCGTCCTGATGTACGTGATCATCACCGCCGCCATGCAGTGCTACCACGGCGCCGGGTTCCTGGCGAACAACTCCGACGACGTCTTCAGCCCGCTCGCCAGGGACGTCATGGGCGGCACGTGGGACCGCCTCGTCTTCCTCTGCCTGCTCACCTCGGGTGCCGCCTCGGCGCTCACGACGCTGCTGCCGCTCACCCGCCAGACCCTGTCGATGGCGGCTCACAAGTCATTGCCGGCCATCTTCGGTCGCATCCATCCCAAGTACCTCACTCCGTTCTGGGGCACGGTCATCCTCGCTGCGCTCTCGATCCTCTGGTACGTGCTCGTGACCATCTGGAACGCGAACGCCATCTGGGACGCGATCTCGGCGCTCGGCATCATGGTCTGCATCGCCTATGGCGGCACCGGCCTTGCCTGCACGTTCTACTACCGCAAGGAGCTCCTGAAGAGCGCCAAGAACTTCCTCCTGATGGGTGTAGCGCCGACCGTCGGCGCGATCATGTTCGGGGCGATCCTCGTGAAGGTGCTCTACGACGACTACAACCCCGTCAACAGCTACACGAGCTTCCACGGCATCGGCGGCATCTTCCTGATGGGCGTCGGCACCATGATCGTGGGCGTGATCCTCATGGCCATCATGTGGATCTACAAGCCCGAGTTCTTCCGCCGCGGGCCCGAGACCTGGCCGGGCGAGGGGCAGCCCATCCCGTACGCCGACGAGCGGGTGAGCGAGTAACCCCCGCCGTCCACAAGGCCCCGCAGCCGTGCGCCGGACGTCGCCTGCAGGCGACGTCCGGCGCACGCCATCTCAGGCGGCCGCCGGTGCGTGCGGTGTCCGGCGGCCCCGAGCTTGCCGGCGTGGCGCCGCCGCGTCCACGTGTCGGCGCGACAGCGCCTGGGTACCGTTGGGGCCATGACGGAGCCGGGGAGCCGCGGTGTCGGTTGTCGACGCTGCTTGCGGTGTCGTGTATACTGCCGATTCGCGATATGAGCAGAAGCGACCGCTTCTCACCCTGCACCGCTTGGTCGACAGGGTCCACGAATAGGGAAGGAGACCGGTAGGGACGCTTCGGCGACCCTTTTTCTATGGGAAAGCCGTTCTACCCACGAGACAGGGATAGGCCCAAAGGGCCCGACACCCGTATCCGCATCAATGATGGTATCTACGCCGACCGTGTCCGGCTGATCGACGAAAACGGCGCGCAGATGGGCATCAAGACCATCCGCGAGGCGCAGGACTATGCGGCCTCTCACAACCTCGACCTGGTCGAGGTCGCGCCGCAGGCCGATCCGCCCGTCTGCCGGATCATGAACTTCAGCAAGTACCGCTACGAGCTCGAGCTCAAGGCGAAGCAGGCGCGCAAGCATCAGAGCAACATCGTCATCAAGGAGATCAAGTTCCGGCCCAAGATCGACGCCCACGACTACGCCACCAAGAAGGGCCACGTCGTGCGGTTCCTCGAGCACAAGGACAAGGTGAAGGTGACGATCATGTTCCGCGGCCGCGAGCTGGTGCACCCCGAGCGGGGCGAGCAGCTCCTCATGCGGCTGGCCGAGGAGCTCAAGGAGCTCGCGACGATCGAGTCGATGCCGAACCTCGACGGTCGCAACATGGTCATGATGCTGGCGCCCGTGAAGTCGTAAGGAGAGGGTGCGCATGCCGAAGATGAAGACCCATAGCGCGAGCAAGAAGCGCTTCCGCCTGACCGCGGGCGGCAAGGTCGTGCGCCGCAAGGCCTTCAAGAGCCACATCCTCGAAAAGAAGAGCCCCAAGCGCAAGCGCGGTTTTCGCAAGAACGACATGGTCGGTCAGAGCGACCGGCGAGAAGTCCTCACGCTGCTCGGCAAGCGGTAAGCAGCCCGTGAGGGAGCGGGGCGGCCGCCGGGCGGCGCCGGCCCACGCTGTAGCGATTCAAGGAGTACGGACATGCCTCGAGTAAAGCGAAGCGTCAACGCGCGCAAGAAGCGCCGCAAGGTCCTCGAGCAGGCCAAGGGATACCGGGGCGCCAAGCACTCGAGCTACCGTCGCGCCAAGGAACAGGTCCAGCGCAGCCTCAAGTACGCCTACCGCGACCGCCGCGTGCGCAAGCGTGAGTTCCGCAAGCTGTGGATCGTGCGCATCAACGCCGGCGCTCGCGAGCACGGCCTCTCGTACAATGCCTTCATGCACGGCCTGAAGCTCGCCGAGATCGAGCTCGACCGCAAGGTCCTGGCCGACATGGCGGTGGCCGACCCGGCGTCCTTCGCCACCCTCGTCGAGCAGGCCCGCGCGGCCCTCGCCGCCGCGGCCGAAGCCGCCTGAGCCGCGGCCTCGGGCACGCGGCGCACGTGAGGCAGGTCGACGGCGTGGGGTTTTAGCCGCCCTCACCAGTCCCGATAACCCGCTCGTCAAACGAGCGGCGTCGCTGCACGTCCGCAAGTACCGGCGGCGCGAGGGCGTGTTCCTGGTCGAGGGCGACGATCTCGTCGCCGCGGGCCTCGCCGCCGGGCTTCGTCCCGAGGCCGTCTTCGTGCTGGGCGAGCTCGCCGACATCGAAGCCGACCTCGCCGAGTCGGGCCACCCGCTCGCCGGCGCGCCGGTGTACGTCGTCGACCGGCGCGTCGCCGCCCGCCTCACCACCCTCGAGACCCCGGCGCCGCTCATGGCCGTGTTCCCGCTGCCCGGCGCTCCGCCGCTCGGTGAGTTGCTGCCGGCGGTGGCTGCCGAGCGGCGCTCGCCCGGCCCTGCCGGTGCCGGCGCCGCGCCGGCCGCTGCGAGCAGCCCCGGCCCCGTCGTCTACGCCGACCGTCTGGCCGACCCCGGCAACCTCGGCACGCTGGTGAGGGCGGCGGCGGCTTTCGCCGCCGCCGCCCTCGTCGCCTCGCCGGGCTCGGTCGACGTGTTCTCACCCAAGGTCGTGCGCGCCGGCATGGGCGCCGTCTTCGACCTGCCGCTGTACCATGAGGTGCCGCTGGACGAGGCCGTCGCCGCGCTCGGCGCGACCCGCGTCTACGGCCTCGTGGCGCACGGCGGCCGGCCGCTCGCCGACGTCGTCGATGAGCACGAGGCGGCGCCGGCCGGCTCGGGCGCGCCGCAGGTCGCTGCAGGGCCGGGCATGCCGCCCGTCATGGCCTTCGGCGCGCCGGCCATCCTCGTGGTCGGGGCCGAGCGCGCCGGCCTGTCCGACGAGGTCCTCGCCGGCGTCACTGACCTCGTCACGATCCCGCTGCCGGGCGTGGTCGCGCCCGATGCCGACCGCTCCGGGCTTTCCGGCGCGGCCGGCGGCACGGTAGAGTCGCTCAACGCCGGCGTCGCCGGCGCCATCGCCCTGTACGAGCTTTCGCGTCGCCGCGACCGCGCGGCGCCGCCCGAGGAGTGACCATGGACGACGCCCAGTTGAACGATCTGCGGGAACGCACGCCCGAGCTCGCGGACCTGTTCGGCGCGGCGGCGGCCGCGGCGGCTGCCGCGGCCGACGCCGCGGCGCTCGAGCAGGTCCGCGTCCACGCCCTGGGCCGCAAGAGCCGGCTCACCGAGATCCTGCGCTCGATCTCCACGCTGCCGCCCGAGCAGCGCCCCGTCGTCGGCAAGCTCGGCAACGTCGTGCGGGTCGAGCTCGAGAAGCTGATCGAGGAGCGCGAGGCGGCCCTGTCGAGCGCCTCGCTGCAGCAGGCCCTGGCCGGCGAGCGCGTCGACGTCACCCTGCCCGGCGTGCCGCTGCCGCTCGGCCACCAGCACCTGATCACGCGCACCATCCGCGAGGTCGAGGACATCTTCCTGGGCATGGGCTACAAGGTGGCCGAGGGCCCCGAGATCGAGCTCGAGTACTACAACTTCACCGCCCTGAACACGCCCGAGGACCACCCGGCGCGCTCGGTCGACGACACGTTCTTCATCGACGAGCGCACGGCGCTGCGCGCGGGCGGCGGGAGCGACGGCGCCGCCGGCACCGCCGGCAACGTCGACGCGCAGGGCGCTGCGTCGAGCGGCCACGATGCGTCGCTTCCGACCGGCCCGCCGCTGATCGGTAGCCTGCTGCTGCGCACGCAGACCTCGCCGGTGCAGGTGCGCACCATGGAATCGCAGCGGCCGCCCGTCTACATCATCTGTCCCGGCAAGGTCTACCGGCCCGATCTCGACGCCACGCACACGCCCATGTTCCACCAGGTCGAGGGCCTGGCCGTCGACCGCGGCATCACCCTGGCCGACCTCAAGGGCACGCTGCACGAGTTCGCCCGCGAGTTCTTCGGCGTCGACCGCGCCATCCGCCTGCGGCCCCACTTCTTCCCGTTCACCGAGCCGAGCGTCGAGCTCGACGTCTCGTGCGGCCTGTGCGGCGGCGCCGGCTGCCGCTCGTGCAAGTGGTCGGGCTGGCTCGAGATCCTCGGCGCCGGTATGGTCGACCCCAACCTCTACGGCTTCGTCGGCTACGACTCCGGCGAGGTGCAGGGCTTTGCTTTCGGCATGGGCGTCGAGCGCATGGCCATGCTCAAGCACGGCGTGCCCGACGCGCGCTCGTTCTTCGACAACGACCTTCGTTTCCTGGAGCAGTTCTGATGAGAGTGCCGCTTGACTGGTTGCGCGATTACGTCGCCTGGGACCGTTCCGTCGAGGAGCTCGCCGAGCTGCTCAGCATGAGCGGCTCCGAGGTCGAGGGCATCGACTGGGTGGGGGCGCCGCACGACGCGGCGAACCTCGAGCTGTTCCGCGTCGGCCGGGTGCTCACCAAGGAGCGCCACCCCAACGCCGACAAGCTCTGGCTCTGCACGGTCGACGTCGGCGCGGCCGGCGGCGGCGTGCACCAGATCGTCTGCGGCGCCCAGAACTTCGCCGCCGGCGACACGGTCGCCGTGTCGCTCGCCGGCGCGACGCTCGAGAACGGCCTCAAGCTGCGCAAGGCCAACCTGCGCGGCGTCGAGTCCGACGGCATGATGATGTCCGAGCAGGAGCTCGGCTACGAGCAAGCGAGCCCGGGCATCGTCGTGCTGCCCGCCGACTGGCGGGTGGGCGCGCCGCTCGCCGACTATCTGCCGGTCGCCGAGCCCGTGCTCGAGATCGAGGTCACGCCCAACCGACCCGACTGCCTGTCGGTCTACGGCGTGGCCCGCGAGGTGGCGGCGGCGGCAGGCCTGCCGCTGGCGCCGCCGCCCGTCGAGGAGCCGCCCACGAGCGGCGCCTCGGCGGCCGACGCGATCGCCGTCGAGATCGCCGACCCCGACCTCTGCGCGCGCTATGGCGCGCGCATCGTGCGCGGCCTCGCCGTGCGCGAGTCGCCGCCCTGGCTGAAGGCGCGCCTCACGCACGCCGGCATGCGGCCGATCAGCAACGTGGTCGACGTCACCAACTACGTGATGCTGGCCGTGGGCCAGCCGCTGCACGCCTTCGACGCCGCCAAGATCCGCGGCGGCAAGCTGATCGCGCGCCGCGCCCGTGCCGGCGAGCACCTGGTCACGCTCGACGGCATCGAGCGCGCCCTGCGGCCCGACAACCTGGTGATCGCCGACGTCGAGCGCGGCCTCGTGATCGCCGGCATCTTCGGCGCGATCGACGCCGAGGTCGACGTGCAGACGAGCGACCTCGTGCTCGAGGCCGCCACCTTCAATGGCCCCAACATCATGCGCACCTCCAAAGAGGTCGGCTGGCGCAGCGAGGCCAGCATGCGCTTCGAGAAGGGTCTCGACCCCTGGTACGTGCCGCTCGGCCTCGCCCTGGCGAGCCGCCTGTTCTGCGAGCTTTGCGGCGGCGCCGTAGCGCCCGGCGCGGTCGACGTGTGGGGGCAGCGGCCGGCCGATCCGCCCCGGCTCTGCTACCGCACCGACCTGGCCGACCGGCTGCTCGGCCTGCGGGTCGAGCCCGCTGAGCAGGCCGACATCCTCACCCGCCTCGACTGCGCGGTCGAGCCGGCGGCCGGCACGGCGCCGGGCGCCGAGGCCGACCTGCTCGTCACGCCGCCGCCGTTCCGCCGCGACCTCGAGCGCCCCGTCGACCTGGTCGAAGAGGTCGGTCGCATCCACGGGCTCGCCAACCTGCCCGAGACGCTGCCCCTGCGTGGCGACGCCATCGGCCTGCTCACCGCCGACCAGCAGGTGCGCCGCCGCCTGGCCGACGCGCTCACCGGCGCCGGCTTG
This sequence comes from uncultured Actinomycetes bacterium, assembly GCA_963767005.1. GTDB lineage: Bacteria > Actinomycetota > Thermoleophilia > UBA2241 > UBA2241 > Bog-752. The sequence goes on from CAVYCN010000017.1 coordinate 20,213, forward strand.
GACGAGGTCGTCACCTGGTCGTTCGTGGCCGCCGAGGCTGCCGCGCCGCTCGGCCTGCCGGCCGGCGACCGGCGCGCTACGCCGATCGCCCTGGCCAACCCGATGAGCGTCGAGCAGGCCGTCATGCGCACTTCGCTGCTGCCCGGCCTGCTCGCCGTGGTCGCCGGCAACCTCGCCCACCAGGCCGAGCGGGTGACCGTGTTCGAGCAGGGCCGCGTCTACCTGCCGCGGGTCGGCCGCGCGCTGCCGGTGCCGGTGTCCGGACCCAAGCAGACGTGCCAGCCGCATCCGGTCGACGAGCCCGAGATGCTCGGCATCGCGCTCTGCGGTCCGGCCGGCGCCGAAAGCTGGGCGGCCGCGGCTCGCCCGACCGACTTCTTCACGCTCAAGGGCTACGTCGAGCGCCTGCTCGCCGCGCTCGAGATCGGCGGTGCGACCTACGAGCGCTCGACCGAGCCGTACCTGCACCCGGGCAAGGCCGCCAGGCTCCTGCTGGACGGCGAGGTCGTGGGCTCGTTCGGCCTGCTGCGGCCCGACGTGGCGGCGCGCTGCGGCGTCGCGGGCGCCGAGGTCTGGGTGGCCGATCTCGCCGTGGCGCCGCTCGCCGCGCGCGGCCTGCAGACGGCCCTCTTCGAGGACCTGCTCAGCTACCCGGCGGCCACTCAGGACCTGGCGATCGTGCTCGACGCCGACGTGCCGGCGGCCACGGTGCTCGAGCTCGTGCGCCGGGCCGGCGGCAAGGTGCTGCGCGACGCCGTCGTGTTCGACGTCTACGAGGGCGACCAGGTGCCGCCCGGCAAGCGCTCGCTGGCCGTGCGCCTGGTCATGCGCGCGGCCGACCGCACGCTCACCGAGAAAGACATCGGCAGCGTGCGCCGCAAAGTGCTCGCCGTGCTCGAGCGCGAGCTCGCGGCGACGCTGCGGTAGGGCAGAGGCGAACGGCACGCAGCGCGGGGCGTGCGGGGCCGGTCGCGCCGAGCCGCCGTCGCGCTCTGACTACCGCACGGCAAGTTCTCAGGTATTCGAGCGTGCTGGTTGCATGATTCTCGACGGTCGTGTAACGTTCCGCGGACCATGAGCCGTCAGAGCGACATCATCCTTTGCTCGACGCGCCGCTCCCGCGGCGCCCTCGACGGCTGCTCGCGCCTTCGGTCTCGACGTGCACGACGCACGCCGGCCGGTGGTCGCTAGCGCCTGGTCTCGCCCTCGCTTCATCGCCTGAGACGCTCCTCGCGCCCCACCGTGCCGGCCGTCGCTGCCAGCCGCCGTCCCGCCACGAAAGGTCGCGAAGCCGCTCATGACCGTCACCTCACAGCCTGCCGCTCAGTGCGCCGCCGCCGGGCACGCCGCGCTCTCGGCGCCGACGGTCGCGCCGCTCACCGCCGCCGTGGTCGGCGCCGCCGGCTACACCGGCGCCCTGCTCTGCGAGCTGCTTCTGCGCCACCCCGCGGTGCGCCTCGCCCAGGCAAGCTCGAGTCGACTCGCCGGCGAGCCCGTGGCGGCGCACCTGCCGCGGCTGCGCACGCCGCTTGCCTTCTGCGCGCCCGACGAGGTCGGCGGCATCGAGGTCGCCTTCGTCTGCACGCCGCACGGCGAGGCCGCGCCGGTCGTCGCCCGGCTGCTCGCCGAGGGCTCCCGCGTGATCGACCTCTCGGCCGACTTTCGCCTGAGCGCCGCCGACTACGAGGAGTGGTACGGGCCGCACCCCTGTCCCGAGCTGCTGCCCGAGGCCGTCTACGGGCTCACCGAGCTGCACCGCGCCGCCGTCGCCGGCGCCCGCCTGGTCGCCAACCCGGGCTGCTACCCGACGGCGGCGCTGCTCGGCCTCGCTCCCCTGGCGCCGCTCGGGCTGATCGACGTCGTGGTCGACGCCAAGTCGGGAGTAAGCGGCGCCGGCAAGCAGCCGAGCGCGCGCAGCCACTTCTGCAGCATCGACGCCGACCTTCTCGCCTACGGCCTCTCCGGCCACCGGCACTATCCCGAGATCGCCGGCGGCCTTGCCGCGCTGGCGGCGGCCGCCGCCAGCGCGGCCGGCTCGGCGCCGTCCGTGACCTTCGTGCCGCACCTCATGCCGGTCTCGCGCGGCATCGTCGCGACCATGTACGCGCGCTGCGAGCGGCTGCCCTCGTCGGCCGCTCTCGCGGAGCTCTACGAGGCGGCCTACGCCGGCGAGGAGTTCGCGACGGTGGCCGACGCGCCCCCGGAGCTCAAGGACGTGGTGGGCACCAACGGCTGCCGGATCTTCGCCACGGTCGACGCTCGGGCCGGCCGGGTGATCGTCGTCGCCGCCATCGACAACCTCATGAAGGGCGCCGCCGGCCAGGCCGTGCAGAACCTGAACGTCATGTGCGGCTTCCCCGAGCACTGGGGGCTATCGTGACGGTCGAGCAGAAGACGCCGCGCAGCTCGACGCCGGCCCCGCCGGCTCACGAGGCGGCGCGGCCGGCGTCGCCGCGCAAGCCGCACACCGCCCTCACCCTGCCGCTGCGCGACTGCGGGCCCACCGACCAGCTTCCGCCGAGCCGCTTCGTCGCACTGCCCGAGGGCGTCACGCAGGCGACCGGCTCGGTCACCCATCCGGCCGGCTTCCGCGCGGCCGGCCTGCACGCCGGCCTCAAGCGCAGCGGCCGGCCCGACCTGGCGCTGCTCGCCTCGGACGCGCCCTGCGTCTCGGCCGTGCTGTTCACCACGAACGCCGCGGCGGCGGCGCCGGTGCGTCTCACGCGCAGCTCGTCGTCGTGCGACCGGCTGCGGGGCGCCGTAGTCAATTCTGGCAACGCCAACGCCTGCACCGGCAAGCGCGGGCTCGGCGACGCGGCGCAGATGCGCCGCGTCGCCGCCGACGAGCTGGGCCTGCACCCCGAAGAGGTCGCCGTCGCCTCGACCGGCGTGATCGGCGTGCCGCTGCCGATCGAGCGCATCGTGCGCGGCATCGCCGCCGCCGGCCGCGCGCTCTCGCCCGCCGGCGGTCCCGACTTCGCGGCGGCCATCCGCACGACCGACCGCACCCCCAAGGCCGGCGCCCTGACCGTGCCGCTCGGCGAGGGAGAGGTGCGCATCGGCCTGGCCGCCAAGGGCGCCGGCATGATCTCGCCGCGCCTGGCCACCACGCTGTCGTTCGTGACGACCGACGCGGCGATCTCGCAGCCGGCGCTCGACGATCTGCTGCGCCGCGTCGTGGCGCGCACCTTCAACAGCGTCACGGTCGACGGCCAGCAGTCGACCAACGACATGGCGCTGTGCCTGGCCAACGGCGCCTCGGGCGTGAGCGTGAGCGGCCCCGACGTGGCCGTCTTCGAAGCGGCGCTCGAGGCCGGCATGCTGGCCCTGGCGGTCGCCCTGGTGGGCGACGGCGAGGGCGCCACCCACACCGTGCGGCTCACCGTGACGGGCGCCTGGGACGACGCCGAGGCGGCCAGCGTGGCGCGCGCCATCGGCGACTCGCCGCTCGTGAAGGCGGCGTTCTTCGGCGCCGACCCCAACTGGGGCCGCATCGTGCAGGCCGCCGGCCAGGTGATCGACGCCGGCGGCGGCGCACGCCTGCGCGTCGAGGTGAGCTACGGCGACGTCGCGGTCGTGCGCGACGGCGAGCCCGTCGGCCTGCCGGCCGCTCGCCGTCGCGCCCTCGCGGCCGTCATGGCGGCGCCCGAGATCGACCTACGTGTCACGCTGCACCGCGGCCCCGGCACGGCCACGGTCTACTTCAGCGACTTGAGCCACGAGTACGTGTCCGTCAATTCCGAGAGCACCACCTAGCGAGGTGACCGACATGACCGATGCCCACCAGCGGACGGTCCAGACCCTGGTCGAGGCCCTGCCGTACATCCGCCGCTTCCGCGGCACGACCATGGTCCTCAAGTACGGCGGCGCGGCGATGACCTCGCCGCAGCTCGCCGAGCAGTTCGCCAAGGACGTCGTGCTGCTCAAGCTCGTCGGCCTGCGGCCCATCATCGTGCACGGCGGCGGCCCCGAGATCACGCGGCAGATGAACCGGCTCGGCATGGAGGCGGTGTTCGTCGACGGCCAGCGCGTGACCGACGCCGCCACGCTCGAGGTGGCGAGCATGGTGCTGGTCGGCAAGGTCAACCGCGACATCGTCGGCCTGATCAACAGCCACGGCGGCACGGCGGTCGGCCTGTCGGGCCAGGACGGCCGCCTGATCCACGCCGAGGTCAAGGAGCACGTCGACCTCGAGGGCAACGCCGTCGACCTGGGCTTCGTCGGCTCGGTCGCCGGCATCGACACGTCGGTGCTCGACCTGCTCGCCGACGACATGATCCCGGTCGTGGCGAGCGTCGGCGCCGACGACGGCGGCCAGGTCTACAACATCAACGCCGACACGGTGGCCGGCGACCTGGCCGCCGCGGTCAGGGCCGAGAAGCTCGTCTTTCTGACCGACGTCGGCGGCATCCTCGCAGAGGACGGCTTCGAGCAGAGCGTCGTGAGCGAGTGCGACCTGGCCCAGTTGGGCGCGCTGCAGGGCGCCGGCAAGATATCCGGCGGCATGCTGCCCAAGGTGGCGGCCGTGCGGCGCGCGCTCGAGGGCGGCGTGACGAGCGCTCACATCGTCGACGGCCGCGTGGCCCACGCCGTGCTGCTCGAGGTGCTCACCGACGCCGGCTGCGGCACCAAGGTCGTGTCGTGAGCGGCATCGCGGCGGGCGCCGCGGCGACCCCGGCGGCGGGGGGCGCGGCGACGGTCCCGGCGGCGGCGCCGGTGGTCGAGACGACCCCGGCGGCGGGCGACCGGCACGGCTCGTGCGGCGACGGGGCATCGACGCGAGCGGGCGTCGTGTATAGTATGCACGACATTCTTGTATCGAGGGGGACTCGGCGGCCGCGGGGCGGCCGTGGGCAGGTGGGGGCGATGTCGGCATCTCTTGTCCGCTACAGGCAGAAGGCGATGAGCAAGGCGGAGCGCCAGAGACTCATCCAGACGGTGATCACGCAGCGCGAGGTCGCGACGCAGCGCGAGCTCGTGCACGCGCTCGGCGCGCTCGGCTGCGAGGTCACCCAGGCGACCGTGTCGCGTGACATCCGCGAGCTCGACCTGCAGAAGGTGCGCACGCACCTGGGCCGCGCGCGCTACGTGCTCTCGTCGCGCGAGCGGCCCAAAGACCCGGAGCAGGCCGCCGGCCACGTGCTGCGCGACTTCGCGCGCTCGACGGCCGTCGCCCAGAACATGGTCGTGGTGCGCTGCGAGATCGGCACGGCCTCGACCGTCGCCCGCCAGATCGACAACCTGAACCACACCGACGTCGTCGGCACGCTGGCCGGCGACGACACCTTCGTGATCATCCTCAAGGATCAGGCCACGGCCGTCGACATGCAGCGGTTCGTCGACCGCCTCCGAGAGGCCTAGCGCGCAGGCACCTCTCGCGCGCATGCCATCGGCCGGCTGCCACGCTGCCGGCTTCTTCTCGCACCCCTCATCGACCGCGCGTCGCGGATCTCGAAAGGAACGACCAGTGACAGAGAACAAGACCGTCGTCCTCGCCTACTCCGGTGGCCTCGACACCTCGGCCCTGATCCCCTGGCTCAGAGAGAAGGACGGCTACGACGTGGTGGCCTGCCTCGTCGACCTGGGCCGCGTCAAGGACGTGCCCGGCATCATGGCGCGGGCCGAGGCAGCCGGCGCCGTCGCCGCCCTTGCGATCGACGCCAAGGACGAGTTCGCCGAGCACCACTGCCTGCCGGCGCTCATGGCCAACGCCCTCTACGAGGACAAGTACCCGCTCTCGACGGCGATCGGCCGGCCGCTGATCGCCAAGAAGCTCGTCGAGACGGCCCACAAGTACGGCGCCGCGGCCGTGGCCCACGGCTGCACCGGCAAGGGCAACGACCAGGTGCGCGTCGACATCGGCGTGCGTGCCCTCGACCCGAGCCTCGCCATCATCGCCCCCGCGCGCGGCGCCGACTGGCCGAGCCGCGAGGAGCTGATCGATTACGTCACGGCGCACGGCATCCCGATCAACCTCTCCAAGAAGAGCCCCTACTCGATCGACGAGAACCTCTGGGGACGCAGCAACGAGTGCGGCGTGCTCGAAGACCCATGGGTGGCGCCGCCCGAGGACGCCTTCCAGTTCGTCAAGTCGGTGGCCGACGCGCCCGACGAGCCCGAGCACGTCGTCGTGAGCTTCGAGAAGGGTAAGCCGGTCGCGCTCGATGGTGCGGCGATGAGCATGGTCGAGCTGATCGAGACGATCGACGGGATCGGCAACAGGCACGGCTTCGGCCGCGTCGACATGATCGAGAACCGCCTGGTCGGCATCAAGAGCCGCGAGGTCTACGAGGTGGCCGGCTCGCTTGCGCTGATCACGGCGCACCGCGAGCTCGAGGACCTCGTGCTCACTCGCGACCTGCTGCACTTCAAGCGCACGATCGAGAGCAAGCTCTCCGACATGATCTACGAGGGTCAGTGGTTCGACCCGCTCACCGAGGCCTGCAAGGCGTTCCTGTTCCAGAGCCAGGAGCGTGTGACCGGCGACGTGCGGCTGCGCTTCCACAAGGGCGGCTGCGTGGCCGACGGCCGGCGCAGCGACTACTCGCTCTACAGCTACAAGCTCGCCACCTACACCGACGAGGATGAGTTCTCGCACGAGGCGGCGGCCGGCTTCATCACGCTCTGGGGCCTGCCGATCGAGGTCTGGGCGCGCATCGGCAAGGAGCACGACCTCATGCACGACCTGGACGTCGACGACGGGGCGGCCACGCCGGCGTGAGCGCCACGGGCACAGTGAGGGAGGGGCGATGAGCACGGCACGGTCGGGCCGGTTCGCCGGCGAGCGCTCGGCGGCCTTCATCGCCCTGAACTCGTCGCTCGCCCTCGACTGGCGCCTGTGGCCCGAAGACATCGAGGGGTCGGCGGCTCACGCCCGCGCGCTCTGGCGCGCGGGCGTGCTCGCCGACCCCGAGCGGCGAGCGATCGAGGACGGCCTGGCCCGGGTGGCCGCCGAGATCGAGTCGGGCGCCTTCGTGCCGCGCGACGACGACGAGGACGTCCACATGGCGCTCGAGCGCCGCCTGACCGAGCTCGTCGGCGCGCCGGGGGCGAAGCTCCACACGGCGCGCAGCCGCAACGACCAGGTGGTGACCGACGTGCGCCTGCACCTGCGCCGCGTGATCGAGGGACAGCGCGCCGCGCTGCGCGACCTGCAGGCGCTCCTGCTCGAGCTGGCCGAACCCCACGTCGAGACCGTCCTGCCGGCCTACACGCACCTGCAGCGCGCCCAGGTGACCTCGCTCGCCCACCACCTGCTCGCCTGGTTCTGGATGCTCGAGCGCGACCGCGACCGCTTCGCCGGCGCGCTCGACGCCTGCCTCGAGCTGCCGCTCGGCTCGGGCGCCGCCGTGGGCCTGAACCACGACCTCGATCGCGCGGCCCTGGCCGCCGACCTCGGCTTCGCGCGCATCGCGGCCAACTCGCTCGACGCCGTCGCCGACCGCGACTTCGTCGTCGACTACCTGGCCGCGGCGGCGGAGCTGGCCATGCACCTGAGCCGTGTCGGCGCCGAGATCGTCCTGTGGGCGAGCGCCGAGTTTGGCTTCGTGGCGCTGCCCGACGAGGTCAGCGGCGGCTCCAGCATCATGCCGCAGAAGCGCAACCCCGACGCCGCCGAGCTCATGCGCGCCGCCGGTCCGCGCCTCGCCGCCGACCTGCAGGGGATGCTGACCACGCTGCACGGCCTGCCGCTCGCCTACAACACCGACTTGCGCGAGGACAAGCGCTACCTGTTCGACACGGTCGACTGTCTCGACGCGCTCCTGCCGGTCGTGGGCGAGCTGCTCTTCGGCCTGCGCTTCGACGCCGCGCGCATGGCGGCCGCCTGCGATTCGCTGCTCATGGCCACCGATGTGGCCGACGAGCTCGTCGCGCGCGGCCTGCCGTTTCGCGAGGCGCACCATCTGACCGGCGCCCTCGTGCGCCGCTGCCTCGAGCTGGGCTGCGAGCTCGAGGGGCTGGCGCCCGCCGAGCTCGCAGCCCTCTCGCCGGCCCTCGCCGACCTCGGACCGGCGCTCGCCGCCGGGGCGGGCGGCCTGGCCGACCCGCGGCGCTCGCTCGCGGCCAAGATCAGTGCCGGCGGCTCGGCGCCGGCCCGCGTGCGCGAGGAGCTCGGCCGGGCCCGCGCGGCGCTCGGGGCGTAGCGGGTAGGCTCGGCCGAGCCCGCGCGGCGCTCGGGGTGTAGCGCCCGAGCCTCAGTCTGCCGCGGGCGGGACCACGACGATCTTGCCGACCCGGCGTTTCTCGAGGAACGCCGTCTGGGCGGCCGCCATCTCGTCGAGCGCGAAGGTCGCCGCGACGGGTGGGCGCGCCGCGCCGCGCGCCGCCGCCGCGAGCACGGCGGGAAACACGGGCTCGTCCCAGGCCGTGCAGCCGATCACCGTGAGGTCGCGCAGATACAGCATCCGCTTGTCGAGCGTCACGAGGGGGCCCGCGACCGCGCCGGCGGTGGCGTAGCGGCCGCCGCGCCGGACGAGGCCGAGCAGCCGTCCGAACTGCGGCCCCGAGACGTTGTCGATCACCACGTCGATGGACTGGGGGTCGAGCTGCTCGGCGAGGTCGCGGTCACGCGTTGCGACCAGGTCGGCGCCCAAGGCTCGCACCGCGTCGGACTTGTCGGGGGACGTCACCGCGACCACTGTGGCGCCGCGCGCCGTGGCGAGCTGCACGACGGCCGCTCCGACCCCGCCGGAGGCGCCGGTCACCAGGACGCGCTCGCCGGCCGTCACGCCGGCCCTGCGCAGCAGGTTCTCGGCCGTGCCATAGGCGCACGGCAGCGCCGCAAGCTCGGCGTCGGCCAGGTCCGCATCGACAGGGAACACCTCCGACGCCGGCGCCTTCACGTACTGGGCGAAGGCGCCGTCGAGGTCGGACCCCAGCCACACGGTGCGCGGGTCGCCGAAGCCGGCCGGCCGCATGCACGGCCGGATCACGACGCGCCGGCCGCGCAGCTCGCCCGGCGCCCGCCCGCCCACGGCCGTCACGATCCCGCAGCAGTCGGCGCCCTGGATCAGGGGGAACGGAGTCGGCCCGTCCCAGCCGCCGCCGGCCTCCCGGCCGCGCTCGGGAGGCGCGGCGAGAAGATCGGCCGTGCCCGCCGCCACGCTTGCCGCATACCAGCCGAGCCGCGTGTTGACATCGACGTTGTTCAGGCCGGCGGCGAGCACGCGCACGAGGATGTCGCCCGGCCCGAGCGCCGGCATGGGCACGTCGCGATACTCGAGCTTCTCGAGGCCGCCGAGCCCCGTCGTCACCACGGCCTTCATGAGCGTGCCGCCGGAGCGCGGCGCGAAGCGATCATCGCGCACGGTCATCTGCCACAGGGCGACGTCGACGGGGCCATGGCGCGACTGTACCGGATAGAATCGAGCCATGACGAGCCCGCGCCCGACCGCCATTCTCTTCGACCTCTGGGGCACGCTCGTCGCGCCGGGCATCGAGCGCCGCGACGCCGTCTCGCGCCTGGTGGCGCGCGACCTCGGCGTCGAGCCCGCCGCCTTCATCGCGGCCGTGCCGGCGATGCACGCGGAGCGCTTCGTCGGCGCCACGGGCGCGCTCGTCGAGACGCTGCGCGCCCTCGCCCGGCGCTGCGGCGCCGAACCCGACGACGACGCCCTCGAGTGCGCCGCCGCCCGCCGCCTCGCCATGACCCGCGAGCTCCTGGTGGCCGACGACGAGACGCTCGCCGTGCTCGACGCGCTGCGCCAGCGGGGCCTCGTGCTCGGCCTCGTCACCGACTCCTCGATCGAGACGCCGACGGTCTGGCCCGGCAGCGCTCTCGCCGAGCGGTTCGCCGCGACCGCGTTCTCGTGCCTCGAGGGCCTGCGCAAGCCGCGGCCCGAGATCTACCTGGCCTGCACCGGACGGCTCGGTGTGGCGCCGGCGGCGTGTCTTTACGTCGGCGACGGCGACAGCCACGAGCTCTCGGGCGCGGTGGCCCTCGGCATGACCGCGCTGCGCTTTACGGGCTTCACCGGGCCCGACGGCATGCACTACGACGGCGACGCCGACTTCGCCGGACCCGACATCGCTCGGCTGCGCGACCTGCTCGATCTGATCGACGGCACGGGGGTCGCGCGATGAGCGACGGGCGGATCAGACCGGTCCCGGCCGAGCGGCCGCTGCCCTGCGCGTTCTTCGCGCGGCCGGTGCTCGAGGTCGCGCGCGACTTGATCGGCTGCACGTTCCTGTGCGACGGCGTGGGTGGCCGGCTCGTCGAGGTCGAGGCCTACCGGGCCGTCGACGATCCCGCCAGCCACGCCTATCGCGGCCGCACGACGCGCAACGCCGCCATGTTCGGACCGGCCGGTCGGCTGTACGTGTACTTCACGATGGGCCTGCACTTCTGCGTCAACGTGGTGTGCCAGGCCGAGGGCGAGGCCGCGGCCGTGCTGCTGCGCGCCCTCGAGCCGGCCGCCGGCCTCGAGCTCATGCGGGCGCGGCGCAGGCTCACCGACGCGCGGCAGCTGTGCAGCGGTCCGGCCAAGCTCACCCAGGCCCTCGCCATCACGCGCGCCGACTACGGCGCTCCTGCTTGCGAGCCGGGCGCCCGGTGCGGGTTCTCCGCACCGTACGCCGGTGGGCGAGACGATGGGTCGCCGGCCCACGCTCCGCGCATTGTGACGACGCCGCGGATCGGCGTGGCCGCCGGCCAGGACACCCCGTGGCGCTTCGTCGACGCGGACAGCGCGTATCTGTCGCGGCCGCTGCCGCGCGCCCTGCGGCGATGAAAGCGGGCGGCTCGGCGGGAGCCGGCGCCGCGCCGCCGACCTCGATGACTACAACGTATGCGGTTATAGAATGGCCACGGCTCGTCTCGCCGCGGCGCCCCGGATGCGCGCGGCGTCATCGCACGAAAGGACGCACGTGAAGCTCGGAGACATGTACCAGACCGCGATCCGCATGGGCATGGACGCCGATCCCCGCGGTCGCGCGGCGGTCGAGCAGTCGCTCGCCGTGGCCAAGCGCCGCTTCGAGAACCTCCCCGACTATCTGAAGGGCGTCTTCGACGCCGAGGAGCTCACCAACCCCTACGCCGACACGCGGATCTACGTGGGCGAGCGCGACGCCGACGTCGGCGCCCTGCTGGCCGGCATCGACATGAACGTGGGCGAGGTGCTGCTCGCCGACCGGCTGCGCGAGAAGGGCCGCCCCGTCGACGCGGTCTACACGCACCACCCCGAGGGTATGGGGCTGACCAAGCTCGACCGCGTCATGGAGATGCAGGCCGAGATCTGGGAGTCGTGGGGCGTGCCGATCAACTTCGGCGAGTCGGTCATGGACGAGCGCCGGGTCGACGTGCGGCGGCGCTTCATGCCGATGAACGTCGACCAGGCGATCGACGCCGCGCGGCTGCTCGACGTGCCGTTCTTCTCGGCGCACACGCCGACCGACAACCTGGTGACCTCGTTCCTCACGCGCTACCTGGCCGAGCGCGAGCCGCTGCTCGTCGACGACGTGCGCCGCGCCCTGTTCGACGTGCCCGAGTACCGCGAGGCCGCGGTGCGCGGCGCCGGGCCGTACATCGTCGAAGAGAAGGCCGGCAAGCGCGCCGGCAGGATCTGGGTCGACATGACCGGCGGCACCGAAGGGCCCGTGCCGATCATGGAGAAGCTCGCCGATCACGGCGTGGGCACGATCGTCGGCATGCACATGAGCCCCGAACTGCGCAAGGTCGCCGACGAGAACCACGTGCACGTCGTGATCGCCGGCCATATCTCGAGCGACTCGCTGGGCGTCAACCTGCTGCTCGACGAGTTCGAGCGGCGCGGCGTCGAGATCGTGCCGACCTCGGGCCTCATCCGCGTGCGCCGTGACGCGGAGTGGAAGCTGACCGACTGAGCACGGCGGCGCAACGCCCGGTGGAGGGCGACGTGCCGGCCCGGCGCCGGGTCGAGCTGCTGGCGCCGGCCGGGGGGCCGCCTGCGCTGCAGGCGGCCCTGTCGGCCGGCGCCGACGCCGTCTACCTGGGCCTCGACGACTGGAGCGCGCGCGCCTTCGCGGCCAACTTCGACGCGGCCGCGCTGCTCGCGGCGATCGACCGCGCCCACTTGTTCGGCGCGCGCGTCCACCTCGCCCTCAACGTGCTGCTCAAAGACGACGAGCTCGAGCCGGCGCTCGCCGCCCTGGCCGCCCCCTACGAGGCCGGGCTCGACGCGCTGATCGTGGCCGACCTCGGCTTCGCCGCCCTGGTGCGCGCGGCCTACCCGGCGCTCGCGCTGCACGCGAGCACGCAGCTCGACACGCACGCCAGCGCCCAGCTCGAGCGCCTCGCCGCGCTCGGTTTCTCGCGCGTGATCCTGGCCCGCGAGCTGTCGCTCGCCGAGATCGCCGCCCTGCAGCCGCACGGCCTCGCCCTCGAGGCCTTCGTCCACGGCGCGCTGTGCTACGGCTACTCCGGCGCCTGCCTGCTGTCGAGCATGGCTTCGGGCCGCAGCGGCAACCGCGGGCGCTGCAGCCAGGCCTGCCGCATGCGCTACACGCTCGCGCCTGCCGCGGCGGGTCACGGGCGTCGCGCCGCCGCGCCGGCACACCGGGTGGGCGAGGCCGGACCCCAGCGCGGCGACGAGGCCGCCGGCGAGGCCCGCCGCGTGCTGTCGACCGCCGACCTCGCCGCGATCGGCGCCCTGCCGGGGTTGCTCGCGGCCGGCGTCACGTCACTGAAGATCGAGGGCCGCATGAAGGACGCCGGCTACGTCGCCGTGACGACGGCGGTCTACCGCGAGGCGCTCGACGCCGCGCTCGCCGACCCCGAGGGCTACGAGGTGAGGCCCGACTGGCTTGCGCGCCTCGAGCAGAGCTTCTCGCGCAGCTTCACGACGGCCCATCTCGAGGGCCGTCACGCCGCCGTGCGGTCCGGCGGCCGCGGCGGCCGCCGCGGCCTGCAGATCGGGCGTGTCGAGGCGGTCGACGAGGCGCGCGGCCTCGCCACGGTACGCGTCGAGGCCGAGCTCCACGAAGGCGACGTGCTGCAGGTCTACACGAGCTGGGGGGCGACCCAGCCGGCGCCGCTCTCCGCGCTGCTCGCCGGCGAGCTCGGCGGCGCGCGCGTGGTGCTGCGCCTGAGCGAGCGCGTGGGGCTCAAGGACCGCGTCTTTCGCACGAGCTCGGGCCGCGGCGCGGCCGTCGCCGCCGACGCCGTCGCCGGGCGCGTACTGGCGCGCCCCGTCGCGCTGGGCGCGAGTCTGCGGGCGCGCCGTGGCGAGCCCGCCCGGCTCACGGTCACGGCCGCCGGCTGCGAGGCGACGGTCGAGGGCGAGGCGCCGCTCGAGGCGGCGCGCACGGCCGGCCTGACGGCCGACAAGGCGCGGCGCGCGGTCGGCGCCCTGGGCGGCACGCCCTACGTGCTGGCCACGCTCGACTACGACGCCGACGACGGCGTGTTCCTCGGCGTCGGCGCCCTCAAGGAGCTGCGCCGCCGGGCGGTCGCGGAGCTCGACGGGCGGCGCCTGGCGGGCGGGCGGCGGGCGCAGCCCGCCGCCCGCCCGCCAGGCGCCGCGCCGCGCCCGGCCGCCGCGCACCCCCTATCGCCGCGCTCCGCCGGGGAGCGCGGTCCGCTGGTCGTTGTGCGGCTGCGCCCGGGCGAGCGCCCGGCCGCGGCCGCTCACACCGACGCCGTGTGCGTCGACCTGCGGGCCGGCGACGACCTCGACCTCGTGGCGGCTACGCGCGCCGCGGCGACCGCGGCCGGTCTCGCCGTGCGCGTGCGCTCGCCCGAGGTGCTGTTCGACGGCGACGCCTCCTGGGCGTCGGCGGTGGCGGGCATGGGCTGGGATGTCGTCTACGCCCGCCACGTCGGCGCGCTGGGCTGGGCGCCTGTCGCCTATCTCGAGTACCCGCTCCAGGGCCTGAACCCGCACGCCGCCGGCGTGCTCGGCGCCGCCGGTCTTGTCGCCTCGCCCGAGCTTACCCTCGAGGAGCTCGCGCGCTTCACGGCGCCCGGCGCCGGGCGACGGCCGGTCGTCGAGGCGCTCGTCTTCGGCCGCGAGCAGGTGCTCGTGAGCCGCGACGCGCTGGGGCTCGCCGAGGGCTTCGCCCCGCCGGCGCGGCTCATGCTCACCGACGCCCGTGGCTACGCGTTCCCCGTTCAGGTCGCCGGCGACGAGACCCGCATATTCAACGCGCGGGTGACCAATCTGTGCGGCCGCCTCTCAGACCTCGTGGCCGCCGGCGTCGACGGGGTGCACGTGGTGCAGGGCGACCTGCGCGCCGCGGAGAGGGCCGCCTTCGCGCGCTCGGGTCTCACGGGCCTCGCCGGCTTCGACGACCGCGAGCGCTTCACGACCGGTCACCTCTACCGGGGCGTGGCCTGACGGCCGTCTCGAGGGTGGGCTGCGACGCTGCCGGAGCGGCAGCCTCGCGCCGGTGCGGCGCACGCCCCCGGCCGGGGCGCCTTACGGTATGAGCGCGGGCGACGCCTGCCCGTCGACCCCGAGCTGCACGATCGCGCCGATCTCGACGCTCGTACCCCCGGCGGGGCTCTGCGCCGTGACCGCGCTGCCGCTCGAGCCGGTCGGCAGGACGGCGCCGAGGCCGACTGCGGCCAGGGCTGCCTGCGCGGCGGCCGGCGCGAGCCCGACGACGTTGGGCACGGTCACTTGCCCGTCGGTGCCGTGCACCACGATCGTCACGGCGCCCTGCGTCGACGTGCCGCCGGCGGGGTCCTGCTGGGCCACGGTGCCGGCGCCCGCGCCCGTCGTGCCGTCGAACTGGACGGTCGCGCTGAAGCCGGCGGCCTCGATCGTCTGCTCGGCCGCGGCGCGGTAGAGGCCGACGACGTCGGGCACGATCCGCAGGGGGCCGCTGTCGACCCGCAAGGTCACGACGCTGCCCTGCAGCGCGCTGTCGCCCGGGCCCGGCGACTGGCCGAGGACGATACCCTGCTGCGACGGGTCGCCCGGCACGAACACGACCTGCCAGCCGAGCTTGAGGGTCCGCAGGCGGTGCTGCGCCACGCCCAGGTCGAGGCCGGTGAGGTCGGGCAGCTTCACGTTCTGGGGCTTGTGGTAGGTGCAGGTCGCGGTCGGCGCCTGGCCGGCGAAGTAGTAGCAGAGCAGGCGCTCGGGACACCAGCGCGTAGCGAGGTCGCCGCTGCGGTTGCAGACGATGCACTTGACGACCGGCGGCGTCGTGAAGGCGGGAAAGCCGTGGGCCGGCACACCGTCGAGGGCGGCGCTTGCGAAGCGGTTCCAGATCTCGGCCGGGAACGTGCCGCCGGCGACCTCGATGCCGCGCACGATCATCGTGCGCCGGGCGTTCGGATAGCCCACCCAGACGGCCGCCGACAGGTCGGGGGTGTAGCCGCAGAACCAGGCGTCGGCGTAGTCGGTCGTCGTGCCGGTCTTGCCGGCCTGCGGCCGGCCGATGTTCGCGGCCACACCGGTGCCGCGCGCGACGACCTGCTGCAGGATGGACGTCTCCAGACCCGCCTGCCAGGGTTCGAGCACGCGCGAGCGCACGACGCTGTTGCGCACCAGCACCTGGCCCTGCGCGTCGGTGACCTTTCTGATCGAGATCGGCGCCGGCCCGTCGTCGTCGTCGAAGGCGTCGCCGTTCATGCGCTGGCCGTTCGCCGCGAGCGTGGCGTAGGCGTTGGCCATCTCGAGCGGGCTGACCCCGGTGTTGAGACCGCCGAGGGCGATCGCGGGGTTGTCGCCGATCGGCGTGGTGATGCCCATCTCCGCGGCCATCGCGGCGATGTTGTCGGGGCCCACCATCATCGACAGGTCGGCGTAGACCGTGTTGTCGGACTCGACCGTCGCGTCGGCCAGGCTGATCTTGCCGGCGTAGCCGCCCGAGTAGGTGCTCACGTGCCACACCGAGCCGCCGCCCAGGTCGATGGCCTTGGGCTGCGAGATGAAGACGCTGCGCGGCGACATGCCCTGGCGGATCGCCGCCGCCAGAGCGAACGGCTTGAAGGCGGAGCCGGGCTGGCGGCGGCCGTCGACCGCGACGTCGAACTGCTGCTGGGCGAAACTGCGACCGCCCACCAGGGCTTCGACCTCGTCGGTGCGCGGATCGATGGCGACGATCGAGACGGTCGGGTCGCCGGGCCGGTCGAGCACCTCGGTCGCGGCGCGGTCGGCGTCGCGCTGCACGCTCGGGTCGAGCGTCGTGTAGACGCGCAGGCCGCCGCCGAAGGCGGTGGCCGCGCCGAACTGGCGCACCAGCTCCTGGATGACGTACTCGACGAAGTAGGGGGCGCTGCGGCTCACCGGCAGGCGGTGCGGACGGCGCGGCAGCGGCGCGCGCGCCGCTGCCGCGCCGTCCGCCGCCGAGACCATCCCCTGGGCCACCATGGCGGCGAGCACCTCGCCGCGACGCGTGCGGGCCGCCGCCGGTGCCGTGAACGGGTCGTAGCGGGCGGGGTTCTGGACGATGCCGGCCAGCAGGGCCGCCTGGGGCAGGGTGAGGCGGCGCGCCGTCGTGCCGAAGAAGGTGCGCGCCGCCATCTCGATGCCGTAGGCGCTCTCGCCGAAGTAGATCGTGTTCAGGTAGTTGGTGAGGATCTCGTCCTTCGACCAGCGCTTTTCGAGCTGCCAGGCGAGCACGGCCTCGCGCAGCTTGCGCGAGAAGCTGTCGGCGGTGCGCTGGTCGGCGGGCAGGTAGGCGTTCTTGATGAACTGCTGGGTGATGGTCGAGCCGCCCTGCACGGTGTGGCCGGCCGTGACGTCGCTGAACAGGGCGCGAACGATGGAGTGATAGTCGATGCCCTGGTGGCTGTAGAAGCGCTTGTCCTCGATCGCCACGATCGCCTGCTTGAGCACGGGAGCGATGCGGTCCGAGCTCACGATCACCCGGCTCTGGTCGCCGCGCAGCACGGCCAGCAGGTGGGGGTGGCGGGCGCCGTCGTAGATGTAGGTGTTCGTGGTGAGCGGCTGATGGGCGGCGATGTCGAGCTTCGGCAGGCTGGCGTCGACCGACGACACTGCCGCCCGCACCGTGACGCCGGCGACGGCCAGCACGGCGGACACGACGCCCAGGGTGACCGCCGCCACCAGCGTGCGGTGGTCGCGGTGCCTGGTCCTCGCCTTGCGGAGCTGCACGGCCATGGGACCTGTTTCGGCCGATTGGGGGCGCGACCGTAGCCCTATCTGGCGACGTCACCTGCGCGCGGGCGTCAAAAAGGGCCTGTGGTATCATCCGGCGGCGCCATGGCAGACCGGGCCCTCATCGACGACCTCTCCGTCGGCACCGTCGACGTGCTGCCCGACGGCGTGCTCGCCGCCAAGCTCGACGCCGCCGCACGCGAGGGTCGCTGCCTGCGCATCAAGCTGGGCGTCGACCCGACCGCTCCCGACCTTCACCTGGGCCACACGGTCGTGCTCAACAAGCTGCGCCAGTTCCAGGACGCGGGGCACGTCGCGGTGCTCATCATCGGCGACTACACGGCCCGCATCGGCGACCCCTCGGGCCTGTCCAAGACGCGGCCCCGGCTCGACCCCGCCGTGATCGACGAGAACGCCCGCACCTATCAGGAGCAGGCCTTCCTGATCCTCGATCCCGACCCCGAACGGCTCGAGGTGCGCTTCAACGGCGAGTGGCTCGGGCCGCTCAGCATGGAGCAGCTCTTCGAGATCGCGGCGACGACCACGGTGGCGCGCATCCTCGAGCGCGACGACTTCGAGAAGCGCTTCCACGCCCACCAGCCGATCTCGATGCTCGAGATGCTCTACCCGCTGGCGCAGGGCTACGACTCGGTCGCCGTGCGCTCCGACATCGAGCTCGGCGGCACCGAGCAGAAGTTCAACCTCTTCATGGGGCGCGACCTGCAGCAGTACTTCGGCCAGGAGCCCCAGGGCATCATGACGGTCGACATCCTGCCCGGCACCGACGGCGTCGAGCGCATGAGCAAGTCGCTCGGCAACTACGTCGGGGTGAGCGAGGACCCGCGCGACGTCTACGGCAAGCTCATGAGCATCCCCGACGAGGGCATCCTCACCTACTTCCGGCTGCTCACGCCGCACCACGCGAGCGAGATCGCCGGCTTCGAGGCCGGCCTCTCGTCCGGCGAGATCAACCCGCGCGACCTCAAGGCGCGCCTTGCCCGCGAGATCATCGGGCGGCTGCGCGGCGAGGCCGCCGCGACCGAGGCCGAGGAGCACTTCGACCGCGTCTTCCGGCGTCACGAGGCGGCCGCCGACGTGCAGACCCTCTCGCTCGAGCCGGCCGACGTCGCCGACGGCGCCGTCTTTCTGCCGGCCGTCATGGAACGCTGGTTCGGCATCACTCGCTCCGAGGCGCGGCGGCGCATCGTGCAGGGCGGCGTCACGTTGAACGGGGCGCCGGTGGGCGAGCTCTCGGTGCCGCTCGCCGACCTCGCCGGCGCGCACGTCAAGGCCGGCAAGTCGGCCGGCTTCCAGGGCGTCGTCGCGGGCTAGATTCGGCGCGCCGGCCGGTCAGCGAGGCGCGCCGGCGCCCTACAGGTTGTAGATGTCGGTCTTGTAGCCGGCCAGGCCGCGCTCGCGAAACCAGGCGACGGTGCGCGCCAGGCCGTCGTCGAGCGACACCTCGGGCGCCCAGCCGGTGAGCGAGCGCATGAGACTCGCGTCGCACAGCAGGCGCTCGACCTCGCTGCGCTCGGGGCGCAGGCGCTGCTCGTCGGTCGTGACACGGGCGGCGGGGTCGACCAGGGCGATCAGCCGCAGCGCGAGCTCGCCGATCGAGATCTCGGCCCCCGACCCCATGTTGACCTCGCGGCCCACGGCCGCGTCGCAGGCGGCGAGCGCCAGAAAGCCGCGGCAGGTGTCGGCCACGAAGGTGAGGTCGCGGGTGGGGGAGAGCGCGCCCAGGTGGATCTCGGTGCGGCCGGCCAGGAGCTGTGTGACGATCGTCGGGATGACGGCTCGCGCCGACTGGCGCGGGCCGTAGGTGTTGAACGGCCGGGCGATCACGACCGGCAGCTCGAACGAGCGCGCGAAGGCCTCGGCCAGCCGGTCGGCCCCGATCTTGGTCGCCGAGTAGGGCGACTGACCCTGCATGGGGTGGGCCTCGTCGATCGGCACGTAGCGGGCGGTGCCGTAGACCTCGGAGGTCGAGGTGACGACGATGCGCGCGACGCGGGCGTCGCGCGCCGCCTGCAGCACGTTCAGCGTGCCGCGGACGTTGGTGTCGACGTACGAGTCGGGCGAGTGGTACGAGAAGGGGATGGCGATGAGCGCGGCCAGGTGAAAGACGACCTCGACGTCGCGCATCGCGGTGCGCACGCCGTTGGGGTCGCGCACGTCGCCGGCGAACACGTCGAGACGGGCGCGCACGTCGTCGGGCAGCGTGTCGAGCCAGCCCCACGAGTTGAACGAGTTGTAGAAGACGAAGGCGCGCACCGAGCAGCCGGCGGCGAGCAGCGCCTCGGTCAGATGACTGCCGATGAAGCCGTCCGCGCCGGTGATCAGCACGCGCTTGCCGGTGAGCTCCATGAGTCCCTCTTGGGTGGACGATGCGGCCGCTGGCCCCGACGGCTGCATTCTACGCGAAGCGCCGCCCGGCGCGTCCGCGCCGGGCGGCCGTCACCAGCATCGCCTCCCAGCGCGGCAGGTTGACGGCACGGTCGCCGCGCTCCTCGACGAGGCGGCGGTTGGGCTCGGCACAGGCGCCCTCGGCGGCGAGCCGCAGGCCGCGCGCGAGGCCGGCGGCCAGGCCTTCGGGCGAGACGTCGCCGACCAGCACGCCGCGTCCCTCGGCGATCCACTCGCGCATGCTGGGGATGTCGGCGGTCACCGGCAGGGCGCCGGCCGCCATCGCCTCGAGCAGCGACAGCGGCGCGCCGTCGCTCGGCGGGATCGACACCCAGACCGCGGCTTGGCGCAGGCGCTCGGCGAGCTCCTCGTCTGTCACGCGGCCGAGGAAGGCGACGCGGTCGGCCACCTCGAGCACCCCGGCGACGGCGCCCAGGCGGGCCGCCTCGGCCTGGTCGGCGCCGGTCAGCTCGAGCCGCGCGTCGGGCGCGGCGGCGAGCAGGTGGGGCAGGGCGCGCACCACGGTCTCGATGCGATAGAAGGCGCCCAGGCCGCGGGTCGAGATCACCACGACGCCGCGACGCGGCGCCGGCGCGAACGAGTAGAAGCCGACGTCGATGCCGTACTGGAAGGTCTGGATGACGGCCGGGTCGGCGCCCAGTCGCACGAGCTCGGCGGTCATCTGCTCCGAGACGGAGTGGATCGCCGCCGCGCGGGCCAGCACGCGCGGCATGAGCCGCCGTGCCCACCAGGAACGCTCCTCGAGGCGCAGCACGTCGGAGCCCCAGAAGTCGAGCACGAGAGGGCCGCGCCACAGCAGCGCGGCCAGCAGCCCGTCGGGGGTGACCTGCATGACGTCGAGCACGTCGAAGCGGCCGCGCGCCAGCGTCGCGGCGATGGTTGCGAGCTTGGGCAGCAGGCGCACGCCGCGCGGCAGCCGGGCCGCCAGGCGACGGTGCCGGGCGAAGTCGACGACGGCGACCGGCGCGTCGACCCGGGGCGCGTTGGTCAGGCAGGTCACGTGGTGGCCGCGTCCGGCCAGGAAGCGCACGTAGGTGAGATAGTGCACGCTCGTGGGCGTGAGCCCGAAGACGGCGACGCGCAGGGGCGTCGGGCTGCCGCCGGATGCGCTCACGTCGCCGCTCGCGCCGGACGCGTCACGCGGCCGCTCCGGCGGTGCGCGCCAGGATGGCGTCGAGGTCGTAGGCCGGCCGCCACCCCAGCGCGCGCAGACGGCCCGGGTCGCCAATCGACACGGTGCCGGCCGCCCGGGGCGCGGCGAGCTCGAGGTCGATGGGCCGGTCCCAGACGCGGGCGGCGCGCTCGACGAGCGTGGCGATCGCCACGCCCTCGCCGCGACAGACGTTGTAGACGCCGCCGCGGGCACCGGCGACGGCGAGTGTGACGAGCGCGCCGGCGACGTCGTCGACGTCGACGAAGTCGCGCACCGAGGCGGTCTCCAGGAGCTGAACGCACGCCCGCGCGCGAGGCGGCACGGCGAGGATCTGCCGGGCGAGCTCGTAGGTCACGGAGCCCGGCGGCTCGCCGGGGCCGGCGACGTTGAAGGTGCGCGCCACGCAGACCGCCGGACCGTCGCCCGCGGCGAAGCCCAGGGCGACCTGCTCGGCGGCGAGCTTGGAGACACCGTAGTGAGAGGCTGGGGCGAGCGGCGCGTCCTCGGCGACGGGTGGTGGGGCGGCGCGGTCGTACACCGCGGCCGAGCTCACCAGGACGACGCGCGCCGCGGGCGCGGCCAGGCGCGCCGCCTGCAGCACGCGCCAGACGGCGCCGACGTTGGCGTCGTAGAGCGTCTCGAGGTCGGGGGCGCCGGCGAAGCGGCCGTTGTGGCCGGCGCAGTGCACGATCGCGTCGGGCCGGGCGTCGGCGAGCGCGGCGGCCAGGCTGGCCGCGCTCGTCCAGTCGGCCTCGGCGATCCGGGCGCCGGCCAGCGCCGGCCGCGGCTCGCAGGCGCGCACCAGGCCGACGACGTCGGCGCCGGCCTTCAGGCCGGCGCCGAGCACCCGCGAGCCCAGAAAGCCGGCGGCGCCGGTCACGACGAGCCTCTCAGCCATCTACGGGGGTGTCCTCGCCGAGGAACTCGGTGCGGTGCGCGGCGAACTCGGCGGCGGCCGCGGCAAAGTCGTCGTGACGGCCGACGTCGAGCCAGTAGCCGGCGAAGGGCGCCGCCCGCACGTGCTCGCCGGCGTGTACGAGGTCGAGCAGCAGGTCGGGCATGTCGAGCCGCGCGCCCGGCGTGATGCGACCAAGGACGGCGGGGGAGAGAGCGTTCACGCCCATGCTGACCGAGTAGACGCGCTCGGGCTTTTCGAGGTAGTCGACCACCCGGTCGCCCTCGGTCTCGACGATGCCGAAGTCGACCGTGTGGCGGCGTTCGAAGGTCGCCACGGTGGCCGCGGCCCCCGAGGCGACGTGCTCGTCGAGGAAGCGGCCGTAGTCGAGCGTGGTGAGGATGTCGCCGTTCATCACGAGGAAGGGCTCGTCGAGGCCCTCGATCAGCGCGAGCGGGCCGGCCGTGCCGAGCGGGCCGTCCTCGCGCGAGTAGCGCAGGTTCAGGCCGAAGCGCTCGCCGTCGCCGCAGTACGACTCGATCAGCTCCGCGAGGTAGCCCACGGCCAGCGTGGCGTCGGCGAAGCCGCAGCGCGCGAGCTGACGCAGCACGATCTCGAGGATGGGCGTCTCGCCGAGCGGCATGAGCGGCTTGGGGAAGACCAGCGTGTACGGCGCGAGCCGGGTACCCCGGCCGCCGGCGAGGATGACGGCTTGTCGTGCCACGTGGCTCCCCCGTGTCGGTCGAGCGCCGCCGCCGGCGCTGCTCGGCCGCTGTCGTTGCCGGTCTCGTCCGCCTCTCGCGCGCGACACACGCCGTGAATGGGGCGTCGCGCGCTCGAGCGGGCATCGCGGCGGGCCTGCGGCCCGCCGCGTCGGCGCCCATGCTACACCATGGCGCGGGGCCTCGGACGAGGCTCGACGGACACGCGCCGAAGAACGGAGGCGGCGCTCCCGGCGGCGCAGGGCGACGGGTGCCCGATGGACCTCGCCGCCCCCTGCCGGACGGCCGCCGCCGCCCCCTGCCGGGCGGCCGCCGCCGCCCCCTACGGGACGACCGTCGCCGTCACGTACCGGACGGCTGCGGCCGCCCTCGGTTTCACAGGTTGACACCGGGCTCGAAGCGGGTATACTTCCGCTCCGCCCTTGACGTCCTCTGGCGCGCTGCGTCACGACAGGAGGGCAGGGTCGTTGACAGTGGACCTCGAGCGTCGTATCATCGACTGCCGCTCGAGGTCGTAAGCGGCCTCGACAACGCTCTCACCTTCCTTCGTGTGGCGTCGTTCGTGCCCCTCCTTCGTTGAGAGGTTCGGCGTTCGCCCGACGGGGAACCAGAGGCGTCGGGGCCCACGAGCGGCGACCTGCACCAGT
>CAVYCN010000018.1:0-144822 GCA_963767005.1 uncultured Actinomycetes bacterium
CAACGGTAACTGCGAGCTCCAGGCCCTGGCCGAAGAGTACGGCGTCACGCACTTCCGTTTCGGTCACCCCGAGGCGCCGGTCGCCCTGGTCGACGACTCGAGCTACTCGGTCGTGCGCGACATGAACAAGTGCATCCGCTGCCGGCGCTGCGTGCGCACCTGCATCGACCTGCAGGAGGTCGGCGTCCTCGAGGCGCGCAACCGCAGCGACCAGGTCGAGATCACGACCTTCGGCGACCGCCCGCTGGGCGAGGTCGTCTGCATCAACTGCGGCCAGTGCATCAACCGCTGCCCCACCGGCGCGCTCTACGCCAAAGACGAGACCGATGCCGTCTGGGCCGCGATCGACGACCCCGACAAGCACGTGGTCATCCAGACCGCTCCGGCGCCGCGCTCGGCGATGGGCGAGTGCTTCGGCCTCGAGCCGGGCACCGGCGTGACCTTCCAGATGAACACCGCCCTGCGGCGGGCCGGCTTCGACCGCGTGTTCGACACCAACTTCACGGCCGACCTCACCATCATCGAAGAGGGCACCGAGCTGCTCATTCGCCTCTACAAGGCGCTCGTCGAGAAGGACGCCAGCATCGCCCTGCCGCAGTTCACGAGCTGCTCGCCGGGCTGGGTGAAGTTCCTCGAGCATTTCTATCCCGAGTACCTGCCGAACGCCTCGTCTGCCAAGAGCCCGCAGCAGATGTTCGGCGCGCTCATCAAGACCTACTACGCCGAGAAGCTGGGCTACGACCCCGCCAACATCGTGAGCGTCGCCCTCATGCCCTGCTCGGCCAAGAAGTTCGAGTGCAACCGGCCCGAGATGCACGACTCCGGCTACAAGGACGTCGACTACGGCCTCACCACCCGTGAGCTCGCCAAGATGTTCAAGGAAGCCGGCCTCGACGTGCCGAACCTGCCGACGTCGGATTTCGACGACCCGTTCGGCACGGCCACCGGCTCGGGCGTGATCTTCGGCGCCACCGGCGGCGTCATGGAGGCCGCCCTGCGGACCGTCATCGAGTTGGTCACCGGCGAGAAGGTCGAGAGCATCTACGACCACGGCGACATCATCCCGGTACGCGGCTTCGAGGGCGTCAAGTACGCCGAGATCACGATCCCCAAGGTCGGCCCGGTGCCCGAGATCGTGGCGCACCTCGTGCCCGACTGGCAGTGGCTCGACGGCGTCACCGTGAAGGTCGCCGTCGCTCACGGCACCGCCAACGCCAAGAAGGTCATGGACGACATCAAGGCCGGCGGCATGTTCAGCCAGTGCCACTTCATCGAGTTCATGGCCTGCCCGGGCGGCTGCCTGGGCGGCGGCGGCCAGCCGATCCCGACGAGCGACGCGATCCGCGCGGCGCGCGCCAGGGTGATCTACGCCGAGGACGCTTCGTATGCGGTGCGCAAGTCGCACGAGAACCCGGCCGTGCTGCAGACCTATGCCGAGTTCCTGACCGACGGGCCCTGCGGCCACAAGAGCCACGAGCTGCTGCACACGACCTACACGGCGCGCGGCAAGTTCATGGAGTAGGCGGGCGACGACGTCACGCCGGCCTGAGCGGCGACGACGCAGTCGTTCGCCGCAGTGAGCAGCACGCGGGGGGCGCGGGCGCCTGCGGCGCCCGCGCCCCCCGCGTGCGCGCCGGCGACCCGGCCGGCGCAGCGCGGCAGAAAAAGCCGACATCGGCGGTAGGAAACACCGTCGCGATGGTGTTAACCTTGCAGGGAATGCCGGCGGCAGGCGCACACGCGCGCCGCAAGGAGCTTGCCCCCCACCGGCTGCGGCCTCATGAGCGACGAACCGACGACAACCGACACAGCCCTGCCCGCGCCCGAGGCGGACTCGCTGCGCTACTTCGACCTCTACCGCGATCCCACCGGCATCGTCCCGCTCACGGCCGACGAGCGCGCCACGCTGCGCCTCGTCAACCAGCGAGTCGCCGCGCTGCCCACGCTCGAGGACGTGATCGACCTGCTGTTCGAGCGTACGGCCGGCATCTTCCCCTTCGACCGCATCGGCCTGTCGTTCGTCGAGGAGGCCGGCCGGCGGGTCGTGTCGCGCTACGTCAAGACGAGCTACGAGCGCGTCTACCTGAGCCAGGGCTACAGCGAGGACCTGCACGGCAGCTCGCTCGAACGCGTCCTGCACCAGGGCACGCCGCGCATCATCGACGACCTCGAGCGCTACCTGGCCGAGCACCCGCACAGCCGCTCCACCAGGCTGCTCGTGCGCGAGGGCCTGCGCTCGAGCCTCACCTGCCCGCTGATCGTCGAGGGCCGCATCGTCGGCTTCATGTTCCGCAGCTCGCGCGAGGCCGGCGCCTATGACCTGCACCACGTCGAGCTGCAGATGGCCCTGACCGAGCGCCTGAGCCAGGCGGTCGAGAAGGCCTGGCGCATCGAGCAGCTCACGACCGCGAACCGCAACTACTTCGAGATGCTGGGCTTCGTGAGCCACGAGCTCAAGAACCCGGTGGCCTCGATGGTGACCGACGCCCGCATCCTGGCCGACGGCTACCTCGGGCCCCTCGAGCAGCGCCAGAAGGACAAGCTCGAGCGGCTCATCGCCAAGGGCGAGTACCTGCTCGACCTGGTGCGCGAGTACCTCGACCTGGCGCGCGTCGAGGGCGGCGAGCTGCGGGTCGCGCTGCAGTGCGCCGTGCCCTTCGTCGAGAAGGTCGTCGAACCGGCGCTCGACGTCATGCGGCCCCAGATCGAGCGCGCCGGCATGAAGCTCGAGACCGAGCTGCCCGACGCCGCGGCCGCCGCCGACTGCGACCCCGCTCTGCTCACGATCGTCCTCGTGAACCTGCTCGGCAACGCCGTGCGTTACGGCCGGTCCGGCGGCCGGCTGCGGCTCGGCGTCCAGCTCGAGCCGCGGCGCCTGCGGGCGACGATCTGGAACGAGGGGCCGGGTTTCACCCGGGCCGAGCGCGCCGGCCTGTTCCGCAAGTTCTCCAGGCTGCACACGCCGAGCGCCGACCAACGGCGGGGCACTGGCCTCGGCCTGTACAATTCGTGGCGGATCGTACAGCTCCACCACGGCCACATCCGCGCCGACGCCCGGCCCGACGAGTGGGCCGAGTTCACCTTCGAGATCCCGCAACCGCTCTGCGCGGCCGACGTCGCCGACGAGCCCGGACCCGAGTAAGTGAGATGAGCAACCCATGAGCACGAAGACTGAGACACCGCCCGCCACCTTCATCGACGAGGGCGCCATCATCACGGCGCTGATCGCGGGCGCGCGCGCCGACGCCGGCCGCATCCGCGAGATCCTGGCCAAGGCCGGCGAAGCCAGGGGCCTCGAGCTCGACGAGGTCGCCGCCCTCACCACGATCAGCGACCCCGACCTGCTCGGCGAGCTGTTCACCACCGCCCGCGCGGTCAAAGAGGACATCTACGGCAAGCGCCTCGTCCTCTTCGCGCCGCTCTACGTGTCGAACCTGTGCGACAACGACTGCCTGTACTGCGCCTTCCGGGTGCGCAACAAGGAGCTCAAGCGCCGTGCCCTCACACAGGACGAGATCCGCCGCGAGATCGAGATCCTGGTCGACCAGGGCCACAAGCGCGTGCTGCTCGTGGCCGGCGAGTCGTACCCCAAGCAGAACGGCTTTCAGTACGTGCTCGACTCGGTCGCCACGATCTACGACGTGCACCGCGGCAACGGCGAGATCCGCCGCGTCAACGTCAACATCGCGCCGCTCGCCGTCGACGAGTTCCGCGCGCTCAAGGCCGCGGGCATCGGCACCTACCAGCTCTTCCAGGAGACCTACCACCGCGAGACCTACCGCAAGGTCCACCTCGGCGGCCGCAAGCGCGACTACGACTGGCGCGTGACGGCCATGGACCGCGCCATGGAGGGCGGCATCGACGACGTCGGCATCGGCGTGCTCTTCGGCCTCTTCGACTGGCGCTTCGAGATCCTCGCCATCCTGCAGCACATCCACCACCTCGAGCAGGCGTTCGGCGTGGGGCCGCACACGATCAGCATGCCGCGCCTCGAGCCCGCCATCGGCTCCGACATCGCCAGCCAGCCGCCGCACCCGGTGCCCGACCTCGACTTTCGCAAGCTGGTCGCCATCACGCGCCTCGCGGTGCCCTACACCGGCATGATCCTGAGCACGCGCGAGGAGCCCAACCTGCGGCGCGAGACGTTCGCCATGGGCATCTCGCAGATCTCGGCCGGCAGCCGCACCAACCCCGGCGGCTACACCGACGACACGGTGGCCGACATGGAGCAGTTCCAGCTCGGCGACCACCGCACCCTCGACGACGTCATCCGCGACGTTGCTCAGATGGGCTACATCCCGTCGTTCTGCACGGCCTGCTACCGCCTGGGCCGCACCGGTGGCGACTTCATGGACCTCGCCAAGCCCGGCGAGATCAAGCACCACTGCGACCCGAACGCGCTGTCGACGCTGCTCGAGTACCTCGAGGACTACGGCTCGCCCGAGACCAGGGCGGTCGGCCAGCGCCTGATCGACGAGACGCTCGCCGGCATGGCCGAGCGCGAACGCACGACCTCGCAGCGGCTGCTCGAGCAGATCCGCGCCGGCGAGCGCGACTGCCTGGTGTAGAGATAGAAGGAGGGAAACGAGCACATGAGCGACGACACCCACAAGATCCTGGCCGTCCACCTGACCGACCGCGTCGTCGAGGCCACGAAGGTGCAGGCGGTGTTCACCGAGTACGGCTGCAACATCAAGACACGCGTCGGCCTGCACGACGTGGCGGGCGACTACTGCGCGCCCGGCGGCGTCATCATCCTCGAGCTCGTCGGCCCCGACGGCATCACCGACGAGCTCGCCGGTCGCCTGAGCGCCGTCGGCGGGGTCGAGACGAAGGTGATCGAGTTCCCGCACGGCCAGGAGTAACCGGCCCGGGCAGCAAACGGAGACGATGTGAGCGACGAGCGCCAGACCACGCAGAGGGGCATCGATCAGCGCGCCGGCGGCGTAGGCGACCAGGGTGCCCGCGACGGCACGCGCACCGAGGCCGACCTGCTCGGCGAGGTGAGCGTGCCGGGCGCCGCGCTCTACGGCGCGCACACCGCGCGGGCCCTGGCCAACTTCGGCCTCGCCGGCCGGCCGGTGCACGGCGAGCTCGTGCGTGCCTTCGGCACGATCAAGCTCGCCGCCGCCCTGGTCAACCGCGACCTCGGCGTGTGGGCCGACGACCCGGGCAAGGCGGACGCGATCGAGCGCGCCTGCCGCGAGGTCGCCGACGGCCTGCACGACGACGACGTCGTCGTCGACCTGCTGCAGGGCGGCGCCGGCACCTCGACCAACATGAACGTGAGCGAGGTGATCGCCAACCGCGCGCTCGAGCTGCTCGGCGAGCCGCGCGGCGCCTACGGGCGCGTCTCGCCGCTCGACGACGTCAACCTGCACCAGTCGACCAACGACACCTTCCCGACCGCGCTGCGCCTGGCCGCCATCCGCCTGCTGCACGCGCTCGAGGAGCAGGTGCTGACGCTGCAGGAGGCCTTCCAGGTCAAGGAGAAGGAGTTCGCCCACGTCGTCAAGGTGGGGCGCACCCAGTACCAGGACGCCGTGCTCATCACCCTGGGCCGCGAGATGGCCGCCTACGCCGAGGCCCTGAACCGCGACCGCTGGCGCATCTACAAATGCGAGGAGCGCCTGCGCGTCGTGAACCTCGGCGGCACGGCGATCGGCACCGGCTTCGCCGCCCCGCGGCAGTACATCTTCCGCGTCGTCGACGTGCTGCGCGAGCTCACCGGGGTAGGCTTCGCCCGCGCCGAGAACCTGACCGAGGCCACGCAGAACGCCGACGTCTTCGTCGAGGTGTCGGGCATCGTCAAGGCCTGCGCCACGACCCTGCTCAAGGTCTGCTCCGACCTGCGCCTGCTGTCGAGCGGCCCCGAGGCCGGCCTCGGCGAGATCAGGCTGCCGGCCCGCCAGGCCGGCTCGTCGATCATGCCGGGCAAGGTGAACCCCGTGATCCCCGAGGCGGTCAGCCAGGCCGCCATGCTGGTGATGGGCTACGACGGCGTGATCGCCCAGGCGGCCGCCGCCGGCAGCCTCGAGCTGAACGCCTTCCTGCCGCTCGTCGCCGCCTGCCTGCTCGACTCGCTGCTGCTGCTCGAGCGCGCCTGCGCGAGCCTGCGGCGCGACTGCGTCGAGGGTATCGAGGCCGACGAGGCCGCCTGCCGGCGCCACGTCGAGGCCTCGTCGGCCGCCGCCACCGCGCTCGTGCCCGAGATCGGCTACGACGCCGCCTGTGCCGTGGTGAAGGCCGCGACCGAGCGCGGCGTAAGCGTGCGCGAGGCGGCGGTCGGCGGCGACGTCGTCGCCGCCGACCGCTTCGACGAGTTGCTGTCGGCCGAGGCGGTCTGCCGCCTCGGCACGCCGGCGCCGCTCGCCAGGAGCGCCGAGGAATGACCGGAGGCACGCGATCATGAGCATGATGGGCGCCCCCAGGGGCATGCGCCTGCACATCGGCCTGTTCGGCCGCCGCAACGTCGGCAAGTCGAGCCTGCTGAACGCGATCACGCGCCAGGACGTCTCGATCGTCTCCGACCAGGCCGGCACCACGACCGATCCCGTCGAGAAGCCCATGGAACTGCTGCCGCTCGGCCCCGTGCTGTTCATCGACACCGCCGGCATCGACGACGTCGGCGCCCTCGGCGAGCTGCGCGCGGCGCGCACCCTGCAGGTCTTCGAGCGCACCGACCTGGGCGTGCTCGTGACGGTCGCCGACGAGTGGGGCGACTACGAGGACATGATCCTCAAGGAGCTCTTCGCGCGGCAGATCCCGACCGTCGTCGTCTTCAACAAGTGCGACCTCGCGACGCCGCCGCCGGTCCGCGAGGAGCGGCTGCTCGAGGGTGGCTGCAAGGTGGTGCGGGCGGCGGCGGCGCTGGGTCGCGGCGTGCTCGATTTTCGCCAGGCGCTGCTCGCGGCGGCGCCGGCCGACTTCGTCGACAACCCGACGATCCTCGGCGACCTCGTCGGGCCGGGCGAGCTCGCCGTGCTCGTCGTGCCGATCGACAAGGAGGCGCCGCGCGGCCGCCTGATCCTGCCTCAGGTGCAGGCCATCCGCGACCTCATGGACTCCGACGCCATGGCTCTCGTCGTCAAGGAGCGCGAGCTCAGAGAGGCGATCGGCCGCCTGAACCGGCCACCGCGCCTCGTCGTCACCGACTCGCAGGCGTTCCTGAAGGTGGCCGCCGACACGCCGCCCGAGGTGCCGATGACGAGCTTCTCGATCCTCTTCGCGCGCTTCAAGGGCGACCTCACCACGCAGGTCGCCGGCGCCCTCGCGATCGAGGAGCTGGGCTCGGGCGACCGCATCCTGATCGCCGAGCACTGCAGCCACCACCCGATCGGCGAGGACATCGGCCGCGTCAAGATCCCGCGCTGGCTCACCCAGTACGTGGGCGGCAAGCTCGAAGTCGACCACGTGCAGGGCCACGACTTTCCCGACGCCGAGGCGCTCGCCGCCTACCGCCTGGTCATCCACTGCGGCGCCTGCACCGCGAACCGGCGCGAGATGCTGAGCCGTATCGTGCGCTGCCGCGAGGCCGGCGTGCCGATCACCAACTACGGCCTCGTGATCGCCTACAGCCTCGGCATCTTCGAGCGCGCCCTCGAGCCCTTCCCGGCGGCCCTCGACGTGGTGCGCCACGCCCGCACCCACGGCGTTCCGAGCTTCGCTCCGGCGGCCACGGCGGCCGCCGTCGGCGACACGCCGGTCGACGACCTGTAGCCCGTTCGCCCGCCACGGCCGCGCTCCGGCCGGTGCTCGGAGAGGCGCGCCGCGCAGTCCGGGGCCGACACGCCGACCCGCTCACCGGCACGGTGGCGCGAGCGGGCACGATTCGAGTACAATCTGGCTTCGCGTCGGGGTGTGGCTCAGCTTGGTAGAGCGCTCGGTTCGGGACCGAGAGGTCGGCGGTTCAAATCCGCCCACCCCGACCAGCTTCAGCCCCCGCCCCGCCGACCCCCCCCGCGCCCCCGCTGACGACGAGGCTCACGCCTCACCTCTCCTCACGTCGCGTCAGGTCGCCTGCGAGCTCAGCTCGACCCGCTCGACGACGATCGTCTCCCCCAGCTCGACGAGCGCGACGCTGCGCGGCAGCCCGAAGCGTGCCGCGCCGGCCGCGCCGGGGTTCAGGTAGAGCACACCGTCCTCGCGCGTCTCGGCGAAGCGGTGCGAATGACCGGTGATCACCACGTCGTAGCCCTCGAGCGCCGGAGCATGGTGCCCCAGCAGCGCCGTCTTCACGTGGCCGACGAGCACGCGCCGGCCGGCGACCTCGAGGGTCGCCTCCTCGGGCAGCCGCTCGGCGCCGCAAAAGCCGTCGACGTTGCCGCGCACCGCCGTGACGGGGGCGATCGCCGCCAGCTCGCTGAGCACGTCGGCCGCGCCCACGTCGCCGGCGTGCACGATGCGCTCGACGCCGGCGAACACGTCGCGCAGGCGCGGATCGAAGCGTCCGTGCGTGTCCGACACCACACCGAGCCTTGTCACCCGGTCAGCCTCCTTGCCGTAGAGCCGTCCGCAAGCTTATCCGCCGGCGAGCCGCGGCGCCTCTCCTCTGCCGCTCACGCCGCGGCTGAGCGGCGCCCGGGTCCCGTCGAGCTCGAGATCATCCCTCGCCGTGCGCCGGTCCGAGCGCGCCGTGGCTCAGCTCCTCCTCGTCGTCGCCGGCGGCGCGCCGCGCCAGGACGAAGACGAGGTCGGACGCCCGGTTGACATAACTCAGCACGGCGTCGCTCACGGCCGCTCCCGCCTCGAGGGCGGCCACCAGGCGCCGCTCCGCGGTGCGCAGACGGCCGCGCGCGACATCGAGGGCGGCCGACGCCGGGCCGGCGCCGGGCACGACGAACGCGGGCCGCAGCGGGTGCTCGTCCAGCAGGCGGTCGATCGACTCCTCGAGCTCGGCCGTCATCGCCGCGCTCACGAGCGAGACCCCCGGCTGGAGCCGATCGCGCGCCCGGGGCGCGGCGGCGACGTCGGCGGCGACCACGAACAGGCCGCGCTGCAGGGCGAGGACGAGCGCGCCGAGCCGGGCCGGCCCGTGCTCGTCGCCGGCCGCGGCGCCGGTTCCGGCGCCGGCCACACGGTCGGCCAGCAGCGCGCGTGCCAGGCCAAGGGCGGCGACCGCCTCGTCGAGCGCCCCCACGGCCTCGATCACGGGGTCGGTCTTCGACACCCGCCCGCCGAACAGCAGGCCGGTCGTGCCGTCGTCGCCGGTCTTCGTGGAAAGCGGCGCGCGATCGTCGCCCATCTCATCACCTCGTGACATCGGCCTGGGGCGCGGCGTCGCGCCAGGGCTGCGGCTCAAGGAAGAACGCCTCGGTGCGCACGGCGGCCGGCCGCGCGCCCAGCGCGCGCACGGCCGCCCCGCAGGCGTGCACGAACCCCGGCGCACCGGCGACGAACACGTCGGCGCCGGCCGGCGCCACGCCGAGGTCTGACAGCAGGCCGGGCAGCACGTCGGGCACGCGGCCGAGCGGCGGGGGGCCGCTCTCCTGTGTGAGCGTGCGGCGGTACCGGAAGCGCGGCACGCGCTGCGCCCAGGCGGCGAGCGGCCCGGCGTCGATCACGTCGGCCTCGGTCCGGGCCGAGAACAGCAGGGCAAGCGACGAGCGCCGCCGCGCCGCCAGGGCGGCCTCGAGCAACGCCTGGACCGGCGCGAGACCGGCGCCGGCGGCCAGGTAGAGGGCCGGCGCCGTGGCGTGCGGGTCGTCGACGAACGTGCCGAAGGGGCCCGAGACCGCCACCTCGTCGCCGACGGCGAGACCGTCGTGGACCCAGTTGCTGATCGCTCCCTCCGCCACGCGAGCGACCAGGAGCGACAGCAGGCCGTCGAGTCGCGGTGCGTTTGCCACCGAGTACGAGCGCGGCGGCAGCAGGCCGCCCGCGTCGCCCAGTTGCACGTACTGGCCGGGGCGGAACGCGAGCGCGGCGCCGAGCGGCCGCAGCCAGACGCGACGGATGCTCGGCGTCGTGGCCACGGCCGCGACGACCTCGAACGCGCTATCCCTCACGACCATCATAGGTGCCCTCGGTGTTCCCAGATCGGGGCCGACCGTCTCCATCGTGAGCGCGCAGCGGCGGGCTGGTAGAATCGCCGGCGTGAACGGTCTGGCCGGCAAGACGGTGGTGGTCACGGGCGGCAGCAGCGGCATCGGCGCCGCGACCGTGGCGCGCTTTCGCGAAGAGGGCTGCACCGCGGTCGATCTCTCACGCCATCCCTCGCCCGGCGGCATCGCCTGCGACGTGACCGACCTCGAGCAGGTGCGCGCGGCCTTCGCGCAGGTCGGCACGGTCGACGTCGTCGTGAACAACGCCGGCGTCAGCTACCGGCACCTCGCCGTCGAGATCACGGCCGCCGAGTGGCAGCAGGTGCTCGCCACCAACCTGACCGGCGTGTTCAACGTCGCCCAGGTCGGCGGCCGGCGCATGCTCGAGGGCGACGGCGGCGTGATCGTGAACGTCGCCTCGACCAACGCCCTGGTCGGCCACCCCCGCTACGCCGACTACAACGCCACCAAGGCCGCCCTGCTCGCCCTCACGCGCACGCTCGCTCTCGAGTGGGCGCCCAGCGTGCGGGTGAACGCGGTCTGCCCGGGCTACGTGCTGACCCCCATGCAGGAGGCCGAGTACACGCCCGAGATGATCGCCGAGGTCAACGCCAAGATCCCGCTCGGCCGCCACGCCCACCCCGACGAGATCGCCGCGCTGCTGGCGTTCATGGCCAGCGACGAGGCCGCTTACATGACCGGCTCGGCCGTCGTGATCGACGGCGGCGAGACCGCCGGCGGCCTCGCCAGCCGCTGACCGGGCCCCCGCGCGCCGCTGCGGCGCAAGACCGGCCGCCCCGCCTGCCGTGACCGGTAGGCCGCCCTACGCCGCCCGCCCGCGCCGCTTGCCGCCGTCTCCCAGGCCGACCGCCCGCAGCATCGCCGGTGTGATCTTCTGATGCACGTCGGCGTACCCCTGCCACGGATCGGCCGGCAGGCTCGCGAGGCGGCGCCGCACGTTGCCCACCGTGTAGCGGTCGCCGCGCAGGTCGCTCGTGAGCTCGTCCCAGCGCAGGGGGGCGCTCACCGGCGCGCCCGGCCGACGGCGCGTGCCGTAGGGCGCGACGAACGTGGCGCCGCGGCCGTTGCGCAGGTAGTCGATGAAGGTCTTGCCCGGCCGCTTCTTGAGCGACATGGTGGCCACGAAGGCTTCCGGGTCGGCCGCGACCATGGCCTCGGTCAACGCGTGCGAGAAGTCCTTGACCTCGCCCCAGCCGCTCGCCGGATCGAGCGGCACCACCACGTGCAGCCCCTTGCCACCGCTCGTCTTGACGAAGCTCGCCAGGCCGAGCCCGTCGAGCAGGTGATGCAGGATGCGCGCCGCCTCGTTCACGCGCGAGAAGGGTAGATCCTCGGCCGGGTCGAGGTCGAACACCATCTGGTCGGGCCGTTCCAGGGTCTCCACATGAGACCCCCACACGTGGAACTCGAGCGCGCTCGCCTGGACGAGCGCAAGCACGCCCGCCAGCGAGTCGACGGCCACGTAGACGCCGCTGCCGCCGTCCTCGTCGATCGGCACGCGCATGACCGACTCGGGAAAGCCGTCGGCCGCATGCTTCTGAAAGAAGCACTGGCCGGCGAGCCCGGCGGGGCAGCGCACGATGGTGAGCGGGCGCCGCACCACGTGAGGCAGGATCCATACGGCCACGTCCTCGTAGTAGCGGGCGAGCTCGACCTTGGTGAGCCCGATGTCGGGATACACGACACGGTCGGGATGGCTGATCGACACGCCGCCCACGGCCACGCGCTCGTCGTGCTCGCGCCCGCCGGGACGGGCCGCAGGCGAAACGGGCGCCGCCGCTCGCTCGGTCCCGGGCGGCGTGAGGGCGTCGGGCGGGGGCGCGAACGGCCGCCGCGCCGCCGCGGCCGCGGCCGGCCGCTCCGGCACGACGTCGCCGGCCGGCTTGTCGTAGCGCAGACCCTCGAACGACGGGTGGCGGAACATGCCGTGTCCGTTCCAGCTCAGGTACTCGATCTCGGCCACCAGGTCGGGCCGCGCCCAGAGCACCTCTCTGGCCTCGCGCCCGCGCGGACCGTCGACGAACGGGTTCTCGTCGCGCCGCAGCTTGTCGAGCCTCGTCCACAGCTCGCGCATGGCGACGTCGTCCCAGCCGGTGCCGACGCGCCCCGCGTAGCGCAGCGGGCCGCCCGGTCGGTCGTGGAAACCCAGGAGCAGCGCGCCGACGCCGCCCACGGTGCCGGCGCGCTCGGTGAAGCCGCCGATGGCGAACTCCTGGCGATGCAGGCATTTGACCTTGAGCCAGTCCCGGCCGCGCCCCGATCGATAGGGCGAGTCGGCGCGCTTGGCGATCGCGCCCTCGAGGGCGAAGGCGCAGGTCTGGCGAAAGAAGTTGGCGCCGCGCCCGACCAGGTGCTCGACGTAACGCACGCGCGCGCCCGGCGGCTGGCCCGCAAGGAGGCCCTGCAGGGCCTCCTTGCGGGCCAGCAGGGGCGCGCGCGTGAGGTCGTAGCCGTCCAGGTGAAGCAGGTCGAACACGTAGTAGACCACGCGCCCCTCCGGGTCGGTGCCGCCCTGCAGCGCGCTCGCCAGGCGCAAGAAGCTCGTGCGCCCGTCGTCGCCGACGTAGACGACCTCGCCGTCGAGCAGGGCGGCCCGCGCGGGCAGGGCGCTCACCGGCTCGAGCAGCGTGGGAACGTGTGAGGTCCAGTCGGCGCCGCGCCGCGTGAACAGCGACGCCCGGCCCGCCTCGAGACGGCACAGGACACGATAGCCGTCGAGCTTGATCTCGTGGAGCCAGTCGTCGCCGGGCGGCGCCTCGGCCACGAGCGTGGCGAGCTCGGGCTCGAAGCGCTCCGGCAGGGGCGCCTTGCGGGCGCCGGCGATGGCGGCCGGCTCGACGGCCACGGGCCGTCGAGCCGGCCGCCCGCGGCCGCCGGCGCCGCGTGCCACCTGCGCCCGCCGCGCCCGCAGCCGCTCGGCCACGTCGCGCGGCTGCTGGCCGCGGCCGTCGCCGTCCGTGCTCCACACGCGATCCAGGTCGGCCGCTATCTGCTCGAGCGAGCGGCCCGTCTTCGCGCTCTCGGGCCGCAGCGTCGTGACGTCGGCCTGGGGCCCGGTGCGCGCCTCGTCGTCGCGCTCCTTGAACAGCAGCCAGCTCTCTTTGTCGCCCTGCTCGTCGGGGCGAGGCTTCAGGCGCACGAGCATCCAGGCGCCGCGCAGCTTCTCGCCCTCGAGGCGGAACTTGAGGTGGCCCTCGCGCACGTCGGCCGCGGGGTCGCCATCGCCGGCGTACGCCCAGTGACCGCGGTCCCAGACCATGACCGTGCCGCCGCCGTACTCCCCTTTGGGGATGACCCCCTCGAAGTCGTTGTAGTCGATCGGGTGGTCCTCGACCCGAACCGCCAGGTGCTTGTCGGCCGGATCGAGGCTGGGGCCCTTGGGCACGGCCCAGCTCAGCATCACGCCATCGAGCTCGAGGCGCAGGTCGTAGTGCAGCCGGCGAGCGGCATGCCTCTGGATGACGTACAGGTCGCCGCGCGGGCTCGACCCCACCGCCGGACCGGGCTCGGGCGTGGCCCCGAAGCGACGCTTGCGGCGGTAGTCGCGCAGCGGCTCCGGCGCGGCTCGCCGCCGCCCGGCCGCCTCCTCGCCGGCGTCGCCGGCCTTACCGCGTGGAGCGCCTCTGGGCATCGTCCACCTCCTCCTTGCGCTGTGTGCCCAGCGGCCGCCGCGCCCTATCACGCCGGCCGTCGCAGCGCCCGCTCGCCCCATCGTCGGCGCGCCCTGTCGCCCTCACAGTCGGCACGCCACGACCGGCGCCGCGCGCCGGGCCGACCGCGCCGCCGCCGTGCACCACGAGCGTGGTTCGCAGGGGTTTTGTCCTTGTGACCGAAGGAGATACCTGCTATGGTGATTGTCGTAGATACCGAAGAGCCGGTGCAGACCGCGTCCGCGAACTTCGCGGCCGGATCCTCTTCACAAGTCCATTACCCCCGAGAAACCTGGGTGCCCCGGCAGTTTTCTCCACGTAGGCAAAGGAGAACTGCCGTCCTATGAGCACCGCTATCAGCACGTCCGCTACCGACACGTCCGCAACGGGCTTTGCCGGTCTGAACCTCGAACCCGCCCTGCTCGCCGCCGTCGAGCGTCTCGGCTACGCCCAGCCGACGGCCATCCAGGAGCAGGCCATCCCCCAGGTCGTCGCCGGCCGCGACGTCGTCGGCTGCGCCCAGACCGGCACCGGCAAGACGGCGGCCTTCGTGCTGCCCGTCCTGCAGCGGCTCGGCCGCGGCGAGGGCGCCCGCGGCCTCGTCGTCACCCCCACACGTGAGCTCTGTGCGCAGATCGAAGAGGTCGCGCGCGTGGTCTGCAAGGAGACCGGCCAGCACGTCGTCGCCATCTACGGCGGTGTGCCCTACGAGCCCCAGGTCGCGAAGGTGCGCAAGGGAGTCGACCTCGTCGTCGCCACCCCGGGCCGCCTGCTCGACGTCGTGCAGCGCGGCGACCTCAGCCTGTCAAAGGTCGAGACCCTCGTGCTCGACGAAGCCGACCGCATGCTCGACATGGGCTTCTGGCCCGACGTCCAGCGCATCATCCGCAAGCTGCCGACCGAGCGCCAGAACCTGCTCTTCTCGGCCACCATGTCGCGCGGCGTACTCGAAGCGGTGCGCGACACGCTGCACGACCCGGTGCGCGTGCAGATCGGTGAGGTCGCGATGCCGGTCGACGAGGTCGAGCAGGCCGTCTACCCGGTGAACGCCGAGCAGAAGACCGACCTCCTCGTCCACTTCCTGCGCCACCACCGGCCCAAGCGCGCGCTCATCTTCACGCGCACCAAGCACCGCGCCGACCGGCTCGAGCGCCTGCTCGCGCGCCACGGCATCAAGGGCACGATCATGCACTCCAACCGCACCCAGTCGCAGCGTGAGAAGGCGCTCGAGGGGTTCAAGAAGGGGCGCTACTCGGTGCTGATCGCGACCGACATCGTGGCTCGCGGCATCGACGTCGACGGCATCTCCCACGTCGTCAACTACGACATCCCGCTCAAGCCCGAGGACTACGTCCATCGCATCGGCCGCACCGCGCGCGCCGGAGCCCGGGGCGAGGCTGTCATCCTGCTCACCGCCGAGGACGTGCACGAGCTCAAGGCCATCGAGCGTCTGATCGGCGCCGAGATCGAGCGCCGCGACCTGCCCGGCTTCGAATACGAGAGCCGCCACATCCCCGATTCCAAGGACGTCCCCAAGCGCCCCGGCAAGCTGCTCTACCGCGGCGGCGCGCAGCGCGCCATGCAGCGCGGATTCCGCTTCTCCAAGCCGCGCGCCAAGACGAGCTGAGCCACGCACGCTAAAGCACCGCCGACGCGGCCGCTCGCCGCGCCGGCGGTGCTTTAGCGCTCCGGCGCGGCGCCCTGCGCGAGCCGGTAGCCCACGAAACGCGGCATGAGCCGGGCCACCACGGCGATGCCGGCGACGCAGCCCAGGCCGCCGAGCACGACCGATACCTGCGTGCCGACGAGCGCCGCGGCGGCCCCGGCCTCGGCGTTGCCGAGGCGTGGGCCGCCCTGCACCACCGCGGCCTGGATGGCCGACAGGCGGCCGCGCAGGCGGTCGGGCGCCTCGACCTGCAGGATCGTGCTGCGAAACACGGCCGAGATCACGTCGGCCCAGCCGGCCACGGCGAGCAGGACGAGAGCCGGCACGAGCCAGGGCGACAGGCCGAACAGGGCGATCGCCAGGCCCCAGGCGGCGATCGCCGCGACGACGGCCCGCCCAGGCCGCGCCACGCGCGCGGTCCAGCCCGAAAGCAGCATGCCTGCCAGGGCGCCGGCGCCGGGCGCGGCGTAGAGATAGCCCAACACCTCGGGGCCGCCGTGGAAGTGATGCAGGGCGAGGGCCGGGAACAGGGCCGTCGGCATGCCGAGGATCATGGCGTCGAGGTCTGACACGAAGCACCCCTGGATCGCCTGCCGGCCGCGCAGGTAACCGAAGCCCTCGACGATCGAGCCCAGGCCGAACCTCGTACCGCGCCCCTCGGGCCGCTGGCGGGGCAGCGCCAGGGCGGCGGCGAGGGCGGCGGCGAAGCTCGCCACGTCGATCCAGTAGACGGCCGTCACGCCGAGGCGGGCGAGCAGCAGGCCGCCGAGCGCCGGCCCCGCCACGAGCGAGATCTGCAGCAGGAGCTGTCGCAGCACGTTGGCCGTGGCAAACGAGTCCCAGGGGACGAGGTTCATCATGATGGCGGTGCGCGCCGGGCTGTCGGCGCCGGCAAAGCCGGCGCTCGCGGCGGCGAGCACGAAGATCGGCCAGAGCGCGGGCGTCCGGCCCATGGTGTTCAGGGCGAGGCCGACGCTGCAGAGCGCCATCGCGACCTGCGTCACGACGAGCAGCTTGCGGCGATCGACCGCGTCGGCGACCGACCCGCCGAGGAGCGCCCCGGCGAGCGCCGGACCGAGCTGAGCCAGGCTCACGAGGCCCACGTCGAGCGACGAGCCGGTGAGCACGTAGACCTGGTAGAAGACCGCGACCAGCGTGAGCTGCGAGCCGACCTGCGACACGGCAAGGCCGAGCCACAGGCGCCGGAACGCCGGGTAGCGGCGGAGCGGCCCGATGTCGAGAAGCGGCGACCGGGCCGGCGGACGCGAGCTCACGCGCGGCGCGGCGGACGGTGCGGCCGGTTCAGCTTGCGGCCCGGCCCTCGAGCGCCTTCACGATCTTCTCGATCTCGCTGTCCTGGGCCAGCAGGTGCGCCTGGATCTGCTTGGCCTCCTCGAGCACGGCGGCCGCGTCCTTGTAGGTCGCCTCGGCGCGCTGGTCGGCCGCCGCGGCCTGCACGTTCTGGCCGACGATGATGATGGGCAGCAGCACGAGCTGCAGGAACGTCTGCGCGATCCAGGCGACGATGATGAGCTTGTCGCCCGAACGCAGTGCGGTCGGGGCGCTGATGAGGGCGAGACAGGTGAACAGGTAGGCGCACCACATGGTGCCCACGATCACCGTGATCTTGAGGCCGACCTTGGCGTTGAACCGGCCGATCGGTCCCGGGCCGTGGACCTGGGCGACCGCCGCGGCCACCGTCGGTGGCCCGGCGGCCTTGCGCTCCTCCGCATGGGGGTGCTGGACGTACTCGAAGATCGACATGCCGCCTCCTCGCGACGACCCGGGATTCATCCGTCGCAGATTCGCGAGCGTGGCGCGAAAGCCTGCTCGTCCCGCGGTGCGGCCGGGCTCGCGGCGCCAGCGACCTGCAGTCACCCAAGGGGGCGTGTCCGGCGAACGCCGTCAGGCGTCGAGCAGGGCGAGCAGGTCTGCAGGCGTGCCGGCGATGTGGTCCGGCCGGGCGCGGGCGAGCCGCTCGCGCGAGTGCCAGCCCCAGGCGGCGGCGATGGCGCGGGCTCCAGCGGCACGGGCCTCGGCGATGTCGCCGACCGTGTCGCCCACATACCACGAGCCGTCGGCGCCGGCGTGACGCCGCCGCGCCAGACCGATCTTCTCGACCTTGCTGGCCGCCACCTCGTTGCCGAGCACGCCGGCGATGCCGGCGATGCCGTAGCGGCGCAGGAACTCCTCGACGATGTCGGCACGGTTCGACGTGACGACCAGGACGTCGTGTCGTGCCCCCAGTCGCCCGATGACGTGCGGGATGTCGTCGAAGGGGCCGAAACCGCCGGTCGCGAGGGCCCGTGCTACGTACCCGTCGATCTCGTCGGCGGCGACCGCCGGCACGCCCTCGGCGAGCAGCCCCTCGAACCAGTTGGTCTCGACCATGCGCAGCAGGGCCTCGGCCGAGGCGAGCCCCGGGAACCCGTGCGCGGTCATGACGGCGACCTGGGCGGCGACGGTCACGTCGAGCGAGTCGGCGATCACGCCGTCGAAGTCGAGCATGACGAGCTCGCTCACCGCCGGCCACTCCCCACGCCGAGCCTGCGGGCACGGCACGCAGCCGCAGTCGACGCGTTCACGGACGGCTCACGCCGGCAGGACTGCTCACGCCGGCACGACCTCGTCGAGGCGCGCCGCAAGGCCGTCGGGCAGCGCCGGCGCCTCGTGCGCGGCGAGCAACTCGAGGGCGCGCTCGTGCGCCTTGCGCGTGAGGTCGAGCCCGCCGTGCTCGAGCCAGCGGTCGTGGCTCATGCGGTTCAGCAGGCGCGGCCGCCACTGACTCGACCGCAGGTGGTGCTTCGTGTGGCGCTGGCCCAGAAAGTCGCCGCCGGGCCCGACCTTGACGAGCACGTCGACGGCCAGCGTCTCGGGCGAGACCTCGATCTCGGCGAGCAGGCGGCGGTCGCGCGCGATGAACTCGTCGACCATGACGAGCTCCTCGAGCGAGCCGGTGAGGCCGAAGTCCAGGTAGCCGCAGTCGTGGTTCAAGTTGGAGCCGAGCTGCAGGGACAGCTTGGTGAGCTCGTCGGCCTCCATGCCGGCCTGGGCGTCGATCACCTGGGCGTCGGTGTGGCCGCTGAAGCCCCAGTTCGGCAGGTCGAGCCACTTCGCCATCTCGACCTCACAGGCGTAGGCGCGCACGAACTCGGGCGCGTTGTACATGGACTGCGCCGTGGCCATGTCGAGCACGTTCGGCCCCTGGCCGATGACGAAGGGCGCGCCCGGGGCGCGGAGCTGGTGCATGACGAGGCCGAACAGCGCCTCGGCCACCCCCAGGGTGATCTGGCCCGCGGTCGTGATCGGCGCCGTGCCGCCGGCCGTCGGCGAGGGGCAGTAGGTCGAGGGGATGCCGCGGTCGGCGCAGAAGAGCAGCTTGTCGACCGTCTCGAACGGGTGCTTGAGCGGGCTCACCGGCTGGTTGTACATGACGAAGTAGGGCTTGGCCCGCAGCGCGGCGGCGCCGCCGCGCACCGCGCACGCCATGCGCCACATGGGTTCGACCGTCTCGACGCCGCCGGCCGTCAGGACGAGCGGCTTGGTCGTGGCCGGGATCATCGCCCGGAACTGGCGCGGGTAGGCCTCTTGTGCCTCCATGCCGTCGGGGTAGGCGCCCGACATCACGAAATCGATCTCGGGCAGGGCGTCGCACAGACGGGCGGCGACCGCGACGTCGGCGAGCGCCGCGAGGCGGCGCTCGCCGCTCTCCAGGTCGAAGAGGTGCATGAGGTCGGAGCCGTTGCCGAAGTACGAGTTGCGGCCGCCGACCTCCATGGCCGGCTCGCCCGAGCGGTCGTACACGGTGAAGCTCGCCGGCGCCGTCGCGCGGGCCTGCTCGACGAGCCGAGCCGGCACGTGCACGAGACCGGCGTCGTCGCACCGGCAGCCGCCGTCGAGCATGACCCGCTCGCCCTCGTCGTGCAGCACCTTCATGCCGACGTCGGCGAGGATGCCGAGCGCCGTGTCGTAGATCAGCCGCTTCTGCGCCTCGCTCAGGAACGCGACGCGCCCCGCGCCTGCCTGCTTGCCCGTCTCTGCCATGGTCACTCCCGATCTCGGCGTGCCGCCGGCGCCGGTCGCGGCGCCCTCGTCGTCTTCCGCGGTGTCACGAATGGTGGTAGCGCTCGTCGCGCGCGTAGCGCTCGGCCGCCCGGGCCACGGCGTCGCGGTCGAGCTCGATGCCCAGCCCGGCCGCCTCGAGCATCCCGATCCTGCCCGATAGCGGCGTGAGGTCGGGCGCCGTGACCAGGTCCTCGACCAGGAGCTGGTGCATGATCTGGTTGCCGTCCGTCAGGTTGGCCGTGCGCAGGCCCAGGTGGTGCTGGGCGCAGTCGGTGATGCCGCTCACGCTCTGGCCGTGCAGGCAGATCGGCACGCCGGCCGCCTCGGCGATCGCGGCGGCCTTGCCGAAGGCGAGCAGGCCGCCGGCCTCATGCGGCGAGAGGCAGATGGCGTCGGCGGCGCGCTCGCGGCAGACGTCGTAGACGTCGGTCGGCGTGAGCACCGCCTGGTCGGCGGCGATCGGCACGTCGACCGCCTCTTTGACCTGACGCAGGGCCGCGAGGCTCTGCAGCGGCGTGGGCTGCTCGACCCAGTCGAGCTCGTAGCGGCGCAGGCGGGCGATCATGGCGATCGCCTGGGCCACGTTCCAGGCGCCGTTTGGGTCGACGCGCAGGCGCAGATCGCCGATCGCGTCGCGCACGGCCGCCGTGTTGGCCAGGTCGGCCCGCTCGCCGCGCCCCACCTTGAGGTAGATCACGTCGTGGCCGGCCGCCGCCAGCGCCCGCGCGTGCGCGACGAGCTCGTCGGTGGTATCGCCCTGGACGAAACCGAAGTAGTCGACCTCGTCTCGTACGGCGCCGCCGAGCAGCCGGTGCAGCGGCCAGCCGGCCGCCTGCCCGAGGATGTCCCAGAGCGCCATCTCGAGGCCGGCGAGCACGAAGTTGGCATGCCAGGGCAGGTGGTTGAAGCTGCCCAGATGGCGCGCTTTGGTGACGAGGCGCTCGATGTCGAAGACGGGCTCGCCGACGAACAGCGGCGCGACGCCCTGCAGCGCCGCCACCGTGCCCTCGGCCGGAAAGGCCGCCACCGACTCGCCCACGCCGGTCAGGCCCTCGTCGGTCGCGACCTCGACGAGCACGACCGGCGCCGCGTGATCGACACGACCGGCCCAGTGGTAGGGCTCCCTGAAGGCCAGCGCCAGCGGCGTGGTCCTGACGGCGGTGATCTTCACGGGCTCCTCCAGGTCGGGCGCGCGGGTCGCGAGGGCTGCTCGTACGTCGCCGTCAGTCCGACGATCGACTCCGTCCTCATCGCTCAGGCTGGCATGGCTTCGTCGCGCGCCTAGTCTAATCGGAAATACCGACGACTACCGCCCCGACGGGCCAGATGTTCGCTGCTCCCCTAAGCGAAGCGACTATTCTGCCGCCGGTGCCGCTGTCCGCAAGATGAGAACCGGCGTCGCGGCACGCCCGCCACGGCCTGTCCCGCGGCCTGTTCGGCCCCTCGCTGCCTGGGTGATCGCCGCGCCCGCGTCAGCGGCGACCCTCACCCACGAGCCCGGCGAAATGCTCGAAGGAGCGATCGTAGGTGCGTTCGGCGGCCGCGTCGAACGCGCAGGCGGGCAGCTCGCGCATGGCGAGGTGAAAGCGCACGCACTCGCAGCAGGCGCCTTTGCGTGGGCACGGTTCGTACGTGCAGTTGCACGATGAGAGGTTGCGTTGCTGGTTGCAGTCCTTGCTGTCCACGGCTCGCTCGATTCGGTCGGCATCACGGCGACCGTGTCATGGTAGTGAACGCGGCCGCAGCACGCCACCCGCCAGGCGTGGCGGCGTGCGCCGCCGGGCGGCGGGCCGGCACGACGTTTTGCGGACCGCGACACTCGGAGTACCCTTGGCCGCAGTCTCGAGTCCACGGCCGCGACCGCGACGGCGGCCACATCGAACGGGGGCATCATGGAGTACTCCTCCTTCCCGGTGCTTGTCGTCGACGACGACCTCAAGGCCGACACCGCCGCCGGACGCGCCGCCCGCGCCGTGATCGGCGAGCTCAAGGACCACGGCCTCGCCGTGATCGAGGCGGCGACCTACGACGACGGCGAGATGGTCCTGCGCTCAAACCCGGGCATCGGCTGTCTCGTGCTGGAGTGGGGCTGCGAGGGCCCGGCCTGCGACGCCGGCGGCGACGGCCGCGCCCTCGACCTGATCCTGCTGGCCCGTTCACGCGGCCGCGACCTGCCGATCTTCGTCGTCACCGACCGGGTGCTGCTGGCCGACCTGCCCTACGACGCCCTGCGCGGCCTCACGGGCTACATGTGGAAGCTCGAGGACACGCCCCATTTCATCGCCGGCCGGGTCGCCTACGCGGTGCACACCTACGTCGACGAGCTGCTGCCGC
This sequence comes from uncultured Actinomycetes bacterium, assembly GCA_963767005.1. Taxonomy (GTDB): domain Bacteria; phylum Actinomycetota; class Thermoleophilia; order UBA2241; family UBA2241; genus Bog-752. Next base: position 21,780 of record CAVYCN010000018.1, read on the forward strand.
CGTTCTTCGGGCGACTCGTCGAGTTCGCCGAGCACCACGAGTACTCGTGGCACACCCCCGGCCATACCGGCGGGACGGCCTTTCTGAAGACGCCCGTGGGCCAGAGCTTCCACAGTTTCTTCGGCGAGAACATGCTGCGCTCCGACCTGTCGATCTCGGTCGGCGAGCTGGGCTCGCTGCTCGACCACTCCGGCGTGGTCGGCGCCGCCGAGGACTACGCCGCCCGCGTCTTTGGCGCCGACTTCACCATGTTCGTGACCAACGGCACCTCGACGTCGAACAAGATCGTGCTGCACGGCTGCGTCACGCAGGGCGACGCCGTGCTGATCGACCGCAACTGTCACAAGTCGGTGCAGCACGGCCTGTCGATGACCGGCAGCATCCCCGTCTACCTGCGGCCGCTGCGCAACGGCTACGGCATCATCGGCCCCATCTCGCTCGCCCAGCTCCAGCCGGCGGCAGTCGACGACGCGGTCGACGCCACACCACTGCGGCGCTACATGAACGACGGCCGGCCGGTGTATGCGGTGATCACGAACTCGACCTACGACGGCCTCTGCTACAACGTCGAGACCGTCGACCGCGCGCTGGGCGAACGCGTCGATCGCATCCACTTCGACGAGGCCTGGTTTGCCTACGCGCGCTTCAACCCGCTCTACGCCGGCCGCTACGGCATGTACCGCGAGCAGGGCGACACGAGCGGGCCGACCGTGCTCACGACACAGTCCACCCACAAGCTGCTGGCCGCGCTCAGCCAGGCGTCCATGATCCACGTGCGTCAGGGCCGCAGGCCGATCGACCGCGACCGCTTCAACGAGGCCTTCATGATGCACGCCTCGACCTCGCCCCAGTACGCGATCATCGCCTCGAACGACGTCTCGACCGCGATGATGGACGGCGCCTCGGGCCCGAACCTCACGCAGGAGAGCATCCAGGAGGCCATCGCCTTCCGCAAGACGATGGTGCGCGTCGGTCACGAGACCAGGCGACGCGGCGACGACGGGCCCCGCGGGCGCTGGTGGTTCGACGTGTGGCAGCCCGACACCGTGATCGACCCCGAGAGCGGCGAGGAGCGTGACTTCGAGGCCGTGCCCGACGAGGTGCTGGGCCGCGAACCGTCCTGCTGGACCCTCGCGCCCGACGCCGACTGGCACGGCTTTCCCGAGCTCACCGACGGCTACTGCATGCTCGACCCGATCAAGGTGACGCTGCTCACCCCGGGCATCGACTCGCGCGGCGCGCTCGCCTCGTGGGGCATCCCCGCCGAGCTCGTCTCGCGCTTCCTCGAGACGCGCGGCATCGTCGTCGAGAAGACCGGCGACTACACGATGCTGTTCCTGTTCTCGATCGGCATCACGCGCGGCAAGTGGGGCACCCTGGTCGACGCGCTGTTCGACTTCAAGAGCCTGTACGACGCCGCCGCACCCCTGCGCGACGTCTTTCCCGACCTCGTGCGCGCCCATCGCGAGCGCTACGGCCGGCTCACCCTGCCGCAGCTCGGCGACGAGATGCACGCCTACCTGGTCGAGTCGGACCTGCCGCGCAAGCTCGAATTCGCCTACGAGACGCTGCCCGAGCCGGTCATGCCGCCCGACGTCGCCTACGAGAACCTGGTGCGCGGCAAGGTCGAGATGACGGCGCTCGCCGACATGACCGGCCGCGCCTCGGCCGTGATGGTCGTGCCCTACCCACCCGGCATCCCGATCCTCATGCCGGGCGAACGCGTCGACGACACCACGGTCGCTTACCTCGACGCCCTGCAGACCTTCGACCGCCGCTTCCCCGGCTTCAGCCACCATGTGCTCGGCGTCGCCCTGACGAGCGACGACGACACCGGCTACCGGGTGAGCTGCCTGCTGCCCGACGCCGCGACGGTGGCCGGCGGCAGCGCCGCGGCGCGACTCAAGGACACGGCGCTCGAGGAGTAGGAGCCGGGGATCGGCGGATCGACGGCGCGAGGACGCGCAGCCTCACCGCGCGACGACGTACATCGCCTCGACCACGGGAAGCTTCTTGCGGCCCCCGTCGGCGAGGTCGATCCACGTGCGTCCTCTGCACACGCCCCAGACGGTCACGAGTTGACCGCCGGACACGTCCTTCTCCTCCCAGACAAAAGCGACGACGACCTGGTCCGGCATGTCGCCCGCTTCGAGGTTCGGCGACATCTCCAGATACGTCGTGGGCTGGATGCCGGGAAAACCCTTGTAGTACCAGCCCGCGCCCGCGTCGTAGACGGCGTCGACCACGCCGTTCAGGCGCACGCGGCGGCCGATCAGCGTGGAGACCTGACCCCTGAGGGCGGGCAGGCTCAGCGCCCGGCAGGTGTGCTCCCACGCGCTTCGATCGGCGGCCGTCTCATCGGGCCCCCGCTCGTACACGAGCTTTCCGGCTGGCTGGGATGCCGCGGTGGTCCCGCTCGAAGTGCTCGAGTGGGAGGTGAGCGACGCCGACAGGAACACGCTCAGAGCGACCGCGACGACGACGACGATGACGACCCCGATCGCAAGTGCGGCGAGCAGGGGTCTGGGCCGGCGCGCGGCCCGACCCGACTGGCGCGGTCCGCCACCCCACGGGAGCGACGTCCAGGATGGGTACGACGCAGGTTCCGCGGGCGGCGGAGCCTGTCGCGCCACGGCCGGTGCCGGGCGCTGCGCAGCGACCGATGCCGCACGCTTTGTCCCGCCCGGTGCCGCGCCTTGCGCCGCGCGCGCCTGGACCGACCGCGCCCCGACACGCATCGACGACGCGGCGCTGAGCGACGCCGCAAAGCCGCTCGCCCCGGGCAGGCTCGTCCTTGGGTCCCAGCCGGTCGGCGAGGCCGGCGGCGAGGCCGGAGTGACGGCCGCCATCGACGGCCCCCCGGGCGGCGTGACCGGCGTCGGCGGACTGACGGCGTCCGGCGGCGTCGGAGCCCATCCCCCGGATCTCTTCTTCGAGCTCGCCGTCGTCCCCCCGTCGCCCGTCTGCCCTCAGGCTCCCGAGAAGTAGCCTCGGGAGTCGAGCCGGAACGTGTGCGCGAAGTCGCTCGCCGAGAGGCTGCGGACGAGTGTGAGTGACTGACCCGTGCCGTCCACCGCGGGCACCCCGGGTGAGACGACCCGCAGCGCGAGCCAGCGTCCGCCGACGATGCGACCGGTCTGCGTGACCTTCACGGTAAGCAGGCCGGAGAGGCTCAGGTCGCCGCCGAGGCCGAAGTTGTGCCAGCCGGCAAAGTTGCCGAGCGAGTAGGCGATGAGGCGGTCGCGATAGCGCTCGATGCCACGAATGACGTGCGGGCCCGAGCCGAGCACGAGGTCGGCGCCCGCATCGACCATGGCGTGGGCGAAAGCGCGCACGTCGCCGCGGTCCTCGCCGAGGAAGTACTGGGTGCCGGACGGTGTATGGGTCTGGTCGGCGCCCTCGGCGCCGGCGTGCATGAGCACGATCACGACATCGGCCTCGGCGGCCGCGCGACGCACGAGCGCCGCCGCTTCAGGGATGTCGTTCAGCGGCGCGCTCCACGGATAGGGCGAGAAGCCCATGACCGCCACCCGCACGCCGCGCACCTTGACGATCGTGATCGTGTCGGGCGGTCCCGCATACGCGACGTGCGCCTTCTTGAGCGCGGCCTGGGTCTGCAGATAGCCGCGCTGCAGGTAGTCCATGCTGTGATTGTTGGCCATATTGACGAGGTCGATGCCCGACCAGGCGAGCGCCCCGACATACGACGGCGGCGCCTGGAAAGCGTAGCAGGTGCCGGCCGAGCTGCCGGAGCATTTCGACGGCCCGGCCGTGGAGTACGTACCCTCGAGGTTGGCGATCATCAGGTCGGGTTTGCGCAGCCAGGCCGGCAGGCCACCGAAGAGGGCCCGGCCACCGTCGGGTGCGAGGCCGTACATCGAGCCCGGCGTCGTGTCGCCCACCCAGCCGATGGTGATGACGGTCGGCGGCAACGCGGGCGACGGCGTGCCGGGCGATGACCTCGGCGACGGGCCGGGCGAGCCCGAGGTGCTCGCCGACGGCGGCGCGGTGCCGGCGGCGAGGGCGGGTGCGCCGCCGCCGCTCGAGCCGCTCGTGCCCGTCAGAGTCCCGGCCAGCCCCCAGGCGGCGGCGACCGCGGCGACGACGACGAGCGCCGCCACGAGCGCGAGCAACGCGGCGCGCCGACGCCGCCCCTGCTGCCCGGCCCGGTGCGGGCGGCCCGCCGCGCGGCCCTCGTTCCGATCAGGCGTTCTCCCCGGCATCAGACTCCTAGTCTATGCTCCCCTCCCTGGGCCTGCTCGCCGGCTGCGAGCACGAGCCCTCAGGCACGCTCCTTCAGGGCGTTCACGAACGCGCAGCAGGAGAACAGGAAGAGCGCCTGGGGGCAGGCGTCGCTGCCGGTAGCGACGGCGGCGACAGAAATCGCCAGTGGTAGCGGCGGCACTGTCAGACATCGCTGGTGGTAGCGGCGGGAGGACTCGAACCTCCGACACGCGGATTATGATTCCGCTGCTCTGACCAGCTGAGCTACGCCGCCACCGGGTCTCGCACGCTCGCGCCCCCCGCGCGCCCGCGAGGCGCGCTGCAAGCCGCTGCGAGGGCTCCCCATGCTAGCAGACTCGTCGCCCAGCCTCAATCGCTCCGCCGTCTCGAACCAAGCCGCCCGAGAAACAGACCATCTCCCAGTCCAACAACAAGCGGTAGGTCCACTTTCACTTTGCCATTCTGTACAAGGGCCAGGATTGATCTTCAGACGTCGCGCTGTCGTCGAATTCGCGAAACTTGGCTATAATGTGCACAGCATCACAAATTGCCCGGCGCCACCACACGAGGGCGCCGGCAGCGACCACCAGGAGGGAGACCATGCGCAGGGCCCGAGCGCTCCGCTCACGACCCCACGCGCCGCGCGGCGGCGAGGCGTACGCCATCGCCTTTCTCGACGACCCCCGCCTCTTCCCCCTGTCCGACGGGCCGCTGCGTCACGCGCGCGCCGCCCTGCGCAACGCCTTTCCCGCCGACGCTGTACGCGTCCTGCATCCCAAGGTGCCCTGACAGCGCAGACCCGCCGCCGGATGCCCCCTCCGGCGGCCCCCTTCAGGGCCGGCGCGGCCGGCCCCGCAGGCCGGCCGCGCCCACTGCACCGTGCGCCCCTCAGCCACGAGCGTCGTGCAGCGTCCCGAGGGTCGAGGCGCGTGGGGCGACTTCATACGACCGTATCCCGACATGGCGTCGCGCAACGAGCCGACGCGCAAGGAGTTGAGAGAGATGACGACCACCCAGACGACCCGACTGCCCTGGCTGTTCTTCGTGGGCCCCGACGGTGTCGTGCGCACCTCGCGCAACACCGATCAGAAGACCACCCAGGCCGCCCTCGTGGGGCACGGCCTCGCCGATCGCCTGGTCCGCTAGGCGCGCACCGCAGCCACGCCTGCCTGAAGCGACGACGAGCAAGTCGCTCGTCGGCCCAGCCCCCCACTGCGAGCCGAAGCTCCTTCAGGCACGCCGGTATCGCGTACACGCGGCGGGCGGCCGGTCGCAAGACCAGCCGCCCGCCGCGCTTCTTCGAGCCTCCGCCCGGGCTCTTCGGGCGGTCCTCACGAGTTGAAGCCCGGGGCCATTTCGAGTACCATGCTCAGGCTCCCGGGGGAGTGCCCGAGTGGTTAAAGGGGGCGGACTGTAAATCCGTTGGCTCAGCCTACCTAGGTTCAAATCCTAGCTCCCCCACCAGCAGGCCCGGTTAGCTCAGCAGGCAGAGCACCTCCATGGTAAGGAGGGGGTCCGCGGTTCGAATCCGCGACCGGGCTCCACGTCACCCGCCGGCCTCCGGCCTCGGCCCCGCATTTCCCCCCGCCTCGGCCCCCGTGCTCTGCGGCGCTTCGTCGCGGGCCCCCCGCGGGCCTGAGCTGCGGCGATCCGGCTGCCTGTCGACGACCGTATTCGGAACCGCTCTGTCCATTAATGCGACTGAATCTGAACAATTCGTCTAGATGTGGTTTCCTTTCGGTCACCTTGCTGGTATCATGACGATGGTAGGAGAGGACGTCACCGGGATGGGAAGCGACGAGATGACCGAACGACTCGTACGACACGGCTCCGCCCCGTTCGGCACGGTCACGCTCGACGTCCTCGACCGTCGCATCATCCAACTCCTGCGCTACGACGGCCGCCGCAGCTATGCCGACATCGCCCGCCTGGTCGACGTCTCCGAACCCACCGTGCGCAAGCGCGTCGACCGCCTGGTGCGGACCGGCGCCATCTATGTGGTCGCCCGCGTCAACCCCGCCGCGATCGGCTTCGCGATCGACGCCATGGTCGGCATCCGGGTGAAGCGCGGGACCGTGCAGAGCGTCGGCACCCGTCTCGCGGCCATGGACAACGTCGCGTACGTCGGCTACATGACCGGCGGCTTCGACATCTTCATCGAGGTCTTCCTGCCCGACACCGAAGGGCTGTTCTCGTTCCTCAACACCGACCTCGCCGAGATCGAGGAGATCACTCACGCCGAGGCCTGGCACGTGCTGCGCACCGAGAAGTTCAGCTATACGTGGGAGGGCGAGAACGTGCCGGCCGGCCCGGCGGTCTCGGCGCACGAAGCGCCACCCACACGACCTGCAGACGACCTCCACAAAGGAGCGTGAGCGACGATGAAACGACGCACCAACCCCTTCGCCCCGGCACCGGTCATGGACTACGTGTACCGGCTCTCCTACTTCGGCGTGCCATCGTTCCTGCTCCGCCGCCGCAGCTCCTGACCGCGTGCGGGCGGCCCGCTTGCGGGCCGCCCGCACGCGTCGCGGCACAGGGGCCGCGGGCCTGCTGCCCGCGACCCCTGTGCCGTTTCAGCTCGTCGCGCCGGCGAGCGACCCGGCGGAGCGCGGCTGCGGCGCCTCGAGCGCGGCCAGCACGGCGTCGCCCATCTCCTCGGTCGTCGAGACGCCATCCAGGTCGGGGGTCCGCACGACGCCATCGGCCAGCACCCGTTCGATCGCCCGCATGAGCGCCGCGGCCCAGTCGTCGTGCCCGAGGTGCTCGAGCATCATCGCCGTGCTCCACAGCGAGCCGATCGGGTTGGCCTTGCCCTGACCGGCGATGTCGGGCGCCGATCCGTGGATCGGCTCGAACATCGACGGAAAGGCACGCTCGGGGTTGAGGTTGGCGCTCGGCGCGAAGCCCATGCCGCCCATGATCGCCGCGCCCAGATCGGTGAGGATGTCGCCGAACAGGTTCGACGCCACGACGACGCCGAAGCGCCCGGGGTCCATCACCATGAACATGGCGGCGGCGTCGACCAGCAGGCGCTCTGTGGCCACCGACGGGTAGTCGGCCGCGACCTCGTCGAAGACCTGGTCCCAGAACACGGCCGAGTAGTTGAGGGCGTTGCCCTTGCTGATGCTCGTCACCGAGCGGCCCTCACGCGCCGCGAGCTCGAACGCCCAGCGGATGACGCGCTCCGTGCCGTGGCGCGAGAACACCGCGGTCTGCAGGGCGACCTCGCGCGCGCTGCCCTCGTAGAGGCGAGCGCCGACGCCGGCGTACTCGCCCTCGGTGCCCTCGCGCACGACGATCATGTCGATGTCGGCCGCGGTGCGACCGGCGAGCGGCGTCTCGATGCCGGCCAGCAGGCGCACGGGGCGCAGGTTGATGTACTGATCGAAGCCCTGGCGGATGCGCAGCAGCAGCTCGTGCAGGGTGATGTGGTCCTTCACGAGCGGCGAGCCGATCGCACCGAACAGCAGCGCGTCGTAGGAGCTCAGGATCTCGAGGCCGTCGGGCGGCATCATCTCGCCCGACCGCAGGTAGGCGGTCGCGCTCCAGGGGAACTCATCGAAGGCGAAGCCGAGCCCCGGGTCGAGCGCGGCCATGCGCTCGAGGATCTTGCGCGACTCGCGCACGACCTCGGGTCCGACGCCGTCGCCGGGGATGACCGCTATCCTGTCCATGCCTCTCTCCTTCACGTCGCGCCCACTGTCGTGAAGCGCGCGGTCGACTCCTTGAGCGCCTCGATCACCGGCATCGGCTTGCCGGAGAGGAACTGCACCATGGCGCCGCCGGCCGTGCAGACGTAGTCGAAACGGTCGCCAAGGCCGAAACGGTTGACGGCGCGCACGCTGTCGCCGCCGCCCAGGGCGCTGAAGCCCTTCGTGCCGGCCATCGCGTACCACAGCACCTTGGTGCCGAGCTCTGTCTCGGGCTTCTCGAACACCCCGGCCGGACCGTTGGCAAAGACCGTGCCGCAGGCCGCGATCCAGGCGGCGTAGTCGGCGATCGTGTGAGCGCCGATGTCGACGATCTGCTCGGCGACCGGCAGATCGGCGACGGCCATCTCGCGGCGCGCCCCGCCGGCAACGACGGCGAGGTCGCTCGGCAGCACGATCTTCTCGCCGTGCTCGGCGAGGATCGTCTGCGATTCGTCGATGAACGGCTCGAGCTGGCTCTGCCTGATGAAGTCGAGCGAGGGCGCGCCGACATCGACGCCCGCCGCGACCAGCATGACGTTGGCCACGAGCCCGGCGGTGAGCACCCGGTCGACCATGCCGTCGCGCAGGGCGGCGGCCATCATCGGGAAGGCCTCCTGGACCTTGGTGCCGCCCAGCAGGAAGACGCAGGGCCGGGCCGGCGCCGCGCGCAGCCGCGCCAGGTTCTCGTACTCGCGCTCGAACAGCCGGCCCATGGCCGACGGCAGGAGCTGCTCGAAGCCGACCAGCGTGGGCTGCGAACGGTGGGCCGCGGCGAAGGCGTCGCAGACGTACAGCTCGGCAAGCGGCGCGAGCTTGCGCACGACCAGCGTCTTCGCCTGGTCCGCGGGGCTCAGCTTGAGCCTGTTCTCGAACAGCGTGAGCTCCTCGCCGCAGTACCTGACGTTGTCGAGCAGCAGCACCTCCCCGTCGCCGAGCGCCCGCACCGCGTCGCGGGCGGCCGGCCCGCAGACGTCGTCGATGAAGGCGATAGGGCGGCCCACGAGCTCGGTCAGCACCGCGGCGTGCGGCTCGGTCGAGGCGTAGTTGTGGTACTCGAGGTCGCCGCCCTGGTGAGCGAGCAGCACCACCCGAGCGCCGCCCTCGGCGAGCTCACGCACGGTCGGCGCGCAGCCCCGGATACGGGTCGTGTCGGCGAGACCGCCACGCTCCGGGTCGAGCGGCGAGTTGATGTCGACCCGGCAGAGCACCGTGCGACCGGCGAGCTCGAGGTCGTCGAGCGTGTTGATGCCGTACTTCATGGCAGGCTCCCGCGGCCGGGCGGCGGCCTCAGACCGCCGTCGCGACGGCCGCGCTCATGCCGAGGTAGCCGTTGGTCAGACTGACGGCCTCGAGGCGGTCGCTCTGCAGCGACAGGGCGGCCCGTACGGCGTCCATGCTCTCGGGGATGACGACCGCTTCCTGCGGGATGTTGATCGCGAACATGAACTCGCGGCCGCTCTTGGCGATGGTCTCGTCGAAGACGGCGATCTCGTACATGTCGGCGCGCTTGTGACCGAGGTCGCGCGCGTAGCGGAACAGCGCCGAGTTGGAGTTGAAGCCGTCCGCGATCTTCACGACGCGGATGCGCGGATGCGCGTCGAAGAGCTCGAGGGCGCGCTCCTTGGTGATGTCGGCCTTGGTCGTCGCGCACACGTTGATGATGTGGCCGTGCGTGGTCGGCACGTGGACGAGCAGGCCGGTGGCCTCGATGTGCGGCATGATCGTCATGAGGTCGAGCGCCTGGTGGTTGGGCACCGGCTCGACCTGGGCGACGTCGACGAGGCCGCGATGCGTGTCGCCGGGGTCGGCCACGCGGCGTACGATCGTGACGATCACGCGCTCCACGCCGACCTCGCGGTCAAGGCAGTCGACGGCCCGGATCAGGCCGGTCGTGTTGCAGCTCGTGAGCTTCAGGTAGTCCTTGCCGACGCCCTTCTCGTAGTTGGCGTAGCCGTGAAAGAAGACGTCGACGATGTCGTTCTTCTCGCCGCCCTGGAAGACGGCCTTCACGCCGCGCGCCTGGTAGAGCTCCTTGTTCAGCCGGCCCACGCCGCCGGGCGTCGAGTCGAGCACGATGTCGACCTTGCCGAGCAGGTCGTCGAGCGTGCCCGACACGGGGATGCCGAGGGCGTCGAAGGCCGCCTTCTGCTCGGCCGCGACGACGTACAGCCGGTAGGGCATGCCGCACTCGTGCAGCGCCCTGATCGCCAGGGTCGGGGCGACGTCGACGACGCCGGCCAGCTCCATGTCGCCCTGCAGCGCGACGCCGTCGGCCAGGCGCTGGCCGATGACCCCGTAGCCCACCACCGCCACGTTCGGCTTGCTCATGATCTTCTGCTCCTTGCGCTCGAGTTGCTGCGGTGGACCGTGGCGCGCGCCGGCCGCCCTTGGCGGTCGCGCATCGCGGTCCACCCGTCACGGAGGGATTCGCTCATCGCCGAGAGGGGGCGGGCCGGCTCAGCGTCTGCACTGCGCACCACCGTCCGCGGGTCCGCCGGCCCGCCCCCTCTCGGCCACGTCGTCCTAGATGCCGAGCTGCTCTTCGACCACGCCGATCGACTCGTCGAGCACGCGCACGACCTCGTCGATCTGCTCCTTGCTGATGATGAACGGCGGCGCCACGGCGTGGCAGTGACCGCCGCCCAGCAGGCGCACGAACACGCCGCGCTTGAAGGCCTCGTCGCGCACCTTGGCGGCCGCGCCCACCGCCGGCGGGAACCACTCCCTGGTCGCCTTGTCCTGCACGTACTCGATGCCGGCCACGAGGCCCACGCCGCGCACGTCGCCCACGATCGGGTGCTCGAGCAGCGTCTTCAGACCCGCCTGCATGTAGGCGCCGACCTCGGCGCAGCGCTCGACCAGGTGCTCGCGCTCGACGATCTCGAGGTTGGCGAGGCCGGCCGCCGAGCAGAGCGGATGGCCGTTGTAGGTGGCGCCGCTCATGAAGGCCTCGCCCGGGCCGCCCAGGAAGGCGTCGTAGACGTGGTCCTTGGCGCCCACCGCGCCGAGCGGCAGGTAGCCCGACGACAGGCCCTTGGCCAGGGTGATCAGGTCGGGATCGGAGCCGAACTGCTGAAAACCGAACCACGTGCCCGAGCGCCCGAAGCCGGTGATCACCTCGTCGTTCACCACGAGCACGTCGTTTGCCTTGCAGGTCTCGCAGACCAGCGGCCAGTACTCGGGCGGCGGTGGGATCACGCCGCCCGTGCCGATCATCGTCTCGCCGAGCATGGTGCCGACGTTCTCGGCGCCGTAGAAGGCGATCTCCTGCTCGACGACCTTGGCGCACTCCATCTTGCAGTCGTCGCCGTAGGTCTTGTTCCAGGCGCAGCGGTAGCAATAGGGCGCGCCGAGCTTGATGAAGCCGGGCAGCAGCGGCTCGAACTTCTGGCGGTTGACCGAGAGCCCCTGGGCACTCGTCGAGGTCATCGTGGTGCCGTGGTAGGAGCGGTCGCGGAACAGCACCATGTACTTGGTGCCGTTGCCGCGGTTGCGATGGTACTGGCGCGCCATCTTGATGGCGGTCTCGACCGACTCGCCGCCGCCGAGGGTGAAGAACACGTGGTTCAGGTCGCCCGGCATGAGGCTCGCCACCTTGGCGGCGAGCTTGATCGTGGGCTCGTTCGCGATCTGGAAGATGTGGTAGATCGCGAGCTTGTCCATCTGCGCCTTGATGGCGTCGTAGATCTCGGTGCGTCCGTGGCCCACGTTGACGGTCCACAGCGACGCGAAGGCGTCGATGTAGGCGTTGCCCTCGGTGTCGTAGACCACGGCGCCTTCGGCGTGGTCCATGATGATCGGCTTCAGGCCCTGCATCTGCGTGAACGGCGGCCAGAGGTGGCCGAGAAAGTCGTCCTCCAGCCGCGGCGTCTGGCTTACCTCTGTCATGGCTCCTCCTCGCTCTCCTGCCCGGGTCGCCCTCAGCGGACGAGCGCCTTGGCGAGATCGACGGCCGCCGCCGCGTTGGCGCCGTAGCCGTCGGCCCCTACCTCATCGACGAACGCCTGCGTGACGGGCGCCCCGCCGCAGACCACCTTGACGCTGTCGCGCAGGCCCTCGGCCTGGAGCAGCTTCACCGTGTCGCCCATCTTCGGGATGGTCGTCGTCAGCAGGCCGCTCATGCCGATGAGGTCGGGCTTGTACTCCTGCACGGCCGCGACGAACTGGGCCGGCGTGATCCCGGTGCCCAGATTGTGCACGGTGAAGCCGGCCCCCTCGAGCATCATGGCTACGAGGTTCTTGCCGATGTCGTGCACGTCGCCCTCGACCGTGCCGATCACGATCGTGGCGACGGCGCCGCTGTCGCCCTCGGCAAGGCGCGGCTTGAGGATATCGAGGGCGCCCTGCATGGTGCGCGCGCTGAGCAGAACCTCGGGGATGAACGACTCGCCGGCGCGCATGCGCTGCCCGACGACGTCCATCCCGGGCAGCAGGCCGCCGTCCAGGATCTCACGGGCGCCGACCCCCTGCTCGAGCAGTTGCCGCGTCAGCTCCTTCGCGCGCTCGCCGTCACCGGCGATGACCGCCTCTTTCACGTTCTCGTAGGCATCCGCCATGGCCGTCCCCAGTCTCCTTTCAGCCCGATCCCGCTCGATCACCAGGCGCGCGCCGACGTCGCGCCTGCCTGAGCCGCGACGACGTGGTCGATCGCCGGCACTAGAAGGTCACCGCGGTCGCCTCGACGCCGAGCTCCTTCTCGGTCTCCTCGACGATCGCGCGCAGGCGCTCGAGCACCCCGGCCGGCAGCGGCGCCGGCTCGTGCGTGGCGAGCAGCCGGCGCGCCTCGGCCGTGGCGCTCGCATACAGGTCGGCGCCGCCGGCGGCGGCCCAGTCGTCGCGTACACGCCGGTCGATCAGCCTCGCCTGCGACTGCGAGCGCATGTGCTTGTACGTACTGTCGAGGCTCAGGAAGTCGCCCTGCGAGCCGACCTCGTGGATATCGTCGATCATCAGCAGCTCGTCGGTCACCGGGATGCCGCCGATCGTGAACTTGATGAGCCGCGCGAACTCGCAATCCATGAGCAGCTGACCGTAGTCGAAGGTGACGCCTGACTCGAGCATCCCCAGGCCGTAGATCAGGTTGGCCCCTGCCAACGCTGGAAGCAGGCCCGTGAGAGTCTTCTCGTGACCGGACTGCGCGTCACCGAGCTTGGCGTCGCCCTACGCACCGGCGACCCAGCTCGGCAGCAGGTAGAAGCGCGCGAGCTGGGCCACGGCCGCGTTGATCAGGCCGCACTCGGGGCTGCCGACCGAGGCCGAGGCGAGACGCAGGTCCATGGCCGTCGTCGAGCTGCCGTAGACCACCGGCGCGCCGCGCCGAGTGAGCTGGGCCAGGGTGATGCCCGACAGCACCTCGGCGTTGTGGGTGACGAGCGTGCCCGACAGCGAGACCGGCGACGAGGCGCCCGCCATCGCCATGCTCAGCACGTTCACCGTGCTGCCGCTGCGGGCCGCGCCCATGATGATCTCGCAGCAGTCCTTCACCAGCTTGAGCGGGCTGACCGGGCAGGTGATGAACGACACGAGCGGGCGGCGCCGCAGGGCGGCCGCGCCGCCCACGACCGCGGCCGCCATCTCGACGACGCGCTCGAGCAGGTGGCCGTTGATCGGGCCGATGAAGACGTGCTTGGTCGTGTTGGCGAAGATCGCCTCGGCGTTGTGCAGCGGCACCGCGTCCTGCGGCACGTCGTGCGCGCCGATCGGGCGCTCGACCACGTCGATCTCGGGCAGCGCGTCGATCAACCGGGTCGCCTCGGCGACGTCGCGCTTGGTCGGCTCGCGCAGCGCGCCGGTCTCGGGGTCGGTGACCTTGATGCCCTCGCCGAAGTTGGTGAAGCCGACGCGGCCCGGCTCGAGCACGATGTCGTTCTCGGGCACGCGCCCGCAGAGCGTGATGGACGACGGCGCGCTGCGCACGGCGTCCTCGACCAGGTGGGCCGGCAGGCGCACGATGCGGGCGTCGCGCTCGACGTCGGCGCCGCCCGCCTCGAAGAGGTCGAGCGCGGCGTCGTCCTCGACCCACACGCCCGTCCGCCCCAGCACCTCGAGCGTCGCCAGGTGGATGTCCTGGATCTCGTCGTCGGTGAAGACGTTCAGGCTGAGCCCGCCAGACGCCTTGTGCCCGGCGTGCGGGTTCCTTCTCATGGCTCGACCTCCTTCGAGCGCCTGGCCGCCGCCCGCCTGCGGCGGGCGGCGCCGATCAGTACCGCGCGGGCGGCGGCCGCAGGGAGAGGACGTCCGCCGCCCGCCCGTGAGTGCGGGAGCCTGTCGTCGCTAGTGCTCCCGTCCGTGGTCCAGCGCCGGCTCACGCACCAGGCCGGTCTTGCGCTTGAGCCGTTCCACACAGTTGATCCTGATGTCGAGCAGCTCGGCGATGCGGGCCTTGGCCTCGAGGCCCTTGGCCACACCCGGCACGGCGGTCACCGTGCCGATGTCGAGCTCCTCGCGCAGGGTGCGCATGAGGGTCGAGTCGGACAGGTCGGACACGCCGACCCCGAGCTTGTCGGCCACGTATGCCTTCGCCTCGGGGAGCCTCATCTTTCTGAGCTGCATCCTGGCCACCAGATCTCCAGCGGTCTTGATGCCGCCGATCGACGAGGCAAGCGCGTGCGCCATGCCCATGCCGTTCGGGTCGCCGGTACCCACCTATAACCCGTCGGCGCGGCCGATCTCGACCATCGCCGCGCTGGCTCGCGTGACCATGTCGATGGGCGAGACCTCGAACATGGGCACGCCGCCGACGCCGTTGCCGACGTTCGGGTGGATCGGGATCGTCGCCTCGGCGGTGCAGGCCTGCACGAAGGTCACCGCGCGCGCCACGTTCCAGGCGCACGACTTCTTCGAGTTGTTGTTGACGACCGGCCCGAAGATGGCGGCGCCGGCCTTCTCGACGACCTTCACCTGCTGGTGCGGCCAGAGGCCGGCCAGGCGCGTGCCGTCGTACTCGAGCTCGCCGTGGAAGCCGAGCACGTTCTCGGCCGCCATGCCGATCTGGACGGCCATGTCGGTGGTGCTCGAGATGTGCTCGCAGGCGCGCAGGGTGGCGAGGAACTCGGCGTCGCCGGTCGAGGCCACCGTGTCGTAGTTGATGCCGTCGGCGGCCACCTCGACCATGCGCTCGGACAGCCAGATGGTGTCGGCCTGGCAGACCTCGAGCGCCTCCTCCTGCGTGCGCCGTGCCTCGTCGATCTTGCCCAGCGGCAGCAGGTCGGACGGGTTCTCGAACGAGCCGTCGGGCCGGTAGTAGAGGCCGAGGTTCGGCATGAAGCCGTAGAGCAGCGGCAGGATGGTGATGTGCTGGAGCAGCTCCATGTGCTCCTGCTCGACCGTAGCGATGAACTTGCAGGGCTTCACGGAGTAGTCGAGGTGACCGACCTCCATCGAGTCGAAGGCGAAGGCGGTCTCGAACAGGCGGATCGCCTGCTCGCGGCTGATCGGCGCGGCGATGCCGCTCGACAGGCGCGACGAGCAGAGCGTGTTGACCGAGCCGTCCTTGCTCATGACCGCCTCGTGGCCCCGCTCCACGCCCCAGATCCGCTGAGGGCTGGCGAACATGTCCTCGAGGTAGTCGAGCTCGTTCTCGCAGAGCGGCGGCATCTTGCCCCTCGCGGCGGCTGCCTCCGTGCCCTCGACGAGGTCGCGACGCAGGTCGTCACGACTCATCTGCACGGTGGCGCCGTCCCCCATGCGCGTCGTGATGGTGCTCACAACTTCGCCACCTCCTCTGCCGGCCGCGTCGACCGGGCAAGTCCCGCGGTGCCGTCGGAGCCCCGGCGCGGCCTGTATGCGTCCACGAGTTGGCCGGATGCTATCCCACCCAGGTGGATAACACAAGCGGCGACACACCGCCGGACCAGTTCTACGACCTCGTGACGCGGAACCGCTAGCCTGCCGCTGCGCCGTCCCGCGCGGCGAGCCCCCTGAGCTCGGCCATCGAGTTGCGCAGCAGCAGCTCGAGGGCCGAGAGCGGGCGCCGCAGGTCGAAGTGCTCAGGGTCGAGCCCGGCCTGGATCGACAGGCCGTCGGGGATCGCGGCGATGAGCTCGGCGAGGCCGGTCAGGATCTCGTGCTGGCGGCCGTCAGCGCCCTCGGCGGCGAGGCCCAGCCACTCGAGGTTCTGGCGATACCACCAGCGATACAGCTCGAACATGCGCTCGCGCAGCTCCGGATGGCGGAACGCGTGCGGCAGGATGTCGAAGAAGCCGCGGAACGAGTCGGCCCCGACGATCATGCCCTCGATGCCGATCATGGCCGCGTGCAGGCGGTCGTCGGCGCTCACTGTGCGCAGGTCGGCGGCCAGGCGCAGGCACTCGTCGTGGATGAGGGCGTCGACGACGGCGGCCACCAGGCCGGCCTTGTTGCCGAAGTTGTAGCGGATCGAGGCCTTGTTGACGCCGGCTTCGGTCGCCACGTTCTCGAGCGTGAGTGCCCCGTAGCCGCGCTTGGCGAGCAGCCGCGACGCCGCTTCGAGGATCTTCTGCGCCGTCTCGGGCAGCGTCGACAGCGGGTCCTCGAACGGCACCCACTTGCTCGCCTTCTTCGGCGCCGGCGCGGTCCCCCCCGCGCCGGACCTGGTCGTCTGTCGGGCGGCGCCGCTCATGACGTCGCCGCGATCGCCGCGTCCGTCACGGCGCAGATCTCGCGCAGGGCGGCGAGCTGGTCGTCGCTCAGGTGCGGGGCGCGGCCGGCCCGCGCGGCGAGGACCTCCTCGACGCGCGCGACGGCCGCATCGAGCTCGGTCGTGCCCTCGGCGCGCCAGGCGTCGTAAGGCAGACGCGAGGCGACACGCGGCATGAAGTGCACACCGTTCCTGATCGCCTGGCGCGTGTCCTTCTCCTTCAAGAAGTTGCCGCCGATGCCCACGCGCTCCATCATATCGCGGGCGATGGTCGCCGGGCTGATCTCGATCTCGCCGAGCAGCCGGCGGATCATCGCCACGATCTCGGCATCGACCACGATCTGCGGCAGGTAGAGCGTGTTGACCGAGTCGATCAGGCCCATGCCACCGCTCAGCAGGTCGGAGCCGGCCGCCACCGTGACGAAGGCCTTGAGCGCCTTCTCGAAGCCGTCCTGCACGCCGAGATGCTTGGCGTCGGTGCCGAGGCCCGGCGTCGTGACCGGCAGGCCGAGGTCGTGCAGCACCTCGGTGAAGGCCGCGTCGTACAGGGCCCCCTCGAGGGCGCCGTAGCAGATGCTCGTCGAGCGCATGTCGAGGATGGTGCCGGACGGACCGCAGATCAGGCGCGCGCCGGGCGACAGCACCTGCAGGGCGGCGCAGGCGCCGAGCAGCTCGGCCAGGCCCTGGACGACCACGCCGGCCAGCGTGGCGGGCGCCGTCGCGCCCGAGATCGGCACGGTGTAGATCTCGATCGGTGTGCCGTGGTCGGCCAGGCGCGCGTGCACGTCGAGCAGGCGACCGTCGAGCGACAGCGGCGAGGCCACCGTGAACAGGGTGCTGATCCGGGGCCGCCGGCGAAACTCCTCGAGGCTGCCGCAGAGCACCTCGGCGATCGCCAGCACGAGCTCGACCTCGCTCGGGCAGTCGACGAAGGTGACGTGCTTGTCGGTCTCGGTGAGGACCGTGTAGTACTCGATCTTCTCGCGCGCTTCGAGCGCCACGTCGTTGGCCGTCACCGTGGTCCACTGCACGTCGAGCTCGGGCGTCTCGTCGAGCAGGATCGTGGCCTCGCGCAGGTCGCGCAGGGTCGAGGGGCGGTGCTCGCCGCTACGGTAGTCGAGCGTGAGCGCGGCGCAGCCGGAGGGCGAGAAGCGCGACCTGCCGCCCTCGCGCAGCACGACGTCGTGCTCGGGCGTGGCGCCGCCCAGCACGATCTCGCGCGGGCACTGCCGGCGCAGCCGATCGACGAGCTCTGCCGGGAACCGCACGACGCCGGTCTCGTCGTCGACCGCCGCGCCGGCCTCGCGCAGCCGCGCCAGGTGCCGGGTACCGGCCATCCTCAGACCGACCCGCTCGAGCAAGGCGAGCGCCTCCTCGTAGACGAGGTGCTTCTCGGCGTCGCTCATCCAGGTCGTGCGGGCTTGCATGGCTCGTCCTCCGTCAGTGCCGCTTGCCGGTCCCCGGACCGTCGCCGCGCCCCGCGGCCGGGATCACCGGCAGGACCAGGTGCGAAGCGTGGCGGTGGTCGTGCCGGACGGTCTGTCGGGCCGCGCGGCGACGAGCGTCGGTGCCCGCCGGTCGGCCCGTGTTCAGGTTGCGGTCGTAGCGGCCGAAATCGCTGCTCGAGACCTCGAGCCGCAGGCTGTGTCGCCGGCCGAAGAGGTGACCCGTGGCCGCCATGTCGACCGTGAGCCGCAGCACCTCTTCGCCATCGTATCGCGTGGTGTCGCGCTGCTCGAGCGCGCCGAGGCGCGCGATGCCCTCCTGCACGAGCTGGGCGTGGCCGTCGGGGAACACGTCGACGAGGGCCGCCGTGAAGTCGGTATCGGGCGCCGACGACGCGACGTGCAGCTCGCACGAAAGCGGACCGACGACCTCGAGCTCCTCGTCGAGCGGCGCCGTCGTGTAGACGAGCACGTCGGGCCGCGTCTCGAGCGGCCGTCGGTCGTCGAGTGCGGTCGCCATGTCCCAGATGCTGCGCGTGAGCCAGTAGTCGACCGGTCGCTCGGGGTCGTACACGAACGCGTCGGGCGGCTCGTCTCCGGGGGGCTCGGCGCTGAGGCCGCCGCCGACGCCGCCGGCCCGGCCGTCCCCGCGCAGGTACAGACGCAGCGGCTCGGCGGCCGGCAAAGGCCAGCCGTCGGCCGTGCGCCAGCGGTCGGCGCCGACCACGTAGACCTGCACGGTCGGATCGTCCTCGACGCCGTTGCGCACGCCCCGCAGCCAGCGCTCGAAGAAGCGCTCCTCGCGGTCGTAGCACCAGGCGTCGCGGTCGACCGGGATGCGGCCGACGTGCCCGGTCACGAGCGTGCTCAGGCCGTGGTCGGTCGGTCCGAGCACGAGCTGCTGCACCGTCGCCGTGGCGGTGTGCCGGGCGCTCGCCGCGGTCCAGGCGGCGAGCGAGGCGTCGAGGAACACGTCGTACCAGCCGCTCCAGTGCAGGCCGGGCACGGCGATCGGTGCCCGCGACAGGTCGCGCTCCTGCCACCACTCGTCGCGACGCGGGTGGTGCACGAGGTCCTTGAAGGCCGGGCTGCAGGTGCCCGCGGCCTCGTCCATCGTCTCGACGGGCAGGTGCCAGGGATCGAAGCGAAAGGAGTTGAGCAGCGCCCGGGCGTTCATCTCGTAGGCCCACTCGCCGATGCCGAGCAGCGAGAAAGCGCCGCCGTGGTAGGCCGCCCGATAGAAGTCGGGCGCGGTGTCGCCGGGCGCCACGCAGCGCAGGTTGGGGTGGCCGCTCGCGGCGACGGCCCACTGCGTGATGCCGTGGTACGACTCGCCGGCCATGCCCACGTCGCCGTTGCACCAGGGCTGGGCGGCGACCCAGTCAAGCGTGTCCCAGCCGTCGGCGGCCTCGTGCACGAGCGGCTCCCAGCGCCCGCCCGAGCCGTACTTGCCGCGCACGTCCTGCACGACGCAGCGGTAGCCCTTCCGCGCCCAGTAGGCGCCGCGGGCGTGCATATAGGGATGGTCGTCGCGGCCGTAGGGCTGGCGGATGAGCACCACCGGCAGCGGCCCGGCCGCGCCGCTGGGATGGAACACGTGGGCCCGCAACGCGACGCCGTCGCGCATCGGCACGGCGACGTCGCGCTCCACGCGGTGGCCGGCGAAACGGTCGGGCGTGCGCGTCGGCGTGACCGCACGGGGCACGACGCAGCGCCGGCGGTAGGCCTGGGCGCAGCGGCGGCCGGACCAGCGCAGCTCGGCCGTCGCTCGCGCCGCCCAGTGTCGCGCGCTCACGCCCGCCGCCTCGATGCCGAGAGCCGCCACCCCGCCTCAGATCGTCGGTGTGTCGGCCAGCAGCCCCCTGGTGTAGTCGGCCTGGGGGTCGGCGAGCACCGCATCGACCGTGCCGTACTCGACGATGCGGCCCTCGCTCATGACCGCGACCTCCTGGGCGATCGAGCGCACCAGCGGCAGGTGGTGGGTCACGAAGATCATGCCGACGCCGGTCTCCTCGATCAGCTTGGCCAGCAGCTCGATGATCGTGGCCTGCACCGAGACGTCGAGCGACGAGGTGACCTCGTCGCAGATCAGCACCTCGGGCTCGGCCGCCAGCGCCCGGGCGATCGCCACGCGCTGGCGCTCGCCGCCGCTTAGCTGGTCGGGGTACTTGGCCAGCAGGCTGCCGTCCAGGGCGACCAGCTCGAGGGCCTCGCTCATGCGGCGCTCGGTCTCGCTCCAGGAGAGCCGGTAGAACTGCTTGAGCGGCTGGCCGATGATCTGGCCGATCGTCTTGCGCGGGTTGAGCGAGCCGTAGGGGCTCTGGAAGATGTACTGCAGCTTCTGGCGCGAGGCGCGCGAGCGGGCCCGCGAGTCGCGCTCGAGGCGCTGGCCGCGAAACAGGATCTCGCCCTCGATGCGCCCCGGGTGGATGCCGGCGACGGCGCGCGCCAGGGTCGTCTTGCCGCTGCCCGACTCGCCCACCAAGGCGATGCAGCGCTGGGCGCAGACCGTGACCGCGATGCCGTGCAGGATCTCGGTGCGCCCATAGAAGGCGCGCAGGTCGCGCACGCTGATCAGGGCGTCCTGCGCGCTGGCGCAGCTCGGTCCGGCGGCCAGCCGCAGGGGACGGTCGGCGAACATCGGCCGGGCCTGCACCTCGCGCCAGCGCCAGCAGCGCACGCGGTGGCGCTCGTCGGGGCCGTCGTAGGGCGGGAAGGCCTGCCGGCACTGCTCGTCGGCGTCCTCGCAGCGCGCCGCGAAAAAGCAGCCGGCCGGGCGCCGCCCGGGCACCGGGGCGCGGCCCGGGATGCCGCGCAGGGCGTGCTTGCCGGCCAGGTCGGGGATCGCCTCGAGCAGCTTGCGCGTGTAGGGGTGGCAGGCGGCCGAGAAGAGCTCGTCGCGCGAGCCGGTCTCGACCAGGCGGCCGGCGTACATCACGGCGATGCGGTCGGCTAGGTTGGCCACCACGGCGAGGTCGTGGGTCACATAGAGCGCCGCGACGTGGTAGATGCTGGTGAGCTCGCGCACGGTGCGCAGCACGTGCGCCTGGGTGGTGACGTCGAGGCCGGTGGTGGGCTCGTCTAGGACGATCACGGCGGGCCGGCAGGCGAAGGCCATGGCCAGCGCCACGCGCTGCTGCTGACCGCCGGAGAGCTGGTGCGGGTAGCGCCGGCGGAAGGCGCGGTCGGCCGGCAGGCGCACCTCGGCCATCATCTCCTGGAGGCGCTGCTCACGCTCGGCGGGGTCGGCCCCGAAGTCGTGGGCCTCGAGGATCTCGGCGAGCTGGGTCTGGATGCGCAGGGCGGGGTTGAGCGACATCGAGGGGTCCTGCGGCACGTAGGAGATCACGCCGCCGCGCAGGCGGCGTAGCTCGGCCGGCTTGAGGGCCAGCACGTCGTGGCCGTCGACCGTGACGCGGCCGCCGCCGATGCGGGCGCCGCGGCGCTCGTGGACGAGCAGGGCGGTGGCCGCCGTGGTCTTGCCCGAGGCCGACTCGCCGACCAGGCCCAGGACCTCGCCCTTGCGCACCGCCAGGGTGATCTCGTCGTCGATGTCCGCGCCGGAGGGGTCGAGCTCGACGCGCAGACCCTCGACGCTGAGCACGTAGTCGTTCATCTCGCACCTGTGTCCCTGTCGATGCCGATCATCGCCCGTGAGACGCCGTCGGTCACGAGATTGGTGCCGATGGTGAGCAGCGCGATCATCAGAACGGGCACGAACACCGCCCACGGCTGCACGATGATGGCGACCCGGTTCTCGTTGATCATGAGGCCCCAGTCGGCGGCCGGCGGCTGCATGCCGAAGCCGAGGAAGCTGAGGGCCGCGATCAGTCCGATCGAATAGGTGAGGCGCAGGCCGAACTCGACGAGCAGCGGGCTCGTGATGTTCGGCAGGATCTCACCGACCAGGATCCTGCGGCGCGGCACGCCGAGCGCCTCGGAGGCGCGCACGAAGTCGCGGCCCACGATCTCGAGCGTGGCGCCGCGGGCGACGCGGGCGATGCGCGGCGCGTGCGTGATCGCCGTCGCCAGGACCAGCAGCCAGAGCGCGTGACCGAGCACCGAGACGAGCAGCAGGACGAACACGATCTGGGGAAAGGCGAGCAGCACGTCGAGCAGGCGCATGATGACGTCGTCGACAGCCGCTCGCGAGTAGCCGGCCAGCAGCCCCAGGCCGACGCCCAGGACCATGGCGAGCACCGTGGCGATCACCGAAAGGCCGATCACCGTGCGACCGCCACAGAGCACCCTGCTCAGCACGTCGCGGCCGATGCCGTCGGTGCCGAGCAACGCCTTGGCGGAGGGGCCCGAGTAGTCGGGGGCTATGCCGGTGGCAAACGGCGAGTGCGGTGCCACGTACGGCCCGATCAGGGCGACGGCGACGATCACCACGACGATGCCGAGGCCGACCCTGGTGCGGCCGAACCTGAGCGAGGCGACGAGCATGCCGACCCACTCCCGTCTCCGACGAGTCGGCTGCGCATCGGGCGGCGCCTCGCCGGTGCCGGGGAGAAGCTCCTGGGTGTCTGGCGTGACGGCGCTCATCGCAGACCGGTCCTGAGTCGCGGGCTGACGAGGATGGTGAGGATGTCGGCGGCGAGGTTGGCCACGACGTAGACACCGGCGATCAGCAGCGCGATCGCCTGGATGACGGGGATGTCGCGGTTGACCACGGCATCGACGAAGCCGGCGCCGATGCCGGGGTAGTTGAAGACCCACTCGACGACCACGACGCCACCGGCAAGCCAGGCGAGCTGCAGGGCCGAGACCTGGATGGCCGGGATCACCGCGTTGGGCAGGGCGTGCCGCGACATGACGGTGCGCTCGGGCATGCCCTTGAGACGAGCCATCTGCACGTAGTCGCTCTCGAGCACCTCGATCATCGAGGCGCGCAGGATGCGGCTGATGTACGGCGCCACCGCCAGGACGAGGGTGGCCACCGGCAGCACGAGCAGGTTGAGTTGGCTCCAGATCGAGGCGTTCGGGTCGATCCGCGACACCCCCGGCATGACGTGGAGCACGTTGGTGGCCAGGAAGAAGAGCAGCAGCATGGCGATGACGAACTCGGGCATCGCCGCCAGGGCGAGCGAGCCCACCGAGGTCGTGAGGTCGAACAGCGAGTCGCGCCATAGGGCGGCGAGCGAGCCGATCAGGATCGAGACCGGGATGCTCACGATGGCCGCGAAGAGCACGAGCAGCGCCGAGTTCGTGACGCGCGATCTCAGGAGCGACGTGACCGACACACCCGATGCCGTCGAGGTGCCGAGATTCCCCGAGGCGATGTCCTTGAGCCAGATGCCGTACTGGACGTAGCGCGGCCGGTTCAGGTGGAGCTGCAGGCGCAGCGCGTTGTACATCGCCTTGTCGGCGGCCTGCTTGCCGAGGATCGCCCGCGCGGGATCGCCCGGCAGCGCCTGCGTCGCGGCGAAGATGACGACCGAGACCAGGAACAGCGTGAGGACGCCCAGGGCAAGCCGGCGAAGGATGAGTTTCAACAGCGGTGGCACGCCGCTCCCCCCTTCGATAGCGGGACCGCCCCGGCGCCCCGGCCCGTGGCGGGCCGGGGCGCCGGGGCTCGCGCCCCTTCAGCTTCGATCAGACGAAGTAGAACTTGTTGAAGTGGAAGCTCGAGAGCGGCACGCCGCCCTTGTCGGGCACGACGCCGCCGAGCTTGGCGCTGAAGGCGTCGGTCTGGTCGTTGAACGCCCAGACAATGAGGCCGCCCCGCTCCTGCTCGATGGTCTGCGCCTCGCCGACGAGCTGGTCGCGCGCGGTCTTGTCGCCGGTCTTGAATGCCTGCTGCACGACCTTGAGCCACTGGGCATCCTTCCAGTGGGTCTCGTTGAACGGTGCGGTCGGCAGCGTGCCCTGGGCGGTCTGAGCCAGGTAGTTGCGGGTGTACCAGAAATCCTGGGCAAAGGGCCAGGTGAGGTACTGGTTGCCGTAGAAGATGCTGGCGTCGACCTTGTTCACGTCGACCGTGACACCGGCCGCCTTGGCCTGCTGAGCAAAGACCTGGGCGGCGAGGACGGCCGAGCCACCGACCGCGTCGGACGTGGTCAGGGTGACCTTGAGGTCGTTGTTGTAGCCCGCCTGGCTGAGCAGCGACTTGGCCTTCTCGATGTCCTGCACGCGCTGCTGCAGTTGCGGCGTGCCGGGGTCGAACGGCGCGTACATGTCGTTGCCGGCCCAGCCGTAGCTGTTGTAGGCCTGCGAGATCATCGCCTGGCGGTCGATCATCAGGCGGAATGCCTGACGTACGCGCACGTCGTTGAAGGGCTTGACGTCCATGCGCATGGTGAAGGGCTGCCAGGCGCCGGTGTGGGCGTCGAGCACCTTCATGCCCTGGGCCTGGACGACCTTGACCTGCGAGCTCGGCAGGTCGGAGATCGCGTCGACGTTGCCGCCCAGCAGGGCGTTCACGCGGGCCGTCGGGTCGCCGAACTCGATGATCGTGAGCTGGTCGACGTGCGGCGCCTCGCCCCAGTACTCCTTGTTGGCCGCGAAGACGATCTGCTGGCCGGGCGAGAAGCTGCTGAGCTTGAAGGGGCCGGTGCCTATGGGCTGCTTCGGGTTGAAGCTCTGCGGCACGATGGTGTTGCCGTAGACGGCCATCGCCTCGTCGAAGACGGAGTTCGGCGCGTCGAGGGTGAACTGCACCGTGCTCGCGTCGACCTTCCTGATGCCGCTCGCTTTGAGTGCCGCGAGCTGAGTGGCACCCATCTTCGGGTTCTTGGGGTCGATGATGCGCTTGTAGCTGTAGACCACGTCGTCGGCCGTCATCGGCGTGCCGTCGTGGAAGACGACGCCGCTGCGCAGCTTGACGGTCCAAACCGTGGCGTCGGTGTTCGGCGTGACCTCCTCGGCCAGGAGGTTCACCAGCTTGTAGTCCTGGTCCCAGCCGAGCAGCGCGTCGTAGAGCTGGAACGTGATGGCGATCTCGGGCTCGGTCGTGGCGAGCTGGCCGTCGAGGTGCTCGTTCGCCGAGCCGCCGACGATGCCGATCCGCAGGTTGCCGCCCTGCTTCGGCGTCGCCGAGCTCGACGCGCTCGAGCCCGAGCTGCTGCTCGTGTTGCTGCCGCACGCGGCGAGCACCGAGGCGAGACTGACGCCGGCCCCCGCAACCAGGGCCCCCTTCAGCACGTCGCGCCGGGTGTACTTCGCGTCCGTGAAGTTGAGCGGGAACGAACGGTCTGCTCCGTCCACTGCGCACTCCCCCCTATCCTGACTTGACGTCGTCGTCGAGCCCGAGCCTGCAACCGGCGAGGCCACGGTCAGCGAGGCGAGACGTCCACGCGACCCCGTCGGCCGCAGGTCCGGCCCCGGCCCCGGGACGATGAGCCCCGGGCAACTGCCGGACCCTGCGGATTCATCCACCTGGGTGGTTTGACGAATGCTATCAGCGCCGGCGGCGTTGTCAATACCGTCGTGACGAGCGAGCTATCCTATGCCGGAATGGCCTCTCCACCTGTGTGGGATGGGGCGCCTGCCGGGCCCCCGCTGCCGTCGTCCCAGCCGCCACCGTCCCCATTGCCGCCCGCAGCGGCGGCCGGTACGCTTGCGGCCATGGACGACCGCTTGCGCGTGCTGCTCGTGTCCAACATGTACCCGACGCCGACGCGACCCGCTTTCGGCGTGTTCGTCGCCGACCAGGTCGCGGCCCTGCGGGCCACCGGCGAGGTCGACGTCGAGCTGTTTACCTGGGACGCCGGCGGGCGGCCCTGGCGCTACGCCCTCGCCGGCCTCGAGCTCGCCCTCACGCGCGTCCGCGCCGACGTCGTGCACGCCCACTACGGCCTGTCCGGCGCCGTCGCCCTGGCGAGCTCGACGCGCGCGCCCCTCGTGCTCACGGTCCACGGGCGCGACTGCCACCAGCCTGTGGTCAGGCGGCTGACCGCCCTCGTCGCACGGCGCGCCGCCGCCGTCGTGGCCGTGTCGGACGAGCTCGCCGGGCACTGCCCGTTCCCGGTGCGCGCCGTGATCCCGCCGGGTGTCGACCTCGAGCTGTTCCGGCCTCTCCCCCGCGCTGAGGCGTGCGCCCGGCTGGGTCTGCCCGACGACCCCGCACGGCGACTGATCGTCTTTCCGGCCGACCCGGCGCGCCCCGAGAAGCGCTTCGCCGACGCCGCCGCGCTCGTCGCCCGCGTCGCGGTGGCGCGGCCCGGCGTCGAGCTGCGGCCGGTCTTCGGCCGGCCGCGCGCCGAGATGCCGCTCTGGCTGAACGCGGCCGACGCCGTCGTCGTCACCTCGGAGCGCGAGGGGTACGGCCTCGCCTGCGTCGAGGCGCTGGCCTGCGACGTGCCGGTGCTCTCCACGCCGGTCGGCATCGCGCTGCGCCTGCTGCCGGCCGTCGAGGGCTGCCTGTGCGCGCGCTTCGACGTCGCGTGCTGGGGGACGCACCTCGAAGCGCTGCTTGGCGGGGATGGCCGAGTCGCCGGCCGAGCCACGGCCGAGACGCAGAGTCTCGCCGGGTCAGCCCGCCGGCTGCTCGAGCTCTACCGCGCGCTTCAGACCGGCGTGACGAGGTAGCCGGCGACCTGGTCGTCGGCGACCAGCACGCCGGCGAGCGCGCCGCTGTGGGTCACCGGAGCGTGCAGCCGGTACTCCGCGCCGCCGATGTTCACCACGTGGCCGCGCCGGGCCGCGAAGGGAAGGCAGAGGCGAGGGGCGATACCGCTCCGGCGCACGTCACAGACGGCCGCCCTGAAGGCGGTGTAGTCGATGTGGCCGTTCGTCGTCACACCTCGGGTATCGGACGGGGCGCGGGCATCCTTGATGGAGCCTGGGACAGGCTCCGTGCCCTACTCTGGCGACAGTCCGGGCGACCGCCTGGGGGCTCAGCAGATGCGCGGCAGCAGCTCGCCGACCGGCATATCGATCACCCGGCGGGTGCCGAACGCGGTGCGCAGCGCGACCCGGCCGCGATGCCCCTCGACGATCGTGCCGATGCACGCTGCGCGGGCGCCCTCGGGGCGCCCGCGCAGCGCCGCGAGCACCGCGCCGGCCGCGTCGGGGGCCACGGCGAACAGCATCTTGCCCTCGTTGGCAAGGGCGAGCGGGTCGTAGCCGAGCAGCTCGCAGGCGGAGCGCACCGCCGGCGACACCGGCAGCGCCTCCTCGTCGACCTCGACCCCGAGGCCCGCCTCTTCGGCGAGCTCGGCGAGCACGGTGGCCAGACCGCCGCGAGTAGGGTCGCGCATGAAGTGCACGCCGCCGCCGGCGGCCGCCAGGGCGGCCTCGACCAAGTGCCAGAGCGGGGCGCAGTCGCTGCGCACGTCGAGGCTCAGGTTGAAGTCGCCGCGGGCGGCCACCACGGCCAGGGCATGGTCGCCGAGCGTGCCCGAGATCAGCAGCGCGTCGCCGAGGGCGACGGCCGCCGCCGAGACCTCGTGGTCGACCACGATCTCGCCCACGCCGGTCGTCGTGATGAACAGGCCGTCCGCGGCGCCGCGCTGCACCACCTTGGTGTCGCCGGTCACGATCGCGACCGGCGCCTCGGCGGCGGTCGCGGCCATGCTGGCGCAGACCTCGTGCAGGCGGGCCAGCTCGAAGCCCTCTTCGATGACGAAGGCGGCGGCGAGGCCCAGCGGCCTCGCCGCCGCCGTCGCCAGGTCGTTCACGGTGCCGGCCACCGCCAGGCGGCCGATGTCGCCGCCGGCGAAGGTGAGCGGCTGCACGACGTGGGCGTCGGTGGTGAGCGCCACGCGGCCGCTCACCGCCAGGGCGGCGGCGTCGTCGAGGCGCGCCAGCACGGGATTGTCGAAGTGGCGTAGGAACACGTCGCGCACCAGGTCGCGATACAGGCGGCCGCCGCTGCCGTGCCCGAGCAGGACGCGCGGCTCGCCGTCGGCCGCGCGTCCGCCGTCAGACATCGCCGTCCTCCGGCTCCTCGATCGCCCGATAGCGGAAGTGCGCGGCGCAGGAGCCCTCGCTCGACACCATGCAGGCGCCGACCGGCGTCTCGGGCGTGCAGCGCCGTCCGAACAGGGCGCACTGCGCGGGGTCGATCAGACCGCGCAGCACCTCGCCGCAGCGGCACCCGCGCGGCTCGATCGGCTCGCCGGGGTCGACGGAGAAGCGTTCCTCGGCGGCGAGGTCGCGGTACTCGGCGGCGAGGCGCAGACCGGAGCCCGGGATCGGCCCGAGACCGCGCCAGACCGCGTCGCAGGGCTCGAACACGCGCGCGAGGAGCTCCTGGGCGACGCGGTTGCCGGCCGGCGCCACGGCGCGCCGGTAGCCGTTCTCGATCGCCGGCCGGGCCTGCCGGGCGAGCATGAGCAGCGCCTCGAGCACGTCGTCGGGGCCGAAGCCGGCGACCACCCCGCCGACGCCGTAGTCGGAGACGAGGAACCGGTAGGCGTCGCTGCCGGTGACCACACTGACGTGGCCCGGCAGGATGAAGCCGTCGATGCGCGACTCGCCCGCGTCGAGCAGCGCTCGCAGGGCGCCCGGCATCGTCTTGTGCAGGCTGAGCACGGAGAAATTGGCGAGGTGGCGCTCGCGGGCCAGCACGACGGCGCCGGCCACGGTCGGGGCGGTCGTCTCGAAGCCGATGCCGGCCAGCACGAACTGGCGGTCGGGCTCGGCGGCCGCCAGGTCGAGCGCGTCGAGCGGCGAGTAGACCACGCGCACGTCGGCCCCGGCGGCGCGCTCGCGCGCGAGGCTGCTACGCGAGCTCGGCACGCGCACGAGGTCGCCGAAGGTGACGATCGTGACCTCGGGCAGGCGCGCGAGGGCGACGACGACATCGAGGTCGCCGACGGCCGTCACGCAGACCGGACAGCCGGGCCCGGACACCAGGCCCACGCCCGGCGGCAGCAGGTCGCGCAGACCGTAGCGCGAGATCGCCATCGTGTGGGTGCCGCAGACCTCCATGTAGGTGCGGTCTCCCCCACCGACGCTCGCCAGGGCCGCGGCGAGACCGGCGATGCGCGCGGCGTCGGGCGTTCTGGTCGGCCCGGCCACGGCGCTCCTAGATCGAGGGGTCTTCGGGGTGCCCGTCGTCGGCCGTGTCCGGCTCGCCGGACACCCTCGGCTGGTCGGGCTCGGCGCCCAGGCCGGCGATCTCCTCGAACAGGGCGAGCCGCTCGGCGGCGTCGTCGGAGTCGAGCACGGCGATGGCAAAGCCGGCGTGCACGAGCACGTAGTCGCCGACGCGCGCGTCGGGCACGAGCATCAGGCTGGTCCGCTGGACCAGGCCGTCGGCCTCGATCGTGGCGTCGGGGCCGTCGGTGGCCGTGATGCGCATCGGGATGGCAAGACACATGGGGATCAGCGCTCCAGCTCAGTCGGGCGGGGTGTCGAGCAGCCCGCGTCTGCGCAGGTCAGTATAGCCCGCGATCACGGCCTGCCCAAACGCCAGACCGCCGTCGTTGGCCGGCACTCGGGCGTGCGTGAGCACGGTGAAGCCGGCGGCGGCGAGGGCGTCCTCGCACAGGTCGGTCAGCAGGCGGTTCTGGAAGACCCCGCCCGAGAGCGCGACCGTGGTGAGGCCGGTCGCGGCCCGCGCCCGGCGGCAGAGGTCGAGCACGATGGCGGTCACGGTGGCGTGCAGGCGCGAGCCGACGGCGGCGGGCGTCGCGTGGGCTGCGAGGTCGTCGAGGACGCCGTCGAACAGGGCGGCGAGCCGCACGACGTGCGGCTCGCCGCCCTCGCCGGCACCCGCCGCGACCGCGAAGCCGTACGGCGCCGCGCCCGCCGCCGACACCATCTCGAGCTCGATCGCCGCCTGGCCCTCATAGGTGACCGCGGCGCGCACGCCGGCGAGGGCCGCGACCGCGTCGAACAGGCGGCCGCAGCTCGAAGTGAGCGGCGCGTTCACGCCGGCGCCGACCTGGGCGGCCACGGCCGCAAGCTCGTCGTCGGCCACGGCGAAGCCGGAGCGGCGCGCGCGCTCGACGCCCTCGTCGCCGAGCAGCGCGAGCAGCCAGCCGGCCGCCGTGCGCACCGGCCGCCTGATGGCGAGGGCGCCGCCGGGGAGCGGCAGGTACTCGAGGTGGCCGAGACGGCGATAGCCGAGCAGGTCGCAGAGCAGCACCTCGCCGCCCCAGAGCGCGCCGTCGGCGCCGTAGCCGAGGCCGTCCATGCTCACGCCGATCGCCGGGCCCTCGACCCCGTGCTCGGCCAGGCAGGCCGCCACGTGGGCGTGGTGGTGCTGCACGCCCACCGCCACGGCGCCGGTCGCGGCGATCCGCGCGAGCGCGTACTTCGTGGCGAGGTACTCCGGGTGCAGGTCGTAGGCCACGACCTCGGGAGACAGACGGAAGAGGTGCTCGTACACGGCGACGCTCGCCTCGAAGTGCTCGAGCGTCTCGATGTTCTCGAGGTCGCCGATGTGCTGCGACAGGAAGGCGTTGCGCTCGCGCGTCAGGCAGAAGGTGTTCTTGAGCTCGGCGCCGCAGGCCAGTACCTGGGGCAGCTCGCGCGCCAGCTCGATCGGGAACGGCGCGTAGCCGCGCGAGCGCCGCACGAGACGCGGGCGCTCGCGCCGCACGACCGCCACCGAGTCGTCGTAGCGGGCCGCGATGTCACGGTCGTGCACGAGGTGATAGTCGGGGATGCCGGCCAGACGCCCCAGCTCGGCGGCGTCGCGCACGATCGGCTCCTCGGCCAGGTTGCCGCTCGTCATGACCAGCGGCCGCCCGGCCGCCTCGAGCAGCAGGATGTGCAGCGGCGTATAGGGCAGCATCACGCCCAGGTGGCGCTGCCGCACGGCGACCTCGGGGCTGATCTCGGGCGCGCGGCCGCCGTCCGGCGGCCGCGCGCCGGCCACTGAGGGTCCTGATGGGAGTCGCGCCTCGGCGCCGGCCGCGACCTCCGCTCCCGGAGTAAGGTCGGGACGCACCTCGCGCCAGTCGACCAGGACGATCGGATGCTCGACCGCCGTGAGCAGCTCGCGCTCGGCCGGCGTCGTGCGACAGTGGGCCGCGACCTGGTCGAGGTCGCGGAACATCACGGCGAGCGGCTTGTCGGGCCGGCGCTTGCGCTCCTTCAGACGGCGCACGGCGGCGCCGTCGGTCGCGTCGCAGGCCAGGTGAAAGCCGCCCAGACCCTTGACCGCCACGATGGCGCCGGCGCGCAGCAGCTCGGCGCTGCGGGCGATGGGCTCGTAGCCGCCGCCGGCCAGCACCACGCCAGCCGCGCCGGCTCCCGCCCGCATGTCGACCAGCGTCACCTGCGGCCCGCAGACCGGGCAGGCGTTGGGCTCGGCGTGGAAGCGCCGGTCGGTCGGGTCGGTGTACTCGCGCCGGCAGGCCGGGCACATCGGAAAAGCGCGCATGGTGGTGCGCTCGCGGTCGTAGGGCAGGTCGTCGATGATGGTGAAGCGCGGCCCGCAGTTGGTGCAGTTGGTGAACGGGTAGCGGTACCGCCGATCGGCCGGGTCGAGCAGCTCGGCACGGCAGTCGTCGCAGGTCGCGATGTCGGGCGAGACGAGCTGGTAGGCCGCGGGGTCGGCGGCGCTCTCGAGGATGACGAACGCCGTCGCGCCCTCGGCCGCCACCTCGTCCTCGTCGAGGGCGGCGATGTAGGCGCGCGGCGGCGCCTCGCGCGGCAGCGCCGCACAGAAGGCCGCGACTGCGGCGGCGTCGCCCTCGACCTGGATCTCGACACCGGCCGACGTGTTGCGCACCCAGCCGTGCACGCCGAGACGCACGGCGAGGTTGTAGACGAACGGTCGAAAGCCGACGCCCTGCACCACGCCGCGCACGCGCAGGAAGCGCGCGGCCGGGCCGCCGGCGGGACCGGTGTCGCCGGCGGGACCGGTGTCGCCGGCGCTCACGCCGGCGGCGCCGGGGTCGCCGTGCCGTTCAGCCTCCCCCCGCTCGCGGGGCGTCAGGCCGGGCATCGGAACTCGTGGTCCTCCTCGAGGCGCACGACGTGGCAGCCGGGGCAGCGCATGGTATAGGTGTGTCCGATCGCCACGTCGTGCGTCGCGCAGAAGTCGATCTGCACGCCGAGCACCTCGAGCTCGTCCTCGTCGCAGACCCCGCAGGGCGTGAGCACGACGTCGCCGAGAGCGTAGCTCTGTCGCAGCCGGGCCATGGCCTCGCGCGCCCCGGGGTGAAAGGCAAGATCGGCCTCGAGCTCGGCGCCGGTCGAGGCCACCGATTCGGGCGTCGCCGCGGCGACCTGGCCCGCCAGATAGGCGAGGCGGTAGCCGCGCCGCCGCAGCAGCTCCTGAAAGCGGCAGCCCGCCGCGCAGCGCTCGCCGGCCAGGGCGGCGGCGTGCAGGCGCAGCACGTCGGCACTCGCCGCGAAGGCGCGCAGGTCGACCTCGTCGACGGGTTCCGGGCTGCGCGTCTTGGGCGGCCGCCCGCGCCGCCGCGGCTCGTGCTCGCGCACGAGGCCGAGCAGACCGATGTCGGGCGCCGTGCGCAGGGCCTCGCCCACCCGGTCGAGCCAGTCCGGCGCGAAGGCGAGATCGTCCTGCACACGCACGATGATCTCGCCGCTCGCCATGGGAAAGGCCGTATCGATGCCGCAGTGGGCCATCTCGGGCTCGCGCGCTTCGAGGGCGACCGCCGCGACTTCGCCGCGCAGGTACTGCCGCGAGAGGTAGTCGAGGACGTCGTCGCGGTGCTGCGCGGCGAGCACGACCACCTCGGCGTCGCCGGGGATCGAGTCGTGCAGGCGGTGGAGGGCGGCGCGCAGCGCCGCGACGCCGTGCGTCGAGACCAGGGCCACGCTGACGGGGGTCTCGGGCATGGTCAGGCGACGGGCGAGAGGCTCGGCGGACAGGCGCCGCTGGCGAGCTCCTCGCCGATCAGGGCGACCACGCGCTCGGCGGCCGCGGCCACTGGCGCCGAGAGCTCCTCGCCGAAGGTCTCGACGTCGACCGCCTCGACCGTGTAGACGACGACCTCGCCCGGCATGTCGTAGCCGAGCTGCTCGCCGAGCTCGAGCGCGGTGCCGAGGTGGATGCTGTGCGCCGAGCCGTAGCGATGGCCGCCGCGAAACGCGGCGGCGTCGACCCTGCCGATGGTGCCCGGCGCGGCGCCGCTGCGCAGGGCGTCGATAATGATCACCTTCGTGAAGCCGCGCACGAGCTCGAGCAGGCGAAGACCGCCGACCTCGCTCTCGGCGACCTCCACGTCGCTCGGCATGGGGAGCTCCCGAAGACGATGGGCCACGACTAAGCCGAGCCCGTCGTCGGAGAGGATCGGGTTCCCCATGCCGAGGACGAGGGTGGTCATCTGCTACATGTTCCTCTTGGCCGTCGCGACGACCTCGCGGGTCGTCTCGCTGCGCACCGTGATCTCGAGCGGCATCTCGCCGGGCAGTGTGTGCGTGGCGCAGCCGAAGCAGGGATCGTAGGCGCGGAAGGCCATCTCGATCATGTTGAGCGTGCCTTCCTTGATCTCCTTGCCGCCGGTGAGGAGCCCCTCGGCCGCCTTCTTGAGCGACATCGAGATGGCGGCGTTGTTGTTGGTCGTGCCGACGATCAGGTTGACGGCCGTGACCATGCCCTTCTCGTCGGTCTTGTAGTGATGGAAGAGCGTGCCGCGCGGCGCTTCGACCACGCCGACGCCCTCGCCGACGATGCCCGTCGGGATGTTGCGCACGTCGGGACTGATGATGTCGGGGTCCTGCGCCAGCTCGTGGGCCCGCTCGGCCGCGTAGAGCAGCTCGACGAGGCGTGCCCAGTGGGTGGCGAGGGTGGCGTGCACCGGCTTGCCGCCGAGGGTCTCGTAGAAGCGCTCGTACTCGGCCTGGGCGAGCGGCGTCGCCATGCCGTCGGAGGCGTTCAGGCGGCTCAGCGGCGAGGCCCGGTACACACCCGAGTCCTTGCCGTCGACGAAGCCCTTCCAGCCGACCGACTTGAGGTACGGGTAGACCAGGTAGCTGTAGGGCTCGACGTGCTCGGCGAGGTGGGCGAGGTAGTCCTTGCCCTCGAACTTCTCGAGCTCGGTGCCGTCGGGGCCCACCACGCGGATCTGGCCGTCGTAGAAGTTGACCTTGTTGTTCTCGTCGACCATGCCCATGTAGTAGGTCTCGTGAGTGAAGGCGTCGCTTTTGATCAGGTCGACGTAGTCGCTGTTGCCGAGCACGACGTCGTTGAACAGGCCGATCGAGAACTTGGCGAACTCGACCTGCTCGGCCGTGACCTGCACCATGCGGTCACGCTGCTCGGCGGTGATCGCGTGGCTCACGCCGCCCGGCAGGCCCATCACCGGGTGGATCTGCTTGCCGCCGATCATGCTGATGAGCTCGGCCGCTTCGGCGCGCAGCTTGATCACGGCGCCGCCGGTCTCGAGGCCGACCTTGTTGATGACGCCCAGGATGTTGCGCTTGGCCGGGTCGGACTCGGGCCCCATGATGAAGTCGGGACCGGCCAGGATGTAGAAGTGCGTGGTGTGGTCGGTCACGTAGAAGATGTTGTAGAGCAGCTCGCGTAGCTTGCGGCCGGCGGGCGCGACCTCGACGCCGAAGACGTTGTCGATGGCCTTGGTGGCGGCCATGTGGTGCGCCTCGGGGCAGACGCCGCAGATGCGCGGCGTGATGCGCGCGAGCTCCTCGACGGGACGGCCCAGGCAGAAGCGCTCGAAGCCGCGCAGCTCGGGAATCTGAAAGTAGACGTTCTGGACCTTGTTGTCGTCGTCGACGAAGATCTCGATCTTGCCGTGACCCTCGAGCCGGGTGATGGGATCGACGCTTATCTTCTTCATCAGACTCTCGCCCTCCTGAGCAGCGAACTGGCGAGACCGAAACGGTAGAACGTGCCTACCGGATCGGGCACGGTGGCCGCGATGCGGGCGATCTCGTCGGGGTCGGGATCGTCGATGATCGACGCGAGCGTGCTCAGCATCTTGGCGCCCTGGTCGGTGACGCCCTCGGGCGGCCCGTAGCAGCCGCGACAGGGCATGCCGACGCTCGTGCAGCGCGACCCGCAGCCAGCCGCGGTGGCCGGGCCCATGCAGATGAGGCCCTGCTCGAGCAGGCACTTCTCGGTGTCGGGCAGGAACTCCCAGATGCGCTTGAAGCCGTGGATCTTCTTCTCTTCTTTCACGCGCTCGCACTCGTCGCAGCACGACTTGGGCGCCACGCCGATGGTCGCGCCCTTGGGCGGCAGCTCCGCCTTGCCCTGGAGCGCCGCCGTGACGACGTCGAGGACGCCGGCGATCTGGTGCGCCTCGGGCGGGCAGCCCGGCATGAAATAGTCGACCGGGACGGTCTGGTCGAGCGTCTTCACCGTGTCGTACATGTGGGGCAGGTCGAGCTCGCCCTCGGGCACCGTGTAGTGCTCCTGCGGGTAGACGCCCTCGGGGTTGTCGACCGACGGGTTCTGCGTGTAGACGAGGTCCTTGATCTCCTGTGCGCTCGCCACGTTGGCGAGGCCGGGGATGCCGCCCATCGTGGCGCAGGCGCCGAAGGCGACGAGCACCTTGCTCTTGGCGCGCAGCACCTTGGCGATGTGCTCGTTCTCGGAGTTGCGCACGCAGCCGTTGAAGAGGCAGACATCGATGTAGCCGTCGTCGTAGGCTTCGAGGTCCTTGTACTTGAAGTCGGCCGCGGCCGGCCAGAAGACCACGTCGTAGTTCTGGTCGACCTCGATGATCTTGTCCTTGATCTCGAGCAGGGCGATCTCGCAGCCGCCGCAGCTGCCCGCCCAGTACATGGCGAACTTGAACTTGCTCATGCCGGCACCGCCTCCGGGGCCACCTCGGCCGCCTCGTCTTTGAACTGACTGCCCCAGCCGAGCGGTCCGAGCGCGCGGATCTCCTCGACGAACTCGGTCACGACGCGGGCGAACTTGTCGCCCTCGGCGGCCGAGACCCACTCGAGCCGCACGCGACCGTGCTCGAGGCCGAGCTGCTCGAGCAGCTTCTCGGTGAGCGGGAAGCGGCCCGCCGTGCGGTAGTTGCCGTTGATGTAGTGACAGTCGCCGGGATGGCAGCCGGCGATCATCACGCCGTCGGCGCCTTCGGCGAAGGCCTTCATGATGTGGGTGGGGTCGACCCGGCCCGAGCAGTTGGTCTTGATCGGCACCATGTTGGGCGGGTACTTCATGCGGGCCGTGCCGGCGAGGTCGGCGCCGTTGTAGCTGCACCAACGGCACAGGAACCCGATGATGCGCGGTTCGAATCCGTTGTCACTCACTGTCGTCTCCTTATGGTCGCGACCCGCCTAGACGGCGAGCGCCCCTTCGATCTCGGCGAAGATCTGCTGGTCGAGGTAGCCGGCCTGCTGCGGCACGTTGGAGCCGCAGGCCGCGACGCAGACGCCGCAGCCCTTGCAGGCCGCCGTGATCACCTCGGCCGCATCCTTCTCTTCGTTGTACTGGATCGCGTTGTGCGGGCAGAGGCCCACGCAGATGTGGCAACCCGAGCACTTCTCGGGATCGATGTAGGAGATCGTGGGTTCGACCTTGACGGTGTCGTTGTCGACCAGGGCCAGCACGCCGGCCGCCGCGGCGCCCGCCTGGGCGACCGTGTCGGGGATGTCCTTGGGGTACTGGCAGCAGCCGGCGATGAAGATACCGTCGGTGACGGTGGCGACCGGCTCGAGCTTGGGGTGCCGCTCGAGGTAGAAGCCGTTGGAGCTGCAGCCGAAGCCGAAGACCTGCGAGACCTCTTTCGCGTCGTGCGCCGGCGAGAGACCGGAGGCGAGGATCACCATATCGGCCGGGATGCGCCGCACGATGCCGAGCAGCGTGTCCTCGGTCTTGACGACCAGACGGCCCTCTTCTTCGGGCGAGAGGGCGACGTCGGTGACCTCGGCGGCGCGGCCGCGCACAAAGTTGACGCCCTCGTCCATGAGCCGCCGGTAGAACTCTTCGTAGTTCTTGCCGTAGCAGCGCATGTCGATGTAGAGCTCGTAGACGTCGGTCTCGGGCAGGTGCTCCTTGATCAGGTGCGAGAACTTCAGCGAGTACATGCAGCACACGCGCGAGCAGAACTCCTGGTAGTTCTGGTCGCGGCTGCCGACGCAGTGCAGGATGGCGACCGACTTGGGCGCCTCGCCGTTCTTGCAGACGATGTGGCCGCCGGTCGGGCCGCTGGCGTTGGAGATGCGCTCGAACTCGAGACTCGTGATGACGTTGTCGAGGCGGCCGTAGCCGTAGCGCGATTCCTGCGACGGATCCCAGAGCTCGAAGCCGGTAGCCATGATGATGGCGCCCACGTCGAGCTCGACGACCTCGTCCTTCTGCTCGAAGTCGATCGCCCCCGGACCGCAGGCCGGCACGCAGGACTGCTGCTTGCACTTGCCCTTGGACAGGGTGAGGCACTTCGTCGCGTCGATCGTGGCGCGCAGCGGCACCGCCTGCGGGAACGGGATGTAGATCGCGCTGCGAAAGCCGAGACCCTGGTCGAACTCGCTCTTGACCTTGCGCACGACGCAGGCTTCCTGGCAGGCGCCGCAGCCGGTGCAGGTGTCGGTGTTCACGTAGCGCGCCTTCTTGCGCACCTTCACGGTGAAGTTGCCGACGTAGCCTTCGACCTCTTCGACCTCGGAGTAGGCCATCAGCGTGATGTTGGGGTCTTTGCCGAGCGCCGACATCTTCGGCGTGAGGATGCAGGCGGCGCAGTCGAGGGTCGGGAAGGTCTTGTCGAACATCGCCATGTGGCCGCCGATCGAGGGGTTGCGCTCGACCAGGGTCACGTGCTTGCCGGTGGCCGACAGCTTGAGGGCGGCCTCGATGCCGGCGATGCCGCCGCCCACCACGAGCACGTCGTGGTTGACCGGCACCTCGATGGGCTCGAGTGGCTGGTTGAAGGGCAGCCGGTGGATCTGGGCGCCCAGGATGCGCTTCGCCTTGGCGGTGGCCGCCGTCGGGTCGATCGTCACCCACGAGCAGTGCTCGCGGATGTTGGCCATCTGCAGCAGGTACGGGTTGAGGCCGCCGTCGGAGGCCGCCTTGCGGAAGGTGGGCTCGTGCATGGTCGGCGAGCAGGCCGCCACGACCGCGCGCGTGATGCCGAGCTCCTTGATGTCGTTCTTGATGAGGTCCTGGCCGGGGTCGGAGCACATGTACTTGTACTCGCGCGCGACGGCGACGTTGGGCTGAGTCGCCGCCCACTTGACGACGTCGTCGACGTCGACCTTGCCGGCGATGTTGGTGCCGCAGTG
Organism: uncultured Actinomycetes bacterium; assembly: GCA_963767005.1. GTDB lineage: Bacteria > Actinomycetota > Thermoleophilia > UBA2241 > UBA2241 > Bog-752. Next base: position 59,831 of record CAVYCN010000018.1, read on the forward strand.
ACAGACGTAGACGCCGATCTTCTCTTCAGCCATCGTCATCTCCTCCTCGCCGGTCACGCCGGGATCGCGGCGAGCACGCCGTCGCACGAGACGACCTGCTTGTCGATGGCGAGCTTCGTGGGTTCGACGCCGAACGCGAGGCCGGCGAGCTGCGTGAAGTACATCACCGGGATGTTGAAGCTGGTGTTGTAGGTGGCGTTCACGCGCGGCTGGTAGGCCTCGAGGTTCATCTCGCAGAGCGGGCAGGCGGCGACGATCACGTCGGCGCCCTTGTCGGCGGCCGACTTGAGCAGCTCGAAGCACATGTGCAGGGCGGCGTCCTCTTTGGTCATCATCATCATGCCGCCGCAGCACTTGACCTTGCTCGGGTAGTCGACGACGTCGGCGCCGAGGGCCTTGAAGAGAGCGTCCATCGTGGTCGGGAACTCGGGGTCGTCGAAGGCGCCCATGGGGCGCGAGTACTGACAGCCATAGTAGGGGGCGACCTTGATGCCGGTGAGACGGCGCGTGACCTTGTTCTCGATGGCCTCGAGCCCGACGTCGTTGATCAGCACGTCCATGATGTGGCGCACGTTCTTGGTGCCGTCGTAGCTGCGGCCCACGGCGCCGAGGGCGCCGTTGACGGCCTTGAAGACCTCGTCGCTCTCGTTCATGTAGCGGTTGGTCTTGGAGAGACTCGTGTAGCAGGCGTTGCAGATCGCGACGAGGTCTTCGTCGCCCTGCTGCTGGGCGATCGCCAGGTTGCGCGCGGCGATGGCGAACGAGTCGAGCTCGCGCACCGAGAAGTAGCTCGTGGCGCCGCAGCAGTTCCAGTCGTCGAGCTCGCGGAGCTCGATGCCGAGCTTGGCCATGAGCGCGCGGGTGGAGATGTCGTAGGCCTTGCCGGTGGCTTCGGCCGAGCAGCCCGGGTAGTAGAGGTATCTCATTGGACCTTGGCCTCCTGCGCCTTGACCTCTTCGGCCTCGAGATAGGCGGAGATCCTGGCGATCTCCTCGCGGCCGCGGATGTTCTTGGCGAAGAGCGGCAGGCGACCGCCGAAGAACAGCTTGGCGCCGACGCTCGTGAACTTGAGGGCCAGGCCGGGGTTCTTGGTCATGACGAACTTGCCGATGAGCTCGACCTCGTGGTTGCGGCCGTGCTTGCGGACGCTGTCGATGAAGTACTTGGTCATGGCCGGGTTCTTGCTGGCGGGCGGCAGGATGTCGTACTTCATGCCGAGGCGCTTGAGCTCGTACATGAGGTCGGTGATCTTGATGCCGGCCGGACAGCGCACCGTGCAGTAGTAGCACGAGGTGCACAGCCAGATCGTGTTGCTCTTGAGCACCTTGTCGATCATGCCGGCCCGGAAGGCGGCGATCACCTCGCGCGGACCGTAGTCCATGAGGTAGCTCGTCGGGCAGGAACCGGTGCAGGTGCCGCACTGCTGACAGATCTTGATCTTCTCGCCGGCGGGCATGCGCATGACGTCGTCGGTGAACGCCTTTTGCACCGCCCTGGCCTGTGGCGTGGTAGCTAGCTCCGTCATTCTCCTCTCCAGATCATCACGTGGCTCCCCACGACTTGACGTCCGCCGCACCACCTTCGCTCGGATGGTCGCACGCGGACGCTTGCTGACTGGCCGGATGCCGAGGCTGGCTCCTCCCCGCCTCCGTCACGATCGTCGTGGCCGTCAAACGTCGGCCCGGTGTGGCGCCCTGGGACATTGGCCCAACCTTGTGAACCCAGGTGCAAGTGCCTGAAGTCTAGCAGAGCAGCGTGCGGCCTGCAGCCGCTCTCGGGCGTCCTCCATGGTCCGAACGTAGCACAGAACGGGACCCCGGTTCGCGGTCCAAGGTGTACAAAGCGGCCTCGCGCGGGACTGCCTTTTGTGCGCTTGCGGGCCACACTCGTGCTCGCGTGCGCGCGACAAGCCAACCCGCGCCGCCCGCCGCTTGGCTCAAGCGCCGCGCCCACCGGCCGATGATTGGCACAAACGGCGCCGGTGACCTACAATCTGGCGACGTCCACTCGTGGGCCGACGTAGCTCAGCTGGCAGAGCACATCACTCGTAATGATGGGGTCCTCGGTTCGATTCCGAGCGTCGGCTCCAACAAAATCGCTGGAAATCGCGGGTACGCCCCTCTGCCCCATCCCTACCAGGGATGCTCTTCTGCCAACATTCGCCAACACGACCCCTACTTGCCGCTCGTCTTGACCAGGTTCGCGATCGTCTCCGCCGCGCCGGCGTCCATGCCCGGGGCGACGTGTGAGTAGATGTCGAGCGTCAGCGCGACGCTCGAGTGACCGAGCCTCTCCTGTACGACCTTCGCCGGAACGCCAGCGCGCAGCGCGAGGCTGGCGTGCGTGTGGCGGGCACCGTGCAGCGAGAGCGCCGGCAGCTTGGCAGCCTCTACGGCCTTGACGAACGCCCGGCTGACGTCGTTCGGGTCCAGCGGTGTGCCGGCCTTGCTCGTGAAGATGTAGTCGCCGGCGCCGTTCGCGATGTGCTGGCGCAGGATCTCCGCCGTCTCGGCGTCGAGCTGCACGACGCGCTGGCCGCTGTCGGACTTGGGCGTGGTCTCGATCACCTTCTTGTTGAGCGGCACGCGCGACTTACTCACCGAGATCGACCCGTTGGCCGCGTCAAAGTCGCTCAGGCGCAGGGCCAGAGCCTCGCCACGGCGCAGGCCGGTCATCAGGTACAGGCGCCAGAGAACACCCAGGCGGTCCGCCTTGGTCGCCTCAAGGAACGCCCCCACCTGCTCAGCGGTCCATGCTTTCTGAGCGGCTGTCGACGGCGCCGCAGGCCGCGGCAGGCGCTTGGTAACGCCTTTGGCGGGGTTGCGGCTCAACAGGCCGCTCACAGCAGCGTCATTCAGGGCGCGCGAGAGCGTCGCATGGACGCGCCGCACGGACGCCGGTGCCAGGCCGCCCTCGCCGCCGTTGGCCTTGCCTCTGGCGGCCAGGATCGCGTAATGGGCGCGGATGGCGTCGCGGGTGAGCTTCTGCAGTTGCACGGTGCCGATGTCGTACGGCGCCGCATCGCGACCGATCAAGTGGTTCTCGACTAGCTGCTTGTAAGACTGCAGCGTCGTCGGCTTGAGATCCTCGCCGGCGATCGCCGGCAGCCACTGGTCGCGCAGGTACTCGGCGAGGGTCAACTTCAGGGGCATGACGAACTCGCCCTCGCGCAGCGTGCGCTTGCGATCGTCGCGCGCGTCCTCCGCGTCCCTGCGCGTCCGAAAGCCGCCCTGCACGATCTGCCGTCGCTCCCGCGTGGCCTTCACGGCGCCACCACAGGCCGGGCAGGCCTCGAGGCGCCGCTGGCCGACCCACTGCCGCCGGCCGCACTGCTGGCAGCGTTGCGCCGCCTGCAGGCCGAGCTCGAGCGTGTAGGCCCATGAGCCGCCGTCGCTTCGACGTCTCACCCCTGCCCGCATCTGTCCGACCGTGGTCTCTTGCCTTGTCGCCACGTCACTCCCCTTTCCGCTTGCGGGCCGACTCGCCCAGCACCGCATCGACCGAGGCCGGGTCGATGCGCCACTGGCCGCCGCGACGATCGCCGCCCGGTGTGCGGTAGCCCGTCAACCTGCCGGCCTCGAGCCACTGTCGGACTGCTTCGGCTGAGACGTCCAGCCGGGCAGCCGCCTCCGTGGTGGTCAAGAACTTCACCCTCGGTGTCATGCGCCCCCTATCTTGGTTCGATTGGTTCTACAGGCTCATTAGATACCGCCCAACGGTCGGCGTCAAGGGCCTGAAAGAGACCTGTCAAGAGAGGAATCGGACAGATTTCGGAGGGCCGGCGTCGCTATCGGCAGGACAGGAGTCGACCGGGCCTGACCCGGGTCGACGGGGCCGAAACGAGTCGAGCCGTTGGCGAAACGGCGGCTCGTATGATCGCTGCGGCATGTGCAAGAGCAAGCAATCGAGCAGGTGCAAAAACCTCCGGCAGATTTCCAGCGCCGGGTCCTCGACAATCGGCGAGTAAGCGTCACGAAGGAGGAGATGGTGACCGGCACCGGCATCAGATTGACCGGCGAGCGTGAGGCCCTGCACCTCACGAAGTTCGCCCTCGGCGCGAAGTCGGGCGTGCACCCGTCACGCGTCGGGCAGATCGAGAGCGGCCACGTCGTGCCCTACGACGTCGAGCTGGCACGCCTGGCGCGGGCTCTGCACTTTGCCGGCGACCCGCACGAGCTGCTCGAGCCCTGCGGCGAGATCGTCGCCTGACCCGGACAATGGCGACTGCCCCGACATGCGACGTGCACTGCCTGCGAGCGGGCCGCTGCACGATCGTCGATGGCCAGCTGTTCTTCGACAGCGAAGAGCAGGCGGCTGCGGCTTGGGGAGTGTCGCCGAACGGCTTGGCCCTCGCCCGCCAACGCGGCGAGCTCGAGGGCGCGTACGTGGCGGTAGGACGTCGCGTGCTCTACAGCCGGCTGGCGCCCGTCCTTCGGGCGCTGGGCATCACTGGCCCGGAACAACTCGGGGCCTTCGCGAACGGCATCGGCATCACCGACGTCGCCGGCCTGATTCAGTTCCTGACGGGGCCGAGCGGCGTTGGCAACAGGGTGGCGACGGGCGCTGACGGAGGCTAATCCTCGTGCCCGCCATCACTGTCACTGATGCACTGAAACGGAGGACCGACCTGTGGCGAGCGATCCCCAACCCCTGCCCGCCGGACGCACCGCGGCCTTCGACCTGCTAGCGGCCGACACCCGCGCCGGCACTCGCGTCCTGGTCGCTTGCCCCTCACGCTGCGTTCGGCGCCAGTACCTGCGCGGCATCGCCAAGCGCGGCGGCGACATCGAGAAGGTCTCGTTTGTGATCGGCACCTCGTTCCGCGACGCGCCTTGCGCCCTTGCCAAGGACCTGCGGCGCCAGTTCGGACCGCGCTGTCGGGTGGTCGACGTACGCGAGCTCGGAAGGTCAGGCGGCGAAGGCGGTCGGCAGGCGAGCCATCATGACTGAGCTGCTCGCCGACTTCGCGGCCGAGGACGCACTCTGCGGCGCCGCCCTTTCGAACGAGGCCGCGGCGACCGCCTTCTGCGAGCTGGTCGATCCGATGGATCTCTACCAGGGCCCGCAGCGCCAGGTGGCGGAGGCGATTCGCTTGCTGCACGGCCAAGGCGGCGGCCACGTCGATGCCGTGGTCGTAAGCGCCTACCTGGGCGACAAGGTCGATAAGGCGCTGGTCCACAGCCTGCCGGACCTGTGCCCGGCGGCCACCAACGTTGCGACCTACGCCGGCATCGTGAGCACCATGGCGCGCCGCCGACGCCTGCTGGCCCTCTCGCACCGCCTGACCGACCTCGCCACGGCCAACGGCAAGCCTTCGGACGGCCTCCTGGCCGAGGCCGAGCGGCTGACCGACGAGGCCCTAGGGGCAGAGCGCGCGAGAGATGGGGCGAGCGGCTCGGAGCTACAGAGACGCTTCGACGACTTGGTGCTCACCGGGCCGCAGTTCGCTTCGCGGACCCCGGAGCTGATTGACTTCATCGCTCCCCCTTACGTCGCTCGCGCCCACCTGCACGAGATCGTCGGCAAGCTGAAGCACGGCAAGACGCGCTTCTACAGCGATCTCGCCTACTCGGTGCTCAACGGCATCCCTTTCTTGAACCAACCGACCCAGCAGTCGGCGGTGATGTTTCTGATGGAGGACAGCGACGGCACGATGCGTCTCAACCTCGAGCGCGCCGGCATCCTCGAACACCCGGATCTCCACCTCATGAACATCAGTTGGCTGTTCCGCTCCGGTCTAGTCTGGCAAGAGGTCTGCAGGTGCGTCGGCGACTACGTAGCGCGCCACGGCATCAACCTGCTGTTCACCGACACCTTCTTGCGCTGGGCGGGTCTCACAGAGGGCCAGGAGAGCGACTCCGGGGCCTGCGCTCAGGCCCTGGCGCCCCTGGATGCGATCAGGCAGGAGACGGGCGCCGCCATCGTCGTCGTGCACCACGAGGGCAAGAAGCACGGCGGCGATACCTCCGATGCGGGGCGCGGGTCGTCGGCGATCGGCGCCTTCATGGACTCCATCCTGGTCCTGCGTCGCGTGTCGGGCCAAGGCCCGAAGGCCGCCCGCCGGCGCAAGCTCGAGTACATCGGTCGGTTCGATGCCCCGGCCAACGTCGTAGTCGAGCTCGACGGCGGCTCGGGCCACTACCGCCTGATCGGCGATGCCCTCACCACCGAGACCGAGCAGGCCCGGCAGTTCGCCCTCGACGCCCTGCCCGAGCACGAGACGCGCGCCGTCACCGAGCGCTGGCTCTGCGACGAGAGCGGCATCGACAGCTCGACCATGGGGCGCGCCCTCAAGGCCCTCATGCGTGACGGCTTCGTCACCGGCAGGCTCGGCGCCGGCGGGGCCAGCTCCAAGGCTTTCGGCTACTGGCTACAGGCAGACCAACAGGCCCTCGGCGAGTCGTGAACAGATCCCTGAACAGGTTCTCGACCCCCAGGGCCTCAGCCGCTGCGCCCCGCGGACCTGTTCACATCTCCTCTATAGGATGCGTATTGAACAGAACAGGTTCTCAGGCACGATTCGGTCGTCGACCTGTTCACCCTGCGACGGAAGGTCGCAGGGGGGTGAACAGGGCTCCGAGAGCGGCCACCTGTTCACGGGAGAGGTTGAACAGTTCACTGAACAGTTCCCCCTCCCCGGGCGGGCAGTGTGGGCGTCACGCTGGCAGCATCCGCGCAATCGCGGGAGCGGTGGGGGTCCCGCTGGCGACCGTGCAGCGTGACGCGGCCAGGTTCGATATCAATCGAACCTGGCCGCGTCACGGGCCGCGACGGCAAGACCTACCCGGCTCGCAAGAACGGCGTGTCGCGCGGCCGCGAGGCCACGGCCGAGCGCCGCGAGCGGCGAACGTTCGGGCCTCTACGCGCGCGCGCACGGGGCCGGCGGTGATGGCATGACCGACCCGATACCCGGCTCCGACCTGGTCATGCGCCGGTGCTCGACCTGCCGTCGCGACCTTCCGCTCGAGACCGGGTTCTACCGCTGCCGGCGGCGCACCGGCGGCCGGGAGTACATCTGCAAGGACTGCCAGCGGGCGCAGAAGCGCAGCCCGGCCGGCAGGGCGATCGCCCAGCGCTACCGCGCTGCGCACAAGGACCAGGCGCGCCTGTACCAGGCTGGCTATCGCGCCGGGCGGCGCCGGGCGGCGCGAGACGCCGCGGCGATCGCGGAGCTCACGCAGTTGCTCGAGCAGCTCGAGGGAGTTGTCAAGCGGTTGGCGCCGGGCCGTTCTCAGCCTCGAAACGGCTACCGTGCATGACCCCCTGTCATCCAACGACGCAGCGGCGGTCGGCGCCGGCGGGTTCGCCACGCCCACCGCGCGCCGGCCCCGGTGCGTCGAAAAGCGTAGCGACAAAAGCGACGGCGCCCGAAATCGCCGAACCAGGCGGCGACGGCGGGTCCAGACTTGACCACAGAAGTGCTCTGCAGCCCCGAAGGGACGTGAGCCGATGACAGCCACCGCCGCGCTGACTGTGACCGAGACCGCTAGGCGCCTCAACGTCTCGACCGCCCTCGTCTACCGACTTGTCCGCCGCGGTCAGCTGCCGGGCGCCGCGCGCGTCGGCCGCTCCTGGCGCATCGACGCGCGGCGCTTGGACGCCGCCCTGTTCGGGGCTCCCGCGGCAGACTCGAGGGCCGTCAAGTGACAGACCGGCCGCCGACTCGCGCCCCGTCGTGAGCATCGCGGAGGCCGCCGCACACCTGGGCACGAGCGTTGACACCTGCGCGACCTCGTAAGGTGCGGCCGATTCGCGGACGCCTTGGACGCCCTGCTCTGGCGCCTCGCCGGCTGCGACGCGGACGAATTGCTACCAGACGACGAAGACGACTGAAACCCCGACCCCGACAGGAGAACCGACCCATGAGTGACACACCCTCGCCCTTCGCCCGCAACCTCGACCGGACCGACCCCTCGAACTTCGGCATCCCCCCGAACACCCCGACCAGCATCCCCGACACCACGATCGTCAGCGGCGCCAACGTGCAGTCGGCGCAGGCAACGGTCGCGAGCTACCGCACCATCGCCGAGAACCGCTGGGAGACGTTCCGCACGGCCCACGAGGCCGATCTCAGGACGGCCGGCGTGGCCGCCTGTTCGAGAACGTCGTGGCGGACGCGACGGCCATCTTCGACGCCTCGGACGGGCTGCTCACCACGGCACTGAGCGTCGCCACGAGCCGCTTGCTCTCAGCGGAATACGCAATGCAGAAGCTTCGCGACGCCCACACCACGGCGAGTGGTACGTGGCTGGCCGAGTTCGTCGCCTTCGACGGCGATCTGGGCGCCTTCGTCGCGAGCCTCGCCAACGCGGCGTATCCGAAGCCGAGCGGCGACGAGGCGCTTCTGCGCCAAGAGGCCGCCACCATCCTGCACGCCGGCGACGCCGACCACCGGCCCGTCGATGCGCTTCGCAAGCTGGCCGGCGCCGAGCGCCGCGACCTCGCCGCGTTCGCGCTGAGTCCGTGGGCGTCCACCTGGGCCGGCACTCGCGGGGTGTCCGCGCCGGACCTGCAGGCCGTTCGCCTCGCGGCCATCGAGGCCGCGAAGGATCTCGGCGCCGAGGCTGAGCAGGCCGCGGCGCGCGCCTACGCCGACGCGATGGCTCTCCTGGGCGTCCGTCCGTGCATGGTCATCGCTGCGCAGGCCGCCGGCAACGTGGCACCGCTCGCAGCTGGGCTGGGGTTCAACGTCGACTACCCGGTCGGCAAGCAGTCGATCGACTTGCTCGCGTGGCGCGCTGGACCCGCCGACGCGCCGCCATCACGACGGTCTGAGGTCGCAGCATGCCGGAATCCGTGACAATGAAGTGGCGCGGCGTCGAGGCGACGGCGGCGGAACGCGCTGGCGCTGCCGCGGCCTCACCCTCTGGGCCGAGCACGTGCTGCAACAGTCGGTCGAGATCGTGCCGCTGTTGGAGGGCACGCTAGAGCGCAGCGGCGCGGTCAGTCCAGCGAACGCCGAAAGCCTGACGGCCGCCGTCTCCTACGACACGCCCTACGCGGTGCGCCAGCATGAGGACCTCACGTATCACTATCCGAACGGGCGCCAGGCGAAGTACCTCGAAACGCCGCTCAATGCGTCGGTCGACACGGGCAAGGCGTTAGTGGCCGAAGAGATCCACGCGGCGCTCACCGGCGGCCGGCTGCGCCCGTCCTATCGGCGGCCGAGGACGCCTCGACCCCCGACGACAGCGGCGGCCCGGACGTGGGTGACATGGTCAGCGACGTGGCCAGCGTGGCGCAGGTCGTGGTCAACGTGATCGCGCCCGAAACGCTCATCTTCGACCTCTGACCGGAAGACGATCAGGGGCAGCGGCCATGACCATCCAACTGATCGAAACCGCCCAGTCCGACGAGCTGCTCGAGCCCGATTTCATGTTCGCCGACGACGACCGGACCGCGACGAGCAGCTGCAGCAGCGAGCACAGGAGTGGAAAGAGCGAATCGGCCACGGGGCCGTGGCCGACCTGTGGACGGGCTGCAACTTCGGCTGCAGGTACTGCCTGCCGATGGCTCGCGGCTGGGCGGCGCAGTGGCAGGAGCGCGCCGCCCTGCCGCCTGGGCACCGCTTGCTAGACAGCCACGTCCAGCCGCGCACCTGCGACCCGCTCAATACCGTGCGACTGGAGGCGACCGAAGGTCCGGCCCCGCCGGCTGTGCTCTCTCCCTTCAGCGACCCCTATCCGCCCGAGGAAGAGGCGGCCGGCGTGACCAGGGCTGCGATCGCGGCCCTGCACGGCTACGGTATCGGCGTCCAGATCATCACGAAGTCGGGAACGCGGCCCGTGCGTGACTTTCAGGCGCTCCGCCCGGGCCGCGGCGCGAAGCGAGGCGCGAAACTCGGCGCCCATCCCGACGACGCCTTTGGTGCGACCCTCACGTTCGTGAACGAGGGCGACTCGCGAGCCTGGGAGCCTCGAGCAGCGTCGCCCGCGGAGCGCATGGCGGGTCTCGAGGAAGCGCACCGGCGCCGCATCCCGACGTTCGTCAACCTAGCTCCCGTGATGGACGCCAACCAGGCCCTCGAGCTCATCCGCCGCACGCACGCCTACGTCGACTTCTACCACGTCGGCATGATGCGGCAGCGCGAAAGCGCGGTCTCACCGGCCGACTACGAGGGATTCGGCCGGCAGGCGGCGGTGCTGTGCCGGGACGTGAACGTCCCCTGCTCCATCAGCCGACCGACGAACAGCGTCGACGAGTGCTACAGGATCGTGGACGACGTCATGAGCCTCGCCGGCTGGCGGATGACTTGCGCGACGCGCCCCGAGTGGTGACCGCGCACGTTGGCGACTCGTTGTCGAGGCGCAGGAAACGCGCTCGCCGCCACGGCGCTGCATCATAGGCAGTGATGCGGTGATACCATCGCGGCTGTCGAGCGGGGGGCCCGCGATGGCAGTATGTCCGAGGTGTGGGCAGCAGCTGGTGAGCGGCCGGTGCATCAACTGCCAGCCGCTCCGCCCGGGCTTCGACAGGACGACCTTCCTCATCGGCCAGGTCTGGAAGCTCGTCATGCTGATCGTCTTCATCGCGATCCTGCTCTTCTTCATCTGGCACTGCTGAACCGCGTTCGGAGCGACTCCGTCGCAACGACGGTGGGGCCGCCGCGCATACGATCCCGCGAATCTAGAGTTGCGCTACCCGGATAGGAGGGGCCATGTCTCGGAGAACGTTGGCGGTAGGGGCGGTCGCAATCATCGCGCTGGCCCTTGTACTGTCGGCCTGCGGGTCGAAGGACCCGTTCGTCGGTGACTGGAAGCAGTCTGACCAGGGCGGCACGATGTACTTCCACGTCGACGCGCCAAAGAACGGGGTCTACGACATCAGCTGGAGCAACGGAACATCCGGGACGGAGAGCCCCACCGCCGACACCTCAGAGGTGATGCACTTTCAGGTGAAGAAGACGGGGTCCGGGGTCTACTCGGGCGGCGACCCCACAACGACCCTCACCCTGGTCGGCGACAAAAGCATGACGGTCGAGTACATGGACACCGACAACCAAGAGGCCCGCGCCAATTTCACGAAGCAGTAGGGGAAGCCCGCTTCACAGCTTGCTCGCCAGGGCAGCCGGGATACTGCTCCACCGCATCGTCGCGGGATCAGCAGAGAGCAACTCTTCAATCACCGCGGCCTTGCGCCGACGGGTGACGTGGGCCCGCACCTCTTCGTCGGGGTTACGAGAGGGACGGACGGGCTTCGACGGACAAGCCTTCGGAAACGCGGTCCACGTGTTCGCCTCGTCCGGGTCAATACGCTCCAGCGGCCTAAGCATGTAGACGAACTCCTCGCTGCCTTCCTCGGAGAGCTCGCTCAAAGCGTAGACCGTCCCGTCCTTAAGAAGAAGGCTGCGTCCGGGGCTTGCCGCCAGGCGCAGGCCCAGCGGCCTCCGCTCCTCTTCCCAAGTGAAGTCGCCGAGCAGTTCCCAACCCTCGAGCGGATCGCGATCGTCCACGGAGCCCCCCCACGTCGATACCGTGCCGGCATCATGTCAAAACTCCCTGGGACGAGAAAGGTCCGCCACCGCCGCAACGGTGGCGGACCTTTCTGTCGTTCCGGTACAGGTCGCTCAGGACTGCACGGCGGCCTTCTCCATGCGCCTGGCGGCCTCCTGGCGCCCGAGCGGGTAGGTCGTGACCAGTAGAAGCGTCTCCCGGCACTCGCGCAGCACGACCATGAAACTGAGGTCGACCGGCGCGACGACTACCGTATCGAGGCGAGCTCGGCCGCTGCGGCCGGCGCGATTCCTGCGCGGCTGACGCCAGGAGCAGGCCCGGAGGTCGCCCTTCGCCTGTCGCTCGAGGATGTCCCAAACGCGCCCCAGCATGGCGCAGCGCTCAAGGTCCAGCCACCGGCCCCGCTTCGGGCCGCGGTCGCCGGTGACGAGATGCCAGAACAGCGTCTCGTGGTCGCCGCAGGCCGCCACCGTTCGGCCGTCGATCGCCAGGTGGCCGTCGACGATCGCCTCGAATTGCCAGCGGCAGCGTTGCAGCCACTCGATTAGCGGGCCGTCGAAGTCGCGGATGCGGAAGGGCTCCGGCAGGCCGAGCTCGCCGCGAAGATCCGGCGCGATCGCGACCATCACGACCACTCGCTACGGGGCGCCCTGAGGCGCTGACGGCGCGCCTCGCGCGCCAAGCGGGCCGCGGCGTCTACCCGGTCGACTGCGCGCCGGTAGGTCTGTGTTGGCTCCGCTACCGCGTGTTGGTAGGCCCGCCGCACCGTCTCGCAGGCCGGCAGGCGGTGGACCTGTCCGCCCTCGGTGCGGGCCAGGTACATGAACTCTACGGCGCGCTCGGCGTCGACCGACACGAGATCCTCGTCGGCCGGCTTGGCGCCGGGAGACGCGCTGCCGACCACGAAGCCGGCAGCGGTCTCGAGAAGCATGAGGCGCCGGCCGGGCGTCCCCCGGCTTGCGACCTCAGCGACGAGCGACCCTACCTCGCTCGTCAAGACCTGTGCAGATGCCGTTCGCATGTGACCCCTTTCGGTTGGCCGTGCTGCCAACGCTGCTGCCAACGTTGGCCGTGTCCGGCCGTGTCCTTGGGTGGGTCGCCATGGGCGGCGCTGGCCTTCGGAACATGCCTGTGAGCAGGGAAATCGATAGCTCGTAATGATGGGGTCCTCGGTTCGATTCCGAGCGTCGGCTCCAAGAACTTCCGCGGCAGACTCCATCTGCGGCGGCGGGGCCTCTTCTCTCACCCGGTGCGCGCAGCGTCCCGGCCGGTCGCCGGTCCGCGTGCCTTGCCGGTGCTCTAATCGAGGAACTCGCGCAGGTGCTGCCAGTCGCTGCAGCTGCGCAGCTTGGCGAGCGTCTTGGCCTCGATCTGGCGGATGCGCTCGCGCGTGACGCCGAACGTCTGACCGACCTCTTCGAGCGTGCAGGCGTGCGTGCCGCGCAGGCCGAATCGCAGCTCGATCACCTCGCGCTCGCGGCGCGGAAAGTCCTGCAGCATCTCGGCGAGCTGCTCGCTGCGCAGGATCTCGCCCACGGCCTCGACCGGCTCCACCGCGTCGCGGTCCTCGATGAAATCGCCGAGGTGGGCGTCGCTCTCGTCGCCGACCGGCAGCTCCAGGCTGATCGCCTCCTGGCTGATCCGGCTGATCTCGCGCACCCGCTGGGGCGTCGTGCCCATCTCGGCGGCGATCTCTTCGAAGGTCGGCTCGTGCCCGACCTCCTGCTGCACCTGACGCTGCACGCGGATGAGCTTGTTGATCTGCTCGGTCACGTGGACCGGCACGCGGATGGTGCGGGCCTGCTCGGCGACCGCCCGCGTGACGGCCTGGCGGATCCACCAGGTCGCGTAGGTCGAGAACTTGAAGCCGCGGCGGTAGTCGAACTTGTCGACCGCGCGCATGAGCCCGAGGTTGCCCTCTTGCACCAGGTCGAGCAGGGGCAGGCCGCGATTGACGTGGCGCTTGGCGATCGAGACGACGAGACGCAGGTTGGCCTCGATCAGCCGGCGCTTGGCCTCGAGATCGTGGCGCTCGATGCGCTTGGCCAGCGAGACCTCCTGCGCGGCGGTCAGGAGCGGCACCCGGCCGATCGACGAAAGGTACGAGCGCACCGGGTCGCTGCTGACCGTCTTCATCGACAGATCGAGCGGCGGGAGGTCGTCGGGCTGGGCGACCCCGGGCAGGTGCGTCGGGACGGTCTCGTCGCCCTCGAGGAGCTCGATGCCCTGGTCGCCGAGGTACGTGCAGATGATCTCGAGCTGATCGGCCGAAAGCTCGACGTCGCGCAGCGCCGCAGCGATGCGGGCGGCGCTCAGGTAGCCCTGCTCCTGACCTTCGATGACCAGCTCGCGCACGTCGTCGATCGCCAGCTCCGCCGGTTCTGCCGTGTCTCGGGTCGCGCACTGGTCGATCACCGTCACCGCCTTGCCCCCTGGATCGAAGAAGGACGTTCTCCGGCGGCACGCGGGGCAGGGACGACCCCTCGTGCGCTCAGGTTCGGGCGAAGCGGCGGAAGAAGAGGCGCCCGCCGGAGCGGTGAGCTCCGACGGGCGCCTCTGGAGGTCCGCTCAGGACTTCGCGGCGCGAACGTCCGTCAGGCGAGCCTTACGTTGGTAGCCTGGGGGCCCTTCTGGCCCTGCTCGACCTCGAACTCAACGGCCTGATCCTCGGACAGGCTCGCAAGACCGGGCGCCAGCGAGTTGGCGTGCACGAACACGTCCTTGCTGCCGTCGTCCGGGGCGATGAAGCCGTAGCCCTTGCCACCGTTGAACCACTTAACTTTGCCTTGAGCCAATTCCTGCTCCTCTAGCCAGGAGCGTGTCTGCGGCAACTCTCGAAGCAACGACGCGCTCACCTATGAATGCTGCTACGAAAGCTGCAACGCAACAGTCATGACAGTGTACCCTATTTCGGCCTTTTTGGGAGCCGCCATGAGTCGATGGTCTCACATCTCCGGCTGCAAGGGGGCTTCGCGGCGGACATCGGGCGTGCGCAGCGCGAGCTTCTTCAGGTATCCGCGGTTGGATCGATCCCAGCGCCAGCGGCGCGCGTACCACCAGCACCAGGCGTGGTCGCGCACCGCCGCGAAGCGCAGACCGGCGAGGTGATCGAGGACGCGACGCAGTGAGTAGAAGCGGGCGTAGCCGCGCAGCACCTCGGTCTGCAGGTCGACCGGCCGCAGGCGCCGCGGTGTGAACACCACGTGCTGCCCGTCGTAGAGGCGCCAGTCGCGTTCGAAGATCCGCCCTTCGGCCTGCATGTCCGCGAACTGGCGCGTGCCCGGCGCCGGCGTGAGGATGTTGAGCATCAGCGTGTCGACGCCATGGGCGCGGGCGAAGTCGACGGTTTCACGCACGGTACCGGCCGAGTCGGTGTCGGCGCCCAGGACGAACATGCCATGGCAGCGGATGCCGACCTCGTGCAGCCGGCGCACCGCCTGCACGACGTCGTCGACCGTCTGCGACTTGTCGAAGCTGTCGAGCGTGGCCTGGTCGATCGACTCGAGGCCGAGGGCCACCCGGTAGCAGCCCGACCGTCGCATGAGGTCGAGCAGCTCGTCGTCGCGCGTGGCGTCGGCCCTGATCTGAGCCTGCCAGGGCACGACCAGGTCGCGTTCGATCATGAGACGCAGCAGCGTCTTCAGGCGCCGCTTGTCGGCGGCGAAGTTGTCGTCGTAGAAGAACACGAAGCTGGGCCGTTTCGCGGCGAGCTCGGCGATCACGGCCTCGGGGCTGCGATACCGGTAGCGGCGCCCGAACATCGCGGTCACCGAGCAGAAGTTGCAGGCGAAGGGGCAGCCCCAGCTCGTCATGATGGGGGTCGACCTCAGGCGCTCGTGGCCGACGATCAGCGTGAGGTCGGGCACGGGCAGGTCGTCGAGGTCGGCGGCCGGCTCGCGCGGCTCGTTGTGTACCGACACGCCCGCCCGCCTGAACGACAGGCCGGGGATGTCGTCGAGCGCGCGCCGGCCCCGCAGCGCCTCGACGAGCTCGAGCATGAGCGCCTCGCCACCCTCGCCGCGGGCCACGTAGTCGGCGTGGGCGAGCGCCTCGTCGGCGGCGAAGGTCACGTGCGAGCCGCCGATCACGGTGGGTATCCCGCGGCCCCGCAGCTCGTCGGCCAGCTCGTAGGCGGCGGGCGCCGTCGCGGTCGTCGCCGAGATGCCTACGAGATCGCTCGACAGGAGGTCGCGGCGATCGATCGGCGCGACGTGAGGACAGTAGACGAGCACGTCGTGGCCCGCCTCGTTGAGCGCCGCGCCGATCATCGGCAGGCCGAGCCGCGGATACAGCAGGGGCGACCACAGATGAAGGCTCGGCGACTCCGGCTCGATCAAGCGGATCTTCATGGGACTCCCGTCAGCCGACACGGGCCGAGGCGACCGGCGTCGTGGGCCCGGCCCACGAGCGGGGCCCCTCGCGCGCCTCGTGGTGGCCCCTTTCTACCCACAAGACGGGCTGCGCGGGGGCGTTCGGCGTTGGAAGTTTCGAGACGGACCGCGGAACTTCTCGGGGCTATTTGGTGCGGGTGCCGAGCGACGCACGCTTGAGCTGGGGCCACTGCGACTTGCGCACGACGAGCCGCCGGCCGCCCTGAGCGACGAGCGTGACGTAGGGCTCCTGCGATGAATCGCCGTAGCGGACCGCGGTGCTCATGTTCCGCTCGGCGACAGTCCACATATGGCCGTCGAAGCGCACGTATGCGCCCAGCTCGGTATTGTCCACGATCGTCTCCCATGCGGTGATCCGCGCCAGTGGAGAGGTGGGCGCCCACGCCGGCTCCAGAGCGAGCGGAGCTGAGCAAGAGCTTACACCCTCGTGGCGCGCTCTGCCCCGATCGCGACGGTCCTTCCTACGAGGTCGCGCTCGCGTCGGCCTCGAGGTGGTAGCGCTTCCAGGCGGCGTCGTTGTCGGCGGCGTCGGTCCCAGTCAGCAGGCGGCGTTCGTCGGAGCCGGCGAGCCTCTTCAGGTGCATCGTCTGCCCGCAGGCGGGACAGTCCTGCGTGGCTCGGGGCGGAGGCTCGACCGCGACCGCGCAGTACGGGCAGGAGACCGGCCCGTCCATACGCGTCGGGTCCGTGGCCGGCTCGCCCTCTGTGCGCGGCAAGCTCGACGTTGCCACTGAGGAGCCGGTCGCCGCGGCCGGAGGCTGGTCGGCGGTCGTCGCCGGCACGGCGAGCTCCCATTCCGCGAGCTCGGCGAGCCATTCACGCAGGCCGTCGTGCGCCCAGTCCAGCCAGGCGCGCCGATCGTAGTCGATGAGCTTGCCGGCGCTGACCGACGCGCCCTCGACGGACAGCCGTGGCGCCCGGTAGACGACCTGCTTGCCCGCCCAGGAGCTGCGCGAGTTGAAGGTGGCGACGACTCTGGGCGGCGCCGCCGAGCCGGCCGCGACGGGGGTCGCGGTGACCCCGTCCGGCGACGCGCCGCAGGCCGGACAGACCTGCACCGCGGGGTCGAGCGCGGCTCCACACGTGCGACAGCGCGGCATGGCGACTCCCTCATCGGATGTCCCTTCAGCCCGCTCTGTGATGCAGGTCAGGGCAGGGCCAGCGTACCCTCCGGGAAGCCCCCGGCACAACCTGGACCTCGGCAAGAAATCGCCCCGAATCGTGCGCTCGACGGCGCGAGGCGACATAATGCGTCAGAACAGTGTGCATCGCGGCCGACGGCGGTCTCGGTGCGCCCAGGAAGGCGAGGCAGAGAGATGGGACCTGAGGTCGACTCCGTTCGCGGGTACCGCGAATGGCTGGCGCGAGGCCTCTACTGCTGGCTCGAGTGGCGGGCGGTGATGGCCGAGGAGCGGCCGGCCGACCGGCGCTGCCTGCAGGCCGCCAAGGCGCTCTACCGCGCGGCGCGCGAGGTCATGGCGCTGCCCGACGACGACCCGCGGCTGCTGCGGCTGGCGCGTCTTTGTGATGCGGGCGACGGCGCCGTGCGCGAGTTCCGCGAGCAGGAGTGCCGCATCATCGCCTGCCACGGTTTCGGCTCTGCCGGCACGCAGACCACCGGGGGCCTGCTGGCCGCCCTGGTGAGGGCGGCAGACGACGCCGTGCTCCTGTCGCTCGAAAACGCACTCTCGCCGTAGGGCGACGACCTGAGGATGCGGCGCTGCGAGGCCTGGCTCTGGGAAGCTGCCGCAGGCCAGGCAGAGCACTGACGATACCCACTCCCGGAAAGCAGACCAAGGTATGTCTCAACTCGGCGATCGCCTGACGCGTGGTAGATCAGGTCGTCAGGGACCGCGGCTCGTGCCCTACGCCGCGACGGTGCTGGCCGTCCGGCCGATCCTGAGAAGCGCCTACCGCCTCAGGGTCGTCGGCCCCGACCGAGTCCCCGCCGCGGGGCCACTCGTGGTCGTCGCCAACCACGAGAGCAACCTCGATGGCTTCGTCCTGATCTCGGTCCTCGGGAAGCGGCGCCTCACGTTCCTCTCCGCCGCGCACCTCTTCGAACGACCCGTCATCGGGCGCTATCTGCGCGCCATCGGCGCGCTGCCGGTCGAGGAGGAGCGCGCCAACGTCGCGAGCTTCAGGAAGGCCCTCGCGATCCTCGCCGCGGGCGGGACCGTGGCCGTCTTTCCCCAGGGAGGCATCGACCGCACCGAGACCCAGGGCGGCGCGGCATACCTGGCGCTCAAAGCGGGCGCGCCGCTGCTGCCGCTGCACCTTTCGGGTACGCGCGAGGCGCTGCCGGCAGACGGCACCTGGCCTGCCCTGGCGCGCATCACGGCGCACGTCGGTGTGCCGGTCCCCGCCAGCGCGATCGCCAACGGGCACACCAGCACCAGCGCGGCGGTCGCCGAGGGCACCGCCCTCATCGCGCGACTGCTGGCCGAGATGCGAACGGCACAGGTGCCTTCACCCCGCCGTGGCGGGGTGGTCGCCCGCGACGCATGACTCGCGGCGAGCGGCGCCGGCCGGGGCAGCCCGCGCGCCGACGCAGACGGCTCCTGGCCGCCGTCGCCGTCGCGGCGGCGGTCGTCGCCCTCGTCCTGCTCGGGCTCGACCTGCACCGCCGCTGGCCCCCCTCGTCCTCCGCCCTCGCCCAGATGCGCCGCGACGCGGTGGTGTGGCAGGCCGCCCTGGCGCCGCGCTGGCCGAGCGCCTACGCCGACGACCTGAAGCTGCCGCCCGCGGTGGTGCGCGCGCTCGACGCGCGCGAGCGCTCCCAGCTCGCGAGCGTCGAGACGCAGGAGATGCTGCACGAGGACCTCGCCCAGTCCGGGATCGCCGAGCTCATGACGCAGGCGCGCCGGCTGAACCCCCAGGAGCCCCGTGAGCCGGTCGAGACGCTCTGGCAGCGCCGCGTGGTGTCGTTCCGGTTCGCGCGGCGCGACCTCGACGGCGCGATCGTCTGCGACGCTCTGATCTGGTCGGGCTCGCGCCTCGCCCGGTGGGACTCTCGGACGAAGCGCTTCGTGCCGGCGCGGCGCTTCGACGTCGAGCCGCTGTACGAGCTCGTGTTCCGCCGCGATCAGGGCCGCTGGCGGCTCGACGCGGCCGCCGTCCTGCGGTACTCGGTGGACACGAGCTCGCGCTACGGCCCCTCCACCCCGCACCGGCTGCTGCCGCCGGGCTGGGCGCCGGTCGCCACCGTGCCGGCGGCGACCTCAGCGTCGTCGCGCCCGGCGTCCTCGCCGTCGAGCCGCTAGACGGGCTCCTCGTCGAGCGTCCAGCCGGGGCAGGCGGCGGGATCGACGCGGACGACGTGCAGGCGGCGCTCCGCGAGCGCCGCCCGCACGTCGTCGAAGGTCTCCCAGGGCACGAAGGGCAGCCCGTCCCGCGCGCAGATGCGGGCCAGCACGTCCTTGGCGAAGACGACGTCGGCGTACACCGCGGCGTAGCGGTCCGAGCTGCCGTCGCCGACGAAGGCCACCGGCCCGCGCCGGCGGTGATCGAGCACGGCCTGCATCTTGCAGGTGCCGCAGCCGCGACACCGTGGGTGCTCTCGCGGATGACGGAGCGTCAGGCCGTCGACGCCCTCGACCAGCACGTTCGTGAGGACCGGCACGTGCGAGAGCCCGGCGGCGGCGAGCAGCGGCTCGACGTAGAAGCCGAGCCCGTCGCTCACGACCGCCACCTCCACCCCCCGGCCCTGCGCCCAGCGCACGAAGGCAGCGAAGCCGGGATCAAGCGTGATGTGCTCGAGCGCGAAGGCGAGCAGCTCATCGCGCGGCGCCCGCAGCAGCCGCGCCAGACGCGCCATGTCGGCGCGGTGGGTCGCGCTGCCCTTCCAGCTCGCCCGCGCGAAGTGACGCTCCCAATCGTCGCCGACGAAGCGCCGGCAGAGCTCGATGAAGCCGTCGAGCGGGCTCGCCGTGCCGTCGAAGTCGACGAGCACGCTCGCGACCTGCCACGCGGGCGGCCGGCCCCCACTGTCGCGCGAAGTCGCCATCACGCCCGATCCTGCGCGCGGCCGAGACGGCGCGCAACCCGGGCGCCGGCCGGTGCAATGGCTCGCCGAAGCGACCGGCGTGGTCGTCCTAGGCGGAGGCGCCCGGACCGCGCAGCACCGCGCCACCACGCGCCCCGGTGTGCGCGCCGTCCCACACGGCGGCCTCACCGTTCACGAAGACGTAGTCCATGCCCTCGGCGTAGCGATGCGGGATGTTCTCGAAGGGCGCCGTGTGCGGGTACGGGTTGGTGGCGCAGTCGTGCACGCGCTCGAGGTCGAAGACCAGCAGGTCGGCGCGCGCCCCCGGCCGCAGGATGCCGCGATCCCACAAGCCGAAGCGCTGGGCCGGCAGCGACGTCATCTTGCGCACGGCCTCCTCGAGGCGCAGCACCTCGCGGTCGCGCACGAAGCGTTCGAGGATGCCGGGGTACTCGCCGAAGCTGCAGGGCCAGTACGCGGTCGCGTCGTCGGGCGCCGGCAGGGGCTGCACGAGGCCGTCGGAGCAGAACATGCTGAGCGGGTGCCGCGCCACGATCTCGACCTGTTCCGAGTCGATGTACTCGAAGATGCCGACGATCTCGTCGCGCGATTCGACGATCAAGTCGAGGAACGTGTCGAAGGAGTCGGCGCCGCGCGCCGTGGCGATGTCGGCGACCGAGCGGCCGAGCAGCGTCTGGTCGGGTGCGCTCAGCACGACGACGCGCTCGAAGCGGCCGTGCCGCACGAGGCCGGCGTAGCCCGGGCCGGGCCGGTGGTCGTCGGCGGCGACCTCGCCACGCAGGGCCGCGCGCCGCCCGGGGTCGCGCAGCACGGCGACGAGCTCGTCGACGGCGAGGCTGTGCAGCGGCTGCGGCAGGCCCCGCGACAGGCGCGGCGCAAGCTCGGTGTGGACGTCGTTGTCGAGCGTGACGTCGAGCCCCGCGGCGCGCGCCCGCTCGATCGCGCCGAGGTTCTCGGCGGCCCGCGGCCCGCCCCACTTGGGCACGTTGTGCGAGACCTCGACCGGCAGGCCGGCCTCGCGACCGACCAGCAACGCCTCGTCGACGGCGGCGACGATCGTCTCGCGCTCGCCGCGCACGTGGCTCGTGTAGATGCCGTGGAAGGGCGCGACCACCCGTGCGAGCGCGACGATCTCGTCGGTCGACGAGTAGCAGCCCGGCGGGTAGACGAGGCCGGTCGACAGACCGTAAGCGCCGGCGGCCATGCTCGCCGCCAACAGGTCCTTCATGACGGCGAGCTCGCGCTCGCCGGCGGGGCGCTCGTCGAAGCCCATCACCGCCACGCGCAGCGCGCCGTGACCGACCAGCGCGGCGACGTTGATGCCGCAGCCGCCGGCCTCGACGCCGCCGAGATACTCGGCGAACGTGCGCCAGGTGATCGGCGGCACGTCGAAGTAGAACTCCCACATCTTCACGAGGTCGGCGACGTGGGCGTCGGCGACCGGGGCCGCCGACATGCCGCAGTTGCCCATGACGTGGGTCGTCACGCCCTGGTAGAGCGCCGACTCGGCGCCGGGGTCGGTGAGCACCGTGAAGTCGGAATGCGTGTGCGGGTCGACAAAGCCCGGCGTGACGTAGCGGCCGCCGGCGTCGATCACGCGGGGCGCGGGCCGGCCGGCGCGCGGCAGCGCGCCGGCCGGCCCCACCCGCGCCACCAGGCCGCCCTCGAGCAGCACGTCGGCCGCGACCCAGGGGTTGCCGGCGCCGTCGACCAGCCGACAGCCCGTGATCAGTACGCTGTCGGGGCCGGCCGGGACGCTCATGGGCTCCTCCTGGTCGCGCGCGCGGGATCCCGCGCGCGCTCAGACGCCGTAGGCGGCGCGCACCAGTGCGAGATAGTCCTCGTAGCCGGCGTCGCGCGCATTGTCGGGCGAGCATACATGCTCAGCCGACAGCCGCGCGACCTGCTCGGCCTCGGCGTCGGACAGCGGCTGCAGCTCGCGCAGCGCCGGGATGCCGATCTCGCGCATGAGGGCCCGCACCCGCTCGACGCCCGCGGCCGCCGCCGCCGCGTCGTCGCGGCCGCCGACCTCGACGCCGAGCGCCGCCGCGACACGCGCGTGCTTGACGGGATCGGCCGGCGCGTTGAACTCGAGCACGGCCGGCAGGAACACGGCGCAGGCCAGGCCGTGCGGCGTGTCGAACACGCCGCCCAGGCTCTCGCCCAGGCAGTGCACCGCTCCGACATCGGCGTTGCCGAACGCCATGCCGGCCAGCAGGCTGCCGAGCAGCATGTCGCTGCGCGCCGCGCGGTCGGTGCCATCGGCGACGGCCCGCGGCAGGGCGCCGCCGACGAGGCCGATCGCGCGCAGTGCGAGGGCGTCGCTCACCGGGTTGGCGGCCTTGCAGGTGTAGGCCTCGACCGCGTGGATCAGCGCGTCCATGCCGGTCGAGGCGGTGAGCGCGAGCGGCAGCGACGCGGTGAGCTCGGGGTCGAGCACGGCGACGCGCGGCGCGATGCGCGGGTCGAGGAGCGTCATCTTGTAGTGATGCTCCTCGTCGGTGATCACGGCGACCCAGGTGACCTCGCTACCGGTACCAGCTGTGGTCGGCACGGCGAGCAGCGGGATGGGCGGCTTCTCGGGCACCTTGGGGTCTTCCCAATCCTTCACGCGGCCGCCGTTCGTCACCAGGGTGGCGGCCGCCTTGGCGACGTCGATCGCGCTGCCCCCGCCGAGGCCGACGATGGCCCCGGCGCCGGCCGCGAGGGCCGCGTCGGCCGCCGCCCGGCACTCGGCGTCGCGCGGGTTCGACGAGATCGCCGAGAACACGGTGCACTCGCGACCGGCTGCCTTCACGATGCCGGCGACGCGGTCGGCCAGGCCCGCCGCGACGAGGCCGGCGTCGGTGATCAGCAGGACGGCACCGTCCGACAGCGCCGCCGCTTCCTGGCCCACCTCGGCGACTCTGCCGGGTCCGAACACGATGCGGGTGGCAAGCTGGAAGCCGAAGGCGACATCGTCCATGACTGCTCCTTTGGGCGGACCCAACGTGGCACGGTAGCCGGATGGTATCGCCCGGGAAACGACGCTTGAACGGCCGGCCAGAAGGCCGTGCGCACGGCCGTGGCCGTCTGCACCCGGGGCCTCGCCGCCGGCGGTGCAACCGCACACCGCAAGGCTACGCGCGCGGCGCCGATCGACGGTCCGGCTCCGAACGCCCCGGGTGGCACGGGGTCGACCGGCGCCGTCAGCCTCGAGGCAGCTCGCGGGCGGCCAGCACGTCGGCGGCACGCAGGCCCAGGTAGACCTCGACCAGGCCACCGCTCGCCGCCAGGTCGACGCCGAGGAGCTGCTCGATCCGCGCCAGACGCTTGCGCAGGGTGTTGCGGTGCACGAAGAGCACCTCGGCGGTCTCGCCGACCTGGCAGCCGTGCGCCAGATAGGCCTCGAGCGTGTCGAGCAGCCCGGTGCCGCGGCGCGCGTCGGTCGAGCGCAGGCGGTCGGCGACCGCCGCCCGCAGCTGGGTCAGCACCTCGGTCGAGAGCGCGTCGAGAGCCAGGTAGCGCGCCCCGAGCTCCTCGAACAGCGTGACCGTCGGCGCCGGCCGCGAGCGCGCCGTGGGCGGCGCCTGTCCCGGCCGCGCCCCGCCGGTCGACCGGTCGAGAGCCGCCGAAGCGCCGACGCCGTCGCCCGCGTCGCGGCCGTGGTACAGTGCGAGGCGCGCCTGGCCGGCGGCGCGCCGCACCTGCTCGACGCCGGTCGCCGCCGCCGACACGCCGACCGGCAGCGAGCCGAGGTCGGTGCGTACGCCCACCGTCTCGGCGACCTCGCCGAAGAACCGCGCCGCCGCCTCGCCGCCCGCACCGGCGACCGCCGCCGGGCAGAACGCGAACACCTCGGCGCCGAGGCGGTGCGACAGGAACGGCACGTCGCGCTCCTCGAGCAGGCCGTCGAGGGCCGCGTGCGCCGCGGCCGCCGGTGCGACGCCGACGCCGAGCACCGCCACCCGCCAGGGCTCGCCGGGCTCGATGCCCTGGTTGACGAGGCGCTCGGCGAGCTCACCCGGGCCGCCGCGCTCGTGCAGCAGCAGCTCGAGCAGGCCCGAGCGGGCGCGCCGCCGCGAGTCGGCCGTGACGTGGATCGTGCCGAGGCTCACCTCGAGCAGCCGCTGCGCGAACGACAGCGAGGCGTCGGCGAGCTCCGAGATCAGCCGGCCCGCAGGGTGGACGACGAGCAGCAGCCGCTCGAGGCGGCCACCGACCCGCACCTCGCGAAAGCCGACCCAGCGGTCGTCGAGCTCGAACACCGAGCGCGGCGCGCCCTGCCGGGTGAGGCGGTCGTACTCGCGCCAGGCACGCGCGACGAGCTCGCGCTCGTCGGCCGCCGGATTCGGCCCCGACGAGCTCGCCAGCACGCGCCCGGCGCGGTCGAACACGACCGCCTGGGCGCCGAGCAGCTCGCCCAGGCGCCCGACCAGGGCCTCGACGCTGTGCTCGTCGAGCAGCGCGTCGACGAGGCACTGCTGCATGGCGACGCTGCGCCGCAGGCGGTGCATGTCGCGCGAGGCGAGGGCGTTGAAGACGTAGCTCGTGATCAGCCGGAAGGGCGTCTCCTCGGGCACGCGCAGGATCGGCAGGCCCTCGTCGTCGCCGGCCCGCAGCATGGCGTCCGGGATCACGCGCACGTTGGGCTGGATGGCCACGCCCACGCCCGCCATGCCGCTGCGCTTGAGCAGGCGCACGAGCCGCACGCCCGACTCGGGGTCGGCTTCGAGACGCGGTCCCGTAGTGAGCACGACGCTGCCCTGTACCATCCAGGGCGTCGGGTCGTCGAGGTCGCCGATGTACACGGCCTCGACGACCTTGGACAGGCCGGCGCGGCCGGCCACCACCTGCAGGTGCAGGTCGGGGGCCTTGACGAGCTCGGCGACCGTGAGGCCGCCCGGCGGCAGGCCGCCGTCGTCGACGGGGTTGAGGCGCTGCGGCTGCACGACGGTCAGCCTATACCGTCGCGCGGAGCGACGTCTCGCCGGCCGTGGCCGGCGCGGGCTTCTGGGGGGCAGAGAGCCCGCGCCGGCCGGACGCCGCGGCCGGCGTCAGCAGACCCGGCCGCGGCTCACCGCAAAAAGAGCGCGGCGACGGCCTTCTCGGTGTGCATGCGGTTCTCACCCTGGTCCCAGAAGGCGCAGTAGGGGCTCTCGATGACCTCGTCGACCATGTCCTCGCCGCGGTAGCCCGGCAGGCAGTGCATGTAGATCACGTCAGGCTTGGCCATCTCGATCACGCGCATGTTGACCTGGTAGGGGGCGAAGTCCTTGAGGCGCTGCTCGCGGTTCTCGGTGGCCATCGAGTGCCAGGTGTTGCCGTAGATCACGTCGGCCTGGCCGGCGACCTCTTCGAGGTCGGGCGTATAGACGATCTTCGACCCCGAGAGGGCGGCCCACTTCTGGGCGATCGCGAGCTGCTCGGCGTTGGGCTGATAGCTCTCGTTGGGCTGGGCGGCGTAGAAGTCCATGCCGAGCATGGCGGAGCCCATCATGAGCGAGTGGCAGACGTTCCAGATGTCGCCCAGGTAGGCGACCTTGAGGCCCTTGTAGTGGCCCTTCTTCTCTTTGATCGTCATCAGGTCGCAGAGGCCTTGGCAGGGGTGGGTCTCGTTGGTCAGCGCGTTGATCACCGGGTTGAGCATGTAGCGGGCGAACTCCTCGACGACCTCCTGGCCGAAGGTGCGGATGAAGAGGCCCTCGCAGTAGCGGTCGATGATGCGCGCCGTGTCTGAGATCGGCTCGCCGCGGCTGGTCTGCATCTGGTCGGGGCTCATGTAGAAGGTCTGGCCGCCGAGCTGGGCGATGCCCGCCTGAAAGCTCAGGCGGGTGCGCGTCGATGCCTTCTCGAAGATCAGGGCGACGGTCTTGCCGCGCAGCGGCTCGAAGAGCTCGCCGATCAGGCGCTTGCGCTTGAGCTCGATCGCCGTGTCGACGATGAAGCGCACCTCGTCGGGGGTGAAGTCGGCGAGCTTCAGGAAGTCTCTGCCCTGGAAGTGGTGCTGCATGGTAGGGGGCTCCTCTCAGTCCGTCCAGCCGTAGGCTCTGATCGGCGAGCCGTCGCCGCCGGCCAGGCGCAGCGGCACGAAGGCGCAGTGTGCGGCCCGGCCGGCGGCCAGGCCCGCCAGCTCGGTCAGATTGGTCAGGTTCTCGACGATCAGCACGTCGGCGCCCAGCAGGATCTCGTGGGCATGGGTCGTGTCCTGCAGCGAGCTGTCGACGTTGAAGGCGTCGGTGCCGACCAGGCCTACGCCGGCGGCCACGACGGCCCGGCAGGCCCCGGCGCCGAGCCAGGGGTGCTCGAACATGCCGGCGCCGCCCCAGTGACGATCCCAGCCGGTGGCCAGTAGCAGGGCGCCGCCGGCCGGCAGCCGCGCGAGCGCGGCGGCGAGCGCAGGCTCGCCGATCTCGTCGTCGGCGCCCGCCGTCACGCTCGCCACCACGGCCGGCAGCACGAAGCGCTCGAGCGGGTACTCGTCGATCGCGGAGCCGCCGCGCACGTAGTGGCCGGCGGCGTCGATGTGGGTGCCGCTGTGGCTGCCGAGCGCCAGGCGCGAGACACGCCAGGGCTCGCCGACGGCGGCGTCGACGAGCTCGACGACCGGATCGCCGGGGTAGATCGGCATCCCGGTCGCGAGCTCGTGACTCAGATCGACGAAGTGCGTCACGCGTTTGCTCCGGCGCGGTGCAGCTCCCTGTCGCTGGCCTCGATCGCGGCGTACTCGCTCGCCGGGTCGAAGTTGCGGGTCAGCAGGAAGTAGGCGGCGGCGGTGACGACCACGCCGACCATCCAGGCGATGTCGACGCTGTTCAGGTAGTGACCGGCGATCGGCCCCGTGAAGTAGCTCTTCAGACTGACCAGGTTGAGCAGCACCATGAAGGGGACCTCGGCCGCGAAGCCGATCGCATAGGCCAGCATGCCGCGCGGCGACCAGACACCGTAGATGCCGTGCGGCTTGAAGATGTCGACGATCGAGTAATGGCCGCGACGCACGAAGAAGAAGTCGATCAGGTTGGTCGTGGTCCACGGCACGAGCAGGTAGAGCATGAGGGTCAGGGCGGTGTCGACGACGCCCACGGCGCTCGTCGAGATCGCCTTCGCGATCACGAACCAGATCACCGTCAGCACGAGGATCGTGACGATCCGCGCGCGCTTGGTGGGTGTCACCTTGCGGAACGAGTCGACGCCGGCCAGCGTGGTGAGCATGCCGCCGTAGGCGTTCATGCCCATCGTCGCGGCGAGCGCGCTGGCCGACACGAACGCGGTGAGGCCGCCGAGGTGGCCGATCACATGGTTGCCGGCACTCTGCAGGCCGACGAGGCCGTCGGTCGCGCCCAGACGGACGGCGAGCCAGGCGCCCAGGGCGATCAGCCAGACCGATGGGATCGCCGCGCCGCTGAACACCCAGGCGATGGTCGAGCCCTTGGCGGTGCGGCGCGGCAGGTAGCGCGAGTAGTCGGACACATAGCCGGCGTAGGTCAGGTTGTAGGCGGCCGCCGCCGAGAGCTGCGCCATAAAGCCGGTCCAGTTGAAGCCGTAGGCCGTGTGGCTGGCGACGTGGCCGGCGTGACCGGTGAGGATGCCGATCGAGATGATGCCGACGAGCGGCAGCGAGATGTAGAGCAGCCAGCGGAACATGCGGTGCAGCCAGTCGTAGCCGTAGATGGCCAGCAGCGCGGCGCCGGCCGTCGCAACGACGGCGATGACGTTCGCGTTCCAGCCGAAGGTGCCGTGCAGACCCTGAGCGAGCAGCACCTGGTCGGCCACGTTGAAGGCCATGTACGTGAAGAGCATGGCAAAGAGCGGCACGACCACGCCGCGAAAGCCGAACTGGGCGCGCGACTGGATCATCTGCGGCAGCCCGAGCACCGGCCCCTGGGTCGCGTGGAAGGCCATGAAGACCGTGCCGGCGACGATGCCGAGCAGGCCGGCCAGGATGGTCCAGTACAGCGACAGGCCGAAGGCCGGACCGATGAAGCCGATGGGGATCGTGAAGTACTGGAAGTTCCCCAGGAACCACAGCGGCCCCTGATGCCACACCTTGCCGTGTCGCTCGGAGTCGGGGATCCAGTCGATGGAGCGCACCTCGATCCCGCTGATGCCGCTCGGGGTGCGCGTCGGTGACTCAACCGTGGCCATGGCAAGCTCTCCTCTCGCCTGACGTCGTTGGGGCTGGCCGGTGGGCTGCTGCTGATCGTGCACGATCCACGGCGACCGCCACAGGCGTCGCCGGACAGAGGGACAAAAGCAGGCGCGGACGGCTCACGACCGTCCCGCCTGACGGGGCGCGCCGGCGCGGGCGGCGGCCGGCATGCCGGCCGCCGCCCGCGCCGGCGCGCTCACCGCGGCGTAGAGCTCGGGGCGCCGGTCGCGCAGCTGCGAGCCGTAGCCCGCGCGCGCCTGCCGGGTGTGTTCCAGGTCGACGGCGCCGGCGAGCAGAGCGTCCTCGCCGTCGTCGAGCGCGGCGACCTGGTGCCCGAAGCAATCGACGATGCGCGAGTGGCCCGAGAACGACGCCGGCCCGTCGGGTCCGGTGCGGTTGACCGCGACGTGCGGCACGACGTTGTCGTAGGCGCGGGCCGCGACCGCGAGCTCCCAGTCGGCGACGTAGGGGTCCTCCCAGGCGCCGATCGTGACGAGCAGCTCGGCGCCGGCCAGCGCGTGCGTGCGGGCGACCTCGGGAAAGGCCGCGTCCCAGCAGATCATGAGACCGAGCTCGCCGAGCGATGTGGCGACGATCGGCAGCTCGTCGCCGTCGGCGAAGTGGCGGAGCTCGGTCTTGAGGCAGTGCGTCTTGCGGTACGAGACCACGGGGCGGCCGTTGCGCTCGAAGACGGCGGCCGCGTCGTAGATCAGGCCGGGCGCGCCGCCCGCCTCGGCGTAGCCCGCGATCAGCACCACGTCGAGCTCGGCGGCGAGGGCGGCAAGGGCCCGCAGGCTGGCGCCGTCGGGCCAGGGTTCGGCCAGCGCGGCGAACCGCTCGCCGGCCGAGTAGCCGGTGACGGCGAGCTCGGGCGCGACCAGCAGCGCGAGCTCGGGTTGCGCCGCCTTGAGCTCGCGCCCGAGCGCGGCCATACGGGCCACGTTGGCCGCAGGGTCGCCGGTCGTAGGCCGCAGCTGGATGCCGCCGGCGACGATCACGGACGCACGCGGGCGGGCCATCGGGCTCCTCTCAGACGTCCCGCAGGAGCGGGAACGTCATGCAGTGCGGTCCGCCGCCGCCCTTCAAGATCTCGCTGATCTCGGGGGCGATGACCTCGAGGCCGAGGGCGCGCAGCTTCGCGTTGACGTCGCGATTGCCGGCGAAGGTCAGCACGCGGCCGTCGCCGAGCGCCTGGATGTTGCAGTGGTGGGCGAGCACGCCGGCGCTGCTCACCTCGATCAGCTCGAAGCGGCGCTTGGCCAGGGCGCGCAGGAAGAACTCGGGCATCTGCTCGACGGCGCACACAGCGACGCCCGGCGCCACGATGTT
Source organism: uncultured Actinomycetes bacterium (assembly GCA_963767005.1). Lineage (GTDB taxonomy): Bacteria > Actinomycetota > Thermoleophilia > UBA2241 > UBA2241 > Bog-752. Next base: position 89,138 of record CAVYCN010000018.1, read on the forward strand.
GAAGGCCATGTCGAGGTGCAGGTTGCGCGAGGGAAGCTGCACGCCGCGCACGGTGTAGCCGAGCGGCTCGAGGATCTCCTGGGCGTTGCGCAGCCCCTCCCAGTCGGTGCGCGCCACCACGCCGTGGGCCACCGTGGCCTCGTCTATGAGCCAGAAATCGCCGCCCTCCAAGGAGCCGCGGCAGACCTTGCCGATGATGGGCACGCCGAGCTCTCGCAGCCTGGCCTCGTAGAGCAGCTCCTCGCCCTGGCGCACCGGCTCGCGGAAGCTGCCGATCAGCGCACCCTCGGCCAGACAGGCGCCGAAGTCGCGCGCGTAGACCATGTAGGGCAGCTCGGGATCGGGCTCAATGAGCTCGACCGCGACGCCGGCCTCGCGGTAGGCCGCCACGAGCTCTGAGTGCTCGCGGGAAAAGGCCGCAAGGTCGGGCTGCTCGCCGCGGGCCAGCACGCCGCGGGTGATCTCGTTGATGGGCTGGAAGCTGAAGTGGTCGGGGGGGCACAGCAGGACCTTGCGGAGCCTGCCCGTCGCGTTCGACACAAACAGCTGCTCGGTCATCTGGGGCAACTCCTCTCCACCTGACGCTGTCGCGAGCGGAACGTATCCGGCGCGGACGAGAGCGACAAGTGGACCTCTGCACCCGAAATGATGGATGGAAGGTGCCCTTGTACACCTGGTTTGATGCCGACGGCTGGCGGTGGTCGAATGGGACCCGTGCAACGTCCCGTCATCATGTTCGACAACGACGGCGTGCTGGTCGATTCGTTCGACGCCTTCCTCGCGGCGTTCGGCGCGGCCTGCCGCCGCCACGGCCACCCCGAGGTCGGCACCCGCGAGCGGTTCCTGGGCCTGTTCGAGGGCAACTTCTACGACGCCATGGCGGCGCGCGGCGTAGCCGGCGACGCGCTGCGCGCGATCGTCGCCGACACGACGGCCGCGCTCGACGCCTCACCGGAGCTGCAGCATCCCTTCCCCGGCGTGCCGGAGCTGCTGGGCGGCCTCGCCGCCCGCTTCGACGTTGTGGTGATCACCTCGAACGCGGCCGCCGTGGTGCGCGACTTCCTGGAGCGCGAGGGGCTCGCCGGCCTCGTGACCGACGTGCTCGGCGTCGAGACCGATCCGAGCAAGGTGCGCAAGATCGCCACGGTCACCGCGCGCTACCCCGGCCAGGCGCCGTACTACTACGTGGGCGACACGAGCGGCGACATGATCGAAGGCGCCGCGGCCGGAGTGACCCCGCTCGGCGCCGGCTGGGGCTGGCACGGGCCGGCGGCGCTCGCGACGGCCGGCGCAGCCTACGTCGCGTCCACGCCGGCCGACCTGCTCGCGTTCGTGACGGACGGCGCCGGCTCGTAGCGCGGCGCCGCCGCCTCAGAACGAGGCGACGAAGTTCTCGACGAGCCGCCGGCAGAGCTCCCGCGAGCCCTCTACGATCGTCGGCACGCTCTCGACGAGCCCCGCGTAGAGGGCGGGGTCGCGGCGCGCCACTCCCTTGTTGTCGCGCCGCAGCCAGAACCGCAGGATGCTCTCGTCGACCTCGACGTGGAACTGCAGCCCCCAGGCGCGACGGCCCACCCGGAACGCCTGCACGCCGGGATCGCCGGCGCGCCGGGCGAGCACCTCGGCGTCGGTCGGCACGGTGAACGACTGGGCGTGCCACTCGAGGGCGTGGAACGGTGAGGCGAGGCCCCGCAGCAGACCATCGCCGCGCACCACCTCGACCGGCAGCCAACCGACCTCGGGCTCGCCGCGCGCATACACGCGCCCACCGATCGCGGCGGCGAGCTGCTGCCCGCCCAGGCAGATGCCCAGGAGCGGCATGCCGAGCTCGACGGCCGCGGCAAGCAGACGCCGTTCAGGGTCGATGAACGGGAACTCGGCCGCCTGGTCGGTGTTCATCGAGCCGCCGAGCACCACGAGCCCGCCCATCCGTCCGAGCTCCTCGACGCGCGGCACCGTGGCCCCGGCGTGGAGCTGGCGTACGTCGACCGTCAGGCCGGCGTTGACGAGCGCCTCGTAGAGCGTGCCCGCGTGACCGGCAGCCTCGTGCTGCAGGACCACGACCGGCTCGTCGGTGGGCGGATGGATCATGGTCGAAAGCGTACCCTGCCGGGCCCTACGCACGAAACATAAGTTGTGACGGGCGTTTGCCGATACACCACCCTGCCGGGAGAGAGACGCTCGGCGTCCGCGCGCCGTGGCCCGAGAGGGCTCCTCCGGCGACGGCGGGCGCCCGGTGCTCTCCGGGGTTGGCGGAGAAAAGGGTCACGTTTGACGAACCGGAGCACGAGCGCGGGCTGGGTGCGGTTGCCGGCGGCGGCAGAGCTGGCCGGCGTCACCCAAGCGGCACTGCGTCGCAAGGCCGACGCCGGCGATGTCCCCTGCTTCAGGCGCGGTCGTGGTCCGCGCCTGCTCCGCGTGCGCGACATGGTCGCCCTGCACGAGGCCGAAGGCGAGGCGGCCGGCGCGCCGGCCGCGGCGACGGCCGGACCGGTCGCGCCGCACGCCACCGACCGCGCCGCGCAACGCGCCGCGCTCTTCGATCTCGTGCGCCGGGTCTCGCTCAGCGTCGGCCTCCATGAGACGGTCGACCTGCTGGCGAGCGGCCTGCGCGACCTGGCCGACGCCGCCGGCTGCGACATCTGGATGCCCGACGGCGACTGCCTGAAGCTTATGAGCTCCTGCGACCCGCAGGGCTTCGACCGCACGACTCCCGACAGCATGCTGCCGCTCGAGCGCTACCCCCTCACTCGCCAGGCCCTGGACGAGGCCCGACCGATCGCCGTGGGCGACCTCGACGACCCGCGGCTGAACGAGGCCGAGCGTGAGGCGATGCGGCGTTGGGGCTTTGCGAGCTTCCTCGACGTGCCCATGAAGCTGTCGGATGAAGTGGTGGCGCTGCTCGAGCTCTGCGACGTCGTGCCGCGTGACTTCTCGGCGATCGTCGACGCGCTCGACGCCGGACGCGACGTGCTGGCCGGCGCTTTCTCCAAGGTGACGCTCCTCGACCGCCTGGAGCAGAGCAACCACGAGCTCCGCAGTCAGAACCGGCGGCTGACCGCGCTGCTCGACGCCGGTCGTGCCATCACCTCGACCCTGGTCGCCGAGGACGTCCTGCACTCGCTCGCGCGCAAGACCGCCGAGGCGGTGGGCGCCCCCGAGTGCCTCATCTACGATTTCGACCTCGGCGAGGGCATTATGACGGTGCGCAGCGACTACATCGCCGCCGGGCGTGGCGCCTCGGCGCCGATCTCCGAGGGCACGGTCTACCGGACGGCCGACTGCCCGCGCGACGTCGAGATCCTGCTGGGCGGCGTACCCGTGCAGGAATGCCTGAGCGACGACGACCTCGACCCCACCTCGCGCCGGTCCATGCTGGACTGGGGCGAGAAGAGCATCCTGAACGTGCCCTTCGCCTACGGCGACGAGCCCCTCGGTCTGCTCGTCATCGTCGAGACGGCGAGCGAGCGGCGCTTCAGCGTCGAAGAAGTGGAGCTCGTCAGCGGCATCGGCGAGCAGGCGGCCGCGGCCCTGCACAACGCCAAGCTCTACCGCGAGCTCGAGCGCCGTCAGCGCGAGACCGAGCTCCTGAACGAGATCGCGCGGCGCGTCACGTCGACGCTGCGGGTCGAGGACATCGGCGAGACGACGATGACCGAGCTGCACCGGCTCGTGCCGTTCGACCGCGGCAGCCTGGTCCTGCTCGACGAGCGCGGCCTGCTCGTCGACATCCTGTCGACCGACGACACCCGCCGCTACCGCGGTCTGGGCAGGGCCACGCTCGACGAGCGCTTCGTCGCGCGCCTCGAGCGCGAGCGCGTCATGCGGCTCGAGCTGCCGCACGACGCACCGCTGCCGGCGGACGACCCCATCGTCGCCGGGCTGGGGTCGGGCGCGGTCGCCGGACTGTTCGTCGAGGGCGAGCTCATCGGCGCTCTGTGCCTGGGCGCCGGGCGGCCGGGCGGCTTCACCGATCACCACGTGCACGTCCTGTCGCGCGTCGCCACTCATCTCGCGCTGGCTCTCGGCAACGCCCGGCTGTACGAGAACATCCGCCGGCTGCACCTGAGCAACCTCAAGGCGCTGTCCTCGGCGCTGTCGGCCAAGGATTATTACACCCTGGGCCACGCCGCCCGCGTCGCCGCGTACATGGTGCTGCTCGGCAAGGAGCTCGGCTGGTCGCACGACACGCTGGTCCAGGCCGAGGAGGCCGCCTACCTCCACGACATCGGCAAGATCGCGATCTCCGACCGCGTCCTGCTCAAGCCGAGCCGGTTGAACACGCGCGAGTGGGAGCTCATGCGCCAGCACCCGAGCTTCAGCGCAGACATCATCGGCACGCTCTTCGCGCCCGAGCTCGTGGCCGCCGTGCGTCACCATCACGAACGCTGGGACGGCGGTGGCTACCCCGACGGCCTGACCGGCGACGACATCCCGGCGATCGCCCAGGCGATGTGCATCGTCGACTCTTATGACGCCATGTCGTCGTGGCGCCCCTACCGCGGCGCCATGTCGTACGGCGACTGCCTCAAGGAGCTCGAGCGCTGCCGCGGGCAGCAGTTCGACCCGCATCTGGTCGACGCCTTCCGCAAGGTGCTCGAGGACATCGCCGCCATGCACCGGCGGGCCGGCGAGATCGCCACCGAGGCGGCGGCGCGCATCGACGTCGCGCGGCACGCCCGCGTGATCGCCAGCGGCGACGAGCACGGCGCCGACTACGAGGCCATCGCCCAGACCCTGCGCGACGTGCGCGACGCCAACCCGCCGGCTCGCTACCTGACGACGATCGTGGGCGGCGAGGAAGGCCTGACGATCGTCGTCGACGGCGAAGAGGAGGCGGCACAGCACTCGCCCCTGGGCGAGCCCGTGCTGATCGACGACGAGCTGCAGACCGTCTTCAACAGCCGCCGCTTCGACATCAACGTCGTGTTCGTCGACGAGTGGGGCGCCTGGGTGTCGGGCATCGCCCCGCTGCGCGACGAGAAGGGCGAGATCGTGGCGGTCGTGAACGCCGACCTGCCGGCCGACCCGTCGATCCGCCTTGAGGGGCTGCGCGGCAGCCTCTCGGAGACGTTCGCGTCGCTCGTCCACTCCGCCGCTCTGCGCTTCAGCCGCGCCGAGGTCGACGCTATCACCGACGGGCTTACCGGCATCTTCAACCACCGCCACCTCCACGAGCGCCTCGCCGAGGAGCTCGAGAGCGCGGCCGAGCGGCAGGCCCAGCTCACCTTGCTGTTCTGCGATCTCGACCACTTCAAGGAGTTCAACGATCATTACGGGCACAGCGCCGGCGACGCCGCCCTGCGCGGCGTGGCCCAGATCGTCGAGTCGTCGATCCGCCACGTCGACGTCGCCGCCCGCTACGGCGGCGAGGAGTTCGCCGTGATCCTGGTCGACACCGGCCCCGCGGCGGGCCTGCGCGTGGCCGAGCGCATCCGCCGGCGCGTCATGCGCGAGCGCCACGCCGACGCGGGACGCCTGTCGATCAGCATCGGCATGGCCACCTGGCCCAGCGACGCCGACACCATCGAGCACCTGCTCGAACGCGCCGACGGCGCCATGTACCAGGCCAAGCGTCTCGGCCGCAACCGCGTCGTCTCCTGCTCGGGCAGCACCATGACCGAGGTCGCGGCCGGCGACGACGGCCATGGCCCCGCGGGCGTGCAGGTGACCGAACTGGTCGCGGTGCGCGAGCGCCTCGCGGCCTCGCGCGCCGACCTCGTCGCCTTCGTCGCCGCCGAAGTCGCGACGAAGCTCGGGCTCAGCGCGCCGGCCGTGTCCGAGATCGGCGCCGCGGCCCGGCACCGCGCGCTCGACGGCAACGACGGGCCGGTCGCGCAGCGCGACGGCGTCCCGCGCCAGGTCGCCGGCGAGCTCGGCGACCGCGTCGTCGCCGCCGTCCTGGCCGCCGGCGACCTGCTCGGCGACCACAGCGCGACCGTCGACCCGGCGCACTTCGTCGCGCGCCTGCGGCGGGCGACCCGCACCCCTCTCGAGCCCGACGTGCTCGACGCCCTCACCGCCGTCGTGTTCGCCACGCCGCTCGCCCCGACCCGGCTGGCCTGAAGCCTCGGCGGGCCGCCGCCTCCGGGTCCCGGCAACGGCGGGCCGACGGCGCCGCAGCGGGCACACTAGCGCCACGGCCACCACGTCCACGAGGGCAGGGCAGATGACAGACCGAGTCGGGCAGATCCTCTCCTGGTACCGCTCCGAGAATCCAGGGGTCCAGGCCAACCTCTACCGCCTGCTCATGAGCGGCCGCCTGGCGGGCACCGGCAAGCTCGTCATCCTGCCGGTCGACCAGGGCTTCGAGCACGGTCCGGCGCGCAGCTTCGCGCCCAACCCGGCGGGCTACGACCCGCGCTACCACTTCCAGCTCGCGATCGACGCCGGCTGCAACGCCTACGCGGCACCGCTCGGCTTCATCGAGGCCGGCGCGGCGGAGTTCGCCGGCCGTATACCGCTCATCCTCAAGGCCAACAACCACGACCTGCTCTACACGAACGTCGAGGGGCCGCTGCCGGCGGTGACGGCGGGCGTCGAGGACGCCCTGCGCCTGGGCTGTGTCGCGATCGGCTTCACGATCTACCCGGGCTCGGCCGCCCGCACCGAGATGTACGAGGAGCTACGCGAGCTGGCCCTCGAAGCCAAGGCCGCCGGCCTGGTCGTCGTCGTCTGGTCGTACCCGCGCGGCGGCGAGCTCACCAAGGAGGCCGAGACGGCGGTCGACGTGTCGGCCTACGCCGCGCAGATCGCCGCCCAGCTCGGCGCCCACGTCGTCAAGGTCAAGCCGCCGACCTACGGCCCCTGGGACGCCAAGTCGAAGGAGGCGCTCGAGAAGGCCGGAGTGCCGCTCGAGACGCTGACCGACCGGGCGCGCTTCGTCGTGCAGGGCGCCTTCGCCGGCCGTCGCATCGTGATCTTCTCGGGCGGCGAGGCCAAAGGCACCGCGGCCGTGCTGCAGGAGAACCGCGATCTGGCCGCGGCCGGCTCGTTCGGCACGATCATGGGACGCAACTCGTTCCAGCGCCCCCACGACGAGGCCGTCAAGCTCCTCCAGGATGTCATGGAGATCCACCGCGTGGGCGCCGCGCCCGGCGCCGTGCGCGAGCCGGCGCGCGACGAGGTCACGTCAGCCTGAGCGGCGGCGACGTCGCTTGCTGACCGCCGCGACTAGCGAATGACCGGACGGCGACCGGCGAGCCCCGCCCGGAATCGCTCGACGGCCGGCAGGTGCAGGTCGAGCAGGTCGGCGATGTGCGCCTTGGCCTCGAGCGGGCTCGGGTCGTCGTAGTAGCTCGCCTCGGTCTCGAAGATGCGTCCGAGGCGCAGCTCACCGCGCAGCTCGTGCATGGCGGCGTTGTCGGACAGGTCGCGCGGCGCGACCCCGAGCCGGTCGGCCACGTAGCGTTTGGCCTGCGTGATCCTCATGCCCTTCGCCATCTGCATCCGCGCCACCAGATCTCCGGCGGCGCGCAGTCCGTTCATGCCGGAGGCGCACGAGTGGGCGACGTCCATACCGAACGAGTCGCCCGTGCCCACCTACAAGCCGTCCAGGCGGAGCACGTCGACGCAGGCGCGCGACACCCGCGAGACGGCGTCGACCGGCGCGAAGGCGGTCATCGGCACGCCGCCCACGCCCATGCCGACGTTCATGTGCACGGGTATCTCGGCGGCGGCCATGCAGGGCTTCACGAAGGTGAGGGCGCGAGCCACGTTCCAGGGCGTCGACCTGCTCGTGTTGGTGTTCACCGCCGGTCCGAACACCGTCGCGCCGGCCTGCTGCACCACCGCGAGCTGACCCGCTGGCTTGAGCCCCGCCAGGCGCGTGCCGCGATACTCGAGCCGGCCGTGGGTGCCGAGCACGATCTCGGCCGCCATGCCGACCATGATGCCCAGGTCGGGGTGCCGCTCCCGCAAGATCTCGACGGTGCGCAGGGTGGCCAGCAGGTCGGCGTCGCCGGCGGCGCCGGCGGTGTCGAAGTTCACACCGTCGGCGCCGGCGTCCCACATGGCCTCGGCCACGTAGACCATGTCGGCCACGGCAAGCTCGACCGCCTCTTCCTGGGCGGCGCGCGCCTCGTCGATGCGCACCTCGGGCAGGAGCTGCGCCCAGTTGCCGCAGGGTCCGTCGGGTTCCGAGTACCGGCCCAGGTCGGGCTGGGCGCCGTAGTGCACCGGCACCGTCAGCCGCTCCTGGGCCTCCTTCATGTACTGCTGCTCGAAGGGGACAACGGGCTTGACCGCCTTGTAGGAGTAGTCGATGTGGAACAGCTCGACGCTGTCGTGGGCGAGCACCTGCTCGTAGGCGTACAGGGCGTCGACCCTGCTGCCGAGCTGCGGCGTGCCGGTGCCATCCTTTGAGAGCACGACCTCGTCGCCCACATCGACCGCCGTGAAGCGCGCCTGCGACGCGAAGATGTCGAGCAGATGGTCGAGCTCACTGTCGTCGAGCGACGCCAGCTTGCCGCGGGTGGCGGCGGCCTGCGTGCCCGCGTCGAGCTCGACGCGGATGGCGCTCCGGGTCGCCTCGACGAGCGACCCGTCGCCCATCCGCATCGGGACCTGCCGTTCCATCAACGTCACCTCCGCGGCGCCGTCGCCCCCCTGGCGTCGGTCCCGGGGATGCTATCGCAGTCGCAGGCAAAGCGGCAACGCGCCTTCAGGCAAGAAGCGAGGCGGGGGCGGCGCCTTCGGCGCCGCCCCCGCCTCGCTTCTTGCCGTCGCCGGTCTGACCGCCGCGCCGCGGCCTTTTACAACCCGACGCGCTGCTTGAAGCGCTCGACGCTGTTGATCGTGATGTCGAGCGCCTTGGCGATGTTGAACTTGGCCTCGATCATGCCGGCGTCGCCGGGACGCACCGCGGAGGTGTGAGGCAGGCACCCCAGCCCCTTCTCGATGCGGATCTGCTCCATGGCGATCGGGTCGGACAGGTCGCGTACGCCGCAGCCGAGCTTGTCGGCGACGTAGGCCTTGGCTTCACTCAGGCGCATCCTTCGGGTCATCTGCATGCGTGCCACGAGATCTCCCGCGGTCCGCATTCCGCCCATGCCCGAAGCCTGCGAATGGGCAGACTCCATGCCCATGGCATCGCCCGTGCCCACCTAGTAGCCGTCGATCTTGAGGATCTCGACGAAGGCCTTGGAGGCACGCGACGTGGCATCGGCCGGCGGATAGACGCAGGTCGGCACGCCGCCCACACCCATGCCCACGTTGACGTGCACCGGGATCTCGGCGATCTCGGCGGCCGGCTTGATGAAGGTCATCGCCCGGGCGATGTTCCAGGCGGTCGACTTGCCTGTGTTGATGTTGACGGCGGGGCCGTAGATCGAGGCGCCCGCGGCCTGCACCATGCGCACCTGGTCCTTGGGCCACATGCCGGCCAGACGCTCGCCGTCGAACTCGAGCTGGCCGTGCATGCCGAGCACGAACTCGCTCGCCATGCCGATCTCGATGCCGAGCCACGGGTATCTGTCGCGTAGCATGCGGCAAGCGGTGAGGCCGGCGAGAAAGTCGGCGTCGCCGGCCGCGCCGGTCGTGTCCATGTCGATGCCGTCGGCGCCGGCTTCGATCATGTGGTCGGCGACGAAGTTGATGTCGTTGACCAGCATGTCGCAGGCCTCGAGCTGCGCGGCGCGGGCCTCGTCGACCTTCATGAGCGGCAGCAGCTCGGACCAGTTGTCGATCGGCCCGTCGGGCTTCGAGTAGCGGCCGAGGTCGGGCATCGCCCCGTACTGCACCGGGTTCGTGCAGAGCATCTGGGCGATCTTCATCGACTGGCCCTCGTGGGCCACGTTGGTCTTGACCGCCTTGTACGAGTAGTCGATCTGCCAGAGCTCGATCATGTCGATGCCGACGACCTGCTCGTAGGTCTGCAGGTCCTGCACCCGGTTACCGATGTGCTTGGTGCCGGTGCCGTCGTTGCTCATGACGACCTCGTCGCCGATGTCGACGGCGGTGAAGCGGGCCGACGAGGCATAGATGTCGAGCAGGTGGTCGAGCTCGTCCTGATTGAGCGGGTCGACCTTGGCCCGTTTGGCGGCCTGTTGCGTGCCGTCCTCGAGGTCGGCCTTGATCTCGGAGCGCGTCATATCGACGAGCGCGCCGTCTCCCATGCGCGTTGCGATCTTGGGTTCCAAGCGCATCACCTCCACGTGCGCACGTTCGCGGGGACCGGCCGCCGGTAGCGACCGGGACCGGATCGGACTCGGATGTGCCCCGGGTCTGGGTCACGAAGGGCCACACCGGGAGCCGTCGGCCCATGGTATATCGGCCCTCCCACCGTCCGCCACCCGGGGCACCCAGGGGCCCGAGCGCGGCACGCCGAGACCGGGACGCTCGCTCTCACCCCGAGTCGCGCCGCATCACCCCCCCTCGCGGCGGTACGACCAGGGGCGCGGCATCACCCCACGGCGCGCCGGCGTCTCGCGCATGCTCAAAGCCCCTCGAGATCGAACCGTTCGTCGATGGCGAGGCAGTGGCCGACCCCCAGCCGCCGTGCGACCAGGAAGGTCGCGCAGTCCACGAGCGACGGCTGCCGTTCGGCGCCTGCCGTGTTCAGCTCACCGATCAGTCGCTCGACGGCGAGCTCGTGCTCGACGGGTCGGACCCACTCGACATCGAACGCCGGGAGAAGATCGCGCAGGAACGTCGTCACCGCTGCCACGCCCAGACGGCGTCTGAGCACATCGACGGTCTCGAGCGCGACGTAGTTGGTGACGATGAGCCGGTCGGCCGCATCGAGCTCGTAGGCGAACATGTGCCGCGTCAGCTCGTGCTCAGGATGGCGACCGTCCAGGAGCGCGACGAGCGCCGTCGTGTCGATCAGAGTCGCCACGTCACTCGTCGTCGCGCGGGTTGTCGAGCCAGTACCGAGGCGCTCTCCGCTCGCCGGGATCACTGCCGCGCTGCGCATTGTTCCCAGGCGCCGGACCGGCCGCCGTGTCGAACCCGGCACCGGCCGCCATGTCGAACCCTGCACCGGCCGCCATGTCGAACGCTGGGTCGGGTGCGGGGCCGGGCGTCGTGCCCGGACCAGGCTCGACGTCATCGACGACGGCCAGCGCGCGCCGCCGGACGAGACGGACGAGCGACTCAGACCGCGCTACCTGGATGTCGAGAGCGTGCCGCACGTAGCCCGCCAGGGAGAGACCATCGAGCCTCGCCCGTTCCCGGACGGCGTCGAACTGCTCTTCATAGAGCTGCACGGTCACGCGGATCAAAGGCTGACCTCGCAGGTCGCGGAGAGACCGCGGTGCCGTGCCGATGCGCGAGGCCAGCCCGTCGCGCACGGGAGGTACGGGAGTGTGGGTGTGTGTGGTGCCATCATGCCATCACTTTCTGCTGGCATGATGGCACCACACACCCTCGGGGTCCCGCGGCTCGAGTGGGCCACGGGCTCACATTTGACGCGGGAACGAGGTCACGGAGCGCAGCTGGAGCGGTTGACGAAGGAGTGGGTGCGGTCACGGCGACGCGATCCTCGGGCGACGCGATCCTCGGGCGGCGCGGTTCTCGGGCGGCGCGGTCCTCGGGCGGCGCGGTCGTCAGGCGGCGCGGTCCTCGGGCGGCGCGGTCGTCAGGCGGCGCGGTCGTCAGGCGGCGCGGCGGGCGGTCGCGTCGGCGGCGTCGGGCGCTATGCGGATCTCGTTGACGAGTGGGCGACCGGCCTCGAAGTCGGCGGCGTTCGCGAGCGTCGTCGTCGCGATCTGCTCGAGCGCCTCGCTCGTGAAGTAACCCTGGTGCGCCGTGATCACCACGTTGGGGAACGTGAGCAGGCGACTGAAGACGTCGTCCTGGATGATCTGACCCGACAGGTCGCGCGAGAAGAGCTCCGTCTCCTCTTCGTAGACGTCGAGACCGAGCGCGCCGATGTGGCCCGACTTCAGCCCCGCGATCACGGCGCGCGAGTCGACGAGGCCGCCGCGGCTCGTGTTGACGAGCATGACGCCGCGCTTCATCAGCGCGATGGCGTCGCGGTCGATCAGGTGGGTGGTCTCCGGCAGCAGCGGGCAGTGCAGCGTGACGATGTCAGAGGCGGCGAGCAGCTCGGCCAGCGACACGTAGGTGACGCCCATCTCGCGGGCGCGCTCGCTCGGGAACGGGTCGTAGCCCAGCAGGACGCAGCCGAAGCCGCGCAGGATGCCGGCCGTCGTGGCACCGATGATGCCCGTGCCGACGATGCCGACGGTGCGACCGTTGAGGTCGAAGCCCAGCAGGCCGTCGAGCGAGAAGTTGCCGTCGCGGACGCGCTGGTAGGCGCGATGGATCTTGCGGTTCAGCGCGAGGATGAGCGTGACGGTGTGCTCCGCTACGGCGTGCGGCGAGTAGGCCGGCACGCGCACGACGCGCAGGCCCAGGGCGGACGCGGCCGCGAGGTCGACGTTGTTGAAGCCCGCCGAACGCAGGGCGACGAGCGTCGTTCCGCCCGCGGCGAGCGTCGCGAGCGTCTCGCCGCCGAGCTCGTCGTTGACGAAGACGGACACGCCGGGGAACCCGGCCGCAAGCGGAGCCGTGTCGGCGGTGAGCCGCGCCTCGAAGAACACGAGCTCATGAGCGAAGCTCGCGTTGGCCGCGGTCAGGAACTCACGGTCGTACCGCCTGGCGGAGAAGACTGCGATGCGCGTGGCGTCCTCGCTGGAGTCGGGCTTGCGTCCGACCCCACGGTTCCCCGCCAGGAGCAGGACAAACGCAATCGTCGCGGCGAGGCGCGATCGTCGCGACGAGGCGCGCCGCGATAGGGCGATGAGGTCGGCGGTGGGCGGGCGCCCATACGGGCGCCCGCCCACCGCCGCGATCAGCGTCCGACGGGGTGCTTGCGGCCGGCCATCTCGCGGAAGCGCTCCACGCAGTTGACCGGCACGTCGAGCACGGCCGCGATGTTGAACTTGGCCTCGATCCCCATGGGGTCGCCGACGTCGGTGATCTCGCCCGACTCGAGGATGCCGCCGAGGCCGTGCTCCTTGCGCACGTCGAGCATGACCGTCGGGTCGGAGAGGTCGATCGTCGAGACGCCCAGCCGGTCGGCCACGTACCGCTTGGCCTCGACGAGCCGCATCCCTCGGGTGATCTGCATCCGGGCCACCAGATCTCCAGCAGTCCGGATCCCGCCCATCCCCGAGGCGACGCCGTGGCTCACAGCCTGGCCGTACACGTCGCCCGCGCCCACCTACAAGCCATCCAGGCGCAGGATGTCGACCGCGGCGCGCGAGGCCCGGCAGGTGGCGTCGCCGGCCGGGGTGACGTGCATCGGCACGCCGCCCACCCCCATGCCGCCGTTCAGGTGCACCGGCACGGTCGCCTCGTCGCAGCACGGCTTGGCGATGGTCAGCGTGCGCGCCACGTTCCAGGCGATCGACCTGCCGGTGTTCACGTTGATCGCCGGGCCGAAGATGGTGACGCCGGCCTTGGCGGCCACCTTCATCTGCTCGCGCGGCCACAGGCCGGCGAGGCGCACGCCGTCGTACTCGAGCTCGCCGTGCATGCCGAGCACGAACTCGCCGGCCATGCCGATCTGGATGCCCACCGTCGGGTGCGCGGCGCGGATGCGCTCGACCGCCTTGAGCGTGGCGAGGAAGTCGGCGTCGCCGGCCGCGCCGGCCGTGTCGAGGTCGATGAACTCGGCGCCGGCTTCGATCAGCTCGTCGGCCACGAAGCAGATGTCGTCGACCGCGAGCTCGACCGCCTGTTCCTGGGCCGCGCGAGCTTCGTCGATGCGACCGAGCGGCAGAAGCTGCGACCAGTTCGGCACCGGACCGTCGGGCACGGTGTAGAGGCCGAGGTCGGGCATGGCGCCGTAGCCGAGCGGCGCCGTGGTCACGAACTGCGCCTGGCGCATCATGACCTGCTCGAAGGCCGTGACCCCCTTCGCCGGCTTGTAGGAGTAGTCGTGGTGGTAGAGCTCGAGCGAGTCGGCGCAGAGGTACTGCTCGTAGTACTGCAGGTCGTTGATGCGCGTGCCGAGGTCCTGGCTGCCGCAGCCGTCGAAGGACAGCACGACCTCGTCGCCGATGTCGACGCCGGTGAACCGGCTGTTCGAGCAGAAGATGTCGGCGAGGTGGGCGAGCTCGTCGGCGCCCAGCTCGGGACTCTTGCTGCGCTTGGCGCCGGCCTGCGTGCCGGCCTCGAGGTCGGCGCGGATCTGCGACGGCGTCATCTCGACGAGCGCGCCGTCGCCCATGCGCGTGCGGATCGTGGGTTCCATCGCTCACCTCATGGTCGGATGCGCCGTGAAGCCGAAAAGACCGAGAACTGAGCCGGGCAAGCCTCCTGCGTGAGCCCGGCGAGTCGAGCCTACTCCCCGGTCGCCGGACCTGCTACGGAAGGCGCGAAGAACGCACAAGTTCGCGAGCCGGGCCCGTCACCACCGTCGACGGGACGGCAGCCGGTCGCCGCGGAGCGGTGACCCGGCGGTCCAAGCTCCGTCCACCCCCAGGCCGCGACGGACCGGCGCCGTCTCTACTAAGCAGATAAGAGTTGCCTGAGCGTAGAAGTGATGCAACAATCCGACGTGATTTTCCGAGCCCCGCTGCTACGGCCTTCATGGGTGGTCGCCTGCGGGGTGACCACGCCCGGCGCACGCTGTACCTGGGGAGCGCCGGACGGTCTGTGAAACGGAGCAAGGGGAGGTCTGCATGCCTGAAATCCAAATGGCGACCGAGAAAGCCAAACTCACCAAGACCCTACGTCGGTGGGACATGGCGCTGTTCACCGCCTGCGCCATCATCGGGTTCGACTCGCTCGCCTACACCACCTCGGTCGGGCTGGGCCAGGCCATCACCTGGCTGATCATCACCTTCTTCATCTTCCTCATCCCGTTCGGCCTGCTCACCGCCGAGGTCAGCACCGCCTTCCCGGCCGAGGGTGGCGTCTACGCCTGGTGCCGCATGGCGTTCGGCAAGCTCTTCGGCGAGCTCGCCACCATGATGTACTGGCTGTCGAACGCGATCTGGCTGGGCGGCACGCTGACCGCCGTCACGATCGGTGTCATCGATGTCTTCTTCACGCCCAAACACCTGCTCGGCACCGCCGCGTCGATCGTCGTCGGCCTCGTTTTCACCTGGGTGACCATCTTCTTGTCGGTGATCAACCTCAAGTACGGCAAGTGGACGGGCAACCTGGGCACCTTCTTCAAGGCCATCATCATGGTGGTGATGGCGGTACTCGGCATCCTCTTCCTGGTTCGCCACGGCATCCCCAAGGGGATCGCCCCGGCGAGCTCGTACACGCCCAGCATCACAGGCTTCCTCGCCGTCATCGGCGTCATCGTCTTCCTGTGGGTCGGCTTCGAGCTCCAGGGCTCGGCCAGCGAGGAGATGGTCAATCCGCAGAAGGACGTGCCGCGCTCGATTCTCAGCTCCGGCGCCATCACGACCGCCATGTACGTCGTTGTCATGCTCTGCATGCTCCTCGTGCTGAAGGAGAAGGACCTCACCGCAGCGTCCGGCATCCCCGCCGCGGTGCAGGCCGTCATGGCCGACGCGGTGGGTAGCGGCACGGCCAAGGCGATCGGCTATTTCCTCGGCGTCATCTTCATCCTGCAGTACCTGAGCTCGGCGTCGGTGTGGACCCTGGGTTCGGCCCGCGTGCAGGCAGTGGCCTCGCTCGACGGCTCGGCCCCGCGCATGCTCGGCAAGTTCTCCAAGCAGGGCACCCCGCTCGCGATGTGCGTCCTCATGGGCATCGTCGGCTCGATCATGTGCTTCATCGTGTTCCTCGTGACGAGCGGCAGCCTGCACAGCTTCATCGTCGTGATGATCGCCCTCGACACCTCGCTCACGGTGGTCGTCTACGTCTTCCTGATCCCGGCGATGGTGCGTCTGCGCACCACGCACGCGCACGTCCATCGGCCGTTCATCGTGCCGGGCGGCGCGGTCGGCCTGTGGGCCTGCGCGGCCATCACTTGGATCCTCTCCGTCATCACCTGCATCACCCTGCTGTGGCCGGGCCTCATCAACAACATGCTCGGCCAGAGCTTCTCGATCACGGACTACGAGGGCATGTCCCGGCTGCGGTTCGAGCTCATGGACCTCGGCACGTTCGTCGTCCTCATGATCATTGGCGTGGGCTTCTGGGCCTACGGTCGTACACAGGGCACGGTCTCCGAAGACGCCGTCATCGAGGGCGTCGTCGAGGAGTCCTGACGATCCTCACCTGCGATCCCACCGTCTGAGGTCGATCGCCTCTGACGGCCGGGACCGGGGCGGGGCGAGCCTTGCGGCTCGCCCCGCCCCGGTCCCTTTTTCGTGAGGCCGCATTGACGGCGGCCGTACCGATGCCGGAGCATTGTCGGCAGACGGCCCCGCATCGCGCGGTTCGACTCGCGAGGGCCTGGCGGCGACCGGCGGCGGCCGGCATACGAGGGGGCATCATGAGCGATCAGTCGGCGTCCCGCGTCTCGGGCGACACCATCATCCGCGCCTACGAAGCCTCCGACTTCGACGCGCTCGTCGGCCTCATCGGCGCGGCCTTCGGCGGCGAGACGCCCGACAGCGTGCGGTTCGCGGCATCGGCGGCGAACACCGTCACCTTCATCGCGCAGCGCGCCGACGACGTGGTCGGCGTCGCGATGGCGATCGTGTTCGGCGCCACGGCCTGGATCGGCAACGTGGTCGTCGCCGCCGAGTGCCGGCGGGGCGGCCTGGGGACGGCGCTGACCGAGGCGGCGGTCGCCGCGGCCCGCGAGCGGGCCGGCACCGTGCTGCTGCTGGCGCTGGGCGACGCCCAGCGCATCTACACGCGTCTCGGCTTCGAGCCCGACGGCCTCTACGGCACATGGCAGGCGACCAACGCGACGCCGGGGCTGGTCGCGGCCGGGCGCGCCGGCGACCCCGGCCCGCGGCTGGTCCCGGCCGCCGACACGCCCGGCCTCTTCGAGCAGGGCATCGCCCTCGACCGCTGGGCGACCGGCGAGGACCGGCGCGCGTACCTCGAGCTGTTCGGCCCCTCCATGAAGGTCGCTCTGCGCCGCGACGCCTTAGGCGTCGAGACGGTCGCCGCCTACCGCACGCGCAAGGCCTGGGGCACCGGCGCCGTCGTCGCGCGCGACGCCGGCGCGGCTCGCGCCGTCCTGTGCGACCTGCTGCGCGAGGCTCCCGGCACGCGTCTCGAGTTCCCCGACGCGAACGAGTCGGGCGTGCGGCTCGCCGCCGAGCTCGGCCTCGAGCGCTTCAAGGAGAACCTGCGCATGCGCCTCGGTCCGCCGGTCGCCGGCTTCAGGCCGCAGGCCGTCTTCAAGGCGCTCTCACCCGCGGTCGGCTAGCGGCCGGCGCCGAAGCGGCCGCTGCCGAGGCCGCGGGGCTCAGATGCCGCGGAAGTCGTGAGGCTCAGGCCGTGGCGAACTCGAGCCGCAGGGTCTCGGCGATCTGTTCGGGCGTCACGAAGATGAGCTCGCCGCCGAGCTGCTTCTGCAGGAAGTAGTCGTCGGTGCGGTAGTCCTGCCGGAAGGCCGTGCGCGCCACGACGTGGAGCTGCACGGCGTAGGTGTCGATCGAGCCGCCGAGCGGCCCGCCCGAGAGCGTGAAGTTGAAAGCCGACAGGCCCTCGCGCTCGTACCAGGCGAGCACCCGCGAGAGCCCGAAGGCGGCCTCGCTCACCTGCTCGTCGTCGAGCGCCGCCACTCGCGCGACGCCGGGCAGCAGGCCCACGACCTCGCGCCCGCCGGTCGGCGCGAAGGGGGCCAGCCAGGTCCAGCCGGCGCGGCTGCCGATGAAGCGCTCGCCGTGTGACTGCTCCTCGTCGGCGAGCGCGCGCCAGTACGACACGCCGTGCTCGCCGCGGAAGGCCGCAGCCCGCTCCCACTGCAGACGCACGAGCCACGGCGCCCCGGTACCCCCGAAGACCTGGAAGTGAGGGTGCACCATGCTCGCCCCGGCCGGCAGCATGTTGTTACAGCACACCTCGAGGTGCTCGAGGCCGGCGACGGCGCCCTCGGCGAGCCCGGCGAACTCGACCGCCGCGCCGAGGCCCTCGTGCAGCAGGCCGGGCGCGAAGTCGGAGGGCCGCAGGAAGTGGCGCTTGGGATAGGTCACGACGGCGTGCAGCGCGGCGAGCGGGAAAAGGTTCGGAAAGACGAGGGCGCGACCGTGCTCGAGCCGGCCGCCGGGGACGATCTCGTCGGGATACCTCGGCGTGACCTCGAGCACCCTGTCGGGACAGAAGAAGCAGCCCTCGCGCGAGCTCCTGGCAAGCTGCTCCGCGTACTCCCAGTCGGTGCTCCCGTAGAACATCGCCTCTTTCGAGGCAAGCTCCGCCGACGCCACCGCCGTCGCCCCCGTGAGCGGGTCGCGCCGCACCTCGATGGGCTGCTCGGTGTGCGCCATGCCGAGCAGCGGGCTGAAGAAGGCTGCCGTCTCGGTGGTGCGCTCGAAGCTGATCAGTGCCATGGGGGACCCCCTCGCCGGGTGTCGGTTCGCTGCCGGCCCCGATGATACGGGTGCGGACGGGCGCCGGGCAACGACGGCGCCCGTCCGCCTGCCTCTCCCCTACGCGGCCTGCGTCTGCGAGCGGGCGGCGTCGGCCAGCGTGCCGAGCAAGCCGCCGACCGACTCGCGCACCGCCTCGCTGCGTCCTCCGTCACGCACGCAGCTCCACACCAGATGAGTGTCGCCTGCCCCGTCGCCGCGCGCCGGTCCCATGACGTCGCGGATCTGGCGCTGCGCCTCGCGCAGATGGCCTTCGTCGCACGACGCGCCCATCACCGCGAGCGGCTTGCCGGCGAGGGCCTCGCGACCGTCCTGCGAGTCCGCCGCCCAGGCGAAGGCGTTGCGCAGCGCCGCGCGCACGTCGCCCTCGTACTGCGGCGTCGCCACGAGCACGGCGCCCGCCCGGCGCAGCGCGGCGCGCAGATGCTCGACCTGCACCGGCTCGGCCGTCTCGGTGGCCGCGCCGTCGCCTGGGTAGTCGGGTAGCGAGGCGACGTCGAACTCGTCGATCGTCATGCCCTCGGGCGCCTGACGCTGGGCCGCGCGGAACAGGCTGCGATGGTACGAGCGCCGGCCGCCGGCGGACGCGCTGGCCGCGACCAGGCCGAGCACCTGCACGGGGCGCGACTGCACGGCGACGGGCGCCGCGGCCCGCGCGGGACCGGCGGCGGCGGCCGGCACGGCCGCCGCCGCCTCGGCCGCCACCTTCGCCTTCGACTCGATGAGGGCGGCCGCGAGCGCGGCCGCCCCGGCGAGCACGCCGGCCAGCACCCAGAAGCCCACCCGGAAGCCGTGCGTGGCGGCCGCGACCGGAGCCAGCGCGCCCAGGCCGGCGTGAGTCCGCAGGTAGCTCGTCGTCGCGGTCGTGGCGACCGTCGTGATCACCGCGAGACCCACCGCGCCGCCGATCTGCTGGCTCGTGTTGATCAGGCCCGACGCCGCGCCCGCCTCGTCGCCGCGAGCGCCGGTCAGCGACGAGATCGTGTCGGGTACGAAGGCCAGACCCAGGCCGGCGCCCGTGAGCAGGAACCCGGGCAGCAGGTCGGCGACGTAGCTGCCGTGCACCGGCAGGCGCGTGTAGAGCAGCACGGCGACGGCGGCCAGGGCGAGCCCGACGGGCAGCACCACGCGCGAGCCGAACCGGTTGACGAGCGACTGGGCTACCACCGCCGAGACCACGACGAGGAACGTGGTCGCGATGTAGGCCACGCCCGTCTTGAGGGCCGAGTAGCCCAGGATCTGCTGCATGTACAGGGACAGCAGGAAGAACTGCGAGAACAGGCCCGCCCCGATCAGAAAGCCGACTACGTTCGCCGCCCGGGGCGTGCGCAGGCCGAGGATGCGGAGCGGCAGCACGGCGTTGCGCGAGCGCACCTCGATGACGACGAAGGCGGTGAGCAGACCGGCGGCGGCGATCAGCAGACCGATCGTCTCGGCCGCGCCCCAGCCGACCTGCGTCGCCCGGGTGAGGGCGTAGACGAGGACCATGAGGCCGCCGGTCACGGTCACGGCGCCGGGCAGGTCGAAGCTGCGCCGGGCGCCCTCGAGACGGCTCGCCGGCAGCAGGAACGGGCACAGCGCGATCAGCGCCGCGCCGATCGGCACGTTGATGTAGAAGATCCACTGCCAGCCCAGGCCGCTCGTCAGCACGCCGCCCAGCAGGGTGCCGGCCGCCGCCCCGCTGCCGGCGATGCCGCCCCAGATACCGAGCGCCAGGTTGCGCTCGCGGCCCTCGGCGAACGTCGCGACCAGGATCGACAGGGCCGCCGGCGACAGCAGCGCGCCGCCCAGCCCCTGGATGCAGCGGAAGGTGATGAGCGACGCCTCGGACCACGACAGCCCGCAGGCGAGCGAGGCGCCGGCGAACAGAATGAGCCCGATCATGAACAGGCGCCGGCGGCCCAGCACATCGGCGAGGCGGCCGCCCAGCAGCAGGAACCCGCCGAAGAAGATGGCGTAGGCCGACAGCACCCACTGCAGGCTCTCGACCGAGAAGTGCAGGTCGCTGCGGATCGAGGGCAGCGCGACGTTCACCACCGCGACGTCGAGCACGACCATGAACTGGGCCACGCAGATCGCGGCGAGGATGTACCACTTGCGGCGATCCCAGGCCGAGCGGCCCGGGCTCGGCGCGTCTGCGCCGCGCTCGCCGCCCGGGCCCGAGCGGCCCGCGCCCGGTCCGGCTGCGCCGAAGGCGGGTGACGGAGATGTCTGAGGGTCGGCCATCGTCCTCTCCCTGGCCTCGTGGCTCGGCGGCGCACCGTTCCGGCGACGCGCCGCCCCGCGGTCTTGCCTGTCGACTTCGGCGGCGCGGACCGGTGGTCTTCTGGACGTCACGACCACGCGGCAGGGCCCGCCCCGGCCAATCGTTTCGCCGTGCTTTCCCCGACTTTTGAGCGCCCAACCCATCAGATCGCCACGGGTGAGCAACGGCTCCGAGGACTAAGGCGACCACACGCCGGGGTATCCCGAGGCCGACGCGGCGCCGGGGTCGCAGGCCGGCCGCCGCCGTCCCGAGGGATGCAGGCTCGAACGAGAGGGACAGCTGCGTGACCGACATCGTCGCCGCACGGATGGACGGCCGGGCCCCGGCGACCGGCCACACGAGATTCGACGGCGCGGCCGCTGGCGGCGGCGGCGCGCGCCGCGATCCGGTCGTCTACCTCGATCACGTGCCGGACGCGCTGCTGGCCGAGCTGCCCGCGCGCTACAGCAGCCCCTTCAGCACCGCCGAGTACTTCGCCATCTACGACCGGCCCGCGCACCTGCAGGCGGTCGAGCTGGGCACGCCGCGCCACGTGCTGGTCTTCACCTCGCGCGGCGCCACCGCCGACGTCCTGAACAAGGTGATCGACATCGAGCCGAGCGCCCTGCGCGACGCCGCCGATGCCATCTTTCGCGCGCGGCCGGACGTCAGGCGCATACGAGCCGAGGTGAAGTTCCCGCCAAGCCGGCTCGAAGGCCCCCAACGGGAGGTCTGCTTCAGCGACGACAACGTGGTCGAGCTGCCGGGCAACCTGGATGAGTATGAGGCGTCACTGGGGTCGTCGACCCGCCGGAACCTGCGTCGCGCCCGCAATCGCCTGCTGCGCGCGCATCCGGACTTCACGGTGCACACGGTGGAGGGCAGCGACATCACCTACGACCTCGTACGTCAGGCGTTCGCCTGGAGCGAGGAGCGTATCCGCGCGAAGGGGCAGGTGTGGGGCTACGCCGGCCAGCCCGTCGCCGCCCATCAGGTCTGGCGCCTGCTGACCGCGCACGGCGTGGCGCTGTGCGGCTTCATCGGCGATCGCCTCGTGGCCGTCAGCCTCTGTCTGTTCGTCGGTCGCGACTCATGGGCCCACACGGCGGGCTACGATCCCGCCTTCCTCGACCTGCGCCTGGGCGCGCTCATGGTCTCGTTCGTGATCGCCGAGAGCATCAGCCGGGACTGCGGACGCTGTCATCTGTTGTGGGGCACGCCGACGTACAAGTGCGACCTCGGCGCCCGGCCGGTCCGCGCCTGGCGCGTCTCGATCTACCGCTCACGACTCGAGCAGGCGCTGTACGCGCCGGAGCGCTGGCCGGTGCTCTGGCGCCAGCGCAACGACCACTACTGGCGCCTGCGCGGCGCCGCGAAGCGGCGGCTGCTGGGGACGATCGCCCGGGCCTGACGCGAGCGCGCCGAGCAACCCGGGAACGCCACGTTTGATAGGCAACATGTGGAGCCGGCGGGGGGAATCGAACCCTCGACCTGCTGTTTACAAGACAGCTGCTCTGCCAACTGAGCTACGCCGGCCCGCGCCTAGTCTACCGCCCGGCCGGCGGCGCGCGGAACGACCGCACGCGCCGGCGTGTGCCCCACCCCTGGGGTTGCGCCTCGACGCCGTGGTTCTGCAGCGCATCGCGCGCGGCGATTGAATCCCGGACGACTCGAGCCTACAGTGGGGACAGCCACCCGGTCGGTAGCAGCGCGACTCCGCACGCCGGTCCCGGCCGCCCACTGAACGAAAGGGATGCAGCGATGACACCGACGGTAGCCGTGGACCTCAACCCTGTCACCATGGTCATCATCTTCGCGATCGTCGTGCTGCTGTTCGGCGCATCGCGGATACCCGGCCTCGGCAAGTCGGTCGGCCAGAGCATCCGCGGCTTCAAGTCAGGGCTCGAGGGCGACGACGAGATGGAGCCCAAGAAGCTCGACGGCGGAGCCGGCGCGCAGACGCCCGACAAGAAGCCGCCGCACGACTGACCGCCACGGACGCCTCATCGGCCGGGGCGGCCGACGGCGCCAGCCGACCCCAGAAATGCGACGGACCCCGCGGGGGGCGGGGTCCGTCACCAGGGCTTGGGGGTCGCCCTTGAGGGGGGTCGAACGGAAGTATGTCCGAGCCGGATTAAGCCGGTGTTAACCAGGGCTTAAGCGAGGTTAATGGGGCTGAGACGAAGCTGAGAGTCTCAGCCGCCGAGCATGGCCAGGAGGGCCTGTTCGTCGATCACTTCGACCCCGGCCTTCTGCGCCTTGGCGAGCTTGGAGCCGGGGCTCGCACCGGCCACCACGTAGTCGGTGCGGCTGCTCACCGAGCTCACGACCTTGCCGCCCAGAGCGGTGATCCTCTCCCCCGCCTCGGTGCGCGACAGCGTGTCGAGCGTGCCGGTGAGCACGAAGGTCTTGCCCGACAGCGGCCCCTCGGCGTGCCGCGGCGCCTCTTCGACGAAGCGCAGGCCGTGCGCACGCAGCTTGGCGAGCGTCTCGCGGTTGTGGGGGTCGGCCAGGTACTGCTCGACCGTGGCGGCGACCACCGGTCCGATGCCGGGCACCTCGGCGATGTCGGTCTCGCTCGCGGCCTCGAGGGCGTCGAGCGACGGGAAGTGCTCGACCAGCAACTGCGCCGTGGTGCCGCCGACGTGACGGATGCCGAGCGCCGTGAGCACCCGCGCGAAGGGTTGCTGCTTGGACGCCTCGAGCGAGGCGAGAACGATCTCGGCGAAGCGGTTGGGCACGGCGACGTCCTGGCCGTCCGGCCCCTTGGCCTTACGGGCGAAGAGCGGCACGTCGACCAGGCGGCTGAGCGTGAGGTCGTAGAGGTCGGCGACGTTGGTCACCAGGCCGCCGTCGTGCAGCGCGATCACGGCCTCTTCGCCAAGGCCGTCGACGTCCATCTCGCCGCGCCCCACGAAGTGCTTGACGGCCTCGACGATCTGGGACGGGCACGAGCGGTTGGGGCAGCGCACCGCGACCTCGCCCTCTTCGCGCGCCACGGCGGCGCCGCACGAGGGGCAGCGTTCGGGCATGCGCCACGGGGGCCGCGCCTCGTGGGCCGCCACGCTGCGCTCGCCGCCGCCGTCGCCGCCCTCGCCCTCGTCGTCGGTGAGGGCCGGCCCGACCACCTGGGGGATGACGTCGCCGGCGCGCTGCACGATCACGTCGTCGCCGGGACGGATGTCCTTGCGCCGGATGTCGTCTTCGTTGTGCAGCGTCGCGAGGCCGACCGTGACGCCGCCGACCTGCACGGGCTCGAGCACGGCGAACGGGGTGAGCACGCCGGTGCGCCCGACGTTGACCTCGATGCTGCGCAGCCGCGTGATCGCCGTCGTCGGCGCGAACTTGAAGGCGATCGCCCAGCGCGGGTCGTGGGCCACCTCGCCGAGGTCGCGCTGCAGGGCGTACTCGTCGATCTTCACGACCACGCCGTCGATGTCGTAGTCGACCGTCGCCCGCCGGTCGGCCCACGCCTCGCACTCGGCCACGACCTGGTCGATCGTGTCGTGGCGGGCCGCGGCCGGGTTCACGCGAAAGCCCTGGGAGCGCAGCCACTCGAGCGACTGCCAGTGGCTCGTGATCTCGAGCCCCTCGCGGTGGCCGAGCTGGTAGCACCAGATGTTGAGCGGCCGCGCGGCGGCCACCGCGGGGTCGAGCTGCCGGATGGAGCCGGCCGCCGCGTTGCGCGGGTTGGCGAAGGTCGACTTGCCGTCCGCCGCGCGCGACTCGTTCAGGCGCTCGAAGCCGGCGAGCGACAGGTAGACCTCGCCGCGCACCTCGACCACGGCCGGCGGCGCCTGGCCACGCTCGAGCCCGGCCAGGCGCAGCGGCACCGCGTGGATGGTACGCAGATTGGCGCTGACGTCCTCGCCGACGACGCCGTTGCCACGCGTCGCGCCACGCTCGAACACGCCGTCGCGGTAGACGAGCGACATGGCGAGGCCGTCGATCTTGGGCTCGGTCACGTAGTGCACGGGCGCGTCGCCCAGGCCGTGCGCTTCGAGCAGACGACGGTTGCGCTTGTCCCAGGCCAGCAGCTCGTCGGGGTTGCGCGCGTTGGCGAGTGAGAGCATGGCCTGCAGGTGACGCCACTGCGCGAACTTCTCGAGCGGCTCGCCGCCCACCCGCTGGGTGGGCGAGTCGGGCGTGACGAGCTCGGGAAACTCGACTTCGATGTCGAGCAGCTCGTGCAGCAGGGCGTCGTAGTCGGCGTCGCCTATCTCGGGCCGGTCGAGGACGTAGTACAGGTGGGCGTGACGCTCGATCTTGCGCCGCAGGTCGGCCGCACGACGGCGCACGTCGTCGGGCGCCGGCGCGCTCACGCCGACCTCGGGATCGCCCGACGGACAATCGCCCGCGAGAGTCGCGTCGGGCTGCTCACGCCGACCTCGGCACGCCGTCGCCGGAGAGGCACAGGTCGGCGAGCTCGGCCGGCGTGGCGACGGTGAAGTCGGGTGCGGCGGCCGCGAGGGCCGCCGCCGGGAAGGCGCCCCACAGCACCGCGACGGTGGTCAGGCCGGCGGCCCTGCCGGCCGCCACGTCGACCGGCGCGTCGCCCACGTAGACGGCCCGCTCGGGACCGGCGCCGAGGCGCTCGAGGGCGAGCAGGACCGGCGCCGGCGACGGCTTGTGCTCGGTCGTGTCGCTCAGCGTGACGACCACGTCGAAGTGCTCGCGCAGACCGACGGCGCGGAACGCCATGGCGGTGGTCTCGGCGCTCTTGGAGGTGACGATGGCGAGGCGGCGCTGGGCCGCCCGCAGGCGGCCCAGCGCCGCCTCGATGCCGTCGAACGTCGCGATCATGTCGTCGTGGACGCGGTGGTTGTGCGCGCGGTAGGCGTCGTAGAGCTCCTGGGCGCGGTCGGGGGCAAGCTCGCGCATCTGCGTCATGAGGGGCTGCCCCACGCCGGCCATGAGCACATCGTCGGGCAGCGCCTCGCCCAGCACCTCGCGCGAGGCGTGGCGAAACGACGCGCGGATGAGCGCCACCGTGTCGACGAGCGTGCCGTCGAGATCGAAGATCACCGGGTCGAAGCCCTTCACAGCGAAGCCTCGGCGTCGCGATCGTGGCCGGCGCGACCGCCCGCCTGGGCGGAACCGCTCGCGCCATCGCGCGCCGCCGCCACAGCCTCGCCGAGCCGCCAGCCCTCGAGCATCTCGAAGGCCCGCGGGTCGACCAGGTCGAAGTGCAGCGGCGTGATCGACAGGTAGCCGGCCGCGAGCGCGGCGAAATCGGTGCCGTCCTCGCTGGCGCAGTCGCGCTCGTCGCTTGCGATCGTGTACTGACGCACCGGGCCCTCACCGGTCTCGAGCACGATGCGCTCGTGCACGCTCGCGCAGCCGAGGCGCGTTATGCGCACGCCGCGGACCTCGGCGGCGGGCGTGTCGGGCAGGTTGACGTTGAGCACGAGCCCGTGCGGCAGGCCGTCGGTCAGCACGCGCGCCACGATGGGCGCGGCGAGGTGGGCCGCGGCGGCGAAGTGGCGCGGCGCGGCGCCCTGCACCGACACGGCCACCGCCGGCAGCCCCAGCAGGGCGCCCTCGAGCGCGGCGGCCACGGTGCCGGAGTAGGCCACGTCGTCGCCCAGGTTGGCGCCCCGGTTGATGCCGGCGACTACGATCTCGGGGCGGTCGCCGAAGAACCCCATCGCTCCGGCGCGCACGCAGTCGGCGGGCGTGCCGTCGAGCGAGAACCCGTCGAAGCCGTCGCCGAACCGAGTCTCGCGGGCACGCAGCGGCCGGTCGATCGTGATGCTGCGCGCGATCGCGCTGCGGTTGACGTCGGGCGCCAGCGTGACCACCGTACCGAGCGGGTCGAGCGCGCGCCGCAGGGCCGCCAGGCCGGGCGCGTCGATACCGTCGTCGTTGGTCAGCAGGATGTGCTTCATCGCTCGCGTCGGATTCTAGCGCACGGCCCGGCCGGACCGTGCCGCCCGTCGCCGCCGGCGACCGCCGGTCGCCGGCCCGCTCCGGCGTCGCCAGCTCTGGCAACGTCCGGCAGGAGCCCGGCAGCGGACGTCGTAGCAGTCTGAAACCGGCGCGAAAGCGAGTGTGGCAGCACGAGCACTCTCCATCCCGACCTGACCGAGCGGCATGTGACCATCCGCCGCCTGACCGCGCTGGTCGGCTCGCTCGCGGTCGTGTCGGCAGCCCTGCTCGCCGCCGGTCTACTGTATCTCTGGCCACTCTTCATCTTCCCCCTGCTGCTCGGCGCGGTGTTCTTCTTCGAGCTCGGCAGCCTGCTCGTGGCCGGCTGGCTCGGCGGTTTCTTCGTCGCGTCCTTCGCCCTGCAGCGCGCGCCCGACGCGACCACGGTGGGCCAGGCGATCGTCGGCCTCGCCGCCTTCAGCCTGGCCGGCCTCGTGCTGGGCCGGGTGCAGCGCGAGCAGCACACGCTCCATCGCCTGCTCGCGGCCTCGTCGCTCACCGACCGCCTGACCGGCCTCTACAACTACGGCACGTTCGTCGACTACCTGCACAACGAGGTCACCAAGGCCGACCGGTACGGCGGCCGCCTGACGCTCGTCATGCTCGACCTCGACCACTTCAAGCGCTTCAACGACCGCCACGGTCACGAGGCCGGCAACGCGCTGCTGCGCCTGGTCGGCGCCACGCTGCAGGAGGTCATCCGCGAGGCCGACATGGCGGCCCGCTACGGCGGCGAGGAGTTCGCCGTGCTCATCCGGGGCGACGCCCGCGACGGCGTCGAGCTCGCCGAGCGGGTGCGCCGCGCGATCGAGGCGACCGCGCTCGAGCTGCGCGGCGGCGACGTCGCCTGGGTCACGGCCAGCGCCGGCGTGGCCGCCTACGTCGCCGGTTCGCGCGACGAGACCGTGCTGATCGAGCACGCCGACCGCGCGCTCTACGAATCGAAGCGCGCGGGGCGCAACCGGGTGACCGTGCACCCCGACGCCGCCGAGCCGGGCGACCTCGCGGCCACACTGTCGGCCTGACAGACGGCGGCGGAGCCCTCAGGCCCGAGGGCAGCTTGGCCGGCCGCGGGCCCTCAGGCCGAGGGCAGCTTGGCCGGCCGCACCTTGGGCAGGCGTGTGTCGGGCCGCGCGAAGACCTCGCCGCTCATGAGCTCGACCCCCACGCGGCGCAGCGCCTTCAACTGGCGCACGCCGCCGACCTCGGGGGCGATCAGGCGGGCCTCGATGCGGGCCGCGAAGCGCAGCAGGAGCTGGACGATGTCCATGCAGGTCGGGTCGTCGGTCGCGCCGACGCTGATGACGGGGTCGATCGCCAGGTAGTCGGGCCGCGCCCTCGTGATCAGGTCGAAGGCGGTGAGGTGGCCACCGACCCCGGCGATGCAGACCGGGAAGCCCATCTCACGCACCGGGCCGAGCACGCGCAGGGCCGATGCCGCGTTGCCGGCCACGTCGGCCATCTGCAGCTCGAACACGACGTGCTGGGGCACGAGCGCCTGGTTCAACGAATAGAACTCGCTCAGCGCGTAGACCGCCGCCGCGGGCAGCTCGACCGACTCGCACGACAGCACGAGGAGGGCCTCGGGCCCGAGGCCGACCGCCTTGGTGACGGCGAGCTCGCGCGTCTCGATGCCGTAGCTCGACAGCAGGGCGGAGCGGCGCGCGACCTCGTCGAGCACGTCGGGCAGGCGCAGCGGCGAATAGAAGGGTCCGCGGATCGCCGTGTGATAGCCGATCACGCGGCGCTCGGCCACGTCGCAGATGGGCTCGAAGAGCGGCTCGAGGCTGTGGTTGGCGACGGCGTCGGCCAGGGTGCGCTCGAGATCCTCCTCGTAGAGCAGCCACTCGCGCTCGGCGGCCTGCATGGCCGCCGCCACGCCGCTCTGCAGCGACTGCTCGAAGGTGAGCTCGGCGTCGGCCTGCAGCACCGCCACCGTCACGAAGGGATGGACGCGGTCGAAGACGCCCGGCGCGAGGTCGTTCAGCAGCATGGACTGCAGGCGCTCGTACACGCGCCGGCTGATCGCGTTCAGGTCGTCGCGCACGATCTCCTTGGCGCGCCGCGGCGGCGAGAGCACGACGATGAAGGCGTTGTCGGACAGCGTGAAGTCGGCCAGCACGTCGAGCTTGCGCAGCGACGTGCCCACCATCTCCTGGAGGATGCTCGAGCAGGCGTCGAGCACGTCTGAGGTGATCTGCCAGCCGAAGACGCGCTCGAGGCGGCCGTAGCGCTTGAGCCCGACGTAGAGGATGGCGACCTCGCCGTGACGTTCGAGCTCGAGCCTGATGTCGTCGGCGATGACGCTGAGCGAGGGCAGGGTCTTGGAGTCGTCGCTCACCAGGTTGCGCAGGTTGGTGCGCGCCTGGCGCGCAAAGCGCTCACTCGGCTCCTGGTCGATCAGGGTCCGCTCCGCTGCGAGCTCGTCGTCTGGCGCTGCCATGACCCCCCCTGCCGGTCGGCCTACCCGCCCTTGCCGGCCGACGACCTGGCGGCCGCGCCGCCCGCGCCGTCGCCCTGCGCCGCGCCGCCGCCCGCCTTGCCGCCGTCGGCTTTGCCGTCGCCCGCCTTGCCGCCGTCGGCCTTGCCGTCGCCCGAGGCCTTCGTGGCGCCGCCCTCGGAGGCGTCGCCGTCGCGCGACTTGCCGGCCTCGCCGGCGGGGCGCTTGCTGGAGCCGCGCCCGTAGTCGGTCGTGTAGAAGCCCGAGCCCTTGAAGTGGATGGCGACGGGGTGCAGGACTTTCGTCAGGTGCCCCCCGCAGACCTCGCAGGCCTCGAGGGGCTCGTCTGCGAACTTCTGGAAGGCTTCGACGGTGTGGCCGCACGCGTCACAGCGGTACTCGTAGATCGGCAAGAACCTGCTCCTGGCGTCGCTTCGAGCTCGGCTTTTCAGTCTAGCACAGGGCCGGGCGGCCCGACCGCCGCACCGCCGCGGCCGGTCCGACCGGCCCGGCGGCCGTGCGCGCTTGCGCGCCGGCCGCGTCGCTCAGGCGCCGGGACGGAAGGGCGGTACGTGCCCGGGAATGAGCAGGCTCGCTCCCCACGAGGCGATCGCCCTCCACGAGGCGGCGAGGACCGGATCGGCTCCCTCGTCGACACCGGCCGCCACGCGCTCGTACTCGTCGCGCGTCGGACCGATGGTGTCGCCGGCGAGCACGACGAGACCGTCGTCGGTCGCGACGCGGTAGCACACGCCGCCCGCGGTGTGGCCCGGCGTGCGAACCCAGGTGATGCCGGCGGCAAGCTCGCCCTCGTCGCCGCGCAGCAGCCGCAGCCGCTCGCGCGGCAGGATGCCGGCCACCATGGGTCGGTCGGGGTCGTCGAGCTCGAGCTCGTGAACGACGACCGGCCCCGGCACGTCGGCGCACGCGCCGGCGTGGTCGAAATGGGCGTGGGTGAGCGCGATCAGGTCGAGGTCGTCGACGCCGAGGTCGCGGGCTTCGAGTGCCCTGATGACGGGTTCGTTCTGCAGGTGCATGCCAGGGTCGACGAGGATCGTCTGCGGACCGCGCAGCAGCACGGTGTTGGGGTACGTCGTCATGCCGACCACCGTGCGTGCCGCGGCGAGCTCCTGGTAGAGCGCCCAGGTCTCGGGCGAGCGGTGCTCGGGCAGCACCTCGACGCGCTCGCCGTCGGTCCAGAAGGCGAAGCGGACCGTCGGCAGCAGCAGCTCGACGCTGTAGACGGCCGTGGCCATCAGCCGGCCACGGGGCCGGCCGGGGCAGCCGGCGCGGCGCCGCTGTCGGTCTGCGCGTCGCGCGCGTAGATCGCGTCGACCCGCGCCAGGTTGACGACCACGAACGGCGCGCTCTCGAGCAGCTCGCCGGTGGCGTGCCGGTAGATGCTCGCCCGCGAGAGCGTGAGGCGGCCATCGGAGATGTGGTGCAGGTGGTCGGAGGCGCGCCGCGAGGTGGCGCGGCCGCCGGTCCCGAAGTGCGCGTAGCCGACGATCTTGAGGTCGCCGCTGTAGGCGACCACCTCGAGCTCGAGGAACCCGATCTCGACCTTGAACTCATGCTCGGTGTCGCCGGCACGCACCATCACCGGCTCGTCGCCCTCTACCTTCTTGCCGTCGAACACGTAGAAGTCCACGCTCACTCCTTGCCTTCGGAGCCCGCCGGGGGTCTCCCGCCGTGTGGCAGGAGGACGCCGGGCCGCCCGTCCGATCAGTGCCCTTCGGTCTCTGTTTCGCCCGCGCGACAGGATTCTTGAGTACAGGGCGGCCCCGCAAAGGCGGAGAGCGTGCGTCCGCGACGCGCCGCGACCAGGCGCCGGTAGTGCAGACCGAGCAGCCGCGGCGTGAGGACGGCGCTCAGTGCGCCGCCGAGGATCGTGCCGACGAACACGGTGCGCAGGCGGGCCATGCGGCCATTATGACGGCGGCGCCGGGCCCGGACAATGTCCCGCGATCGACTTCGTCGTCACGGCTCAGGCGTGCGTGACTACGTCGCGCGCCTAGTCCCGCGATCGCCTTCGTCGTCACGGCTCAGGCGTGCGTGACTACGTCGCGCGCCTAGTCCCGCGATCGACTTCGTCGTCACGGCTCAGGCGTGCGTGACTACGTCGCGCGCCTCGCGTCAGGCCTTGGCGAAGGCGAGCGCGCCGTCGGGGCCGGCGTCGACCGTGATCGTGTCGCCCTCGCTGAAGCGGCCGCGCAGCAGCTCGCTCGACAGCGGGTTCTCGACCAGGCGCTGGATCGCGCGCCGCAGCGGGCGCGCGCCGTAGGCCGTGTCGTAGCCCTCGTCCAAGATCCTGGCCTTGGCCGCCTCGGTCACCTCCAGGTGCATGCCCTGGCCTTCGACCAGGTCGCGCACGTGGGTGAGCAGCAGGTCGACGATGTGCTCGAGCTGGCCGCGGTCGAGCGGGTCGAACACGATGATCTCGTCGATGCGGTTGAGAAACTCGGGCCGGAACGTCTTGCGCAGCTCGTCGAGCAGGCGCTTCTCGAAGTCCTCGTGGCTCGGCGGCCCGCCGTCGCCGGGCGCGAAGCCGAGCGTGTTCTGGCGGATCAGGCTGCCGCCGACGTTGCTCGTCATGATGACGACCGTGTTCTTGAAGTCGACGGTGCGGCCCTTGTTGTCGGTCAGGCGGCCGTCGTCCAGGATCTGCAGCAGCGTGTTGAAGACGTCGGGGTGGGCCTTCTCGATCTCGTCGAAGAGCACCACGCTGTACGGCCTGCGGCGCACCGCCTCGGTGAGCTGGCCGCCCTCGTCGAAGCCCACGTAGCCGGGCGGCGAGCCGAACAGGCGCGACGTCGAGAACTTCTCGGTGTACTCGCTCATGTCGAGCCTGATCAGGGCGCTCTCGTCGTCGAACAGGAACTCGGCGAGCGCCCGCGCGAGCTCGGTCTTGCCCACGCCCGTCGGCCCCAGGAAGATGAACGAGCCGATCGGCCGCTTCGGGTCCTTCAAGCCGGCGCGCGCCCGGCGCACCGCCTCGGCGACCGCGACGACCGCCTGGTCCTGGCCGACCACGCGCTCGTGCAGGTGGCCCTCCATCTCGAGCAGCTTGTCGGCCTCTTCCTGCAGCATGCGCTGCACGGGGATGCCGGTCCACGAGCTCACGATCTCGGCGATGTCGTCGGCGTCGACCGTGGCGTCGGCGATGCCCTTGGCGGCCAGCCAGACGTTCTTGGCCTCGACGAAGGTCTGCTGGATCTTGTCGGTCTGCTCCTTGAGCTGGGCCGCCTTCTCGTAGTCCTGGGCCTGGACGGCGGCGGCGCCCTCGCGCGACAGCTCGTTCATGCGCAGCTCCATGTCGCGCAGGTCGGGCGGCAGCATCGTCGACTCGATGCGCAGCTTGCTGGCCGCCTCGTCGAGGAGGTCGATCGCCTTGTCGGGCAGGAACCGGTCGCTGATGTAGCGGTCGGACAGCCGGGCCGCCTCGGCCAGCGCCTCGTCGGTGATGCTCACCTTGTGGTGAGCCTCGTACTTGTCGCGCAGGCCGTGGAGGATAGCGATCGTCTGCTCGACGGTCGGCTCGCCCACGAGGATCGGCTGGAAGCGGCGCTCGAGGGCCGAGTCCTTCTCGATGTGCTCGCGGTACTCGTCGAGCGTGGTCGCCCCGACGCACTGCAGCTCGCCGCGGGCCAGCATCGGCTTCATCAGGTTCGAGGCGTCGATCGCGCCCTCGGCCGCGCCGGCGCCGACCACGTTGTGCAGCTCGTCGATGAACAGCACGACGTCCTTGGCGCGCTGCACCTCGTCGAGCGCGCCCTTCAGGCGCTCCTCGAACTCGCCGCGATACTTGGCGCCGGCGACCATGGCGCCGAGGTCGAGGCCGAGCACGCGCCTGTCGCGCAGGATCTCGGGCACGTCGCCGGCCACGATCTTCTGAGCCAGACCCTCGGCGATCGCCGTCTTGCCCACGCCCGGCTCGCCGATCAGCGCCGGATTGTTCTTGGTGCGCCGCGACAGCACCTGGATGACGCGCTTGATCTCGTCGTCGCGGCCGATCACCGGGTCGAGCTTGTCCTCGCGCGCCGCCTGCGTGAGGTCGCGGGTGTACTTCTTGAGCATGCTCTCGCCGGTCGCGCTGCCCTCGTAGTCGACGCCGCTGCTGCGCACCTGGGCCAGGGCCTGGCGCAGGCGCTCCTCGGTCATGCCGAGGTCCTTGAGGATGGCGCTACCGGGTCCCTCGCCCTCGAGGAAGATGCCGAGCAGCAGGTGCTCGGTGCCGACGAACTCGTCGCCCAGCTTCTGCGCCTCCTGCACGGCGATGTCGAGCGCCGCCTTGGCGCGCGGCGTCATGTAGAGCATGCCCTCGGGCACGGCGCCGGGCGGGCCCGAGCCGACCGGCTGGTTCTGGGCGAACTGGTTGGCGCGCGTCATCGCCGCGCCCTTCTCGACGCCGAGCGCGTTCAGGACCTGCTCGACGACGCCGCCGGGCAGGCTGAGCACGCCGATCAGGAGGTGCTCCGTACCCAGCATGTTGCCGGGGCCGCGGCGCACCACGCCCTGCGCGGTCTCGAGCGCCTCGCGCGCCCGCTCTGAGAACTTGCTCACGTCCATGTCGTCGTCCTTCGCTTGTGATGCCTGTGATGGGAGCCGGCCACCCGCGCCGCCGGCCGTCCGGCCGGCCGCCTCACGGCTGCCGGCGGCGCTTGCCGACGCGCACGATGGCCATGCGGCTCACCGGCACGAGGTCGCGGCGCGCCGCGCGCTCGGCGCTGCGCAGCTGCGCGCGCAGGTCGTCGGCGGCGTGCAGCAGCGCGGCCTCGAGCTCCGCGACCCGCTCGTGCATGGCAGCCACCTGCTCTTCGAGGGCCAGCACGCGCTCGACCCCGGCCAGGTTCAGGCCCAGGTCGGTCAGCTCCTGGATGCGCTGCAGCCGGGCCACGTCGGCCTGCGAGTAGAGTCGCGTGTTCTTGGCCGAGCGGCGCGGCTGCAGGAGCCCGCGCCGCTCGTACAGGCGCAGGGTCTGCGGATGCATCGCGGCCAGCTCGGCCGCGATCGAGATCATGAAGAGCGGTCGCGTGGGGTCGTCACGTTGCGGCATCGCGCCTCACCTGCGTTTCCGTCCTCTTGGTCACACCATCCCGAAGCGCGCCTCGCGCGGGTCGGCCTCGGTCCGGCCGAGCTCCTCGGCCAGACGCTTCTGTTCCTTGCTCAGCTTGGCCGGCACCACCAGGTGCACGCGCGCCAGCAGGTCGCCGTTGCCGCCGCCCCGCAGGCGCGGCGCGCCCTTGCCCCGCACACGGAGCGTGCGGCCGTCGGCGCTGCCCGGCGGCACCTTGAGCGACACCCTGCCGCCACCCGGCGTCGGGATGCGCGCGGTCACACCCAGCATGGCCTCGGACACGGTCACTGGCACCTCGATCACGAGGTCGTCGCCGCGGCGCTCGAAGAGCTCCGAGTCCTCGACGTGCACGACCACGTACAGGTCACCGGACGGTCCGCCGGCGGCGCCGGCCTCGCCCTTGCCCTTGAGCCGGATCTTCGTGCCCTCTTTGGCGCCGGCAGGGATCTTCACGGCGTAGCGCCGCGTCTGGCGCGTGATGCCGCTGCCGTGGCAGGTCGGACAGGGCGTGTCGATCACGGTGCCGTTGCCGTGACAGCGCGGGCAGGGCACCGAGATCGCAAAGGGGCCCTGGTTCTGGGCGAGCACGCCGCGCCCCTGGCACTCGGGGCAGATCTTGGCCGTCGTGCCGGGCGCCGCGCCCGAGCCGTGACAGGTCGGGCAGGGGCCGTTGGTGTCGACCGGCACGCGCACCTGCGCGCCCTGCAGCGAATCGTCGAACGAGATCGTGACTGCGGCCTGCAGGTCGGCGCCGCGCTGTGCCCCGCCGCGCCCGCCGCCGCGACGGCCGCCCTGGCCCATGCCGCCGCCGAACAGGTTCGAGAGGATGTCGCCGAAGTCGCCCATCTGGAAGGTCTGGGCGCCGCCGAACATGCTGGGGTCGAAGCCCTGGAAACCGCCTTGACCCGGCCGCCCGGTGCGCGGGTCGAAGGCCCCGAGGCGCAGCATCTCGTCGTAGTGCTTGCGCTTGTCGGGGTCGGAGAGCGTCTCGTAGGCCTCGCCTACCTCCTTGAACTTCTCCTCGGCGCCCTTGTCGCCCGCGTTCGCGTCGGGGTGGTACTTGCGTGCCAGCTTGCGGAACGCCTTGCGAACGTCGTCCTGCGAGGCGCCGCGCGGCACGCCGAGCGTCTGATAGAAGTCGGCCATCCTACCTCGCCACGATCACTCTGGCCGGCCGCAGCAGGCGGCCGTGCAGCAGATACCCCGCCTCGAGCACGGCCACGATCGCACCCTCCGAGTACTCGTCGGACTCCTGGGCGACGACCGCCTCGTGGACGTTGGGGTCGAACGGCAGGCCGGGGGCGGCCGGCACCTCATCGAGGCCGTGACCCTCGAGCACCGAGCGCAACTGCCCGGAGACGATCTCCACGCCCTTGATCAGTTGCCCTTCCTCGTGCTGCTCCGCCGCCTCGAGCGTGCGCGCCATGTTGTCGAGCACCGGCAGCAGCGACTCGATCACGCCCTCGCCGGCGCGCAGCACCAGGGCCTCGTTGTCGCGCTGCACGCGCTTGCGATAGTTCTCGAACTCGGCCTTGAGGCGCTGCAGGTGGTCGAGGTACTGGTCGCGCTCCGCGGTGGCGCGCGCGAGCTCGACGGCCGACGGCGCGGCGCCGGCTTCGGTCGGGACCGCGGCCGCCGCGGCGGCTTCGGCGCCGGCGCTCGCGGGCGCGGCTGCCGCCGGGTCGGGCGCCCCCGGGCGAGCGCCGGCGTCGTCGCCGCGCTTCGCCTGGGTGCGCCGATCCTTCTTGTCGTGCGGAGTCGTCATCGTCTGGTCGCCCTTTGTCGTCGTCGCCTGGTTGTCGTCTGCCTCGTCGGCTTGCTCCCGTTCGCCGAGTCCCGGTGGGGCGCCGGCGAGGTACGCGGCCCGGCGGGCGTCGCCCGCCGGGCCGCGCGTGGCGCCGGCGCCGCGTGCGTGATCAGTCCGCCGCCGAGGCCGTGGTCGCCTCGACCGTGGGGCGCACCGACCTGACCTCGATGCGCTTCGGCTTCTGCTCGTCGGTCTTGGGCACCGTCACCTGCAGGACGCCGTCCTCGTAGGTGGCCTGGATATCGTCGGCCTTGACGCCCTGTGGCAGGGCGAGGCTCCGCTGGAACGAGCCGTAGCGCCGCTCCACGCGGTAGTAGCGCTCCTGGTCGACCTTCTCCTCGAAGCTGCGCTCGCCCTTGATGGTGAGCACGTTGTCGTCGACTTCGATCTGGATGTCGTCGATCTTCATGCCGGGCAGCTCGGCCTTGAGCACGACGGCGTCTTTTGCGTCGAACACGTCGACCGCCGGTACCCAGCTCTCCTTCTGCCCCGACCACAGCGAGTCGGCCAGCCGGTTCACCTGGTTCTGCAGCGTGGTCATCTCACGGAAGGGGTCCCACCTGATGATCGCCATTGTGCCGTCGCTCCTTCCTGGTCTCGTCCACCGGCTCCCGTGACCCGGCGGCACTCGACCTTCGTCTGGTGCCTTCCGGCGCTTCGTGACGCGCGTCGCCGGGGCGCACGCGACCGTGTCGCCGGCCTTACTTCTGGTCGTCGTCGATGACCTCGTAGTCGCCCTCTTCGACGTTCTCGTCGCCGGTCGGGCCGGTGGCCCCGCCGTCGCCCGTGGGCGGCGTCTGCTGCTGGGCCTGCTGGTAGATCGCCTCGGCCAGCTTGTGTGATGCCTGCATGAGGGCGTCGGTCTTGGCTTTGATGTCGTCGACGTTGTCGGAGTCGAGCGCCGTGCGCACGGCCGCCGCCGCCGATTCGATCTCGGTGCGTGTGGCCTGATCGACACGGTCGCCCATCTCGCGCAGCGACTTCTCGGTCGAGTACACGAGGTTCTCGGCGTTGTTCTTGACCTCGGCCACGTCGCGCAGCCTGCGGTCTTCCTCGGCGTGCGACTCGGCGTCTTTCATCATGCCTTCGATGTCCTGCTCGGACAGGCCGCTCGACGCCGTGATCGTGATCTTCTGCTCGTTGCCGGT
This sequence comes from uncultured Actinomycetes bacterium, assembly GCA_963767005.1. GTDB lineage: Bacteria > Actinomycetota > Thermoleophilia > UBA2241 > UBA2241 > Bog-752. The sequence goes on from CAVYCN010000018.1 coordinate 126,205, forward strand.
GCCGAGGTCCTTGGCGCTCACGTGCACGATGCCGTTGGCGTCGATGTCGAAGGCGACCTCGACCTGTGGGATGCCCCGCGGCGCCGGCGGGATGCCGACGAGCTGGAACTTGCCGAGCGTCTTGTTGTAGCGCGCCATGTCGCGCTCGCCCTGCAGGACGTGGATCTCGACGCTCGTCTGGTTGTCCTCGGCGGTCGAGAAGATCTCGCTCTTCTTGGTCGGGATCGTCGTGTTGCGCTCGATCAGGCGCGTGAACACGCCGCCCTTGGTCTCGATGCCCAGCGACAGCGGCGTGACGTCGAGCAGCAGCACGTCCTTGACCTCGCCGGCCAGCACGCCGCCCTGGATGCCGGCGCCCACGGCCACGACCTCGTCGGGATTGACGCCTTTGTGGGGATCCTTGCCGATCAGGTCGCGCACCTTGTCCTGCACCGCCGGCACACGCGTCATGCCGCCGACCAGGATCACGTGGTCGATCTTGTCGGGCGACAGGTTGGCGTCGGAGAGTGCCTGCTTGACGGGGCCGACCACGCGGTCGACCAGGGTCGCCGTGAGCTCGTTGAACTTGGCCCGCGTGAGGTTCAGGTCGAGGTGCTTGGGGCCGTTCTCGTCGGCGCTGATGAACGGCAGATTGACGTTGCTGCTCATCGTGGTCGAGAGCTCGATCTTGGCCTTCTCGGCGGCCTCGTAGAGGCGCTGCAGGGCCATCTTGTCCTTGCTCAGGTCGATGCCGTTGTCGCGCTTGAACTCGGCCACCATCCAGTCGACGACCGCCTTGTCGAAGTTGTCGCCGCCGAGGTGGGTGTCGCCGTTGGTCGACTTGACCTCGAAGACCCCGTCGCCGAGGTCGAGGATCGAGACGTCGAAGGTGCCGCCGCCCAGGTCGAACACGAGGATGGTCTGGTCGTGCTCCTTGTCGAGGCCATAGGCGAGCGCGGCCGCGGTGGGCTCGTTGATGATGCGCTTGATCTCGATGCCGGCGATCTTGCCGGCATCCTTGGTGGCCTGGCGCTGCGAGTCGTTGAAGTAGGCCGGGACGGTGACGACCGCCTCGTTCACCTTCTCGCCGAGATACTCCTCGGCGTCGCGGCGCAGCTTCTGCAGGATCATCGCCGAGATCTCGGGCGGCGAGTAGAGCTTGCCCTGGATGTCGACCGACGCGTCGCCGTTGGGGGCGGCCACCACCTTGTAGGGCACGATCTTCATCTCTTCGGAGACGTCGCCGTACTTGCGGCCCATGAAGCGCTTGATCGAGAAGACGGTGTTCTCGGGGTTGGTGACCGCCTGGCGGCGGGCGACCGTGCCCACGAGGCGCTCCCCGCTCTTGGAGAAGGCCACCACCGACGGTGTGGTGCGACCGCCTTCGGAGTTCGGGATGACCGTGGGTTCACCACCCTCGAGGACGCTCACGCAACTGAACGTCGTCCCCAGGTCGATACCGATCACTTTGGCCATTCGTCTGCCTCCTTGGCGTTCTTCCAATCGTAGTGGAGTCCAGAGGGATAATAAAATGTGAGTGTATGCTTGTCAACTTTGTACCCGTTGCCACCGACCACAAACCCGGGTCGTGAGCGCCCCCGAGCGCCGGCAACGAGGCTCCGGTCGGGCCGTGCCGCGCTGCGCCGACCGAGCAAGTGAGAGGTCTTGAGCCCCTCTCGATAGAATGTGTCCGGCATGAGCGACGACGACGCCTCGAGGGCGGACCACGACGACACGGCGGCGACCGGCGGCGACCGGGTGGCGAGCGCGTGCGACAGCGGCGCGGCGGCGAGCGGCGCGACCGCGGCCGGCGCCGCGGCGCCGGCCGCGCGCGGCCTCGTGGTGCCGCGCTGGGTGCAGCTCGCCGTGCTGCCGGTGCTGCTCATCATCGGCTGGCTGCTGCTCACGCGCATCGGCGAAGCGGTCTTCATCTTCGTCGTCGCGACCCTCCTCGCGCTGGCCCTCAACCCCTTCGTCCGCGCGCTGCAGCGCCTGAAGTTGCCGCGGCCGCTCGCCGTGGCCATCGTCTACCTCGTGGCGATCGGCGTGCTGGCCGGCGCCCTCGCGCTCGTCATCCCGCCGCTCGTGCACCAGCTCCGCGCCCTGCTGAACGCGCTCCCCGGCATGGCCCAGCAGGCGCGCGCCGGCATGCAGTCGCTGCAGCGCCTGGCCGATCGCTTCCACCTGCACATCAACGTCTCGCAGGAGCTGCAGAGAGCCGCCACGTCGGTCGCGACCTACCTGCTCGGCGCCTCGCGCAGCCTGCTCGGCATCGGCGTGTCGGTCGCCCGCACGGTCACTGTGACGGGCATCATCGTGGTCATCTCGATCTACATGCTGCTCGACACCAGGCGGATCGGGCGCTTCATCGTCGACCACTTCCCCACCGGCTCGCGGGCCGACGGCTACGAGTACCTCACCATCACCCAGAGCGCCGTGGTCCGCTACCTGCAGGCCCAGATCCTGCTGTCGGCGGCGATCGGCACCGGCACCGGGCTCACGATGTGGGTGCTGGGGTTCACCGGCGTGTTCCCGTCGGGCTCCAAGTACGCCGTCGCCTTCGGCGCCTGGGCCGGTGTCACCGAGGTCATCCCCTACCTGGGACCGGTGCTCGGCGCGGTGCCGCCGGTCATCGTCGCCCTGCTGCACGCGCCGCTCACCGCCGTCTGGGTGGTGCTGGCATACGTCGGCATCCAGGAGATCGAGGGCCACATCGCGGCGCCGCTCATCATGGGCACGCGCTTTCGCGTGCACCCGCTCGTCGTGATCTTCGCCCTGCTGGTCGGCAACCAGCTCCACGGCATCATCGGCATGCTCATCGCCGTGCCCCTCATCCCCCTCGTGCGCGAGAGCTGGGTCTTCTTCCGCGGCCGCGTGCGACTCGAAGGCTGGAAGAAGGCCGCGCTCGACCTCCTCGACGACGACTAGACGTAGTCGCTCGCCGGTCTGATCGAGCAGGCCGCTCGCGGGGCGGCGGCGACCGCAGCTTTCGGTTGCCACCTCGCGGTGCACTTGCCGAATCGGCTGCCGAAACGGCAGATTTGCTGCCGCAACCGACGCATCATCGACGAAGTGCTGTACACTGGCCGCGCCAGCCGAACGTCGATGCTCCGGCAGTGGGGGGAGCAGGTCCCGGCGGCCGGGGTACTGCGCCCCGGCGACGTCAGTCGACAGGCTGCGAGGTGATCCGCGGCTGGTCAGTGGTGGTTCGTGGCTTCTTCTTCATTTTCGTGCGCGGTCGCACGACCGCGTTCAGCGGCGCCTGACGTAGCCTCACTACGAGGCGCCCAGGACGGGTAGACCCCCAGGGAGCAGGATCTCCCCGCGACGCAAGGAGTGTGCTGAGAATGGCTTCAACCGCACCGGTCCAGATCGATCGCAAGCGCATCGCGGAGCTCACCGACAAGGAGGAGCAGCGACTCGAGGCCTCGACGCCCAAGTCGTTCGAGCTCTACAAGCGCGCCGTCACGCACATGCCGATGGGCGTCGCCTCCACCTACCACGCCCGCGACCCGTACCCGGTGTACTTCACCCACGGCAAGGGTCCCAAGATCTACACGGTCGACGGTCAGGAGATCAGCGACTTCCACAACGGCTACGGCTGCATGGTGCAGGGCCACGCCCACCCCGTCATCGTCGAGGCCATCCAGAAGCGCGCGCCCTTCGGCACGCAGTTCGGTCTGCCCACCGAGGACGGCATCATCATGGCCGAGCACCTCGCCAGCGCCTTCAAGCTGCCGAAGTGGCGTTTCGTGAACTCGGGCTCCGAGGCCACGATGGACGCCATCCGCGTGGCCCGCGGCTTCACCGGGCGTGAGCCGATCGTCAAGATGTTCGGCTCCTATCACGGTCACCACGACTATGTGATGGTCTCGATCGGCGTGAAGGACTTCGGCGACGTCGGTCCGCGCGACAACTACAAGTCGGTCTCGTACGGCGCCGGCATCCCGCAGTCGTCGATCGACCTGACGATCCCCGTGCCCTTCAACGACCCCGAGAACATGAACAAGCGCATCGAGCGCATGGTCGCCGAGGGCAACACGCCGGCCGCCCTCATCATGGAGCCCGCCATGATGAACCTCGGCGTCGTGCTGCCCGAGCCCGGCTTCCTCGAGGCGGTACGCGCCATCACCAAGAAGCACGGCATCGTCCTCATTTTCGACGAGGTCAAGACCGGCATCTGCACCGCTCGCGGTGGCGCCGTCGAGCGCTGGGGCGTCGTGCCCGACATGATTTGCCTCGGCAAGGCGATCGCCGGCGGCACGCCGTGCGGCGCGATCGGCGGCACCGACGAGGTCATGGACGTCATCCACGAGGGCACCGTCTTCCAGGTCGGCACTTACTCCGGCAACCCGCTCTCCATGGCGGCCGCCCGGGCCAGCTTCGAGCAGGTCATGACCGACGAGGCCTATGCCCACCTGAACTACCTGAACGACCGCCTCGTCAAGGAGTGCGACGCGATCTGCGCCAAGTACGACTTCCCGGGCTACACGGTCGGCATCTCGTCCAAGGGCTGCGTCAACTTCGCCGCGGGGCGTATCACCGACTACGAGTCGTTCATCAAGTACCAGGACCACGAGCTCGTCGCCCTGGCCTGGCTCTACAACTTCAACCGCGGCGTGATCATCGCTCCCGGGCGCGAAGAGGAGTGGACCCTGTCGATCACGCACACCGACGAGGACATCGACCGCTACGTCACCGCCTTCGACGAGCTGGTGCGCGACGTGACCGCCTGACGTCCGACAGGCACGCGTAAAGCGGGGGCGCCCGCCGGCCGGCCGGCCGGCGGGCGCCCCCGCTTTTTTGTCGTCTGCGGCCGCCGACGCCGCGCCCGCGAGCGGCTACCAGGACCAGGTGCGCGGGTCCTCGTAGCCGGCATCGTCGTCGGGGCCGGTCGCCGGTGACGCGCCCTCGGAGCCGGCCGTGTCACCGGCCGGCGCGGGCGTGTCGCTCAACGCGTCGAACACCAGGTCGAGGCCGCTACCGTCCTCGCCCAGGTCGAGCGCCGGTCCGGGCGACGGCTGCGGCTGCGCCTCGCCGGCTAGACGGGCGATCTCGCCGGCCACGCTGTCGCGGTGGGCGTCGAGGTCGGTGGTCGGCGCCTGCGGCCGGTCGCCGGCGGTGAGCAGCACGCGCGCGTGGCAGAACTTGCCGAGGATCGAGATGACCGTGACCTCTTCGAGATGGCTGGCCGCCGCGACCTCGCTCACGGTGCGGCGGTCGTCGACCAGACCGAGCACGTGGAACTCGTCGCGGCCCATGGGGATGGCGTGGTGCGGCAGGGTCTCGTAGTCGCGATTGCGGATGAGGATCGTGCTGGCGGCGCCCAGGACGTCGAAGGCCGCCACGTAGTCGGCCCCCACCGACGAGACCTCGATCAGCACGCTCTGCGTGTCGATCGTGATGTAGTCGACCGGCACCGCCGTGTCGTCCATCACGAACATGAACGTGCCGTTCTGGCCGGTCGTCTTGACCGCGAGGAAGGTGTTGGCCACCTGGCGCGACAGCACCTCGCGCACGTCATCCTCGGCGACGTAGCCGCGCTCGACCAGGATGGTGCCGAGCGGCCGCGGGTCGCTCTCCTGCTCGCGCAACGATCGGTCGAGCTGCTCCTGGCTCACGAGCGAGCGCTTGGTGAGCAGGCTGCCGAGGACGGTGTCGGCGTAGACGCGGGTGGAGTCGCGGGTCTCGGCGATGCGGCCGCGCACGAAGTGGACGTCGATCTGCCGCTCGGCGCATTCGATGTGAAGGGTACCCGACCGCCGCACCCTGCCGAGCATCTGCAGCACTTCGACGACGCTGAAGGTGTCAAGCGTGCCGTGCATGGGTGGCCCGAGTGTATACTCGCCTCTGATGAGAGTCGACCTGCACGTCCACACGTACCCCGCCTCGACGTGCTCCTCAATCGCCTACCGCGACCTCATCGCCCACTGCCGCGACCACGGGGTCGGAGCCATCGCCCTCACCAACCACGGCGACGTCGACGACAACCGCCGCCTCGCGGCGCCGCTCGCCGAGGTCGGCACCGTCCTCGTGCACGGCGTCGAGATCTCGACGCTGTACGGCGACTTCGTCGTGTACTCGCCCGAACTCGACTTTCTCGCCGGCTTCGCGAAGCTGCAGGCCGTGCCCGAGGCCGGCGCGCTGCCCGCCGACGCCGCCGTCGTATGGGCCCACCCGGTGGCCGGCGGCGGCCTGAGCGGCTCGCCCTACTACCCGGGCCTCGCCCACCGTGTCGCCGGCCTGATCGACGCCGTCGAGGTGTGCAACGGCAACTGGCTCGAGCCGCGTTACACCGAGGCGGCCGCCGCGCTCTGCGCCGAGCTCGATCTGCCGGCCGTCGCCGGCAGCGACGCGCACGTCGCCGCGCGCCTCGAGGCCTGCGTCACCGAGATCGACGGCGACGTGCGCTCGACCGCCGACGTCGTCGCGGCGATCAAGTCGGGGGCGGTCTCCCCCATCGCGCCCCGCAACGCCGGCCGTGGAGTCGGCGCGCTGCTCGACCTGTTCAGACGCTAGCCCACGAAAGGACGCGACGTGATCTCACTTTCGCTCGAGACCGGCGAGCGCATGACGCTGGTCGACGTCACCGCGCTCGTCGAGCAGGCGCTCGCCGCGAGCGGCCTGCATGAGGGCGCCGTGCTGGTGTTCTGTCCACACACGACGGCCGGCCTGACGGTGAACGAAGACGCCGACCCGTCGGTGCGCCGCGACATCGTGATGGCGCTCGAACGCCTCGTGCCGGTCGACCTGCCGTTCGCCCACCTCGAGGGCAACTCCGACGCCCACGTGAAGGCGGCGCTCATGGGCTGCAGCGTGACCGTGCCGGTCGAGGACGGCCGCCTGGCGCTGGGCACCTGGCAGGGGATCTACTTCGCCGAGTTCGACGGGCCGCGCCGCCGGCGGCTGCTGGTGCAGCCGCTCGCGACCTGGCGACCCTAGCGCCCGAGCGCCCGCTCGAGATGCAGCTCGAGCGGCCGCGTGTCGAGACGTCCGCCGCCGTTCTTGAGCAGGAGCTGGTCGGCCGAGTAATGCTGGCCGTGGGCCCACAGGCCCCTGAGCCACTCGCCGGCCGCCGGCTCGCGGAACCACTCCATGCCGAAGTTATCCTGCAGCAGCATGCGCAGCGCCCCTTCGAGCATCCAGGCGCGCAGGTAGTTCGAGGCGTAGAAGCCGTCGTCGATGTCGACCAGGTAGTTCGCGCCGGGCACGTCGATCTGGACGGCCTGCGAGAGGAGCGCCTGGTAGCGCCCGGCCATGTCGTCGAGCGGCCCGGTCTGCTTGTGGAACTCGGTCTCGTAGGCGAGCTTGCCGGCGTAGCGCCGCAAGAAGTAGAGCTCGACGAGATAGGCGAAGGTGAGGTACTCCTGCGATTCGCTGAAGTCGAGGTAGGTCTCGAGCCAGTGCGGGTTGAGCGTGAGGTGGTCGAAGATGAAGGCGAAGCCTTCGGTCACCGCGTTGTCGCCGAGAAAGCGGAACTCGAACGGCAGCGCGGGGTCGGTGTGGGCGAAGTGCTCGGTGTGGCCGCCTTCGTGGAGGAGCGCCTGGTAGTCGTCTTGGCCGCCCTTGGGCATGACGACCAGGTAGATCTCGTCGGGGATGCGCACCGGCGCGCAGAAGGCGCGTGGCGACTTGAGCTCGCGGGGCTCGGCGTCGAGATGCACGTTGGACTGCGTAGCGAGGTCGACGCCGAGGCCGCGCAGGGTGTGCTCGAACGTCGGCAGCAGCCGGTCGCTCGTGAAGATGTGGTCGTATTCGGGGGCGCGCACCAGGTAGGGCAGGTCGGACTGCCAGAGCTCGCTGCGTGACAGGCCGAGCTTGGCGCGCGCCACCTTGTCGAGGGTGCGCTGGTACAGACCCTCGGTGACCTGCAGGAACCGTTGCGTGGCGCCCCGCAGCATGCCGAAGTCGACGGCCCGGATCTCGGAGAAGAGCTCGGCGTAGGTGGGGTAGCCGAGCTCGGCCACGAGCTCGTGCTGGCGCCGCCAGCGGACGTCGTAGAGCGGGTTGAGGACGGACTCGGTGAGCTCGAGGCGGGCGTCGTGGATGCGGCGCCGGCGCTCGCGGTCGGGCTCGTTGGCCTGGACCACGCTGGAGTAGCGAAAGCCGATCTGCTCGCCGTCGACCGTGATCTTGGCGCGCGACTCGGTGTTGGCGATCTCGTCGGACAGTTCTTTGGTCTCGTTGCCCAGAAAGCCTTCGATGCCGAGGTTGAGCAGGAACGACAGGCAGCGGCGCTCGTCGTCGCCGGTCGCGGCGTCGTAGTGCTCGCGCAGCGTGCGCACAGCCGGCAGGGTGAAGAGGTCGGGATAGCGGTCGTAGACCGCGGTGAAGTCGCAGTCGGCCTTGAGGCCGGCGTAGTGACGGTAGGCTTCGAGGTCGAGAGCCCCGGTGAATTCTTCGGCCTGGCGCCGGTAGTCGGCGAGATCGAACGATGCCACGCGCGTCTCCTAGCATGAGAGGTCGCCGGGGGGCACAGCCCGGCCCGCTCAGACATTCTGCCCGTGTCGCGGCCAGGCAGGCCACGAAGTCACGCCCGCCTGAGCGGCGACGACGGAGTCTATCGTCGGCACTCTAGCAGACCGTAGGTACGAAGTCGCAGCGAGGGTGGCCTTCCCCGGTGGACAATTGCCCGGCTGCGGTAGACTGGCCGTCATGCCACCCCAGACGGGCGACATCCTGGAGCTCAGCGTCGACACCCTGGCCTACGGCGGTCAGGGCATCGGCCGCACCGACGGCTTCGTCGTGTTCGTGCGCGGCGCCCTGCCGGGCGACCTCGTGCGCGTCGAGGTGACGCGCCGCCGTCCAGGCTACGCCGAGGCTCGCCTGCTCGAGCTCGTGCAGCCCTCGCCGCGGCGCGTCGCGTTTCGCTGCGACCACCCGGCCGACGTGGGCGGCTGCGAGTGGCAGACGCTCGACTACGGCGCCCAGGTGGAGTTCAAGCGCCGTCAGGTCTGCGAGGCCCTGGCGCACATCGGCGGCCTCGAGCACGCCGAGGTCACGCCCGTCCTCGCCATGGACGACCCCTGGCGCTACCGCAACAAGATGGAGTACTCGTTCGCGAGCGCCGGCGGCGAGACGGTCCTCGGCATGCACCGTCGGGGCTCGTGGCGCGACGTCGCCGACGTGCCCGACTGCCGCCTCGCGCCGCTCGAGATGTCGAGGGCGCGGCAGGCGGTCCTGACCGCCTGCCGCGCCCTCGACCTGCCGCCCTACTCCTCGGCGACCCACAGCGGCCTGCTGCGCCACCTCGTCGTGCGTCGCGGGCGGGTCGGCGGCGAGCTCCTGCTCAACCTCTTCGTGACCGAGCGCTTCCGCGCTGAGCCCGAGCTCGCCGCGCGCGTCGCCGCCGAGCAGCCCTTCACCTCGTTCGCGGTCACGGTGAACGAGTCGCGCGCCGACGCCGCCGTCGGCGTCGGGCCTTTCATGGTCGAGGGGCCGCCGTACTTCCACGAAGAGCTCGCCGGCGTGCGCCTGCGCGTGCCGGCGCTCGCCTTCCTGCAGACGAACTCCGAGATGTGCGGCGTGCTCTACGAGACGGCGCTGCGGGCCGCCCGGCCGCAGGCCGGGCGGCCCGCCTACGACCTCTACTGCGGCATCGGCGGCCTGAGCCTGCTGCTCGCCGGCCACGGCGCGCTCGTGCACGGCATCGAGCTCCAGGACGAGGCGGTCGCCGCGGCGGCCGAGAACGCCCGCCTGACCGCGGCGACCGGGGTGACCTTCACGGCCGGCGACGTGCGCACGCTGCTGCTCGACCCGCCCACCGGGCGCGACCCCGACGTGGCCCGCCTCGTGCTGGCCGACGGCAAGCCCCACCACTCCCTGCGCACGCCCGCCAGCCGGCCCTTCGTGCCGCCGGCGGTCGTCATGACCGACCCGCCGCGGGCCGGCATGGCGCGCAAGGCCGTCGAGCGCATGGCGCTGCTCGGCGCCGACCGCATCGTCTATGTGTCGTGCAACCCGACCACGCTGGCCGGCAACGCCGCCCAGCTCGCCACCATCGGCTACCGCCTGGAGACCGTGACGCCGGTCGACATGTTCCCCCACACCCACCACATCGAGGCGGTCGCCACCTTCGTCAAGGACGTCTGAGCCGGCGTCGGGACGCCACCGGCGCGGCCCCCGCGGCCGCGCGCCCGCGGCTCAGGGGGCGGTCGGCGCGCCGTCGGCCGGCGGCCGGCCACCCTTGAAGAGGAGGTCGGCGTTGACGGCCAGGAACGCGGCCGACAGGAGCGGCAGGGCGGGCAGGGCGCGCGACCACACGGCGAGCGCCACCGTGCCCACGAACGAGGCCACCATGGCGACCAGGGTGAGCCGCACCCGCAGACCGTAGCCGAGCGCCGCCGCGAGGTAGAGCGTGAAGAACAGCACGTCGGTCGTGCCCAGCGCCGAGTAGGCGTCACGCACCGTGTAGCCGATCGTCGGGAAGGCCACCACGAAGTACGAGATGGTCTGCGGCGCCTTGGTCAGGAGCAGGTTCGTCGGTCCCTGGGGCAGGAAGACGCTGGCCGTGTCGAGGACGCCGACCAGCACGGCGAGCACCGTGATGACGCGCAGGTCGGCGGCGAGCTGCGACAGGCTCGTGCCCAGCCAGTAGCCCAGGCCGGCGCCGAGGCCGATCTTGCCGAGGTCGGCGAGCGGCACGACGTCGAGGAGCGAGCCGGCGACCGCACAGGCCAGGCCGGCGCCGGCCAGCATCAGCATCGTGCGCGGCGCCGGGCGCCCGACGACGACCGCGCCGATCATGACGCCGACGAGCGCGACCCCGCCCGCCATCGAGACGATCACGTCGGGCTTGAACGAGAAGACCGGCAGGTGGCCGCTCACCAGGATGAAGCCGACGAAGACGGCGGCGGCGGCGACCAGCGCGACCGCCCGGGACCGGCTCACGGGGCTCAATACGGCGGGATCGCCTCGTACCACTCGCCGAGGCGACGGAAGGCACGCCAGAAGGCCGCCTTGAGGCGCTGCTCGTCGAGCGACGCGTCGATGTCGGGCGTGACGAGCACCTCGGTGCCGGGCGTGAGCTCGACGATCTCGCCGACCGTGAAGGCGAGCGGCTGCGCCGTCGGCAGCGCCAGCCGGTCGAGCGCCGCGACGACGTCCTCGCCCATGGCGACGATCAGCTTGGGCTCGACAATCGCGATCTCGCGGCGCAGGAACTCGAGGCAGCGGTCCTCGGCGCGGTCGTCGTCGCGCACGCTGCCGCACTTGAGCACGTTCGTGCCGTAGAGCTGGAGCGGGTCGATCGCCAGGCGCTGGCAGCTCTTCATGACGGCCGTGCCGGCCCGCCCGAAGAAGGCCACGCCTTCGTGCACCTCGCTGGGCTGGGCGCGGAACTTGAGCAGCATGATGTCGGCCAGCGGATGGCCCGAACCGATCACCGGCATCGACCTGCTGTGCGAGCACAGACGGCAGCGCAGGACCTCCCCGGTCAGATCGTTGATCTCGGAGATGGCGCGCGTGAGGTACTTGTCGTAGATCTCGTTCGGCTGTCCCACGGGTCCGCCTTGGGGTCGTCTGACCCTTCTATTTTGCGCCGCCGGAGGAATTCCTGCGCTCCCGTGCGCCGCGGACGGGCGGCTGCCGCGCGCGCTCATCGCGTGACCTTGCGCGCGGCGCCGTTCTCGTGCGGCGCCTGCAGGAGCTTGAGCGACTGCAGGTAGAGCAGGCTTTTCGGGCGCCGCACGATGTGGCTGGCCGACAGCGCCTCGACGAAGTCGTCGGGCCCTGTGAACTCGCCCATGCCGGTGAGGGCGGTACCCAGGCCGGGTAGCACGTGCGCGTCGCTGCCGGCCGCGGCCGGCACCCGGTGGCGCGCCGCGAACCGCACGGCGCGCTCGTTGAAACCGGGGTAGGCGATGCGCGAGTTGAAGACCTCGATCACGTCGATATCGGTGAGGTTGGCCTTGAGCAGCGTGCTGCCGGGCACCGAGTGGAGGCGGTCGAAGGGGTGCGGCACGTAGACGACGCCGCCCTGCTCCTTGATGCGGGCGATCGTCTCGGCGAACGTGAGGCCGGGCGGGATGCGCTCGGTGAGGAACAGGCCGATCACCTCGCCCTCGATCGTCTTGACCTCTTCGCCGACGATCACGCGCACGCCGTAGCGCTCGGCCACGGCCTGGGCCTCGAGACCGCCGGCGATCTCGTTGTGGTCGGTCACGGCGATGACGTCGAGCCCCACCTCGGCGGCCCGCTCGAGGATCTCCTCGACGCCCATCGCGCAGTCCTTGGAGTGATGGGTGTGCACGTGGAAGTCGGCGAACAGCTCGGGCTCGGCGTGGCGCCGCGGCGCCGAGCGGCGCCGCAGGCGGCCCTTGATCACGTCCTGGTAGAGCTGCATGACCTCGGCCGAGACGATGTCCCAGCTGTAGCGCTGCACGGTCTCGAGGCCGCGCGCCGCACAGGCCTCGCGCAGGGCGTCGTCGCGCAGCAGGCGCCCGAGCCCGGCGGCGAGGGCACGGGCCTTGCGCGGCGGCACGAGCAGCCCCTCGGCGCCGTCGCGCACGACGTCGCGGTAGCCGTCGATGTCCGAGGCAAGGACGGCGGTGTGAGTCGCCATGGCTTCGAGCAGGACGATGCCGAACGACTCGTTGCCGAGCGACGGCGCGCAGAACACGTCGGCGCCCTGATAGAGCTCGGGCAGGTCGTCGTGGGCGACACGGCCGCGAAAGCGCACGTGGCCGACGAAGCGTTCGGGCACGAGGTGTCCGTAGGCGGCGGCGTGGTCGTCGCTGCCGCAGACGTCGAGCTCGAACTCGAGGTCGCGGGGCAGGTAGCGCAGGGCGCGCAGCAGCACGGCGAGGCCCTTGCGACGCGACTCGCCGCCCACGAACAGCACGCGCGCCGGCCCCGGCCGGCGCGCCGCCGGCGGGCGGAAGCGCGTGAGGTCGATGCCGTTGGGGATCACGCGGAACTGACCGGCGAAGTAGCGGGCCGCCGTGTCGCGGGCCGCCGGCGACACGGCGACGACGCCGTCGAACACCGGGAACACGCGCTTCAGGATGGGCTTGCCGAGCCAGTACCAGAAGAAGCGCTCCGAGTTGGCGTGGAAGGTGGCCACGATGGGGCACTCGGCGTGGTTCATGGCCGTCCAGCCCAGGCTCGGCACGAAGGGTTCGTGGATGTGCAGCACGTCGAACTCCTCGTTCTCGAGCACGACGTCGACGTTGGAGAGCAGGTCGATCGGCGGCGAGAGATAGCTCACCGAGCGGTTGTGCCGCACCGAGAAGGTGCCGCCGGCGAAGAAGTGACGCGGGTAGGGCTCGTCGGGCGCGAAGAGGCTGTCGCGCTCGCCGAGCAGCACCTCGCGCACGCGCTCGCGGGCCGCCTTGACCGCCAGGCGGTCGTCGCTCGGCGCGATGATCGTCACCCGGTGGCCCTGGGTGGTGAAACGCTCGGCGAGCGCCGCGATATGGTTGTTCACGCCGCCGGGCACCGTCCAGGCATACGGCGTGAGCATGGCGATCCTGTACCCCGAAGCGTCCAGCGAAGCGTCCCCCGCCGATCGTCGCCGGGCGCCGCTCCCCGTCGCACGGGACGGCGACCGACCGTCCTCGCCCGCTCCCTGCGGAGCGGCCCTGGTTTCCGGTCCGCCGCGCCGCCGGTCGCGGCCGGGCGGACCGCCCGCGTCAGCCCTGGCAGACCGCCGTGGCGCCCCGGCCCTCGCCGCAGATGAACTGCTCGGTGAGCTCGCGGCACTCGTCGTCGGGGTGCTGCACCGGCGGCGACTTCATGAAGTACGAGCTCGGCGCCTCGAGGCTGCCGGCCAGGCCGCGATCGAGACCGATCTTGGCGCAGCGCACCGCGTCGATCACGATGCCAGCCGAGTTGGGCGAGTCGACGACCTCGAGCTTGAGCTCGATGTTCAGGGGCACGTCACCGAAGGTGCGGCCCTCCATGCGGATGTAGGCCCACTTGCGGTCGTCGAGCCACTTGACGTAGTCGCTCGGGCCGATGTGCACGTTGTCGGCCCCCATGTCGTAGTCGAGCTGGCTGGTGACCGAGTTCGTCTTGGAGATCTTCTTCGACTCGAGGCGCTCGCGCTCGAGCATGTTGAGGAAGTCGGTGTTGCCGCCCACGTTCAACTGGCTCGTGCGCTCGAGCTTGACGCCGCGCTCGCGCATGAGCCGCGTGAGCACCCGGTGCACGATGGTCGCCCCGACCTGGCTTTTGATGTCGTCGCCGATGATCGGCACGCCGGCTTCGACGAAGCGCTTCTGCCAGTACGCCTCGCGGGCGATGAAGACCGGGATGCAGTTCACCATGGCACAGCCGGCCGTGAGGATCTGCTCGGTGTACCACTTGGTGGCCTCTTCGCTGCCCACGGGCAGGTAGTTGACGACCACGTCGGCCTGGGTCTCCTTGAGGATGCCGACGATGTCGGCGGTCGGTCCCGACGCCTTGGTGATGATCTGCGACAGGTACTTGCCGAGGCCGTCGTGGGTCATGCCGCGCGCCACCGTGACGCCCTTGGCCGGCACGTCGGCGAACTTCACGGTGTTGTTGGGCGTCACGAAGATGGCTTCGGAGAGATCCTTGCCGACCTTGTTCTTGTCGATGTCGATCGCCGCGACGAACTCGATGTCGCGCACGTGGTAGCCGCCCACGACGGGGTGCATGAGGCCGGGCACGAAGTCGGTCTTCTTGGCGTTCTTGTAGAACTCGACGCCCTGCACGAACGACGACGCGCAGTTGCCGACACCGACGATGGCTACGCGAACCGGGTTACTCAAGGTATGTCTCCCCTCCACTTCGCGGCCGGCATCGCCGGACCGACGATATCGCGAGCACGGCCGCGCGAAGCGGCCCACGAAAAGTGCGGTGAACGAGTGCGGAGTATATCACAGCGCCTCGAGCGGCCCGGCCCTGCGGCGGGCGCCCGGCCGAGCCTTGCGGGGGCCCTCAGACGGTCGCCCCGGGGCCCTCGTCGACGAGCTGCCGGCGCACGTGCAGGATGCGCTGCACGACCGTGTAGGTGGTGAGTGCGGCGATCACCCAGATCATCGCCGGCAGCACGTCGTACCGGGCCGCGAAGAGGCCGATCGCGAGCAGCACGATGCGCTCGGGACGCGAGGCCACGCCCACCTTGCACTCGAGGCCGAGCGCCTCGGCCCGGGCCCGCGTGTAGGAGACGAGGAACGACATGACGAGCGCGATGAACACCCCGACGAGGTCCCAGATGCCGCCGTGATGGGCGAAGCGCACGCCGATGGCGAGCAGCACGACGCCCTCGGACAGGCGGTCGCTCGTCGAGTCGAGGAAGGCGCCGAAGGGCGTGACCTGGGCCGACAGGCGGGCCACGGCGCCGTCGAGCATGTCGCAGCAGCCGGCCAGCAGCAGGACCACGGCGCCCAGCACGAAGTGGCCGGTCACGAGGAACGGCACGGTCGCCACGTTGAGCACGAGGCCGGCCACGGTCAGGGCGTTCGGCGTGATGTGCGAGCGGCTCACGATGCGCCCGGCGATCGGCACGACCGCCTGGCGGACGCCGTCGGTATAGGTGTCCTTGAAGCTCACGCGCCCGAGCGCCGCTCGTCGTCGCGCACGCGCACGGCGACGGCTTCGGGCGCGGCCGCAGGCGCGAAGCCGTAGTTGGCGGCGAAGGCCACGCCGAGCACGATCACACCGCCGACCACGTCGATCAGATAGTGGTTGCCGGTGATGATGACGGCCGCCAGCACGACCAGCGGGTAGACGACCGCCACGACACGCGCCAGGCGGTTGCTCGTCAGCAGGTAGATCCCGAGCGACACGAAGAGCGCGTAGCCGATGTGCAGGCTGGGCATGGCCGCGTACTGGTCGGTCACGAAGGACAGGATGCCCGAGTGGTAGTTGCTCGAGGAGAACAGGTACATCGTGTCGACGACGCCCGAGGTCGGCACGAGGCGCGGCGGCGCCACCGGCCACAGCGCGAAGGCCGTCATCGCCAGGACGTTCATGGTGAGGAAGACGTTGCGCAGGAAGGCGAACGCCTCGTTGCGGTAGAGGTAGATCCAGACGAGCATGAGGACCGTCGCCGGCAGGTGTACGTTGCCGTAGAACCAGTCCATGAACAGGACCAGCGCGTGGACGTGGTTCGCCATCGTCTGCACGAAGGGCTCGACGTAGAGGTGCAGGGCCTTCTCGGCGTTGATGATGGCCTGGGCGTTGGCCATGGCCGCGCCCTGACGGCCGCGCACGGCGATGCGCGCGATGTCGTAGGCGCCGTAGCAGATCGCGAGGAGCGCGAGCTGGCGCAGCGCGTCGCGCCCGCCGGCCGGCAGGGCTCCCCGCCACGAGCGGGTGAGCTCGATCCCGGAATCACGCAGCCCGAGCTTGCGGTTCATGCGGTCTTTCACGTTCGTTCGCTTCTCGGTCTTCGAATCTGGCACACGGACGCCCTCGTCGCATCGACGCCTAGCGCAGTCTAGCTTCCTGCCCCTTCTTCTTCCAGCTTCGGCGTAAGGCGACACTCCCCGTGATGCCGACGAAACGAGGCGCGGCGGGGATCTTTCGCCCAGGACGGACTGCCGTCATGATGGGGCGGTGAGGGGCATGCGATGACCGACGGGCCCGCGACGAGCGAGCGCTTGCCGGCGCTCATCAGCGGCGGCGAGGGGCAGCGCGTCGAGTTCAAGCGCTCGCTCAGGCAGCTGAGCAGAGCCCTGAAAGCGTTGTGCGGCATGCTCAACGCCAACGGCGGCGAGGCCCTCGTCGTGTTCGGCATCGGACCCGACGGGCAGGTGGTGGGGATCGACCCGGCCAACCTCGAGTCGGCCCGGCGCAGCCTCTCGCAAGCGGTCCGGAACAACATCCGGCCGGCGCTGCGTCCCCGCCTCGAGGTCGCGCACCTCGACGGCAGGACGCTGGTCGCGCTGTCGGCCACGAGACCGCGCGACGTGCCGGTCTACGAGTGCGACGGGCGGGCGTACATCAGGGTCGGCTCCCAGACGCTGCGCATGAGCCCCTTCGAGCGCCTGGCGCTCACGGCGCTTCGCGGCCCGGGTGGAGGAGGTCCTGGTGGGCCGTGAAGGATTCGAACCTTCGACCTTGGGATTAAGAGTCCCCTGCTCTACCAACTAAGCTAACGGCCCAGGACACGGTCGCATATGGTACCAGCCCGCCGCGCCGCGCACCACCCCGCCGCCGTGGGCGCCGGCCCCGTCCTAGACGGCGAACTCGTGTTCGCCGGCCACGGCGTAGCCCTCGTCTTCGATCGCGGCCTTCACGGCGCCCAGGTCGGCGTCCGGCTCGAGGTAGACGGTGCAGCTCTTGCTGTCGACGTCGACCTCGACCGAGTCCCTGAAGGCGTTATCCGGGGTCGCGCTCGGCCTGTCCGAGTCTCGGAACTTCCCTGCACCTGGCCACTTTCGGTTATCCGACGTTCCGCTACTAAGGGCCTCGGAAAACGAAGTCCCGTGGTCAAACCGTGGTCACTCAGACAGGCCGGGCCGATGAGCGTCGTCGGCGCCGCCATACAGCACTACCAACGAACGGAGGGAGTCATGAACACGCCAGTGAGCATCAGGCCGGGCCGTAAGCGGCCCTACAAGACGGGCGAGGTCGCTGCGATCCTCGGCGTCTCACCTGCCAAGGCACGCCGCATGTGCGACGCCGACATCTTCCACGCCATCCCCAACCAGGCCGGCCAGCGTTGCGTGCCAGTTGCCGTCTTCCACCAGTACCTGGCGCCGGGTGATGCAGAGATACCGAAAAGCCGGCTTGTCGACGACGAAGACGACGCCGTTGGCCGTTTCGCTGGAAGCGGGGTCGAGGTCGATCGCCCCCATGACGGCCACGGCCGCTTCGATGTACTCGGCGGGCGTGTACCATTCGTTGTCGCCGGAGTTGCGAGCGACGTGAGGCTTGCTCTCCGTCTCATCGTTCTCGTCGTCGGGAAAGCTCGGGTCGCCGGCCGCGCAGGGGAGCGGCAGGGCGGCAGCGGCCTGCGGGCCGGCGACCTGAGCTTCGGGCGGTGAAGATTCACCGATACCCGTGTCGTCTAGAGCGTCGGTGACGGGCTCGGGTGGTGAATCTTCACCGGCAAGAGCCCTCTGATCGGGGTGGATGCCGCCACGGTCAATCGCGATCTCGGCGTTGCAAACGCAACGGACGAGCCAGACGACTACCCTCAAGATGATGAGTCCTGTGTTGCAGATACAACGCCCCCCGAATCTCAGGCCTCCGGCCCGCAGGCCGCTGCCGCCCTGCTTCATCGATGGGCGCCTCCACTTCTCCGGCATGACCGCCGGAGCGCCCTTCCCCTCCGCCGCCGTGTACCTCGGCGAGAACGTCGCCCGGTTTCACGAGGCGTTCGCAGACATGGGCGACGTCTGGGTCAGGTGGAAGCCATGACTGACCACCTCAGCCGCGCTGGGTTCGACCTTGACCTGCGTTTCGGCCAAGCGAAAGAAAAGACCTCGAGGCCATCCTGCGCTCGGGTGGCGTAGAGACCATCGAGTGCAAGTCGGCGGCCGGGCCGAGCGGAGTCTGCGACCCGGCCCGGCCGCCGGCTGGTGGGGCAGGAAGACACCGAGACCCGCCCCGGCGACCGAGAGCAATCCCGTACTCTCAGCCACACTTCTTCAGCCGCGCAGGGCGGCCGGGATCTGCCCTTCGCCGAGCGGCTCGTCGACCGGGCGGAGGGGGGCCGGCATC
>CAVYCN010000019.1:0-177729 GCA_963767005.1 uncultured Actinomycetes bacterium
GGTGTGCCGGCCGGCTTTGGCAGCGTCGTCATCAACGCCGTCGAGACCGGCCAGGCGCCGCACGGCGGCAACGGCGTCGCCGGCGCCGAGCAGGCGTTCGGGCCGATCGTCGCCCATGTGGTCGAGGCCGCCTACGGCGCCTTTCGCACCGGCCTGTCGATCTCGCTCGTGGTCGCCGGCGTCGTGATCATCGCGGCGGGCGCGATCGCCTGGTTCGCCCTCGCCGCTATCCGCCCGCCCGCCGAGGACGGGACGATCGACGACAGACCGGCGAGCACCGCCTGAACGGCGCTCCGGCCCGGCAAGAGGGCGTTCGCCCTGCCGGTCCGGACCCGCCCGCCCCTGCCGGGCGCGCGCCTGCTAGGCGGCGCGCAGCAAGATTCGGCCTCGAGCGCTCCCGCCGGGGTCTCCTCGTGCTTGAAGACGAGGTAGACGTCGTGGCCGGCGTCGAGCAGCCGGCGGGCGCGCGCGCCGATGGCGGCCAGCTCGTCGGCGCTGTATGCCGGCTTGCGCAGGCGCTCGTAGACGAAGTCGGCGGTCACGACCTCGGGCACGACGAGCCTCTCGGTCTCGGCCACGCAGAGCGCCACGCCGTGGGCCCGCAGCAGCTCGTAGACCTCGTCGGTGAACCACGAGTCGTGACGGAACTCAATCGTGGCGCGCAGTCCCGGCGGCAGCAGCTCGAGAAAGGCCGCGAGGCGGGGCAGGTAGAGCCGCAGGTAGGGCGGGAGCTGGAACAGGACCGGGCCGAGCCTGCCGGCCGCGCGCAGCGGTTCGAGCGACTGCAGGAAGAAGGCGGTCGGTTCGCCGGCGTCGAGCAGGCGGGCGACGTGCGTGATGCGCTGGTGCGCCTTGACGGCGAACACGAAGCCCGGTGGCGTACCGGCCACCCAGGCGTCGAGCGTCTCGCGCCGCGGCGTGCGCCGGAACGTGTAGTTGATCTCGACGCAGTTCAGGCGGGCGGCGTAGTGCTCGAGAAAGCGCGCCTGCGCGACGTCGGCCGGGTAGAAGCCCGGCTTCCAGGCGGGATAGGCGAAGCCCGATGTTCCGGCGTACAGATGTGCCATGAGTGGCAGGTACCCGGCTCGAGGCCCTGCGCGGTGACCGTTGCCGTTTGCGGGCGGCCCGGATCGGCGTTCGCCGGCGCGGGCGGCCGGAAACGGCTTGCGCCGTTCCGGGCCGCCCGCGCAGCCCTCAGACCGTCGCAGTGTGCTCGACCGGCTCCTCGCCCGTGCCGCCGCCGACCGGCCGGCCGCCGAGCCTGCGCTTGAAGTACAGGTACGCGACCGGCCCGGTCAGCATGGCGAGCACCCCTCCGATGCCGTACCAGCCGAACGTCCAGCCGAGGACCGTGAACGAGGCGTGCCCAAAGACGGTCGTGCTCGTGTCGATCGCGTTGGTGTACAGCGTGAGCAAGGCGATGAAGATCGCCGGCGCGCAGATCGCGATGAGCACCTTCGTACCGCCCCAGATGCGGAAAGGCCGCTCCAGGCCGGGCTCCTTCTGGCGCAGGCGGATCGCGGCGACGAAGATCAGCAGGTAGTAGAGCATGTTCAGGAAGACATCGATGACGACGAGGTTGGCGAAGGTCCCGATGATCAGCACCATGTTGAGCCCGGCGAGGAACAGGATCGAGATCCAGGGCGTGCCGAACTTGCGGTGCGCTCTCGACAGCGACTTCGGCAGCAGGTTGTCCTCGGCCATGGCGTACGCAGGTCGCGACCCCGAGGTGAGGTAGTCCTGATAGAGCGCCATGTTGCTGATCACGGCTGCCCCAGCATGGCATAGCCGAGGATCGGTCCGCCCAGGTCCCTGGCCACGCTGACGAACGTCGTCTGGCCGTCACCGGTGCCCCAGGACGCCCAGTGACCCCAGCCGGCGATCCCCACCAGCGTCGGGATGAAATACAGCGCCACGACGATCGGCATGGCGATCATGAGCGCCCGCGGGATGATGAAGCGCGGCCGCTCCATCTCGCCGGCGATGGTCGACATCGAGTCGTAGCCCGAGTACATCCAGACGCCCACGGCGAGCCCGAGGTTCAGGCTGCTGAAGATCGACTGGCCGTGGGGGACGAAGGGCTGGAACGGGCCGACGTGCCAGTGCGTGAAACCGAGGACGATCAGGGCCAGGAACGGTACCACGATGATGATCGTGAACAGCACCGAGCTGATCGCGATGATGTTCAGCCCACGGAGTTCGTGTAGGCGAACAAGGCGATCAGCACCGCGCCGATGCCCCAGATCTCCCAGCCGGAGAGCTGCGGCCACCAGCCATGCACGTACACCTGGATCAGCGCGATGTAGACGGCCGAGTCGACCCACTGGCAGGTCCACGACCACCAGCCGCACTGAAAACCCCAGAACTCACCCAGGGCGCGCCGTGTCCAGGCGTAGTAGCCGCCCTCCTCGGGCAGCGCCGAGCCGAGCTCCGAGCAGACCAGGGCCATCGGCATCACCCAGAAGACGGGCAGCAGGAGCAGCATGAGGAGCGTGAGCCCCGGCCCCGACCGCGAGTCATGTCCTCGATACCGAAGGCGCCCGAGCTCACGAAGATGAAGATCATGGCCACCGCGGTCAGGACCGGGATCCTGACCTTGCGCAGCGCGCTTGCCGCCCCCGGCGTCTCGACCGACTGCATGAGATCTGTCATGCGACCCTCCCCCCGAAGGTCGGTTGGACCGTCACCGGCGCCGAGTCTAGCGGCTCTGCGTCATCAGGTCGGCCGCCCGCGGTTGCTCGAGCGGCAGGTCGACCGCTCCCCACGGTGCGCCGTGCTTGGTCATGAGATCGAGGAACGGCGCCGGGTCGATCTGCTCGGGAGCGAAGACTCCCTTCGCCGTGTGGATCCCCTTCGCCTGGAGCAGCGCGCCGCAGGCCGCCGGCACGCCGGTCTGGTAGCCGGTGCCCTGCACGCCCATCGTGCGGTAGGCCTCGTCGTGCGAGGTCATCTGGTACATGTAGCGCCGCGTCGCTTTGCCGGCGATGGTGCCCTCGCAGAGCGCCCCCACGCAGACCGCGCCGTGCAGGCGGCCGATCAGGTCGACCGCCTTGGGCAGGCGCGATACGAGCAGGTCGAGCGGGCGGAAGCGGGCGCCCTCGAACTCGATCTCCTTGTTGTGGTCGAAGCCCAGCTTGCGCCAGGTGAGCAGCAGGTCGACCCACTCGTCGGCCAGGGCGATGAAGAAGTCGGCGTCGCGCAGCCCTTTGTCGCTCAGGAACATGGGCATGAGCTGGGCCTCTTCGTGGTCGACGTTCCACACCTTGAGCTTGCCGACCGGCGCCGGAAAGTCGAACTCGCGGGTGACGGCGAGCGACGTGCGGCGGATCGTCTTGCCGTCCTCGAAGGCGTGCGGCGGCAGGATGAGGCACTCCTCAACCATCGTCGTCGGCGAGAAGCTCGGCGCGAAGTCGACGCCCTCGGCCGAGCTGTTGTCGCCGTCGTAGACCGTGAGGCGCTCGACCGTGTCGAACTGGTCGTAGAGCGCGCGGGCGAAGACGTCGCTCGCGCCGGGGTCGATGCCGAAGAACACGAAGGCCGTGAGGCCCTTCTTCTTGAACTCGGCGTCGAGCGCGATCTCCTCGTCGACGTCGGCGGTGCCGACGATGTCGCGCGGGCCGGCCGCGGCCATGTCGAGGTAGTTCGTGCCGGATTCGAGGCAGGCGGCCATGATGTCGAGGTTGACCTCGGGGATGAGCGCGTTGAAGCACAGGTCGACGCCGGCCAGGGCGTGGACGAGCGCCTCCTTGTCGGTGGCGTCGAGATGCAGCGTCTCGACCTTGCCGGCCGGCAGCTTCGCCGCGACCTGGGCCAAGCGCGCCTCGTCGATATCGGCCAGCACGACGCTGCTCACGTCGGGATCGGGGGCCATCGTGCGCGCCGTGACCTCGCCGACCGAACCGACACCCAGTTGCAGGACCCGCATAGCCATTGCTTCCCCCTTGAGGAACTTGAGCGGCGCGTGGCTCCAAACTTGCGCGCCGACGCCGGCGACGACCGCCGGTTACCGCAAGATTGTCCCAGCAAAACGGCGTTAATCACAGGGCGATTCCTTGCCCAAACTTCTTCACCACGTTACAGCGGAACTGATCGTTCTTGACCAGCGCGACAGAGCGGCATAAGTTGCCGCCATGAGTACCTCCGTGAGCGTCCAGCACGCCGCCCGCCGGCTCGGCGTGTCGCCGGTGACCGTCCGGCGCTGGACGGCGACCGGCTTCCTGCCCTGCACGCGCACCGCCGGCGGCCACCGCCGCATCGCCGTGGACGACATCGACGAGCTCGCCCGGGCGATCGGCGGCAGCTCGCAGCTCGCCGCCCGCCGCGCTCGCGAGCACGAGCTCGAGACCATCGTCGAGACGTCGATCGCCCTGGCGAGCGAGGTCGAGCCGCAGCCGCTGCTGGCCGAGATCGCCCGCCTCGTCACGCACCTGATCGACGTCGACTTCTGCGCCGTGTCGGACTTCGACCCCGGCACGCGCCTCGTGCGCACGCTGGCCGAGTACGACAGAAGCGGCGAGCGCCTGCCCGACACCGAGACCTACGACGTACGGCGCTTCCCGCTCACCGCCAAGGTGCTCGACGAGCACGTGCCGGCCGTGGTCAACGTCGACGACCCACGGGCCGACCCCGCCGAGGTCGCCGAGCTGCGCGCCGGCGGCGACCGCAGCCTGCTCATGCTGCCGCTCGTCTACCGCGGCGAGGCGATCGGCCTGCTCGAGGCCAGCGACGCGCGCCGGGCGCGCAGCTACTCGCGACAGGAGCTGCGGCTCTGCCAGGCGATCGCCGGCCAGGCCGCCGTGGCGCTGCACAACACCTCGCTGCGCGCCGCCTCGCGATCCGACCGCGACGACCTCGAACGGCTGCGCGAGGCGCTGCGCGCGGCCGCGCCCCCGCTCGCCACGGCGCTGGCCGAGGCCGGCGAGGGGGCGCGGCTCGAGCGCCTCGCGCGCGACCTGTGCGACCTGCTCGGCGCGGTGTCGTGCGTGGTGGCCACGCCGCGCCGCTCGGCCGGCGCGGCGCGTCGCCGGGCGCCATCGCCGCGATCGGAGCGCCGGCGAGCGCCGCCGCCGGGGAGATCTCGGAGCCCGATCGGGCCGCCACGCCCATGCCGCCGGCCACGGCCCACATAATGACGGGGCTCAGTACCGACGGCAGCGTCACGCTGACCGTGACGCTCGACCGGCCGCCGTCGGTGGGGCTTGCGGAGCTGCTCGACCTGATCGCCACGGTCGTAGCAGGCGGCCGGCGCTGAAGCCGGAGCCCCTTCGACTCCGGCGCCCTCTCCCCTATCCCAGCACGCGCCTCCGGAAGCCGTCGATGCCGACCCACCACAGGGCAACGGTGAAGGCCGACATGCCGGCGTAGATCGCCCAGACCGGCATGTGTCGTGCGTCGCTCGTGAGCGACAGGCGGAAGCCCTCGCACATGTACACCAGCGGGTTGACGAGCACGGCGACCTGCAGCCAGCGGATCGGGGCGAGCAACTGCCAGGGGTAGTAGACCGCGCCGAGGAACGTGATCGGCAGCACGACGATCGCAAAGAGCAGCGGCACCTGCTGCGGCTTGACCCTCGTGCCCATGGTCAGGCCCAGTCCGGCCGCCAGCAGCGCGGCGATAGGCGCGATCGTGAGCAGATAGAGCCAGTGCACGTGCAGGTGGACCGGGGTCGCCGGTATGACGGCGGCCAGCGGGAACACGACGAGGCCGGCGATGATCGCCTGGATGGCGCCGGCCACGATCTTCTCGACGGCCACGCCCCAGACCGGCATGGGCGCCATCACGCGGTCCTCGATCTCGCGCGTGTAGCCGAACTCCTGCACGAGCGGCAGGGCGACCGCCTGCACCCCCTGAAAGATCATCGAGGTCGCGACCACGCCGGCCATGAGCAGGGTCGAGAAGGCCGACTCGGAGCGCGCCGAACCGCCGACTCCCTGGCCGATCTTGGGGAACACGTAGGTGAAGACGAAGACGAGCAGCAGCGGCTGCATGATGGTGCGCACCGCAAAGACGACGATCGTCTTCTCGAGCACGCGCAGGTCGCGCAGCAGCAGGGCCCCGAAGGCGGTCAGAGCGGCGCCGCGCGACGAGCGAAAGCCCATCGCGCCGCGCGTGCGCTCGTCGGCGATCACGCTCATGGCAGCCGCTCCTGTCCAGCCGTGGGCTGCTCGCCCACTCTCACCAGCCGCGCCTCGCCGCTCATTCGCGCAGCTCCTTGCCGGTCAGCGTGATGAAGACGGTCTCGAGCGTGGGCTCGCTCACCGACAGGTCGGTGATCGGAAAGCCGCCAGACTCGGCCTGCGCCACGATGCGCGGCACGACGCCGTCGGCGCCCTTCAGGAACACGGTGACGACGCCGTCGCCCGACTCGGCCCGGGTGCCATCGCCGAGGCCCTCGCGCAGGGCGTCGGCCAGGCCCCGGACGTCGCCGGCCGTCGCGACGCGCACGATCGTGTCGGCGCCGACCGACGCCTTCAGGCCGCGCGGCGTGTCGAGCGCCAGGATATGGCCGTGGTCCATGATCGCGACGCGGTCGCAGAGCTGGTCGGCCTCTTCCATGTAGTGCGTGGTGAGCAGCACCGTGAGGCCCCGCTCGTGCAGGTCGCCGACGATCTCCCAGAGGGCGAGGCGGCTCTGCGGGTCGAGGCCGGCAGTGGGCTCGTCCAAGAAGAGGATGTTGGGATGGTGGGCGATGCCGCGCGCCACCATCAGGCGCTGCGCCATGCCGCCCGAGAGCGCATACACGTCGGCTTTCGCGCGGTCGGCGAGGCGGAACTGGTCGAGCAGCTCGTCGGCGCGCGCCCGGGCGCGCGCCTTGTCGAAGCCGAAGTAGCGGCAGTGGTAGTAGAGGTTCTCCCACACCGTGAGGCTGCGGTCGAGGGTGTTGGTCTGGGCGACCACGCCGATCGCCTGCTTGGCGAGGGCCGGCTCGGCGACCACGTCGACGCCGCCCACGCAGGCCTGCCCGGCGGTCGGCACCACCCTCGTCGAGAGCATGCCCACGGTCGTCGTCTTGCCGGCGCCGTTGGGCCCGAGCAGGCCGAAGATCTCGCCGGCGCCGACCCGCAGCTCGAGCGCCTCGACGGCGCGGATGCCGCCCGGATAGGTCTTCGACAGACCCGCGGTGAGAATGACGTTGTCGAGGTCGCAGACCAGGCTGCCCGAGGCGGCCGCTGCCGCGGGG
This sequence comes from uncultured Actinomycetes bacterium, assembly GCA_963767005.1. GTDB lineage: Bacteria > Actinomycetota > Thermoleophilia > UBA2241 > UBA2241 > Bog-752. The sequence continues at coordinate 7,181 of CAVYCN010000019.1, forward strand.
CGCTCGGCCTCGCCGATCGTCGGTTGCTGTGCCGCCACATGCCTCCCTTGCAGAGCTTCCCCCGTTGTCCCCCGGTGGCGCGGCGACAAACCGGAGGGACAGACGCGGTCGCGAGCGGGCAGGTGGCGCCGGCCGCTAGAGCACCTCTCCCAAAGTCGTCGGCTGCCCCGGCGGCCAGGGGCCGCCCTGGGCATAGGCGTCCGGCAGGGAGCTTGTGGCGTGCTGCACCGAGGCGTCGTGGCAAGCCGCCGCCGGGCTCACCGGATAGTACAGCTCCTGGTCGGACCGGCGCGCCCCCACCATCACCACGACGCAGGGCGCCGTACCGGCGCCGACCAGCACATGAGCGGTGCCCCGCGGCGTGAACAGGAAGTCGCCCGCGCGCAGCCGCCGCTCCTGCTCCTCGACGATCGCCAGGCACTCGCCGCGCAGCACGAGGAAGGCCTCCTGACAGCTCTCGCGGTGGTACAGGCAGGCCGGCCTGCCGGGCGCCAGCACGCGCACGTTGATGCCGAACTCGGGAAAGCGTGCCGCCCCTTCGAAACGGCAGCCGTCGCCGAACCGCTCGCTGTGCATGGCGGACGCCTCGGCGACGTTCACGACGAACCAGCCCTCGCCCGAGGGCGCGAGCCCGCCGTTTTCGTCCCGTTGCAAAGGGGCCTCGGGGCAGCCTTCGTTCATCGCGACCTCCATGCCGCAGGGAACCAGCCGGGACGACCGGCTAGCGCGGTACGCGTTCCCGGCTACGAGCTTGCCAGCAGCCGGCGGATCGAGCCCTTCGGGTCGCCCACGATGGGCGCGCCGTGGTCGAGGCAGAGCACCGTGAACGGCAGCTCGAGCAGGCCCTCGACGCTGCGCCGGGTGGCCGCCGGGTCCTCGTGGTACTCGAAGGGGATGAAGCGCAGCTCGGCGCCCGCGCCGTAGTGCGAGATGAGATCGGAGCAGAACAGCACGCCGGGGTCGGCGGCGCGCAGGAACGAGTAGTGCGGCCACTCCGGCCCCGGCGTGCGCACGGCGGTCAGGCCGCCGGGCAGCGTGTCGCCCTCGGCGTAGCGCCGGTCCGGTTCTTCGTCGGCGTCGGACGCGTCGGCCGGCAGCCAGACCTGCGCCCCGAGCTCGCGGCGATAGCGCCAGGCCGCGCGCTGGTGACAGCGCGCCGTGAGCACGACGGCGGCCGGCCGCGGCAGCGCGGCGAGCGCGTCGTCGGCCAGGCGCACCGGGTCGACGAACACGCAGGTGTCGCCGTCGACCACGGCGTGCGAGCTCGATGTCGAGCCGCCGATGTTGCTGTTGCTGATGCGCCAGTGCCAGACGCCGTCGGTGACCTGCTCGGCGCCCTCGGCGATCTCGCGTGGTTCGGTCATGTCGTCCTCCTTGCCGCCGGCCGGCGATCGGCCCTGATCAGCGTTACCGCACGGCGACGAGGTCGAGGTCGGCCGTCAGCGTGGCGACGTCGATGCCCGGCGGGTCGTGCCGCAGCCAAGCCGGCGACAGCATCGCGTAGAGCTCGTCGCAGTAGGCCGTGTGGAACTCCCAGGAGGCCGTGACCGTCGTCCCCCAGGTGACCACCGTGAGCCCGGCGGCATCGTATCCCGCATAGACCACGCAGTGGCCGTTGTGCGGGTTGGGCGCATGGCTGTGGCTGCCGTCGGGCACGACCGTCCAGGGCGGCAGGGTGCCCGGCTCCCGCGGCAGGACTGCGTCGGGCAGCTCGACACCCACGTAGAGGCAGCCGAAGAGGTCGATGGCGAGCTTGGCGTGCTCGACCGAGCGCGGGTCGACCTCGACGAACGCCTTGATCGTCTGGCGGTCGATGCCGCGCCGGCGCCAGTACTTGAGCGCGTCGAGGAGCACCGTGCCGCGGTCGGTCGGGTTGCCGCCGGGGCCGCCGGCGTCGGGATCGTAGCCGGTGAGGTCGGAGTAGGCGCGCAGGACCATGGCGGTGGTGATGGCGAGCTGCTCGTGCTCGGCGTTGGCCGCCCAGAGCATGTCGGCGTGGGCCTGGCCGGCCAGGGCGCAGTCGCCCACGCGGTCGTTGCCGAGCATGCCCCAGTCGCGCACGGCCGCCCCGTAGTCGACCGCCGGCGGCGGCGTGGGCGCCGCCGGCGTGAGGTAGGCGGACAGCCTGAGGTTGCGCTCGTCGTCGCGCTTGGGGAGCTTGCCGAGCCTGTAGAGCGAGTCGGTCATGACACCGTCCTTTCGCCGGTCGTGTCGCTCGCGATGTCCGTCGCCCCGTCGCCCGTCGTCGACAGCCCGAGGTCGGCCTCGAGCGCGAGCAGTGACTTGCGCTGCTCGAGCAGGGCGACCTGGCGCTTGAGCGCCTCGAGCTCGGCGTACGACCCCGCGGTGGCGAGCAGGCCCGCCTGGGCGATCTCCTGGCGTTTGAGCTGGAGCTGCCGGGTGAGCAGCGAGAGGCGCTGATCGAGCTCGGCGCCGCGCAGCGCCGTGACCCGGCCCACAACCCGCCGGGCGCGGTCGAACCCGAGGACGGCGGCGTTGGGCAGCGCCGCCGCCGTCTCGGCCAGCCCGGCGATCTCCGACCCGGCCCCGACCCGCAACGACTGCAGGGCGCTGCCGGCCGAGAACCCGAGGCGCACCGAACGCTTGCCGAAGAGCGCCTTGGCGAGGCGCACGGTCGTGTACGGGCAGCGCGCGTCCATGACGAGCGCCGCGGTCGACGAGCGCGCTACGAGCTCGCCGGCGACGAGCTCGTAGCAGGCCAACCGCACACGCCGCGGCAGGCGCACGACCACCTCGTTCTCGGCCGGCACCGGCGGCTCGCCGGTGCCGGCCGCGGCCGCGGCAGGAGCGCTGGTCTGGTCGGCGACGGTGACCACGACGCCGAGCGCGTCGAAGGCCTCCTGCACCGCGGCGAGCGCGGCGCGGCTCTCGGCGTCGCCGGCGCCGGCCGAGCGCAGCTTGCCGGCCTCGAGCTCGGGCAGCGTCCGGGCGGCGACCAGGGTGTCGAGATCGAGCAGGAACTCGTGGTGCTCGATCCGGGTCGTCACGGTGCCGGCCCGCCAGGCGCGGAAGTGCTCGTCGAGGGCGGCCGCCTGGGCGCGCGCGGCCGCCAGGCTCGTCTCGATGGCGCGAGCCGCGGCGACGGCCTCGCCGCGCGCCTTGCCGTCGTCGGCGGCGGCGACCCGGCGCCAGGCGCCGGCCAGGCTGCGCGTGAACTCGGGCACGAGCGCGGCGCAGTCGTCGAGCGCGCCGGCTTCGTCGGGATGGGCGCCGCGGTAGGCGCTCGCCACGGCCGCCGTCGCGACCGCTACGGCCTGGTCGGCCACCGCGGACGGGTCGCTCGCGCCGCTCGCGCCGGCGCCCGCTTCGCCTGCAGCTTCGGCGCCGCCCTTCACGGCGTCGGCTTGCGGCGCGGCGCGCGCGGTCATGCGGTGGGCCGTGGCCGTCGAGGCGCCGGCGCACGAGAGCGCCATCGCCGGGCCGGCGAGCAGCACGCCGCCGAGCGAGGCGCCGGCGGTGAGCAGGCCGGTGGCGACCGCGCCGGCGCGGCCGACGCTCTCGACCGAGCTCGTGACGAGGCGACCGTCGTCGGTCCACTCGAAGGCGATGCTCGTGTCGGCCAGCAGGCCCTCGGCCACGCGGAGCGTCGACGGCTCACGCGCGGCGACCACCTCGAGCGTGACGGTGGCCTCGGCCGACGCGTCGTCGCGACCGAGCACGGCGTCGTGGGTGAGGGTGCGAGCGCCGGCTAAGCGCACGCAGGACACGGGCTGGTGGAAGGGCAGCTCCAGGTCGCTCATGCGGCCTCCTGTCCGTGGTGGGCCGGTGGCGCGACGTGGCTCGCCGGTCACGCCGTCGTCGGCCGCGGGCACGGCACCGCTCGGCCGCCCCCGCCGGCCACCCGTACTCTATCGTATGAGGTGGATGAGGGGCAGGTGGCCCAGCGGCTGCGTCAGAAGCGCAACCCCGACTCTTCGAGGTAGGCCAGGGCGGCGTCGAACTGGTCGAGGTAGGTGGATACGTCGTCGGTCCAGGACTGCTCGGCTGCGGGCGACGTGAACCACACGGCGATGCCGGCGCCGAGCACGGCGCCGGTGACGGCGCGCACCTGCAGGTCGTCGGGCGGGCGTCCGACCCGCACGGCGAGCTGGGCGGCCATGCCGCGCATGGTGCTCGCGAAGCTGTCGAGCATGCGAGCGCGCAGGTCGGGGACCGTCATGATGAGCTCGTTGCGCTCGCGCTCGATCTCGAGCTCGTGCGGCGTGAGCTGTCCGAGCACGGACCGCATCGCGACGCGCAGCGCCTGGACCGGCGAGAGCTCGGGCGGCTGCTCGGCGAAGGCCGCGAAGAAGCGCGGGTCGAGCGCGTCGTGCAGCACGATGTCTTCTTTGGTCGGGAAGTAGCGAAAGAACGTGCTCGGCGAGACCTCGGCGGCCTCGGCGATCTGCTCGATCGTGGTCTGCTCGTAGCCCTGCTCGCGGAACAGCCGCAGGGCGGCGTCCTGGATCGCCTCGTGGGTCTTGGCCTTCTTGCGCTCGCGCAGCCCCGCCACGCTCACCTCCGGCCCGGCGCTAGAACGCGCCGGCTCGCTTCTGCGTTCACGCCGACGAGGCGCACGGTCACCCTGGGCCGGTCCCCGGACGTGCGGACCGGTCGCGGACCCGCCGGCGCGCGGCGTGACCCCGCGCGCCTGCCTCAGGCGCTGGGAGCCGTGTCGCCGGGCACCGGCGCGGCTGCTGCCGCGCCGTCGCCGCCGGATGACTCGCCGACCCGGACGAGGTCGATGCTGCCGCACTCGGGGCACATCTCCTCGCCGATCCGGGGAGTCATTCCGTGGAACCTGCGACCGCACTCATTGCAGACGAACTCGTAGTCGGCCACGACCAACTCCTCGTCGACGCCTCATATTCTAGGCTGCCCAGACGCGGAGTCCAGAGAACAGGTTCTGCGACCGCGAACCTTCGGCAGGCCGGCGACGTCTCTTTGCCGAACGCAACCAGCGACGGTCCGCGGACCCGGGCCGGGTAACGCCCGCGGGTCCGCACGGCAAGGGAGGCCACATGCGCCGCATCATCGTCATCGTCGTCGCGCTGGCCGCGATCGGGGCGGCGGCGGCCGTCGCGGTCGCCCTAACGCGACACACCGCGCCGGCCGTCGCCGCCACCCCCCTGCGGCCCACCGGCGGCCACGCCGCCGACGTCGCCAGCGCGAGCCTGCTGGCCGGTCCGCTCGACCGCTTCGGCATCGGCCTGCTGGCCCACGAGGCGAGCTCTCAGAGCGGCGGCAACGTCGTCGTCTCGCCGCTGTCGGTCGACGCGGCGCTGTCGCTCGTGCTGAACGGCGCCAAGGGACGCACCGCCGACGAGATGCGGCGCACCCTCGGCCTCGAGGGCATGAGCACGGCCGCGGCCGACCAGGCCTGGGCCGACCTGCTGGCCGAGGTCCAGACGGGCGTCAAGCCGTCGGTGCAGGTCGCCGACTCGCTCTGGCTGCGTGACGGCGTCGCCTTCGCGCCGGCCTTCCTGGCGGCCGCCCGGCAGAGCTTCGCGGCCGCCACCGAGCCGCTGCCAAACGATCCGGACGCCGCCGCCGGCGCGGTCAACGACTGGGTCAGCCAGCGCACCGCGGGGCTGATCAAGGACATCGTCGAGCCCGGCGACTTCAGCGGCGCCGCGCCGGTCATCCTCACGGTCGTCAACGCCCTGCACGCCAAGGCCGCCTGGACGACGCCGTTCCAGGCCGGCGAGACCGAAGCGCGCCCCTTCACCCTGGCCGACGGCACGAGCGTGCAGGTGCCGACCATGAGCGGCGAGCTCTCGGCGCCGGTGGCGCAGACCTCGACCTACGACGCCGTCGCCCTGGCCACGAAGGGCTCGCTCACCGCCTGGGTGATCGTGCCGCGCGCCGGCCAGACGCCGGCGTCGCTGCTGCAGGGCCTCGCCGCGAGCGGCCTGGCGCCCATCTACGACGGCGCCAGGCGCCAGGCCGTCATTCTCGACCTGCCCAAGCTGCACACGAGCTTCGGGACGACCGATCTCACCCCGGCGCTCAAGGCGATGGGCATGGTCGCCGCCTTCTCGGCGGCCGACGCCGACCTCACCGGCATCGTCACGCCGGCCGGGCTGGCCCAGGTCGGCCGGCCCTCGATCGCCTGGGTCATGCACAAGGCCGTCCTCACCATGAACGAGAACGGCGTCGAGGCGGCGGCCGCGACGGCCGTCGGCGTCGTCGGCTCGGCCGCTCCGGTGGCCGAAGCGACGATCAACGCCGACCACCCGTTCCTGCTGGCGCTCACCGACACGCGCACCCGCGCGCCGCTGTTCCTGGCGATGATCCGCGACCCACGCGCGTAGGCGCGCCGGCGGCGCCGGCGGAGTCTGACGAACCGGCGAAAGCGCACGTCGCAGCCAAACGCGGGCGGGGCGGGGGGAGCCGTACGGCTCCCCCCACCCCGTCGCCTTGCTCGCGGACCCGCCGGCAGGCGCCGGGTCCGACCTTACGATGGGGTCAGTGCACCCTCACCTTGACGATCTGCGTGTAGGCCCAGAACGCCGAGCCCTTGTACTTCAGGACGTACCAGGTCGTGCGCGTGGGGTGCAGGTAGGGGGTCACGAACTTGCCGGACTTGATCTTGCAGGTACCCACCTTGTGCCAGCCCCCGGAGGGCGTGAGCGACGCGGGCTGGTTGGTGACCTTCTTGGTGATCGCGTAGATCGTGGCCGTACCGCCGCCCGGCACCTTGCCGCTCAGCCGCACGGCGTGACCGACCCGGACGCTGCTCGCCGAGGCCTTGCACGCGGTGACCTGATAGAGGTCCCACAGGTCGAGCAGGCTCGGCGTGTCGCTGCGGTAGGTGTCGATCTCGTACACGCCGACCGGTGCCTTCGAGTAGACCTTCAGAGACTTCGTGTACGTCGCGGTCGGGTCGGCAGAGGTGACCGACAGGCTGTTGTAGCCGCCGTAGAACGTGCTCAGCTCAGGGCCGTACCAGGCCTCGAAGCTGGCCGTCTGCCCGGCCGGCCAGCCCTGGAGCACCATGGTAAGCGCGCGTCCGGGCGCGCCCGAGTGCCAGCACAGCGGCCCGTCGATCCACGACCACTGAGAATTGTTCCAGTCCAGGTTGACGGTGCTGCCGGCCGTGCCACCGGCGCTGACGGCCATGGGCGTGCCGAGCCACTCTGCGGCGCCCCACACCATGTCGTAGCCGGCCGTCGGGTAGTTCAGGTAGTAGCCGTAGGCGGTGAGGTCGTTGAAGTCGGTCGCGGGCAGGACGCTGGCGGTACCGGCGTTGCCTGCGAGCGACACGTCCGCGCGGGCATATCCCTCGTCGCCATTGCCGGCCCTCACCTCGACCTGCGCGTCGGCCGGCACGTTGGCGAGCGTCATGTTCACCTGGCCGGGCTGCATCTGGTAGCTGTACGACGGGTCGTTGTTCGTGGCGAAGTCGAGCGACCAGTCGAAGAGCACGTTGAGCCCGGAGCCGCTCGGGTAGTAGACGTCGAGCTCGTCGCTCGCCAGGCTGTTGAACGTGTGTCCGCCCGAGATGCCGGTGAAGCTGAAGTCGCCCGCCGCGTCGGTCGGATAGTAGTACTCGCCGTAGTTGTAGCCGGTGGCGTCGGTCCAGAAGCCCCAGTCGACCGCGGCGTTCTGCACGCCCGAGCCGTTGAAGTCGAGGACGTGGCCGCTGATGTTGTACGGCCCGGTGTCGCCCACCGGCGCGAAAGCCCGGGCGTGCGAGGCGAGGCCCAGCGGCCGGGCGTTGACGTCGGAGTGGTGGGCGCCGACCGAGGCAAACGCGGCGGGCGCCAGCACGAGGCTGACGGCGAGCGCGGCGGCGGCACAGAGCATCAGACGCTTCATGGACCCTCCCCAGGTGTTCACCGGGCGCGCCGGCCACCGAGCCCGCGCGGCCCCTCCGCCGCCCATCCTAGACCTCGTAGCGCCATGGCGCATAGACGCGCAAGCCGAAAGCGTTGCCGAGAGTGGCCCGCGCGCGCGCGCGAGCACGCCGCACTGAACGCGAAAGGCAGGGCCGAGGGCGAAGGGATCGGGTCGCGGCGGCGGCGGGGCGGGCGGCTCATGCCGCCCGCCCCGCCGCCGCCCCGCGGAAGGTCAGCGCACCGCGACCTTGCAGACGCCGGTGAACGCCGGGAAGTCGTAGCCGGTGTACTTGACGACGTACCAAGTGGTACGCGTCGGGTGCAGGTACGCGGTCGTGAACTTGCCGGACTTGAGCTTGCAGGAGGCGACCTTGTGCCAGCCCTTGGCGGCCAGGGTCGAAGGTGCGACGGTCGCCTTGTGCGTGGTCGCGTAGACGATCACGGTGCCGCCGCCCGGCACCTTGCCGCTCAGCCGCACCGTGTGGCCATCCTTGATGCTGCTCGCCGAAGCCTTGAGCGTGCAGACCTGGTAGACGTCCCACAGGTCGACCATGCTGTCGACGTTGTCGGCGCGATTGGTGTCGATCTCGTAGAGACCGACCGGAGCCTTCGCGTTCACCGCGAGGCTCTCGGAGATCACGTCGGTCGGGCCGAGCGAGGTGACCGTCTTCCCCGGATACGAATAGACGTTGTCGTTGCTGTCGAACCCGTAGAAGTCGGCCTGCTCGCTCGCGGGCCAGCCGCTGAGCTCCAGCGTGACGGCACGCCCAGCGGGGCCGGAGTGGCGACACTGCGGGCCGGTGAAGAACGCCCTGAGCGGCGCTCCCCAATCGAGGGTGACGCCTGGCGCTGTGGCACCGCCGGCCACGCTAACCGGCGAGGTACCGAGCCACTCCACCTCGGAGCGGATGGCATAGGGTGCCGACGACAGGTACGGCACCGCGTAGGCGATGACATCGTCGAAGTCGCTGAGCGGCAGGACGCTGGCTGTGGCCTGGCCGCCGGTGACCTGCACGTCGGCCAGAGCGTAGCCGTGCTCGCTGTTGCCGGCCTGCACCTCGACGAGGCCGTCGGCCGGCGGGTTGTCGAACGTGAGCGGTACGGCGCCGGGCTGCATCGTGTAGTCGCTGGTCGCGGCGAAGTCGAGCGACCAGTCGTCCATCTCGATGAGGGCCGCACTCGCGCCCTGCGGGAGCGGGTAGTCGATGTCGAGCTCGTCGCGGGGCTTGCCGTCGACCGTGTTGCCGCCGGGGATGTTGTCGAACTCGAAATGGCCGCTTGCGTCGGTCAAGGTGTAGCCGCCGAACGTGTAGCCGAGGGCATCGCTGTCGAAGCTCCAGCTGGTCTCAGCGTTCTGGATGGCCGCGCCGCCGAAGTCGAGCACGTGGCCCTGGATGCTGTACGGGCCGGTGATCGCAAGCGGCGCGAAGGCGTGCACCGGGTGCCCCAGGTGCGACGTGACGTGCGCGGCGCGGCTCGAAGCCAGAGCGGCGGGCGCGAGCGCCAACCCGACCGCGAGCGCGATCGCGGCGCACAGGATGAGACGTTTCATGAGGCCCCCCTTTTGAACGTATATCGGCCGCGCCCACGTCCGAGCCCGCGCAGCCTCCGGTTGCCTCAGATACTAGCCACATAAGAAGAGAATGCAATACGGTGTGTCGCCCCTCTTTCCGCAGGCTCGCCACCGCGCGTAACTCTTCCCTTCGCCCTCCCCCACCGCGCCCCGCGCCACCGCTGGGGCCTGCACCCCGCGCGCCGCGGCGGGCCGGGAGCCGCCGCTCCCGGCCCGCCGCGCCTTGCCTTCACTCGTAGCGCAGGGCCTCGGTGGGCTCGACCGAGCTGGCCTGCACGGCCGGACCGATGCCGGCCAGGATGCCGACCGCGGCGGCCACCACCAAGGCGAGCGCCACGGTGGCCGCCGAGAAGACCGGTGAGACCGACAGGGCCGAGCCGCCGATGTAGGCGGCGGCGATGCCGACGGCCAGGCCGAGCAGGCCGCCGATCACGCTGATCACGATGGCGTAGACCAGAAACTGGGCGATGATGTCGGCCCGCCGCGCCCCCACGGCACGGCGCACGCCGATCTCGCGGGTGCGCTCGCGCACGGTCACCAGCATGACGTTGGCGACGCCGATGCCGCCCACCACCAAGCTGATGGCGGCGATCGCCGCCATCAGGCGGGTGAGGGTCTTGGTCGAGGAGCTGACGGCCGAGGCGATCGAGCTGGCGTTGACGATCTGGAAGTCGTCCTGCTCGGAGCTCGTCAAGTCGTGGGCGGTGCGCAGCGTGCTCTCGACGGCGGCCTGGAAGGTGGCCAGGGAGCCGGGCTCGGCCTGCACGCGGATCTGGGTGATGTCGGGGCGGAAGGCCACCAGGCTGCCCTCGATCGAGCTGAGCGGCACGATCACGCTCGAGTCGACCGAGGCAAAGCCGACGCCGCCCTGGGCGACCAGCACGCCGATCACGCGGAACTGCACGCCGCCGATGTCGACCGTGCGGCCGACGGCCTCATAGGGGGTGAGGCCGAGGTCGCTGGCCACGGTGTTGCCCAGCACGGCGACGTGCAGCGCGTGGGAGGCGTCGAAGGCGCTGAAGAAGGTGCCGGCCTCGATCGCCAGATGGTCGATCGCGACGATCTGCGGCGAGGTGCCCATGACCGACTCGGTGACGCTGGTCGAGCCCAAGGTGACGCTGGCGTCGCTGTTGACCACGGTCACGGTGCGCTTGACGCCGGGAGTCGCATCGATCGCCGCCACGTCGGAGGCGCTCAGGGCGGTGGCGCTCGAGGAGAACGAGCTCGACTCGACCGTGACCGTGTCGGTGCCGAAGGCGTTGAAGCGGTTCTCGACGGCGCGCGTCGAGCCGCTGCCGATCGAGGTGAGGGCGACCACCGCGCCGATGCCGATGACGATGCCCAGGATGGTGAGCACCGCGCGCAGCGGGTTGTGGCGCAGGCTGGCGAAGGCCATGCGCAGCGACTCGAGCGTGACGATCATTGGCCGGGGACCGCGACCGGGACGCCGCCGTTGAACGAGCCACTGCTCGAGCGGCGGAACGCGCCGCCGCCGGTGAAGTTGCCGAGACCGGACCGCGTGCTGGTGCTGCTGCTCGAGCTCGTGGCCGAGTTGGTGTAGGTGCCCGTGACGACGATCTCACCGGCGACCAGGCCGCTCGTGATCTGGGTGAGCGACGAGGTCGCCATGCCGGTCGTCACCTGCCGGTAGACGGGCTTGCCGTTCATCATCACCCGCACGAAGCTCGCCGAGGTGGTGCCGCTCACGGCGCTCGTCGGCACCACGAGCACGTTGGTGCGCTTTGAGATCGTCACCGTGAGCGAGCCGGTCATGCCCGACTTGGCGAGCGACGGCAGGCTGCCGGGGCTGAAGTCGACGGTGTACTCGGCGGTGCTCGACGAGCTCGAACCGGAGCTCGACGACGAGGCCGGCTCGCTCGCGATCGACGTGATCGTCGCGGTGAACGGGTCGCTCGTCTCGCCGTCGATCGTGCAGGCCGCCTTCTGGCCTACCTTGAGCGAAGCGAGATCGGTCTGGGTCACCTGGGCCTCGACCACGAGCTCACGCGGAAAGTCGACGGTGGCAAGCGCGCTGGAGCTGCTCACCGCGGCGCCCAGGGCGACGTTCCACGACTCGATGGCGGCGCCCGCCGGCACCCAGACGAACCGCGCGGTCGTGACCTCGCCCGTCTTGCTCAGACCGTGGGCGCCCTGCCAGTCCTCGAGCGCCGTCTTGGTGGTCGAGCCGAAGGTGCCGTTGACCGTGCCGCTGAAGTAGCCGGCGGCCTTGAGGGCGCGCTGCAACACCACCACGTTGGAGCGCTGGCCGCCCGACGAGAGGCTCGTCGAGAGCGTCTCGTAGAGCGGCGTCGTGCTCACGAAGGCGTAGATCGGCGAGCCCGAGATCGACAGCAGGCGCTGCAACGTGTGCGGCTTGGTGCCGCTGGCGACGGCGATGTTGGTCACCACGCCGCTCGTTCCCGAGCTGCTGGAGCTGCTCGAGCTCGTCGCCGAGCTGCCGGAGCTGTAACTGCCGCCGGACGACGAGCTGGAGCGCGACGTCGACCCGGACGAGGGGCTGCTCGTGCGTGTCGCCGTCGGTCGGGGCGTCGGCGTCGCCGTGACGGTGAACGGCACCGTGCTGGTCGCCGAGCCGACGGACGTCGTCACGGTGATGAGGCCGCTGGTTGCCTTGGCCGGCACGATGGCTTTGAGCTGCGTGTCGCTCACTACCTGATAGAACGCCGACGTGCCGTTGAACGTGACGGCGGTCGTGCTGTCGAAGCCGCTTCCCGTGAGGGTCACCGTGGTGCCGACCGGCCCCTTGGGCGGCACGAAGCTCGCCAGTGTGGGCGAGGCCGACGGTGTGGGCGAGGCCGTGTCGTACGTGCGGACCGCGGCCGTAAGGACGGCCGAGGTGGCCGAGACCGCGCTCACGGTGGTGGCGCTGCCGCCGCCGGTGCCGGCCGCGGTCGTGCTCGCCCCACCGGTGCCGCTCGTGCTGCTCGACGAGCTGCCGGTGCCGCTGAGCGAGATCGTCATGGCGCTCTGTGCGTCGTTCAGCGTGAAGTCGGCCTGCACCGTGTCGGCGATGGTACCGGTGGTCGCCGTCGACGTCAGGTAGTGCACGCCCGAGGACCCGCCGCGATCGAGGAGGTAGACCGTCGCGCCGGCCGCGGCCGCCAGAGCCGCGACCACGATCACCAGGATCAGCCAAAAGCGACGTGTGCGTCTCTTCATCGGTCCTCTGCTCCTTCGTGTCGTCGCTGGGCCGTGCGCCGCCGTGGCGTCGCTGGCCACGGGTGGCTCACACACCGCCCGTGGAGTTGGTGGACTGGCCGTTCGATGAGCCGCCCTGCCCACCCGAGAAGTCGCCGCCACCGTAGCCGCCGTAGCCGCCATAACCCTGGCCGGACTGCCTGCGCGTGCCGGGGAAGCCCGAGAAGCTCCGCGTGTAGAGGATGCTGTCGCCGGCCGAGAGGCCCGACGTGATCTCGGCCTCGGTCTGGTTCTCCTGGCCGACCGTCACGCTCTGCGTCACCGTCTTGCCGTTCTTGAGGAGCTGGACAGTGGCGCTCGAGCCGCTGCCCTTGATGGCGGCGCGCGGCACGATCAGCACGTTGCTGGCCAGTACCTTCACCGTGATCTGCGCGAAACCGGTGTACTTGGTCGTGACGCCGCTCGGCAGCTTGGCGATCGAGATGGTCGCCGTCACCGAGTTGCTGCTGCCGGCCTGCACGGCCGTCACCGTGGCGGTCGCCTGCTTGGCGTTGCGCAGGAGCGCGCCCTGGCCGCCGCCGCCGCCGAAGAACCCCTGACCGCCGCCGCCCGAGCCGCCGGAGTATCCGCCCGAGCCGCCGGAGTATCCGCCGCTGGCGGGGCTGGGCGCGCCGCTCGGGGCGACGCCGCTACCGTAGCCTTGACCGCTGCCGGGGCTCGCGGAGCCGCTCGGCCTCCCGTTGGCGCCGACCCTGAAGCCGGCCGGCAGCTTGATGAAGGAGACGGTGACACTCTGCCCGGCCGCGACCTGGGCGGCGTCGCTGCCCGCGACCTGGACCGTGGCCGTCACCTTGCCCTTGGTCGTGGAGGTCAGGCTGACGCGGCCGGAGGCCGTCTCGACCAGGTCGCCGCTCTTCACGGTGTAGAGCACCTGCGCGCTGCGGGTCGAGCCCGCCGCGGACGAGGTGGTCTTGTTCAGGCTGCCGCAGCCGGCGACGAGCGCGGCGACGGCGAGCAGCGGGAGCGCGGCGGCCAGCGTGGCGGCCAAGCGCCGCGGCATGCGGCGGACACGGTTGTGCTTCATCGGTCTCCCTCCATCGTGCGGTCGTCGTGCAGCCGGCCCTCGCTTAGTACGAGGCGGCGGTCGGCGTGGGCCGCGACGTCCTCTTCGTGGGTGATCATGACGATCGTGCGACCCTCGGCGTGCAGCGCATCGAGCAGCTCGAGCACCTCGGCGGTGGCCGTCAGGTCGAGGTTGCCGGTGGGCTCGTCGACGAGCAGCACCTCGGGGTCGCCGACCAGCGCGCGGGCGATCGCCACGCGCTGCATCTGGCCGCCCGAGAGCTGGCTCGGGTCGTGGGTGGCGCGGTCGGCCAGGCCGACCGCCTGCAGGGCCGCCGCGGCGCGGCGCAGGCGCTCGGCGCGACGCACGCCGCGGTAGATCAGGGGCGTGGCGACGTTCTCGAGGGCGCTCGTGCGGGGCAGCAGGTTGTGGAGCTGAAAGACAAAGCCCAGCAGCGCGCCGCGCAGCTGGGCGCGGGCGTTGTCGTCTAAGTCGCTGACGTCGTGGCCGGCCAGGCGGTAGCTGCCGGCGTCGGCGCTGTCGAGCAGGCCGAGCACGTGCAGCAGGGTCGACTTGCCGGCGCCCGAGCGGCCGGTACAGGCCACCCATTCACCGCGCCGCACCCGCAGGTCTAGATCGTAGAGGACCGGCACGGCGATCTCGCCCTGCCGGTAGGTGCGCTCGATGCCGCGGGCGTCGACGATGAGGTCGACGGGCGCGGCGGCGATGGCGTCGGCGGGCGCGTCGAACGACGCGGTCTTCCCCACAGTGCTCCTTTCACGGTGCCGTCGTTCGCACGGTACGACCCGGCTCTGTGCCCGGGCTGGGCCGCAGCTGTGAGGAAACTGAGAATCCCACATCATGCGGGCGAGAAGCTCGTGTCGAGCATGCCAGGAAACTAGACGGATGACCACGCCTAGAGTTGCCGGGAACCGGGCACGATACGGGCCGGGCAGGAGTGGGTCGCGGTCGGCGCGAGGCTGGAGCGCGTGACCTTGCAGGCAGTACTCGAGGGTGAGGGAGAACGGAGTGACCGAGGTGCAGGACTTGGCCGGTCTGGTGATCACGGAGACCTGGGGCGGCCGCAGATTGACGTTCGAAGAGGTCCTCGCCGCCGGGCGACCGGCCGTGTACCGCAAGTTCGGCGACCACCTGCTCTACGTGCAGGGTCGCCTGTTCGACGTGCATGAGCCGACGGCCCCCGTCGAGGTCGGTCTATCGCTGCCGACGTCCGCGCGCGATCCTCTTCCGGACCGCGCGATGACGGTCGGCATCGAGTACGGCTGGCGCCACAGCGCCGGCTGCGGCTGCGGCTTCTGCGGCAAGGCAGCCTGACGCCGGCGCGGCGCGCGCGCCGCCTCGCGCGACCAGAGTGACGATCTCTTCCTAGTGCCCGCGGGTGGCGAGCGGCGTACCGTCGTCGGCCAGGCGGCGGGCGAGCGGCACGAAGCGCACCGCAAGACCGGCTGCGACACGCTCGACGATCGCCACCGTAGGCCCATCGTCTTCTTCGTCGGGAGCGCTCGCCGTGCCGGGGTTCAGGTAGAGCGTGCCGTCGACCCACGAGGCCGTGGGCACGTGCACGTGGCCGTAGACGACGAGGTCGGGGCGGGCGTTGTCGGACCCGACCGTCACGCGCCCGGCGGCCACGCGCTTGAGCAGCCGCTTGGGTTTGTGCGCGACCACGAAGCGCACGCCGCCGACCTCACCGGTCACCTCGCGCGGCAGGTCGGCCGTGCCGCCGTCGCCCTCGACGTTGCCCGACACCGCCGTGACGGGGGCGATCACGCCGAGTGCGGCGACGATGGCCGGATCGCCGACGTCGCCGGCGTGAATGATCTGGTCGACGCCGGCGAAGAGCGCGAAGACCGCCGGGTCGAGAAAGCCGTGGGTGTCGCTGATCACGCCGATCCGCACGCCGCCCGCCGCGGCGGCGGCGCCCACCGGACCTGCTGTGCTCGCCTCGTCCACGCCCTCCTCCTGTTCTTGGCGCGGCGCCGTCGGACGCGCCCCCCCCGCTGACGGCGTGCATTCTACGCCGCTCGCGACGACCCGTCGCGGCTCGGCGTCGCGGCTCGGCGTCGCAGGCCGGCGTCGCCGGTCAGGCCGGATCGACGCCGCGCGGCGCGAAGCTGAGCGACTCGCCGGGGTCGAGCACGCGCACCTCGACGTCGGGCGCCGCGTGCCGGCTCAGCTCCAGGAACTCGTCGGGGCGCCGCCGTGTGCGTTGGAGCCAGGCGTAGGTCGCCTGCTTGCCGGCGTAGGCGGAACCCGGCACGTACAGCGTGCCCCAATGGATGGGCACGGCCATACGCGGACGCAGCAGGCGCAGCGCGTCGGCCGCCGTGCGGGGGCTCAGATGGCGGCCCTCGGGCGGCCGCACGCCCCAGGTCTCGATCGGCAGGAGCGCGACGTCGATGCGCTCATGCAATTCGTCCATGCCCTCGAACAGCCCGGTATCGCCGGCGAAGTAGACGGTCGAGGTGCCGTGCACGATGAAGCCGAGCGGCTCGGTGGGCGCCGTCACCACCCAGCGCCGTCGCGTGTGACGTGCGTGCACCGCCATGACCTCGAGGTCGCCGAAGTGCAGGCTGGTGTCGCGGCGCGTCTCGACCACCGTGCGAAAGCCGATGTGGCTGACCGTGCGGCCCATGTGCGTCGGGCCGATCACGACGGCCGACTTGGGCAGCAGCCGCAGCGAGGGCGTGTCCAGATGGTCGAGGTGCAGGTGGGAGATGAGGACGACATCGATGTGGTGCCGGACCGCGGGCTCGGGCAGGCTGCCGTAGCGGCGCAGCGGTCCCACCCAGCGCTTGAGCACGGGATCGGTGAGGATGCGCACACCGTCCATCTCGATCAGGACGGTGCTCTGACCGACGAACGTCACGCGTGTGGTGCCGGCCGCGGGCGGCACGCGCAGGTCGACTCGCTCGGCCGTCTCAGTCACCCCGCCCTCCGGTCCTCGTCCCGCCTTCGTCGATCGTGCGCCTCCGTGTACGGTCGCCCGCGCGGACCGTACGGTTCGCGCACGCTCATGCTTCCCCGCCGGAGACCGCTCGTCAATCGCCGTTGAGTCGCCCGCGCCGACCGCCCAGGCGCCGCTTGTGCCGTCAGGCAACGGCCGGATGCCGTCCAGCCTTCGCAGACGCGCACCCCAGGCGTTCGCGTGGTCTACAGTGGACCAGCGACGCACACTGCACCGGAGCGCATGATCCCAGGACGGGCGTCGCGACGGCGGCGGATCCCGGGGGGCCCGATGAGCGAGCGGCACGACACGCAAGCGGCGGAGCCGGCGGGCGGGGCGCTGGTGCGCTCTGCCACGCCGACCGACGCGGCGGCGATCACCGCGATCTACAACGACGCCGTCCTCACCTCGATCGCGACCTTCGACCTCGAGACCGAGGACGTCGCCGCGCGGACGCGCTGGCTGGCCGCCGACACGACGCGGCTCTGCCTGGTGGCCGAGCTCGACGGCCGCGTGGTGGGCTGGACGGCGCTGACCCGCTGGTCGGCACGAGGCGGCTACCGCGAGGCCGCCGAGCTTGCCATCTACGTGGCCACGGACCGGCGCCGCGCCGGCCTGGGCCACGCGCTCGCCGGCGCGGCCCTGCGGGCCGCGCCGGCGCTCGGCCTGCACGCCGTCATCGCCCAGGTCTGCGCCGAGAACGAGGCCGGCCTCGGCCTCGCGGCGCGCCTCGAGCTCGTGCCGGTGGGCACCCTGCGCGAGGTCGGGGTCAAGTTCGGCCGCCGGCTCGACGTCGTGCTCTGCGAGCGGCTCGTCTGACCGGCGGCCGGCGCGGGGCACAGGCACGACAACGGCGCTGAAAACGGGCGCCCGCGGGCAATCATCGTGCCGCAATGCGCGTGGGGCGGCGGCCGGCGACATCGCCGACGCCCGACCGGAGTCACTCGGTGGCCCGGCCCCGCGACGACGGCGGAGCGGAGGCCGACCATGCCGATACCGATCGAACACGCGGCGTCCCGGCGGGCGCGCGCCTCGCGGTCACCGTCGACCCGGCCGGCGGCGTTGCTGCCGGGCGGCCCGCCACGCGTGTTCGCGGCGCGCCTCGCGCTGGGCGCGCCGCTGCTCGGCGGCGCGCTCTGGTATGCGCGGCTCGCCCTCCAGGCCGGTGCGCCGGCGCTCGGCCTGACTCCCGCGCACACCGTCGCTCAGACGATCGCCGCCATCATCCTCACGCCGGCCTGCGTCGCCTTTGCCGCCGCGCTCGCCGACGGCGCCTGGACCCTGCTGCGCGGACAAGGCTCGGCCGGGACCTGGAGCAGGGTCATGGCGGAGGCGCTGGCCGGCCTCGTCCTCGGCGCCTTTGTGGGCGTGCTGCAGCCGGCCGTCTGGCCCGGCCTGGCGGCGCTCGGCATCGCCGCCGCGCTGGGCCTGACCTTCGGCTTCGTCCACTGGCAGCCGCAGGCGGCGACCGGCGAGGTGCCCGACTTCGTGCCCTTCTGGCTGCTGCTGTTCGACGAGCCGCGCGCGCAGGCCGCCGCCCGGCCGGCGGCGACGCCGGCGCGCGAGCGCCAGGCTGCCTGACGGCGTCGAGCTGACGGCGATGACGGCGCGCGACGAGGCGGCGACATGAGGGTGACGCAGAGCATGCGGCGAGCGGCCGGGCGACGGCCTGTGCCACCGCAGCGGCACCGCACGCGCTGGGTCGTTTTCGTCGTGCTGCTCGCGCTGCTCGCCGCCGCCGCCGGCGCGGCCCTGCTCGGCCGGGCCTTCGTCGGCCTCGCGAGCGGCACGCCGGCGATCTCGTCGCTCGTGCAGCGAGCGCCCGTCCAGACGACCCGGATCTACGACCGTCAGGGCCACCTGATCGCGCGGCTGCACGGGCCGATCGACCGCATCAACGCGACGAGCGCGCAGATCCCCACCGCTATGAAGCAGGCCACGGTCGCGGTCGAGGACCGTCGTTTCTACAGCGACTTCCACGGCCTCGACCTGCACGGTATCGTGCGCGCCGCGATCGCCGACCTGCAGAGCGGGCGACCGGCCCAGGGTGCGAGCACCATCACGCAGCAGTACGTCAAGAACGCCTATCTGAACGACAGCGAGACGCTGCAGCGCAAGGTCCAGGAGGCCATCCTCGCCTGGGAGCTCACCGACCGCTGGTCCAAGGACCGCATCCTCACCGCCTACCTGAACACCGTCTACTACGGCCAGGGCGCCTACGGCGTGCAGGCCGCGGCCCAGACCTTCTTCCACGAGAGCGTCTCCAGGCTCACCCTGGCCCAAGCCGCCCTGCTGGCCGGCCTGCCCCAGGACCCGAACGGCTACTCGCCGATCTACGACCCGCAGGACGCCCTGGCGCGGCGCGACACGGTGCTTGCCGACATGGTCGCCCAGGGCTACATCACGAGGGCCCAGGCGGCCGCCGCCTCGCGCAGCCCCCTGCGCGTCTATCGCACTCCCGAGCCCGGCGTCGCCGCGGACGCTGCCTGGTTCGTCGACTACGTCACGGCCCAGCTCGTGGCCCGCTACGGCGCGACCGAGACCTTCGAGGGCGGCCTGAACGTCTACACGACCCTGGACGTGCGCCTGCAACACGACGCCCTCGCGGCGATGAAGCAGACCCTGCCCGCCGGTCCGGCCGGCGCGCTGGTCTCGATCGACCCGAAGACCGGCTTCATCCGCGCGATGACGACCACGCTCGACCCCAGGAAGGTGCAGTTCGACCTCGCCTTCCAGGCGCACCGTCAGCTCGGCTCCGCGATGAAGCCCTTCGCTCTGGCGGCGGCCGTCGAGCAGGGCGCCGATCCGGCCACCACCTACTACACCTCGGAGCCCCTGAGCATCCCGCTGCCCTTCGGCCAGGTGTGGAACGTCTCGACTTTCGGTCACACCTACGCCGGGCGCATCAACCTGGTCCAGGCCACCTGGGCCTCCGACAACACGGTCTACGCCCAGCTCGCCATGGACGTGGGGGCGGCCAACATCGTGCGCGTGGCCCACGCCGCCGGCATCACCAGCCCGCTGAAGCCCTACCCCTCGATCGTGCTGGGAAGCGAGGCGGTCAGCCCCCTGGAGGTGGCCGACGCCTACGCCACCTTCGCCGATCTCGGCGTGCGGCACGCCCCCCAGGCGATCGCGCGGGTCGTCTTTCCCAACGGCAGGGTGAGCCGCGCCCGCGTGCACGGGGTGCGCGCCATCCCGGCCGGGGTGGCCTACGTGGTCGACCAGATCCTCGCCGGCAACACGCGCTACGGCACGGCCGCTGCCATGCCGAGCTACTACACCGGCGTCGCGGCCGGCAAGACCGGCACCACTGAGAACTCGGCCGACGCCTGGTTCTGCGGCTTCGACCCGCTGCTGGCCACCGCGGTCTGGATGGGCTACCCGCAGGCCGAGATCGCCATGCCCGGCGTGCAGGGCGCCACCTACTGCGTGCCGATCTGGGGACGCTACTACGAGATGGTCTTCGGCAGCCGCGCGGTGCCCGACTTCGCCCGCCCGGCCGAGATGCCGCACTACCGGCCGTGGCAAGGCCACTACTCGGTGAGCGGCCCCGCGCCGACGACGGCGCCGATCGTGGCGCCGACGACGGCGCCGACATCGACCACGCCCGCCCCGCCCTCGGCTCCGACGCCGAAGACCACCACGCCTGCGCCGGCGCCGAGCGTGGCGCCGACCACGACAGCCCCGACGGTCGAACCTACGCCGTGACCCGCCCGCCCGCTCGGGGGCGCGTCTCGCGGCGCGTCAGCTCTCGAGCGCGACGGCCGCGCGCCGCCGGCCGGCCACCGAGTGCGGGCGCAGCCCGGCCCGCGTGCGCGCCAGAAGGCCGTCGACGTCGTCGAGCTCTTCCCAGCCGGCGACGCGACTCGCGCGCCGCACGGTGAACACGAGCTCGCCGGCGAGCTCGGCCTGCCGCTCGGCCACCGCCGCGTCGAACCGGGCGACCATGTCGGACCAGGGCAGCCGCCGGGCGCCGCGACCCAGGACGGCCAGCGCGACGAACTCGTCGCCGCCGAGCCGCGCGAGAAGGTCGTCGTCGCGGAAGCTCGCGCGCAGGGTCGCGGCCGCCGCCTGGACGAGCGCGTCGCCGGCGGCGTGGCCAAGCCGGTCGTTGGCGTCGGCCAGGCCGCCGATCTCGACGTGCATGACGAGCACCCGCGCGCCCAGCCGGCGTGCCCGCTTGCGCACCTCGGGCACGGCGGCGAAGAACTCGAGGCGGCTCGCGAGACCGGTGAGCCCATCGGTGCCGGCCGGCCCGCCCGGCGGCGCCGCGATCTCGAGGGGTGTGGTCAGGTCGCGCGCCACGGCCAGACACAGCCGCCCCGCGGCCGTGTCGACGCGGCGCAGCGAGACCTCGACCGGCAGGCGGTGCCCGTCGGCCGCCACGTAGGTGCTCTCGAAGGTGAGGCTCTCGGCCGAGTCGAGCGCCGGCAGGCGCCGCAGCACGGCGCTGCGCACCTCGGGGGCAAACAGCTCGTCGGCGCCCATCTCGAGCAGGGCGGTGCGGGGCTGACCGAGGGACATGCAGGCGGTCTCGTTGACCCGCTGCAGGCGGCCCGGCCGGCCATCGGCGGTCAGGGGAAAGGCGCACGCCATGCCGCCGCAGGCCTCGAAGAGGGCCTCGCAGCGGCGCCCGTCGTCGGCCGCCGCCCGCGCGGCGGCCGCGACGCGGGCGCCGTCGGCCCGCCAGGCGACCCAGGCGAAGAGCGCCGCGAGCGGCGCGACGAGCTCGGCGAGCAGGCCGGCGGACGGCCACACGAGGCGCGCCAGCACGCACGCCGCCGCGCAGCTCACCAGGATCGGCGCCGTCAACCTTCTCATGGATCGTCCCCGCCGTCGTACCGCGCCGGGCGATCGGCCCCGCGCTTCGGTCCTTCTTCAGGAAAGGTCGACCGCGGGGCGCGCAGCCTTGAATTCCGAGCGGTGTGGCGTGGCGAGCTGGTGCGGGCGATCGGTGAGCGCGGCCGGCGAGGCGCGCCCGACCGCGGTCAGCCGGCGTCGACCTCGACGCGGTTCTTGCCCAGGCGCTTGGCCCGGTACAAGGCGCGGTCGGCTTCGTCGACCAGGCCGTCGGCGGTGACCGCGTGCTCGGGCAGGCTGGCCACGCCGATGCTCACGGTGATCACCGGCGGCGCCTGGCCGGTGCCGAAGGTCTCGCCCTCGATGCTCGTGCGGATGCGCTCGCCCACGACGCTCGCCGCGCCGCTGCCGCCGTCGGCGCGTGCGTCGCCGGGCGCGGCCGCGGCGTCGGGGCCGACGCCGTCGGTCCTGAGCCCGCCGGCGTTGACCGCGTCGAGCAGGCGCTCGCCGGCGCACGCGGCGCCGGCCATGCCGGTGCTCGGCAGGATGACGGCGAACTCCTCGCCGCCGTAGCGCGCCACCAGGTCGATCTGCTGGCGCGTCTGGCTCTTGAGGACGCGCCCGAGCTCGCGCAGCAGCGCGTCGCCGGCGCGGTGCCCGCAGCGGTCGTTGTAGGACTTGAAGTCGTCGATGTCGATCATGAGCAGCGAGAGCGGCAGCTCGTAGCGCTGCGCGCGGGCCACGTCCTGGGCGAGGCGGTCGTAGAAGTAGCGGTGGTTGTAGAGGCCGGTGAGGCCGTCGGTTATGGCGAGGTGCTCGACGTCGCCGTAGAGGCGCGCGTTCTGGATGGCGACCGCCGCCAGGGCGGCCAGCGTGCCGGCCAGGGCGCGCTCCTCGTCGCTGAAATGGCGCACGGCGCGCTTCTCGACGAGCTCGAGGCAGCCGATCGCCTCGTCTTTGAAGACGAGCGGCACGAGCAGGCAGGTCGTCTCGCCCCAGAACTCCATGCGCTCGCGCTCGATCGCCGGCAGCTCGGGGTCGTCGATGCGGTTCTCGATCGTGCGATGCTCGCACAGCGCGCGGGCGAAGGTGGGCTGCTCGTCGAGCGTGGCGATCGAGCCGACCCAGTCGCCGTCGGCCGGGTGCGGCTCGCGGGCCCATAGGGCAATGGCGACCGTGCAGTTCTCGCCGGCCCGGTAGTCGTAGATGTCGCACTCCCAGAGGTCGAGGATCTCGGCCGTGCGGCGCGCAACGCTGGCGAGCACGTCGTCGAGCACGAGGCTCGCCGTGAGGTCGGAGATGATCTCGGCGGTGACGGTGAAGCGTTCGATCGTCGGCATGTCCCCCCTGCCCTGCCGCTGGCGCGTTGCAACGATTCTATCCGTATTTCCGGAAGAATCCCATGATTCTAGACCATGCGACGAGGTGACGTTCCCCCCGGGGTATACCAGGGTGGACATCGCGGCTGGAGGCCGCGGGGACCGCGACTCGGACTGGAGGCCGCAAGGATCGCGGCCCCGGACGGCAGGCGGCACGGACGTCCGGTGTCCCGGATGGGAGGCGGCACGGACACACACGCAAGACCCACGGTCGTCATCTACTCGCTCACGACGTGCCAGTGGTGCGCGCGCGCCAAGGCGTTCTTCAGGGCGCGCGGCATCGCGCCGCTCGTCGTCGAGTACGACATGGCCGGCCCGGATCTGCAGGCCAAGGTCGCGGCCGAGCTGCGCGCCCA
The DNA here is from genome assembly GCA_963767005.1 of uncultured Actinomycetes bacterium. Classification (GTDB taxonomy): domain Bacteria; phylum Actinomycetota; class Thermoleophilia; order UBA2241; family UBA2241; genus Bog-752. Next base: position 30,320 of record CAVYCN010000019.1, read on the forward strand.
CGGCGCGACCGGCTTTCCGTTCGTGAAGATCGACGGCCGCGTGGTGCCCGGCTACGACCCCGGCGAGTACGAGCGACTGCTGAGGGCGGGCTGAGACCGGGCGCCGCGGGCGGCGGCTCAGAGACCGAGCAGCCCGGGGACGTCGATGATCGAGTCGACCACCCGGTCGGGCGCGCCGGCGGCCCGCTCGAGGACCTCGGGACGGAACTTGCCGGTGCGCACCAGGATGCCGGTCAGACCGGCGGCCTGCCCCGCCAGCACGTCGCCGTCGATGTCGTCGCCGACCATGGCGACGCGGTCGGCGGTCAGACCGAGCAGGCGGAGGCCGGCGGCGAAGAAGTCGGGTGAGGGCTTGCCGGTCACCACCGCGGGACGACCGAGGGCGCGCTCGAGACCGACGACATAGGCGCCGGCGTCGAGGCAGATGCCGTCGCTCGTGAGCCAGGCCATCGTGCGGTGCATGGTCACGAAGGCGGCGCCGTCGAGCAGCAGCCGGTAGACGCGGTTCATGGTCTCGAAGCGATACGACTCGTCGGCGCCCGACATGAGCACGACGTCGGGGTGGTCGTCGAGGCCGACCAGGTCGACGCCGGGCAGGTCCTCGACGCTGGCGTCGCCCAGCAGGAACACGCGGGCGCCGGGCCATGCGGTCCGCAGGTAGGCGCCGGCCGCCACGGCGGCGCTCAGCACCTCGTCGTCGGCGATCTCGAGACCGGACCGGCGCAGGCCACCGGCGATGGCGGCGCGGCTGCGCCCGGTCGTGTTGGTGAGGATGCGCAGCGGCAGGCCGGCGGCGCGCAACCGCGCGAAGGCATCGACGGCGCCGGGCAACGGCTCCCACGAGACGGTGAGCACGCCGTCCATGTCGAGGAGGAGCCCGTCGATCGCGGGCAGCATCGAGGTCATCTCGCGGGCCAGCCTTTCTCGCGCGTGTGCCGCGGTCGCCGCCCGGTCGCGAACGGGCGGCGGCCCCGGTCGGGCGCGTTCATCCTAGCGGGTCCCGCGCTCCTCGTCGTCCCGCACGGCCTCGAGGGGGCAGGCCACCGGGTCGCGCTCGTCGCCCAGCTCATGCGCGGAAGAGGCGACCTCGACGATGTGGCCCGCGGGAACGCCCTCGTGGGGCGCGTCCTGGGCAGGAGGGGCGACCTCGACGACGCGGCCTGCGGAGACGCCCTCGTCGCGTATCTCGCGGGCGGCAAGCGCGGTCGCCCTGCGCCGCGCCTCGCGTCGGCGGTGCCGCCACACCAGCCCCGCGGCGGCGGCCACGACGGCCGCGGCGGCGATCGCGCCGAACAGGTCGAGGTCGTCCTCCACCTGGTCGAGGTGACGCACGAGCAGCGTCGCGAGCAGCGTCACCGCGGTCGCCCACAGGGTGCAGGCCGCGGCGTTGGCCAGGAAGAAGCGGCGCCAGCGCACGCGGGTGCCGCCGGCCGACAGCGCGGCGAGGCCGCGTAGCGGCGAGACCTGGCGCGCGATCATCACCGTGAGCGCCGCGTGCCCGAGGTAGTAGGCGTCGATGCGATCCAGGTACGAGCGCGGCAGGTGGAAGACCCGCAGCAGACGCTCGATCAGCGGCCGGCCCGCGCCGCGACCGACGACATACGCGAGGTTGTCGCCGGCGATCGCCGCGGCGACCCCGACGAGCAGCACCGACGACAGCGCGATATGCCCGCGCTGGGCCTCGTAGGCGCCGACGAGCAGGGAGACCTCGCCGGGCAGCGGCGAACCGAAGCTCTCGGCCGCGATCAGCGCGAAGAGGATGACGAGACCGTGCCGGCCGACCTGGTCGGCCACCTCGCGCAGCACGCCGTGCAGCGCGGCCGCGACGAAGGCGTGGGCCAGGAGCGCCGTCATGCGGCGCCCCGGCGGGCGGACGGGCAGACCACTGAGCTGCTCATGGTCCCATTCTGCCCGTTCCCGAACGGGCGCGCTGGGGGCGCGGGCGGGCGGGGCTGTGCAGCCCCGCCCGCCCGCGCCCCCGCGGCCCGTCGCCTACCGCAGCTGGCGCAGCAGCAGCGCGCGACCGAGCGGTCCGAGCAGCGGGCCGACCCGACCTGCCGCCAGGCGGGTGAACGGACCGTCGTGGCGCGGCGCGAAGTTGCCGGGCAACCCCGCCGGCCACCACGGATACGTCACCGCCGGCGCCCCGCCGCGCACCACGTGCAGCACGCCGCGCGCCACCTTCTGCTGCGGGTTGCCGGCCAGGTCGGTGGCGCGTACCACCACGTGATAGCTCCCCGGCTTCAGCGTGCAGCGGAACTTGAGCCAGAAGTACGACGGCGTCGAACCCGTCGACCAGTCGCCGGGCCGCTCGACGAAGCGCTTCGCGACCCGTCCGCGGGAGTTCACGATCGTGATCACGGCCTTCGCCACGCCGCTCGTATGGTCGGTCGCCTTGAAGCGCAGGATCCCCCAGCCGCCGCTGTCGACCGGCTTGTCGGCCGGCGCGCCGCAGACCGGCCCGAGCGTGTCGATCCCCACGTTCACGCTCTCGGTCTGCTCGACGTTGCCCGCCAGATCCGAGGAGCGGTAGAGCACCGTGTGCAGGCCGTCGTCGGCGTGACTGGCCGGCGCCTGCAGCTCGACGCTGTCTCCGGGCGTCCAGGTGCCGCCGTCGACGCTGGACTGGGTGAGGTCCAGGCCGGATCCCCCCGTGTCGCTCGCGGTGAAGGGAATCGTCACCGCGCCGCGATGCCAGCGCGGCAGCGCCGCCGGCCCCTGGATCAGGGTGACCGGGGCGGCCGTGTCGGCGTCCGGCGCGTCGACGGACGAGACCAGCGAGTCGTAGCCGAACGCCCAGACGTGCTGCGCGTCGGCGGCGACGATCGCATTGACGTCGCCGGCGCCGGCCACCTGCTGCCAGTCGGCGCCGCCGTCGGTCGTCCCGTACACACCCTCGGCGGCCCCGACCCAGCCGTGCTGGGAGTCGCTGAAGCACACGCTCTGGGCGTAGACGTCGGAGAGCCCGGGCACCGTCGCCCAGGTGGCGCCGCCGTCGGTCGTGCTCACGACGGTGTCGGTCTCCTCGTACTCGTATGCCGAGATGCGCGTGTAGGCGGCCGTGACCGCCCAGCCATCGTCGGGGTCGGCGAACGAGAGGCTCCTCATCGTCCCCTGTTCGCCACTGCTCAGGGGTATGGTCGCCCTGATCCAGCTCTGACCGCCGTCTGTCGTACGGAAGACCGCCGGGACCTCTGAGCCGTTGCCGTTGGGCACGTAGCCGCCGGCGACGCAGCCGACATCGTCGCTCGAGAAGTCGAGGCTCGTGAGAAGGACCATGTTGGCGACGTACTGGGGCACCCAGGTCGCTCCCGCGTTCGTCGTGCGCTCGATCGCGTCGTTCGAACCCGACCCCATGCCCGGCTCGGCACTCACCGCCCAGCCGTGCGTCGCGTCGACGAACTGCACGGCCTGGAGCGGGCCGCTGAGCTGTGAGGCCTGCGGCGACCACGTCGTGCCGCCGTCGCTCGTGTGAAGGATGATGCCGTCCATGCTGGAGTCTTCTCCGACGACCCAGCCGTCGCTCGCGTCGGAGAAGCTCACGCCGGACAGGGCGTTCAACCAGCGCCGCACCGGGCTGGCCGGGTCGGACGGTTCGGACCAGCGCGCCCCGTCGGTCGAGTGCAGCAGGGCGCCGGCACCGTCGACCGCCCAGACGTCGGTCGCCGACACCGCGTCGGCGCCCACGAACTGATAGTCCTGGCCCGACGAGGCCGCGCGCCACGTTGCGCCCCCGTCGGCCGACGTCAGGATGCCGTCGCCGACGCAGCAGACCGCGTCACCGCGCACGGCCACCGCCCAGAGTCCGAGGGGCGCGGCGACCTGCGACTCCTGCCAGCGCGTGCCGGTGTCGCTCGTGCGCAGGAACAGCGTCGTCTGGTTTTCTGCCTCGTACACCGGGTCCTCGTCGGCTCCGAGGGGTTCGCTCGCGTCGTAGCTGAGCAGCATGGCGCTCGCCCGGCCCCCGACGGCCACGTCGCTCGCCTGAGAGCTCGCCTGCGGAACGGCGCGCCAGCGCAGGCCGCCGTCGCTCGTGACCCGCAGGGCGGTCGAGTCCCAGTCGTCGACCTCGGCAAAGGCCCAGCCATGGAGCCGGTCGACGAAGACGAGCTTCTCGACCTGCGCGCCACTCGCGAAGCCGGTGGTCTCGGCTGTCCAGCTCGTCCCGCCGTTCGTCGTACGCCAGACGCGGCCTTTCGTGCCGCCGACCCAGCCGTGGGTGGCGTCGAGGAGGTCGACAGCCGTGTCACCCTTGTACGTGCCGATCTTGACGGTCTTCCAGGTGAGGCCGCCGTCGGTGGTCGACAGGACCGCGCCGCTGCCGGTGCCGACCCAGCCGTCCGTGTCCGTCGCGAAGCTGACGTTCATGAGCGTGGCGGCCGACCCCGCCGGCGTGCGGTCGACCCACGTGCCGCCGTCGGTCGTCGCCACGATCGCGCCCGAACCGTCGGCCGAGCCGCCACAGGCCCAGCCGTGCTCGGCGTCGGTGAAACACACCGACCACAGGTCGGCGTCGGTGCCGCTCGACGTGCCGGCCCACGACGTGCCGGCGTCGGTGCTGTGGAGGATGGCACCGCCACTCCCCACAGCCCAGACGTCGGTCGCCGTGGCGAAGGTGACCGCGCTCAGGTCGCCCGCCGGCTGCGGCATCTGCCAGACCCAGCCGTGCTGGCCGTCGGGCACGAGTGCCGCGGCCGGCGTCGCGAGCGCGAGCGCGCCGCCGATCGTCGCGATCACGCAGAAGGCAAATGCGCGCCAGCGTGCCATGAGCTCCCCCCAGACGTCGCCTGTTTCCTAGGGGAAGCATACGACTCCTGTAAAGAGGTCGACAGCGGGACCGGACGGAACGACCGTCGCCGCAAGTGGACGATCACGCGGCGGGCGTGCGATGCGCGCCGCGAGCGCCGGTCAGCGCGCGATGCGCGAGCGCCCGTGCAGGTCGCGCCAGCGGCGTCCGGCGGAGCGCAGGCGGAAGGCGCCGCCGATCATGACCGCCCCCCAGACGACGCCGCAGAGCCCCACGACGACGCCGATCAGCGTGATGGTGGCCCCCGGCCAAGCGATCATGACGGCGCCGGCGACGATCAGCGCGATACCCATGACGACGTCGTGCGTGCGCGTCTCGTAGGGCCGGCCGAACGCCGCCGCCGCGCGCACGATGCCCCAGACGAGCACCGTCACACCCGCGATGACGGCCAGCACGGTGAGGGTCTCGCCGGGCCAGGCGAGCAGCACGATCCCGCCGATGAGCGCGACCGCGGCGCCCAGCAGGTGCGAGCGCGGCGCGCCGCCGCGCCGCATGGTAAGGAGCTGGGCGACGCCGATGAAGAGCAGGAAGAGGCCCGTGAGCCAGACCAGCGCGCCGAGGCTGCCGAAGGCGTGGCTGAGCACGACGATGCCGAAGACGACGGCGATCACCCCGAGGGCGAGCAGCCAGGTCCAGTTGTGCGCCGCCCAGCCGCCCTGGCGGTCGAACAGACGCTCGCTGCGATCCCCGACGACGTCGCCGCGGTACACGAAGGTGTGCTCGTCGTCGCGCGGCGGTGAGCCCGTCTCGCCTCGCCTGTCGTCCATGTCTTGCTACCTCCCGTTCGCTCGCCCCTGCGCGACCCGCGTCGTGCGGCGGGACGGCCCCCGTCGGGGTGATACCCGCCGCGCCGCCCGCGCCCACCGGCTCCGTGTCGACCACCGGACAACGGCGGCTCGCGGAGCGCCGGGTCTCAGGACGAAGCCCTGTCGCTCGTCAGCGTCTGGAGCTCGTTCGTCATCTTGTGGATGGCGGTCGTGAGCTCGAGGATCTGGTTGGAGAGCCCGATGATCTTCTCGTTCTGCTGCTCTTCGGTCTGGACCGTCTGCCACTGCGCGTCGGCCAGCACCTGACGTCGCGCGTCGGCCCGGTTCTGGCTGATCATGACGAAGGTCGACAGGAAGATGGCTTCGAGCGAGACGATCATCGTCAAGAGACCAAAGGGGTACTTCTCGACCCTGAAGACGATCCAGATGAAGAACCACACCATGTGGACGTAGACGAAGGTCATCGACCCGGCGAAGGTCGTGATCGCGTCGGCGACCCTCGACTGCACATGCTGGAGGCGCTCCTCCTCGTGCTTCAGGAGCGCGGGGTGGACGCCCAGGGCCGTCTTCCCGTCGGTTGCCATCGGTCTCCTTTCGGTGCCGTTCAGTTCGGCCGAGCGACTGCATCGTCGGCGCTCAGGCGGGCGTGGCTTCGTGGTGCGCCTGGTGCCGCCGAGCGACTTCGTCGTCGGCGCTCAGGCGGGCGTGGCTTCGTGGTGCGCCTAGTCCGTGAGGCCGGCGACCCTGGTACGGCGCCGCGAGAAGCCCTTCACCATGCGCACGAGCGTGCCGCTGCCCTGTTTGCGCGAGCGCACCTCGACATCATCCATGAGGTGGTGGATGAGGAACAAGCCGCGACCGTGCGTCGCCAGGGGGTCGGGGACGGCCTTGACGTCGATCGAGCGCGGGTCGAAGCCGCAGCCGCGGTCACGGATCTCGACGACCACGCGGCCGGCACCGACCTCGGCGCGCACGTCGACGAGGCCGGCGACGTCGCCGCTGTGCATGAATGCGTTGATGAACGCTTCGTCGGCGGCGAGAAGGACCTCGCGGGCGGCCCTGGCGGGCACGCCGTTCTCGGACAGCAGGCCGGCGATCGAGCTTCGCATGCGCTTGGCCGCGACGCGCGTGAGCGGCAGGCGCAGGCGCAGGGCGTCACTCACGTCTGTTCGTCTCCGTTCATGGCTGTGCCGGGCCCTCGCGCCCTCGATCCCCATGCCTTGTCCTCGTCTCTGGCGTGCTGTTCGACCGACCGCCGCGTTCTCCTGCCGGGGCCGCCGTGGCGGCCGGCGGCACTCTCAGGAGACTCAAAGGAAGCCCTCAGAGGCTGCCAAGCCCGGCTGGTTACAACTGTCCCGAGCGCAGGGCTCCCGCGGGCGGCGCGGTTCACGGTCCGCCGGGGAAGATTGTGGGTGAGCAGCGATCATTGTGGAGGCACGATGTCCGATCCGATCCCGCCGGGTGAGCCCGTGGAGGCCCGGAACACAGACCGAGCAGGCGACGTTCACGCCGCCCCCAACACGGCCTGGAGCCTGCCCGAGGGCGGCTGGCCGGGCGCCGGCGGCGCCTGGACACCTCCGCCTGCCGGCGGGGCGGCCGGCCCCACGGGCCGGCCGCCCCGCCGGCGTCACCTCTTCGCCAGGTTCACGGCGGCGGCCGCCCTTGTCGCCATCGCCGCGTTCCTCGGCGTCGCCATCAGCCAGGGCTTCTGGCAGTCGAGTCAGGTCACGTCGATCCGCAGCCCGGCCGCGAACGGCACGAACGGTGCGAGCACCGGCGGCGCGTCGCGCTCGACGAGCTCGGCGACGGCGGGCCGCGCGCTCTCGGGCAAGGCGGCGATCGCCGCGCGCGTCGACCCCGCCCTCGTCGACATCAACGTGGCGCTCGGCTATCAGGGCGGACGGGCGGCCGCGACGGGCATCGTGCTCACGTCGTCGGGCCTGGTGCTGACCAACAACCACGTCGTCTCCGGCGCGACCGCGATCAGCGCGACCGACGTCGGTAACGGTCGTTCCTACACGGCCACCGTGGTCGGCTACGATCGCACCCACGACATCGCCGTGATCCAGCTCAAGGACGCCTCGGGCCTGACGACGGCCACCCTGGGCGACTCGTCTGCGGTCGCGGTGGGCGAGGCGGTCGTGGCGATCGGCAACGCCGGCGGCACGGGCGGCACCCCGAGCGCGGCGGCCGGCAGCATCGTGGCCGTCGATCAGCAGATCGTGGCAAGCGACGAGACCAGCGCCTCGTCGGAGCAGCTCACCGGCCTGTTCCAGACCAACGCCGCGATCCAGCCCGGCGACTCGGGCGGTCCGCTCGTCGACTCGAGCGGCCGCGTGGTCGGCATCGACACGGCGGCCTCGAGCCAGTACTCGTTCCAGTCGACGCAGACCCAGGGCTTCGCCGTGCCGATCGACACGGCCACGCAGATCGTGGCTCAGATCGAGGGCGGCCAGTCGTCGGCGTCCATCCACATCGGCGCGACCGCGTTCCTCGGCGTGCAGCTCACGTCGACGGACCAGGGCTTCGGCGGCGCCGGCGGCCAGTCGAGCGGCGCCGTCGTGGTCGGCGTGCTGTCGGGCTCACCGGCATCGCAGGCGGGCCTGACCGGCGGCGACACCATCGTGACGCTCGACGGCCAGACGGTGAGCTCGCCCACGGCGCTCAGCAGCCTGCTCGGCACGTACCACCCCGGCGACAAGGTCACCCTCGGCTGGGTCGACCAGGCCGGCGGCCAGCACTCGACCACAGTGCAGCTCGCCACGGGGCCGGCTGCCTAGACCAGGGCGATCAGGCGCAGGCGCACGGATCGGCGCCGCGGCACGGCCGTGCCGCGGCGCCGATCCCGCGTCAGGACACGCAGACGAGCGTGCCGATCGGGTCGTACCGGTAGACCACGGCGGCCGGGCCGTAGGGCAGCTCGACGCAGCCCAGGCTCTGCGGCCAGCCGTAGGAGCCGCGGATGAAGCCGTGCACCGCGTCGCCGCCGTTGAAGTAGGCGACGTAGGGCACGCCCGGGTCGCTGTAGTGGCTGCCGTCGGGGTTGGTGCCGCTCATCGTGGTCGACAGGTAGCGGGCGTAGACCGGGAACGTGCCGTACGCGGTCGGTCGGACCGCGATGCCCGTGTTGCAGAGGCTGCGGTAGATGGTGCGGCCGTCGGACCACACCCGCAGCGTCTCGGGGATGGCCGTCGAGACTTCGAGGTAGCGATACGCGCGCCTGGTGGCCTTGTGGTGAGAGGCGTCCTTGAGCAGGTCGGTCCAGACCGCGCGGCCGGCGACGCTGTCGGTCGCCAGGTGGTGGTCGGCTTCGAACTCCATCACCGCCCCGCGGATCAGCACCGTCGACCGCCCGCGCTTCCAGATCGCCGACAGGGTCGTCGGGATGTGGCGGTAGCGCCACTTGAAGGTGCCGGACAGCGGCTTCAGCGAGACGAGGTCGAGCGCGGCGGGCTCCCGGCTGATCGCCGAGACGGTCCCGCTGCCCGTGCCCGACGGCACTGAGAAGCGCAGCGGCAGGTAGCCGACCTCGGCGAGGAGCTGCTGCAGGCGCAGCACGGACGACGGTCCGCCCACCGTGAACGAGGCCGTGCGGGTGGCGGCAAGCCGGCCGCCGTCGGCGGCGAGCACGCCCGCGGCCCCGCCGGGGATGGTGACGGTCACCTTCGCGTACACGGGCAGGTGGCCCGTCGTCACGAACTGCAGGGTCGAGCCGGCGACCTTCCAGGCGCCCGGCACGCGGGGCTTGAGACGCGGCAGCGGCGTGTCGGCGGCCAGCGCCCTCGAGAACTTGACCGTGATGCGACTCGAGAAGGCTACGTTCGCGGCCTTGTTCTTGGGCGTCACCGAGCCGAAGCGCAGCGGCGACGGCGTCGGAGTGGGCGACGGGCTCGTGCTGTCGGACGGGCTCGGGGAGGGGCTCACGCTGCCGGACGGGCCGGGGCTCGGGTCGGACGCGGTCGAGCCAAGGGCGGTGGCATGCGACGGTACGAGCGTGAGGAAGGCGACCGCGAGCAGCACCGCTGCGACGGGCACGGCTACCAGGATCCAACCGGCGACGAGCTTCTTCACGCGAGCATCCTCCGCTCCTCGGACCCGCGGCGCGGGTCGCCTTCGCGCGACGCGCCGGCAGCTCCGCGGCGGCGCTCACGAACTTCCCCTTCAGTGTAATCGTAGGAGGGGGTTCGCGAAACCATGGCGAGCGCGGTCCGCGCGAGGGCGGGTGGCGTGAGCGGAGGTCTGAGCGCGGCGGGCGTCGGCCGGAGCACGCACCCGCAGGCGGGTGGCCGTCAGCGGCGGGCGACGCTCACAGCGGGTCCATGACGACGGCGTCGGCGCGGCAGCCGGTCGCGCACACGCCGCACCCGCGGCAGAGCGCGGGATCGACAGCCGGCGGCGCCGTATCGCCCCGGGGCGGCCGCCCCGCGCGGACGATCGCGTCGAACGGACAGCGCGCCACACAGCGGTTGCAGCCGTCGCACGAGCCCGTGTCGATGCGTGCCACGTAACGCGTCAGCGGCCACAGCTTGACGGCGTCGAGGCGCTTGCCGGCGAGCTGCGGGAAGCAGCAGTCGGAGCAGCAGGTGCAGATACCGCGCATGGCGCTGCCCGGCAGGCCGCCGGTGTGCATGAGGCCGAGGCGGCTGTGCTCGCGGGCGTTCTCGACGGCGCGCTCCACCGAGATCTCCCAGCCGAGATCGTGCCAGTGGCCGTGCGGACCCTCGAAGCGCAGGCAGTTGAGCGTCGGCTTGCGGCAGCGGCCCATGATCGTGCGGCAGTCGCACGGATACAGGTAGATGTGCTCCTGAGCGCGCAGGATATCCTCGACCTCGTCGAGCAGCAGATAGGTCATGTTCTCGATCGGCTCGACCGGCAGCCCCGCCTTGGCGGCGTCGACGAACGGGCGGGCGTGCTCGACGTAGTAGGCAAGCTCCCACTCGCGCAACCGCTCGCGGACGTCGTCGGGCAGGTCGAGCCAGCCCTCGAAGAAGGTCCACACCACGAAGCGGTCGTGGAACGAGGCGACCCGGTAACGCCTGCGAGGGGCCCGCTCGACCACCGCTCGCCGGTAGGCCCGCTCGAGGAACGCCCGCACTTCGGCGGGCGCGGCCGCCGGCGCGAGCCGCCGGCGCAGCGCGACCACGCCGAGCGGTCCGCCGGCGAGCGCCGCGACCAGAGTGGCCTCGGCGGGCTCGTAGAAGCGGTCGAGGAACGGCAGGACGAAGTCGGGGACGCCCGCCACGCGGGCGACGAGCTCGAGCGGCGCCGTCGCGGCGCCGGGGATGGTCGATGTCCCCGGCACGACGGGCTGCTGTCGACCAGTGTCGGGGGGCTTCATCGCCACGGGAGCATCATGCCTATTGTAGCGAACCGTCGCCGGCGGCGCCGCCCCGGGCGAGGCCGGCCTGACGGTTCGGCGATCGACTTCGTCGTCGCCGCTCAGGCATGCGTGGCTTCGCTGCGCGCCTGGTCTAGTCGCCGGCCGTGCTGCCGAAGCGGCGCCCGCCGATCTCGAGCCAGGCGCCGGCACCGCGTTCGCGCGCCTTGTCGAGCACGTGACGCGCGGCAGCGAGGTCCTCGACGGCCAAACCGAGCGACTTGAACAAGGTGATCTCGTCGGGCGCGCCGCGACCCGGCGCCGCGCCGGTCAGCACCTCGCCGATCTCGCCGACGATGTGATCGTCGCCGATCGCGCCTTCGGCCTGCGCGAGCAGGAACTCGCCCGCCTCGCTGCGCGTCGCCTCGCGGCGGTCGACGTACAGGCGGGCGCGCGCGACAGCCCGCGTATCGAGCTCGCGGGTGGTCGGCGAATAGGCACCGACGGCGTTGATGTGGGCGCCCGGCGCGAGCCACTCGCCGCGCAGCACCGGCTCCGTCGCCGTCGTCACGGTGCAGACGATGTCGGCGCCGCGCACGGCCTCCTCGGCCGACCCGGCGACCTCGACGGTGAGCCCGGTACCTCGTTCCTCGCGCCGGGCGAACTCCTCGGCGCTGCCGGCCGGCAGGCTGAACACGCGCACCCGCCGCAGCGGGCGCACGCAGGCCATGGCGGCGAGGTGGGTGTGCGCCTGCGTACCGGCGCCGATCAGCGCGAGGTCGCCGGCGCCGGGCGCCGCGAGCAGGTCGGTCGCCACGCCGCTCACGGCGGCGGTACGGATGGCGGTGATAGAGGTGGCGTCGACGATCGCCCGCAGCCTGCCGTGGTCGTCGTCGAAGACGAGCACGACGCCCTGGTGGGTGTCGTACTCGCCGCCGAAGTTGGCCGGAAAGCCGGTGATCACCTTCACGCCGAGCGTCCCGGCGCCGCCGAGGTACGCCGGCATGAGGCTGAGGACGCGCTCGCCGCCCGGCAGCGCGACGACGTCGCGCAGCGGCAGGAGCGTGTCGGGCTCCCGAAGCCGGCGCAGCGCGTCGCGCATGACCGCGACGGCCTCGCTCATGGGCAGCAGTTCGGTGACCAGCTTCTGGTCGGCGATGAGGACGTCCAAGGGGGCCTCCCGGTCGGCGCGTCGTCTGGCGAGGCGCGCGGAGCGGCGCCGGCGCGGGCCTCGAGAGCCGAGTATACCCGGGGAGGGCCCGGCCGCGAGTGCGGCGCGTCGAGGCTGCCGAACGGCGGCGCGGAGGCGCTCGGTCCGACAGGCGCGAAAGGTAGTCGCGCCGGCTCCGGCGGCGCGGCAGCGCCGCCGAGTCGCTCAGACGGCCGCGGCGACGGGCTCGCCGAGGCGCTCGCGCAGGCGTGCGCCGCGGTTGCGCAGGGCGTCGCGGTCGGCCTTGCGGCCGCAGTCGGCGCACTCGAGCAGATCGAGTGACGAGGCACGCTCGACCTCGGCGAGCGCCTCGGCGTCGCGTCCCATCGCCTTGAGCACGATGGTCAGCCGGTTGAACAGGCCGGGCAGCTCGTGGAGCACGCGACGCTCGTCCAAGGCCTCGTCGCGGGCCCCCAGCAGGATCTCGAGCGCCCGCCGGTAGAGCGCGACGGCGTCGGAGGGAGCGTGCTTCTCGCGGGCCCGCGCCTCGGCGGCGAGCGTCAGAGCGTCGGCGACGCGGCTCTCGGTCTCGAGCGTGCGCCGGCGCTGCTCGACGTGGAAGGCCGCGACCGCGGCGCCGGTCGGGGCGAGCGACCGGGTGGTGGCGAACACGACGAACGCAGGCGGCTCGTCGGCAGCCAGCCGCTCGTGCTCGAACAGCACGAGGCAGCGGCAGCCGCCCGGCGCGCTGCAGTGCGGGTTGGGCGCCCAGGCGAGGGCCTCGTCGACATCGCCGGTCTCGCGCCCGTCCCAGGCTGCGCACTCGGGACAGGTGGCGTCGTCGGCGACCGCCGAGTAGACGGCGGTGGACACGGTCGCGCGCACTTCGCGGGCGAGTGGCCCCGCGGCGAGGCTCAGGGCCGGCGCCTCGGCGCCGTCGGCCGACACCAGCAGGTCGAGGGCGCCGGCGCAGGCCGGGCACAGCCCGAAGGGCTCGTCGGGATCCGCCGCGGCGCCGCAGAGCGGACAGGCCGCTGCAGCGGGGACCGCTGCGCCGCAGGTGGCGCAGAACGTGGCGGTGTCACCGATCGAAAGCCCGCAGCTGTGGCAGCGCTTCATGGACCACCTCCTGACGCCTCGGCTGGCGGGGGGCGCGGCGCAGTGGGCACGCGATCACTGCAGGTCATCGGCCGGTTCGGCCACATCGTTAGGGGGCGCGCCGCTTTGGGCGGCACTCGGCGTCACCAGAGCAGACGACGGCGCCGGGGCGGCGGCCTGCGGCCGCCGCCCCGGCGCCCCGGCCGGGCGCGCGCCGCGCGCCCGGCCCTCCCTCGTCTGTGCGCGCTACGTGGTGTGCTTGCGCGGCACCGCAGGCCACTCGGCGGCATGCCAGGCGCCGCGATGCTGCGGCGCGCGCACCATGGTCGGCGCGCCGGCGAAGCGCAGCAGCCACGCGGGCCGCAGGCCGCGGTTCATGCGGTCGAACCTATAGGTGCCGAACTCGAGGCCCGCCGGCCACCACGGCGCGTGGAAGACCGGAGCGCCCTTGCGCACGACGCGCAGGACGCCGCGTCCGGTCGTCGCCTGGTGGTTGCCGGCCAGGTCCGTGGCGGTGACCACGACGCGGTAGGTGCCCGGCTTGAGCTCGCAGCTGAAACGCAGGTAGTAGTACGGGACCTCCTCGCCGAACACTTCCCAGTCGCCGGCACTCTCGACGAAGCGGCGCAGCACCCGGCCGTGCCGATCCTTGATCGCGACGGTGACGCTCTTGACGCCGCTCATCTCGTCGGTCGCCATGAAGAAGAGCGTGCCGCGGCCCCCGGTGTCGACCACGCTGTCGCGCGGCACGCCGCAGGCCGGGCCGAGGGTGTCGATGCCGACCATCCGCGATTCGGTCTGCTCCTGGTTGCCGGCCGCGTCGGTGCTGTAGTAGAGCACCGTGTGCTCGCCATCGAAGTGGTGATCGGCGTAGGCCGGCACCGTCAGCGACGCCCCGCTCTGCCAGGCGCCGGCGTCGAGGCGCGACTCGGTGCCCGCCACGCCGGCGGTGCCGATGTCGTTGGTGGTGAAGCCGATGGTCAGCGGCTTGCGGTGCCAGCCGGTGTCGGCACGCTCGTCGAGGGTCACCGGAGCGGCCGTGTCACCGGCCGGGTCGAGGGTCGAGACGAGGAACCCGTCGCCGAAGGCCCAGACGTGGTGCGCGTCGGTGCCGACGATCGATTCGACGCCGTAACCGGCCGCGACCCGCTGCCAGTCCGTGCCGCCGTCGGTCGTCTGATAGACACCGTTGTAGCCGCCCAGCCAGCCGTGCTGCTGGTCGCTGAAATGGACGGTCGTGGCCTGCGCGTCGCCGAGGCCAGGCACCTGCGCCCAGGTCGCGCCACCGTCGGTCGTGTGCAGCACCCAGCCCGCCTCGACGTCGTCGTTCTCGTCGTAGGTCACGCCGACCGCCCAGCCCTCGGTCGGGCTCACGAACTGCAGGCCGGTGATCGCGGGAGCCCCCTTGGGCAGCTTCTCGCGCGTCCAGGTGAAGCCGCCGTTCGTGGTGGCGAAGATCGCGCCGGCCGGATAGGAGAAGTCGGACGACCACCAGTAGCCGCCCACCCAGCCGTCGGACGCGTCGGTGAAGTCCATCGCGATGAGGCCCATGTTGCCGGGCACGAACTGCGGGATCCAGGTGGCGCCGCCGTCGGTCGTGTGCTCGATCGACAGGTTGGCGCCCTCGTTCCAGCCGGTGGTGTCGTTGCTGACCGCCCAGGCCGTCTGGGCGTCGACGGCGTCGACCCCCCAGAGGCCGCCGCCGAGGTTGGACTGCTGCGGCTCCCAGGTGGCGCCGCCGTCGGTCGTGTGGAAGATCAGGCTGCCGTCGCCCCAGTCGTCGCTAGCGCCGACCGCCCAGCCGTTGGCGGCGTCGGCGAAATCGACACCCAGCAGCGCCGTGGTGCCACGCAGCGGCACGGGCTGCTCGACGAAGCGGGCCCCGTCGGTGCTGTGCAGCAGCGCGCCGGAGGTGTCGACGGCCCACAGGTCGGTGGCCGAGACCGCGTCGGCGGAAGCGAACTCGTATTGCTGGCCCGAGCTGCCCGACCGCCAGGTGGTGCCGGCGTCGGTCGAGAGCAGGATGCCGTCGCCCACCGAGCACACAGACGCCCCGCTCGCCGCGATCGTGTACGGCATGGCGGGCGCGGCCACGGTGGTGGTGCGCCAGCTGAAGCCGCCGTTGCTCGAGTGCAGGAACATGGTCGGCGCCTGGATGTCGTAGTCGTCCCAGCTCTCGCCGACCGCCCACAGGCCGCCCAGGCCATCGGTGCAGAGATCCGACACCGAGACATCTCCGAATTCGCGCAGCGGCAGCCAGGAACGGCCCCCGTCGTGCGTGAAGATGAGCATCGAGTCGCCCCAGCCGTCGGTCGTAAGGCCCCAGCCGTCGGAGCGGTCGGTGAACACGAGCTGCTGGAGCATGTTGTAGCCTTCGCTGCCCGGATAGCGACTCGAGGTCCACGTGCGACCGGCGTTCGTCGTGCGCCAGATGCGGCCCCGGGGGCCGCCGGCCCAGCCGTGCCGAGCGTCGACGAAGTCGACCACTACGCTGTCCTTGCCGGCGCTCGGCAGCGCTATCGTCGCCCAGGTGGCGCCGCCGTCGGTCGTCTTGAGCACGGTGCCGACGGCCGTGCCGACCCAGCCGTGGGTCGCGTCGCTGAAGCTCACGTTCGTGAGCGTCGCCGTGAGGCCGGCCGGCGTGACGTCGGACCAGTCCGCGCCGGCGTCGGTCGTGCGCAGGATCACGCCCGGCTCGTCGGCGGTCGCCTGGCCGCCGACCACGCAGCCGTGGTCGGCGTCGGCGAAGGCCACCGACCACAGGTCGGCGTCGCTGCCGGTCGGCTGCGCCGCCCAGGTGGCGCCGCCGTCGGTGCTGCGTTCGACGAGGCCGCCGAGGCCGACGGCCCACGCCTGGCCGGGAGCCGCGAACGTGCAGCCGTTGAGCGCGGCCGCCGGTTGCGGCATCTGCCAGTACCAGCCATGCGCACCGTCGGGCGCGAGCGCGCGAGCGACTCCGGGCAAGACAGCGAGCGCCGCGAGCGCCGCCGCCATCGTGATGCAGACCATCCAGGCACGTCTCATGTGCCACCCCCCAGCGCCGTTGCCCATCACTGCCAGATGCGAGGACGCGACCGTGTCGCCACGGCCGGCTCGCTCGTCAGCGCACGACCAGCCTGTTGCCGGCCGCCGCGGTCTGCCGGTTGCCGGCCTGGTCGGTCGCCGCCACGGTGAAGCGGTAGCGCCCCTTGGGCAGCCAGCAGGTGAACTCGTAGCGTTGCAGGCGGTCGACCGCGACCCCGGTCAGGACCGTCTTGTACACGAGCTTGCGGTGACGATCGACGATCCTGAGCGTCACGGTCGCGGTCGGGCTGCCGGGCCGGGCGTCGCGCACCAGATAGCGCAGCGCGCAGCGTGCGCCCCGCCGGGCCAGGCCGGCCCAGTTGGCGACCGGCGTCGGCCGGCGCGTGTCGATCAGGACCAGGCAGGCGCGCTTTCTTTCGACGTTGCCGACCTTGTCGGTGGAGCGGTAGAGGATGCGGTGGATGCCGTCGCCGGAGTGGTTCGCGGCAGCGGCCACGGTGAGCGCCGTGCCCACCGTCCAGGTGGCGCCGCCGTCGGTCGAGTACGTCGTCGAGGCGACGCCCTGACCACCCGAGTTGTCGCGCGCCACGAAACGCAGCTTCGCGGGGGCGCTGCGCCAGCGTCCGACGGCGCCGACCACGGTGGTGCGCGGCGGCGTGCAGTCGGTCGTGACGTAGAAGCTCGCGCCGTCGGCGCCCAGGTCGGACGTCTTGGCGACCAGGGCGTCGCTGTACTCGCTCGTCATGTTGATGCGGTTCCAGTCGTAGGCCGAGATGGGCTGGCCGTCGAAGCTGCAGCCGCTGAAGTGCACGATGGCGAAGTCGCTCACCGGCAGCACGTCGCCCTCGTCGCTCGACGGCGCCTCGGCGATCGCCTCGGCCGACGCCAAGGCGGGCGGGATGCTCATGAGCTGGCCGGTGCTGAAGGTGTCGCCGGTCGTGGCGTCGGTGAGCGTCAACGTGAAGCTCGCCGGCTGCGCCCAGGTGACGGTGCCGGTCATCGCGTCGCCGGCGTGGATCGCCATGTCGATCGCCACCGGGTAGAGCGGGTACATCTCGTACCAGGCGTCGTAGCCGCCCACGCCCTCGCTGTAGCCCTCGGTGCCGATCTGCTCGACCGTGTCGGAGTTGTCGCCGTCGAGGCCGACCCAGAAGGCCGCGTCTGAAAACATGGTCCCGGTGACGCGAACGCGCGGCTGGACCCAGGTGGCGGTGACCGTGCCGAAGGGACCGTCGGTCGAGTCGTCGTAGCCCGACCAGTTCACCGAGGTCGTGGTGGTGCCGGCGAAGGCGGCGGCGCCGGCGGCCGGGCGCGCCGTCTGCCCCGACCCGCTCGTGATCAGCGGCTCGGTGTGCGTCGGCGGCCGGGTCGCGGCCGAGGCCGCGGCGGGCACCGCGACCGCGGCGAGCATTGCTGCCGCGCACCCGAACACGAGGACCAGACGTCTCATGGCATGCCCCCCAGGGACCCCGCCCCGCAAGGCGGCGAGTCGATGTTCACCGGCCAGTCTAGCACTACGGACCTATGAAGATAGTGGGATCTTCACTGTTGCGAGCTCACAGCGGTTGTGAGGCCCTCAGAGCAGCCGCGAGAAGAGCCGCGCGCACGAGTTGAGCCAGCGCGCGCGCCGGCCCAGGGCCCACCAGTCGTCGAGCGTGAACTCGCGGCAGTGGGTGAGGTCGTCCTCGAAGATGGCCGCGTGGCGGGCCGCCAGGCCTTCGTCGAAGATCGCGCACGACAGCTCGTCGTGCAGGATGGTGCTGCGGACATCGAAGTTGCAGGTGCCGATCATGCACCAGCGCCGGTCGATCGTGACGGTCTTGGCGTGCAGGAAACCGTCCGTGTACTGGTAGACCTTCACGCCGGCGTCGAGGAGCTGCTTGTAGTAGGCGATGGCGGCATGGAACGGCAGCTTCTTGTCGGGCACCCCGGCCATCATGAGACGCACGTCGACCCCGGTGAGCGCCGCGGTGCAGATCGCCGTGATCAGGGGCTCGTCGGGTACGAAGTAGGGAGACTGGATCCACACGCTCTCGCGCGCGCCGAGCAGCACCACGATGTAGGCGTCGCGGATCGACTTGAACGGCGTGGCCACGCTCGAGTAGAGGACCTCGACCGGCGGGTCGGTGTCGCCCGCGGCCAGGCGGGCCCGCTCGTGGTGCTCCACCAGCGGGTCGCCGCGCCCGCCGTTGAAGCGCCAGACCAGGGCGAACAGCACCTCGAACACGGCGACGACGGGGCCGGTGAGGCGCAGCGACGTGTCGCGCCATGTCGCGAAGCGCGGCCCGCCGTCGATGTACTCCTGCCCCATGTTCATGCCGCCGGTGTAGGCCACCCCACCGTCGACCACCGCGATCTTCATGTGGTTGCGGTAGTTCAGGTGCGCGAGCCGCTTGTAGCAGGGCTTGACCTCGGCGCCAGCCGCGGCCAGGCGCCGGAGCTCGCTCTTGCGGTAGCGAAACGACGAGAGCCAGTCGTAGAGGATGCGGACTCTGACGCCGTGGGCGAGCCGGTCGAGCAGGATCTCGGTGACCTTGGCGGTGAGCTCGTCGCGCTCCCAGATCAGGTACATGAGATGCACGTAGTGCTGCGCCCCGGCGAGCTCGTCGAGCAGGCGGGCGAACTTGTCGGCGCCGCGCCGGTAGACCTCGAGCGAGTCGGCCGGCAGCACTGGGAAGCCGGTGACGTGACGGCTCATGACGAGGAGCTTGCCGGCGGGCGTGCCGGCGAGCCGCTCCTCGAGATCGGCGGCGAAGGCCGCGTGCTCCTCGTAGACCGAGCGCAGCGCGCCCACCGCGAGCTCACGCACCTCGGACCGCAGCCGGTCGCGCTCGGGCGTGGCGCGCCGCAGATTGCGGCCGATGAAGAAGTACAGCACGATGCCGAGGACGGGCACGAGCGCGATCACGAGCAGCCAGGCGATGACCGTGGTCGGGTCGCGGTCGTCGGTGACGAGGGCTACGACGACGCCGGCCACGGCGACGAGGAGCGCGCAGACGAGCACGAGCGCGACGACCTGGGTGAGCGACACGGCGACGTGCGCCGGCAGGACGGCGAGCGGACTGGGCACGGCGATCACGCGCACACTATAGCAGCGCCCCTACGCCGCGCCGCGGGGCACCGGAAAGACCGCACAGCGTGGCTCGCGGCCGGAGTGCGGTGTCCGCGTCGGCGCCGCACCGGCGTGTCGACAACGCGGCCGGCGCCGTCAGACGCCGAACGCCTCGGTGCCCCACGGCGAGGCGGCGACCGCCGTGGCGACGGCGAGCGCGTCGTCGCCGCGCTGCAGGGCGGCGAGGATGGGGCCGTACAGGCCGTCGCGCAGCGTCGCGACGGTCGCGACGAAGCCCTCGGCCCAGCTCGTGTACGCCTTGACGCCGACACCGTTCATGGCGGTGGCGCCGGGCTCGGGCATGGTCGTGTCGAGCGGGTTGTAGCGCGCGGCGTTGAACCAGTGGCCGCCCTCGGCGAACTCCCATGCGGTGATCGCGGTCAGATTCTGCGAGCTGAGCGGCGCGCCCAGGTAGCCGAGCAGGGCCCGGGCCCAGCTTTCGGGCGTGTAGGCGCCGGCGACGCCCGGCAGCGTGGTCGCGCCGCGGGCCCGGGCGGCGGCCGCCGCGGCGGCCGCCGCCCGGGCCCGCTCCTTCGCCTGCGCGACGAGCGACTGCACCCGGCTCTGGGCCGCGGCCAGCAGCGCTTCGCCGCGATGCACCTCGGTCACGAGCTCGGTACGCTCGCCGGCGACCTGGGCCACGAGGGCGGCCGCACGCCGGCGCTGCGCGGCGAGGCGCACGCCCTGGCGCTCCACGCGGGCCTTGGACGCCCTTACCTGGGTGACCGCGTCTTGCGCCTGCTCGTAGATATCGCTCCAGAGGCGTACCCGGCTCACGAGGTCGTCGAAGCTGCCCGCCGTGAGCGCCGCGTCGAGGAAGCCGCTCGCCGGCGACTTGTAGAGGGCGACGAGACGCATGGCCAGCGTGCCCCGCGCGACCGCGAGGTCGTAGCGCGCGACGGCGAGGTCGTGACGGTTGCCGACGACGCTCGCGTCGACGGCCGCGAGGCGCTGGGTCGTCGCATCGTAGCGGGCGGCCGCCGCGGCGAGCTCGCCGTTCAGCGTGGCGACGTCGCCGCCCAGGCTGGCCGCCCTGGCCCTGGCCTGACCGACCGAGGGCGCGGCGGCGGCCGCGCGGGGCATGGCCAGACAACCCGTGAGGGCGATGACGGCGACGAGGAAGACGATGGACATGCGGGGGCGTGGACCGGACACGCGGCGACCTCCTGACCTGCGACCGCGTGCGGTCTCGCCGGACTCTAGCAGCACACGGAGCCGGGTGCCACCAGGTGCGTGGCTTCGCTACGCGCCTAGTCGAGGCACTCGCGCAGGCGCTGCGTATCGCCGCAACTGCGCAGCTTGGCGAGCGTCTTCGCCTCGATCTGGCGGATGCGCTCGCGCGTGAGGCCGAAGCGCTGGCCGACCTCGTCGAGGGTGCGCGGCCGGTCGTCGCGCAGGCCGTAGCGCAGCTCGATCACGCTGCGCTCGCGGTGCGTGAGGCCGGCGAGGACCTCTTTGAGCTGCTCGCGGCGCAGCACCTCGCCGACGGCCTCGACAGGCGCCACCGCGGTGGCGTCCTCGATGAGCTCACCGATCTCGGAGTCGCCGTTGGCGCCGGCCGGCGTCTCGAGGCTGACCGGCTGCTGGCTGATCGTGAGCATCTCGTGCACGCGCTCGACCTCGACGCCGAGCTCGGCCGCCACCTCGTCGGCGGTCGGCTCGCGCCCGAGCTCGCGGGTGAGCTCGCGCTGCACGCGCAGCAGGCCGCCCATCTTCTCGGTCATGTGCACCGGGATGCGGATCGTGCGCGCCTGATCGGCGATGCCGCGGGTGATCGCCTGACGGATCCACCAGGTGGCGTAGGTCGAGAACTTGTAGCCGCGCCGGTAGTCGAACTTCTCGACGGCGCGCACGAGGCCGAGATTGCCCTCCTGGATGAGATCGAGCAGCGGGATGCCGCGACCCACGTAGCGCTTGGCGATCGACACGACGAGGCGCAGGTTGGCTTCGGTCAGCTTGCGCTTGGCTTCCATGTCGCCGCGCTCGATGCGCTTGGCCAGGCAGACCTCTTCGTCGGCCGTGAGCAGCCGCACCCTGCCGATCTCGCGCAGGTACTCGCGCACGGCGTCGACGGCGGTCGGGGGCGCCGCACGTACCACGGGGGCATCGGCCGCCGGGGCGCTGCGCAGACGGCCGTTCGAACCGAGGGCCGCCATCTCGTGCCAGCCGTCGTCGTTCGTCCGGTTCTCAGTCTCGGCGCCCTCACCGGTATGCCACCTGTGCATGCGCATCGCTCCTTGCCCGCGGCCGTGCCGCTTCGTCGTCTTCGCACGACCCACGATACCAGTGGTCGGCAGCTACTCCTTCTGCTCTTAACAACCCTTAACGGGCGGCCGGCATCACCCTTAACGAAGACGCCTCGTCATCCCCTCGCGATCGATCGTTGCGACAAATCCGTCGTCCGCCCGGACGACGAACTGCAGGCGCTCTGGGTGAGCGGCCGCCGCGTCAGCCGGGCGACCGACGGCGGGCGCCGGCCACCGCGAGCCCGGCGCCCCGGGTCAGGGGACCGACACGCAGGTGGTCGCCAGGCTCAGCATCTGCCGGTTGCTGAGCTCTTCGTCGAGCGTGTTGGCGATCCAGTAGGCGACGCCACCGCGCTGCCAGGCGACCATGGTGAGATGGGCGCCGTCGTAGTAAAGCGAGTAGGTGCGTCCGCCGATGGTGCGGGTCGCATCGGGGTTCGCCAGGATCGGCGCACCCGGCCAGGCGATGGCCTGCACGTCCCAAAAGCCGCCCTGCGGCGTCGTGCCGACCACGACGGCGGCGCGCGCGCTGCCCGCGCCGGTCGGCACACCGTAGGCGCGGAAGTCGTCGTATCCGAGGCCCGCCGGCAGGCCGGCCGGCATGAAGAGCGTCAGACCGGCGTGACGCTGCAAGGTGCGCCACTGCGGCAGATGGACGGTGTCCGTGATCCTCACCGGGCGACGTGCGCCCGATCGGGCTGTACCGCCCGCCGCGCCGGACCCTGCGCCCGCGCCATCGCCGTGCGAGCTCGTGGTCGTCCCCCCGCGCGGCGCCGGCGTCGGGTGCAGGAACTGCCGCACGGCGGCGTGCACCTGCTGCGACGTCGCGACGACGTACGAGACGCCGTTGATGGTCGGCGTCGAGCCGTCGATGTGCGTCTGGTAGATGTGGTGAGTGTTCAGGCTCAGGGCCAGGGACACGATGCCGTAGAGCTTGCCGAGGCTCGAGATGTCCGAGGTCACGTTGTGCGACAGGATGCTCATCACCGACAAGAAGCGCGGCAGGCTCGTGAGCGTGGCCGAGCCGGCGAGCTCGCGCTTCATCTCGCGCAGGAACATCTGCTGGCGCACGATGCGCGTGAAGTCGCCGTTCTGATCGTGACGGAAGCGCACCCAGCCGAGCGCCTGCGCGCCGTTCAACCGCTGGTATCCGGGCTGGATGTCGATCGACGCGTAGTTGGTGACCGCCGTGTTGTTGTAGTAGCGCCGGTCGATCATGAGGTAGGCCCCGCCGAGCTTGTTGACGACCTGCTTGAAGCCGTCGAAGTCGATGTCGACGAAGTCGTTGATCGGCACGCCGAGCAGGTGACGCACGACCTCGAGCGCCAGGCGGGCGCCGCCGAGCGAGTAGGCCGCATTGATCTTGTTCTGGCCGTAGCCGGGGATCGTGACGAGCAGGTCGCGCGGCACCGAGAGCATCGAGACGCTGCCGGTCCGGGGGTCGAGCCGCACGAGGAGCAGCGTGTCGGAGCGCGCGCCGAGGTCGGGCTGGCCGGCGCGCCGGTCGCTGCCGATGATCAGGATGTCCACCGGCTTGCCCGACCGTGGCGCGGTGAGCTGCGAGGCCGCCGCCTTCACCTCGCCCGGGTCGTTGCGGGCGACCTGTCCCGCTGTGCGCTGCAGAAAGCCGGTGAGCGCGCCCGCCGTGGCCGCGACGAAGCAGACCACGGCCACGACGGCGATCCCCAGGACGCGCGTCCAAAGAACGGGGGACGCTCGGCGTCCCCCACGTGCGGTATATCGCTTGTAGGTCGCCACTGTCGCGAGTTCCTTCGCCGTCGGGCGACCCCCGAGCCCTTGCAGACGGTTCTACCCCTCACGCCTGGCCGACAGTCTGTTCGAGCCGCGGAGGAGCGCGCCGGACGTCGGCCGGCGCGAGTGCGACGCGGCCCGCGGCGTCAGACCGGTCAGGGCGCGGTCGGCAGGGAGTGCTCGGGGACCTGCCGGCCGCGGGCCGCGTAGTCGACGATCATCGCGTCGGTGATCCACTCGATCGGCGCGCGGTCGTCGGTCCAGGGCCTGGTCGCCGGGGCGACGCCGCGCATCTGCGCCGCCAGCAGCCGGGTGAGCGGGCGCACCGCCGCCGGCACGCCGGCGGCAGCGAGGCGCCGGCGCAGCTCGGCGAGCGGCGCCGGCGCCGACAGACCCACCACGAGGTCGTTGAAGCGCAGCGCCGGCCACACCACGACCTCGGGGAACTCGGTCGCCAGAGTGCCGGCGATACCGTCGACGAGGCGCGGGTCACCGGGCACCGTCGAGACGTTCAGAGCGACGATCCCGCCCGGAGCGAGGCGCTCGCGACAGAGCGCGAAGAACTGCTGCGTGGCGAGGTAGAACGGCACGTAGGGCTGGCGGTAGGCGTCGACCATGATCAGGTCGTACCGCTTGCGTGTCGCCCGCAGGTACGGCCGCGCGTCGGCCGTGTAGACCGTCAGGCGCGGCAAGTCGGCCATGCCGAAGTAGCGCCGCGCGACGGCCGTGACCTGCGGGTCGATCTCGACGCCGTCGTAGGCCACCGCCGGATAGAGCGTGCCGAAGGCACGCGCCGTGGTGCCGGCGGCGTTGCCCAGCATGACAACGCGACGCGCCGGATGGCCGAGCAGGGCCGGCAGCGCCAGGAACATGTCCCACTCGCCGCCGGTGAACACGCTGCCGGGACGCCATTCCGAGTGCACCGCGTAGCCCTCGTTCAGGTAGAGATAGCGCACCGCATGCGCTCCTCGTCCCTGCTGCACGACCTCGATGAACTGGTAGCGCGACTCGCCCTCGTAGATCACGCCCGGCTCGGGCTTGACGAGGCCGGCCGGCAGGGCCAGCAGCAGGGCGACGGCGAGACCGGCCACGAGCCAGCGCCGGCCGAGCAGCAGGGCGGCCGCGAGGGCCACGACGGTGGCGGCGCCGAGCAGCGTGCGCTGCGTGCCGATCAGCGGGATCGTGAGCAGGGCCGGCACGAAGGTGCCGAGCAGGCTGCCGGCGGTCGAGAGGGCGAAGACGCGGCCGGCGACCACGCCGGCCGCGGCGACGTCGGTCACGGCCAGGCGCACGGCGAACGGCGTGACCATGCCGAGCAGCACGACCGGCGGCGCAAAGAGCAGCAGCGACGCGAAGAACGAACCGACCACCGCGCCCACCGACAGGCTCGCGAGGCCGCCGATCGAGAGGTCGAGAAAGGGCCGCGCGACGAACGGCAGGGCGGCGACCAGGGTCGCGGCGGCCAGCACCACGAAGCCCAGCAGGCGCGGGCTCGGCCGGCGGTCGGCCAGGCGCCCGCCGAGCCAGTAGCCCAGGGCGAGCGCGGCGAGGATCAGACCGATGATGTTCGCCCAGACCACGGTCGAGGAGCCGTAGAAGGGCGCCAGCAGGCGCGAGGCGCAGATCTCGGTGGCCATCGAACCGGTGCCGGCCAGAAAGACCAGGGCCAGGACGGCGCGCGGGCGCGCCGGGGCCGGTGTGGCGAGCGGCGCGACGGGAGCGGGAGGCGGCGCCGCGGCGAGCTCCGCCGTCGCCATCAGGCCGCCTTGCGGCGGCCGCCCTTGCCGCGCTTCGAGCGCGCCTTGCCGCCGGCCGACCCGCCGGACTCGCCCCCCGCCGCGGTGGC
This sequence comes from uncultured Actinomycetes bacterium, assembly GCA_963767005.1. Taxonomy (GTDB): domain Bacteria; phylum Actinomycetota; class Thermoleophilia; order UBA2241; family UBA2241; genus Bog-752. The sequence continues at coordinate 55,439 of CAVYCN010000019.1, forward strand.
GCCGCCCACGCCCTCGCCGCCGGTCGTGCCGCCGTCGTCGCCGCTCGCCCGGCGCACCTCGTCGACGCTGCGCTTGAGCAGCGCCATGATGTCGATCACCTGGCCGCCGCCCTCGGGCTCGCCGGCGGCCACCGCCTCGACGTGCCCGGTACGCTCCTTCTCGGCGATGACCCGCATGAGGTCCTCGCGGTACTCGTCGCGGTAGGCGTCGGGGTCCCAGTGCGTCGTCATCGCCTCGATCAGCTGCTGCGCCATGACGGCCTCGGGCCCGGTCACGCCGAGCGACTCGAGATCGCCCTCGGGTACGTCGAGCTCACTCGGGTCGCGCAGCTCGGAGGCGTAGCGCAGCGTCTCGAGAACGAGCACGTCGCCGCGCGCGACGATCGCGCAGAGGTAGCCCTTTGTGCGGATCACAACGCGGGCGATCGCCACCCGCCCGGTGTCGCGCAGCACGGCGCGCAGCAGCGCGTAGCCCTTCTTGCCCGAGCCCGTGGGCGCCAGGTAGTAGGGCCGCTCGAAGTAGGTCACGTCGATCTCGTCGGCCGCTACGAAGCCGAGGATGTCGACGGTCTGCGTCGCCTTCGGGTTGGCCGCCTTGATCTCGTCGTCGGTGATGACGACGTACTGCCCGCCGCCGGTGTCGTAGCCCCGCACGATCTCCTCGTAGGGGACCTCGCTGCCGGTCTTCTCGTCGACGCGCTTCTCGCGCACGCGGCTCATGGTGCGCCGGTCGAGCTGGTTGAAGCGCAGCTCGTCGCGCCGCTCGGCCGAGTACAGCCCGACCGGCACGTTGACGAGTCCGAAGCTGATGGCGCCTTTCCAGATCGATCTGGCCATGTCTCACCTCGTGGTCATGCCGCCGCCACGCGGCCGTGCCCGCGAGTGGCGAGATACCCCGAGCGGCCGCGTCCGACGACTGTTGGAGGGGCGCGGCCCCGGTCGGCGCAGGCATGAACGACGACGATGGACGGGCGCGGCCCGTGGGCAGGCGTGGAGCGAGCCGCGCCCGGGCATCAACGCGCCATGGACGTCGCGCCGGACACCGCCCAGAGCTCGACCGCGAACGCTGCGCCACCCGCGGTCGGCGGCGCCGAGTCCAGCGTCGAGGTGGTCGCCGGACCCGGCGTCGCCGAGTTCGTGACCGCGGGCGGCGGCCGGCTCTACGTCTGGGTAGAGGAGCATCGCTGCTGCACCGGCGGTCTTGCGCTGCTCGAAGCCGACGTGTCGCCGCGCCCCGGACGGCCGCCTGCGGGCACGCTGCTGCCGGTCGAGGGGTTCGAGCTGCGCCTGGACGCAGCGCGACACGGCCTGCCCCGCAAGCTCGTCCTCGAGCTGGGGCGCCGCGGTCGTCGCGTGCGCGCCTTCTGGAACGGCTGCGCCTTCGTCATCGACTGACGGACGGCAGCGACACGCGGCCGGGCGAGCGGCACGCTCCGCCCGGCCGCGTGTCGCGACTCTGTACCTACTGAAGCGGCTGCAGTGAGTTCGCCACGCCCAGCAACTCGTCGCGAGTGAGGTCGCCCGAGACCGTCACCAGCGTGCCGTCGTGCCAGGCCCACAGGTGCGGCGTGTCGAGCAGCGGCATCACGAGGTAGGCGGTGACGCCCTGCCAAGCGCCGCCCGAGAGCGTGACCGTGTCGGGCGTGCCGGTCGCCTCCAGGCTGTCCGCCGGCGTACCGCCCACGAACGGATCGGTCAGCAGGAGGTCGGCCGGCGCGGGACCGCCCGCGGGCTGCCGGCGGGTGGTGACCATGACATGGAGCAGGCCCGCGCGATAGCTCAGCTGGGTGACGTCGTGGCTCTCGGGCCAGTAGTCCGGCTTGTAGCCGACCGACGTCCAGAAGGGGAACCGCGAGCTCGGCGCCACGGCCGCGGCGAAGGCCGAGAAGCCGCTCGGCAGCCGGCTCGGCGCCAGGGGAGGCGTCGCGAACGCGTGAGCGGCGGCGGCGAACGAGACGTGACGGAAGCGCTCCCCGACGGTGCTGACCTTCGTCCCCGCCGGTAGCTTCAGCTCGAACACGCCGTCGCCGAGCGGTGCGTCGACCCGGATGTTCGTGAGACGGTCCTCCTGCACGACCTCGCCGCGCAGCAGGTAGCTCGTGTCGACGACCAGCCAGGTCCTCTGGTCGACCACGATCCGCACGGTATCGAAGAGATGCGCGCCCATGTCGAGGCCCGCGATGGAGACGGGGGCGATGGCGACCGACAGGCTGAGCGCCGGCCGTCCCTCGAAGGTCGTCTTCGCGACCTGGCCGCGGGCCATGACGGCGAGGTTCGCCGGCTGCCTGAAGCCGACGTCGTACCAGATGCCGACCGAGTACGAGGAGACCGACCGGTCCAGGCCGTTTACCGAGGACCCGGCCTGGAGCGGGTAGCCCGTCATCACGTGGTCGGTCCGCTCAGACGAATCGTAGTTCGCAAGGACGCCCGTGACCTCGTTGCCGGTGTACCAGTCAAAAACGCCCTCGCCCTCGGGAGTGTCGAAACGCCAGCGCCCATCGGCGTCGACCACGATGGGATCGGCGACGCCGCCCTGCAGTCGACCGATCCGGGCGCGCGCCCACCAGTCGGCGGTAGTCCAGCCGGCCTGCCACTCCGCCTTGGGCGGCCCGGTGACCTGGCGGTAGGACTCGACTTCGTCGGCGCGCAGCGTGCGGATCTCGCTGAGCGCGGCACGCACGTTGGCGACCACCTCGGCGGCCGAGGCGACCGGCGGCTGGCTCAGCTCGGCCACGGTGTGCCTGGTCGCGGCATAGCCGACGGCCGCCCCGAGCACGACGGCGGCGGCCGCAAGCGTGGCCACCAGGCGCACGCGACGGCGCACCCGCGGCGTCACCGCCGCCGCCGGCCGGTCGAGGCCGGCCTCATCCCGGTCGCGGCCCGCGTCCGCGCGGATCGCCGCCCAGAGGCGCTCCTCGAACCCGGGGCCGTGATCGGGCGGAGCCCCATCCTGGCGCAAGATCTGTGCCAGATCCTTCATCGCGGCACTCCTCCTTGATCTTCGAGCGAGAGCTCCCGCACGAGCTGCTTTCGCGCCAGGGCGACCCTGCTTGCCACGGTCCCCGGCGGGACGCCGAGGATGCGGGCCGCTTCGGCATAGGTGTAGCCGTCACGCAGCACCAGCAGGACGGCCGCGCAGCGCTCCGGCGGCAGCGCCACGAGCGCGCGATGGAGCTGATCGCGGAGCGCCGCGTCGTCGTCGAGCGCGGCGTGCGCCGCGGGCATGGCTTCCAGGTCGCGTAGCGCGGTGAGCGGCGCACGTTGGCGTTGCCGCAGCGTGTCGAGGCACGTCGTCAACACGATGCGATACAGCCAGGTCGCAAGCGACGACTCTCCGCGGAACGAGCCGAGGCGGCGGTGGGCCTTGACGTAGGCGTCCTGGAGCGCGTCGTCCATGGCGTCGCGGCTGCCGAGCAGGTGGTAGGCGAGGGCGCGCAGACGCTCGTCGGCGTGCGCGATCATGGCGGCGAACTCCGCCTCGGTCACCTCGTGTCCAGGGACCCACGTCCTCGCCCCTGCGGCATGTCGCTCCAGCACGACCCCTCCGTATCGCGGTGCGCCCACAGCTCGACCTCGCGTCGCAGGCTACGTCGCGCGGACCGCCTGCGGTAGCGATTGATCGTCCTTGCTGGATTGGACGTACGCGACCGCGCCGGATTTCAGGGGCTCACCTCAGTCGCTCTCACCGGGCAGCTGCGCCGCGAGGCCGTGCCCGCCGCCGAGGCGCCGCAGGTCGGCGCAGCTCCGCACGCCACTCACGCCCGCACTCGACACGCAGGCCCATTCGCGACGCAGGACCGGCACGGCCACGGCCACGCCGGCCAGCGCCACCGCGCCGACCAGCGCGAAGATGGCGCCGCCGATCAGCCCGTACAGCGGCGGCGCCGTGAGCGTGCCGACCAGGGCGGCGAGCTGCATGGCGGTCTGTTCGACGCCCTGGACCGCCCCGAGCCGGCCCGGCGCCGCGACCTGGACCAGGAAGCCCTGCTTGGCCGGGAAGCCGACGGCGAAGGCCGCGCCGCCGACCAGCATGACGCCGAGGTAGACGCGCAGGTCGTGGGTGAGCGAGAACGGCACCCAGCTCGCGCCGACGACGGCGAAGCCCCACACCATGAGCGCGTAGCGGTTGGTGCGGTCGGCCAGATGGCCGCCGGCAAAGGAGAACGCCATGGGCAGGCTGAAGGCGATCCAGGTGAGGCCGATCACCTGCATCGGCGCGCCGATGCGCCGCAGCCAGAGGCTCCACACCACTTCCCAGGCGCCCGTCGCGAACTCGGCGGTCGCCACGACCACGATGATCGCGACCACCGGCCGCGTGAGGAGCGCGCGCAGAGGTGGGCCGGCCTCGCGCGAGGCGGGCTCCGCGAGACTGGGCCCGGACGCCCGGCGCGGCTCGCGCAGGAAGACGGCGAGCACCACGGCGACCACGGCGGTGAGCGCCGCCCCGAAGATGAAGATCGCGTCGAAGGCCCATCTGCCCTGGCCACCGCCCAGGGCGTAGAGCGGCCAGGCGAGCGCCGGCCCGACGATGAGCCCGCCGAACTGGGCCGACGTGAGCCAGCCATAAGCGCGGCCGCGATTCCCGTCGACCGTGATGTCGGCGATGAACGCCTGCGCCGCCGGCACGACGGCGGCCGTCCCGGTGCCCTCGACCAGGCGGAAGACGATGAACCAGAACGGGTCGGTGGTCGTCAGGAACAGTGCGGTGGCGGCAGCGTACAGGACGGTGCCGGCGATGATCATGGTCCGCCGCCCGACGCGGTCGCTCAGATGCCCGAACCAGCCCGACAGCGCGAAGACAGAGGCGAAGTAGGCGGCGGCGATCAGGGCGATCAGCGTGAGCGACGCGTGCGCCTGCTCGCGCAGGAAGATCGGCAGGTAGGGCATGATCGCGCCCGAGCCGAGCCAGACGGTGAAGTCGGTGACGGCGATCAGGGCGAGCTGCGAGCGACCCCGGCCAAAGCCGGGGGCACCGGTACCGCGCGTCTGTGTCCGCCGTGCGTGCGTCGCCATCGGAGTCGTTCGATCGTCGACGCCGGGGGCGGCGTGACTTCGTCCGAATCGCCGGCAAGGGACACGCCACCGCCCGGTCCGGGGGGGCCGTCGCGCTGCCGGCATCCCAGTCTCTTCCCCGCCGCCGGACGGGTGAATCCCGGCGCCGGGAAGCTCTAGCGGACGGCGCCGGCCTCGCGCAGCAGCGTGACGAACGACGGCAGGAGCTCGGGGGCGGCGCCGACCACAGCCGGCCCCTTGCCGTGAGCGGCGGGCAGCTCCAGCACCTCGGCGCCGGCCTCCTGCGCGATGAGGCGGCCGGCCGCGTAGTCCCAGGGCGAGAGGTCGAGCTCGAAGTACGCGTCGAGCTGGGCAGCCGCGAGCCGGCAGAGGTCGAGCGCGGCGGCCCCACCGCGGCGGATGTCGGCGATCTTGTCGAGCAGGTGCGCCATGACCGCGCCCTGTCGCGCGCGCTGCCGGGCGTCGTACGAGAAGCCGGTGCCCACGAGGGCGCGCCCCAGGTCGGTCTGGTGTCGCACGGCCAGACGCCGGTCGTCCCGCCAGGCGCCGCCGCCGCGCACCGCCCAGAACACGCTGCCGGTGGGCGTCTCGCTCACCGCGGCCACGGCCACCTCGCCGTCGACCTCGGCGGCCACCGACGAGCAGTACGCCGGGTAGCCGTAGACGTAGTTCATGGTGCCGTCGAGCGGGTCGACGATCCAGCGCACGCCGGAGTCGCCGGTGTGCGCGCTGCCCTCTTCGGCGAGCAGGCCGTCGTGCGGCCGGGCCGCGGCGAGGCGCTCGGCGATGGTCGCCTCGGCCAGACGATCGACGTCGCTCACGTAGTCGTTCGGCGCCGACTTGACGGAGATCTCGAGGGCGCGTTCGCGGCCCTGCCGATGCACGACGCTGGCCGCCATGGCGAGCTCGACGGCCAGGCCGCGAAGCTCCCCGAGGTGATCGCTGTGGCCCGCGGCGGTCGTGGCGGGCGCCCTAGAGCTGGTTGTAGAAGCCGCTGCCACCCAGGCCGCTGCGGCCGCCGCCCGAAAGGTCGACGTGGCTCGGAGCGAGCAGGATGAGGTGTTCGGCGAGCGGCCGCAGCGCGCCGCCGCGCGCGTAGGCGAGGCCGCTGCAGAAGTCGGTGACGCGCCGCGCCAGGTCGGGGGCGCAGCCCTGCAGGTCGACGACCACCGGCGCCTCGCGACGGAAGACGTCGGCCACCTGACGCACGTCCTCGAAGTCGGCGACGCTCACGACGCCGATCTCGTGGTGGCGTGCCTCGACCAGGCGCAGATCCGGGCGCTCGTCGTATGCCTCGTACTCCACGTCGTCCTCTTCCCACGCCGGCTCGCCGGCCGGCTCGCCGCCGAGGGCCGCGGCCAGCCGGCCGCGCGCCCGGCGAAAGGTCTCGCCCGCGTTCATCGTGTCGCGTCTCCCGGTGCCGAGCTTGCCGTACCGCCCCGTCGGCCGAAGGCCGGTCGCGGCGCGGGTCGCGCCCGGAGCGGCCGGCGTGCGCCGGCCGCGCCCGGCTCGGACACATGAGCCGTCACCCGGGACCGGCTTCTGCTTCGCCGGCCGGCGGCCGGTTCCTCTCGACCGCGGCCGCCTGGGCAGGACGCGCGGGCGCCGCGGCGCCCGCGCCGTCCGCCGCCGCGGCGTGGCCGGCAGCGCGGCCGCGCTCGTCAGACGCGGCCGGCCTCGAGCGCAGCAGCGGGTACGCCACGGCGCCGGCTACGGCCATGGCGACGATCACGCCGAAGGCCACGTGCACGCCGAGCCCAGCCAGCATGATGCCGCCGAAGATCGGCCCGAGCGAGCCCTGCCCCGCCGTCCAGACGAAGGTCCAGGCGCCCATGTAGCGGCCGCGCATCTCGACCGGGGCCATGCGCGCCACGATCGCCGACGTGACGGGCCCGAAGAGCGCCTGGGCGAGCGACAGCGCCGCGATCGTGAGCAGCAGCGGCCAGCTCGCCGTCACGAACGCGGTCAGGCCCACGCCACAGAACAGCAGGCTGGCGAGCGCCACCTGGTACATCGGGTCGAGACGCCTGACCAGGCGCACGCTCGGATACTGCGTGGCGACGATGACGAGCGCGCTGAACGACATGAGCAGTCCCCAGTCGGCGTCGCGCACGTGGAGCGCGCCGGTGATCACCACCGGGAAGGTCGTGTACATCTGCCCGAAGCAGAACAGCGGCAGCAGCGAGACGGCGCAGAAGGCGCAGAAGCGGCGGTCGGCGAGGACCCCGCGCGGCACGCGTGGGCGCGTCCTGCGGCGTCGGTGTGAGCGACGCCGCGCCGGGATCAGGATGACGTCGCGCACGCCGAAGACCGGCGCCCCCTCGCTGACCGACCTCGAGCGCACCGGGCGCGCCTCACGTGGCCGGGTCTCGCGCAGGGCGAGGAGCGTGAAGCCGAGGAAGACAAAACAGCCGAGGCCGGCGAGCACGAACAGCGGCGGCTTGCCGAGGCCGGCGGTCAGCAGGGCCCAGGCGATGGCCGGGCCGACGATCTCGCCGGCGCCGATCATGAGACGGACGAGGCTGTAGCCTTCAGTGCGCAGCCGCGGCCGCACGAGGTCGGCGACCATCGCGTTGCTCGAGGTCAGAAACAGCGGCCAGCCGAGGGCGCGGTCGCAGAACACGACGAGGAAGACCGGCACGAGGCCGTGGACGAAGGCGAGGCCGCCGTACATGCAGCCCGAGCAAGCGGCGCAGACGATCATGACGACGCGCCGCCCGAAGCGATCGCTCAGCATGCCGGCCAGCGGCTGGAGCGGCAAGCCGGCGGCGGCCGCACCGCCCATGATGAGACCGACGACGGCCATCGACACGTCGAGCCGCTGCCTGATGAGGATCGCCGTGTAGGGGAACGCGAGCGAGATCGCCGTAAGGTAGAAGAACGTGCCGCCCACCAGCAGCCAGAACTGGCGTGGGAACAGCCGCAGCTGGCGTGCCAGCCGCGCCGTCCGCTGACTCTGTGTGACTCTCCGCACGACGACCCGCCGTCAAGGCTATCCGACCGCGCACCGCAGCGCGACCCGCGCAGCGGCGCCGCGTGCCGGCGGGCGCGGCCGCCGGGTCGCGACCCGGCGGCCGCGCCCGCCGGCGGCAGACGTCGTGAGACGTGGCAGTTGTGGTCAAGAACGTGGCTCCTTCGACCGATACCGTCGGCATGAGCCAGCGAACAGGCAGCGGCGAGTGGTTGCGGGTGCAGCAGGCGGCGGACCTGCTCGGCGTCAGCCCGACCACGGTGCGGCGCTGGGCCGACTCCGGCACGATCGGCTCACGGCGCACCCCGAGCGGCCAGCGCCGCTTCTCGCGGCAGGACCTCGAACGTCAGCTCGCGGCGGGCGACGGGCCGGCGCCCGGTCCGACCGGTGATCCTCTGGAGCAGCGTTTCCGGCTCCTTCTCGACACGAGCCTCGAGCTGTCGTCGACCATCGAGCTCGACGAGGTGCTGCAGTCGGCCGCGCGCCGCCTCACGACGACCCTCGCCATCCCCGACTGCGACATCTACCGGCTCGAGGAGGGCGATCGCCTGGTCTGCCTGGCCTCGGCGTTCAACGGCGCCTACGACGGAGGCTGGGTGGGCAAGGAGGTCCATCTCTCCGACTGGGGCCTCGACCGGATGGCCGTCGACACGGGTCGCGCCCAGACGGCGAGCAGCCTCGACGATCCGCGCCTTTCCGACGAGGAGCGGGCCGCCATGGAGCCGTACGGTCAGCGCAGCGAGATCGCGCTGCCGCTGGTCGCCCGCGACAGGGTGATCGGCCTCGTCGACCTTCTCGACCACGTCGAGCACGACTTCACGCCCGATGATATCGCCGCCGCTGAAGCCGTCGGCCAGCTCGTGGCCCTGGCGATCGAGCACGCCCAGCTCTACGACGAGGTCAAGCGCCTGCACCTGGCCAACCTGCGGGCGCTCTCGTCGGCGCTGTCGGCCAAGGACCACTACACGCTCGGTCACGCCGGCCGCGTCGCCGCCTACTCCGCCATGCTCGCCCAGGAGCTCGGCTGGTCCGAGGAGCGCGTGAACGAGCTCCAGAACGTCGCCTTCCTGCACGACATCGGCAAGATCGGCGTCTCCGACCGCGTGCTGCTCAAGGCCGGTCCGCTGACCTCCGAGGAGTGGGAGCTCATGCGCCAGCACCCCGGCATCTCGGCCGAGATCGTGCGGCCGCTGTTCGACGACGAGCTCGTCGCCGGCGTGCGCCACCACCACGAGCGCTTCGACGGCTCGGGATACCCCGATCACCTCGCCGGCGCGGCGATCCCGCTCGTGGCCCGGGCGATGTGCGTGGTCGACTGCTACGACGCGATGTCGTGCGAGCGCCCCTACCGGCACGCGCTCTCGTATCGCGACTGCCGCGCCGAGCTGCGGCGCTGCGCCGGCACGCAGTTCGACCCGGAGATGGTCGAGGCGTTCCTGCGGGCCCTCGACAGACTGCGACGCCGCCGTGCGCAGGTCGCGGGCCTGGCGCGCCAGGCCGCGGCCCTGATCGACCCCGCCCGGCACACCCTGCTACGCAGCCGCGCCGACGAGGAGCGGCCCGAGTACCGCGAGATGGTCGAGACGCTGCGCGCCTTTCGCGACACCCACGCGCCGGTGCGCTTCATCACGAGCTACGCCCTCGCCGACGACCGCTGCATCACGGTGCTCGACACCGGCGAGAGCGAGGACGACCTGTCGCACGTCGGCGACCTCTGGCTGGCCGACGACGAGGTCGCCCGCGTCCTCGCCGGCGAGCGACTGACGGCCAACGTCCTCGACGCCGACGACTTCGGCGTGTGGGTCTCGGGTACCGTGCCGCTGCGCGACGGCGATGGGGTCGTCGTGGCCGCGCTCACCGTCGACGTGCCGGTCGTGGGGACCTTCGACCGCGCGGCCCGGTCCGACCGCTCCCACACCCTGGCGGCGATGCTGCAGGCCGCCGCCATCCGCTTCAGCCGGGCCGAGGTCGAGGCCATCACCGACGGCCTCACCGGCCTCTACAACCACCGCTACCTGCACGAACGGCTCGAAGAAGAGATCGAGCGCGCCCGCCGCCACAAGACCCGTCTGTCGCTGCTGTTCTTCGACTGCGACGACTTCAAGCGGTACAACGACCTGTACGGTCACAAGGCGGGCGACGCCGCCCTCACCCGCATCGCCCGCATCGCCGAGGGCTGCAGCCGGCGCGTCGACCTGGCCGCCCGCTACGGCGGCGAGGAGTTCGTCCTCGTGCTGGTCGACACCGAGCACGAGGGCGCTCTCAAGGTCGCCGAACGGATCCGCAGCGAGGTCGAGAGCACGAGCGTCGCGACCGACCGTCCGCTCAGCGTGAGTGTCGGCGTCGCCGGTTTCCCCGACGACGCCACCGCCAAGGACGAGCTCCTCGACAAGGCCGACTGGGCGATGTACGCGGCCAAGCGGGCCGGCCGCAACCGGGTGCTGTCGTTCCGCGACGGCCTCGTCACCAAGGAGACGTGGCTGTCGCGCCGCGGCCGCTGACCGGCCGGCCCGCGACCCCCCCCTACTCCGGCACGACCAGCACGATCTTGCCGAGCTTGCCGCCGGCGGCGAAGCGCTCGAAGGCGGCCGCCGCCCGCGCGAGCGGGAAGATGGCCGCCACGGGCACCCGCACGCGACCGGCCGCGAGAAGCGGTAACGCGGCCGCACCGAGCGCCGCGACGACGCCGGCCTTTTCGGCAAGCGACCGGGCGCGCAGCGTCGCGGCCCGCACCTGGGCGCGCCGCGACATGAGCAGGCGGAGGTCGAGCTCGAGCGTCGCGCCGGCGCCGACGCCGACGACGACGGCGCGCCCGCCGGTCGAGAGGCAAGGCAACGCCTTCGCCAGGCTCGGACCACCGACGAGCTCGAGCACGAGGTCGTACGGCCCGCGCCTGCCGACCTCGGCGGCGCCGATGACCTCGGCGGCACCGAGGCCGGTGACGGCGTCGCGCAGGCTCGGGTCGCGGACCTCGGCGACGACGTGGGCGCCGGCCGCGGCGGCGAGCTGCAAGGCGGCAGTGCCGACCCCGCCGGCGGCGCCGCTCACCAGCACGCGCTCACCGAGACCGAGATGGCCTTGCGTGAAGAGGGCGTCGTGGGCGGTCGCGAATGCTTCGGGAAAACCGCCCGCCTCGGGCCACGGCACCCCGGCCGGCAACGGCAACGCGTTCGTCTCGTCGACCGTGGCGAGGGTGGCCTGCGCCCCGCCGCCGACGAGCGCCATGACACGGTCGCCCGCGGAGAAGCGCCGGACGCGCGCGCCCACGCCCACGACCTCGCCGGCCATCTCGAGCCCGGGGACGTCGGCCGGCCAGCCCGGCGGCGCCGGGTAGCGCCCGTCGCGCTGGGCGAGGTCGGCGCTGTTCACGCCGGCCGCCCGCACGGCGACCAGGAGCTCGGTGTCGCCCGGCACGGGGGCGGGGCGCTCGACCACGTCGAGCGCCCCGCCCGCGCCGATCACGACCGCGCGCACAGGGCGACCCTCCCGCCGGTCATTGGTCCGCGACCGGCGAGTCGCCCCTCTCCCGGATCTGGGACACGGCCGACCGCAGCAGCCGCACCTGCTTGTGGTCGGCCACCTCGACGACCACGAACCGGTCGCGGACCTGGCGCACGGTCCCGAGGATGCCGTCGATCGTGACGATCTCGTCCCCCTTGCGGATGGCGGACAGCATCTCCTGCTGGACGCGGCGCCGGCGGCGCTGCGGCCGCACGAGGAGCACGTAGAAGACGACGACGACGACGACGATGTACACCACGAGGATCGCGCTGCCGGATCCGGCTGACCGCGCGAGGAACACCGAGAGGATCGCTGCGCTCACTTCGCCGACCCGCCCCCTTTCTGTTCTCGCATGAGCGACCGCGACGCGATCGCCCGGACTTGTCCAACGAGGCCAAGTCTATCCCCGATCGGCCCTCGTCGACCTTTCGGACGCGGAGAGGACCGCCGTTGACCGCGGGCCGCCGGATGAGTACCGTCGTCTCACCGGCCCGCACAGAAGGAGCGGCGCCGCGCGGCGACACGACAGGAGATGAGAGCGACGCTGAAGAGACGACCTCCGCTGGCGACCGTCGCCGGCCTCGTGGCCATCGTCGTCGCGATCTCGCTCGCGCTCGTAGCGTACAGCTACTACCCGTGGGCCTTCAGCCCGGCGGCCAACTGGATCAGCGACCTCGGCAACACGCTGCTCAGCCCGCGCGGCTCCATCTACTTCCGGCTCGACATGGTCGCCCTCGGCGGCGTGCTCAGCGCGTTCTTCGTGGGCCTGCGCGCCTGGTCGCGCGGCCAGTCGCTGTTCGTCAGGCTGCTCGTGATCGTCGGCCAGCTCAGCGGTCTCGTGAGCGCCGCCGCCATCGTCATGACCGGCGTCTTCTCCGAGAACGACTACGCCGCTCATGCGCTGTGGGCGACCGTGATGTTCATCGCCCTGGCCACGGCCGTGCTCTTCATGGGCTGGGTCCACGTCTGGCACACCGACCTGTCGCAGCGCCTCGCCTACGCCGCCTTCGCGGTCTGCGCGGTCGACGTCGTGTCGGTCATCGAGCGGCGTCACTGGCTCGAGTGGCTGGCGGTGGGTCTGCTGCTGTGTTTCGTGGCGGCCGTGTCGCTCGGCACCTGGTCGTTGGGGCCGCGTCCCGCGCCGGCCGAAGGCCTACGAGGGCGAGTCGGCCGGTAGCGGCGGACCGAGCGGCGGGCCCAGCTTGCCCGGCCGCTGGGCCGGGTGCGAGTGGCGGCCCTCCTCGGCCGCGCTGCGCTGGCGGGCCTTCTGGTCTTTGGCGGCAAAGACCTCCTCGGCCGGGGTGCCGCCAAGCAGCGCCTCGAACTCCTCGCGTTCGATCGTCTCGCGCTCGATCAGGATGGCGGCCACGCTGTCGAGCTGGCTGCGATGCTCGCCCAGCACGCCGCGGGCACGCTCGTGGGCATCGGCGATGATGCGCCTGATCTCCTCGTCGATCGCGCGGGCGATCTCCTCGGAGTAGTCGGGCTCCTGGTTGAAGTCTCTACCTAGGAAGGGCATCGCCTGGTTGTGGCCCAAGGTGCGCGGCCCGAGCAGCTCGCTCATGCCGTAGCGCATGATCATCTGCTTGGCGGTGTCGGTGGCCTTCTCCAAGTCGTTGGCGGCCCCGGTCGTGATCTCGGCAAAGACGATCTCCTCGGCGGCCCGGCCGCCCAGGGTCATCGCCAGGGTGTCGTTTAACTCGCCCATCGTGGTCAGGAACTTATCCTCGGAGGGCAGCGAGATGGTAAAGCCCAAGGCGGCGCCGCGGGAGACGATCGAGATCTTGTGGACCGGGTCGGTGTGTTCCAGGTAGTGGGCCACCAGGGCGTGGCCCATCTCGTGGTAGGCGGTGATGCGGCGCTCGCGCTCGGAGAGCAGGCGGCTCTTCTTCTCGGGGCCGGCCAGCACGCGCATGATGCCCTCTTCGCACTCGGCCTGATCGATCGTCTTGCGGCCGTGCCGTGCGGCCAGCAGGGCGGCCTCGTTGACCAAGTTGGCCAGATCGGCGCCGGTGAAGCCCGGGGTCTGGGCGGCCAGGGTGTCGAGATCCACGCCCTTGGCCAGCGGCTTACCGCGGGTGTGGACGGCAAGGATCGCCTGCCTTCCGATGCGGTCGGGGCGATCGACCACGATCTGGCGGTCGAAGCGGCCCGGGCGCAGCAGGGCGGGGTCCAAGATGTCGGGGCGGTTGGTGGCGGCGATCAGGATGATGTTGTCCTTCATCTCAAAGCCGTCCATCTCGACCAGGAGCTGGTTCAGGGTCTGCTCGCGCTCGTCGTTACCGCCGCCAAAGCCGGCGCCTCTGTGGCGCCCGACGGCGTCGATCTCGTCCATGAAGACGATGCAGGGGCTCTGCGCCTTGGCCTGGGCAAAGAGGTCCCTGACCCGCGAGGCGCCGACCCCGACGAACATCTCGACGAAGTCGGAGCCGGAGATGGAAAAGAAGGGCACCCCGGCCTCACCGGCCACGGCGCGGGCCAGCAGCGTCTTGCCGGTGCCGGGCGGGCCGTAGAGCAGCACGCCCTTGGGGATGCGGGCGCCGAGCTGCTGGAACTTGCGCGGGTTCTCTAAGAACTCCTTGATCTCCTGGAGCTCCTCGACGGTCTCGTCGATGCCGGCCACATCGGCGAAGGTCACCTTGGGGGCATCGGGGGAGACCTGCTTGGCGCGGCTTTTGGCAAAGCCCATGACGCGGCTGCCGCCGCTGCCCATGCGGCGCATCATGAAGGCAAAGAAGACGACGATCAGCAGCAGCGGCAAGAGCAGGGTGAGCAGGCTGCCCCACGAGGTGCCGCCGCTCTTGGCGGTGACGGCCACGCCGGGGTGGGCGGCGAGCAGCTGGGCGAGCAGGGTCGAGTCGGGGTAGGAGATCGTGTAGGGGGTGCCGCCGGCCGGGATCACGGCGATCGTCTGGGCGCTGGTGTCGACGGTGACGGAGCGCACCTGGCCGGCCTGGAGCTGGGCGACGAAGCTCTCGGCCCGCCCTGATAGGCATGGCTGACGCTGCTGCCATGGTTGGAACGCGTGACCGTCTCGATGATCAGGATGAGGGTCACGACGATCAGCAGCGGGACGACGATGCGGCGGACTGTGCTCACGTCGGCTCTCTCTTCTGTCGGGTGCGATTGGCCGGCTCGCCCGTTATGTTCCTCACAATCGGGCAGACGAATCTCGCGGACCCGAATCGCGTCGCCTGCGACCTTCGCGGCAGACGGGGCAAAGCCTTGCCGGCGGCGCCGCTGCGCGACTCCGCGCCGGCGGCGCCGCTACAGCCAGCCGCGCTCGGCGGCCAGGCGCGCCGCCTCGACCCGGTTGCGACTGCCGGTCTTGGCGATCGCCGTCGAGAGGTAGTTGCGCACCGTGCCCTCGGACAGAAAGAGCGTCGCCGCGATGTCGGCGACGGTCGCTCCGCCGGCCGCCGCCTCGAGCACCTCGCACTCGCGCTTGGTCAGCGGATTGGGCCCCGCGGCGAGGGCCGACGCGGCGAGCGCGGGATCGACGACGCGGGCGCCGGCGAGCGCCCGGCGGATGGCCGTCGCGAGCTGCTCGGCCGGGGCATCCTTGACGAGGAACCCGCTGACCCCGGCCTGCATCGCCCGCGCCAGGTAACCCGGCCGGCCGAACGTGGTCAGGATCAGGACCTTGCAGCCGGGTAGAGCGGCGCGCAGGGCCGCGGCGGCCTCGAGCCCGTCGATTCCCGGCATCTCGATGTCGAGCAGGGCGACGTCGGGACGCGCCGCGAGGGCCGCATCGACGACCTCGTCGCCACGCCCGACCTGGGCCACGACCTCGATGTCGGGCTCCAGTCCGAGCAGCGCGGCAAGGGCGCCGCGCACCATCTCCTGGTCCTCGGCGAGCAGGATGCGGATCACGGTCGGCCTGCTGACGCCGGCGAGGTGCGGCCCCCGCCGTCGGCGATCGCGGCAGTGCCTGCTTCGGGGCCATCGTCCCCGGCCGGCTCGACGCTTGCGGCAACGCCTTGCTCGGGGCCATCGTCCCCGAACTGCTGCTCGACGAGCGCCTTCATCGTAGCCGGCGCCGCGGCCCCGCCGTCGGCGTCGGGCTCACGGCCTCCACACGGCAGCTCGGCGACGAGCCTGAATCCGGCCGGCCGGGCCGACCCGGCCTCGAACCGCCCGGCCGCGTCGGCCACCGCCTCGGCCAGGCCGCGCAGCCCATGACCGGCGCCTGCGCTCCCCGCCGCCGAGCCGACGCCGTCGTCGCTCACCTCGAGGCGCACGCCGCCGGCCGTGCGAGAAAGGCGCACGGCGGCGTGCGCCGCCCGACTGTGGCGCACGATGTTGGTCGTCGCCTCGCGCAGCACGCGGGCAAGCAGCGCCTCGACGTCGGGTGGCAGCGGCTCGTCGGGCATCTCGGCGCCCATCTCGACGCCGGCCGCGTCGAGCGCGTCGCGCGTGCGCTCGAGCTCGGTACGCAGCGAGCGCGCGCGATAGCCGGTCACCGCCTCGCGCACCTCTTCGAGCGCGCGCCGCGCGATGTCCTCGACGTCGCCGACCTCGGCCAGCGCCCGTCCGGGAGCGGCCTCTCGCTCGAGCAGGCGGCGCGCGAGCTCGGCCTTGAGCACGATCACCGACAGGCTGTGGCCGAGCAGGTCGTGCAGATCGCGTGCGAAGCGCAGGCGCTCGTCGGTCACCGCGTCGGCGGCGGCAAGACGGGCGACCTCGTCGCGCGAGCTGCGCAGCTCCTCGACCATGACGCCGCGGCGCCGCAGGAGCAGCGCGATCGACGCCGGCCATGACGATCGACAACCCGTACGACACGCCGGTGATGAGGTACGTCTCGCCGCGCCCCGAGGCGACGTTGACGGCGACCGAGCAGAGCGAACAGCCCACGATCGACGCGGCCGGCGTAGCGCAGCGGGAGAGACGCCACCATCGTCACGACCACGAAGATGAACAGCACCATCCAGTCCGGCCCGTAGGCAAGCGTCGTACCCACGGCGATCGCCGCGAACAGGACGAGGGCACCGCCACGCAACCGGCGACTGCCGCGGTGGCCGAGCAGGTGACCGTCGGCGGTCATGGTGTGCGGGATGGTCTGGACGAACACGGCGAAGCAGACGACGAACGCGACGAGCGCCGCGCCCGACACCCAGCGCGGACCCGCCACCCCGCTCACGACGTCGTTGACACAACCGGCCAGCGAGAGCAGGAACAGATAGACCACGGAGTGGATGAGCCGGTCGTAACGCCGCTCGGCGACGCTCTGGCCCACCGGTGTCGCGGGACCGGTCACGACCCCGCCACGCTCCTCGAGCTCGGCCGCGGGCTCCCTGCCCGCGGGCTCGCCTCATTGTACGGCAAGCGGCGCCGGCCCCGCGCGCTGCGCCGCGGGGCCGGCGCCGCGCGCCCGGTCCGTCGTCGCGCGCTTGCACCGACTCGCTCACGGGGGTCGCTCACACCCGCTGCGTGTCGCGCCGGTAGGCGCGGGCGGCGAGCAGCGACAGGCCCACGCCCCAGGCGCCGACCACGATCCAGCCCTTGGCCGGCCAGCCGCCCGCGCCGAGCGCGGCGTGGCTGGCCTGCACGAGCCAGTACGAGGGCAGGCACTGCGCGATCGTGTTCAAGAGGCCGTTGCCGAGCGGATACCAGGCGCCGCTCACGAAGGCGAGCGTCGCCGTGAGGCCGCCCATCGCCGGGCCGATCGCATCGACGGTCAGCAGGTGGCCGCACAGGATGCCCAGGGCGGCGAGCGGGATCAGCCCGATCAGCAGGAGCGCGGTCATGTGGAGCCACTCCCCGGCCGACAGACGCACGCCGAGCAGCGTGCCCGACAGGTACAGCAGGCCGATGGTCAGCCCGGCCATGAGGTAGGCCGTGACGACCTTGGCGCGGAAGTAGTCCCGCGTCCGCAGCGGGGTGACGCGCAGTTGACGGTTCCAGCCGACGGCGCGCTCACCGGCGATGCGGGTGCCGCTCGACAGGATGGCGGCCATGGTGCCGAACGCGGCGAGCCCGATCATGTAGTACGTGGGCGCCGGGATGCCGCTGCCGCCCAGGTCGGTCACGTTGCGGTTGGGCGCCGCGATCAAGAAGTAGATGGCGAGCGGGAACCCCAGCGACATCACGAAGAAGCGCTTGCTGCGCAGCGTCCGCAGCAGCTCGAAGCGGGTGTAGACGAGGGCGTTCATGGCCTCTCCTTCGGGTCGTCGATCGCGGTCGACCGGTCGTCGTGCGCCGCCCGGCCGTCGCCGGTGAGCTCGAGAAAGGCCTGCTCGAGACCGGCGCCGACGATCTCGATGTCGCGGGCGGCCGGCCAGCGTACGAGCAGCGCGCGGATGGCGGCGTCGGAGTCGCTGCACGAAAGCGCGACGGCCGCGCCGTGCCGCTCGACGGCGGCGACGCCGGGCAGCTCGCCGAGGGCGGCGTCGCCGGCTTCGGGCAGCGTGGCCTTGATGACCTTGCGACCGACCCGCGCCTTGATCTCGGTCGCCGGACCGTCGGCCACCACGCGGCCGGCCGACATGAGCACCACGCGGTCGGCGTAGGCGTCGGCTTCGTCCAGATAGTGCGTCGCGAACAGCACGGTGGTGCCGGCGGCGGCGGCCGCCCTGATCGTCGTCCAGAAGGCGTGGCGCGACTCGACGTCCATGCCCACGGTGGGTTCGTCGAGCACGAGCAGCCCGGCGCCGCTCACGAGGGCGGCCGCGAAACGCGTGCGCTGCCGCTCGCCGCCCGAGAGCTTCTGCGTGCGCTGTCCGGCGAGCGCGGTCAGGCCGGTCGTCTCGAGCACCTGGTCGACGCCGAGCGCCGCCGGGTAGAGGGCGGCCGCAAGCTGTACGAACTCGCGCACCGACAGGTCGCGGATCAGCTCGCCGGTCTGCAGCATGGCCGCCACACGACCGCCGGCGACGGCCTCGACCGGGCTGCCGCCGAAGAGGGTGACGGCGCCGGCGTCGGGCCGGCCCAAGCCGAGCAGCAGGTCGATCGTCGTCGACTTGCCGGCGCCGTTCGGGCCGAGGAGCGCCACGGTCTCGCCGCGCTCGATCAACAGGTCGACGCCGCGCACCGCGCGGATGGCGCCCTGCGGCGTGGCGAAGGTCTTCTCGAGTCCGCGGGCGACGACGCCGGCGGCCCGCGGCGCGAACGACACCCCGCGGAGGGCACCGACCGCCGGTCTCTCGCGGTCGCTCACTGCCATCGGCGCTTTGCGTTCCATCGCTCTCCCTTCGCGCGACCCAGGTGGGCCGCGATTCGATCGCCTGCTGCCCCCCGCCGCGCGATCCGCGCGGAGGCAGTCCGGCAGGGAGTCTAGGATCGGCGGTGAGCGGGCTGTAGTGCCGGCCGTCACCGGTCGCGCGTGACGTTTGTCACGCCGGTGGTCCCGATCGACCCCACCCTGACTGAAGGAAGTTGGCAAGGAGATCGAGACCGGCCGGACTCAGCATGCTCTCCGGGTGGAACTGCACGCCCCAGGCGGGCAGCGCGGCGTGCGCGATCGCCATCACGAGGCCGTCGTCGGTCCAGGCGGTACGGCGCAGCTCGGCGGGCAGGTCGCACACGTGGAGCGAGTGGTAGCGCGTGAACGGAGCGGGTTCGGGCAGGCCGCGGAAGAGACCTTCGCCGCCGTGGTGCACCTCGTGAGCCTCGCCGTGCACGGGGCGCTCGGCGCGCGCCAGGCGGGCGCCGAGCGCCACGCCGAGCGCCTGGTGACCCAGGCAGACGCCGAGCAGCGGCAGCCGCCGGGCGAGGCCAGTCTCGACCCAGGCGAGCAGGCGGCCGGAGCTCGCGGGGTCACCCGGCCCCGGCCCGAGCACAAGGTGCGTGGCGCGGGCCGGCAGGGCGTCGACCGGCTCGCTCACGTGGTCGACGGTGACGACCGTGGCGCCCAGCATGCGCAGGTAGTCGACGATCGTGTGGCTGAACGAGTCGTGGCACTCGACGAACACGACCCGCGCCGGGACACGTAAGCGAGGTCGAGGCGGCCGCCACGAGTGGTCGCGCACCGGCGCCGCCGGCGCGCGACCCGAACGGCCGCCGCCCAGCACGTGGAGCAGCGCCTCGGCTTTGTGGCGAGTCTCGTCGTACTCGCTCGCCGGGTCACTGCCGATCACGGTGCCGCCGCCGGCCGAGATGTGGCCGCGGCCCTCGGCGACGGTCAGGCTGCGGATCAGGATGTTGAAGTCGCAGCGCCTCCCCGACACGTAGCCGAGCGAGCCGGTGTAGGCGCCCCTGGGCACCGGCTCGAGCCGCGCGATCTCGCGCATGACGCTCTCCTTTGGAGCGCCCGTGATGGTGCCGCCGGGGAAGATGGCGCGCACGAGTTCGGCGACCGACGCGTCTGAGCGCCCGCGCACCTCGCTCACCAGGTGCATGACGTGGCTGTAGCGCTCCACCGTGAAGGCCTCGCCGACCTCGACCGTGCCCGGCCGGCAGACCCGCGAGAGGTCGTTGCGCAGCAGGTCGACGAGCATGACGTGCTCGGCGAGCTCCTTGATCGAGCCGCGCAGCTCGGCCTCGAGGGCGGCGTCGGCGGTCACGGTCGCGCCGCGCGGCCGCGTACCGGCGATCGGCCGCGCGCTCAGCGTGTCCCGATGACGCTCGAAGAGCCGTTCGGGGCTGCCCGACACGACGGCCCAGCCGGGTCCCTCGACGATGCCCATGAACGGGCTTGGGTTGGCCTCGCGCAGACGCGCGTAGTAGGCGAGCGGGTCCAGGTCGCCGGCCGCGAAGCTGAAGCGGTGGGAGAGGTTGACCTGGTAGACCCAGCCGGCACGGATACGCTCCTGCACGGCGAGGACGCCGGCGATGTAGGCGTCGCGAGCGTAGTCGCTCGTCACGGCGATCCGCGGCAGCGAAGACGGCAGGGGCGCGAGCGCAGCTCGAGACGCGGGCGTGGAGGCGACCCGCCCGGGCCGCATCCGTGCGCCGGCCGACTCGCGCCCGTCGCACCAAAGGCGACCGTCGTCGTACAGACAAAAGGCCGCCTCGGGCAGGCCGGGCAGGGGCGGGTTGGCCGGCAGGCCCAGGCGGCCGGCGAACTCGTAGCTCAGAAAGCCGATCCACACGGGGAAGTCGCGCCCGGGCCGCAACCCGCTCGCGAGTTCGTCGAGCAGGTCGGTCGCAGGCCCGATGCGCCGGCCGTCGCCGTAGAGGGAGCCGTCCCAGACCTCGAGCGTCCGGCGCGGCGCGACGCCGAGGAGGCTGCACCGCGAGAAGGGGGTCGGCGGCCCGAGCGACTCGAGCAGCGCGGGGCGCAGGCCGGCGGCGCGCGCCTGTGCGTAGGTGGTCGACGGGTCGGGCTGATCCACGGCCGCTCCTTCCTCGATCGCTGCGGGCGAAGACGAGGTAGGGTGGCCGGTGGCCTAGAGCTTGCCTCGGTTGAAGCGTCCGCCAGTGTAGCCCCTCGGAGCACCCGCGCGCCAGCTGGTTTGGACCAGGCCTGGTCGCGGTGACGCTGTCCGACATGGCGCGGCGCACCGGCCGAGGTCGCGCCCGTCGGCGCATGAGCGCAGGAGAGACCGGGCAGTGACGACGACAGTCGGGGTGCTCACCGAGGTCACGCCGGGAGAGCGGCGCGTCGCCCTCGTCCCGGCGGCGGTCGGGCGCGTCGCGGGGTTCGGCGCAACGGTCGTCGTACAGGCCGGCGCCGGCGCCGGCAGCTTCTTCGCGGACGAGGACTACCGCCAGGCGGGCGCCGCCGTGGTCGCGGACCCCGCGGCGCTGCTCTCGGGCGCCGCCGTGGTCGCCAAGGTGCGGCCCCCCAACGTCGCCGAGGTCGCTCTCCTGCGCCCCGGCCAGATCGTGCTCGGGCTGCTGGATCCGGCCCGCGACCCGGGCCGCGTCGCGACCCTCGCCGGCGCCGGCGTCACGAGCTTCGCCCTCGAGCTGCTGCCGCGCATCACGCGCGCCCAATCGATGGACGCGCTCACCTCGCAGGCGGCGGTGGCCGGCTATCGTGCCGTCCTGCTGGCCGCCACGGCCCTGCCGCGCTTCTTCCCCATGCTCACGACGCCGGCCGGCACCATCCGGCCGGCCCGGGTGCTCGTCCTGGGCGCCGGCGTGGCCGGCCTGCAGGCGATCGCCACGGCACGGCGCCTGGGAGCGACCGTCGAGGCCTACGACGTGCGGCCCGCCGCGCGGGAGCAGGTTGAGTCGCTCGGAGCGCGCTTCGTGGCCCTCGACGTCGACGCCTCCGCCGCGGGCGGCTACGCGCGCGAGCTCACCGCCGCGGAGCGCGAGCAGCAGGAGGCCCTGGTCGCCGACCACGTGAGCGCGAGCGACGCCGTGATCACGACCGCCGCCGTGCCGGGCCGTCGCGCGCCGCTGCTCGTGACGGCCGCCATGGTCGCCCGCATGCGGCCCGGCGCGGTCGTCGTCGATCTGGCCGCCGAGGGCGGCGGCAACTGCGAGCTGACGCGGCCCGGCGAGACGGTCGAGCGCGACGGCGTGACCGTGCTCGGGCCGCTCGACGTAGCGAGCCTGCTGCCGGTCAACGCGAGCGAGACCTACGCGCGCAACGTCGCCGACTTCCTCGCGCTGCTCGTCCACGACGGCGAGCTCTCCCCGGCCTGGGACGACGAGATCGTCGCCGCGAGCCTGCTCACGCGCGACGGACAGGTGGTGCACGAGGCGACGCGGGCGCTCGTCGAGGCGGCCTCGTGAGCGGCTGGTCCGCCCTGTACATCTTCTTGCTCGCGGCCGTGACCGGCTACGTCGTGATCGGCGCCGTGCCGGTCATCCTGCACACGCCGCTCATGTCGGGCGCCAACTTCGTGCACGGCATCGTGCTGGTCGGCGCGATGGTCACGCTCGGCCTCGCACGCACGCCGCTCGAGGTGGGGATCGGCATCGTCGCCGTGCTGCTCGCCACTCTGAACGTGCACGGCGGCTTCGTCGTGACGGTGCGCATGCTCGCCATGTTCAAGAGCAGCGGTGAGCGCGCCGGCGCGGATGGGGGCGGCGCCGGGCAGTCGTCCGCCTCGCCGGCCGGCGAGGCGGACGCCGGCGCCGCCGCCCGCAGCGCGGGCGCCGACGGCGGCGCCCGCAACGCCGGCGCCGGACGGTCCTGATGGACACGGCCGTGGTCGCCGACGTCATCAAGGCGAGCTACTTCGCGACCGCCGTGCTGTTCATCGCCGGCCTGCGCGGCATGAGCTCGCCGCGGACGGCGCGGCGCGGCATCGTCTGGGCCGGTGTCGGCATGACGGTGGCCGCCGGCGCCACGTTCCTCACGCCGGGCATGCACCACCGTCTGCTCATCGCCGGCACCGTCGCCGCCGGCGTCGTGGTCGCGCAGTGGTCGGGGCGCCGGGTGCCGATGACGGCGATGCCGCAGATGATCGCCCTGTTCAACGGCATGGGCGGCGGCGCGGCGGCCGCCATCGCCGTCGTCGAGCTCATCAAGGGCGGCTCGGCCGCCGCCCACCGGCCGGCCGACGTCGCCGTGCTCGCCGTCGTCGGCGCGCTCATCGGCGCCGTCTCGTTCGGCGGCAGCCTGATCGCCTTCGCCAAGCTCCAGGGCCTCGTCAAGCGCGTGCTCAGGGTCCCCGGCCAGAACGCCGCCGACCTCGCCGTACTCGCGCTCGCCGGCGCCGCCGGCGTGCTCGTGGTGCTCGGCGCGACGGGCGTGGCGCCGCACTACGGCACGCCCCTCGTGCTCTCGTTCGTGGCCGTCGCCCTGGCGTTCGGCGTGCTCATGACGCTGCCGATCGGCGGCGCCGACATGCCCGTCGTGATCTCGCTGTACAACGCCCTCACCGGCCTGGCCGTGGCCTTCGAGGGCTACGTGCTGGCAAACCCCGCCATGATCATCGCCGGCATGGTCGTGGGCGCCGCCGGCACGCTGCTCACCCAGCTCATGGCGAAGGCGATGAACCGCTCGCTCGCGAGCGTGCTGTTCGGCGGCTTCGGGGCGGCGCCGGCCGCGGCCGGCGCCGCCGCCGGCAGCGCCCGCCCGGTCGATCCGCTCGACGCCGCCGTCAGCCTCGCCTACGCACACAAGGTGATCGTCGCGCCCGGCTACGGCATGGCCGTGGCCCAGGCGCAGCACAAGGTGTGGGAGCTCGCCCAGCTCCTGCTCGACAGGGGCGTGCAGGTGAAGTTCGCGATCCACCCGGTCGCCGGGCGCATGCCGGGTCACATGAACGTGCTGCTCGCCGAGGCCGGCGTGCCGTACGACTACATTCACGACTTGGACGAGATCAACCCCGAGTTCGCCACCGCCGACGTCGCCCTGGTGATCGGCGCGAACGACACCGTCAACCTCTCGGCGAAGACCGACCCCGGCAGCCCCATCTACGGGATGCCGATCCTCGACGTGGGCCGTGCCGCGAACGTCGTCGTGATCAAGCGCGGCGCCGGCGCCGGCTTTGCCGGCGTCGAGAACCCGCTCTTCTTCGCCGACAACGTGCGCATGCTGTACGGCGACGGCCAGCAGGCCGTCGCCGCGCTCATCCGCGACGTGAAAGCAGCCTGACCGGCTGACGGAGGGCTCGAGAGGGAGCACGCACGCGGCGAGCCGCTGCGGACGCGACGCCGGCGAGCGCTACCGCTCGCCGTCGCCCGCGCGTCAGACGAGCGGCAGCAGGTGCGCCATGGCGCCGCCGACCAGCAGGGCGGTGACCACGGTGCCGGCGCTGATCGCACCCGCCCGCCGCCAGCCGAGCTCGCGGCCCAGCATGGCGATCGTCGCCACGCAGGGCACGAAGATGGCGGCCACGAGAGCGTAGACGACGATCTGGTGGGGCGTCATGAAGGTGCGCAGGTTGTGCGCCCCGGCGCCGTAGCGCGCCACGGCGAAGACGACGAGCATCTGCAGGGCGAGCTCCTTGCGCAGGACGCCGAGCAGCAGGGTCAGTCCGGCCACGGCGGGCAGCCCGAGCCAGCCGACGACCAGTGGCGACAGCGGCCGCTCGAGGTGCCAGATGAGTCCGGTCTCGTAGAGCGCCCCCAGGGTGAAGCTGCCGATCAGCATGATGGGGGCCGCGGCCCAGAGGAACTGAGCGAAGCGCTTCCAGGTCTTGACCACGACCAGGCCAAGCGAAGGCCGGCGGAAGGGGAACATCTCCATGACGAGACCCTCGGGCTCACCCGGCAGGATGCGGTTGAGCAGCACGCCGGCGGTCAGGCCGACGAGGCCGAGGACGCCGAACACGAGCAGCGCCCACTGCCAGCCCACGAACAGCGACACCGAGCCGAGGATCACGGCGGTGCGCGCGCTGCAGGGCACGAGCACGACCAGGGCGCAGGCGATCGTGCGCTCACGCTTGGTGGCGAGCACCCTGGTCCCCATGATCGCCGGCACGTTGCAGCCGGCCGCCGCCATCAACGGGATCACGGCGCGACCGTGCAGGCCGAAGGCGTGCATGAGGCGGTCGGCGAGAAAGGCGGCTGCGTTCATGTAGCCCGAGTCCTCGAGCAGGGCGAGCACGAAGTAGAAGGTCAGGATGTAGGGGATGCCGACGGCGAGCGCGGCGAGGATGCCGCCGTCGAGCCCCCAGAGCAACGTGCCGGCCAGGGCGCCGTGACCCACGAGGTCGTGCACGGCGGCGGCGAGCACCGGCGAGGCGGTCGCCGTCCAGGCCGCCGTCAGCAGGTTCGACAGCCAGCCACCGACGAGGAACAGAAAGGCGAAGACGGCGGCGAGCACGCCGAGCAGGATCGGCACGCCCGTGAGCGGCGCCGTCGTGGCGCGCCACCAGCGGTCGGCGGCCGGCGCGCTCGGGCGACCCTCGGTGCAGGCCTCGGCGACGGCGGCCGCGGCGGCGTGTCGCGCCGCGGCGATGGTGACGGCGAGCTCGGCCGGCGGCGCCTCGCGCGGCGCCAGGGCCGCCGTGACCTCACGGTCGCCTTCGAGCACGGCGAGCGCCACGGCGCGCGGGGGCAGGCCCTCGGCGAGGTCGTCGACGCTGAACGAAGCCTCGAGCTCGGCGAGGCGTTCCTCGACGGCCGGCGCGTAGCGCACGGGGCGGCCGTGACCGGCGCCGTCGCCGTCGGCGGCCACGGCGACGGCCGCGTCCGTGAGCTCGTGCAGCCCCTCGCCGCGCCGCGCCACGATCGGCACGACCGGCAGGTCGAGCGCCCGCGACAGCGCCTGCGAGTCGATGAGCAAGGACTGTCGGCGCGCCTCGTCGATCAGGTTCAGGGCGATCACGACGCGCGGACCGAGGTCGACGAGCTGCAGGACAAGGTAGAGATTGCGCGCCAGGTTTGTCGCATCGACGACGGCGATGACCACGTCGGGCCGCCAGTCGAGGAGGCCGTGGCGCGCGACCCACTGATCCTCGGAGACCGGGTCGAGCCCGTACGTGCCCGGCAGGTCGACGAGTTGCACCTCGCGGCCGGACCAGCACGCGTCGGCGATGTTCAGGCCGACCGTCATGCCGGGGTAGTTGGCGGTCTCGACGGCCGCGCCGGTGAGGCGGTTGAAGAGGGTCGACTTGCCGACGTTGGGGTTGCCGGCCAGGGCGACGACCAAGGCGCTCGTCGAGCGCCGCTCGGTGGCGAGGTCGGTGCAGCAGGCGGTCGCCACGGCGCCCTTAGGGCCGCACGAAGATCTTGCCGGCGACCTCGCGGCCGAGGGCGTAGCGCGCCCGGCCGACGCGCACGAGCAGCGGCCCGCCGAACGGTGCGACGTCTTCGACGGCCACGGCCGTCTGCGGCAGCAGGCCGAGCGACGAGAGGTAGCGCAGCAGGTCGGGCTGCTCGTCGGACACGTACGAGATGGTGCTGCGCTGGCCGGCCGCGAGCTCGGCGAGCGGCCGCGCCTCGTCGACCACGAGCTCGCCGTCGGGCGAGGGGATGGCGCGCCCGTGGGGACAGGTCTGGGGGTTGCCGAGCTGCGCGGCGAGGCGCTGCTCGACTTCGTCGGACAGCACGTGCTCGAGCTTGCAGGCCTCGTCGTGGACCTGGTCCCAGGGGAGCGCGAGATAGTCGGTGAGGAAGCGCTCGCTCAGGCGGTGACGGCGCACGAGGCGCAGGGCCTCGCGGCGGCCCTGCTCGCTGAGCACGATGTGGCCGGCCGCGTGGCGCTCGATCAGGCCTTCGGTGGTGAGGCGGGCGACCATCTGCGAGACCGAGGGGGCCGCCAGACCGAGCTCGTCGGCCACGCGACCGACGGTCGCGCCGCCGGACTGCTCGGCGAGCTTGAAGATCGCCTCGAGGTACTCTTCGCGGCTCTCGCTCTTGACGGCCATGCAGGTCTCCCTTCGCTCTGCGATTAGGATAGCCTACAGGCGTTGCTTCGGCAACGGCTACCGATTTCTTTAGTCCGACAAAATGGACTACGTTCGGCGCCGCTCAGGCGGGCGCGACTGCGTTGCGCGCCTGGTCCGACGAAAGGGACTACGTTTGGCGCCGCTCAGGCGGGCGCGATGTCCGCCTGGTGCAGGACGGCGGCGAAGCGTCCGTTCGCGACGGCCCGGGCCACGGCCTCGATCTCAGGCGCCAGGTAGCGGTCCTCGTCGAGGCGTGCCGCCATGCCCCGCACGATCTCGTGAGCCGCACCGGTGCCGGTGCCGGGCGCGAGCGGCGCGAGCAGGTCGATCGCCTGGGCCGCGCACAGCGCCTCGATCGCCAGGATCGAGCACACGTTGCGGGCCACCTGGAGGAGCTTGACGGCCGCCGTCATGCCCATCGAGACGTGGTCTTCCTGATCGCCCGACGAGGGGATCGAGTCGACGCTCGCCGGGTGGCAGAGGACCTTGTCCTCGGCGACCAGGGCGGCCGCCGTGTACTGGGCGATCATGTAGCCGTTGTTCAGGCCGCTGTCGGGGGTGAGAAACGGTGGCAGCTCCGACAGCGACGCCGTGAGCATCCGAAACGTGCGGCGCTCGCTGATGCTGCCGATCTCGGCGAGGCTCATGGCGGCGAGGTCGAGCGCGAGGGCGAGCGGCTCGCCGTGGAAGTTGCCGGCCGAGATCACGTCGCCCGAGTCGGGGAAGATCAGGGGGTTGTCGGTGACCGACTCGATCTCGACCTCCGCGACCTCGCGCAGCCAGCGCAGGGCGTCGCGGCAGGCGCCGTGCACCTGGGGGATGCAGCGGATCGAGTAGGCGTCCTGGACCTTGTCGCAGTTCAGGTGGCTCAGGATGATCTCGCTGCCGGCGGTCACGGCGCGCACGTGCTCAGCGGTGAGGAGCTGGCCTGGGATCGGCCGCAGGAGCTGGATGCGCTCCTCGAACGGTCCTACCGAGCCGCGCAGGCCCTCGAGGCTCATCGCGCCGATCACGTCGGCCGAGTCGAGCAGGGCCTCGCCGTCGGTCACGGCGAGGCAGGCGATGGCGGCCATGAACTGGGTGCCGTTCAACAGCGACAGGCCCTCCTTGGCCTCGAGCGCGACCGGCGCGAGACCGGCGGCGGCCAGCGCCGGTCCCGCCGGCGCGCGCTCGCCGGCCGCGGTCAGGAGCTCGCCCTCGCCGAGCATGGCGAGCACGAGGTGGGCCGACGGCGCGAGGTCGCCCGAGGCGCCGAGCGAGCCGCGCGAGGGCACCCAGGGCACGAGGTCCCCGTTCAGCATGGCGCAGAGCGCCTCGAGCACGCCGGCACGCACGCCCGAGTAGCCCTTGGCGATCGTGCTGGTGCGCAGCAGCATGGCCGCGCGCACGACGTCGCGGGGCAGCGGTTCGCCCACGCCGACCGCGTGGCTGCGCACGAGGTTGAGCTGCAGGCGGCGCACCTGGTCGACCGGGATGCGAGTGGTGGCGAGCTGGCCGAAGCCCGTCGTCACGCCGTAGACGACGCGGTCCTCGGCGATGATGCGCTCGACGACGGCGCGGGCCTCTTCGAGGCGGCGCCGGGCGACGTCGCCGAGCACGACCCTGCGACCGCGGCGGGCGACGTCGGCGATGTCGGCGATCGTCAGGGGACGGTCGCCGAGGATGAGGTCGTTCATGGGGACATCCCCCTGTCCACGCTGTTGAGTCCGTCGCTTCAGCTTAGCTCAGGCGCGCCGCCACCGGCACCATGCAGGAGGCGGCTCAGCTCGCGGCGACCGGCACCATGAGGGGGATGACGACGGCCGCGCCGGCCCGGACGATCACTGCCTCGACCCGCCACACGCCGGGCAGCGAGAGCTGCAGGCCGCGCCCCGTCCAGGCGCCTGAGCCGGCCGGGCCCCGCCGCAGCGCGAGCGAGGCGCCCAGGCCCACGTGGCTGGGCAGCGTGAGCTCGGGGGTGACCGACCGGGCCGCGGCCGGCGTCGTGGAGCCGTAGCGGTCGGTCACGAGCATGAAGCTGTCCTCGCCGGCGACCGTCGGTGAGACCGTGAGGTGGACCGTGACGGTGGGCGGCACGTCGCTCGCGGAGCGCACGACGGCGTGGCGCGCGGGCGCGGCGAGCGTCGCCGGGCCGGCCGGCGCGAGGCCGGCCAGCACGGCGCTCGCCGCGAGGACCGCCGCGGCCACCGCGAGCTCGGCCCGCGCCGTGCGGCCGAAGCCGGCGCCCGCGCCGGGGTCGCGCGCCAGCGCCGGGACGAGGCGGAACCGGTTGCGGACGCCGAGCGCCACGAGCACGACGACAGGGCCCACCTTGACGAGCAGGGTGACGCCGAAGCTCGTGTGCAGCAGCGCGCACGCCCCGGCCGGCGCCCGCGTGGCCGGCACGAGCAGCGACAGTGCAGCGCCGCCGAGCAGCGACAGGGGCCGGCCGAGATCGACCACGAGCTCGGCCGGCGTGCCCGGCACGGCGCGAGCCGGCGAGGCTCCCGGCACGGGGCGGCCGGCGGCGTCGAGGAGTCCGGCCGACGAGAGCCGCGGGTCGGGCGGTTCGCTGAAACGCAGCACGATGCGCTGCGGGGACTGGGCGAGCACGGCGCCGGCGGCGGGATCGCAGCCGATCAGCAGGGCGTGCGCCGCAGCCGGCGGCGCGAGCGCCCACAGCCAGAGACAGATCAGCCCCGCGGCGACCAGGGCGGCGCGCGCGGGGCAACCTGCGATGCGGCGGCTCGCCTCGTGCGCCGGGCCCCCGACGGGCCCGGCCCGGCAGCGAGCCGCCGGGTGCTAGCGGACGGTCACCGCCTGCGGCCGCGGCCTCCGCCCTCGCGCAGCTCGCGCCCGATCGTGGCGTACGGCAGGAGCGCCATCTCTCGCGCGCGCTTGACTGCGACGGCGACCTGGCGCTGGTGGCGGCGGCACGTTCCGGTCACGCGCCGCGACTTGATCTTGCCGCGCTCACTGACGCAGCGCCGCAGCGCGTCGAGGTCCTTGTAGTCGACCAGGACGACCTTGTCCTTGCAGAAGTGACAGTAGCGACGTCGGGCGGGGTCGACGGGGCGGCCTCGCTTGCGCGGTTTGGCTTTCGAGCTCGGCACGTTTCAGTTCCCTTCGTAGGTCGGCGTTTGCTGACGTTCCTGGGTCAGGCACACCTCGCGAAGCGCACACACCGCCCGCCGCCGCGACCGCGGGCCGGACGGCGCGCAGCGGCGCTTCGCTTCCGCGCGCACGAGTTGATAGACTACGCCGCCTTCGTGCCCAAACACAACTCGCTCCACACCACCCGGCTTGCCGCACAGCCGCCCAGACGTCCTCGCGCCCAGCCGGCGACGACAGGCCCAGAGCCGCAGCGAGGGCGACCACAAGCTAGCGGTAGTTCCGACGCCGTCGATCACCCCTTCCTTGCGGTCGCCGGGCGGCAGCCGCCCGCCGCGCGGCTCCATGCCCGCCGCGGCGACCGTCTCCGACGTTTGTCGCCGCGACCGGCTGCGACGCGTGCGGCGGCGGCTATCTCCGACGTTTGTCGCGACGGCCCTCTGGTGACAAGTTGCCACGATGAGGTCAGACCCCACACCGGCGCGGCCGTCTCCCACCGCCGCGGCGTCGCGACCCTCGGGCGGCACTCCGGCGCGCGACGACCGGCAGGCCATGCACGACGAGGCGCGGGCCGTGATCGACGCGGCCCGCGCCGAGGGCATGACGATGCGACTGCTCGGCGGCCTCGGCGTGCGCGAGCACTGCCGCGACCTCGAGCTCTGCGCGCGCGACTACTCCGACATCGACATGGTCGCGCGGGCGTCCGAGTCGCGGCGGCTGCCCACCGTGTTCGCCCGCTTCGGCTACCACGAGGACTACGGCGTCGCCGGCGCGACCGGCAACGGCCAGCTACGGTTCGTGCGGCCCTGCCGCCACGGCGCCGCGCAGCGGCCCGCTCCGCACGACGACGACCACGTCGACGTCTTCCTCGACACGTTTCGCATGGACCACGTGCTCGCCCTCGGCGACCGCCTGCACATCGACCGGTACACCCTGGCGCCTTCCGACCTGCTGCTCACCAAGCTGCAGATCTTCAGGCTGACCGGCAAGGACGCGCGCGACGTCGTGACGCTGCTCGACGCGCTCGAGGTGCACGGCCCGGCGGGACCGCCGGCGACCGCCACGACCGTGCGCGAGCCGGCGCCTGCGGCCGCCGCGACTGTACGTGGGCCGGCGGCGACGGCCGCCTCCGGCGCCGGCCGCGACGCGCGCCAGACGATCGACGCCGCCGCCATCGCCCGGCGCTGCGCCGCGGACTGGGGCCTCTTCCACGACGTCACGACCAACCTGCAGCGGGTCGGCGAGCTGCTGCCGGGGTTCGCGCTCGACGACGCCGGCGCGGCGCGCGTGCGGCGCGGCCTCGCGCGTCTGGTCGGCGCCCTCGACGATGTGCCCAAGAGCCGGCGCTTCAGGTTGCGCGCCAGGATCGGCACCCGGGCGCCCTGGCACAGCGAGGTCGACGAGCAGGACTGACGGGCACGACCGACGGTCCGCTCCGGCCGCGACGACGGGCGGCGTCAGTGAGCGGCCGGAGCCGGCAGCTCGACGACCTGCCGGTAGCGACGCTCCACGAGAAAGCGGCGGACGCGCTGCTCCAGGTAGTCGCGCGCCGTCCGGAACGCGGTGAGGTCGTCGTCGTCGCTCGCCTGGGCGACTGGGTCGTCGACCGGCCAGTACTCGCGCGTGCCCACCCCGGGGAACATGGGGCAGGCCTTCTCGTCGCGGTCGCACACGGTGATCAGAAAGTCGAAGCGCGCCTTGCCCATGAACTCGTCGAGGCCCTTGGAGCGCTGGTCGGCGATGTCGACCCCGCGCTCGGCCATGACGGCCACCGCGCGCGGGTCCACACCATCGGCGGTCGAGCCGGCGCTCGAGGCCTCGAAGGCGTCGGGAGCGAGCACCCGCAGGAAGCCTACGGCCATCTGGCTGCGCACGCTGTCGGCGCTCGACAGAAAGAGGACGCTCTTCGCCACTGTCGCCTCCGTTGGACGAACGGTTTGTCTGTGATGGATAGTACCCAACACCAAACGGCCCGGGCGGCGACAGCGCCGGACGGGCCGTCAGCCGGACCGACCCTCGGTCCAGACGAAGGTGCCGTCGCGCAAGTCCGTCAGCGCCTGCTCGAGCTCGGCCCGCGTGTTCATGACGAACGGGCCGTAGCGGGCGATCGGTTCGCCGAGCGGCGCCCCCGAGATGAGCAGCAGCCGACCGCCCTGCACACCGGAGCGCATCGTCGCCTCGTCGCCGTCGCCCAGCACGGCGAGCGCCGGCGCCGACACCAGGCCGGAGGCGTCGTCGGGCTCCCGCTCGCCGTCGCCGATCTCGGGTCCGAGCGCAACGCTCCCGCGGTAGACGTAAGCGAACGCGGCGTGACCACGCGGCACGGCCTGGGTGAACATGCTACGCGCCGGCAGCTCGACGTCGAGGTATCCCGGCTGGGCGTAGATCGCCGTCACCGGACCGCGCACCCCGTCGACCTCCCCGGCGACGACCCGGACGCGTACGCCGCCCGACCGCTCGACCACCGCGATCGCGGCCGCCGCGACGTCTTGGTAGCGCGGTCGCGACATCTTGAGCGCGGCCGGCATGTTGACCCAGAGCTGGAAGCCGGCCATGCGGCCGTCACGCGGGCGCGGCATCTCCTCGTGCATGATGCCGCCGCCGGCCGTCATCCACTGGGCGTCGCCGGGACCGATCGTGCCGGCGTTGCCGAGCGTGTCCTTGTGGTCGACCTCGCCAGCCAGCATGTAGGTCACGGTCTCGATGCCGCGGTGCGGGTGGAGCGGAAAGCCAGCCAGATAGTCGGCGGGGTCGTCCGACTCGAAGTGGTCGAGCAGCAGGAAGGGGTCGTGATAGTCGAGCGAGAGGCCGCCGATCGTGCGCAGCAGCCGCACGCCGGCGCCTTCGATCACCGGACGCGGGCGCACCACCCGCGCGACCTGCCTCACAAGCACCGCCATGGCCCCTCCTTCGCACGCGTCGCCACCTGATGCCCGGCGAGCCACGGTGGGAAACGAGCGGCCGTCCCGGGACCCGCTCGGCGCCCGGGCCTGGCTCAGCCGCCGCGCGCCGCCGGCCGGCAGTCGCGCCAAGTCGGTCCGCCCCGACCGTCATCGTCGAGCAGCGTCGGGGCGACCTCGCCGGCTCGCGCGACCGCGAGGGCCTTGACTTCGGGCACGCCGCGCCCGACACTTGGCCGGCCTCTCCGCGGGTCAAGTCGGTCGACCGGCGCTCCGATACCGCACAGCAACCACGCCTGCGCCGCCGCCCCGCGAGTGGCGCGAGGCCGCAGGGGACACGGGGTGCTCGAGGTGCAGGGAGCATGAAGGACGGCCAGACCATCATCGCCGAGATCGGGGCCACGATCGCTTCGACTCTCGAGGTGGGCGACGTCATGGCCAGGATCGCCCGTCAGGTCGGTCAGGCGTTCGACGTCTACTCGTGCGACATCCACCGCTACGACGCCGAGAACGACCTGCTCACCTACCTCGCCTTCTGGGACCGCGAGCTCGAGCGCGGCGACGGACCCTGGGTCTGCGAGGCGCACCACCAGGTGAGCGAGCAGGTGACCGGCGAACCGTTCCACCCCGACCTGCGACCGAGCTTCCTGCCCACCGTGCGCGAGGGCAAGATCGTCGAGGTCCACCGCGACGACCCCGGCCTGCCCGCGGCCGAGGCCCGCGAGATGGACCGCTGGAGCGAGAAGTCCACGCTGGACGCGCCGCTCGAGTTCGACGGCAGGATCATCGGCGTGCTCGGCCTCGTCGAGACCGCCTCGTGCCGACGCTTCACGCCCGACGAGATCGAGCTCTTCGCCCAGGTCGCCGTGCTCGCGGCCATCGCCATCCGCAACGCCGATCTGTTCACCGAGCTCGAGCAGCAGAACCGCTCGCTGCACTCGCTGCTCAAGGCGAGCCGGGCGCTCACCTCGACGGTCGGGCTCGACGAGACCCTGACCGTCATGGCCCGCTCGGCCGCGGAGGCCCTGAACGTGCCGGGCAGCGCCATCTACGAGTACCTCACCGACGAGCGTGCCCTGGTGCCGCGCACCTCGTTCGGCGCGGCCGAGATCGAGCAGGCCAACGTGCCCATCCCGATCGAGCGCCACTCGGGCGACCGCCTGGCGCTCGAGCAGCGCGAGATCGTGCTCGAGCGGGTGACCGACGAGTCGGTGCCGGCGCACGTGCGGCAGGCCATGCGCGCCGCCGGCGAGCTGACCCACCTGCACGTGCCCCTGGTCTACGGCGATCACCTGCTCGGCACGATGCTGCTCGTCGAGCGCTCCGGGCAGCGCGAGTTCACCTCGTATGAGCTCGAGATGGCTCGCGGCCTCGGCGAGCATGCCGCCGCCGCCCTGCACGCCGGACGCGCCTACCAGGCCATGCAGGTCCAGGCCCTGACCGACGGTCTGACCGGGCTGTTCAACTACCGCCACCTGAACGACCGCTTGCGCGAGGAGACGGCGCGCTTTCGCCGCTACCGCACGCCGCTCTCGCTGCTCATGTGCGACGTCGACGACTTCAAGCAGTTCAACGACACATACGGCCACCAGGCCGGCGACGCCGCCCTCGTCGCGGTCGCGCACGTCCTGAGCGACACGCTGCGCGCCGACATCGATGTCGTGTGCCGCTACGGCGGCGACGAGTTCGCCGCCCTGCTGCCCAACACGCCGCTCGACCACCAGACCGGCGGCGACGGCGCGCCCACGGGCCGCGAGAACGTGCGCTCCGAGGGCGCCATGGCGACGGCCGAGCGCCTGCGGGCGGCCGTCGAGGAACGCGCCCGCGACCTCGTCACGCCGCCGCTCGCGCGGGCCATCACGATCAGCGTGGGTGTTTCGTGCATCGCCGCCGAACCGCACACCCCCGAGGAGCTCGTGGCCGCCGCCGACCGCGCGCTCTACCAGGCCAAGCGGCGCGGCCAGGACCGCGTCGAAGCCTGCACGCCCGAGCACGAGCGTACGGCGCCCGCCGCGCCGGTGTCCGTCCCGGGCGCCTGAGCCCCCAGCGCGACGCGCGGGGCGTCTCCAAGACTGACGAAGGGTTCCGTACCATCCTCTCCTTGACGACCGCGCCGCGGCTTGGTACAAGCCGGGCAAGCTCGCAAACGTCGAGATCGCACGTCGCTCAGGGGGGAACCATGTCGCCTGCCCGCCGCACCCTGCTCGCCAGCCTCGCCACCCTCGTCGCTTTGTTCGCCGGCGCCCTGGCCCTGCCCGCCGCCGCCGCCGCGCTGACATCGACCGGCGACGGCTCCTGGGTGTGGCAGAACCCGCAGCCCATGGGCACCATCATGAACGGCGTCAGCTTCGTGTCGGCCAGCCAGGGCTGGGCCGTCGGCGACGGCGGCGCCGTGCTCATGACCATGAACGGCGGCGCGACCTGGACGGCCGAGCACTCCGGCTCGTCGGCGTATCTGACGGGCGTCGACTTCACCGACGCGCTGCACGGCTGGGCGGTCGGCGAGATCGGCTACGAGGGTGTGGTGCTGGCGACCACGAACGGCGGCCTGTCCTGGCGCCTGCAGGACACGGTCGCCAACGACGAGCTCACCGGGGTGCGGTTCGCCGACGCGCGGCACGGCTGGATGGTCGGCCTGAACGGCACCACCTTCGCCACGACCGACGGCGGCGCGCACTGGACGAGGCACTCGGGCGCCGCCACCGACAGCCTGTACGGCATCGCCTGTGCCGGCACCCTGCGGGCCTGGGCCACCGGCGACGGCGGCGAGATCGAGGCCACGACCGACGGCGGCAAGCACTGGCGGCTGCAGGGCGTCGGCATCACGGACGAGGACCTGAACGCGGTCACCTTCGCCAGCGCTGCCGACGGTTGGGCGGTCGGCGATTCCGGCACGATCGTCGCCACGACCGACGGCGGCAAGCACTGGCGGCTGCAGGGCGTCGGCATCACGTCGGAGTACCTGAGGGCCGTCGCCTTCCGTGACGCCGCGCACGGCTACGCCGTCGGCAACAGCGGCACCGTCCTGCGCACGGCAAACGGCGGCAAGAAGTGGACCGCGAGCTCGCCGACGACGGTCGATCTGTGCGCGGTCGCCGCGCCGGCGACCGGCAGGGCCTGCGCCGTGGGGCGCGACGCGGTCTCGCTGCTCAGTACGAACGGCGGCAGCACCTGGACGCAGCACGGCGCCCAGGGGCCGACCGGAGAGCTCGACGCCGTGTCCTTCCCCGACGCCCTGAACGGCTGGGCGGCCGGCGACGGTGACGAGACCGTGCTGCACACCAGCGACGGCGGCGCCACGTGGGCGTCGCAGGACGCCGGCGCGGGAGCCGCGCTTCTGGCCGTGCATTTCGCCGACTCTCAGCACGGCTGGGCGGCCGGGTTCTCGGGCCAAATCTACGGCACCACCGACGGCGGGCAGACCTGGCAGCAGCAGGGCGCCGGGGTGACGACGCAGAACCTCGAGGCCGTCGCGACGACCGACGCCCAGCACGCCTGGGCGAGCGGCGAGGCCGGCACCATCGTCGCCACGACCGACGGCGGTCAGACCTGGCAGCAGCAGAGCGTCGATCTCCCGACAGGCTACGGGACCGACACGGTCTACAGCCTGGCCTTCGCCAGCGACGACGTCGGCTGGGCCGCCTGTTTTAACCCGATGTCGGGCTCGCGGAACGGCGTGATCCTCGGCACCACCAACGGCGGCGGGACCTGGACGGTCCAGTACTCGAACGACAACGACGAGCTGTACGCCGCAGCCTGTGCAGGCACGTCCGACGCCTGGGTCGCGTCGAGCACGAACAGCACTGTGTACCGCACGACCGACGGCGGCACGACGTGGACCCCGGTGGGGCTCGGCGCGCTCGCCAGCGGCGTGCTCAGCGTCGCCTTCGCCCCCGACGCTCTCCACGGCTGGGCGACCACGTGGATGCCGACCGACGGCATTATCGCGACGACCGACGGCGGCGCCACCTGGACGGGGCAGGACGTCGGCACGGGCCAGTCCCTGTACGGCCTGGCCTGTACCGATGCGACCCACGCCTGGGCCGTCGGCGAAGAGGGCGGCATCCTCGCCACGGCCACCGGCGGCGTGCGCGACACGACGCGCCCCCGCACGACTGCGCTCAAGGCCGTCACGGTAGTGCACAACCACCGCTGCAGCCTGCGCTACAAGGTCACCGACGCGGGCGGCGGCACGGCCCTCGTCGTCATCCTCATCAAGACCACGCACGGCAAGCTCGTGCGCTCGCTCACGCTCGGCTCGCGAGCCGAGAACACACCGCTGTCGGTCTCGCTCAAGGCGACGATGGCCAAGGGCAGCTACCGCTGGTACGTCGTGGCGACCGACGCCGCCGGCAACACGCAGGCGAGCGTCGGCAGCGCGAAGCTGACCGTCAAGTAGAGGGTGAGAAAGGCCCGAGAGCGGCGGCCGGCGCAGCCGGCCGCCGCTCTCGCGGCACCGTGGCGATCGGCATCCGCCAGCCCACACCGAAGGCACGGTCGGTGACCTTCAGGCCCGGCGCCGCCTGCTTGCGCTTGAACTCGTTGGCGGCCACCAGGCGCACGACGCGCTCGACGGTCGCCCGCTCATAGCCGCGGACGACGATCTCGTCGGCCCCCAGGTGCTCCTCGATCAGCAGCGCGAGGATACCGTCGAGCACGTCGTAGGGCGGCAGGCTGTCCTGGTCGGTCTGGTCGGGTCGCAGCTCGGCCGACGGCGCCTTGTCGATGATCGCCCGGGGGATCACCTCGTGCCCCTCGCGCTCGTTCACAAAGCGCGCCACGGCGTAGACCATGGTCTTGGGCACGTCGGAGATCACGGCGAGACCGCCGGACATGTCGCCGTAGATCGTGCAGTAGCCCACCGCGAGCTCCGACTTGTTGCCGGTCGTGAGCAGCAGCGAGTCGAACTTGTTGGAGAGCGCCATGAGCAGGTTGCCGCGGATGCGCGCCTGGACGTTCTCTTCGGTCACGCCGGGCGGGAGCCCGGCGAACACCGGCGCCAGGGCCGCGTCGAAGGCGGCCATGAGGTCGGCGATCGGCAGGGTCACCGTGCGCAGGCCGAGGTTGGCGGACAGGGCGCGGGCGTCGGTCACGCTGCCTTCGCTCGAGAACGGCGACGGCATGAGCACGGTCAGCACGTTGCCGGCGCCGAGCGCCTCGGCCGCCACGGTCGCAACCAGAGCCGAGTCGATGCCGCCCGAGAGGCCGAGCAGGGCGCGCCGAAAACCGCTCTTGGCGACGTAGTCGCGTACGCCGAGCACGAGTGCCTGCCACACCTCGGCGGCCGGCGTGAAGTCGTCGGGGGCAAGCGCGGCCGGCGGCGCGAGCGGCACAGCGCGTGCCGTGGCGGGCCCGTCGCGCCGGCCGGCGCTGGCGTCGCCGGCCGCGGCCGGCGACGCTGCGGCGGCCGCGTCGCCGGCAGGGCCGGCCGCGAGCTCGTCGAGCTCGACGACGAGCACGTCGGGGGCGAAGGCGGCGGCGCGAGCGACGAGCGCGCCTTCGGCGGTAAAGGCGCAGCTGCGCCCGTCGAAGACGAGCTCGTCGGCCGCGCCCACCTGGTTCACGTAGATCACCGGCACGCGGTACTTGCGGGCGAGCGCGCCGAGCATGGCCTCGCGGTGACGCTGCTTGCCCATGGTGAAGGGCGAGGCCGAGAGGTTGAGCACGCACGAAGCGCCGGCGCCGATCAGCTCGCCGACGGGGTCTGAGTGGTAGCGCCGCCGCTGCCAGAAGTCGCGGTCGTTCCAGACGTCCTCACAGACCGACACCCCCAGGCGGCGGCC
Source organism: uncultured Actinomycetes bacterium (assembly GCA_963767005.1). GTDB lineage: Bacteria > Actinomycetota > Thermoleophilia > UBA2241 > UBA2241 > Bog-752. The sequence goes on from CAVYCN010000019.1 coordinate 93,876, forward strand.
GTCCCAGGCGAGCACCTGCGCACCCCGGGCCGGCTCGAAGTAGCGGTCCTCGTCGAAGACGTCGTAGGTGGGCAGCAGCGTCTTGCGGTAGACCTCGCGCACCTCGCCGCCGGCGAGCAGCGCGGCCGCGTTGAAGAGCGGCCGCCCGGCGCCCTCGTTGGTCTCGGCGAGACCGACGAGCAGGGGCGGCCCCGCGGCGAGCTCGCGCGCGAGCTCGCCGCACACCCGCCAGGAGCGCTCCACGAACGAGCGCCGCAGCAGCAGGTCGCGCGGCGGGTAGCCCAGCAGCACGAGCTCCGAGGCAACGGCAAGATCGGCGCCGGCGCGGCCCGCGGCCGCGGCGGCCGCGGCGATCAGCGCGGCGTTGCCCTCGAGGTCGCCGACCGTCGGGTCGAGCTGCAGAAGGGCGATCTTCACGCGTCGCCCGCGATGCCGGGCGCGGCCTGGGGCAGCGCCGGCTCGGAGAGCGTCGGGATGCGGCCGGCGAAGATGTTGCCGGTACGGCCGTCGATCGACAGCCAGTCGCCGGCGTGCAGCTCGGCGCCGGCCAGTCGGGCGACGCCGCTGCGCTCGATCACCTCGAGGTCGCGGCAGTCGACGACCGCCGTCTTGCCGAGCCGCTTGGCGGTCACCGCGGCGTGGGAGGTGGCGCCGCCGCGGGCCGTCAGGATGGCGTTCACCCGCGTGATCATGGCGATGTCCTCGGGCACGGTGTCGGGCCGCAGCAGCACGATGTTCTCGCCGGGCGCCTCGCTCAGGAGCTGCTCGATCTGCTGAGCGTTCACCGCGACGCGTCCCGAGTAGGCGCCGCCCGACACGCCCATGCCGACCGCGACCGGCGGTCCGAACTCGGGCGACGACGTGTCGAAGTAGGCGGCCTCGCGCGACTGCCGGCGGCCCTGCACCACGGCGCGCTTCTGCAGCACGTACAGGTCGGCCGCGTCGGGCCCCTCGAAGGTGAACTCGAGCTCCTGCGGGTCGTACTCTTGCTCGCCGACGAGCTCGCGGGCGACCTTGAGCAGCTCGCCATAGACGGCGGGGTAGTCGCGCTCGAGCGAGTGGTCGGTGCCGCGATAGGTGGGGCTGCCCAGGCGCTGCGCCTCGGAGATCGGCAGCGGGAACACGAGCCCGCCGACCAGGTCCTCGCCCTGGCTCTGCATGGCGAAGTCGCCGAACAGGCGCACCTGGCGGCTGTAGGGGTCGAGCGGGTTGTGGGTGAAGGTCACGCCCGAGCCCGACTCGCGGCTCAGGTTGCCGAACACCATGCGCTGCACGACGACTGCCGTCCCCCACTCCTCGGCCACGCCGACGTACTGGCGGTAGAGGCGGGCGTGCGGCGAGTCCCACGACTCGAGCACCTTGAACACGCACGACACGAGCTGCGCGAACGGGTCCTCGACGAACACCACCCCGCCCTGGCGGGCGCGGTCCTTGTAGGTGAAGGCGATCTCACGCATCTGCGCGACCGTGAAGTCGAGCTTCTGCTCGACGCCGTAGCGCTCCTTGAACTCGCTCATGATCGCGTCGAAGAAGTCGCGGTCGATGCCCGACGACATCGCCCACGACTGCAGGAAGCGCCGGTAGCAGTCCCAGGCGGCCCAGCTCAGGCGCGGCTCGGCCGACATCGACTCGGCGAGCTCGTCGTTCAGGCCGACATTGACGAAGGTCGTCATGAGGCCCGGCATCGAGACGGCGGCGCCCGAGCGGATCGACAGCAGCAGGGGGCGCGCGGGGTCGCCGAGGCGCCGGCCGGTGACCTTCTCGAGCTGGGTGAGAGCGCCGGCGATGCGCTCGATCGTGTCGTCGTAGAGCGGCCGGTACGACAGCGCCGGCATGGCGCTGAACAGCTCGGTGGAAAGCACGAAGCCCTCGGGCACGTTGTGGCCGTACGAGGCCATCTGCTTGAGCCCCAGGCCCTTGAAGCCCAGCGTGTGCTGGTCGTCGGTGTCGGGATCGGGCCGGTGCAGCAGCGACACGAGCCGCTCCGGGTCGTAGTTCATCATGCGCGTGAGGGCCTGGCTGCCGAGGCGGCCGTTGAGCAGCGAGATGCGCCGCAGAGCGGCGCCGGCGAAGCCGTCGAGCGCCTGCATGCCGAGCGCCGAGACGAGCACCTCGCGCAGCACGAGCTCGGCCACGGCGTCGACCGACAGGCTGCGCGCCTCGCACTGCCGGGTGTCGTTGATCAGCACGGTGTGCAGCACCTGGTCGTGGGAGAGGATCGCGTTCGCCGAGATCTCGGTCACCGCGTTCACCAGGAACTGGAAGAGGTTCTGGTACTGGCGGAACGTGAAGTTGTGGCTGCCGAAGCTGCTGTTCAGCATGTCGAGGTTGGCGACAAGCGCGCGCGAGTCGACGCCCTCGACTGCGAGAGCGCGCTGGAAACGGCCGATCGCCTCGCACATGCGCTCCAGCGACCAGCGCGTGACGTAGGGCTCGATGCCCTCGGCCACGAGGTCGTCGAACAGCCGGTCGACCAGGCTCTCCACCCGGAACGACAGCCCCAGGGCGTCGAACTTCGGCTCGGCGTAGTTGCCGTAGATCGACGGGATGCCGGCCGCGATGTGGCGCTTCTGGTAGATGTTCTCGGTCGAGGTCGAGGTCGCCGGGTCGAGGATGATCGCCTTGAGCTCCTCGAGGACGGTCAGCGCGGCGTCGAGCAGGCGGTCCCGCCGCGCCGGCGCGGGATCACGCTGCCAGGCGGTGAGGGCCCGCTGGAACCGGCGCCGGCTGCCGGCGTCGAGGGCGAGGTGCCGGGCCACCGCGTGGCCGACCTCGGGGGCGGCCAGCGAGTACTTGGCCGTAAGGAGCTGCACGGTGCGCACCATGAGCGCCACGCGGCGGCGCCCGCTGTCGTCGGGCGCGCCGCCGTCGGAAGGCGGCGCAAGCTCGGCGAGCAGCGCCGCCGGGTCGAGCCCGAGCCGTGCGGCGAGCGCGTCGGGCGACAGGGCGGCGAGCCGGTCGATGAAGGCGTGGACGGCCTCGGCGTCGGTCGGGGGCGTGCCGTCGGGCAGCAGCGTGAGCAGGGCCTCGTGCGGCCCCTGGGCCCACTCGCCCTCGTCGCGCACGGCCTCGAACGTGGTCTCCGAGACGTAGGGCGCAAGGCCCGCCGGGTCGAGCGTCAGCCAGTAGCGCAGCACCTCGCGGCTGAAGTCGACCATGCGGTTCGACGACTCGGCGTGCAACTGCTTGCGCAGGAAGTGCACGAGCGAGTCGTGACGCCCGCAGAGCTCGTCCACACCGGTCGACACGGTACGCAGCTCGCCCTCGGCCCCGACCTCGTTGAAGAACACCGGCAGCGTCCGCAGGAGCTGCTTGGCGACGAAGTAGATGGGCCTGATATCGGCGTTCAGGAAGCGCGTGACGTCGCGCTGGAACAGGTCGGTGTCGGCGATGTACACGCCGCCCAGCTTGAGCTGCACGTTGAGGGCCGCCGCGAGGCGCTCGTAGAGCGCCGGGTTGGACTCGATGATGCGCAGCCAGCAGCGGATCTTGGGCAGGTGGTACGGGTTGACCATGGTCGCCCAGTCGTCGGTCGCGCCACGGATCTCGGGGTACTGGAAGCGCCACGACAGCACGTCGGCGACGAGGTGGTCGACGGCCTTCACGTTGGAGGCCTCGCCGATCGCCTCACCGATCGCCTCGTAGCACTTGAAGCGCATCAGCAGGAACTGGTTGTCGCGGTCGCGGAAGAAGGCGGTCAACCGGCTCAGGATCATGTCGACGTCCATGCCACGGTCGGGCCGCAGCATCTGTTTGACGACGTCGAGCAGCTCGACCATGGCCTCCTTCTGGCGGTAGCCGAGCACGTCGTCCTTCAAGAAGAAGAGGCACACCGCGAAGCGATCCTCGATGTTGCGCACGTCGAACAGGCGGCCGATGGCGCGCTCGAGCAGCTCAGAGAAGAGCGGCAGGTCGGGCGAGACGAGCTCCTCGCCGGGCGCCTCGTCGGCGGCGCAGATGAGCTCGAGCAGGCGGCCTCCGGCGAGGAACTCGAAGTGCGCGGCGACGTCGGCGGGATCGGTCAGGCCGGCGACCTGCACGGTCGCCCAGCTCGGCACGTCGAGGCGCTCCTCGAGACGCCGGTAACCGGCCAGCAGCACGCCGCGGTGGAGCTCGCCGAACACCCCGGCCAGAGCGGGGCGCCGCGCGACGCGCTCGACGACGTCGCGCAGCAGCGCGTCGCGCTCGAGGAAGGCCGCGGTCTGACGCGGCAGCAACGCCTCGAGGGTCGCGCCGACCGCCGCCAGACCGGCGTCGTAGGCCTCGCCGTGCGGCCCCCTGAGGGCGCCGACGCACCAGAGCAGCAGCGTGCGCAGCAGCAGCGAGAACTGCTCGGGCGTGAGCGCCGAGTCGAGCAGCCCGAGCACGAGCTCGGCGAGCAGCTCGAAGAGCGCGGCGCGGTCGTCGGCGCCCTCGAAGTGGGCCCAGTTGCGCAGCAGGGTGACCTGGAAGCCGTCGATCAGCAGGTCGGCGTTGCGGTAGTCGTGGAAGTACTCGCCCATGGTCTCGGCGAGCGCGGCGCGCACGCCGTACAGGCCGTCGACCGCCCGCAACAGCGGCAGGTAACGCTCGGGGATGACGACGTCCTGCGCCGTGCTCGCGAGGTTCGCGCGCAGCGCGTCGGAGTCGAAGGGCACGACCGGTCTACTCATGGCATCTCAGATGATACCTGCTCACCGCCGCGGTCGCGGTGTGCGGCGCCGGCCGGGCGGCGGGGCGTGCAGCGGGCGTCACCCGCGCGCCTCGGGGTCGGGGGCTGACACCCCGAGGCGCGCGGGCGACCGTTCGCCGGCGTCGTCGATGTCGACGGACGAGCGCGTTCGTGCGGCGCTCGTCCCCGGCGCTCTAGCGCTCTCGCAGCTCGCGAGTGGCGGCCTCGTCGATCGCACCGTCCTTGATGACGACGCCGTAGACGTCCCTCGCCCGCTCGCAGGAGATGCGCTGCTCGAGCACGTCGTGCAGGACTCGCTCGGCGCTGCGCTCGCGCGGCGAACCGTAGCCGCCTCCGCCACAGCACTTCGAGACGATCGCCTCTCCGGGGGCGACCGTCACCAGCCCCAGGCCACGGGTGGGCGCCGCGACGACCTCGCCGCTAGCCAGCCGCCGCCACGCCCCGGCGGGGCCGCCGGACCCGCCGCCGCGGACACCCTCGGCCGGGTACATCGTGCCGTCGTTCACATAGAAGACCTCGACGTCGGTGCCGACGGCTTCCATGACGGTCATCGCCCCGGGCGATCCGCATGTTCGACCGGCGCCCTCGCTGTCGGGGATGAGGCGCTGCTCCAGGACTCTGATGGGGAAGGAGATCTCGTCGATCTCGGTGCTGTCGAGCATGCCCATGCCCAGCGTGACGATGTCGGTCGACGTGAGCCAGCCGTCGGCGTACGGAGTGGCCGCGCCGCCGGTCAGGCCGTGCAGGAAGACCTCGTTGACGAACGGGGCGCCGTCCTTGCGCGGATCGTTGCCCGAGATCACCCCGACGGCGGGCGGGAGCAGCAGGCCGTACTCGGCCCGCCCCATGCCGTCGCCGAGCTCCGCCATGGCGTGCGCCACGGCGTTGGCGACACGGTCGACGAGGTCGGTCGTGCAGGCGGAGCAGCTGAACGGGTGCCGGGTGATGCCGACGATGCAGTTCTCGCGAAGATGCACACGGATGCGGCGCTGGCTGCCGCCGTTGAACGGCACGTCGGCACAGATGCCGCAGAAGACACCCGCCATCGCCCCGGCGAGCGAGGACGACTCGCTCAGGTTGAGCCCGAACGGCTGATTGTCGATATTGTCGCGCAGGTCGACGTCGATCATCGCCTCAGCGGGGTCGACCTGCACGGTCACGTTGACGGGAAGGTCGTCGAGGCCGGGCACCGGGTCGTGGTGGCCGTGCACCGTCACTGTGCCGCCGGCGAGGCCCTTGATCGCCTCGGCCATGACCTGCTCGCTGTAGTGGAACCACTGGTCGACGAAGTCGTCGAGCGCCTTCCAGCCGACCTCGCGGCCGAACTCGAGGATCTCGCGCTCACCGATGCGTGCCGAGCCGATCAGGGCCAGATAGTCGCCCCACCACTGCTCGGGCACACGGATGCGCAGCTTGCACATCCGGATGACGTCTTCGATGTCCTTGTAGTCGCTCTGCACCTTGACGCACGGGAAGATCAACGCGCCTTCCTCGTAGACGTCTTTGGCGGTGCTGAAGTACGTGGTCGGCACCGAGTTGCCGCAGTCCGCCTGGTGCCCCTTGACGAGCGACGTGAAGCGATGCACGCCCTGCTCGTCGAAGATGGGGACGAGCACCGACCAGTCCGCCGCGTGCGTGTTGCCGTGGTAGGGAGAGTTGTTGAGGAAGGCGTCGCCTGGCTTAAGGTCGGGCTGCGCCTCGAGCAGGGCCTCACCCAGGAGGTGGCTGTTCATGACGTGGAGCGGCTCCGCTTCGGCCATGGCCAACAGGCTGCCGTCGGCCGACAGCAGGCAGCACGAGAAGTCCTTGGCGGTGTTCAGCACGCCGGACCGGGCCGACCGCAGGAGCGTGTTGGTCATGCGCGTGACGATGCCGTTCATGCGGCTGTTCATGATCGCGAGCTGGACGCCGTTGAGCCGAGTCCTGGTCTCCGGCGTGGCCGCCTCTGGATTCATTCCGACCTCCACCTTGTCGCCGCCCATGATCAGCGTCCCGTCGTGTCGTCGTGGCTCAGCAGCAGGTTCCCCAGCCGGGAGCGGACCGCGACGGCGCCGGGTTCGACGACGACCGTCGTGAGCGGTGACTCCACCAGCGCCGGCCCGGAGACCGGCTCGTCTTCGGCGAGGACGGAGAACTCGACCACCGGGGTCGAGACGAGCCCCACGCCGGGGAACCAGGCCTGGCGAGCGCCGTGCTTCGGGACGGCGCCCTCGGCTCCGACCGCGGTCAGCTCGGTCTCGCGCAGGCGACACTCCGCCCGTGCCCGCCAGCCCACCACCTCGATGGGCGACTGCGGGTCGCTGACGGCGAACACCTCCTGATGGATGTCGTGAAAGCCCTGTCGCAGGGCGTCGACGTCGTTTGCGCCGGCGAAGCGATCCGCCTGCAGCACGACGGGCAGCTCCCAGATCTGGTCGGGGTAGCGCGTGTCGGCCGAGTAGCTGATCGAGGCGGACAGCGTGCCTTCGCCGGCGCCGTCGACGAAGGCCTGCGCCTTCTTCTCGAGGTCGCGGAGCACGGCGTTGACGCCGGTCAGATCGAACCCGTCGCTCGTCGTGACGAAGGTCGCCGCGTATTCGGCGGTGAGGTCGGACAGCAGCATGCCGACGGCGCTCAGGACTCCCCCGAACTGCGGGATGATGACGCGGTCGCAACCGAGCCGCCGGCCGACGATGGACGCGTTCAAGCCGGCGGCGCCGCCGCCGCCGATCAGGACCGCCTCCGCCGGGTCGATGCCCTGGTCGATCGTGATCGCACCGATCGCCTGGACCATGTTCTCGGTCGCCACCTCGAGGACGGCGTAGGCCGTCTCGCAGACGTCGAGCCCGAGGCGCACCCCGAGGTCGGCGAGCGCCTGGCGCGACGACCCCGCGTCCAACTTCATGGCGCCGCCCAGGAAGTAGTCCGAGTCGAGGTAGCCCAGTACGAGGCACGCGTCGGTCACGGTCGGCTCCGTGCCACCGCGCCCGTAGCAGATGGGGCCGGGGTCGGCCCCCGCGCTGCGCGGGCCGACGTGCAGCAGACCGTGCTGGTCGACCCAGGCGATGCTGCCGCCGCCGGCCCCCACGCTGCGCACGTCGACCGAGGGGAAGCCGGTCATGTGGCCCACGAACCGCGGCCCGATCCAGGTCTCCACGGTCGTCGGGATGCGGCCCCTCTGCACGACGCTGACGTCGTAGGTGGTGCCCCCCGTGTCGGCCACGACGACGGTCTTGTGGCCGGTCTCCGACGCGGCGATGCTGCGCCCGGCGATAGGCGCCATCGCCGGGCCGGAGTTCAGGGCGTGGATCGGCGCGTCGGCCACCTCGCGCGCATCGGCCACGCCCCCGTTCGACGTCGACACCAGCAGCCTGCCGGCGAACCCCGCCTCTCTGAGGCGTTGCTCGAGACCGTGGAGGTACTCGCTCATCACCGGCTTGAGCGAGGCGTCGATCACGGTGGCCGACGCCCTGCGGTACTCCCTGAGGATCGGATTGAGCTTGTGCGACAGCGTGCAGGAGATGCCGGGCGCGTGCTCGGCCAGCAGCTCACCCACGCGCAGCTCGTGAGCGGGATTGATGGTCGAGAAGAGCAGGCAGACGCCGACGGCCTCTACCCCGCGCTCCCGCAGCCCGGCGATGATCCTCACCGTCTCCTCTTCGTCGAGCGCGCGCACGATCTCGCCGTCGTAGGCGATGCGTTCGGGGATCTCGAAGGTGAGCGAACGCGGCACGTAGGGCTCGGGAAACTCCTGGAAGGCGTCGAACGGCTTCTCCTTGCCGCCCTCCCGATTCACCAGTATCTCGGGGTGCCCCCAGGTCGTGAAGAACGCGGTCCTCGCCACCGTCCCGGTGACGACCGCGTTGATCGCTCGCGTCGTGCCGTGGATCAGCATCTCGCAGCGCGAGAGCAGCTCCTGCTGCGTCGTGCCGAGCTGCTTCGCGGCGCTCTCGACCACGTCCAGCACCCCGACGATCGGGTCGTGTGGCGTCGTGGGCGCCTTGAACTGATGCAGCTTCCCGGCGTCGTCCTCCACCGCGAGATCGGTGAAGGTCCCTCCAGTGTCGATCGCAAACCGCATTCGTGCGCCTCCTCAGGCAGCAGCGCGCGCTGCCCCTATTCGAGCTCCGCCATCACGTTCGCACCGTTGTCTCCGACCTGTCCCGCGCGGACCAGCCACTCCTTGTCCTTGCTCGCAGCCTTTGACAACAGGATCGCGCCACCCACGGCGACCCAGACTCCGACCAGAGGCAGTGCCCACGCCCCGGGCCCGGTCGGCAGCGGGACGAACGACTTCCACAACACGTAGAGGACCACGCCACCGGCGACCACCGGCATGACGGCGTGCTTCCAGACGTTGAACTCACTTCTTCTCTCGACAAAGTAGTACTTCACAACACCGGCGCAGGCAAACACGTAAATACACACAGTTCCTAACGTGAATACCAGTCCGTACACGTAGTATCCATTTGTGGTGCCAAAACCGATGCCTAGGACAAGACCGGCGATCGTCCCGATGATCCACTGCGGATAGAGGATCTTTGTCGGTACCTTGTTCTTCGCGACGGTAGCCCAGCTGTTCGGCAAGACTCCTGACCGCGCCATGCCGTACAGCATCCTGTTACAGGCCGTGCCGGCAGACAATGTCGCCCCGAGACACGAGTTGATGAGGGCGACCAGAATGAGCCACCACAACGGTCCCCAGAACTTATGCGCGAGAGTGAGACCAGGGAGAACCGCCGCCGAGCTGAACTCCTTTATGTTGTCGATGCCGTAGCCGGTGAGAAGGCCGTACGACGTGAGAACCACGAACGCGACCAGAAAGACGACCGCCATCCACATCGCGCGCGGCACCATGTGGCGAGGGTTGCGCGTCTCTTCCGCGATCGGGGCTACCGTTTCCCACGTCGTGTAGATGAACACGGCGAACACCAGCGCCAGGAACAGGGTGTGCGCGTTGGGAGCCGAGGCGGGGCTGAACGGCCGCAGACTGACCCCGCCCTTGCCTGGGTCGGCTATCCCCCACAGCGCCAGCAGAAGCAGGAGGGACATCTCACCGGCGCCGAGGATGGCTGCCGTCTTGACGGACAGGGAGATGCCGCGGCTCGCCGCGTACAGCACGCCGCCCATGAAGACCAGATACCAGGCCCACCACGGAATGTTGACGTTGGCCGCGTTGAGGACTTCGAGGTGCAGGACACCGCTGAGCATGAGACAGACGCCGGCGCCCGCGATGATCATGGCGCCCAGGTAGAGCCACGTCGCCATGAAGCCCCAATAGGGGTTCAGCGACCGGCTCACATACGCGTAGAAACCACTTGCCGACGGCAGGTGCTTGGCGAGCTGACTCGATGAGAGCGCCACGAGCAGCATCAGGATGCCGCCCATCACCATGGCGAACGGCGCGGCCAGCCCGGCGTTGATGGCGATGAACTGCACGATGAACATGACGCTGAGGGTCGGACCGGAAGATGTGATGGCGGTGATGACGGAGCCACCCAGCCCGATGGCTCCAGCCCGCAGTTCCGTCGTGACAACCGGTACTTCGTGCTCACCCGTCGTCTTCACAGCGGTGAGTGGTCGCGTCAGATCCTCTGTGTCCATTGCTACCTCCTATGCGACGTAGTCCGTAGCTATGCGAAACAGCACGCCATGTGTGGCGGAGACGCTGGTGGTTGCCGAGGGCACCGCGGACAAGGGACAGTCTGGGCGCAGCTCACCGGCAACGGCCGGTGATCCCCATACGGCCGGGTACGACGACACGCGCTGCTCCAGAGCGCTTGAACCCCCCTCTCTCTCGATCGGCGCGGCCGCCGGCACTCATCCGACGCCTCCCCCAACGGTGCGGGCCGGTGATCGGTCGCTACAGCCGCTCGAGCATAGAGCTCCGATGCCCTTCGGCATTGTGTCCACTACGTCGCGGCATCGTATACGAAGTGTATGGAGAAGCTATTCTGTGGAGAGTGCGCTGTCAAGGGCGTGTCACGAGAACGACCGCGCGACGAACCGCGCGGAGATCGGGCTCCAGGGGCGGCGGGTCAGTAGGCATCCGTCCTCACGTCCGCGGCAACCTCGTAGCGCATCCCGGTCGCGGCGCGGATATCGTCGACGGTGTAGCCGCGGGCGGTCTCGCTGAGCACGAAACCCGCGCCGGGCGAGCGCCGAAAGAGCGCGCGCTCGGTGATGATCACGTCGCACTCCCCCACGCCCGTGAGCGGCAGAGTGCACCGCTGGACGAGCTTCGGCGATCCGTCCTTGGCGCAGTGCTCCGTGAGCACGTAGACGCGCCGTGCGCCGGCGACCAGGTCCATCGCCCCGCCCATGCCGATCTTGCGGCCGGGCATCTCGTAGTTGGCGATGTTGCCGTCCGCGTCGACCTGGAGCGTGCCGATCATGGTGGCGTCGATGTGCCCCCCGCGGATCATGGCAAAGGACACGGCGCTGTCGACGTAGCACCCGCCGGGCAGGAGGGTCACCGGCAGGTTGCCGGCGTTCCTGCGGTCCGGCTCCTCGGTCCCGGGCGGCGACACCGGGCCGGCCCTGACGATGCCGTTCTCGGCCTGGATCACCACGTCGTGCCCGCCGGGCAGGTAGTTGGCGACCAGCATCGGGATGCCGGCGCCGAGATTGATCACGTCGCCGTCGTGCAGCTCGGCCGCCGCCCGCGCGGCGATGACGCACCTGCTGTCAGCCGCTGGCTCCACGTGCATGGGGACCTCCTTTCGCCGGTCCGGCGGCTGCGGCCGTAGCGGCGCTCGCGCGCACGACCGCGTCGACGAAGATCCCACAGGTCTGGATGCGCTCGGGGTCGAGCTCGCCGGGGCAGCAGACATGGTCGACCTCGGCGATGACGTACTCGGCGCAGCTCGCGACGATCGGCGCGTAGTTGCGAGCGGTCCCGCGATGGCACAGGTTGCCGACCGTGTCGCCGGCGTGCGCCCGCACGAGACCGACGTCGACGCGCACCGCCCGCTCCCAGAAGTAGGTCGTGCCGTCGATCGTCACGTGCTCCTTGCCTTCGGCCACGGCAGTGCCCACCCCGGTGGGCGTCAGAAAACCACCGAGGCCGGCCCCGCCGCAGCGCAACATCTCGATGAGATTGCCCTGCGGCACCCATACAAGCTCGAGCAGCCCCCGCTCCACCGCCCCCGTCACGGCGGGGGTGTAGCCGAGGTGGCAGCAGTAGAGCCTGGCGACCTTGCCGGCCAACACGAGCTCGACGATGCCGTCGTCGCCGAACCCGGCGTCGTTGGCGTAGATCGTGAGGTCGCCGACGTCGCTGTCGCGCAGCGCCCGGATCAGCGTGAGCGGGGCGCCCTGGCCCAGGAACCCGCCGATCGCCAGCGTCATGCCGGAAGCCACCCGCGACACGGCGGCGTCGAGCGAGAGCACCTTGTTGCAAGCCATCCTCAACCCCCCTCGCCGTCGACTCCCGAAAGCAGAGTCCCGGCCGCGCCGCCAGGCCTGCGCGTCCGCGCCGGACCACGTCACGTCGAGCACGTCGATGAGGCGCGCCAAGCCCTTCGCCAGACCCTCCGCGGTCCGCTCGTCGGCGTCGATCCCGATCGTGATCGCGGTCCTCTGCTCCTCGATGTTGCGAGCCGTAAAGTGCTCGATGTTCACACCGCGACGCGCGACCTGCCCGGCGACACGGGCAAGGACCGCCGGGCGGTTAAGGACGAGAGCTCGCAGACAGACCCTCACGGCTCCCCTTCCACTTCGGTCGTGTCGGTCGCCGTGACCGGGAAGCAAGCCTCCATCGCGTCGAGGTAGGCCCATTGCTCGGCGATCGCGGCACGTGTGGCGTCAGGTCGAACGCGTCGGACCTGAAGCGGCCCTGGCGCGAGACGTAGTCTTCGAGGGCCGTCCCATCGGGCCGCGCGTTGATGCGGAACCGGCGGCCCGCGAAGACCTCGTAAAGCGGGAACAGGCCGCAGCCCACCGCCAGCCGACCAGGTCGACGCCCTCGGCCGGCTCGGACTTCCAGCCGGTCGGGCAGGGCGAGAGCATCACCAGGAAGCGAAAGCCGCGCAGCCGGCGGGCGAGCCGTACCTTGCGCAGCAAGTCCTCGCGGTGGGCCAGCGACAGCGTCGCCGCGTAGGGGACCCGGTGCGCTGCCAACATCGCCATGATGTCCTTCTTGGGCTCGGCCTTGCCGTCGGCGTCGTGCTGGTCTTCGCGCCCGGCGGCGTCGCGCTGGAGCGCTGCCCGCCGGTGTTGCCGTAGATCTCGTTGTCGTAGCAGATGTAGATCATGTCCTCGTTGCGCTCGGCGGCCGCCGACAGAGTCGCCATGCCGATGTCGTACGTGCCGCCGTCGCCGGCCCAGCAGACCGTCGGCGCCGTCTCATCGTTCATCGCGCGCACGCGCGCGACCCCGGTGGCCACCGACGGCGAGCTGGCGAAGGTCGTGGCGACGGCGGGCACGCCGAAGGCGGTGGTCGGGAAATAGCCGGGCGTGACCGACGCGCAGCAGGCAGGGACGATCATCGTCGGCCGCTCGGCGCCCAGCGCCTCGTCGAGCCATTGCAGGCCGAGCGACATGCCGCAGCCCGCGCAGTCCCGTTGCCGGAGCGCCGCAGCGCGTCGTCGCTGCGAGGCCGGACGCCGTCGCCCGCGCCGCTCATGGGACCACCTCCCCGACGAAGACCGCATCGGCCGCGGCGGCGCGGTCGTCGAGGTCATCGAGGATGCCCTCGATGACCGCGGGCGCCACGTCGCTGCCGCCGAGTCCCACGATGTAGTCCTGGAGCAGCACGTCGGGCCGCGCGCCGAGGCTCGTGGCGATCTCGGCCCAGAAGATGCCGCCGGAGCCCGGCGAGTGGTTGCGGTCGAGCACCGCCACGCGCCGCGCCGAGCCGAGCGCCGTGACGAAGGCCCGCCTCAGGAAGGGCCGGAAGAGCTTGAGCCTTACCAGGCCGACTTTCTCGCCGGCCGCCCGCCGCGCCGCGACGACCTCTCTGGCGGTCTCGGCCATCGTGTTGCAGGCGACGAGCACCACGTCGGCGTCCTCCGTGTGCTCCGCCGAGAAGGCCGCGGCCGGCCGGCGGCCGAAGACCTGCTCGAACTCGTCGAGCGCGTCGGACATCGCCTCGGGCACCCTGTCCATGGCCGCCTGGATCTCGGCTCGCTGCCGCTGCGTGTCGTGCGGCCAGGTCATGCCGCCGTACATCCTCGGGTGGGCGAAGTCGAGCCGATGCGGCAGGTCGAGCGGCGGCAGGTACTCGTCGACCAGCTCCTGCTCGGGCAGGTCGACGACCATCTGCGTGTGCGACAGCAGAAAGCCGTCCTGCGCGACCAGCGCCGGCAGGAGCACCCGGTGGTCCTCGGCCACCCGGAAGGCGACCAGGATCGTGTCGACCAGGTCCTGGTGCGAGTCGCAGTAGAACTGCAGCCATGGCGCATCCCGCAGGGCGAGGCTGTCGCCCTGGTCGATCCAGATGTTCCACGGCGGGCCCAGCGTGCGGTTGGAGGCGACCATCACGATCGGCAGGCGGTAGTAGCCCGCCGCGAAGACGTTCTCGGTCATGTAGAGGAGCCCGTTGGAGGAGCTCGCCGTGAACGAGCGGGCACCCGCCAGCGAGCCGCCGATGCAGACGCCCATGGCGCTGTGCTCGGACTCGACCGGCACGACGCTGCCCTTGGCGAAGGAGTGCGCCATGAGGTACTCGATGATCTCGGTCTGCGGCGTGATGGGATAGACGCCCGAGCAGCAGCCGCGCGCGCCGCGGTTGGCCTCGCCCGCCGCCGCCAGCGCATAGCCGGCGGCGTTATTGCCGGTGACGTAGGCGCGGCTCATCCGGCCACCGCCGTGACGCCGTCCTCCATGACGATGGCCCCGCGAGGACACTGCGCGACGCACAGACCCGCAGCCCTTGCAGTACTCGTAGTCGAACACGTAACCGCCCTCCCTGTCGAGGCAGACGACTCCCTCGGGGCAGTAGGCCACGCACGTGTCGCACTCGTTGCAGGCGCCACAGCTCAGGCAGCGGTCGGCTTCGGCGACCGTCGCGTCCTCGCCGGCCCGTCGACCAGGCCGCGGCGGACCTCGAGGAAGCTGTGCCGCCGCTCGTCGAGGGGCGCCAGGGCGCCTCTGTGCTGCGGGCTGCGGGGGAAGCGCGCGAAGTCGACCACGTCGGTTCCGGCGAGCTCGTGCGGCTCCGCGGGGGCGAGCTCGCGGCCGGCCAGCAGCGCGTCGATGCACGCGGCCGCCAGCCGGCCGCTGCCCACGCCCGCCGCCACGGTGCCCTCGGCGACGGCGAGGTCGCCGGCGACGAAGAGCGGCGCGTCCGTGCTCGCGTCGGCGACGCGGCCGTCCACGATCTCGGCGCCCTCGGGCAGGACGGACAGGTCCGCCGCCTGCCCGAGCGCCAGCAGCACGCGATCGCAGGGCACCTCGGCGAGGCGTCGCCCTCGAGGGGGACGGCGCGACGCCGACCGGACTCATCGGGCTCCCCGAGCCGCATGCGCCGGCAGACCAGGACGAGCCCGTCGTCGGCCTTGTCGAGCCGGACGGGCGCCTGGAGCTCGTCGAGCTCGATGCCTTCTTCGAGCGCCTCGTCGACCTCTTCGGCGATCGCCGGCATCTCCGCGCGGGTGCGGCGATAGACCACGCGCACCTGTCGCGCGCCGAGACGCGCCGCGCAGCGCGCGGCGTCCATCGCCGTGTTGCCGCCACCCAGCACGACGACGCTGGCGCCGCGCACCGACGCCCTGCCCTTGCGGGCGCCGTCGAGGAACTCGAGGCCCTGCACGACCCTGCCGCCGGGCACGCTGCCCAGATCGAGCGCGGGCTGCTCTGCAGCCCGGTCGCCACGAGCACGGCGGCGTACTCACGGCGCAACCGGCCAAGACCCTCGCGATCGACGGCACGACCGACCTCGACCTCGACCCCATGACGCACGATGAAGTCGATCTCGCGGTCGAGCACGTCGCGCGGCAGTCGATACGGCGGGATGCCGCGACGCAGCAGGCCGCCCGTCTCGTCGGCCGCCTCGAAGACCGTCACCCGGTAGCCGGCGCGCGCGAGGTGATAGGCGGCGCTCAGCCCGGCCGGGCCCGAGCCGACGACGGCGACGCGTTCGAGCCGCGACGGTCCGCACGTTCGCGGCCACGTGCCCCGTTGGGCGACCGCGCGCTCGATCTCGCGCACGTTCACCGCCTCGTCGAGCTGCGAGCGGTTGCAGGCGGCCATGCACGGCGCCGGGCAGACGCGGCCGCAGATGCCCGGGAACGGCGTCGTGTGCAGCAGGGTCGCCAGGGCGCCGTCGCAGTCCCCGCGGACCGCCGCCTGCACGAAGCCGCGCACGTCGTTGCCCGCGGGACAGGCCGCGTCGCAGCGCGCCGCCAGCCGGCGGCCGCGCGGCCGGCGCGAGGCCCACTCTCCCGTACGGGTCGTGGGAAGGCCGCCCACATCCTCGTCGAGAAACCCCACGGCGGCGGTGCGGCGAGCGCGACGGCCGGCGGACCGCAGCGGCCCGGCAGCTCCTGCGCTGCACCTCGTCGAACGCCGCCCGTGCGGCGGCGAGGTTTCCGCCGGCGAACCGCGCCTCGCGCAGGGCGGCCTCGACGTCCGCGAGCGCGAGGCCCAGCAGCTTGGCCACGGCGCCGAGGATCGTCGTGTTGACGATCGGCAGGGCGGTGGTCCCGAGATGGTTGGCGGCGGCGATGGCGTCGGCGTCGACCGTGGCCACGCGCCGGCCCGGGAAGAGCGTCGCGAAGGCGCCGGGCGGCCGCGGCGTGTTGAGCATCAGCCACCCCCCGGGCTTCAGCCCCGCGGCGACCGGCGGGGCGATCAGCGACGGTCGATGACGACGACGTGGTCGGGCTCCGCGATGGGCAGGTGCGCCGTGATCTCGTTCGCGTCGACCCGGACGAAGGACTGCACCGGGGCCCCCGCGCGCTCGGCGCCGTAGACGCCGAACGCCTGCACGTAGTCGCCCCGCAGAAAGTAGGCGCCGGCGATCAGCTTCGCGAGCGTGACGCCGCCGCGACCGCCGCGACCCTGGATCACGATCTCGAGCATGGCCCGATCACCTCGCCGCGTAGACCGGGTAGCACCAGCGCCGGTAGGCGGTAGCTTGCCGCGCACCACGGCGGCGTAGAGGTCGCTCACCGCCGCCGTCACCGGCCCCGCTCGTCCGTCGCCCACGGTGCGGTGGTCGATCTCGTAGACGGGCGTGATCTCGGCCGCCGTCCCGCACAGGAAGACCTCGTCGGAGACGTAGAGCTCGCTGCGGTTCACCGACCGCTCGACGACCTCGAGACCGAGCTCCGCCACGGCCAGCTCCATCACGCACTCCCGGGTGATGCCGGCCAGCAGGTCGTCGCCGGCAGCCGGCGTGACCAGGGGCCATCCTGGACCAGGAAGATGTTCTCGCCCGTGCCCTCGGCCACGTGGCCGGACGCCGTCAGCGTCAGGGCTTCGTCGAAGCCGTTGGCCATGGCCTCGTATCGCGCGAGGGCCATGGCGGAGTACATGCCGCCGATCTTGGCCCGCGCCGGCGCGACGTTGCCTTCGGGACGCCGCCAGGAGCTCACGCAGCAGCGGATGCCGCCGGCGGCGAGGTACCGGCCCATCGGCACGTAGAAGATGACCAGGCTGTCCTCGAGGTCGGCCCGCCACACGCCGATCGCTTCGTGCTCTTGAAGACGATGGGACGCAGGTGCACGTCGACCCTGACGCCGTCCCGCGCCAGGAGCGCCACGCTGATCGCGCAGAGCTCGTCCTCGGAATGCGGCAGCGCCATGTCGTAGAATCCAGCGGAACGATGGAGGCGGGAGTAGTGGCGATCGGCGCGGAACAGATAGAGCTCCTCGGTGTCGGCGTCCCAGTAGGCGCGGATGCCCTCGAACACGCTCGTGCCGTAGTTGAGAGCATGGCTTTCGATGCCGAACGTCAGCCCTCCGAGGGCGACGAACCGACCATCCAGAAACGCCGATACCTCCATGACCCTCCTCGCCGTGCGCATGCCGATTGACGCAAAGAGTAACTGTATATATCAATGTGTCAAGCCGGGCCCTGGCGTGCGTTCGAACGCAGGTGGCGGGCATCCGTCGACGAGGGGAGCGAAGCGCGATGAGATCTTCCAGAGATCCCTCGGCGTTCTCGTCGGCCGTGCCCCCGGCACCGGTGAGCGCGGTGAGTCCGAGCGACCTCACCGCCGCCCTGATCCGCGGCATGATCTACTCGGGCGAGCTCACGCCCGGCGATTGGCTGCCGCCCGGTCGCGAGCTGGCCGACCACCTGGGCATCTCTGTGCTCACGCTGAGAGTGGCGCTGAAGTCGCTCGAGGGCGCCGGCTTCATCGTGGCACGAGCAGAGGAGCGCACGGCGGATCGCGCGTGGTCGACATCGAGACCCTCACCCGCTGCTGGACCGATTGGATGCGCGACAAGGTGCACGACATCGACGACCTCTGGGAGTTCCGCGAGATCGTCGAGGCGAACATCGCCTCGCTCGCGGCCGGGCATCGCAGCGCCGCAGAGCTGCATGCCATCGAGGCGGCCTGGGCGGCGGCGGCCACCGACAGCCACGCCGCGTTCCTGCGCTGGAACGCCGTGTTCCACGACGCGCTCGCGACGGCGTCGCACAGCTGGCGCCTGACCGAAGCCATGCTCGCCGTGCGCCGCGAACTCTTCCTGCCGGTAGCGCTCGCTACTGCGCAAGCATCGGGCCGAAGAGCTGCGCGATTCGCACACCCAGATCCTCGAAGCGATGCGTCTGCGCCGGCCGGCGCGGGCCGCCGACGCCATGCGCAGTCACCTGGCCAACACCCGTCGATGGCGACGACGTGCTGGCCGAGACGCTCGGCGCACGGCGCCTGTAGGCCGCGCGGTCGGCGCCGCCGTCAGACGGCGGCGGGCTACCTGGTCGTCGCCGCTCCGCGCCCGCCCCGACCCCCTGCGAAGATGCGCGCATCGAGGGCGACACAGCCCCGGGCCAAAGCGATCCGGGGTTCAAGTCGATCTCGGCGATCTCGGTGTGACGACCAGAAGGTCGCCGATCCTGACGAGACGTCGGCGACCGCGTCGCGGTGAACCGGCGGCTGGCCGCGGAAGCCTCGAGCGGCCGCGCGGCGGCAGCTCGGTGGCGTCTCCAGGCCGTCTGGGCGTCGCAACGACGCGACGCGGAACACAACGTCGGCCAGCAGCTCGGCCAACACGCCGCCCAGCCCGCCATCACCGTCGGCCCGAAGGTGGCGTCGCGCACGGCGCCAACGATCGACTCGCGACCGCCGAAGACGTGGCCGGCCACGAGGACGCCGTCGATACGCGCACCCGGCAGCGCGTGCTCACGGCGCAGCCGAGCGTGGCCAGGCCCGCTCGCAGCCCCGTCTCGTCGCTCAGACCGATGACCACGCCGCCGGCGACGGTCTTGTGGACCACGTCGCGGGAGATGACCTTCAGGACGACCGGGTAGCCGATGCGCGCGGCGATGCCGGCAACGGCCTCGGCGGCAGAGCCCATGCCGTGCTCGACGCAGGAGATGCCGCAGAGCAGAAGGAGCGCGGCGGCTTCCGGCTCCAGCAGCATGCTCGTCGAGCTGCTCCGCGGTGACGCTCACGATCCCACCTCCGCTCCCCGTCGTTTCTCCGCATACCAGCAGCCGGCGGCGATCGCCCGCATCGCCCGCTCCGGCGATGGGAAGACGCGGGCACGCCCAGCCGCTGCATCCTGCGCCGTTCGACCTGTTCGACGGCGCCGCCGCCGTAGTACGCGGCGCAGACGGCGGCCCGCGGACTTCGGCGGCCAGCTCGGCGGCCAGCTCCGCCGCCCCCGGGACCGGGTCGCCGAAGATCAGCAGGATCGTGTCGACGAACCCGGCGGCGTCGGCCAGCCGCGCCGCCGTGCGGAACTGGTCCACACCGATCGTCGCCAGGTCGAGCGGATTGGCGAACGAGCCCCACTCGGCGAGGTCCATGCCCCTGAGCCCCGCGACGAGGTCGGGCGGCAGGACGGGCAGGACGAGGCCGTGCGCGTCGCCCACGTCGGCGGCGAGCGCGCAGCTACCGCCGGACGAGGAGACGACGAGCACCCTGCGCGCCCGGTAACGGGCGCACGCTCGCGAGGATCTTGGCGGCGTCGTAGAAGGATTCGGAATCGTCGGCCGCGCCACGCCGTACTCGCGGCGGGCCCGCTCGAACACCTGATCGGAGCCGGCGAGCGACCCGGTGTGCGAGGCGACGGCCTCGCGGCCGCGCTGCGAGCGCCCGCACTTGGACACAGCGAGCGGCTTCTTCAAGGCCACGCTCCTGGCGGCCGCCACGAAGCGCGGACCGTCGGACACGCCCTCGAGGTACAGGGCCACGGCCCGCGTGTCGTCGTCGTCGGCCAGCAGGTCCGCACCGCGTCCGCCTGCGCAGATGTCGGCCTGGTTGCCGAGACTGATCGAGGCACTGACGCCGAGGCCGTCGTCCTGGGCCCAGTCGGTGATCACGCCGCCACGACCGTGCCGCTCTGCCCGACCACCGCGAGGGGCCCGTGCTCGGTCGTCGCCCGGCCAGAACACGGCGCACAACCGGTTGGGCCCGTACGACACGCCCTGGATGTTGAGCCCGAACAGGCGCAGGCCGCGCTCGCGCGCGATGGCCACGAGCTCCCTGTCGAACTCGGGCTTGCCGGAGACTGACTCGCGCCCGCCGGCGCTGATCACGATCGCTCCGGCCGCTCCCTTGTCGGCGGCCTCGTGCAGGACGCCCGGCACGAACCGGGCTCGCGCGGCGATCACCACGAGGTCGATCTCGCCGGGGATGTCCGTGACCGCGGGGTAGCACGTGAGGCCCGACACCTTCTCGGCCCTGGGGTTGACCGGGAAAACCTCGCCGGTGAACCCCCCGGCCAGGATCGACGGCACCAGCACGCCGCTGAACTTGCTCGGGTCCTGCGACGCACCGACCACGGCGACGCGTCGCGCCTTCAGCATCCGCCAGATGGCGTCCGTGTCACCCACCACGCTCTCCTTCACTCGTGCACAGTCCGAAACGGAAGAGGACGCCCCCGTTCATCACGATCACCGCAGCAGCTCGAGCGCGACCTGCTCGACGAAGAACGCCTCGAACGCCAGGTCGGCCACCGCGATGCGCTCGTCGACGTTGTGGCAGCGCGGCCACACGTCCTTGTAGCTCTCCACGACGTGCGGATCGAAGTTGTGGGCGACGACGTCGGGGAAGGCGCGCGCAGCCAGCGCGAGTCGGTGAACCCGACGCAGTGCGTGTTGCCCAGGACGGCGCCCGGCACGTGGCGCTCGAGCACCGCGCGCACGGCCTCCGAAAGCGGCGACGGGTACGGCGAGGCGTTGCCGCGCACGACGTTGATCCATTCGAGCTCCCACTCGGCCTCGACGCCCTGTAGCGCGGCATACACCATGGCCTGGACGCGGCCTCGTCGTCGCCGGCCAGCGTGCGGCAGTCCACGCCGAGCTCCACCCCCTGTGGTCGGAAAGACGTTCACTCCCCCGGGTTGTCGGACCGCACGGTGGTGACCGAGAACGCAAAGCCGTACAGCGGCTCGATCATGGCGGCCAGGCCGGGTTCGCGATCCGCCAGCTCGTCGAGGGCGGCGCGCGCCCGCGCGGGGTCGCGCAGGCGGGCGCGCAGGTCGGGATGCCGGCGACCAGGTACCCGACGAGGTCGCGCGACTGATCGACGACCTCGACCGGCAGCTCGCAGGCGGCGAGCGCCGCGGCCACGCGTGCGGCGGCGAGCACGGCGTTGCCCTGCCGCAGCGGCACCGAGCCGTGACCGGCGCGGCCGTGCACGACGATGCGGAACTGGGCCGCGCCCTTCTCGCCGCTCTGCAGCAGGAAGAGGCGGCGATCGCCGCACGGCACGTAGGCGCCGTCTCCCTCGTTCAGGACGTAGTCGCAGCGCAGGAGATCGGGGCGCTGCTCGAGCAGCCAGCGCACCCCGCCACCGGTGCGGCGCTTGCCCACCGTCGGCCGTGCAGGCATAGGTGACCGTGCCGGCGAAGGGCGCGCCAGTGGCGGCCAGGCGCCGCACGGCGACGGCGTTGGCCGCCACGAGGTTCTTGATATCCACGGCCCCGCGGCCCCAGACGTAGCCGTCCTTCACGAGGCCCGAGAACGGCGGGACCTGCCAGTCGGCCGGGTCAGCCGGCACGACGTCTTCGTGGGCCAGCAGCAGGAGGGTCGGCCCCGGCCTGCTGCCCTCGAGCCGGCAGACGAAGCTGGCTCGCCCAGGCTCGCCGACGACCTCGCCCTGCAGCCCGTGCCCACGAAACCACTCGGCCATGAACGTCGCCACGGCCGTCTCGTTGCCCGGCGGGTTGCTCGTGTCGATCTGGATGAGCCGGCTGAGCAGGTGGGCCGACTCGCGCTCCAGGTCGGCCATCAGCGCCGGGTCGAGGCCGATGGTCGTGGTGGTCATGTCACACCTCCGAAGCGTCGGCCGGCGGCTGCGAGCGACTCTCCGCGCGAGGCGTGGCTGGTTGCCCAGTCCGGCGCCGCGACGCGGGTGGCCGCGGCATGGTCGCGCACGTACTGCTTGATGCGCTGCACCACGTCGGACGGCGCGCCGTACGCGAAGGGCCCGCTCCAGGATCTCCTCAACCCTGGCGTGGGCGCGCGCCAGCATCGTGTACTCGTCGCCGGTGCGACCCCGTGTGGTTGAAGGAGCCGCCGTAGTAGTGCTCGCCCGCCTGCACGGCGCGCCTGGTGTGCGTCTCGCCGAGGAACGAGCCGCCCGGGCCGATCTTCTCGATGATCTCGTAGGCCAGGGTCGCATCGTCGACCACGATCTCGGTGGAGAGGCGCTGCGCCATCTCCCAGATGTCGTGATCGATCACGACCTGCTCGTAGCTGTGGTGGGCGGCGTTGTCGAGCGGGCCGCCCATGGTCACGAAATCGGCCTCGCTCTGGGCCAGGATGAGGATCGCCATGGCCTTTTCGATGCCCGCCTGGACGTCGGGCCACTGCGAGTCGCTGTACCCGCCCATGCGCGTCGTCGGTAGGCCGTAGTACCTGGCCAGCGCCATCTCGCCGCTGCTGATCAGGCAGGTCTCCGCCGCGCCCATCGACAGGTAGCCGGTGCGCATGTTCATGAGGGAGCCGGTCGGAGCGTGCAGGACCTTCGCTCCCGGCCAGATCGTGTTGGCCAGCGTGCACAAAAAGAGCGTCTCGGCATCACCCAGCAGCAGGTTGGCAGCCACCACGTCGCCGGCGTGGCGACCCCGGCGATCGGCATGGGGCAGACGTCGACCGGACAGTGCCGCCCGACGACGTGCATGATGATGTCGCCCTCGCGCGCGCCCAGCACGAGCGGCGTGGTTGTGTTGATCTCGGCCCACGTGCCGGGAGCGCTGTCGAGGCTGTCGGTGCCGGCCGCCACCATCGCGAGATCGAGCGACGTGCGGGCGTCGCCGACGTTGCCTGGCGCGCAGAGACTGAGCTTGCCGGTGACGGCCAGCACGAGCCCGAGCGTGTCGGCCACGTCGATCTCGGCCGGCACGTCGCTCGACGGGTACTGGATGGCGACCGTGAACTCGGCGCCGGGCAGCGCGTTGGTCACCCGGCAGAGATCGATCACGTCCTGGCGGCGGGGCGGGCGGAACTCGTGAGCGCCGTAGTCGAGCATCTTCGGCATCTTCACGCGCACGCCGGCGTGCTGCCTACCGTCGGGGACGGTGAACCGCGACCCGCCCGGGCGCACGAGCTCGAAGGTCCGCGGGAGCTGAGCCATCGCCTCCTCGACCATGGCGGCGGGCAGACGCACCACGTCGGTCTGCCCCAGCGCCTTGGCGCCGGCGCGCTCGAGCACCTCTCGGCAGCGGTCGTTCTCGACGCGCACGCCGACGTTCTCGAGGACCCTCAGCGACTCGGCGTGGATCCGGTCGAGCGCCTTCTCGTCGAGCAGGGACACGGCCTTGGTCGCCATCTCGTCGCACGCTCCCCTTGTCAGCGGCCGCGAGCGCCGTCGCCCACCGCGGCGGTCGCGAGGGCGAGGCCCTGGGCCGCCATGCGGCCGAGCGCACGCTGCCAGGCGGCCACGACCTCGCCCAGCACGCCGTCGTCCATCGGCGTCGAGAGGTTCATGCTGCCGCGCGGCGCGATGTAGAGGCCTTCCTCGAGGCAGGCGCGATGGAAGGCCAGCGGCGCCGCCGAGTTCACCTGCAGCAGCGAGCCGTAGTTGTGCACGCGTACGTCGAGGCCGGCGGCGTCGGCCGCGTCGTTGAGCAGGCGCGACAGGCTGTCGCCGAAGCCGTTGATGCGGTCGCAGGCTGCCGTGTCGAGCATGTCGAGGCTGACGCAGCCCGCGGCCAGGCACAGGGGGCTGCCGTTCATGGTGCCGTGGGCCGACAGCGGCTCGGGGATGCGCGGGTCGAAGATCCGCATGACCTCTTCCTTGCCCCCGTAGGCGCCCAGCGGCATGCCGCCGGCGATCGTCTTGCCGACCGTTGTGAGATCGGCCTCGATGCCGTGCTCCGCCTGCCAGCCGCCGGGGTGCAGGCGAACGGTGATCGTCTCGTCGAGGATGAGCAGAGCGCCGTGCTCGTGCGCGAGTCGCAGCGCGGCGCGGATGAACTCGGGGTCGCCGGGCTCGAGGATGTGGCCCAGGATCGGCTCGAGCAGGATGGCGACTGTTGGGGCCGTGCGCCTGCATCAGCTCCTCGAGATGGGCGACGTCGTTGAAGCGCACGAAGTGGCACATGCCGGCGAGCGCCTGGGGGATGCCCATCGGGACAACGCCGGCGCCGTCAGGGTGAGCCTCGTCGGCGCCGCTCAGGGAGACCTGGTCCCAGCTACCGTGGTAGCCGTTGGCGGGCATGATGATGTCGTCGCGGCCGGTGAACGCGCGCGCCCCTCGCACGGCCATCATGACCGCCTCGGTGGCCGAGTTGGTGAAGCGCACGAGGTCGATCGAGGGCGTCCGCGAGCAGAGCCGCTCGGCGAGCTCACCCTGCAGGGCGATAGGCGCGGGCATGGCCGCGGCCAGACCGTGGGGTGCCGTGCGCGTCATGGCCTCGACGATGCGCGGATGCGCGTGGCCGTGGACCAGGGCGGTGTAGTTGTTGATCAGGTCGATGTAGGCGTTGCCGTCGACGTCCCAGAGGCGGCAGCCCTCGCCCCGCTCGATGCCGATCGGGAACGGATCGTAATGGGTCACCGTCCTCGTGTTGGCGCCGGGCATCACCTTCGCCAGCCGCTCGAAGAGCTCGCGTGATCTGTCGTCTCTCATCTGCCTCTCCTGCACGATCGGGGCTTGGCGTAGTGGGCAAGCGCAACGCGCCGGTCACCGACTTGCCCGCCCGCGGGGGCTGGATGCGTATCGTATGCAATCAGCATACCGAGCGCGGTGATGGCGGTCAACGGAAGATGAACCCTTCCCCGACGGGGTCGTCGGGGTCGACGAAGAAGGTGGCCGTACCGGTAAGGAAGGCCGCGCCCGTGACCTCGGGCACGACGGCCCGGTGACGACCGACGCCTGAGCGCGCGACGACGGACACGGCGAAGCACGTGCCGAGGATGCTCTCGATGACGATGGTCTCGCCGTCGCCGAGCTGGCCGGCATCATGCAGCAGGGCGGCCCGGGCGCTGACCCCCGTGCCGGTCGGCGAGCGGTCGACCTCGCCCTCGGCAAAGACGCAGACGTGCCTGCTGTGGTGGCGCTCGTCGGCCGGCGGGCCGGTGAAGATGACGCCGTAGAGGAAGCCCAGGTCGGGGGCGTTCGGGTCGTCGATCGTGAGCTGGGCCGCGACCGCCTGCTTGACCAGCTTTCCCACACAGACCAGGCGATCGTGCTGGCCTGGCACCAGCGACAGGCCGAGGTCGGCCGCGTCGCAGAAGGCGTAGTAGGCGCCGCCGAAGGCGACGTCGCAGACCGTCGTGCCGATGCCCTCGAGCCTCACGTCGACGCCGCGCCGGTAGACGAACGACGGCACGTTGGCGAAGCTCACCGTGTGCACGGTCCCGCCCGCCGCCGTCGCGCGGGCCACCACGAGACCGGCCGGCGTGTCGGTTCTCACCGAGCGACTCGGCGCCCTCGCCGGCCGCGACCATGCCCGTCTCCAGGAGCACCTTCGTGAAGCCGATGATGCCGTGCCCGCACATGGTGCTGAAGCCCTCGTTGTGCAGGAACAGCACGCCGCAGTCGCTACCCTCCGTCACCGGGGCGGTCGGGATCGCGCCGTACATGTCGGCATGACCGCGCGGCTCCCACATCAGCGTCCGCCGCAGGCCGTCGAGATGCTCCTGGGCGTAGCGACGTTTGGCGAGCATCGTGTCGCCCGGGATCGGCGGCAGCCCCTCGACGATCACCCGCAGGGGCTCGCCGGCGGCGTGCACGTCGATGGTCCGCAGGACCGGTGAACCCCCGGGTACGTGCGGCGTGACCTGCGCCATCAGCCGTAGAAGGGCGGATCGCGGAACTGCAGCCCCATTGCTTCCAGACCTGCCCTTGCCTCTTCGTATGCCGCGCGGATCTCCGGGCCGGGGCGCCGCGTCGCTACCTCGTAGCAGTCCTGATAGCGCAGACCGAGCGGCGGGTCCTTGAGCTTGTCCTCGTAGGCGTCGAGCAGCCGCAGGACGATCGCGTTGACCTCGGCCCGGGGCAGACCGACCACGGACCGCCCGACCTCGGCGGCAAGCAACGGCTCCGCCGGCGAGACGTGATCGGGGTGCGTGGCGCGCGCGGCGGGGCCGGCCTCGACGCTGCCGCCGCTCACCACGCAGGTTGCGGCCATCGCCGCCGCCTCGTACAGGCTCATCGTCGTCCCGGGCCCGGCCGCGTAGACACCCGACTCGAGACAGGGCACGTCGCTATGGGTGGTGACCGCCTGCATCGCCACCGACCGCACCCAGATGACGTCGCGGCCGGCGACGGACTGCGTCTCGAAGTGCGTCACGTACGGGTGCTGGACGGCGGCCTGAAGGACGAGCAGCGCGAAGAAGTGATAGGCGGCGAGCGTGATCGCACAGCCGGCCGGACCACCCGCGTAGCCGCCGATCACCTGCCCGGTGCCGCCCAGCACGTGGCGACCCTGCGAGCGTGCGAACGCGACCCGGCTCAGATTGTCGAAGTCGATCTTGAGCTCGGCGATGTTGCCGATCTCGGTCACGTCGTGGCTGCCGGCGAGGGCGCCGCCGGCGATGTTCCCCTGCGCCTTGACGCCGGTCGGCACGAGGTTGGAGATGCCCAGACCGGGGCGCCCGGCGGCGTGGCGCGCCGCCTCCCGCGTCATGGCGACCGTGCGCAGGCACCCCTCGACCTCGAGAGGGCTGCCGGCGACGACCGGCAGGCCGTCGATCTGCGCCATCGCCGGCGAGGCGACGGCGTCGATGTGGGGCAGCTCGCAATAGGCTTGCGTGAGGCTCGCGAAGACGTCGTCGCTGGTGACCGCCGCGCCGCAGGCGCCGAGCGAGAAGAACGGCTCGATCGCGCTCTCGGGGCGGCGGGTCGGGATCGCCCTGGCCTGCTGCCCCTCGCCCAGGACGACGCCGCGCGGCGCTTCGGCCAGCGCCTGGTCGAGCTCGAGCTCGTCGAACGCGACCACTCGCTCGGTGTCGACGCAGTAGACCCCGACGCGCAGGAACAGCTCGCGGCCGGCCTGCCAGACGCGTTCGGCGAGGTCGTCGTCACTCGGGATCGGCGTCTCGGGCGTGTAGACGATCCCGTGCTTCTTGACGAGCTCGCGGACCGCCGGGATGAAGCGCTTGAGGTCGAAGTCGCCCTGGTTACAGATCTCGCCGCTCACGGCGCGGCGGTAGAAGTCGACGCTCGAGAGCATCCGCCATCAGCTCCTCTGGCGCCGGGCCAGGGCGACGGCGTCGGCCGCCGTCTCTCCGTAGCCGTCGGCCCCGATCTCGCGCGCCCACTCCGCGGTGACGGCCGCACCGCCGACCATGACGAAGAAGTCGTCCCTCCTGCCCGCCGCGGCCAGATGCTCGAGGACCTCGCGCTGCTGCGGGATGGTCGTCGACATGAGGGCGCACACGGCGATCACCTCGGCGCGCGCATCGCCGGCGGCCGAGACAAAGCGCGACGCGGGAACATCGACGCCGAGGTCGACCACCTCGAACCCCGAGGCCTTCAGCATAGTGGCGACGATGTTCTTGCCGAGCGAGTGGATGTCGCCCTTGACGGTGCCGATCACGACCTTGCCCCTGGCGTCGGCGCGCGTGGCGCCCTCGAGCAGCGGCTCGACCAGGTCCATGCCGGCCTGCCAGGCTTCGGCCGCGAGCATCATCTCGGGCAGGTAGACCTCTTCGCGACGGAACTGCTCGCCGACCTCGCGGATGCCGGCCACGAGCCCGTCGTCGAGCAGGGCGCGCGGCGCAAGACCGGCCTCGAGACCCTCCCGTACGAGCGCCGGCACCCGGTCGAAGTCGGCCTCGACGAAGGCCGCCACGATGCGGCAACCCCCGCTCGGCCTGCGCATCACTCATACCGTACCTTCCTGTCGTTCCGTCACGTCGAGGTCAGGGGTCCCGCCGGCCCAGTGCAGACACCGGCCAGCAGCGGTCGGCCGCAGTCGCGGCCGCCGGCCAGGGTCCACGAGGCGCCGCTCCACGAGCGTCGCCGGGGAGTCCGAGTACTTCCCGTGAGGCCTTCGTGTCGCTTCAGCACACCGGCGCGTCACCCGGCTGCAGTCGCCGGCCGGCCCGCACGTCGGCGATGTCCGGGATCGACGAGAGCAGCTCGATCGTGTAGGGGTGCTGCGGCTCGCAGAAGAGCTGCTCGGTCGAGCCCGCCTCGCAGACCTTCCCGTCGCGCATGACGATCGCGCGGTCGGCCAGTGTGCGCACGACGGCGAGGTCGTGGCTCACGAAGAGCACGGCGGTGCCGGACTCGGCTGTCGAGCTCGCGCAACAGCTCGATGATCGTGGCCGCGACCGAGACGTCGAGGGCCGACGTCACCTCGTCGCAGAGCAGCAGGCTCGGGCGCGCCGCGAAGGCGCGGGCGATGGCCACGCGCTGCTGCTGGCCGCCGGAGAGCTCGGACGGATAGCGCTGCAGAACGAGCGCGACAGCTTGACACTCTCGAGGAGCTCGGCGACGGCCTCGGCCGTCTTGTCGCGCGGGACGTCCTCGCGGAAGAGGCGGACCGCGCGCGCGATGATCTGGCTGACCGTGTGTCGCGGGTTGAGCGACGAGGCGGGGTCCTGAAAGACGATCTGCACTTGGCGGCGCAGGGCGCGGGGTCGCTCGACCGCTCGCCTGGCGAGCTGCTCGCCACGCAGGGCGATCGTGCCGACGTGGTCGTCGAGGATGCCGACGATGGCGCGCAGCAGCGTCGACTTGCCGCTGCCGCTCAGCCCGACGATGCCGAGCACCTCGGCGTCCGACAGGCAAAGGACACGTCGCGCACGGCCGCCCAGCGCCGCCGCCCCGTGCCGTAGAAGCACGAGACCGAGTCGACCTCGAGCAGCGGCGTGGGGGCCTCGCCGGCGGCCCGCGCCTGGGCGGCCGAGAGGCGCTCGTCGACGCCGACGACGATGTGCAGCTCCTCGCGCAGCGCCTCGGTACGAAAGCAGCGCGAGGTGCGCAGCGGCTCGATCTCGCGACTCTCGGGATGCTCCGTGCGGCAGCGCTCCTCGACGAACGGACAGCGCGGGGCAAAGGAGCAGCTGTCGTCGCAGACGCTCACCGGCGGCTCGCCAGCGATACCGGCGATCGACTGCCGCGCACGTGCGCTGGGCACGGCCCGCAGGAGGGCGTTGGTGTACGGGTGCAGCGGCGCCTTCACGATCGACTTGACCGGCCCGCGCTCCACCATCTCGCCGGCGTACATCACGGCGATGTCGTTGGCGACCGTCGACAGCAGGGCGAGGTCGTGGCTCACGTACATCACCGCCACCTGGGTCTCGGCGATCAGCGTCTGCAGGAGCGCCGTGATGTAGGTCTGCGTGGTCACGTCGAGGCCGGTCGTGGGCTCGTCCAGGATGAGGACCGCCGGGCGGCAGGCGAAGGCGAGGGCCAGCGAGACGCGCTGCTGCTGGCCGCCGCTCAGCTGGTGCGGGTAGCGCGACAGCGAGCCCTTGGGGTCGGGCAGCTGCACCGACGTGAGCAGCTCGAGCTCGCGTTCGGTGGCGGCCGCGCCGTGCAGGCCGGCGTGACGCCGCAGCACCTCGTCGAAATGATGGGCGATGGTCATCGCCGGGTTCAGCGACATGCCGGCGTTCTGCGAGATGTAGGCGACCGATCCGCCCCAGAGCAGGCGCACGGCCGCCGGCGGCATCTGCAGAAGCTCGACGTCGCCGAGGGTCGAGCGGCCGCTCAAGATGACGCCGCCGGGGTGCCGGTAACCCACGGCGGCGAGGGCGGCCGTGCTCTTGCCGCAGCCCGACTCGCCGGCCAGGCCGAGCACCTGACCGGGAAAGAGCTTGAGGGCGACGTTGGCGGCGACGCGCAGGACGCCGCCGTCCTTCTGGCGATAGCCGACGCTCAGGTCCTCGACGCTGAGGGCGGCACCGTCGGCGCTGAGGCGGGTCGGGGCGTGGGTGCCGCGACCCGGATCGAACTCGGTGACGGGGCTGCTCATATCACTGCCAACCGGCTCAGCTCGTCGCCGGCGAGGACCCGCGACAGGGCATCGGCGGTGAGGTTGAGTGACACGGCCAGGCACGTGATGCCGAGCGCCGGCAGCATGGTGCCCCACGGCGCCACGGTGATCAGGGCACGGTTCTCGGCCACCATCAGCCCCCAGTCCGGCGTCGGCGGCTGCACGCCGAGGCCGAGGAAGCTGAGCGTGGCGACGAACAGGATGCCGTAGGTGAGCCGCAGGCCGAACTCGGCGAGGGTCGGCCCCGAGACGTTGGGCAGCACCTCGCGGAAGATGATCGACAGGTCCCGTTCGCCGCGCGCCTGCGCGGACAGGACATAGGGGTTGACGATCACCGACTGGGCCGTGCCGCGCACCACCCGCCCCATGCCCGGCGCGTACACGAGCGCGACGACAGTGATCAGCACCGTATCGGAGGAGCCGACCGCGCCGATGATCACGAGCACGATGAGCAGCGGCGGCAGGGTGAGCATCACGTCGAACACCTTGGAGATCACGACGTCGGGCCAGCGGCCCCAGTAGGCGGCGAACAGGCCGAGGCTGCCGCCGACGATGAGCGAGAGCGTCACGGCGACGAGCGGGATGAGCAGCACGGTCACGCCGCCGTGCAGGAAACGGCTCAGGACGTCGCGCCCGAGGGCGTCGGTACCGAACCAGTGCGCCGCCGACGAGGGCGAGCCCGGAGCGCCGGCGTCGTAGTTCGTGCCGGGCCCGAAGAAGCGGCCGAGCACGATGAGCCCGATCATGAAGGCGCCCAGGCCGATGCCGATCTTGCCTTCCGTGGTCTGCAGCACGCCGCGGAGCACGCTGCGCCGCGGTGCGACGCTCGCCACGGAAGCGGCGGCCGATGATTCTGCAATGCTCATCTCTCAGCCGTTCCTGAGTCGGGGGTTGTAGAAGGTCACAAGGACGTCGGCGGCGACTCCGATGGCGATGAAGAGGACGCCACAGAGCATCGCGACCGCCTGGACCACGAGCAGATCGCCGTCGGCGATGGACTGGACGAGCAGCGTGCCCATGCCCGGGAAGCCGAACACGTTCTCGACGATGATGACACCACCGACGAGCCAGATCAGGTCGAGGGCCACGGCGTTGATGATCGGGCCCGAGGCGTTCGGCATGAGGTGCTTGTAGACGATGGTGCGACGCGACAGTCCGCGCAGGACCGCCGCGCGCGCGTAGGGTGTCGTCATCGTCTCGCGCACGGAGACCTGCGTGAGCCGCGAGATGTGCGGCAGCAGCGAGATCACCAGCGTGGTGGTCGGCAGGATGAAGGCCTGGATCTTGCCGGACACCCCCCCGAACGACATGCCGGTGCTGTCGACCGGTGTCAGGCCGAGCTTCACGGACAGCGCGTAGATCAACACGATGCCGATGACGAAGACCGGGATCGCGGCCACCGACACGTTCATGATGGAGAGGCTGAGCTCGCGCACCCGCGAGCCGGGTCTGGCAAGGTAGACGCCGAAGGCGATCGCGATCGGCAGGGCGACGATGATCGAGGTCAGCGCCAGGATGAACGTATTGACGAACTTCGGCATGACGATGCCGCTCACGGGATCGTTCGTGACCGCCGACGTGCCCCAGTCGCCGTGCAGGAACCCGACGAGCCACTGCTCGTACTGCACGATCACCGGCCGGTCGAGCCCGTGCGCGCGGTTGAAGTCGGAGAGCTGCTGCGGCGTGGCCTGGCGACCGAGGACGCGGCGCGCCACGTTGATGCCCAGCACGTGCGTCGAGGCGAAGACGATCAGCGAGATCAGCAGCAGCGTGACCAGGGCGGGAATGAGGCGCGACCGCACGAGCAGCCACGCCACCGACGCCGCACCCCCCCTGCCGGGGGGTGCGGCGAACGCTTCGGTGGAAGCCAGCGCCGCCTCGGGTAGAGACGGTTCCGAACCTTCCGTCATGCGTAGAACCCGCACTGCCGGAAGTCGAGCATGGAGAACGTCCAGGGTACGACCCTGGTGCCGACCCTCGAGGTCCAGAGGCGATTGAGGTAGGCGGGGATCATCTCGCCGCTGCCGCCGTCACCGGAGGCCATCCATTCGCAGCACTCGGTGGTCGCCGCCGTGAGCGCGTCGCCGGTCGACGCGTACGCCTTGGTGAGCAGCGCGTCCATCTTGGCGCTCTTCCACTTGGACTCGTTCCACGGCGCGCTGCTCTGGCAGTTGAGCGCCATGGTCTCGACGGGATGACGCCGGTTCCAGTCGTCGACGCAGAACGGATCCTTCATCCACACCGTGTCCCAATAGGTGTCGGCCGGGATCTGCTTGACGGTGATGCGGAAGGGCGAGCCCTTGGTCGCGGCCGCGAAGGCCAGGCTGAAGTTGGCGTGCAGCGCGTCGCCGGGGGCCTTCAGGTTCAGGTCGATGCCGCTGGCGTAGCCGGCCTCGGTCATGAGCTGGGTCGCCTTGGCGCGATCCATCTTCGTCGTCGCGATCAGCGTGTCGTTCATGAACGGGTCGTCCATCGCGACCCAGGCGTCGGGCGACGCGAACCCCTGCCCGCCGTAGGCGATGTTGATGACGTTGTCGCGGTCGATCGAGAGCTTGAGGGCCTGGCGCACCCGGGGGTCGCTGAACGGCTTGGTCGTACAGTCGCACACGACGCAGTACGTGATGCCCTTCTCGTAGGGGTTGACCTGCAGCTTGGAGTTGGCCTTGACCACGGCGAGCTGGTCGAACGAGACCTGGGTCACGCTCGCCGCGCCCGACGCGACCGACTGCAGCTTGGTCGACTCTTCGGGGTCCTGGATGCCGCGCACGGTGTCGACGATCGGATAGCCCGTCATCCAGTAGGCCGGGTTCTTGTCGACCTCGAAGGACTGACCTTCGTTGTAGAACTTGAGCTTGAACGGGCCGGTCCCGATCCCCTTGGCGTAGTCGGCTTCCTTGCTGTTCGCCTTGACGAGGTAGCACTGCTGGTTGGACAGCGCCAGCAGCAGGAGCGAGTCGGGGCGCTTGAGCTTGAGCTTGAGCGTCAGGTCGTCGACGACGACGACGCCGTTCTTGTCGATGCTCGAGTCGAGACGCTGCATCATGCCCGAGCCGCCCTCGGGCGACATGATCCGCTCGATCGACCAGGCGGCGTCCTTCGCCGTGAACGGCGTGCCGTCGTGCCAGGTGACGTTGGGGCGCAGATGGAAGGTGTACTCCGTGAGCTCGGGATTGACGTCCCAGGTCTGCGCCAGGCGCGGCACCGGCTGGAACTTGAAGTCGTAGGACACAAGACCTTCGCGCAGCATGCCCTCGAGCGCGTCCTGGCCGTCGTCGATGTTCTTGAGCGGATCGAGGCCGTCCTTGGGGAACAGCTGATCGGTCGCGAACGTGAAGACCCCGCCGCGCTTGATGGCCCTCGACGAGGCCGTCGGCGCGGCGCCCGTCCCTGAACCGCTGCTCCCGCAAGCGGCCAGCAGGCCGGAGCTTGCGAGCCCCGCTCCCAGGCCGACGACAGCGCCGGCCTGCAGCAGTTGACGCCGCGTCAGGCGTACGCCCAGGGGGCCTTCTGCTTCACCTCGTGACTTCACTGGTTACCTCCCTGTCGTCGTCGTGCTCGGGGACGATGTGTGGGGAACGGGCCGGGACCCTGGAACGAACCTGTGCGCTCCCCCCGGATGCGCGGACCGCGCCGGAAGCTCGTCGCGCCACCTGCGGCGGCGCCTTCTGCTACCCGGCCGCGGGGTCGGCTCACGTCATGGACCCTCCTTTGCGGAATGTCTGAACGGCTGCGGCTTGCCGGGCCTGTGTGGCGTACACTTCTGGTATGCGCAGAGTATGCGTAGCCCTCCGTGGTCGTCAAGAACGTCGTGCAGCGAGGTTCGCGGGACCTCCTGATCGGACCGGGGCGCGGCGTCGCGAAAGGAGAGACCGTGGGTGAGAAGGTCGGGTTCATCGGGCTCGGTATCATGGGCCGGCCGATGGCGAGGAACCTGCTGAAGGCCGGTCACGACCTCGTGGTGCTCGACGTCGACCCGCGCGCCGTGGCGGCGCTGGTCGCCGACGGGGCCCGGGGTGCCGCGTCGCCGGCCGAGGTGACCGACCGCGCGCCGTGGGTCGTCACGATGCTGCCCGGCGGGCCGGCGGTCGAGGAGGTCGTCCTGGGGGCCGACGGGGTGCTCACCGCCGCCCGGGCGGACACCGTGCTGGTCGACATGAGCAGCACGTCGCCCGGCACCGCCAGGACCGTCGCCGCGGCCCTCGAGGCGCGCGGCGCCTCGTCCCTCGACGCTCCGGTCAGCGGCGGCGAGCCGGGCGCGGTGTCCGGTGAGCTCGTGATCATGGCCGGAGGGCAGCCCGACGTGTTCGCGGCGGCCGCGCCGCTCTTCGCGGCGCTCGGAAAGCGCGCCGTGCTGGTCGGACCGAGCGGCGCCGGCCAGACCGCGAAGCTGGTCAACCAGCTCCTCGTCGCCGCCCACCTCGAAGCCATGGCGGAGGGCCTCGCGCTGGCCTCGAGCGCGCACGTCGACCCGCGCCTGGTCCTGGAAGCGATCAGCGGCGGGCTCGCCGATTCGGCCGTGCTCGCCGCCAAGGGTCCGCTGCTCCTCGCTCGCGACTTCGCGCCCGGCGCCAGGATCGAGATCCATCGCAAGGACATGAAGAACGTGCTCGCCGCGGCCCGCGACCTGGGGCTGACGCTGCCGGTCGCAGAGCTGCTCGAGGTCATGTTCGACACGCTGGTCGGACAGGGCAAGGGTGGGCTCGACCACGTCGCGCTGGCGCAGGTCGTCGAGGCCATGAACGGCATCGAGATCGGCGGCGCCGGCAGGCTCGGCTACCTCCCTTGACAGCCTCCGGCTTGCCACCTACGATGTGCATACACACCGTATACGATTCCGCCAGCGAGGTGATTGTGTACGTCCCTGCCCATCATCGTCCCGTCAACGTCCCTCCGCCCGAAAGGTCTTGCTGACATGGCCAGGAGCATGGCTTCCGCAGGCAACGCCGGTCAGTACGAGCGCGCCAGCGACACGGCGCTGCGGGAGTTGCGCCGGATGATCATCACGCTGGAGCTCGCCCCCGGCGAGGCCATCACCGAGGAGAGCCTGGGCGCCCGCCTGAAGTGCTCGCGCACGCCGATCAGAGAGGCGCTGCAGCAGCTCGTGCGCGAGCACCTCGTGGTCGCCACGCCTCACCGCGGGGTGTCGGTGGCGACGCTCAACCTGACCGACTTCTTCGCCATGCTCGAAGCCACCGAGGCGGTCGACGCGACCCTCATGCGGCTGGCCGCCGAGCGGCTGACCGACGAGCAGATCGCCGAGCTCGACGAGCTCCTGCGACAGTCCGACGAGGCCGAGGCGGCCGGCGACTTCGAGCAGGTCGTGGAGCTCGACTTCCAGTTCCACAGCGTCATCGCGACCGGCTCGTCCAATCACTTCCTGATCGAGTTCCACGACACCCTCCACCGTCTCTCGACGCGCTTCGTGTTCCTCGGCTTCAGGCGCGCCGGCACGGCGGCCGGCGCGATCGAGGATCACCGCGTGATGCTCGAAGCGCTCCGCGCCCGCGACGCCGACCGCGCCGAGAGTGCCGCACGCGCGCACTGCCGTCACGCCCGCGAGCGCATGATGGCCGGGCTCTGAGACCGTCCGCGGCCGGCCCCGTCAGGTCCTAGAAGCGGCGGGGCGTGCCCGCTTCTGTCCACCGTTGCCACAGGCCAACGCGACCGGGGAGATCAGACCGTGAAGAGACGCCATCTGGGACTTCGCAGACTCTCAGCAGTGGATGGAGCGCACCAGCAAGTTCCCGCCCCTCGTGATCACGGTGGCGGTCAACGGCGGCATCCAGGGCAAGGAGAGCCACCCGGCGCTGCCCGAGCTGCCCGAGGAGATCGCCGAGCAGGCTCACGAGGCCTACCAGGCCGGCGCTTCGGTCGTCCACATCCACGGCCGCGACCTCGCCGACTTCACCAACTGCACCGAAGATCCCGAGGTCTATCGCCAGATCAACGGCCTGGTGCGGGCGAAGTGCCCGCAGATCATCATCAACAACACGACCGGCGGCGGACCGACCACGACCATGGAGGCCCGCATCGCCTGTCTCGACGCACTGCCCGAGATGGCCTCGCTCAACCTCGGCCCCGACATGGAGCGCTTCGAGCTGGCGGCCCGCAAGCCCCCGCTGCCCCACCCGCGCGAGGCCGTGCTGGTCGACATGTGCATGCCGTTCACCTACGGCTTCATCGACCGGCTCGCCACGGTGATGCTCGACAAGGGGATCAAGCCCGAGCTCGAGATGTACCACCCGGGCGAGTACTGGGTCAGCCGCGGCCTCATCGCGCGCGGGCTGATCAAGCCGCCCTACGCCCACCAGTTCGTCATGGGCGTGCAGACGTGCAGCTATCCGACCCCCTGGAACGTGCTGGAGATGCTGCGCGAGCTGCCCGACGATTCGCTCTTCACGGTCGCCAGCATCGGCAAGTTCCAGTGGCCGCTGGCCGCGCTCGGCATCATCCTCGGCGGCAACGTGCGGGTCGGCCTCGAGGATAACCTCTACCTGTCCCGCGGCGTGAAGCTCAAGGGCAACGGCGAGGCCGTCGAGAAGGTCGTGCGTCTGGCCCGCGAGCTCGGCCGCGAGGTCGCCACGCCGGCGCAGGCCCGCGAGATCTACGGCCTGTCCCCCACGCCGAGCACCTACTGAGAGGTCACACGCGCGCGCAGGGCGCTCGCTCGAGATCACGAGAGGGAGACGGGGCATGAAGGCGCTGGTCAAGACGAAGCCCGGGCCTGGGCTCGAGCTCATCGACGTAGCCGTCCCCGAGGTCGGTCGCGACGACGTGCTCATCCGCATCCTGAAGACGGCCATCTGCGGCACCGACGTGCACATCTACGAGTGGGACGAGTGGGCCCGGCGCACGGTGCCGGTGCCGCTGGTCGTCGGCCACGAGTTCGTCGGCGTGATCCACGAGCTGGGCAGCGACGTGCGCGGCCTGCAGCTCGGTGAGCTGGTCACCGGCGAGGGGCACATCGTGTGCGGTCACTGCCGCAACTGCCGGGCCGGCCGCCGCCACCTCTGCGTCAACACGATCAGCATCGGCGCGACCCGCGACGGCGCCTTCGCCGAGTACCTGGTGCTGCCGTCGTCGAACATCTGGGCCGCCGACCCCGCCATCCCGCTCGACGTGCTGGCGATCTGCGACCCGCTCGGCAACGCGGCCCACACGGCCCTGTCGTTCGACCTCGTCGGCGAGGACGTGCTCATCACGGGCGCCGGCCCGGTCGGCTGCCTGGCCGCCGCGATCGTGCGCCACGTCGGCGCGCGGCACGTCGTCGTCTCCGACATCAACCCCGACCGTCTCGACCTGGCGAAGACGATGGGCGCGTCCCTCGTGCTCGACGCCCGCCGTCAGCAGCCGACGCGACGCCTTTGCGATGCTCGGCATGACCGAGGGCTTCGACGTCGGCCTCGAGATGTCGGGCAGCCCCGACGCGCTGCGCGGCATGCTCGCCGTCGATGTGCCACGGCGGGCGCATCGCGCCTGCTCGGATTCCTCGAGGGCGAGAGCGCGATCGACTGGGAGCGCGTCATCTTCGGCGGCCTCACGCTCAAGGGCATCTACGGCCGCCAGATGTACGAGACCTGGTACAAGATGACGGCGATGCTGCAGAGCGGCCTCGACGTCTCCCCGGTCATCACCCACCGCTTCGCCTTCACGGAGTACGAGACCGCTTTCGACATGATGCTGTCCGGTCGCTCCGGGAAGGTCATCCTCGACTGGGCGACCGCGTGAACGCCGCCCTCCGCGCCTAGGAGCACGCCATGTATCCAGATTCCTATCAGCGCAGACGCTGCACGCCTCTCTCGAGCAGGCGAAGGCGGACGGTCTCTACAAGGAGGAGCACGCCATCGCCGGCGCCCAGGACGCCTGGGTCGTGCTCGCGAGCGGGCAGCGCGTGCTGAACATGTGCGCCAACAACTACCTCGGCCTCTCGTCGCACCCGGCCGTGGTGCAGGCGGCCCGCGCGGCGCTCGACACCTGGGGCTACGGCGTCTCGTCGGTGCGCTTCATCTGCGGCACCCAGGCGCTCCATCACGAGCTCGAGGCGGCGCTCAGCGAGTTCCTCGGCACCGACGACGCGATCCTCTACTCGTCGTGCTTCGACGCCAACGGCGGGCTGTTCGAGACGCTCCTGACCGCCGACGACGTCATCGTGAGCGACGCGCTCAACCACGCCAGCATCATCGACGGCGTGCGGCTCTGCAAGGCGCAGCGGCTGCGCTACAGCAACGCCGACATGGACGAGCTCGAGGCGCGGCTCAAAGAGGCGTCGGCGGCGCGCGTGCGGCTGATCGCGACCGACGGTGTCTTTTCGATGGACGGCGTCATCGCCCCCCTCGCGCAGATCTGTGATCTAGCGGAGCGGTACGACGCCCTCGTCATGGTCGACGATTCGCACTCCGTCGGCGTGCTCGGCGACAGCGGCCGGGGCACCCCCGAGCACTGCGGCGTGGCCGACCGCATCGACATCTATACGGGTACGTTCGGCAAGGCGCTGGGCGGCGCCAGCGGCGGCTACACGGCCGCGCACCGCGACATCGTCGCGACGCTGCGGCAGCGCTCGCGGCCGTATCTGTTCTCCAACTCGCTGGCGCCGATGATCGCGGCGGCCTCGCTGCAGGCGCTGCGGCTGCTCTCCGACTCGCACGAGCTGGTCCACAAGCTGCACGACAACACCGCCTACTTCCGCAAGGGCATCGCGTCGCTCGGCATGACGGTCGCCGGCGCGGATCACCCGATCGTGCCGATCATGCTGGGCGACGCTCGCCTGGCCAAGGAGATGGCCGGCGCGCTGCTGGCCGACGGCGTCTACGTCGTGGGCTTCTCGTATCCGGTGGTCCCCAAGGACAAGGCGCGGATCCGCGTGCAGGTGTCGGCCGCCCACAGCCGCGACGACCTCGACTTCGCCCTCGAGGCGTTCGCCAGGGCGGCGAGCCGCGTTCGGTCTCAGGGCGGCGCTGTGAGGCTCGCCGAACGAGTCTCCCGCCTGGGCACCGAGACCGCCTTTGCCGTCTCGGCCGAGGCGGCCGCCTACGCCGCCGCCGGCCACACGGTCTACCCGTTCCACATCGGCGACATGAACCTGGCGACGCCCGCCAACATCCAGGAGGCGGCCCTGCGCGCCATGCGCGACGGCAAGACCGGTTACTGCCCGAACGGCGGCATCGCGCCGCTGCGCGAGGCGCTGGCCGCCGAGGTCTCGCGCACCCACGGCGTCACCTACGGCGCCGACAACGTGGCCGTGCAGCCGGGCGGCAAGCCGGTCATCGAGAAGTTCCTGCTGAACCTGGTCGACCCCGGCGAAGAGGTGCTGTACCCCAGCCCCGGCTTTCCCATCTACGAGTCGCAGATCGAGTTTCTCGGCGCCCGGGCCGTGCCCTACGGCTTCCGGCCCGGCCCCGACAACTTCCTGCTCGACTTCG
Organism: uncultured Actinomycetes bacterium; assembly: GCA_963767005.1. GTDB lineage: Bacteria > Actinomycetota > Thermoleophilia > UBA2241 > UBA2241 > Bog-752. Next base: position 133,463 of record CAVYCN010000019.1, read on the forward strand.
CCGCCATCGAGCGCGCCGTCACAGCGCGCACCCGCGCCATCATCGTCAACGACCTGCACAACCCGACCGGCGCGGTCAGCCCGCGCGGCGAGCTCGAGGCGCTCGCGGATCTCTGCCTGCGGCACGACCTCGCGGTCCTTGCCGACGAGGCCTACTGGGACATCCGCTACTCGGGCGAGCCGCTCTCGATCGCCGCCCTGCCGGGTATGGCGGAGCGCACGGTCATCCTCTACACCTTCTCCAAGAAGTTCGCCATGACCGGATGGCGTCTGGGCGCCGCCATCGGCCCGCAGCGACGTGATCGCGGCGATCGCCACGCTCAACGTCAACCAGGAAAGCTGCACCAACCACTTCGTCCAGCACGCCGGGGTCGAGGCCCTGACCGGCGACCAGTCGGGCGCGGCCCACATTCTACAGACGCTGCGCCGAGCGCCGCGACGTGGCGGTCGCCGCGCTCAACGCGATCCCCGGCGTGACCTGCTACTCGCCCGACGCCACGTTCTACCTGTTCCCCGACGTCACCGAGCTGATGGAGCGGGTCGGCGCGGCGAGCTACGACGAGTTCCGTCTCGCTGCCCTGCGCAGCACGGGCTGCTCGTTCTGCACGCGCCTGCACTTCGGCCGCGCGCTCCCCGGCGAGACACGGCGCTACGTGCGCATCGCCTACTCGGGCATCGACGCCGACCAGATCGAGGAGGGGCTCGGCCGTCTCCGAGACTGGGCGGCCAGAGGCTGACCGACACGATCACTGAGCTGTCGCGCCGGCTCGTCTCGTCTGGCGCTGCCCCCAGCGCCCAGAGAGCCGGCGTGGCCCAAGGGAGGTCCCGGCGTCACGGCCTTCCTGGTGGGGGAAGCGGCCACGCCCGCCAAGGGCGAGGCCGCTTTCCCCTCACTGCCACCCTTGTCCGCCTCGTCCCACGAACGGGCGCCCCGACGAGCCGCCTCGTGTCGCAGGCGCCGGACCGCGCCGCGCGCGGCCCTTGCCGCGCGGCGCCCCGACCTCTAGCGCGAGACCAAACGACGTACCTCGGCGGCCGTGGCAACCCTGAGGGCGCGCGCGGCCAGGCGGCGGGCGCCGGCGCGGCCGGCGCGGCGCACCGCCTGCTTGGCGAGCGCCATGCGCGCCGGCGCCATCGACAGGGCGTCGACGCCCAGGCCGAGCAGCAGCGGGACGGCCTGCGGGTCGCCGGCGATCTCGCCGCAGACCGCGACCGGCCGGCCGGCGCCGGCCGCCGCCCGCGTCACCTCCGCGATCAGGCGCAGCACGGCCGGGTGCAGGGCGTCGCCGAGGCCGGCGACCGCGGCGTTGCCGCGCTCCGCGGCCAGGACGTACTGGGTGAGGTCGTTGGTGCCGATCGAGAAGAAGTCGACGTGCGGCGCGAAGGCCGCGGCGAGCAGGGCGGCGGCCGGTACCTCGATCATCACGCCGACCTCGAGGCGGAGCGGCACGGCGACGGCGGCGGCCGCTAGATCGGCGCGCGCCTCCTCTACGAGCGCGCGCACGCGCAACACCTCGTCGACGCCGGTGACCATGGGCAGTAGCAGTCGTAGCGGATGGTCGGCGGCCACACGCAACGCGGCGCGCAGCTGACCGGTCAGCAGCTCGGGCCGGCGCAGGCCGAGACGGACGCCGCGCAACCCCAGGAACGGGTTGTCCTCGTGAGCGGCGGGCAGGTACGGCAGCGACTTGTCGGCGCCCGCGTCGAGCGTGCGCAGCACGAGCGGGCGCCCGCCGAGGGCGGCGGCGATGGCCCGGTAGGCGCGCTCCTGCTCGTCCTCGGTCGGCAGGTGGTCGGCACGCAGGAAGAGGAACTCGGTCCGCAGCAGGCCGACGCCGTCGGCGCCGGCCGCCAGGGCCGCGGCGACCTCGCCGGGCTCACCCAGGTTGGCTTCGACCGGCACGGTCAGGCCGTCGCGCGTGACGGCCGGCTCGGCGGCGCGTGCGGTGGCGGCTGCCGCGGCGGCGGCGCGCCGCGAGCGGCGCGCCGCCGCCGCGCGCCAGACCGCCGCCGGCGGATCGACCGTGAGCGTGCCCGCGTCGCCGTCGAGCACGACCGGCGTGCCGTTCGCCACCGCGAGCAGCGCCGGCCCGCAGCCCATCACGGCCGGCACGCCGAGCGCCCGGGCGAGGATCGCGCCGTGCGAGGTGGGCCCGCCGCCGGCGCAGGCCACGCCGAGCACGTCGTCGCCCAGCGCCGCCGCCTGCGCCGGCGAGAGGTCGGGCGCGAGCACGACGACGGCGCGCGACCGACCAGCCGGCTCGCTGCCGCGGCCGCTGGGCTCGCCGCCCGGCGTCTCGCCCAGGTGACGCAGGACCTGGCCGGCGACCTGCCGCAGGTCGGCGCCGCGGGCGCGCAGGTAGGGGTCGTCGAGCGCGTCCCACGCGGCGGCGGCCTGGGCGGCGGCCGCCGCCCAGGCCGCCGCCGCGCCCGTACCCTCGCCGAGCACGGCGGCCCGCGCCGGGCCGAGCAGCGCCTCGTCGTCGAGCAGCAGCAGGTGAGCGTCGAAGATCGCGCCGTGCGCCGCGCCGGCGCGCGCGGCGACCGACTCGCGGGCGCCGCGCAGCTCGGCGCGCGTCGCGGCCAGCGCCGCCTGCAGACGGTCCCACTCGGCGCGCGGGTCGCCCACGCTCGAGGCGCTGGCCGGTGCCTCGAGCGTGGGCGCGGCGAGCCACCGCGCCGGGCCGATGGCGACACCCGGGGCTGCGGGAAGACCCTGCAGCACCTTGCCGCGCTCCGGAGGCGACGCGGCGCCCGGCTCGAGCGGCGCCGCGGTCCCCAGGTCCGAAGCCGGCGCGACCCCCGGTTCAGACGACGCGGGCGCGTCCGGCCCCGGAGCCCCCGTGCTCGGGCCCACGGCCGGCCCCCGGGGCGGCCCTCCGGGCGCGCCGGCCACGCGATCGCCGAAGTCGTCGTCGGCCAGGGCGCGCAGGGCCGCCAGGGCGACGGCCGCCTCGACGCCGCGCGCCCGCAGCACGAGCTCGTGACCGCGCGAGGCGCCGAGTGTCGCCACCGCGCTCAGGCTGCGCGCGCTGACGGGCCCGCGGCCGGCGGTGACGTCCTCGACGGTCACGTCGGCGTCGAAGCCGGCCGCCGTGCGCACGAGGCGGGCGACCGGCCGCGCGTGCAGGCCGAGCGGACTGTGTACGACGATCCGCAGTGCCTGCTCCCCTTCAGGCTCCTTGTCGCCGGCCGGCGTGCCGGCTCCCGCAGCACCCGCGTCCCGTCCCCGAGGGCCGCCCGACGGAGCCGTCGGGCCCGCGGTCGGCGCGTCGCCGGCCGGCACGACGGGCGCGAGCTGGGCCGTCTTGCCGGCCAGACCGGCGGCGGCCTCGGCCGCGACGGCCACGAGCGAGCCGCCGGCCGCCGCCGCCACGGCGGCCGCCACGGCCCCCTCGACAAGCGGCGCAGCGCTGAGCAGCACCTTGGCGCGCCGGCGCTCGTCGAGCAGCTCGAGGGCGAGCTCGGCCGACAGCACGGCGCTGCCCAGGTCCATGAGCACGAGCACGCCGTCGTCGGACCAGGCCGCGTCGATCGCGCGGGCCACGAGCGCCGCGTCGGTGCCGAGCGGCCGTTCGGGCAGGTCGAGGCCGCCGGCCGCCGCGATGCGCAGGTCGGGGCCGGCCATCTGCGCGGCGAGCTCGGCGGCGCCCTCGGCGAGCCGGGCGCTGTGGCTCACCAGGACGAGGCCGATCACGGCGACTCGGGCAGCAGCGCCGCGGCCGCCCGCAGCAAGAGCCACGACGACGTCGCGCCGGGGTCCTGCGTGCCGGCGCTGCGCTCGCCCAGGTAGCTCGCCCTGCCCTTGCGGGCCACGAGCGGCACGGTCGCCAGCATGCCGCGCTCGGCGCCGGAGGCCGTCGCGCGCAGGGCCGCGCGCCCGGGCAGGCCGGCGGTGACAGCGTCCTGGAGCGCCTCGACCGCCGGCAGCAGGGCGTCGACCATGGTCTTGTCGCCGGCCTCGGCCTTGCCGCGCTCGCGCACGCCGGCCACACCGGCCGCGAGCGCAGTCGCAAGCCCGGCGACATCGAGCTCCTCGGCGGCGCCGGCGGCCGTCGCCATCCGCAGGAACAGCGTGCCGTAGAGCGGTCCCGCGGCACCGCCGACCGTCGACACGAGCGTCATGCCGACCGTCTTGAGCAACGCGCCGACGCCCCCCGCGGCGTCCGCCGCGGCGAGCTTGACCAGCACGGCCTGCATGCCGCGGTCCATGTTGATGCCGTGGTCGGCGTCGCCGATCGCGGCGTCGAGCGCGGTGAGCTCGTCGCGGTGCTCGGCCACGGCGGCTGCGAAGGCCCGTATCCAGGCCGCGACGGCGGCCGCGTCGATCGTCTCGCTCACGTGCCCGGCCCCCGACCTGTGAGCCGCCGCAGACCCGTCGTCCGACCGCGGATCACGCGTACCGCCGCCGCCCCGCGAACGGTCGCGAGCGGCCTTGCCCGACCGCCCATCACGCGCCCCACCGCAGGCCGGGGGTCGCGACCGGCGCGTCCCAGAGCTCGGTGAGCTCGTCGTCGAGGCGCAGCAGGGTGACCGAGCAGCCCGCCATGTCGAGCGCCGTCATGTACGGGCCGACGAGGTTGCGCGCGATCACGAGGCCGCGCTCGGCGAGCAGCCGGTCGAGCTCGCGATAGACGACGTAGAGCTCCATGAGCGGGGTCGCGCCGAGGCCGTTGACGAAGGCCAGCACGCGGTCGCCGGAGCGAAACGGCAGATCGTCGAGGACGGCCGCGGCGAGCTCGGCGACGACGGCGGCGGCCGGCTGCGCCGGCCGCCGCTCCCGCCCCGGCTCGCCGTGGATGCCCACGCCGAGCTCGATCTCGCCGGGCCCCAGGTCGAACGTCGGCGCGCCGACCATCGGCACCGTGCACGAGGTGAGCGCGACGCCCATGCTGCGCGCCGCGGCGTTGACGCGCCGGCAGAGGGCGGCGACCTCGCTCAGGCTGCGCCCGCGCTCGGCCGCCGCCCCGCAGATCTTCTCGGCCAGCACCGTGGCGCCCACGCCGCGGCGGCCGGCGGTGTGCAGGCTGTCCCGCACGGCCACGTCGTCGTCGATCACCACCGACTCGACCTGCCGGCCCGCGTCGCGGGCGAGCTCGGCGGCCATCTCGAAGTTCATCACGTCGCCCGTGTAGTTCTTGACGATGAGCAGCGCGCCGGCGCCGCCGTCGACCGCCTCGACGGCGGCCAGCACCTGGTCGGGCGTGGGCGAGGTGAAGACCTGGCCCGGGCAGGCGGCGTCGAGCATGCCCGGGCCGACGAAGCCGGCGTGCATCGGCTCGTGGCCCGAGCCGCCGCCCGAGACGAGCGCCACCTTGCCGGCCACCGGCGCGTCGGAGCGCACGACGAAGTCGGGTGCGTACTGCACGCGCAGCCTGTCGCGATGGGCGGCGGCGAGGCCCTCGAGCGCCTCGCGCACGACATCCTCGGGCCGGTTGATGAGCTTCTTCATCGCGACTCTCCTGTCGACGGCCGCGCGCGCGGCGGCGGGCGCATGCGCAGCACGCGCCCGCCTGTCGGTTTACTTGGAAGCGCGGTCCGCCGTCAAGAAGGGACGCGGCCGCGGAGTCAGCCGCGGATGAAGACTCCGGGTGGGCGCCTGAACCGGGAGCTCGGCATGTCCGTCGTGCGCTCGGCCGGGAACGGGCGCGGCATGTCGGGATCCCACTTCGTGAAGAGCCGCAGCCGGCGCCGCTCGGCCCAGGGGCCGACGAACAGCAGCAGGGCGACGCCGACCGCGCCGCCCGACGCCGGCAGGAGCGGCAGGCCCAGGCCGTGCGGCGTGCTCCCGCCGCCCTCGCCGCCGCCCGCTCGTCCGGAGGCCTTGAACGCGTAGCCCGACACGGTCTGTGCCGAGTTCCCGGCGGCGCCGGAGCCCGCGACCGCGGCCGGCGAGCTGCGCCGCCGGTGCCGCCGGCGCCGGTGACGGAGCCGTTGGTGTCGGTCGAGCCGCTGCCACGCCGCTGCCCGTGCCTTGGCCGGACCCGCTGCCGGTGCCGCCCCCCACGCCGCCGCCCGTGCCCGAGCCGCCGCCGGCGCCTGGGTCGTTGCCGCTCGCCGTGCCGTTGCTGTTCTTGCGGTCGCCGCTCGCGCCACCGCCGCCCGAGCCGCTCGACTTGCTCGGCGTAGGGCTCATACGCCGTGGTGAGCGATCGCAGCTCGGGAGCGAAGGCGCCACCGGCCGAGAATGAGATGATGTAGGCGATGCTCTTGCCGACCGTGAGGGGTGGGAACTCGATGGTCTCGACCACGGACCCGGCCACCGTGCCCGGCCCGACGCGAAACGACGTCTTCAGCGTTCAGGAAGCTCCCACCGTCGATGGTGTACGACACGCTGACGTTGCTGGTCGGGACGGGCCCGAGCACGCACCGTACGCTCAGCAACTGCTTGCGGCCGGCGCGACCCAGATCGGAGCCCGGCCAGCCGCACCGATCCGCGCTACCTACCGTCCCGATCGTGACTACCCTCTGCTCGCCGGGATCTGCGACCACAAGGCTCCCGGCATTCGTGTCGCTCGATGGGCGCGACCTGCGACAGCGACGCCGGCGACGAGAGCGAGGCCGTGAACCCCGTGGACAGCGCCGAGCCGGTGACGAAGTCGGCGAACACGCGATGCCCGGCAGGCGGGTCGTTCGCGCCGGTCGCCACGCCGAGCACGCGAGGGTATCGCAAGCCGGCGTCGGCGATCCAGATCACGCCGTCGCCGCCGAAGCTGCCGAGCGCACAGGTCGGAGCTTGCAGCGTGTAGCCACCCGAGCTCGAGAACCGCCACGCGACGCTCGCCGCGCTGAAGCCACCGTTCTGCGCCGAGGCGTCGTAGTCGGCCGCGCGCACGACGATCACCCGCGCCGCCTGCCGGTCACAGATCAGCATGTCGCCGTGTGCCGCGTCGAGCCGCTGGACCGACGTCGGGGTCTCGAGCTGATCGGCTCCGCAATGCCCGACGCGCCGCTGCCGTACTGCCACACGATGCTCAGCGCGCTGAAGCCGGCGTCGGAGCCGGCACCCGTGTAATCGGCCGCGCGCACCACGATCACGCGGTGATTGGCGGTGTCGCAGATCGCGACGTTGCCGTAGCGCGTGAAGTCGCTCCCGGTCGCACCCGCTATGGGCAGCCACTCCGCCGACGTCGGCGAGTCGAGGTGGTCCACGCCACTGCCGGGCAGATCGGTGGAGCCGTACTGCCACACCACCTGGTCGCTTGCGCTCGCATCGATGATGAAGATCCGGTCTGCGCCCTCATCGCAGATCAGGACGAGCCCGTCGCGGACATCGCCGCCCGAGGCCGTCACGCTGCCCCCGGTGAGCGAGCGCGCCGACACCGGCGCGCTCGCACTGCCGGGGACCCTGTACGACCAGACGAGCGAACCGCTGGGGGAGAACTCCGCGACCAGATGGTTCGCCGGATCGGCGACCAGCATGTCGCCGCCGCTCAGCGCCTGAGCGCTGACGGGGTCGGGCTGCGCAACGCCGAGCTGCTCGATAGCCGGGGGAGGTGGCACCGATCGCCGCGAGCTCGCCGATCGTGGCGGCGAGGCCGCCGCCGCTCAGCTTGACGACGCCGTTGTCCTTGACGACCTGGAACGGCTTGCCGCCCGCGCCCTGCTTGAAGGCCACCGGGGCTGCCGCCGAGGCGACGGTGGGCACCGTCGCGACGACCACGGCCCCGATGGCCAGGCAGAGCGCGGCGGCGCCGATCGTGTGACGCATCACGGGTCCGAAGTACCCCCCCATTCTCAGGCGCAGCGGGATTTCGCGCCGACGTGACAGTGCGCTGTATTTCTAATAGTATAACGCCCTGCCGACTCCCAAAGCCGAGGCCGGCACGGCCGGTCGCACGGGTCGTGTCCGCTCAGTGGACAGAGCGACGAGCCACGCCGCGAGGGAAGCGAGCAGGGGCCGCTCCACGAGGAGCGACCTGGACAGTGGTCACGCAAGGAGGGGACTCACATGAAGCGCAGGTCATGGGTGCTGCTGGCCGTCGCCGCGACGGCCATGATGGTGCTCGGCGCGGGCGCAAGCCCGGCGTCGGCCGCCACGCAGCCCAAGTTCACCGTCTTCGCCGCCGCCTCACTCTACAAGGCGTTCCCGGCGATGGTGGCACCGTTCAAGGCCAGGTTCCCGCAGTACAAGCACGTGAAGTTCGTCTTCAACTTCGCGGGGACCAATGACTTGGCGACCCAGATCCAGAACGGCGCCTACGCCGACATCTTCGCGGGCGCCAGCACCAAGTACAGCGACCAGCTGCTGTCGCCCACCGTCTACCTCAACACACCGCGCCTGTTCTGTCAGAACACGCTGTGCGTCATCGTGCCCAACGTGAAGGGTCACAAGGTCAAGAGCCTGGCCGACCTCGCCACGCCGAAGATGGAGATCGCGGTCGGCACCTGGGGTACGAACGGCGTCCCGATCGGTACCTATACGCAGACGGTCCTGACCAACCTCAACGCCGATCCCGCCCTCAACGACGCGACCTTCGCGACCGACGTCGACAACAACGCCACGGAGTACGGCGCCGTCGTCGCCAACGTGAACATGGTCACCGCCCTCGTCGTGCTCAACGAGGTCGACGCCGGCTTCGTCTACTACAGCGACAAGGTGGCCGCGGCCAACAAGGCCATCCAGATCTCGATCCCCTTCGCCTACCAGTCGAACCCCCTGCCGACCTACCCCATCGCCACGGTCAAGGGCAGCACCAAGGTCACCATGGGCAACCGCTTCATCAAGTTCGTGCTCGGCGCCAGGGGCCACGCCATCCTCAAGCGCTGGGGGTTCCTCGCCCGGCCGGTGCCGATCGTCTCCTCACTCTCGGCGACGTCCGGCGCAGCAGGGTCGACCGTGACCATCACCGGCACCAACTTCGGCAGTAACAAGACGGGCTACGTGCCGGGCGTGGTGAAGTTCGGGACCACCGTGGCGACCACCACGGCGTGGACTACGACCTCGATCACGGCCACGGTGCCGGCCAGCCTCACGGCAGCCACGTACAAGGTCACGGTCACCGCCGATGGCCAGGTCTCGAAGGCGACGACCTTCACGGTGACCCCGTAGGGATCTCCGCACGGCGGCATCGTCTGCGACAGCACACGGTCCAGCCCCTCAGTCCGCACCTGAGGGGCGGCGGCAGGCAGTCACGCGCGGCCTGCTGAAAGGCGCGGCGGCGGCGATCACGGGGATCGCCGCCGCCGCGCTGCTTCTGTTCATCGGCATGCCCGTGCTCGCCATCTTCCTGCGGGTGCCGCTGTCGACCCTGCTCTCCCAGTTCCACTCGCAAGTGGCCCTCGACGCGCTGCGCGTCAGCATGAAGACAAGCCTCATCTCGCTGGCCTTCATGGTGCTGGCCGGCACGCCGGTGGCCCACCTGCTGGCCCGGCGGCGGTTCGCCGGACGGGCCGTGGTCATCACCCTGATCGAGGTCCCGCTCGTCCTGCCGCCGGCGGTGGCCGGCATCGCGCTCTTCGCGGCGTTCGGGCGCACGGGCCTGGTCGGGACCTACATCGCCGCGCACGGCATCCGCATACCGTTCACCTGGATCGCCGTGGTCATGTCGCAGTCGTTCGTGGCGATGCCGTTCTACGTGCGCCAGGTGATCGCGTCGTTCGGCGCCGTCGACCAGCAGCTCGTGGGCGCCTCGCGGACACTCGGCGCGGGCGCGTTCCGCTCGTTCTTCCGCATCGAGGTGCCGCTGGCGCGGCAGGGCCTCGCCGCCGGCGCGGCTCTGGCCTGGGCCCGGGCGCTCGGCGAGTTCGGGGCGACCGCCCTGTTCGCCGGCGGCTTCGTCCAGGGTGTCACCCAGACGCTGCCCCTGGCGATCTACGCGCAGTTCCAGGGTGCGAACATCACATCCTGCCTGGCCATGTCGGCGTTCCTCGTCGCCGTCAGCTTCGCCGTGCTGGTCACCACCAAGATCCTCCTGAGCTGGCGGGAGATGTGAGCCTCGTGACCGCCCCCGACGACCTGCTTCACATCGAGATCAGGCACCGCCTGCGGCGCTTCGAGCTCGATGTGAGCTTCGCCGCGGGGCATGAGACCCTGGCGCTCGTCGGGCCCTCCGGCGCCGGCAAGACGTCGGTGCTGCGCGCTGTCGCCGGGCTGTACAAGCCCGACCACGCGCGCATCGAGCTCAGCGGTCGCACGCTCATCGACACCGAACGGCACGTGAACCTGCCACCGGAGAGCCGCCGGGTCGGCATGATGTTCCAGGATGGCGCGCTGTTCCCGCACCTCTCGATCGCCCGCAACGTCGCCTACGGCCTGCGGCCGCGGCCGCGCCGACGTCGCGAGCGTCGCGCCCGCATCGACGAGCTGCTCGCCCGCTACGGCATCGCCGAGCTGCGCGACGCGCGCCCGGGCCGGGTGTCGGGCGGCGAGCGTCAGCGAGCCGCCCTCGCGCGCGCCGTCGCCACCACCCCCGACATCCTGCTGCTCGACGAGCCGCTGTCGGCGCTCGACTCGGTGACCAAGGCGCGGGTGTCGCGCGAGCTCGCTCAGTGGCTCGCCGAGCTGGGCCTGCCGACCATCCTCGTGTCGCACGACTACGCCGACGTGGCCGGCCTCGCCGATCGCATCGCCGTGATCGACGCCGGCCGCATCGTGCAGACCGGCACGGCGGCCGACCTGCAGCGCGCGCCGGCCTCGCCGTTCGTCGCCGCCTTCGTCGCCACCAACTACTTCAGGGGCACGGCGCGCAGGGACGGCGACCTGACCGTGGTCGACCTTGCCCAGGGCAGGCGTTTCGTCTGCACCGCACCGGCCGGCGGCGACGTCGCGCTCGTCGTCGACCCGTGGGCCGTGCGCCTGGCGCGCGCCGGGGGCGAACCGGCCGCGGCCGACACGGTCGTGGACCCGACGGGAACGGTCGGTCCGACCCGTGTGGCGACAGCGGTGGCGGCTACGGCGGCGTCGCTCAACGTCGTGCAGGGGACCGTCGCCCAGCTCGTCCGGATGGGCGGCGTAGTCCGCGTCACCCTGAGCTCCGACCCGCCGGTCGTCGCCGAGCTGCCGGCGGAACGGGCGGACGCTCTGGGCCTCACGCGCGGTGCGCTCGTCGTCGCGACCTGGTCGCCCGAGGCCGCCCGACTGGTCGCAGCGGACGGCCCTGCCGCGGTGTCGGGCGACCGATAGGCGGCGCGGCCCGCGTCGCCGGCCGCGCGCGGCGCAGCCGCGGGCACCCTACGCCGGGTAGACGTCGACCTCGGTCGCCTTGACCGAGGCCCAGAGCGGCCCGCCGTCGTCGAGGCGGAGCGCGGCCACCGCCGCGGGCGTGACCTCGGCCATCAGCGGCACCGCACCGGAGATCTGGACCCTGACGCGGTCGCCGGCGACCTCGAGCCCCTCGGCCACCCCGGCCCAGACGTTGCGCGGCGAGCCCTCGGGGCGCTCGCGATAGAGCGCGACGACCCGCGGGTGGATGACGGCGAACGCCTCGCTCCAGTCGAGGTCGCGCTCGGCCGTCACGATCCGCTCGCCGCTCGGCAGAACCACGGTGCCACCGGTCAAACGGCCGCGAAAGAGGTTCAGGCCGACCAGCTCGGCGACGTAGCGCGAACGCGGGTGGGCGCGCACCTGTTCGGGGCTGCCGGCCTGCGTGACGCGGCCGCCTTCGAGAACGACGAGCCGCTCGGCGAGCGTCATCGCCTCGAGCGGGTCGTGGGTCACGATCAGGCAGGTGCCGTCGTAGGAGGACAGGTGACGCCGCAACTCGCGGCGCAGCTCAGCGCGGGCTCCGGCGTCGAGCGCGGCAAGGGGCTCGTCCAGAAGCAGAAGGCGGGGCTCCACGACCAGGGCACGGGCCAGCGCCACCCGTTGCGCCTGCCCGCCCGACAGGGCACGTGGCCGGGCGCCGATCTCCTTGCCCAGGCCGACCCGCTCGAGCCACGCCGCGGCGCGTCGCCGCGCCTCGCCGCGCGGGACACCGCGTGCGCGCAGTCCGAACGCGACGTTCTCGAGCGCCGAGAGGTGCGGGAACAGCAGGTAGTCCTGGAACATCACGCCAATGCGGCGATGCTCGGTCGGCACGTGCCGCCCGGCGGCCGTATCGTCGAGCACCTCGCCGTCCAGGACCACCCGGCCGTGGCCGAGCGGGTCGAGGCCGGCGAGCGCGCGCAGCAGCGTCGTCTTGCCGGCGCCGTTGGGGCCGAGCAGACCGACGACCTCGCCGTCGTCCGCGGAGAAGCCGGCGTCGAGGGCGAGCGCGCCGAGCCGCAGGGCGACCTCCGCCTGCAGGCTCACCGCCGCACCCCCGCGCGTGTCGATGCGACCCGCACGGCTCAGCGACCGCCGAACCAGTGGCCGCGCAGGGCGACGAGCACGGCCAGCGACACCGCGAGCAAGACGAGGCTGAGGGCGATCGCCGCGCCCTGGTCGTTCTGCAGGGCGACGTAGACAGCGAGCGGCATGGTCTGCGTGCTCCCCGGCAGGTTGCCGGCGAAGGTGATGGTCGCGCCGAACTCGCCGAGCGCACGCGCCCAGCACAGCGCGACGCCCGCGCCGAGCGTCGGCGCCACGAGCGGCACCGTCACGCGCCGGAAGGTCGTCCAGCGGCCGGCCCCGAGGGTCGAGGCCGCGTCCTCGTAGCGCTGGCCCAGCGACCGCAGGCCGGCCTCGACCGTCACGACCAGGAAGGGCATGGCGACGAAGGTCTCGGCGAGGATGGCGGCGGTCGTCGAGAAAGGGATCGTGATCCCGAACCAGCGGTACAGCCACTCGCCGACCAGGCCGAAGCGGCCGAAGGCAAGCAGCAGGGCGACGCCGCCGACCACCGGCGGCATCACCATCGGCAGCGTCACCACGGCGCGCGCCACGGTGCGACCGGGGAACGGCACGCGGGCGAACACCCAGGCGAGCGGCACGCCCAGCACACACGACAGCGCGACGGCCGCCACCGAGCAGACGAGCGAGAGCCGGAGCGCCGTCAGCACGCCGGGCTGGACGAGATCGCCGGGGATCTCGCGCCACGGGGCGCGCACGACGAGGCCGATCACCGGCAGCGTGAGGAACGCGAGCGCCGCCACCGCGAGTGGCGTGAAGCCGAAGGGTGCGCGCCGCAGCGACCGGTGCCGGACGGCGGCGGGCCGGCCGGCGGCGACCGGCGCTCCCGACCCGGGCGCCTGCCCCCCGGAGAGCTCCACGGTCAGCTCCCTCCACTCAGTTCACTGCGCCGACGGTGGCCCGAAGCCGGCGCCGGCCAGCAGCGCCTGGGCCTGCGATCCAAGCACGAACGCCATGAACTGCTGCGCGGCCGTCGCGTTCTTGGTCGCCTTGACGACCGCGATCGGGTAGCTCGCCACCGCCTGCGCGGCGGCAGGCAGGCCGATCGTCGTCACCTGGCTCCCGGCGCTCCTGGCGTCGGTCACGTACACGAAGCCCGCGTCGGCGTTCCCCGTCGACACCGACGTCAGGATCGAGGTCACATCGAGCGCCTCGGAGGCGACGTTCTTGAGGACCTTGCCCGAGTAGCCCACGCCGTACAGCGCGTCGAGGTTGCCCAGCACCGTGCGCGTGTACGTGCCGATCGGCACCGTCGCGTCGCCGATGACGAGCTTGATGCCGGGCGTGGTCAGGTCGCGCAGCGAATGGATGTGCGCCGGGTCGCACGCCGGCACGACCACGACGAGCTTGTTGGTGGCGAAGGTCCGCGGCGTGTCGATCAGGCCCTTGCCGGCGAGCTTGGTCCCGTACTTGGTGCTGGCGCCGGCGAAGACGTCGGCCGGCGCGCCCTGCTCTATCTGGGTGGTCAGGGTGTCGGTGCCGGCAAAGTTGAAGGCGAACGCCACGCCCGGGTGAGTCTTCTGGAAGTCCGCCGCGATCTGAGGGAAGACCTTGTTCAGCGAGGCCGCAGCGAACACGGTGAGCTTGACGGGGCTCGCGCTCGCACCCGAGCCCGACCCGGATGAGCCGCAGCCAGCCGCGATCAGGCCGACGGCGAGCACGAGCAACGCGATGAGAGCGTGCAGGACTGGATGCTTGACTGGCATGAAGACGGTCCCTCCTAGCGCGCAGTCCGCGTCGCCCCCAAAGGGGCCGGCCGGCGCCCGATCTGACGTCGGCGCCACGGCCGCGCGCGTTGTACGGAAGGCAGTATAGCGCGGACGTCAAACGCCGGGCCGCCCCGCCGCGGCGTCACCGACCCACGAGGCCAGAGAGGGCCGCGGGGAGCTCGGCGCGCGGCACGACGACGTCGGCGGCGTCGCGCGCGGCGGCATCGCCCTCGACCACGGCGATCCCGAGGCCGGCCCAGCGCAGCATGCCGGCGTCGGGGGCGCCGTCGCCGCAGGCGACGGCGCCCGCCGGCGACACGCCGAGCCGGGCGCACAGCCGCGCCAGGGCCCCGGCCTTGTCGGCGGCGGGGTGGTGCACCTCGTAGCGGCCGCCGGGCGCGGGGCTCACGGCCACGTCCGGACGTCCGAGAACCAGCTCGTCGAGCAGGCCGACGAGCTTCGACGGCACCCCGCCGACGACCAGCCGCGTCACCGCGACCCCTTCGAGCGCCGCTGCCAGGTCGGGCTGCACACGTGTGGTTGCGCGCGGAGCCGAGCGTCGCGCCCGCGAGCGCCGCGACCGACCGCGTGCTCACGAACGAATCACGGCGCGCTCGCCTCGCCGGCATCCCGTCCGCGTTGATCTCCTGCTCCCAGCGCGCGTCGTCGACGTAGGCCGTGACCGAGGCGCCGGCACGAAGCAGCGCCGCGGTGAGCGCGGCCGCGACGCCGGGCGGCAGGTCGAGCCGCTCGAGCCAGCGGCCGTCGTCGAGGTCGGCCAGGACGGCGCCATGGTAGGCGATGGCGTAGCCGCCGGCCAGCCCGAGGCGCTGCGCCCCCGCGCGAGTGGCCCCGACCGTCCGTCCTGTGCACAGGACGATCCGCAGGCCCGCCGCGCTCAGGGCGGCGAGCGCCGCGACGATCCCCGGATACGGCTCGCCGGCCTCGTCGACCAGCGTGCCGTCGAGGTCGCAGGCGGCCAGCGCGTGCGCGCCGGTCGGCCCCTCGGCTCCGCCGCCCGCGCTCACGGCGCGGTCTCGAGTACCCGCCGCGCGACGAGCACGGCCGGCTCCCCGATAAGGCGCTCGACCGTGGCGGCCAGCGCCCGGGCCGCTCCCAGCCGGGCGCGAGCCGCGGCCTGGCCGTCGGGCTGCCCGTCGAGGTCGCGCAGCTTCGCCGCGAGGCGCTCGTCGAGGTCGATCACGACCGTGCCCCGGAGCAGCTTGTCGGCGAGGTAGAGCACCTCTGCCTCGCCGGGCAGCGGGTCGGGCGACGGCGTCAGCGACCGCCCCTCCCTCTCATTCTCAGCCTCTACCTGAGCGTGAAGGTCGATGTGACGGGCGACCAGGGGCGCGAGCCGGCGATAGCCGAGCTCGCGCAGCCGCGCGGCGCCGGCGGCGGCGTGATCAGGCTGCAAACGGGCGATATCGTGGAGCAGCGCTGCGGCCAGCAGGAGCTCCGTCTGCAGGCAGAGTCCGTGCTCGTTCAGTCGCCGCGCGAGCGTCATTGCCACGGCCGCGACCGCCCGCGAGTGGTCCACGACCGCCGGCGGCAGGCTCGCGTCGGCGAGGAGGTCCAGGCAGCGCTGCTCGTCGGGCAGCACCTCGAAGGCGACCTCGTCGCGGGCACGGCTGTAGTCGGCCGGCCGGTCGAGGTCGATCAGCGTGCCGGGATCGCCTGTCTCGACCTCGAGGGCGGCGGCGTCATGGGAGCCGAGCAGGTCGCGCAGCCCGCCGCGCGGCTCGTCGCCCAGGTCGGCAGGCAGACTGGCGCGGGCGATCAGCGGCGGGTGGCCGCGGCGGCCGGCGAAGACCGGATAGACCACCGGCGCCGGTCGCGCGAGCGCGGCCCGGGCGAGCCGCCCGACCGTCTCTGAGCGCACGAGAGCGCAGTCGACCGGCAGCAGGAAGACGCGCTCGACGCCGGCGTCGAGGCTCGCGAGGCCGGTGGCGACCGACGAGAACATGCCGCGCCGCCAGTCGGGGTTGAGGGCGGTCGGCACGCCGAGCGCCTGCGCGGCGGCGGCCACCTCGTCGGCGCGCCAGCCCACGACGACGCGCACGTCGTCGATGCCGACTCCGGCAAAGACGGCGACGGCGCGGGCGAGCACGCTGCTCTCGCCGAGGGGCAGCAGCGGCTTGAGCTCGCCCATGCGCGACGAGCGGCCGGCGGCCAGCACGACGGCGGCGAGCCGGCTCACCGAAGGACGACTCCCGCGGCACTGGTCGCCGTCCCCACGGCCTAGCTGCCCGCGCCGGCCCGCACCTGGATCATCTCGGCCACGATGCTGACGGCGAGCTCGGCCGGCGTCTCGGCGCCGATCGGCAGGCCGATCGGCGCGTGCAGGCGAGCGAGGTCGTCGTCGCTGAAGCCCTTCGCGCGCAGAGCCTCGGCGATGCGCCGCACCTTCGTGCGGCTGGACATGAGGCCCACGTAGCGCGCCGGCGTACGCAGCGCCTGCTCGAGCACGGTCACGTCGTGCGTGTGGCCGCGGGTCACGATGACGATGTAGCTCTGCTCGTCGACCGGCCGGCGCGAGAGGACAGCCGTCGAACGACGCGATCAGCTCGACCTGGGCGCCGGGGAACCGGTCGGGCGCGGCGAACTCCTCGCGGTCGTCGAGCACGAGGACCCGCCAGCCGGCGTTCGCCGCCACCGGGGCGAGCGGCGCGACCGACGTGCCCGGCGCCGCAGATGATCGCCGTGAGCCGGCGGATCGAACGCCTCGACCACGACCTCGCGAGCCGTCGGGCAGACGCGGCCGTGCCGTGGCATGGCGATCTTGCCGACGGTCTTGCGCAGCGTGCCGGCGTCGCACGGGGCGGCGCCGACGACCGTGCCGTCTTCGTGCAGCAGGCAGTGCTCGACGGCGCCGCCGTCGGCCGCCGGCAGGACGGTGAACAGCCAGGCGCGCCGGCGCGCGGCCTCGGCCGCGCGCATCGCCTCGCAGACCTCGGCCAGCGTCGGATCGCCGGGCGCCATGTAGGCGATCAGCACCTCGGCGCTGCCGCCGCAGACCATCTCGTCGGCGCTGTCGACGTCCCTGCCGCGCAGGCGAAAGGCCGACGTCTCGGAGCGACCGCGGTCGAGCACCTCGGCCGCCTGGCGCATCATGGTGGCCTCGAGCAGGCCGCCGCCGATCGTGCCGGCGATCGAGCCGTCGCGGCGCACCAGCATCTCGGCGCCGGCGGCGCGCGGCGTCGAGCCCTGGTCGCTCACCAGGCGCACCAGCGCCAGGTCGTGGCCGGCCCGCAGCTCCGCCAGCACCTCGTCGACGATCTCCCTCATCTGACCTCTCTCGTGTCGTTTCCGTCTGCGGCCCGTTGTGACGGGCCGCGTCGCTCGTCGAGCAGGCGCCGCTTGGCGGTGCCGTCGCCGCCGCTCCAGGGTGGCTCGGCCACCGTGACCGCGACGTGCAGCCGCCCGCTCGCACGGGCGGCGGCGAGCGCGGGCGCGCGCTCGAGGGCGGCGGCGGCGCGGCGGCAGACCGCCGCGCCGCCGCCGCCCTCGAGCGCGATCTCGACCGCAAGCCGCTCGCCGTCCTCATCGTCGCCCAAGCGCGCCCGAAAGTCGAGCACGCCGGGAAGCGCGAACAGCGCCTCGTCGAGGTCGGCCAGGGCGAGGCGTCCGCCGCCGGGCAGCGGCGCGACGTCGGCCAGGCGCGCCCGCACCGGCCCGAGACGGCGCAGCGCCGAGCCGCACGGGCAGGTCCCGGGCAGGAGCCGCCCCAGGTCGCCGGTGCGGTAGCGGATCAGCGGCATGGCCTCGCGCGTGAGCGTGGTGAAGACGACCTCACCCTCCTCGCCGTCCGGCAGCGGCCGTCCGCTCGCGGGTTCGACCACCTCGAACAGCAGGTCGGCCGCGCGCAGGTGCAGGCCCTCATGCGCCTCGCACTCGACGCCGCCGCCGAGCCCCGTCTCGGTCGTGCCGTAGTGGTCGAACACGCGGCAGCCCCACGCCTGCTCGATCGCGGCCACGAGCGCACGCGGCGCCTGGTCGGTGCTCAGCAGCACGGTGCGCGGCGCGACCGCCCGGCCCGCGGCCGCGGCGCGCCGCGCCAGGGCGAGCACCTGCACGGGGATGCCGACGACGACGGTGACCCGCTCGCGCTCCAGATGGTCGAGCGCGTCGCCTGCGTCGTGCACCGGTCCGTGCAGGACGGGCGTCGCGCCGAGGCGTTCCAGCCCGAGCCGCAACAGGTCGCCCACCCCGCCGGGCCGCTCGTAGGGCAGCAGCACACCGACGCGGTCGCCGGGCCGGGCGAGCACCGACATCCCGTGACAGAAGAAGTCGACGGTGAGCTCCAGGTCGGCGACGCTGAAGCGCAGCCGCTTGGGCGGGCCGCTCGTGCCCGACGTCGGCAGGCTCACGATGCGCTCGACCGCGGTCGCCGGCACGCAGAGCATCCGGTCGCCGTGCTCGCGGATGTCGGCGGCCGTCGTAAACGGCAGCGCGGCGAGGTCGTCGAGCTCGAGGCTCGCCGCCTCGACCCCGGCGAGTCGCGTGGCGTAGAAGGGACTGCCGGCCTGCGCCAGGGCGACCGTCACGCGCAGGGCCATGCGCTGATGGCGGCGCATGGCCACGGGGTCCAGGAGGCCGTCCGCGATGCGCTCGAGGGCGCCGCCGGCAGCGGCCGTCCCGGCCGCACGCCGCCGGCGGCGCGAGCCGCAGCCCACGCGTCGAGCGGCGTGAGCCGGACGCTCACGTCCGCCCGCCGGCCAGCCCGCGCCCGCGCGTGTCGGTCAGGTTGAAGGCGCAGAACGGCAGCAGCACGCCGTCGGTACGCATGACGTGCAGGTAGCAGTGCGAGAGCCGGTCGAGATCGAGCGTCCAGGCGTCCTGGAAGGCCATGCCGCTCAGGCTGAACGTGTTGCCGCGCACCTGGCGCAGGATCTCGTCCCACTCCTCTGACCGGGCGGGGCCTTCGACGCCCGGCTGGTCGGCGGCAACGCCCGAGCGGTCGGCCGCGACGCGCGGCGGCGTCGACCAGCGGCCGGCGACGAGCGCCGCCTTGCGCTCGGGCGCAAGCGCGTCGCCGGAGCCGCAACACGACGACGAGGGCGTCGTCTCGGCCGGCGCCGGCGTGCAACAGGATGACGCGGGCGCGGCGTCGACCTCGGCCGGCGCGGGGCCGCAACACGAAGATGAGGGTTGCGCTTCGACCGCAGCCGGCGCGGGGCCGCAGCACGAGGCGGGCTCGTGGCGGCGCAGCCGCACGAGGCGGCCGTCGGGCCGGCGCAGGTACTCGGCCTGGAACGAGCAGAGCGCGTGCTCGCAGTCGCCCGGCCTGAAGTCGTCGAGCGCGATCGCGCCGCGCGACTGCTCGACCAGGGCACGCATGACGTCGGGCAGGGTGACGCGGCGCTCGTCGTCGGGCCGGAAGCGACCGTCGTAGCGGCCCAGGTGGGCGAGCGGCTGCACATGGACGCCGCGCACCACGGGCAGGTTCGCGAGGGCGAAGTCGAGGATCGCCCCGAGGGCGTCGAGGTTGACCCCGGCGGCCACCGTCGGCACCAGGACGACGCCGAGGCCGGCCGCGCCGCAGGCCTCGATCGCGCGACGCTTGTCGGCGGCGAGCGGGGCGCCGCGCAGCGCCAGGTACGGCGCGTCGTCGAGCCCGTCGAACTGCAGGAAGACCGTCGAGAGGCCGGCGGCGGCGAGGGTCGCGGCGTAGCCGGGCGCGCGCGCCAGGCGCAGGCCGTTGGTGTTCAACTGGATGAACGAGAAGCCGTGGTCGCGACCCCGGGCGACGATCGCCGGCAGGTCGTCGCGCACGGTCGGCTCGCCGCCCGAGAGCTGCACGTTGCAGCCGGGCGCCGTCTCGACCAGGCGGCGATACCAGTCGTCGACCGTGGCGAGGCTCGGATCGCCGTCGGCGACGCCGGCGGCCGCATAGCAGACCGGGCACGACAGGTCGCAGCGCGCCGTGACCTCGAGCAGGACGCAGCACACCCCCTGGGCGTGCTCGGTGCAGGTGCCGCAGCTCGCCGGGCAGGCGGCCGGCGCCGGGTCGACGGGGGCGCCGGCCGCAAGGCCACGCCACGCGTCGTAGTCGGGAGGTCCACGCCAGATCAGCGCCCGCGTGACGCCGTGCTCGGGACAGCGGCGCTCGAGGTACACCTCGTCGCCGGCGCGGTCGAGCCGCCCCGGCACGCGCGCGAGGCACACCGGGCACACAGTCGCCGTCGAGCCGGCGAGGACGCCGGTCGCGGAGGCACCGCGGCAGGTCATGGAGCGAGCAGGCCGCGCGCCGCGAGCAGCTGGGCGGCCTCCTCGTAGGTACGGCTCACGATCGCCGGGCAGGTCGTGAAGCGCGCCATGGGGTCGCCTTTCAGGATGTCGTCGCACTCGAGCGTGCCGTACTCGTCCTCGAACCACTCGACGAGCTGCCTGGTGAGCTCGCCGTCGACCGGCGCCGAGCTGCGCAGCGCCATGGCGAGCAGGCCACCGGTGAGCGCGCCGCAGGTGCGACCCGCGAACAGGCCGAGGCAGAGCGCACCCACGGCGTCGACCATCTGGGCGTTCTCGGCGCCGGTCTCGTCGAGCGCCATCTGCACCATGATCTGCGTGCAGCAGCGCCCGGACAGGCCGAGCTCGTTCACGCGGCGAGCCACGTCGTCGCTGGCCGGCCGACCGAGACTGCCGTCGCTCATGTCGCGTCCTCTCCTCTTCGCACCGTGCGTCCGTCGCAGCGGGCGACACACAGATAGTAGCCGAGACCACCCCCGCCGCGCAGCACTGCCGGCACGGTCGTACGGGCGCTCGCCGTAGCCGCATGGGCGCTCGGCGCGCGCGTGCCGAGCGCGCCGCTGCCGGCCAGGTCCCACACCAGCCGGGCGAGCACGCTCGAATGGTCCTCCCACGCCTCGACCACGAACCCCCGCTCCGTCAGCAGGCGCCGCGCGGCGTCGGGGTCGCGGCGCCGGAACAGGTCGTTCACGAGCAGCCGGCCGCCGGGGCGCAGCACGCGGACCCACTCGGCGACGGCCGCGCCGGGGTCGTCGAGGAGCGACAGCACGCACTCGGCAAGGACGGCGTCGACGCTCGCGTCGGCGAGCGGCAGGCGCGCGGCGGAGCCCTCGCGCAGGTCGAGGCCGGGACAGCGCTCGCGTCCCTGCCGCAGGAGCGCCGCCGACACGTCGACGCCGACGACGCGCAGGCCGAGGCGGTGAGCGAGGTGCTCGGCGGTGACGCCATCGCCGCAGCCGACATCGAGCACGACCGCGCCGCGCGGCAGGCGGGCCAGAGCGAGGCCCCGCTCGGTCAGCTCGAGGCCGCCGGGGTGGCGACAGCCGCCGGTCAGACCGGGCAGCCCGTCGCCCACACAGACCAGGGGCGCCGTGAGCCCGCAGCCGACCCCGGCGGACGTCGCCCCCGCACCGCTCACCGCTGGCGCGCTCCCGCGCTGCGCCGCTCGGTCTCCGCCGCGCCCGTCCGCGGGCAGCGGCAGTAGACCTTGCGCACGTAGGGCTTCATGCCCGGCGTCGCGGCGCCGTGGCGCACGACCCGCTCGATCATGGTCGCGTCGATCGGCACGATGCCGGCGAGCACGTCGACCGGCAGGTGCGAGAAGGCCTCGGGCACGAGCGGCGTGCTCGGCCCCAGCACCAGGGTGCGGACCCGCGGAGCGGTCGCCGCGAGAAGGTCTTCGATGCTGTCGTTCAGGATCGCGGTCGCCGTCACGATCAGCGCGTCGGCCCACGAGCCGAGCAGCCCGCGGAAGCGTGCGGGGTCGCCCATGCCGAGCGACGAGTCGATCACCTCGAGCTCGGCGCCGAGCCCCGGCAGCGTGCCGGCGAGCGGCGGGAAGTAGCCCACCATGCAGACGCGCGTGCCGGGCCCGATCTCGAGCAGCCGCAGCGAGCGCGACAGCGGCATGCCGCCGTCGTCGTCGAAGCCGCTCGCGCGCTCGCGGTTCAGGGCGTTCACCGTCGCGAGGCCGATGCTGCGCTGGAACGGATCGTCGCTCAGCAGGCGCTCGAGCAGCTCGGCGGCGGGCTCGCCTTCGACGTCGTGGTAGTGATTGGCGAAGGAGCGGGTCTCGCGGCCCTCGAGCCAGGTGAACGACAGGCCCAGGCCACCGTCGCCGGTCGTCACCACGGTGTAGCCGAGGCCCACGGTGAGCGCCGTCACCGTGGTCGCCTGAGCCAGCGGCAGCGCGGTCTCGTAGAGCCGTTGCGTCAGCAGCATCGGCCGCTCACTTGTCCTCGAGCGCAAGTTCGACCTCGCGCATCTGGCCGGTGGCGAGCTCCTCGGAGACGAGGGCGAGGCCGTGCTCGAGGCAGGTCGGCAGCGTCACCGGAAAGCCGGCCACCAGGTACGAGAGGCTCACCGTGCGCGGCTCGAGCTCGTGGTCGCCGGCCGCGCAGCGAAAGCGCGGCCGCTCGTCCGGCTCGAAGGCGGCCAGCTCGGGCCAGGGCGGCGGCACGACCTCCATGCGATGGCTGTAGGCGCTCACGACCTCGAAGCGCTCGCCGGCCGCGGCGTACTCCACCCAGTAGGTCACGCGACCGATCGTGCGAAAGCCGAGCAGCCGGCCGGTCGCCGGGTCGGCGAAGCGCCGTCCCGTGGCCTCGGAGTGGGCGATCACCTGATGGACCTCTTCGGGGCGGATGAAGCGCTGTTCGAGCAGGTCCTCGACTCTCGGCCGAGATGCACGAGCCGCTCGCGCCAGGCGCCATCGCTCGCGCCTGCTCGCCCCAGAGGTCGGCCAGCAGGCGGCGCTTGAGGAGCGCGCGCGCCTCGGCCCGCTGCGTGAGCAGCGGGCCGCGGCGCCGCGCGCGCTCGTCGTAGTCGTCGCCGAAGAGCAGGTCGAGCAGGTGGACGGTCGGCTTGCCGCGCTCGACGAAGCGGTCGCGGCACATCGCGCAGTAGGCGAGAAAGTCGGTCTCCGACGTGCCCACGCGACGGTCGGCGATGAGGTCGGCCATCTCGCGGTTCGCGTAGAGCTGCAGGCCGCCGAAGCCGCAGCACTCGGTGCGCTCGCGCGACAGGCCGAGCTCCTCGATCTCCGCACCGCAGGCCGCGAGCAGCTCGCGCACGGCGGCCTGCACGCCGGTCTGGTAGCGCGCCGTGCAGGAGTCGTGCACGGCCAAGCGGCGCCCCGCCGCCGCGCCGGCCGCGCCGGCCGGCAGCCCGACGTCGCGCAGGACCTCCCACAGGGACACCGTCTCGATGCCGGGCAGGTGGGCCGCGAAGACCGTCTCGCAGGTCGGGCAGGCGAGGATCACGCGCGGCGTGCCGAGGCTCTCGAGCTGCGCGCGCAGGCCGGCCAGGGCGGCGTCGAAGACGCCGCCCTGGCCGGCCCAGTCGGCCGGCGCGCCGCAGCAGTTCAGCACCAGGCCGGTGGCCGGCGAGAAGCGCTCACGCAGGTGGGCGTAGACCCGTTCCACGCTGCGCGAATCGGAGGCCGCGAGCTGGCAGCCGGGAAAGAACACGGCCGCGCTCGCCTGCGTGCCCGGTGCGTGCCGCGCCAAGGCGAACTGGTCGCTGCGGGCGAGCTCGAGGTCGCGCAGCGCGCCGTCGAAGTGCGACGCCGGCATGCGCCCCTGGCGCACCATCTCGCGGCGCGCGTCGTGGGTCACCTCGGCCATGTCCAGGTCGGTCGGGCAGACTTCGTAGCACAGACGGCACATGCTGCACGAGTCGATCATCTTGTTGAGCGAGCGCGTGCCGCGGCCCATCGTGACCGTGAGGTTGTTGTAGATGCGGCGCGCGTACAGCCCGGGGTGCGCGCCGAAGGCCTCGAGGTAGGGGCAGACCTTGACGCACTGCAGGCACTCGCACTGCAGGCAGCGCGCGGCCTCGGCGACGGCCTCGGGACGCGAGTAGCCGGCGGCCGGGTCGGCCGGCTCGGCCGGCGCCCGCGGCTCGACGCCGTCGAGCTTCACGACCATGCGCGTGCCGTACGAACCGAAGTCGCCGCGCGAGCCGCCCAGCGACACCCGCTGGAGCTGCCGCTCGATCGACAGGGCGGCGCGACGGCCGTCGGCGATCGAACCGATCGGCGACCACGGCCCGTCGGGCCGTAGCATGCTGCCGCCGCAGTAGATGTCCGGTTTGCTGGTCGCCAGGGTGACGGGGTCGACGGCGATCCGTCCCTGCTCGTCGAGCTCATAACCCAGGGCGGCGCCGGCGTCGGCCTCGGCCGTGCCCATGGCCACGAAGATAGCGTCGACGCCGGGCGCGAGCTCAGCGAGGGCGTTGGGCTTCGTAGGGTACTCGAGGGCCACCCGCGTGAACGGCACGAACTCGGCGCCCGCCGCCATGACCACGGCGCAGTCGGCTTCGAGCTCGGCCGCCGGCAGGGCCTCGCCGGCAAGCTCGCGAGCGCGGCCGCCGGGACCGTCGCGCTCCTCGAAGATCACGACCGAGTAACCCTTACGGGCGAGCTCGTAGGCGCAGGACAGGCCGGCCAGACCGGCGCCGATCACGGCGATGCGGCCGGGCTTCTGGCGACGGAACGTCGTGGCGGGCTTGGGCGGCTCACCGTAGGCCACGGCGGCGCGCTCGATGTCGCGCACGCGGATCGCGCCGCCCCGCTCGCCCCGCACGCAGGCCGCCTCACAGGGCGCGTCGCAGCAGCGCGCGATGACGTGCGGGAAGGGCACGGCCTGCGTGAACAGCCGGCGAGCCTCGGCGAAGCCGTCCCGTGCCGCCGCCGCCAGCAACTCCCTGGCGTCGACGTGCACCGGGCAGGCCGTCACGCAGGCGGCCGGCTGGTTCTGGATGCACTGCTCCTCGAGTTGCAGCAGCCTCTTCTGGTCCATGACACATCCACTGTTACAGACATGGCCGGCCGGCGCACCTCCCGCGGGGGCACGCCGGCCGGCCGGAGCGCCGGCCGCCTGGCGGCGGCCGGCGCGGACTTACCGTGCCGCCGATCGACTTCGTCGTCGGCGCTCAGGCATGCGCGGCTTCGCTGCGTGCCTCGCCCTAGAAGGCCTGGATGTCGCGGTCCTTCATCGCCGCGAGGACCTTCTCGGGCAGGGCCGGCAGGTGCCGTACACGAGCCCCACAGGCGTCGTCGATCGCGTTGATGATCGCCACGTGCGGAGCGGTGAGCGGCGCCTCGCCGCAGCCCGATGCGCCGTAGGGGCCGAGCGGCCGCGGCGTCTCGAGATACAGCACCGTCAGGTCGTCGGTGACGTCCTTCGGGTAGGGGATGCCGCAGGCCCGCATGTTGGTGTGCTTCTTCAGGTCCTCGAAGTCCTCGGTCAGCGCGAGACCGATGCCCTGCGAGAGGCTGCCCCACATCTGGCCGTCGACGTTCAGCCGGCTGTTGATGACGCCCACGTCGGTGCAGATCAGCAGGTGGTCGACGTAGGTCTTGCCGGTCGCCTCTTCGACCGAGACCTGCGACATGAAGACGCTGTACATCCAGTTGGGGATCGGATGGCCCTGACCGGTCTTCGGGTCGATGAGCACGCCCATCGTCTGGGTCCAGTTGCCCTCGTAGCGCAGGTCGAGGCCCTCGGCCACCATCTCGTCGTGGGTGCGGTAGGTGCCGTCGCCCTTGGCCATGGCGGCGATGAGCTTCTCGCAGGCGTCCTTGATGGCGTTGCCGACCAGGACCTGCGAACGGCTGCCGCCGGCGCCGCCGCTGTCGGGGCAGTAGGCGGTGTCGTTCAGGTCGACGCTGATCTGGTCCATGGCGAGGCCGAGCGGACGCAGCGCTTCGTGCGCCGTGCCGAGCGTGCCGCCGTCGGAGCCCTGGCCGTGGTCCTCCCAGGTGTTGTAGATGCGCACCGTGTTGTCTGCCCGCAGCTCGGCCGCGGCGTTGGCCACGTCCTCGCCGTCGCCGCCGGCGCCGAAGATGCCGAGCGAGATGCCAATGCCGCGCTTGATGCCGGCGGGCGCGGGCTCGTCTTTCCAGGCCTTGGCCTTGTCCCAGTAGGGCTTGACCATGTCGAAGAGCTTCTTGAACGAGTAGACCTCGTACTCCTGGCCCCACGAGTAGGTCGCGCCGGGCTCGGCGAGGTTCCTGTAGCGCAGCTCGAACGGGTCCATGCCCATCTTGCGGGCGAGCTCGTCGACGATGCTCTCGCCGGCGAAGAAGGCCTGCGGCGAGCCCCAGGCGCGGAAGGGGGCGCCCCAGCCATGGTTCGTGCGCACCAGGTGGCCGTCGCCACGCATGTTGGGGATGTTGTAGCCGCCGCCGCAGAGCATGCCCTTCTGCACCAGGTTGTCGCCGAACTCCATGTACGGACCGTGGTCGCACCACCAGTGGTTCTCCATGGCGAGGAACTTGCCGTTCTCGTCGGCGGCGAGCTTGCAGTGGTACCAGTGCGGCGAGCGCTTGCCGGTGTAGGCGATGCTCATCCAGTAGTCGTACTTGAGGTAGACCGGCCGACCGGTCGCCATGTGGGCGGCGCCGAGCAGGGCCTCCATCGTCGGGCAGAACTTGTAACCGAAGGTGCCGCCCGTGTTGTTCTGCACCATGCGCAGGTTCTCGAGCTCGACACCGAGGCCCTCGTTGATCATCGCCGCGTGGAAGTTCAAGGCCACGCTCTTGGAGTGGATCGTGAGGCGGCCTTCCTCGTCGGTGTAGGCGAAGCCGCAGTCGGGCTCGAAGTACAGGTGCGGCTGGCGCTGCAGGTAGTACTTGCCTTCGACGACGTGCGCCGCCTTCTCGAAGATCGGGTCGGTCTCCTCACCCTTGATCAGGTTCTGGGTGAAGAACATGTTGGGCGTGCCGGGGTAGATGTCGATCGCGTCGTCGGCCATGGCGTCGAGCGCGTTCATGTACGCGGGCAGCTCCTCGAGCTCAACCTTGACCTTGGGCACCGCGGCCAGCGCCTGCTCGATCGTGGTAGCGCAAACGATCGCCAGGGCGTCGCCGTACTGGAAGACCTTGGTGTCGCACAGGATCGGGCGCTCCCAGCCGTCGGCCATGACGTCGTCGGGGTACATGACGAGGCCGTTGATACGGTTCTTGCCCTTGACGTCCTTGTGCGTGACGACCTTGAAGACGCCCGGCATCTTCTCGGCCTCGGACACGTCGATCGAGATGACGTTGGCGTGCGAGACCTGAGCGTGGACCACGGCGCAGTGCAGCGTCTCGGGGGGCATGCGCAGGTCGTAGTCGGCGCCGTAGAGCATGGTGCCGGTGACCTTGGCGAGGGCCGACGGCTTCGGGAAACGGGTGTTCCAGATGTGGCCGTCCTCGGGTACCTTGAACGTGAGCTCGTCCTCGCTCATCTCGCCGCGCAGCACCTTGGCGGCGTCGAGCACGGCGTCGACGAGCGGCTTGTAGCCGGTGCAGCGGCAGACGTTGGCGTGCTTCTGCCACCAGTCGCGGACCTCTTCGCGAGTCGGGTCCGGGTTCTCGTCGAGGAGCGCCTTGGACGAGACGATGAAGCCCGGCGAGCAGTAGCCGCACTGGGCGCCGCCGTGCAGGATCCAGGCGAGCTGCAGGGCGTGCAGCTTGTCGGGCGTGCCGATGCCCTCGATCGTCGTGATCTGCGACTCGGCCGGCACGCGCTTCATGGTCGTCGTGCAGGAGCGCACGACCTTGCCGTTCAGGATCACCGAGCAGCAGCCGCACTGGCCCTGGCCGCAGGCGACCTTGGTACCCAGCAAGCCGACCTGACGACGCAGCACGTCGCTCAGCTTCTGCCTGGGATCGACGATCACGATCGTCGGGATCCCGTTGACGTTGATCAGCTTCTTGTCCATAGACCGGCTCCTCTAGAGTCGACAGCAGGCCGCACATTTGCGAAGCGACGAGGCGCGCCACAGAGTCACGCCCGCCTGAGCGACGACGACGGAGTCGCGCGACGGCACAGGAACCGAACGCACTGGACGCCGCCTCACCCCACGGTGCCCGGATTGTAGCCGTTGTGCGTTCGCGAACACAACGGAGCACGAGTTGGACCGGCAGGCGACGTCACGCTCCCCGCCGGGACATCTTGGCAGACAGACGGGGCGGGCGGCATCCCGTCGGGATGCCGCCCGCCCCGTCTGTCTCGTCGCGCCCACCCGCGGGCGAGCCCGCGCAGCCGCGATCCGGCCGGTCAGCCGACCGGCACGGCCGCCGGCTCGTCGGCGGGCGCGGGCGCCTTTTCGATGCGCACCGCGCAGACCTTGAACTCGGCCGTCTTGGTGACCGGGTCGAAGGCCGAGTTGGTGAGCTCGTTGACCGGCGATTCCTTGTAGTGGAACGTCATGAAGCAGACGCCCGGCGGCACGATGTCGGTCACCGTCACGTGCGTCGTGATCGAGCCGCGCCGCGAGCTCACGCGGGCCACGTCGCCCTCGGCCAGGTCGAGCCGTTCGGCGTCGACCGGGTTGATCTGGGCGAGCTCGTGGGGCCGCAGGTTCTCGAGGTTGGCCGAGTGCCGGGTCATGATGTTGTAGTGGTAGAGCATGCGCCCGGTCGTGAGCAGGATCGGGTACTCGTCGCTGCAGAGCTCGGCCGGCGCCTCGTACTCGATCCCCTGCAGCAGGCCCTTGCCACGTGTGAACCTGCCGACGTGCAGGAACCTGGTGCCCGGATGCGACTCGTCGGGGCAGGGCCACTGCAGGCCGACCTGATCGATGCGCTCGTAGGTGATGCCGGCGTACTGCGGCACCAGGGCGCGCATCTCGTCGAAGATCTCCTGGGGCGAGTCGTAGTGCACCTCGTGGCCAAGGCGGCACGAGAGGTCGGCGATGATCTGCCAGTCGGGGCGGCACTGCCCCGGCGGCTCGACCGCCTTGCGCACGCGCTGCACGCGGCGCTCGGTGTTGGTGAAGGTGCCGTCCTTCTCGGCGTAGCAGGCCGCCGGCAGGAACACGTCGGCGTACTTGGCCGTCTCGGTGATGAACAGGTTCTGGACCACGAGGAACTCGAGGCTGTCGAGAGCCTTGCGCACGTGGTTGGCGTCGGCGTCGGTGAGCGCCGGGTCCTCGCCCATGATGTACATCGCCTTGAGCTTGCCGTAGACGGCCATGTCGAGCATCTCGGGGATGCGCAGGCCCATCTTCTCGGGCAGCGGCACGCCGTAGGCGGCCGCGAACTTCGCCCTGGCGGCCTCGTCGTTCACGCTCGGGTAGCCCGGGTACGAGTTGGGCAGAGCGCCCATGTCGCAGGAGCCCTGCACGTTGTTCTGGCCGCGCAGCGGATTGACGCCGGCGTTCTCGACGCCGATGTGGCCGGTGACCATGGCGAGGTTGGCCAGGTTCATGACGTTGGCCGTGCCGGTGGTGTGCTCGGTGATGCCGAGCGTGTAGAAGATGCCGGCCTTGGGCGTGTTGGCGTACAGCTCGGCGGCCGCGCGGAGCTGCTCGACCGCCACGCCGGTGATCTCGGCGACGCGCTCGGGCGGGTAGTCCTTGACAACCTCCCAGAGGCCGTCGAACCCCTCGCAGCGCTCGGCGATGTAGGCCTTGTCGTGCCAGTCGTTGCTGATGATCAGGTAGAGCAGTCCGTTGACGAGCGCGTTGTCGGTGCCGGGCTTCAAGCGCAACCAGATGTGGGCGAGCTCGGCGAGCTCGGTGCGCCGCGGGTCGGCGACGATCAGCTTGGCGCCGTTCATGGTCGCGGCGCGCTTCATCTTGTTGCCGATGATCGGGTGCGCCTCGGGGGCGTTGGACCCGATGATGAACAGCACGTCGTCGAACTCGATCTCGCCGATCGAGTTGGTCATCGCGCCTGAACCGAGCGTGGCGGCCAGACCGGCCACCGTCGGAGCGTGTCAGGTACGTGCGCAGTGATCGATGCTGTTGGTGTTCAGCCCCGCCCTCGTCAGGCGCTGCAGCAGGTAGTTCTCTTCGTTGGTGCAGCGCGCGGAGCTGAGCACGGCGAGGGCGTCGGGCCCGTCGCTGTGCTTGATCTCGAGCAGGCGCTTGGCGGTGTAGTCGAGCGCCTCGTCCCAGGTCGCCTCGACGAACACGCCGTCGCGCTTGATGAGCGGCGTCGTCACGCGGTCGGGGCTCGAGATGAGGTCGGTGTGGAAGCGGCCCTTGACGCACAGCGCGCCGGCGTTGACCGGCGCCTCGTAGTTGGCCGTGACGCCCACGACCTCGCCGTGGGCGACGTTCAGGTCGAAGTTGCAGCCGACGCCGCAGAAGGGGCAGGTGGTGCGCACCTTGGTGCGGTCCCAGCTCCGCGTGCCCTTGAGCTGCTTGTTGACGAGGGCGCCGGTCGGGCAGACGTCGACGCATTGGCCGCAGAAGCGGCAGAAATCCTGGTCGAGGGCGTGATCGAACGACGAGGTCACGGTCGACTCGAAGCCGCGGCCGGCGAAGTCGACCGCGCTCGTCACCTGCACCTCGGCGCAGACCCGCACGCACTTGCCGCAGAGGATGCACTTGTTCTGGTCGCGCTCGATCAGGTGGTTGACCGAGTCGATCTCGAGCTGCTTGGTGGCGCCCTTCACGAAGCTCGTGTGGTCGACGCCGTAGCGATAGCAGTACTCCTGCAGCAGGCAGTCGCCGGCCTGCTCGCAGATGAGGCAGTCCTGGGGGTGGTCGGAGAGCAGCAGGTCGAGCACCGTGCGGCGCGCGTCGACCACGCCCTCGGACTCGGTGAGCACGACCATGCCCTCGGTCACCGGCGTGGCGCAGGCGGCCGCCAGGTTGGGCCGGCCCTCGATCTCGACGCTGCACAGACGGCAGGCACCGAAGAGCGAGAGGTTCTTGTCGTAGCAGAGGGCGGGGATGTCGATGCCGACGCTCGCCGCCGCGTCGAGGATGGACGTGCCCGGCGGGACGCTGACCGCCCGACCGTCGATCACCAGGTCGACCATACTCATCCCTCCACGTCCACGGGGAATCACTGCCGCGCGCCTGCGAGCCGCGCGCCTGCGCCGGCGTTCCGGATGAGACCGGGCCGGCGGGCTTGTGGCCCGCTTCGCAATCTGTCAGAGATTGTAGCGGTTCCGCGCGGGCGCGGCCAACGGGCGCGCGACTGCGGCCCGCGGACGTCGACCACCGCACCGTCCGCATCCGGCCCGACGTGCTCGGACGCGACGTGGCCACATGTCCAAGAGAAGACGTCGCGGTTCTGCCACACCGGCGCGGACTCGCCTTGCCTGGGCTCCGCCCCGGACATAGAATCCGCCCTGTCTCCGAGCCCGGGAACCCTAAGGACCTGATTGGTCTAAGGACCTTGGGCCGGTAGGGTACAGCGCGAAAGCGCCGTGTCTCCCAGTGCGGAAAGGAGATGGCGCCGTCACGGCACCGTCCGCCCGACGCGGGGGTCGTGACAGCCCGCGCTTGCGGCCGGCCTCGAAGACGGCAGGCCGGGGGAGCGCCGGCCATCCTCTTCTCTTTCTCTTCTGGGCGCAGCGGAAGAGGCCGCGTGGCCTCTTCAGGTCGAGTGAGAGGAGTCATCGAACATGAGCAACCGCAGGCAGGGCATCGTACTTCTCGTCGTCGCCGTCCTGGTGGCAGCGGGCGTCATGCTGGCAATCGGCGCCGCTCCTGGCGCGACCGGCAAAGCGAGCGCCGCCCCCACGACGTCGCCGTCGCCCTCGGCCAGCCCCGTGCTGCAGGTCGACCGCAACGGCCACAAGGTGGCGAGCTACACCCTCGACCAGATCAAGGCCTTCACCGCCGTTGCCACCTACGCCGGCTGGCGGGGCGGCTCGGCGCACGGTCCCGACGCCGTGACAGGCGCGGCCATTACCGACATCCTGAGCGCCGCCCTGGGCACGCCGCTGACGACGGTCGAAAGCCTCCAGATCGCCGAGGTCCCGATCCAGCCGTCGGGTTACTCGCAGACCTTCAGCGGCCCGCAGATCATCGATCCCAAGGACAACTACGGGATGGTCGACTCGACCGGCACGCCTATCCCGCCGGCGAGCCTGACAGGCACGATCGCCGCCGTGCTCGTGTATTCGGATCCCGACGGAAACGTCATGTCCGCCTCGAGCGGTCCGCTGCGCTCCTTCATGACCGATTCCGTGCTCGCCGACGGCGCATTCACGGTCGGTCAGAACAGCGTCTCGTCGGCCAACCTCCTGAACGTCATCGACGCCATCAAGATCACCTGCAAGCCCAGGCCGCGCGTCGTCACGCTCGGCAAGTCGTGCGCGTTCCGCGGCGTCGTGACCAACGCCATCGCGACCAACAAGTGGGTGGCCGTGCGCATGGTCAAGAACGGCAAGTTCGTCCTCAAGGGGACCGGCAAGGTCTCGGCGACCGGCGCCTACCGCATCGTGATCAAGCCGGGGAGGGTCGGCAAGCTCCACTTCGTCGTCACGTACCGGGCCGGCGCGATGTTCTTCAGCAAGGCGGTGACGATCACCGTCCATAAGTAGCGATCGGACGCGGCGCCCTCGGGGTCGAACGACCCGCGGGCGGCCGCGCAGGCGGCGGACCGGTGGCGTCGGCTCCGCGCGGAGCCGACGCCACCGGTCGTCCCCGCGTCGCGGCAGCGGTCGCGCGCGGCAGGTGAAGGAGGCCTGACACGGTCATGAGCGCATCCATCGCGCGTCACAGGGCGGCTCGGCGGGGCCGCGGCGCCGCTGTCTGTGCGTCAGCGGCGCTCGCCGCGGCGTGGCTCCTGCTCGGCGTCGTGTCCGTCGCCGGCGCGGCGCCGGCGACCCCGGCCGCTGGGACGGGCGCGACGGCCCAGGCCTCGCCGGCGACGACGGACGCGCAAGCCGCGTCCTCCACACCGTACGGCTGGGTCGTGCAGCTGCGCGGCGTGCTCAGCAGAGATCTCACCTCCGGTCAATTCGCCGCGCTCGCGGCCAAGTACTCGATCTGGAACGACGGCACCGACACCTGGACCGGCGTACCGCTGTGGCGTCTGGTCGCGCTGGTCGACGACAAGAACGCGGCCACGTTCGACGCGAGCCTGGCCAAGAAGGGCTACTCGATCCAGGTCGTCGGCCTTGGCGGCGTGGTGACGCTGACGAGCGCCGACGGGCTGTGGGTCGGCAAGAACGGCGTGCTGGTCGCCGACCTCGAGGATTCGCTGCCCCTGGCATTCGGCACGCTGGCCGGCGCGACGTGGACGCCGACGTGGCCGGCCGAGCTCGTCGGCGCGGGCTTGACCGCCGATCGGCAGCTCGGCGGTGTCGTGCGGGTCATCGTATACAAGCCGGGCGTCAAACCGCCGGCAAGCCCCACGGTCCAGCCGAGCTGGGTCGTGCAGGTGCGCGGTGGCCTGAAGAGCGTCGACGACTCGGCCTCGCAGTTCCGCGCGCTCGCCAAGGCTCACCCGGTGAGCTGGACCGACACGGCCACCTCAGCCAAGTACACGGGCACGCCACTGTGGCGCCTGGTCGCCCAGGCCGACGGCGGCAGCCCGACCGCGCTGAACCTCGACCTCCTCGGCCTTGGCAACCTCGCCGCCCCCGGCGTGGGGTACAGCGTCGACGTGGTCGGCATGGGTGCGTCGGGCGCCACCACGACCACGGTCACGGCCTCGCAGTTCGCCGCCTCCAACAGCGTGGTCCTGGCCGACCGCCAGGGCTCTCCGCTCGCCCAGCTCACGCCGCTCGCCGGCACCGTCACAGGGTTGGACCCGGACTACGCCTGGACGCCGACCTGGCCACTGCGACTCTGCGGCACCGGCGTGACCACCGGCCAGGGCGGCGTGCTGCGCGTCGTGATCCACCGGCCACCGGTGCCGTCGTACGTGGTGCCGCTCACGCTGGTCGGGAGGCGCACGGTGAAGATCCCGTATCTCGCCTTCCCGACGTCGGTCACCTGGGACGGCCGCAAAGCCGGCAACATCAACCCCCAGCTCCGGGCGCTGTACCGCGGCCAGGCGCTGGACAAGCTGATCGGCCTGGTCGACGACAAGGACCCCAAGACGTTCAACGCGACGCTCGCGCGCAAGGGCTACAAGATCGAGTTCATCGCAAGCGACGGCTACAAGTGGACGATCAGCAGCAAGACGGTCGTCGGCCGGACGCACTGGATCGTCGCGTCGCTCAAAGACGGCGCGACCATGGCGTCGGGCGAGGGCCCGTACCGCTATGTCGGATCGTTCATCAAGCCGTTCTACGGCAAACCGTCGGTGTACAAGCTCATCAAGATCAAGCTGATCTTCTAGGAGACCGAAGGTCCGGCGACGAACTCGTCGGGCGGGGCCCGCGGAGGGCAACGGCCGCGAGGCCATGCACGAAGAGAGGGGAGCCATGAAGAGGCGCAGAGACCTGATGACCCTGGTGGTCGTCGCCGCGATCCTCGCCGCCAGCGTCGTGCTGGCCGGCAGCGTCGCACGCGGGGCGACAGGCGGCGGGACCGCTCTCGGCGTCTCGCCCTCACCGTGGCCGTCGCCGTCGCCGAGCGTCGTGCTGCAGGTCGGCCACGACGGCACGTTCGTGAAGGAGTACACGCTGGCCGACCTCGAGGCGCTGCCGGCGTCGGACCCGGGCACCGCCGTGTTCAACGGCTACGCCGGCTTCATGAACACCGGGAACATCGTCTACGGCCCCGATGCCGTGTCGGGAATCACCCTGTCCGACGTCCTGCAGGATGCGCTGG
Source organism: uncultured Actinomycetes bacterium (assembly GCA_963767005.1). Lineage (GTDB taxonomy): Bacteria > Actinomycetota > Thermoleophilia > UBA2241 > UBA2241 > Bog-752. The sequence goes on from CAVYCN010000019.1 coordinate 167,869, forward strand.
GGGCGCCGCTCGGCGCGAACCAGTCGGTGCAGTTCATCGGGTCCGACGGCTACGTGCAGACGTACTCCGACGCCCAGCTGACCAACGTCGACCAGATGACCCAGCTGTACAACGCGACCACCAAGGCACCGGTGTCGTCGACGAGCTACACGGGACCGTTCGCCACGGTCCTCCTGTACGCCGACAACACGCCTGGCGGCCAGGTGTTCAACCCTGATCCGCCGCCCGCCGGCGACGGGCCCCTGCGCCTGGCGGTCGCCGACGCCACGAACGAGAACGTCGTCATGACCGGCAGCGACAGCGTCAAGTGGCTCGTCAAGCTGAACGTGCTCGACTCCGTGCCCAAGGACTGGAGCCTCAAGCTGACCGGGCTCAAGATCAAGGGCGTGCGGCAGACGCGCACGATCAGGCGCAACGACTACTCGAGCTGCCTAAGCTGCCACGAGTACTCGCACAAGGGCCAGTACACGACCCTCGGCCACAAGTGGAGCGGCGTGCCGCTCTACATGCTGATCGGCGAGGTCGACGGCGGCAACACGATGACCTTCAACGCCGCGCTCGCGAAGAAGGGCTACCGCATCGAGGTCATCACCTCGAAGGGCCAGAAGCGCTACGTGAGCTCGCGCCTGATCGTCTACAAGGGCGAGGGTCGGCGCAAGGTCGTGCTCGCCTGGACCCGCGACGGCCTGACGCTCCCCAGCAGCTCGTTCCCGCTGCGCCTGGTCGGTCCGACCCTGCTGTCGTCGCAGGAGATCGGCCGCATCACGCGGGTCGTGCTGCTGCCCGCGAAGTAACAAGAAGACGGGGGTGGGGGCGGGCTCTGAAAGAGCCCGCCCCCACCCGCCACAGGAGCGCGAGGGCGCCGAAAGGACGGCCATGAGCCATCGCAGCATCGTCACGAGGCCGGCCGGTCTGATCGTCCTCGTGCTCCTCCTCCCCGCGCTCTTACTGGGCGCGGCGCTGGCCATCGGCGGCCTGGGCGGCTGCGGTGCGGCGGGATCGACCGCCACCTCGCCGAGCTCGGGCGGTCCCGTCGTGGTCACCGTCGCCGGCGCCAAGGGCAGCAAGTCGTTCACGCTGGCGCAACTCGAGGCGCTGCCCTCCTACACCGGTTACGCCGGCATCAAGGACAGCGTCGGGGTGATCACGCCGCCCACGCAGTACACGGGCGTGCCGCTCTCCGAGCTCACCGCGCAGGTCGGTGGCGTCGACCCGTCGTACGGCGTCACGGTGCTCGCCAAGGACGGCTACGGCATGACTTTCTCGGCCGGGCAGGCGGCCGGCGGTGACTTCACGACCTACGACCCGGTGACCGGCGCCGAGCGCTCGCCGGCCTACAAGCTCACGCTCGTGCTCGCCTACCGGCACCAGGGCAAGCCGCTCGACCCCTCCGAGGACGGCCCGTTGCATCTGGTCTTCGCCGAGCCCAAGGCCGACGTTGTGGTCGACGGCCACTGGTCGGTGCGCTGGGTCGACCGGCTCGAGGTCAAGAAGTCGCTCGGCCAGTGGCAGGTGGCGGTGCAGGGCTACACGAGCTCGACGCTCACCCAGGCGTCGTACGTTTCGTGCGCCTCGCCCGGCTGTCACGGCAGCGAGTACTCAGACACCTCGGGGCAGCGCTGGACCGGCATCCCGCTGTGGCTCGTGGTCGGATCGGTCGACGACGGCCGCACCCACGGTGCCGGGGCCTTCGACGTGAAGCTGGCCCGGAAGGGCTACCGGATCGAGCTGATCGCCGCGAACGGCGTCACGACCTTCTTGAGCTCGCGCGACCTGCTCAGGCACAAGAACTGGATCCTGGCCGGACAGATGGACGGTGAGACGCTGACACCCGACTACTTCCCGCTGCGCCTGGTCGGACCGGGCCTCACCGACGACCAGTCGATCGGGCGCATCACCGAGGTGCGACTGCGCTCCGGCTGAGGGTGATCATGGCAGGTTGCAGGCGGGTGGGAGCGACGACAGCGGTGCGGCGCGTTTGCGCGATCGCTGCGCGCGCGCTGCTCGCCGCGGCGCTCCTCGCCGCAGCGCTGCTCGGCGTGGCGACGCTCGCCGGCTGCACGCACGGCACACACGACAAGACGCTCTCGCTGGTCGACGCCGACAGCCTCATCATCCCGTTCGCGCACCTGGCGCAGGCCTATCATCGGGCCCATCCGGGCGTGCAGGTCGAGACCGAGACGCACGGCAGCATCCAGACCATCCGTCAGGTCACCGACCTGGGTCGCAGCTTCGACGTGCTCACCTCGGCCGACCCGTACCTGGTCACGCTCATGATGGAGGACGCCCGGCATCCGACCGCCGGCTGGTACGCCGTCTTTGCCACGAACCGCATGGTCCTCGCCTGGTCGCCGCACAGCCGCTTCGCGGCGCTGTTCCGTTCGGGGGACTGGGTCAAGGCGATCACCACGCCGGGTGTGCAGCTCGGCCTGGCCGACCCACGCTTCGACGCGACGGGCTACCGGGCCCTCATGGTGCTCGCGCTGGCGCAGCGCTATTACAACGACGACCACCTGTTCGCCGACGTCACGGTCGGCCGGTTCTCGCCGCCGATCACGCTGACGAGCGAGCGCGACGGCCGCGAGGTGATCGACGTGCCCGAACTCCTCGAGGCCGCGTCGGGCACGGGACTCGTGCTGCGCGACACCGCCATCGAGCTCGAGACGCTGCTCGAGGCGGGCGACATCGACTGTACGTTCGAATACGAGAGCGTCGCTCGTCAGCACCACATGCCGTTCGTGTCACTGCCGGCCGCCGTCGACCTGGGCTCGCAACGCTACGCCACCGAATATGCGAAGGTCGCGGTCGCGACGCCGTTCCAGCGCTTCGCGAGCGTCAAGCCGCTGTTCGTGGGCGCACCGATCGCCTACGCGGTGACGATCCCGAGCACGGCCCGGAACACCGCCGAGTCGGAGCGGTTCATCGCCTTCCTGCTCGGCCCCCAGGGCCGCGCCATCCTCGCGGCCGACGACCAGCCGAGCGTGACGCCGGCGCTCGTCGACCACTACGCGGCGCTGCCGGCGTCGCTGCGGGCGCTCTGCCGGCCGCTGCAGCCTGGGCAGGCGCCGTGAGCGCACGGGTCGAACGGTCGAGGAGCGCGAGGGGCGGGGCGGCGGCGAGGCCGCGCGGCCTCGCCGCCGCCCCGCCGCCTTTTCGGTCCTTTCCGGGGCGCTCGGCTTCGTCCTGCTGCTGTTCGTGGCGGCGCCGCTCGTCGCCCTGGTCACCGGAACGAGCCTGCACGAGCTGCTGAGCACGCTCGGCGAGTCCGACATCCGCGCCGCTCTGGCGACTTCGGTCGAGGCCGCTGTCCTGGCTACGGTCCTCGCCGCGATCTTCGGCGTGCCGCTCGCCTACCTGCTCGCGCGCCGCAGCTTCGCCGGGAAGCGCCTGATCGAGGGCCTGATCGACCTGCCCATCGTCTTTCCGCACACCGCCGCCGGCATCGCGTTGCTGCTCGTGTTCGGTCGCAGCGGCGCCTTCGGCCGCGGCTTCGCGCATCTCGGCCTGGCCTTCACCGACACCCTGGCCGGCGTCGTCGTGGCGATGCTCTTCGTGAGCCTGCCGTTCCTGGTCGACACGGCGCGCGAGTCGTTCGCGCTGGTCGACCCCGGCTACGAACGGGTGGCCCGCACCCTGGGCGCCTCGCCGGGCGTCGCCTTCGTTCGGATCGCGCTGCCACTCGCCTGGCGCGGCGTCCTGGCCGGCGCGTTGCTCATGTGGGCGCGCGGCATGAGCGAGTTCGGCGCCATCGTGATCCTCGCCTACAACCCCAAGACGATGTCGGTGCTCGTCTATGAGCGGTTCGAGGGCCTCGGTCTGGGCGCCGCCAAGCCGGCCGCGCTGCTCATCGTGCTGCTCGCGCTGGTCGTGTTCGTCGTGGTGCGCTCGATCGGCGGGCGGGAGCGATCCGACGGACGAGGGCGGTCCGCATGATCGGCGCCCGCGGGCTTCAGGTGCGCGCCGGCTCGTTCACGCTCGGGCCGATCGACCTCGCCGTGGCCGACGGCGAGTATCTCGCCGTGGTCGGTCCGAGTGGGGCCGGCAAGAGCGTGCTGCTCGAGACCCTCGCCGGCCTGCGGCCGGCCGCGGGCGGCCACGTCGTGGCCGGCGACGGCGAAGCCGCGAACGGCCCGCCGAGCGGCCTGCGGTCGGGAGCTGGCGGAGGCGACGGCGCCGACGTGACCGGACTGCCGCCCGAGCGCCGCGGCATCGGTCTGGTCGGGCAGCAGCCGCTGCTGTTCCCCCACCTGACGGTCGCCGCCAACATCGCCTTCGGTCCGGGCGTCGCGGCCGGCGGGGCGGCGCGCTGGTTCGGGACAGGGCACAGACGGAGCGGAGCCGCCGGGAGACCGGCCGGCGCCGGCGGCGCCGGCGGCAGCGACGGCGACGTCAGCAGCAGCGGCGACGTCGTGCGCGAGGTCGCCGAGGCGCTCGGAGTGGTCTCGCTGCTGCGTCGCCGGCCCGGGTCGCTGTCGGGCGGCGAGCGCCAGCGCGTCGCGCTGGCCCGTGCGCTCGCCGCCCGTCCGCGCGCCTTGCTCCTCGACGAGCCGCTCAGCGCCCTCGACCCCGAGGCGCGCGAGGAGCTGCAGGCCGAGCTGCGCCGCGTGCACGAACGCTTCGCCATGACGATCGTGCACGTCACGCACAGCCTCGACGAGGCGTTGGCGGTCGCGGGTCGCTGCGCCGTGCTGGTCGCCGGGCGGGTCGCGCAGGACGGGCCGATCGACGCGGTGATCGCACGGCCGGCGAGCGCCGCCGTGGCGCGCCTGACGGGAGCCCGCAACGTGGTGTCCGCCACCGCGCGCCCGGCCACCGACGGCGCCGGCTGCGAGGTGACGCTCACCGACGGCCTCACGCTGCGTTCGGCCGCCGTCGCGCAGGGGCCTGTCGTCGTCGTCGTGCGCGCCGACGCCATCCGGTTGAGCCGGCCCGCGGCGACCGCGGGCGAGGCCAGCGCGGGCCGTGAACGACCAGCGTGCGATCTCGTCGTGGCACACGTCCTCGAGGTGCGGGACGTGGCGAGCGGTCTGCTGGTCTCGGTCGACGCCGGTGGGCTGACGGTGCTGGTGCCGAGGGCCTACGCCGACGGCGCGCGACCGAGTGTGGGTGACGACGTCGAGCTCGCGGTCCCGCACGGCGCCGTCCATGTCATTCCTGAACCGTGACGGACTGCCGCGGGGATCGCCGAAGATGGGCAGCATGACGAGACGGCGACATGGGTGGCGCGGCCCTCGCAGGGGCCCCGCGCGCGAGGTGCGGCCGGCCCGGCCCCGGGCCGGCGTGGCGGTCGCACTCGTCGGCCTCGTGGCGGTCCTGGCCTGCGCCCTGCCGGCCGCGGCCGCGGCCGGCACGCTCGAGGCCGGCACGCCGGGCCATCCCTTCAGCAAGGTCATCACGAACCTGAGCGACAAGAACGCCGACGGGCTTGCGATCGTCGGCACGTCGAACCAGAGTCTCACGCTCAAGCGGTGCGTCCTGTGGACGGCGGGTGACGGGTCGCCGGCGAGTGGGACCTGGGGGTCGGCCCAGTGGCTGTCGAACGGCTCGCGGCTCGTTTGCGGCGGCGGCGCCGTGCAGGAGGTCGGCGTGAACGGTACGACCACCTGGACCTACCCCACCGGCGGCGCGGGCGTCGATCCGACCTGGGCGTGGGAGTTCGGGCAGGGTGGCCACACGTACGTGCTCATCTGCGACGAGCTCTCGAGAAGCGTGTTCGCCGTGGATCGGGGCAGCGACGCGGTCGTCTGGACCTGCTCCGACATCGCCGATCCCGTCTGCGCGCGGTACGTGGGCACGTCGGGCACCGTGCTGATCGCCGACGACGATCCGGCCGCGCCCGAGGTCATCGAGGTGTCCTTCGATCCGGGTTCGAGCCCGCAGACGATCTGGAGCTACGGCGGGACGAGCGGCACCGGCTTCGACCAGGTCATGGGTCCGACCGACGTGTATCGCGAGAGCGACGGCTCGACCCTGATCGCCGACGCCGCAGCCGACAGAGTGATCCGGGTGGGGCCGGGCAGCCAGGACGTGTCCTGGCAGTACCCGGCGGCAGGGTCGGAGAGTGGCACCCTGAACGACCCCATGGGCGTGGGGGTCGAGCAGGACGACGTGATGATCGCCGACACCGGTCACGGGCGGGTGATCGAGGTCGACCCGGGTAGCGACGCCGTTGTCTGGAGCTCGGCCGACCTCGGGTCATCGGCTCCGGCGCTTTCCGTGCCCCGCGTCGCCGAACGAGTGACGGGCTCCGCGCCCTCCGGGTTGCAGGGCGATAGCACCACCGTCGACGGCGGGCTGCTGGTCTGCGACCAGGGTGGGCAGGATCTCGCGCTGATCGGTAACACCACGGGCGCGCAAGTCGACACGAAGTCGTTCAGGCTGGCGAGCGGGGGCAAGCAGGCTCACCTCCTGAGACTCAGGCTGGACGCCTCCGTGCCGACGGCCACGCACACGGAGCTGTACTACACGCCGTCCGACGGTGTCCAGCGGGGCCCGTTCGGTCGCGGCGTCATCTCGGTCAGGAGCGTGGTGACGACGAGGGTCAGCTTCGTCCTCGCTCTGAACAGCGACGACCTCTGGCTCACGCCCACGGTCAAGGACATCGTCCTGACCTATACGGCAGGCGAGACCAAGGCAAAGACGTTGGGCAACGGCGGCGCGACCGGCGGCAACGGCACGGCATCCGGCGCGGGCACGGGCACAGGCAGCGGCGTCGGCGGCTCGGGGAACGGTTCGGGGGTCGGCGCCGGTCAGGGCACGAGCGCCGACCTGGGCGGCAGCGGCAGCGCCGGCAGCTCGGGCTCGACCGCGCAGTCCGGCGGTGCGAACGTGGTGGTGCCGGCCGGCGCCCAGGTCGCGACGACCGGCGGCGCGGCCACCGCAGGCACGATCACCGGCGTACCGGTGAACGTCGGGAACCTCAGCGGCGGGGCGCTCGGCGGTGGGGGGCAGCCCGCCGCCCCGCGTCTCGGACCTCGCCGCCGACCTGCGCGTGGCCGGCGCGGCGGTGTTCGTCGGCTGCCTGCTGCTCTGCCCGTCGTTCGTGGTGCGTCGCCGTCTGCGCCGCCTCGCCAGCCACGAGCCGACGGACGTCGTGGACGCGTGGATCGTGGAGGCGGCGCCCCCGGGGCGGTCGCCGAAGGGCGGCCCGTGGGGCGGTCGAGGCCGCCGCGCGTCGTGGCACCGACCGAACGCTACGGAGCGCCCGGCTCGTCGGTGAGGCCGCACGCCTCGTTCAGGGCATCCGCGGTCAGGCTGACGTCTTCGGCGGTGTTCAGGTAGCCGACGCTGAGACGCACGGCGCCGTCGGGGAACGTGCCGAGGTGCCGGTGCGCATAGGGGGCGCAGTCGAGGCCCGCGCGCACGGCGATGTCGAACGTGTGGTCGAGCAGCAGGCCGAGCTCGGCGGGGCTGAACCCGGCCAGGTTGAACGACAGGAGGGCGACGCGGTCCGCGCCGCCGCGTCGCAAGAACGCTTCGTCGGCCCCGTAGAAGGCGAAGCGGCCGGGCGTCGCCAGCTTCTGCAGAAACAGCGTCACGAGCGCCCTCTCGCGCCGGCCGATGACCTCGGCGCCCTCTTGGAGCACGGTGCGCACACCCTCGCGCAACCCGGCGATGCCGAAGACGTTGGGCGTGCCCCCCTCCAGGCGGTAGGGCAGCTCCTCGGGCTGCAGCGGACTCGCCGAATCGCCGCCGGTGCCGCCGTCGCGCCACGACGCCGGCTCCACGCGGTCGCCCACGACCAGGCCGCCGGTGCCGGTCGGTCCGAGGAGGCCCTTGTGGCCGGTGAAGGCCAGCAGGTCGATCGCGTCGCGCTCGACATCGATGGGCACAGTGCCTGCGGTCTGGGCGGCATCCACCAGGAGCAGGCCGTCGCGCTCGCGGACCAGGCGTCCTATCTCACCCACCGGCTGCACGGTGCCGGTCACGTTGGAGGCGTGGGTCACCGCCACGAGCCGTGTGTCGGGGCGCCAGGCCGCCGCGACCGCCTGCGGGTCGAGCACGTGGTCGACGCCGGCCGGCAGGCGGGTGAGAGTGATCGCGCCATCGTGCTCAAGGCGATTGAGCGGCCGGTTCACCGAGTTGTGTTCGAGCACAGATGTGATGACGTGGTCTCCCGGCCGCAGCACTCCCTTGATCGCCATGTTGAGGGCGTCGGTCGCGTTCAGGGTGAAGACGACCCGTTCGGGCCGCGGCGCTCCGAACAAGCGGGCGAGCAGTCGCCGCGTGTTGTCGATCATCGCCTCGGCCTCCACGGCGAGGCGATGTCCGGCGCGTCCGGGGTTTCCCCCCGATGCCCGCGCGAACATCTCCACAGCGCGGTAGACCACCTCGGGCTTCGGATACGAGGTGGCGGCGCTGTCGAGGTAGATCATGCTCGCCGCGGCCGCTAGGTGCCGATGTAGCGGGCGTAGACGGACTTGGCGACGGCCGGATCGTCGGTGCCGGCCACGATCGTCCGACCGTCGGCGAAGACGGTCAGCTCGTAGCGGTCGATCGTGGCCCGCAGCAGAAAGCGGTTGCGCTCCACGCTGCCCAGCGGCGCGAGGCGCGCAGCCAGCGCATCGAGGTCGAGACTCGTGTCTGGGCGGGCGCGCACCTGGACCGCGTCGCGCCCGCACAGCGCGGTCGTCTCGGACGACCGCCCGCCGTTCAGGAACTCGAGGTCGCCCTCACCGCAACAGCGGCACTGCGGGTCGCGGTCCGGCAGCTCGGCGGTCTCGAGCTGGTTGGCCCAGACGTCGACGACCGCCATGCGGCGGTTCACCAGCCGCGGCTGCCCGCTCAGGACCTTGAGCGCCTCGGCGACCTGGAGCGACGCGACGACGCCGACGATCGGCCCGAGCACGCCGGCGGTGTCGCAGCTCGCGGCGGTGCCCGCCGGCGGCACCTGGGGAAAGACGCACCGCAGACAGGGCGTCTCGCCCGGCAGGACCGCGAATGCCACCCCGTAGGAGCTCACGCAGGCGCCGTAGATCCAGGGGGTGCCGGTCGCCACCGCGTAGTCGTTCAGCAGGTACCGGGTGTCGAAGTTGTCGGTGGCATCGAGGATGACGTCGGCGCCCACGAGCAGGCGTGCCACGTTGGTGCTGTTCACGTCCTCGACGAGGCCCTCGACGGTGACGAGAGAGTTCGCGGCCCGCAAACGCTCGGCCGCGGCCGCCGCTTTGGGCCGCAGCTCGCGAGCATCGGCCTCGTCGAAGAGCACCTGGCGCTGGAGGTTGCTCTCCTCGATCAAGTCGCGGTCGATGATGCGCACCCGGCCGACGCCGGCGCGCACGAGCAGTGTGGCCTGCACGCAGCCAAGGCCGCCGCAGCCGACGACGGCGGCGGTCGCGTCGATCAGCGCGCGCTGGCCGCTCGCCCCCAGGCCAGCGAAGAGGACCTGGCGGGCGTACTTCGCCGGAATCCCCTGCAGACTGTCCTGTGCCTGGTCCACCAGTCGCACTCCGCCCCTGTGGCCCGCCTGCGCCTCCCGCGGGGCCTGCGGCGCGGCGCGACGACGACCGAGGTCCGCAGGTATCGGCCCGCGCCCCGATCCTCATCTTATGGTAGTCCAAGTGCGCCCGTACGCGCAGCGAGAAGGGCCATACGGCAGGCGATTGCCTGCCGGCCCGGCGACCGTCTACAATGGTGCCCGTTCTCCACCACGTGAATAACGCACCGTCGAAGCAAAGCAGGAGGGGCGCCTTGGACTTCTACAAGGGCAGCGTGCTCAGGGTCGACATGACCTCCAGGACGGCCGACGTCGAGCCGCTCAACATGGAGTGGGCACGCCTGTACGTCGGCGGGAAGGGCCTGATGCTCCGCTATCTGTGGGAGCTGACCGAGCCGGGCATGGACCCCTGGTCGCCTGAGAAC